>JAEUJZ010000169.1 GCA_016794505.1 Myxococcales bacterium
CGCGACGAACGAAAGACCCGTCGAGAAACCCGCTCACATTTTCCCGGAAGCTCGCCGCGGTTCGGTGACGCAAGGAAACCGGCGGGCGCGCTGCGACAAGGACCCGATGAAAGGGGCGCACCTCGGCGCGTGGAATCAGGACCTCAGCAGGTGCTGCGTCTGCTGTGTTCGTGAATCGGCGCTGCCCTCCAGAGCATGAAAAAGGACTCAAGAAGTAACGACAACAGACTCCGAAGTCAGACGTGTCGCAGAACAACTGTCAGATCTCCGGTCTCTGCCCACATTCCGCGACTGATTTCACCCGACAAGAACAGATCGTACGGACCGATCATTTTTTTTGCAGATCCGGTTGCCGACGTATTTTCTGGCCTACACAATGTATAGAGGGTGGGCGATCGGCTGCGACGAGAAGCCTCACACTGTCATCGCAGTGCGTCCGGTCTTTCCCATGTGGTTTTGTGCCATGGTCAAGCCACGTACACGCTGTGCATATGCCCCCATATGCTCACATGTCCCGGTTGTATGAATTCTGCTTTGTGAAGACAAAGGAGTCTCCGATGAAAATGAAGGTTTCGCGAATCCTCTCATCCTTGTCTTTGGGATTCGCACTGGCCACAGCGGGGTGCCCATCTCCGGACACAACAGACACGGCATCGACTGCCAGCGATGCGCTGTCGCAGGCCCTGCGACGCTATGAAGAACACGATGACTGTGACGGAAAGAAGCTGCGCGTGGCATGGCTGGGCACCGTGCCGCAGAACACCTTTGATGGCGCCGAGCTAACGGGTGCGCAGGCCTCTGCCGCACGGATGCACGCCACTGTGCAGCCCTTCTACAGCAACTTCGATCCGGCTCTGCAGCTTCAGCAGTGCAACCAAGCCGTACAATCGGGAGCCTTTGATGCCGTGGTTGTCATTCCCATGGACTCTACGGGAATCATCCCCTGTGTGACGAACGCCCAGGCTCGCCATGTGCCCGTGGTGGCCACTCAAATCGCCATCGGTGCCGATCCGGCCAGCGTTGAACCACAGGTTCCGGGACAGGCTGGCGCGGTGCTAACACCCGTCGCCAAGTTTGGATCAGAGCTGGCCAAGCTGGCCGTGAATCTGTGTGGCACGGCGCCGTGCAATATCGTCTATCTGGCGGGATCGCTGGGCGTCACGATTGATGCAAGAGCGCTGCACGATCTGAACAGCGCGATCGCCACCCACCCCAACATGCACCTGGTCGCGCAGCGTGAAGTGTTTTGGGATGGAGGTCTGGCGCAGGCCGCCATGCAGGACATCCTGACTCAGACACGCGACATTCAGGTCGTGCTGAGCTCAGGCGATCAAATGACGCAGGGTGCCGAACAGGCGATCAACGCTGCCAACCTGCCCGTGCGTCCAAAGCTGGTGGGTGCCGGTGTTGGTGGGTACGCGGTCGAGGCGATTCGCGCGGGACGCTGGGCTGGGTCCTTCGTCGTTCTGCCGTATGACGAGGGCTGGCTAGGAACCAGGATCGCCATCCGAGCGGCGCGTGGCCTGCCGGTCAAAGATCCAGGAATCGATCCGGTGGCAGAAAAGGGACTGCCAGCCTTCATGACCACCGACAACCTGAGTCTGTTTAAGAAGTTCACGCCGCAGTGGCCGGGATAACCACGCCCGTCCGACTGCAGCGCGAAGTCGCTTCCTGAATCGCCGAGGTACGAGGCCGCGGTAGGTCACGAACCCAAACAGACGTGACGATGCCGCTAGCGCCACGTAGTCGGCGACAGGGAGACTTTTGTTCAAAAAAAACAAGGGATACGTGCGCGCGTCATGCACCAAAGGGACACGTGCGCCTTGCCCCTTAAATAGGGATTATCCCAAAAAGGAACCACATGCTGACTCATGAACAAGTTGAGGACTACCGTCGCGAAGGATTCCTTTTTCTTCCGAGCTGCTATTCCGCGGACGAGATAGAGCTCATCAGAGAGAGGATTCTCGCCGCTCAGCAGATGCCAGGTGAACAGGTCGTTCATGAAAAGGACGCGAAGACCGTGCGCTCTCTGTACGGCCTGCACGCAACCGATTCGTTGTTCGATACTCTGTCGCGTCACGTCAAGCTGGCGCAGTCCGCGCAGGAGCTCTTGGATGGGCCTGTGTATGTCTATCAGAGCAAGCTGAACTTCAAAGCGGCATTTGATGGGGACGTCTGGGACTGGCACCAGGATTACATCTATTGGCGACGAGAAGATGGCATGCCGTCTTCACACGTCCTCACGGCAGCACTGTTCTTGGACGACATCACAGAGTTCAACGGTCCACTGACCGTTGTGCCGCGCTCACACCAAAAAGGAGTCCTGGGCTGCGACGTCAATGACGGCAAGCCAGAGGGCTACGAACAGCAGCCCACGTGGATTGGCAACCTGACCGCCCACCTGCGCTACACCGTCGAGCGCAAGATCGTATCGGAGATGGCACAAGCCCATGGGCTTGCCGCACCCAAGGGGCCCGCTGGCAGCGTGCTGTTTTTTGATGGCAACCTGCTGCACGCGTCGCAAGCCAACATCTCGCCATTTCCGCGCCGAGTGCTTTTGTATACCTACAACCGAGTCGACAACGCACCAGCGCGAGAGGCACTGCATCGGCCGGGGTTCCTGGCCAGCCGCGATGCGAGTCCTTTGAAGATCTCGGTCGCTGATCTGCGCTAGCGGCAGAGCGCAGGTGCTGCATCTGCGCTGCAAGGTCCCAGCACAGTCCGGGCCTGCACCGGCAGCGCGTGCGCCTGCTGGAATGTCTGGGATTCACGTGAAGTCGACTTCGCCGCCTGCGGACCCTGAGTCCTCGGGCGGAAGGAGCCGCTGGAAACGAAGGGTCTAAGCACACTTCGTTCAAGTCACAGGTCGCTCTGGGAGCGAAGGAGCATCCATGATTTCTGGATCACGCAACGAGGCAGAGCGGCTGCAGTTTTTCCTGGCCGCATGGCAAGCGACACCACCTGCGCTGGAGCTACCCATCGATGTCCGCAAGCCAGCGTCGCAACCACCGCGCAGCACCATGGCGACGTCGGCAATCGATCCACGCCTGTGGCAGCACGTGGTGTCCGCAAGCAGCGCGCTGGCCATCGACCCGGCGCTGTGTGTCTATGGCGCCCTGCATGTGGTGCTGCATCGATACTCTGGGCAAGAGTCGCTTTGGACCGGCTGGCAGCCGCTGGATGCAGCCGATTCCGATTCCGTCTTGGCGGTGCGCAGCGATCTTCCAGCTCGCACAGAGGCGGGTGACTCGCTGCCATTTCGCTCCCTCCTGATTCGGCTGCGTGATCAGCTTGCCTTGCACGCCACATACGCACCGATTCCATGGGCTGCCTTGGGTCAACATTTGGGAGGAATCGCGGATGCGCGTAGCTTACTTTCCGTCGTATTTCAGAAGGTTTCTGAGGGTTTTATATCAATAAATACGTATGAGATTCAGGATACCCCTGAAGCATCCAGATCCTCACCAGCCTGGCCCACTCTGTATGTCAGGCTGCAGCTGGGAAGCAACGACGCGGACTCGCGCATCACGCTGATCGACGCGACCGGCGCGCGGCATGCGGCCACCTTGCATCAGCTGCTCGGCCACGTGCTTGAAGTCCTGCGCGCTGCAGTGAACGACATGGATCGCGCCGCTGCTTCGCTGCCCATGCTGACCGAAGCAGAGCAAGCACAGCTCAGCGCATGGAACAACACGGCGCACCCGTTTCCCGAACAGCACTGCGTACATCACTTGTTTGAAGCGCAGGCCGTACGCACACCCGATGCAACGGCCCTAGTCTGTGGCGATGCCCGACTGACATATGCCCAGCTCGACGCCCGCGCGAACCAGTTGGCCGCAGCGCTGCGTCCGCTGGGCGCTGGACCCGACGTCTTGATCGGTCTGTTTCTGGAGCGCTCGATCGAGATGGCGGTCGCGGTGCTGGCTGTACTCAAGGCCGGCAGCGCCTATGTGCCGCTTGACCCTGCATATCCCCGCGAGCGACTGGCGTTCTTATGCGCGGACACGCAAACCCCCATCGTACTGACGCAGCGCCAGTTGCAGACGCAGCTGCCAGGGACCAGCGCTCGTGTCCTGTGCATCGATGGCGAGCTGCCTGATCCTGGGCTGCCGACACCGGAAGTATCGCCCGCTGCGACGGCCGAAGCTCGATCCGCGGTCCAGGCGCACCACCTTGCGTACGTCATCTATACGTCGGGATCGACGGGACAGCCCAAGGGAATCTGCCTTTCGCACCGCGCACTGGTGAACTTAATCTGCTGGCACGAGCGCACGCTGATTTCGGCTGCGCGCACGCTGCAGTTTGCTTCGCTCAGCTTCGACGCCAGCTTTCATGAGATGTTCGCCGCGTGGCACACGGGCGGATCGGTCTATCTGATCAGTGAATCGCTGCGCCGCGATGTGCATGCCCTGTCGCGTTTCATCGCGCGTGAGGAAATTGAAAAGGCGATCCTGCCCGTGGTGGTCCTGCAGCAGATCGCCGAGCAGCATCGCGACGATGCAAGCGACCTGCGCAGCCTGCGCGAGCTGACCACAACCGGCGAACAGCTACACATCACGCCAGCCATCGTGCAGCTCTTCGAGCGCTTGCCCGCGTGCTCTCTGCACAATCACTACGGGCCATCTGAGACGCACGTCGTCACTGCGCTGCAGCTGCCACGCGATCCCAGCACGTGGCCATCGCATCCAAGCATCGGTACAGCCATCGACAACTGCACGACGCATATCGTCGATCGCTATGGCCAACTGGCCCCTGTTGGCATCGTGGGTGAGCTGTATCTGGGGGGTGTCTGTTTGGCCGACGGATACCTGCGCCGTCCGGCGTTGACGGCCGAGCGCTTCGTGGCCGGCCTGCCGCAGGCTGGACTCCGCGAGCGCCTGTATCGCACGGGAGATCTGGCGCGCCGCCGTACCGACGGATCCATCGACTTTTTGGGGCGCATCGATCACCAGATCAAGTTGCGCGGCTTCCGCATTGAACCTGGCGAAATCGAGGCGCAGCTATCGGCACATCGCGACATCGCTTCTGCTGCCGTGATCCTGCGTGAAGATGTCCCCGGTGATCGGCGCCTCGTGGCCTATGTCGTTCCACAGCCCGATGCCGTGCCCAGCCGCGCCGGACTGCGCGCGTACCTGCATGCACGACTGCCTGCGTTTATGGTTCCGGCGAACATCCTGATCGTGCCGCGCATGCCACTCAACGCCAATGGCAAGATCGATCGGCACGCGCTTCCCATTCCAGAGCGCCAGCGTCCCGATCTCGATACCGAGTACGTCGCTCCATCCGGCGCGTTGGAGATCAAGCTGACGGAGATCTTTTCCGATGCGCTGCACATCGACGGAATCGGCACGAACGACAGCCTGCTGGCGCTGGGGGGAGACTCCCTGACTGCGATGCGAGTCTTGGCCCGCACGCGACAGCAGCTGAGCGTCACGCTGCCGTTTGACAAGCTGATGTCTGCGCCCACCGTTGCGGCGGTGGCGCGCAGGATCGAATCGCTGCGAGCGCCGAGCGCGGACAAACAGACGTCGCTTGCCAACGATACCGACCTTGTGGCGTTGCCCTCTTCTTCCCGTCGCAGTGCGCCGCTTTCGTCCGCGCAGGAACGCATGTGGTTTCTGCACAAACTGCATCCCGAAAGCCCTCTGCAGACCTGTTTTTATGCCTTTCGCCTGCGCGGGCCGCTGAACGAGCAAGCTCTCTCGTACAGCATTCAGCGGCTTGTCACACGCCACGAGATCCTGCGCACCAACTTTCCCGAAAAAGGCGGAGAGCCGCGGCCACATGTCTTGCCTGGTCTGGATGTCCCTATCGAGCACACGGACCTGCGGCAGGTGTCGCCAACTAACTGCGAGACCGCGCTGCGCAAGCGGTTGCAAGAGCAGGTTGCTCGCCCCTTTGATCTGTCCCAAGGTCCCCTGCTGCGGCTCGGAGTCATCGCCCTGTCTGCCGACGAGCACGTGCTGTGGTGGAGCCTGCACCACATCATCACGGACGGTCGATCCATGGAGGTGCTGTTCCGCGAGCTCAGCGAGATCTACAACCGCTACGCGATCGTGGGCGAAAAGCAGAACGTGCCGCCCGCGCCCGCGCTTCAGTACCTGGACTATTCGGCATGGGAACGTCGGAATCAGACGGAAGAGGTACTGAGCCATCACGTGCAGTTCTGGCGCGACAAGCTGGCTGGCGTGCCGCATCAGATCGCTCTGCCTGGCGATCATCCGCGACCCAGCGTTCAAAGCCATCGTGGTTTTTTGCTGAGCGCAAGCTGGCCTGCAACGTTTCTATCGTCGCTGCGTGCGCTGGCCTCGGCGCATGGAGCCACACTCAGCATGGTGGTGCTGGGCGGCTTGTCTGTCGTCATCCATCGCTATACCAGTGCCGAGAAGTTCATCCTGGGTGTTCCCAGCCTGGGGCGCGACCGCATCGAAGTCGAAGACATGGTTGGCTTCTTTGTGAACATCCTGCCGGTGCGCATCGATATCGATGCGGCGCTGCCCTTCTCGGTGCTGCTGGATCGCATTCGGGGCGAGATGCTCGACGCGTTCACGCACGACGCAGTGCCCTTCGACCGACTCGTGCATGAGCTACACATCGAGCGCAGTCAAAGTCACAGCCCACTGATCCAGATCGTTTTGGCACCACAGCCGCCTGAGCAGGACGCTCTGTCGCTGCACAGCGTGGCGGCCCAGCCGATGGAGCTGGATAGCCACAGCGCTCGCTTTGATCTCACGATCTTCCTGCGCGAAACCGCCAGCGGATGTGACCTGACCTTTGAGGCGAACAGCGATCTGTTTGAGCGGTCCAGCGTTGAGCGACTGGCCGCGCACCTGCACCACGTTCTTGCCGCTGCGGCGGTGCATCACGACGTGGCCGTGGGACGCTGCGCGATGTTATCGGCCGCTGAGAAGCAGCAGCTTGCGCTTCTGGGCCAGCGCGGTCTGCGCACTACAGAACAGCGATCGTTCCACGCCTTGTTTCGCGCGCAGGCGGCGCTTCGTCCCGATGCCTTGGCGTTGGTCGAGACCGGAGGGCGACAGCGTCAGTGGACGTACCGCGAGCTAGACACACAGAGCAATCAGCTGGCACACCACCTGCGGGGGTTGGGCGTTGGACCCGAGGTGCTCGTCGGCCTGCTGGTCGATCGTGGCATCGAGTCGGTGCTGGCGATGCTCGGAATCTGGAAGGCAGGTGGGGGGTATGTACCTCTCGATCCCGAGTACCCGACAGAGCGGCTGAGGTTCATGCTGAACGACGCCGCACCGGCCGTGCTGATCACGCAGAGTCCGCTGATGTCTCGCGTGCCGACCTCACAGCAGATCGTCGTGTGCATCGACCGTGACGAGCCTCAGATTGCCGAGCACAGCCAAGCGCCGCTGTCCGACGTAACGCGCCCGCGCGACCTAGCGTACGTCATCTATACATCCGGCTCGACAGGGCAGCCCAAGGGTGTGGCGGTCGAGTCGCACAATCTGACGCACCTGTGCGTATCGCAGGGTGCAGAGTTTGGCTTGCTGCCAGGCAGCCGCGTGTTGCAGTTCGCGTCACTCTGCTTCGACGCATCGGTGTCCGAAATCACGACGACACTGGCCGCGGGAGGCACACTCTTCCTGCTGCCACCGGGCACGCCCCTTTTGGGGGTTGAGCTGGGCGATGTTCTGCGCACGCATCGCATCGAAGTCGTCACGCTGCCGCCATCCGTCTTGCCGCATGTGCCGGCGACGTCGTGTCAGGCGCTGCACACGTTGATCGTTGCAGGCGAAGCCTGTGGCGCTGACTTGGTCGATCGCTGGGCTGTGGGTCGACGCATGATCAACGCGTACGGCCCCACAGAAACAACCGTCTGCGCCACACTGGGGGACTGCCATCCCGGCACCGGGACACCCAGCATTGGCGCGGCCCTGCCCGGTGTCACGCTGCGCGTCCTTGATGGCAGCGGCAACCTCGTGCCGCTTGGCGTGCCAGGCGAGCTGTATATCGGCGGCGCGGGCGTATCGCGAGGCTATCTGAATCACCCTGCGCTGACATCGCATCGATTTGTCGCGGATCGCGATGTGCCCTCGGATCAGCCGGATGCGCGGCTGTATCGAACCGGCGATCTGGTGCGCATGCGTTCGGATGGTCAGCTCGACTTTCTGGGGCGGCTGGATCAGCAAATCAAAGTCAGCGGCTACCGCATCGAACCAGGCGAGATCGAGGCGATCTTGCGCGAGCATCCACGCGTTGCCCAAGCCGCCGTCGACGTGCTTGTTGACCCCAGCGGAGACAAGCGTCTGGCTGCGTACATCGTCCCGCGTACCGGCATGGCACCATCGGCTGGCGAGGCATCGGGTCAGGCGCCTGGCCAGGCGTCGGGCCACTCGATCGAGCTGTGGCCTTCTGTCGCGGAATACTTTGTCTATGACGATCTGATCTATTACGCGCTGAGCAGCGACACACGTCGCAATGACGTCTATCGCCGCAGCATGGCCCGCTGCCTGCGCGGCCGTACCGTGCTGGAAATCGGTACCGGCGCCGAAGCCGTCCTCGCGCGCATGTGCATTGAAGAGGGCGCACGCAAGGTCTACGCGGTGGAGATCTTGGAAGCGTCTGCGAACAAAGCGCGAGCACGGCTCGCAGAGCTCGGCCTATCCGACCGCATCGAAGTGATCCTCGGCGACGCGACGCAGGTCACCCTGCCAGAGCCCGTGGATGCGTGCGTATCCGAGATCGTAGGGGCCATCGGTGGCTCGGAAGCCGCAGCGTTCATCATGAATCAGGTCCATCGCCTGCTTGCGCCCGGAGCGCGCATTTTGCCAGAGCGCAGTGTCACGCGAATCGCCGCAGTCGAGCTGCCGGAATCCTTCTTGGAAGCGCCTTCGTTTGACGCAACCGCTGCGCACTATGTCGACAAGATCTTCGCGCAGGTCGGCCGCGCATTCGATCTGCGGCTGTGCCTGCGCGGTGTCACGCCGGATCATCTGCTGACAGATAGCGGCGTGTTTGAAGATCTCGACTTTCGTCAGCCCATCGCGCTGGAAACGACGCACGACACCACGCTGCATGTCACGCGGGACGGTTTCATCAGCGGGTTCTTGGTGTGGCTCACCTTGTATACGGCGGATGAAGACTGCATCGACATCCTGGCTCAGCCCCACAGCTGGCTGCCGGTGTTCTTGCCGATCTTTGACACCGCTCAGCACGTCTGCGCGGGTGCACAGATCGACCTGCGCATCGAGCGCAGCCTCTGTTCCAACGCACGCAACCCTGACTATCTGTTGCGCGGGTTGCTGCGGCACCCGGATGGGCGCAGCCAGTCGTTCCACTACAAGACAGAGCACTTTGGTCAGCAGCATCGCCACAACCCGTTCTATCAGCGCCTGTTCGCCGCACGCAGCACGTCGGATCAGACGATATCCGCAGCGCGGACACCCGCCGCGGCAGCAACGTCAACGGCCAGCCCACTTGCCGACAAGACCGACGCGTTCGATGACGGCGAAGCGCTGACTGGGGCCTTGCGCAGCCTGCTTCTGGCGCGCTTGCCGCGCTACATGGTGCCATCGACGTTTGTGCAGCTGTCGGCGTTGCCACTCTCGCCCACGGGCAAGGTCGATCGACGGGCGCTTGCCGCCGTATACGCGGCGCAGTTGCAGCACGCTTCGCGGGCTGCGAGCGAGATCGCCACGCATCCACTGTCCAGCAACGGTCTGGCGGATCCACACTCACAGACCGAGGCACGACTGCACCGCATCTTCAGCGATCTCTTAGGTCACCGTCGATTTGGCCTGGAGGACAGCTTCTTTGACGTGGGCGGATACTCGCTGCTAGCGGCCCGGCTGATGCTGCGCGTTCAGGATGAGCTGGCCGTCGACATTCCGCTGCGTGCGCTGTATGAAACGCCGAGCGTACGCGGACTAGCCCAGCGGCTAGAGCAGCGCCGACACGACGTGATCCAGGCCGAGCTGTGCTTTGACCCGACGCTGGATCTGGATCAAGAGGCACAGCTTGCCCCTGAGATCGCGCCGCCTGATCCGGGCCCAGCGCCTGCGGTCGATCCAGTCCGGCCGCGAGCGATCTTTCTTACCGGCGCGACCGGCTTTGTCGGAGCGTTTCTGCTCGTCGAGCTCTTGGCAAAGACACCGCAGGACGTGCAGGTGTTCTGTCTGGTGCGAGCGCGCGATCTGGCCGATGCCGCAACACGACTGCGCGATGCGCTGCGGCGATACGGAATCTGGCATGCAGCGTATGAGGCACGCATCCAGCCCGTGCTGGGTGATCTGGCTGCGCCGCGCTTGGGCCTGTCCGACTCTGCGTTTGCCCAGCTCGCCGAGGCTGTCGACGTGATCTATCACTGCGGGGCTCGTGTTGATCACGTGCGCAGCTATGCCAGCCTACGTGCCGCAAATGTCGGTGGCACGCATGAAGTGTTGCGCTTGGCATGCCTGCATAGAAGCAAGTCGGTACATTTCATCTCGACGCTGTCTGTGCTGTATCCGCCACACTATGCTGCGGCCAACTGCGCAACGGAAGATGCACCTGCTGGCCCCTTGGCTCTGCTTCCGAATGGCTACATGCAAAGCAAGTGCGTGGCCGAGAAGCTCGTGACACTGGCGCAAGCGCGCGGAGTTGACGCAACGATCTATCGCTTGGGCGCGGTGGTCGGCCACTCTCAGTCGGGGGCGTGCAACCTAAGCGACTTCTTCTACTCGGCGCTACGTTCTGTGGTCCAGCTGGGTGCAGCCGATGATCTGAACTCCGATCAGACCTTGGTCCCTGTCGACCATGCGGTGCGCGCGGTGGTCGCCATTGCACAGCTGCCGCAGCGTCAAGCCCGCACGTTCCACATCACGCCAGCCAGGCCCTACATGTGGTTCGAGCTGCTCGCCGACTTGCAGGCACGCGGCTACGCCATTCGCATTCGGTCGTACGCCGAGTGCATGCACATCTTATCGCAGGCCGTACGCAGCGGAATGCAGATCCCGATGGCGGCCTTCATGCCGTTCCTGTTGCAGCGGCACGTCGGTGACGCCGGTCGCTATGTGCTGTGCGACTACTACGCCGCGATTGCCTACGACAGTCGCAACACGATCGATGCGCTTGCGCAGGCTGGTGCCGAGCCGCTGCCTGATCCACATACATATGCCCTCACGTGTCTGCTGCACCTAGAGACCGAGCGATTGCTATCGAGCGCGCTCTTGCCACCAAGCGGTGCGGCACCTGCTCGGCCCGAGCGCATCGTCGAGGCCTAGCTCGTAGACACCGAGAGAAGATCTGCTGCGAAGAGGCCGCGCGGACGTACTTCTCGGGCATGAAGTGCGCGATAATGATCCGTTTTCATCGCGCTCTGAGTCGCAGCTGAGGGTTCGTCCATGCACCAACTGCCCAACTACACGATCAAGGCGGTCCTCCACGAAGGGTCCTCGACAGCCATCTTACGAGGCACAAACAAGGCGACCGGTGCATCCGTCGTGCTCAAAGTTCCACGCGGCGAATACCCAACGCCGATGGAGATCGCGACGTTCCGCCAGGAATGCCTGCTGCTGCGCAGCCTGAACCTGCCCGGTGTTGTAAAGGCGTATGGCATCGAAAAGTACGGCAACGGACTGGCGCTGGTCTTGGAAGACCTGCAGGGCCAGTCTCTGGCGGCGTTGAGCAGCAGTCGCCGGCTGGATCTGAAAACACAGCTT
Organism: Myxococcales bacterium; assembly: GCA_016794505.1. GTDB lineage: Bacteria > Myxococcota_A > Polyangia > Palsa-1104 > JAEUJZ01 > JAEUJZ01. The sequence continues at coordinate 11,667 of JAEUJZ010000169.1, forward strand.
CAGATTGCTGTCCGTACCGTCGAGATCCTGGGGGCCATTCACGACAGCGGCATCATTCACCGCGATGTGAAACCCCACAACCTGATCGTCGATCTGAGCGGACCAGAGCCCTCTGTTCACTTCATCGACTTTGGCTCGGCCTGCCACATGGATCAGCAGGGGCACGTCTCTTCGCTGCTGTCCTCCCCGGAAGCTTCGCTGGCCTACATCTCGCCCGAGCTAACCGGTCGCATGAGCCGCAGCGTCGACAATCGATCCGACTATTACTCGTTGGGCGTGATGCTCTACGAGCTGTTTACCGGAACGCTGCCGTTCTCATCGAAGGATCCGTTGGACCTCGTGCATAGCCACATCGCGCGCACCGCACTGCCCCTGCATCAGCTGGTGCCCGCGGTTCCAGAACAGGTGTCGCGCATCATCCTCAAGCTGATGGCGAAGGCTCCAGAAGATCGCTATCACAGCGCCCACGGCATCCGCGCTGATCTGCAGCGCTGCTTGGCCGAGTGGTGCGAGACCGGGCGCATCGAAGCCTTCCAACTGGCCCAGCGCGATCACAGCACAGACCTGCGGCTGCAGCGCACGCTGGTCGGCCGCAGCGCTGAGCTGTCGGCGCTGCGTGCCGCGTTTGAACGCAGTCGAGCCGGACGCAATGAGTTGGTGCTGTTGGTCGGCCCCGCTGGCATCGGCAAGTCCACTCTGGGTCACGATCTGGCAACCTGGGTGGGCGCCCAAGGCGGCCTGTTCTGCTCGGGACGCGTCGAACAGAGCCACCGCGCACAGCCCTACGTGTCGCTGCTTCAAGCCCTGCGCGAGGTCTGTCAGCAGCTACTGACCGAACCAAGCGAGCGGCTGGATCAGTGGCGCAAAGTGCTGCAGGAAGCGGTCGGGCAAAATGGTAGCCTGCTGTGCGATCTGCTGCCGGAACTAGAGCTCATCTTAGGACCGCAGCCCGAGCTGGCGCAGGTCGGGCTTGGCGAGTCACAGAACCGATTTCATCACGTGCTGCAGGGCTTCATGCGAGCCCTATCAGGGCCCGAGCATCCGCTGGTGCTGTTCTTCGATGACTTGCAGTGGGTGGACAACGCAACGCTCGGCATGCTCGGTGTGCTGCTCGCCGATAGCACGCGTACGCATACGCTGGTTGTTGCAGCCTACCGAGACGGTGAGGCGGCCAGCGCGCACCCGCTTGAGCACATCGTGTCCGAGCTCAGCCAGAGCACGGTTGGCTTCACCCAACTGGTGTTGGGGCCGCTGTCGCAGGCCGATGTAGAGCAGCTTCTGGTCGCAGCCCTGCAAAGCAGTCAAGAAGCTGTCGCGCCCTTGGCCGCCGTGATCCAGCAGAAGACCCACGGCAACCCGTTCTTCGTGCATCAGTTCGTGCTGGGCATGCACCGAGAAGGGCTGCTGCGCTTCGACTTCGGATCAGAGTCCTGGCAGTGGAATCTGGCCGAGATCCAAGCGCGTCAAGTGACCGACAACGTCGTCACATTCACCATTGGGCGCATCCAGCTGCTGTCGCCAACCACGCAACGTGCGCTGCAGCTGGCCGCGTGCATCGGTACGGTCTTTGACCGAAGCATGCTGCGCCACATCCTGCAAGACAGCAGCGTGGATCTCAGCGAGGCGCTGGCCGAGGCACAGCGTGCCGGACTGTGTGCGCCGCTTGAAGCCACGGTCCTCGCAGACGCGCACGCAGCCATCGAGCTGGCCGATCTGGACGCGGCATCGGTGTATCGCTTTCTACACGACCGTGTGCAGCAGGCGCTGTATTCGCTGCTGCCCGCCGCAGAGCGTCCAAGTCTGCACCGCGCCATTGCAGCGCAGCAGATCGCGCGACGGTACAACGAAGCAGACAGTAGCTTTCTGTTCGACCTTGCAGCCCACCTCATTCAGGCCGCCCCGCTCATACAAGAGGACAGCCAGCGCGTGCAGGCCGCGACCGTTCACCTGCGCGCTGGCATCCGCGCCAAGCGCACCGCGGCACATCAAGCCGCCGCGGAATATTTGCAGGCAGGTGCGGCCCTGCTTTCTGAGTCGTCCTGGACGACGCAGCCCGGCTTGAGCCTGGAGCTGCATGTCGAGCTCGCCGAGTGCCTCTATCTAAGCGGCAAGCTGGAGCAGGCGGAGGCTCTCTTTGAGTCGCTGCAGCCGCATCTGCGCGACAACTTAGAGCACGGTCGAGTTGCGGCGCTTCGCATCGAGCTCTACGCCACCAAGGGCCTGATGATGAAAGCGATGCAGGTCGGGCTGGAGGCCCTTGCACGCTTTGATTTGACGTTCCCTGAGGCACATCCCGATCAGCTGCAAGCGATGCCGACCGCCGTTGGAGAATTCAAAGAGCTGATCGGCGATCGTCCGATCGCGGTGCTGTCCGATCTGCCGAGCTGTGTCGATCCGCAACAGCGCATGATCCAGCGGCTCTTGCTGGGCGCGTGTACGCCCGCGTTCTTCGTCCGACCGACCTTGATGTCCTTGTTCGTGATGAAGCTCGCCACCCTGTCCTTGCGGCATGGCAACACCGAGTTCACGTCGTACGCGCATATGTCGTACGCCGTCATCGCGGCCAACGTGCTGGGCAACTACGCCGAAGCCTATGAGTTCGGCAAGATGGGCCTGGCGCTAAACAAGAAATTCCACAACGTCGCGCTGGAGTGTCGGCTGAACGGCTTGTTCGCGGGCTTTGTGAACATCTATCAAAACCCGCTGCACTCCAGCATGGAGTTTCTGGCTACGGGTATCGAGGCCGGCTTGCAGACCGGCGACTTCGTGTTCGTCGGGTACTGCTGCTTTCACACCATCACGCAGCTCCTGGCTGCTGGCGACGATCTGTCCTCCGTCGAGCAGGAGATCGACCGCCTGTTTGTGACGGCCCAGCGCACGCGTGAGCCCTTCGCTCTGGGGGCTTTGACCGTGTCGCGTCAAGCCATCCGCAGCTTGCAGGCCAAGACCAGCGGGCCGACATCGCTTTCATCGCCTGATTTCGACGAAGACAAGTTCGTCGAGTCCTTCAAGCAGACCGAGTTCACAACGCTGACGTGCTGGTACTACACGCTGAAGCTCATGCTGTCGTTCCTACATGGCGACTATGAAGCTGCGGCACGCTGGGCGCAGGAAGCGCAGCGACGCACCGATGGTACGTTGGGCCTTCACTTCGTCACCGATCTGCACTTCTTTACTTGTCTGGCCCTGGCTGCGCAGGGTCACGTGCCCGGTGAGGATGAAGGTCCACCTGCGACGTTGACCAAGCTGAGCGAACAGCTCAGTCGCTGGGCCGCATGCTATCCCGCGAACTTTCGTCACAAGCACCTTTTGCTGCAAGCTGAGCTCTCGCGGCTGCGTGGCACATTTGCTGAGACACTGGATCTGTTCGATCAGGCCATCACCGCTGCGCAAGCCAACGAGTTCGTCCATCACGTCGCCCTGGCTTCAGAGCTGTGCGCACGCTTCCTGATCAAGCAAGGCCGCAGCCGTCTGGCGTTCGTCTATCTGCGCGATGCCTACCACGCATATGAGCGCTGGGGCGCCACAGCCAAGCTGGCGCAGATGGTGCAACACTTTCCTGAACTGCAGCGTGATCCCGTTCTGCACACGGCACATGAGTCGGTCTCGCCGACTATCTCTAGCTCGTCGACGCTCACTGCTGGCGGGGCGCTGGACATCGCCACCGTCATGCACGCGGCGCAGAGCATCGCCAGCGAGATCGTGCTCGACCGATTGCTGGAACAAGTGCTGCGACTGGTAACCGCAAATGCCGGAGCCCAGCGTGCGCTGCTGCTGCTAGAGCGCGATGGCCAGCTATCACTGGAAGCGTCGATGACGGTGAGCCCCGATGTCGTGCGCGTCGGCTTGAAGCAGCCACTGCAGAGCTATCCAGATCTGGCGCATTCGATCGTCCAGCTCGTTGCGCACACACGCGAGTCGCTCATTCTGTCGAACGCCAGCACCGATACCCGCCACGCCAATGATCCATACGTCGCTCGGACCAAGCCAAAGTCGGTGATGTGTCTGGCGCTCAAGGGCCGCGGCCGCTTAACCGGCTTGGTCTATTTGGAAAACAACGCGACGGAGGGTGCCTTCACCGCGGAACGCATCGAGCTTTTGCGCCTGCTGTCCGGTCAGGCGGCGAACGCAGTCGAAAATGCCATCTTGTACACGCGCCTAAAGGAAGTCAGCGACCAGCTGCAGCACAGCAACGATGAGCTGCGCCAGAAGAACAGCGATCTGTTGCAGCGCACCGATGAGCTGCGCCTGGCGAACGAGCGCAGCCAGCAGGAGCTGATCGAGCGCGAGCGCATCGAGCGAGAGCGCGCAAACCTGCAAGAAGAAGTCATCCGCATCCAGAGCACTCGTCTGGCAGAGATCGCCGCGCCGCTGATCCCCATCACAGATCAGATCATGGTCTTGCCACTGATCGGCACCATGGATACCGATCGCGCACAGCAGGTCATCCACACCGTCCTCAACGGCGCCCAGCAGCAGCGGGCTCGGGTCGTGATCATCGACATCACGGGCATGAAGCATGTCGATACCAACATCGCGGGGATGTTGCTCAACGCGGCTTCCGCGCTGCGCCTGCTTGGCACACAAGCCATCTTGACCGGCATCCGCGCCGAGATCGCGCAGACCCTGATCTCACTGGGCATCGATCTGGGCGGCATCGTTACGCGCGCCACCCTGCAGAGCGGCATTGCTTATGCTGCATCGCAGCGCGGTCTGGGCGGCAGCAGCATCCTGGGCGGTACCGTCGGAAAACGCTAGCGGACCTGCGTCCTCAAGGCCTTGGGCCTTGCCAATTTCAATTCTTGCGAACCTGCTGATAACCCTCCGTACGCGCTCAGGCGACGACAGGCGAGTCATCGTCGATGCCGTCTCCTCCGTCGCTGGCATGCGGTGGAGATGCCCGCTGTACCCTCTTTTCCCTGGGCCTTCCTGGAAGGGTGTAAGCGCGCGATTTCTCAGCGAATTCGTTCTCCAGCCAAATACGCGACGA
>JAEUJZ010000170.1 GCA_016794505.1 Myxococcales bacterium
CCGCCGAATCGCTGATGGGAAGAGAGTCGATGCAGTTTATTGCAAAGACGACTGCCGCGTAAATGCCAGTAAGCAACGCAAGCGCGATCTGCGGAAGCAGATATTGCTGGACGAGCTGCCCCGCCCGCCGCTGGCCTTCCCCTTTTCGGAGTCCTGGCAGCCGATGTTGGACGAGCTGCGCCGACTGCTCCCCAGTGACTTCTCGCCCGCGGGCTACCGTCTGAAGAGAAAGGGCAGCCTCTTTCCCAATCCGAGGGACCCGCTGCGAGCTGTCTCCGGCGATCTGATCAGCTTGCTGTACTACCGCTTTGAGCCCTTCGAGCCGCCGTCGGTGCCCCAGACCGGCGAGTACCAGCTGCAGTGGTTTGTGGACGAGGTCGGCTTCCTCGTCGCATTTGATCAGCCAGAGACTCCGACCTGCTATGTCCCCATCGCCGACCCGCAGGCCCGCTTTCACAACAATCGCGTGACGCACGACAAGGTCTCCGTCCCCGCCTGGAAGCGACAAGTCAAAGCCAAGCTGCGGCCGCTGCGCGCGGAGATCGAACGGGCGAAGGCGGAGGCGGAAGCGGCGGCAGCGGCGGCGGCGCGGGCGAAGGCGGAGGAGGCGAAGAAGAAATAGGATCGCGAAGTGCTACAGGCAAGGGCCGCTGCAGGTTACGTTTCAGATGAAGGAGCGTCGCTATCTGCTCAATGGTCTCGACAAGCACCTTCACGCCGCGGGCGTTGGCGTCCTGTAGGGCGCTCGGAGGTTACCCGCTGCGTCCTCGGCCAGCGCCAGAGTCCATCGCCTCGTCTTAGTGGACAACAAGCTATCCCAGCGTCGTCGCGAGTTTCATGCCGGGCTTCAGCTCATACACCTCGATGCTGTCGACACGTTCCGGCCACGGGTCCCCATAGGTGTACCCCTCGACCGCGGTCACGTATCCGTCATCCACGTAGACCAAGTATCCAGTCTCCAGCTTTGGCGTATTGAGTCGTGCGCCGACATTGCCCCACCGCATCGACACGCCGTCTTGGAACCACTTGAGCTCACGCGAGCGCTCGAATTCCGTTAGGAAGCCGGCGCCCGTCAAGGCACGGTCCGTCACATTCAGCGAGTCCAGGCTTGCAGGGAAGGCAGCAGGGTGCTGTTCCCGATCAGCCAGGAAGCTTCGCAACACCGCTATCTCAAGCTCATTCGGCTTCATGGCAATACTCCGCTAGGGAATGAAGGCAGTGCTTACTCTCGCCGCACCATCCATGACAGCGCCTCGCACGGTCACGGTCTGTCCTGCGACGTGGATGGTCGTGTGGAAAACGCCTTGGACAGCGCCCGTGTCAGCCAGAAGCTGGGTTGCCTCCTCGAGAGCACGGAAGGCAGCCAGCTCATCGCCGCCGAATGCGTCAAGGACGGGGCCGAGCTTGTGCTTCGCCAGAGATTTCGGTCCGAAGATATGGTTCGCTCCATTGACCACGCGTGGAGTAGCCGCCAGCCTTTCCGCCTCCTTCTTCGCGCGTTCTTGCGCCTCATGCAAGAGTCGGCGCGCGGCAGCCTCATCGCCGTGCTCGATGACGGACTCCTCTGCCTCACGAATGACCTTCTTGCCGATGGCTTTTCCGACCGCCTTTTCGCCGGTTCGCACGACCCCGCCAAAGACAGCTCCGGCACCAGGAACGACCGCCGATGCGGCGGCGCTAGCGGCCGCGTCGAAGCCCCAGCCTCCGACGGTGTACATCTTGTCCTCGGGGGATTTCTTGCGGAACTCGTTTAGCTCGTCAGCAGCTTCGTGGGCCTTCTTCTCCAGGCAGTCCTGCACATGATCGAGGCACTGGTGCTTGAAGTCGCTGGCCCAGGTCTTGATGTCCTCTTTGCTGGGCACGACGGCACCGAGGCCGTGGTCGCGCACAACACGGGCAAGCTGCCCGACGTGCTCTGCGGCCTTCTTGCCGCGGTCGACGAAGCCTGAGGCGATCGGCGAACCTGGCACCGACGCTGTCTGTGGATTGTAGTGATCGCCCGCGTGATCAGCTTGGGGCGAGGCGTGAGCTGGGCCGACTGCGGACGGATGCGCGGAGGATGTCGGCGGCACTGGCTGTGCGGGGATGCTGGCCGGACTCGCCACGAGCTGCGGAGCCGACACGGCTGGGCGCGGACTTGACCGTGCGTGCCCGACGCTGGGTGCTGGCCCCGAAGCCAGCGGGGGGGACGCTGGCCCGCCCAACTGCTGAAGCGAATTGGGCGGTGCTTGCTCGGTATTCGCGCGGCCTGGCTGCGGTGGCGCGATGATCGCACCGAGCGGCAGGCGCAGACCGTCCCACTCGCAGTATTCGCCGCTGCGATCGATCCGACCGACGCGCAGATGGGGGCTGCCGTCGAACGGCACAAACTCGCAGGGGTGGCCCCACAGCGGACTCGGCGGCGCGAGTCGCGGCATCACGCATTCGCGGCTCGGCGGCGGAGCGGGCACGAGACCCGGCGGGCACTGCCTGGGCTGCGGCGGAATGGGCACGCACTGCACGACATCTGTCGGCGGTGGCGCACCGGGAGTGGCGATGGCGGGTGGCGCAGGCTGCATGCCCGGCGGACACAACGCGCTGGCCCCCTGCTCATGAAGCGCGACATCCAGCTTCGGGGTTAGCTCCGGCTTTGGCTTCGGTGGGAAAAGCGGCTTGATGTGTGGGCCGACCTCGAAGCTCAGCAGGCGGAACAGCAGATCGACGCGGGTTTCCAGATCCGACTTGGTGAGCATCAGCGTCAGGCCCACGCCGAAGCCAAAGTCCGCGCGTTGCTGCGCTCCGATTGCCAGCGTGCCGGCCACGGGAGGAGATAGGTCAACCTTATTGACCGATTCCGCATCAAGCAGCACCGGCCCCCAAGACGGCATCTGCAGGATCGCTTGACCAAAGATCCACAGGTGCTCACCGAAGGGCACGCGATACCCGGCGTGTGCGCCGAGCTGTAGCGTCCCAGCTCGGCTGATGTGATCGACAAGCACCGTCGCTGCGCCGGACAGTTCCAGATCGCCGAGTGGATGGCGATACATCACGCTGATCTTGGACAGCGGACCTCGCAGACCGAGCTGGTTGAGGCCGACGAACGGGCCCGCTTGGTACTCGAACAGGTATTCTGCGGCGAGCGCTCCGTGCTTGTGAGGATCGCGGAAGAATGGCAACAGAACGCCCTTGGCCGCGACCCACATCGGGCACAATCCCGTCGGTGTCGGAACTGCTGGCGATGACGCTGGCGAAGAGTTGTCGGAAGACGCCCAGGCCATCGCGAAGCACGAGCCCACACCAACCTCGGCTCGGCCCAAGATCGGCACGGACATCGCAAACGGCAGCAGCAGCGACGTGCTGCCGTCGGGGGCCTTGGGTCGAATGAACAGCTCCAGCTTCGCGTTCAGCGCGAAGGGGCGATCAATCAGCGCGCAGGCGAGTGGTGCAAGTGAACACAGGCTGCCGAACGCGGATCGATGCTGAAAGGCCGCGCGCTGAATCGGCGGCAGCACTTGCGCGACGTAGTCAGGCGGCAGGGCTGGCTGCGCTGTCACCGCCGACACCGGCTGCGCAAACCCGGCTCGCGGCAGAATCAGCGCGAGGGCAAGCGCGCATAGAGCGATCGCTCGTCGGAAAAACGAAACGTGGGGAGGCATCACGAACTCCGGGCCTGCAAAAAATCGCGATAGGGCCGCCGGTCACCGCGGCAGCAAGGGGCAGAGGAAAGAGGGTGGAAGCTACCACATGGATGAGTTCGGTTGCTGGAGGATAACTGCGCGCACCGACAGGCGGCCTGGCCCCCGGCGCCGCTGTTTCGAGCGCCCGGCAGTGACAGCGCCGGATCCGCGATCGGGCAACGAAAGCCCTTTGGACACGCGGGCCGCGACAGAGCCGAGTCTGGATGCTGCAGATCGTGAGGTGCTCAACGGCAGCGAGGGCGAGCGGCTTGCGGTTGCGGCCAGATGTTCACAACGCCGCAGAGCCCGACCGAAACGCTGACTCTGGACATGCTCGTCATGCCTATGTTCAGACCGCGTAGAAGCCAGCCATGCTCATTCCCCGGGCGGCGGAGTGGTGCTTTGGGCGGGTAGAGATCGGAAAAAGGGCTGAGACACAGCAATTTGGTACATCCCAGGGACATGGATTCTGCTCAATCTCCGAGTCAACCTTGCGACGCGATCACCGGCGTGCCAGAGAGAGGAGTATTCTTGACCGATGCGGACGATCGAGGTCAGTACGAAGGCGCAGGATTGGTAAGACAGGTCGATGGCAGTGCGGGTAGGAGCGGTCATTGCCGTGCTCGCCCTGCGCTGGCCTCAGCGCTTGGGGGCTGCAGCCCGGGCGATTAGGCCGGCCCTCGATACGTGTGGCTTAGGACTTGGCGCCCCGCACTGCTCGGCGAACGCTGCTGCGCCGTCGCTGATGGGGCTCGGTGGCGAGCAGGCGCTTGCGGGCGCCCTCGAGCAGCGCCACCAAGGCGGGGTGGCGGGCCCGGCGCTCGGTCGAGATGGCGTAGTAGCGCTCGCGCACGCCATCGACGACGCCGACCGGGACCGCGCCGTGCGCATCTTCGACCTCGGCCGCCAGCGCCGCCCGCACGGGGAACAGGCCGTGCCCATTGGCACCGAAGGACCGCATCATGCCGGCGTCGTCGAATTCGCCAGTGACCTGCACATGCACTTCCTTTTCGGTCAGCCAGCGCTCCAGCAGACGACGCAGGCTGGTGCCGGAGGCGGGCAGCAGCATCGGCGCCCCCGCTAGCGAGCGCGGAAAGTTCGCGCGATAGCGACCGGCCAGGCGGCGCGCGCCATAGATGACGATCTCGGTCTCACCCAGCAGGTGGCCGAAGGCCTTGCTGCTCAGGCCTTCGGGCGGCGGCTGATCCGACAGCACTAGGTGCAAGCGACTGAGCGCCAGATCGTCGAGCAGGCGCTCTTGGCTGTCTTGGCGAACCGCCACCGGTCCCGGCTCCGTCGAGGACAGCGCAGGCTGCAGCAGACGGTAGGCCAGGGTCTTGGGCAGGGCTGGTGCTACGCCGACGCGCAGCACACTTCGCAGCTTGGTGCTGTTGCCGCGGGCCATCTCCAAAAGCTCAGACCCGGCCTTGAAGATGTCATCGGCATAGCGGGAGATCTCGACCCCAAATGGCGACAGCACCAGTACGCGTCCCTGACGTTGGAAAAGTTCACCGCCCAGGAACTCTTCCAGCGCGTGAAGCTGCGTGCTCAGCGTCGAGTGGGTCAGTCGAAGCTTGGCCGCCCCCTTGGTCAGCCCGCCTTCGCGCGCGGTGACCCAAAAGTAGTACAGGTGATGGTAATTCAACCAGTCCATGGCCCGCCCAATCTATTGGTTCATTCAACAGAACGTCCATCTATTTCGACATTGTCGATTTGTCCGCCCTGGCTACTGTCTAAGGTAGCAGCGAGACCGTCGCGGCGATGGACCGCGAGACGACAAGTGCTGCGCTTTCCCCATGCACAACCAGGAGCAAGCCATGAAACTGCAACCCGAAGAGCGTGCTGTACTCAACGCCGCGATAGAGGAGCGCTGGGCGGCACGGGCGAAGGCGAGCAGCGAGGCCTTGGCGGCGCGGCATGTGGTCCTTCTAGCCAGCCCCAGCGAGGGTGCTGAGCAGGAGACCCTGGCTTGGCTCGAGCAGTTTTCCCGACGCGCCAGCCTGCGACTGCGTCTGTCGCTCTATCCCGACACAGCTGACAGGGCCGCCGGGTCAGACAGGGCGATGGGCACCGCCGCTGACATCTTGCAGGAGGCGGCCCAGCCAGATGTCGAGCTGGTGGTGGTGAGCGGCTTGCCCAGTGAGCGCGGTCCGGCTTGGCAGCGGCTAGCGTCTACGCTGCTGCGGCGCTGCCAGCGGCCGCTCCTATTTCTTGCGCCGACACCCGCGCAGCCGCTGGTGATGGCGGCCACGGACTGCTCGGATCCATCGCTGCCCGTGCTGCGAGCCGCCTGGCAGATGGCGGCGGTACTGGGCAGTCAGATCGTGCTAGTGCACAACATCGATGAGCGTGCATCGCAGCTCGCCGAGCGCGTCGGCATGCCGCTGTCGCCAGAGCTAGCCGACGTCCTGGCGCTGCGCAGCCAAGAGTGGCTGCAGAACGCCGCCGCGATCCGCGACGTGGTGATCGCCCGCGATGGGGACAATGCGACCGGGGTCTTGGCAGCGGCCCAGCGCCTGGATGTGGGCCTGCTTGTGGTCGGGGTAAAGCCCGCGGATCAGGCTCCGCATGGCACGGCCGAGCAGATCCTCCTCAAGACACCACGCTCGGCCCTGTTTGTGCCCCTGGCGCGGGCTGCCGCGACGCCGCCCACGCCCGCCCCGGCCACAAACTAGTCGAGCCGTGGGGGGGGCGGCTTGCCGCAGGGCTACGCAGCCGCCTGAGCCGTCGATTCGCTGGAGGGTGGAGCGACAGGGAACAGCAGCACGCTGCGCTGCGCTTCCTGGGTGACGCGGGCGGCGACACCATGACCCCACAGGCGCTGCCAGCGCGAATAGGATCGCGTGACTCCCACCACAATGAGGTCGGCATCGCACTGACGAGCTGCGTCCAAGATCGCGTGCACCGTGTTGGGTTCGGTCTTTACGACGGTGCCGACGCAGCGCGACAGGCCTTCGGCTGCTTGGGCCAGGCGGCGCTGCATAAGTTGGGCCTGCAGCGAGGGGGGACCAGCCAGCCAGAGCATCGCGGTTTCCGGTGACAAGGAAACAAACGACGGCACGACGTTGTGCACAAGCAGCAGATCAGCATGCAGCAGAGCCCCGAACGAGCGCGCTTGGCGCAGCACTGGATAGCGTCGATCGGCAAGGTTCGTGGCGGCCACGACCACGTTGTGGCTGCGGCCAGGGCGGGCCACCAGCACAGGTACACGGGCGCTGGCCACGATCCGTGTCGCCGTGTTGCCGCAGTCATGGCACTGCGGTGGCAGCACGATCAGCTCGACGCCCCGCTCGGCCGCGCTCTGCGTCACCGCGTCTACGAAGTCTCCTTCTGAAGAGAGGATGCGTTCGTCGGGTACTGTCGGCCACAGCAGGGTCGCGCAACGCGCGATGGCAGCTCCGCGCGTCCGCTCTAGGTTCTCGACCCGGCGCAGCGCGAACAAGGGATCCGGGCGATGGCGTTGACGCCAGTTGGTACGGGGGGGCGCGCAGACCTGTAGAACAAACAGCTCATCACGAAGCCCTTCCGCTAACACCCCAGCCCGCAGTAGGGCGGAGGCTGGCCAGTGCATGTCCGGGCAGGCAAAGAGCACACGGCGGGAACCCGTCGCACTGGCTGGCATCACACCCAGCGTCGAGGATTGAATCGTAGTCGTGGTGCTCATGATCACCTCCATAAGCTCGAGGGTACCCGCGTCCATCAAGTAGACAATCACGAAATATTAATAGGATATGTTGTGAATACCGACGGATTGGCCATCCTCAGTCTTGGGCCGTGCCATCTAGCTCGCCCACTCCAGAACCACAAGTTACCGCCTTGTCAGGGGGCTGTAAGTCAGGTGATGGTTCGCTGAAATATGTCGGCCCGATAAACAAATCTGTGTGAAATTTTGGAATGGTCGATGTGTGCAGGGGGGCACTAGCATCTAGTCGAAACGACTGATCAGGAGCTGGCAATGGGAGATGCACTCTCGGAAGGCGGCGGGGTGGTCTCTCAAAAGAGCCCCTCTGGCGCGATGGCGATGCTGGTGTGCGCGGCCCTGAGCGCCGCAGGGCTTGCCTATGTGCTGCTGGGCGGGGACGCTTGGCTGCAGACCCGGCTACCGGCGCGACTTGTGCAGCCCAGCCTGTGGGGCGTGCCGCGGTGGCGCCTGCTGCTGTCGCCTGCTGTGCTGCTGTTTGCCTGGGCCATGGGGTATCTGCTCAGCCGCTGCAGCCGCGGCATCCTGCTTCGGCTGGCGCTGCGAACCGACAATCGCTGGGACGAGGCGCTGGTCGCTCGCATCGGCGCACCGCTAACGCTGTTCTGGCTACTGCTGTCGATGTATCTTCTTCTGCCTTGGCTGGAGCTGGCCGCGGCGTTTGATTCCTGGACCAATCGACTGTCGCGAGCGGGCTTCTTGCTGGCGCTGTTTTGGGGCCTGTCGCGCTCGCTGGGTGTCTTCGGCCAAGCCATTTCCGAGTCAGGCTGGGCCAAGCTGCACGCTGGCACCCTGTCACTGGTTCCGCTGGCCGCGCGCATCGCCAAGGTCGCGGTGTGGGTGCTGGGCCTGGTCGCCCTGCTGTCCGAGCTGGGCTATCCCATCGCCAGCTTGATCGCCGGCCTGGGCATCGGTGGCTTGGCGGTGGCGCTGGCCGCCCAGAAGACGGTCGAGAACCTCTTTGGCGCCTTCTCGATCGGCGCGGACCAACCCTTTCGGGAAGGCGACTTCGTCCGGGTGGAGGACTTCGTCGGCACGGTCGAGGTCATTGGCCTGCGCTCGACCAAGATTCGCACCCTGGATCGCACCCTGATCAGCGTACCGAACGGCAAGCTGGCCGAGATGCGCTTGGAGTCGTACTCGGCTCGCGACCGACTGCGCCTGGCCTGCACGGTCGGGCTGGTCTATTCCACGACGCCCGCGCAGCTGAGCAGAATCCTTGGCGAGCTGGAGCTTGTCCTGCGAGCCCAGCCCAAGATCTGGTCGGAAACAGTCGTGGTGCGCTTCAAAGAGTTTGGCGACTCGTCCCTGAATATCGAAGTGATGGCGTGGTTTCAGACGGCGGACTGGTCTGAGTTTCAGCTCATCCGCCAGAACGTGCTCCTGCAGTTCATGGACGTGGTCAGCCGGGCAGGTAGCTCCTTCGCATTTCCGACGAGAACGATCCATTTGGTGTCTGAGACCCAGCTCGCCCCAAGCGACGCTTGAGCCCTGGGCGGTTCAGTCTGTAATTTTGTAAATTTCAATAGATCTTGTCGATATTTCGACATGGTCTATATGACTTGGCAGCCTTAGGGTAACGGACGGGCTGTGCGTGCTGAAACCCCGGTACGTTGGAGGACGCAATGACAGAAGTCCGCATCGACACACTAGCGGTCTGCCCATCTGGGCGCGCTGGCTCGGCGACTCGCTCCGAGAATGAGGCCGAGCGTGGCGTTCTGCTCGTCGCAGTGGGCTTGGGGGCCCAGTCGCGGGCGGCTCTCTGCTGGGCCGAGTTCCTATCGCGCTCGCTGGGGCTGGGGCTGCGACTTGTGCATGCAGCCCAGGATCCGCTTCCAGCGGTGCTGGGCGACACCACAAGCGAGGACCTTGGGGCGCATGCGCGCTCGCACTGGCTGCGCTCGATTCGTGAGTCGGTGCACAGCTGGGCCGCGTGCGAGGCAGGCGTGCGAGTGGCGTTTGACGAGGTGCTTACCGACTTTGGTACGCCGCTGGATCTGATCCTCGCTGCTGCCGAGCAGCCGGACGTCAAGATGCTGGTCCTGGGGGGGCCGCCGAGCGGAACCTCGCCCGCCCTGCGTGACTTGCCGCGTCAGCTTCTGCGGCGCTGCCCCTGTCCGCTGCTGTTCGTAGGGTCGCAAGGTCTGCGCCCGCTCGTGATGGCTGCCACCGACTGCTCGGATCCCAAGCTGCCCGTATTCATCGAAGCCTGGCGCATGGCGGCGGCGCTCGGGGATCGGCTGGTGGTGGTGCATAACGTCGATCACGCAGCTACGCAGTTCACAGAGCGCATCGGTCTTCATCCAAGCGCGGCATTGGCTGACACCGTGGCGTATCGCAGCCGGCAGTGGCTCCAAAAGTCGGCGGCGGTTGGTGATGTCCTGATTACCAGGGACGCTGATAACGCGCAGGGCGTACTCGCGGCTGCGCAGAGACTGGATGCCGACCTTCTGGTAGTTGGTGTAAAGCCCGAGACCAAAGCGCCGAACCGCACCGCCGAACAGATCTTGGCAGAGGTTCAGCACACGGTGCTCTTCGTCCCATTTGCCGGCTCGCGCGCCCCGGAGCCTGGTCAGCGCCCTGCATGACGGGCGAGGTCCCGCGAGCGGCCCCAAGGAGGGTACACATGCCAGTTCACTTCAAACCATCTACCGCGCTGACCTTGGGTGTCGAAGTCGAAGTGCAGCTGATCGACTGGCGCACACACGACCTGTGCCCGGCCGCTCCCCGCATTCTGCAGCGCCTCGGCGGCGAGTCGGATCGCATCAAGGCTGAGATCTTCCAGTCGATGCTCGAGGTCAACACCGGGATCTGCCACAACGTCAGCGAGGTACAGCGCGATCTAGAGAGTGCGTTCTCCCGCTTGCGTGAGGCAGCCGTGGCCGTCGATGTTGAGCTAGCCGTAGCCGGAACCCACCCGTTTGCGCGCTACGATCAGCGCGTCCTGTTTCCGGGGGAGCGCTATCGCTATCTGCTGGAGTTCCGCCAGTGGTTTGCGCGCCGCTTGCTGATTTTTGGTCAGCACGTCCATGTCGGGATGCGCGATGGGGATCATGCAATCGCGATGATGAATGCGGCGCTGCCCTACCTGCCGTATCTGCTTGCTCTATCAGCCAGCTCGCCGTTTTGGCAGGGGGAAGACACCGGGCTTTCCTCGGTCCGCAGCGCGATCTTTGAGTCGGTGCCCAACGCCGGTGCGCCGAGCCTGTTTTCGACGTGGCAGGAGTTCACTCACTTCCACGACATCCTGACGGCATCGCACTCGATCGAGTCGTTCAAAGATCTGTGGTGGGATCTGCGGCCGAGTCCCGGCTACGGAACCCTGGAAGTCCGCATCTTCGATGGCCTGCCCAGCCTGCGCGAGATGACGGCGTGCGTGGCGCTGACGCAGTGCCTGTTTGGGTGGCTGGACGCTCAATATCTGGATGGGCGCCGCTTCCCGCCCCCCGCTCTGTGGTCCTATCGCGAGAACAAGTGGCGCGCAGTCCGCTGGGGACCCCAGGCGGACTTGATCACCTCGGAGGCGGGGCAGGCGCGACCATTCCGCGAGATCATGGATGATCTACTTCAGCAGCTAGAGCCGGTGGCCGCCCGACTGGGCTGCTCCGTCGAGCTGAAGCGGGTCGATGAGATGCTGCGCAAGGGAGGCAGCGCGGCGCGACAGCGAGCCTGCCATCACCGTCTGCACTCCATGGGCGCGCTCGTTGAGCTACTCGTGGCGGAGCTAAAGGCGGAGGTTCCAGCGAGGGCGGCGTAGGAGAGTTCCCCCTGTGCAGCCCGCTGCTGCCCGCGTTGCAGCTCGATGATCTTCTGGCCGTGCTCAGCCAGCGTAGTGCCGAAACCGTGGTGCGCATGCGGGTGCCCAGCGAGGCGCTTGGCTTATCCCTGCGCGATGCCGATTTCCGTCGCCGCTTCGGTGTATACGTCATCGGGATCGAGACCCGCGAAGGCAAGCTCTTGGCCCCGCCCGACCCGCAGCGACCGCTTGCCGAGGAGGATTTCCTGGTTGTGATGCAAAAGCGTCATGGCGCGGAGGCGGTAGTCGGGATTGCTGGACCGGAGGAATCCTGACCTGCAACACCTATCGGGTTTCACGATCAGCCAGGCAGTCTGTCCTTTTCAACGCGCTGGCATCCCCTGCCTCTGCGCGTCCGTTCGCCGCGGTCATCTGAAGTAAGGTGCTCCCAACATGCGCCACCCTCGCATCTTGTTACTCGCGCTCATCGCTGCGACCTTTGCGCTGGGATTGCTCGACTACGTTACGGGCCCCCGGCTGTCGTTCAGCCTGTGCTACGTGGCGCCGGTTACCGTCGCTAGCTGGCTGCTTGGGGCGCGGTCAGGCTGGGTGCTGACGGCCGCCGCGTCGCTGGCCCAGCTCTCGGCGGACTTTGCCTGGGGAGCGCAAGAGGTATCGCTGATCACGCTGTGGAATGGCTTTACGCGCATCAGCGTGCTGGGCGCGCTGGGGCACATGGTGGCGTGGCTGCGTCGCGAGCGCGATCGGCTGGATCAGCTGCTTGCGGAACAGACGTCGGCCCATGTGGCGACAGTGGATCAGCTGCGGCATCGCCACGCTCGATCTGGGGCAACTTCCCGAGCACCAGCAGCGTCAGCGACTACTGACCGCGCTGCGGAATCCAGACTATGTGCCGCTCGTGGCCTTGGGGCCCCTTTGGGCCCGCTTCCACGTCGTGGGGGATGCTCTTGTGGTCGAGATCTTCTCCAAAGACTTTCCGCTATCCGATCAGCGGATTGCGCTGATCCTGGGCGCACCGTCCACCGACAGCTGGGGCAAACCACAGCAGGTCTGGTTTGGCAACCGACGGGGCTACGCTGCGTATATAGCCACTGCCTTGGCGGCCGAGTCCGCGACGACGCTTTCACAGACTCTGCGACGGCTATGCGGGCTCGCCGTCGCGACACTTCAGTATCGTGAACTGGAAGCGGGAGGCGGCGTGCGAGCTGGGGGATGTGCGGCTGGAGCGGCGGATGGAGCGCATCGTCGGCACGATGTGCAAGCGGCCCTCGGCGTCGCTGCCGGCGATGTTTCCCGACGAGTCGGAGAGCGAAGCGGTCTATCGTTTCTTGCGCAATGAGCGGCTGAGTCTGGGACGCGTTCTGCGCGGTCATGTGGCGCATACGGTGGCGCGCGCGCGGAGCCTCCGGACGGTCGTGGTCATTCACGACACGACGGAGTTTTCTTTTGCCACGGGCCGGGAACGCCGCCACGGGCTGCAGCGACATAGCGAGGCGCGACAGGGGTTCTTCGGTCATGTCTCGCTGTGCGTCTCTGCCGACGGAGCGCGGGCGCCGCTGGGCTGTCTGTGGATGCAGCCGTTCGTGCGACTTGCGCACCTTGACCACGAGGCGGAGCGACAGGACTGGCAGCGTCTGATGGGACGCGACTTCAGCGAGCCGGGGCGCTGGCTCAAGGGAATCCGTCACAGCGAGCGGCTCCTTGGGCCCAAGGTCTCGGCGATTCATATTTGTGACCGCGAAGGAGATTCCTATCCGCTGTTGTCCAAGCTGGTCAGCGACGGGAGCCGCTTCGTTGTCCGGCTGTCCCAAAACCGGATGCTCGCCTGTCCGAACTTGGGACACCTGCAGGACTTCGTTGGGAATCAGCCGCTGCTCGGCGAGCCGCGCACCGTCGAGCTATCGGAGCGACTGCATGCCGAGAAGCGCCCGTCGAGCTAGAAGAGCCATCCGAACCGCCCACGCCGCATGGCGACGCTTTCGATTCGCCGCGCAGAGGTCACGTTCCGACGGCCAGCCTCACGCAAGGACGACGAGCGGTGCCCGCAGACCCTCACGCTGAATGTTGTGGACGTCCGCGAAGTCAACCCGCCCGTCGGACAGGCGCCCGTGCGCTGGACGCTATGCACCTCCGAGTCGATCGAGACCGCCGAGGACTGCTGGCGCATCGTGGACCACTATCGCACCCGCTGGCTCGTCGAGGAATTCTTCAAAGCCCTCAAGACTGGCTGCGCCTTCGAGTCGCGACAGCTCGACAGTCACAAGACTCTGCTCATCGCATTAGGACTGTCGATTCCCGTCGCATGGACACTCCTTTTAATGCGTTACCTGGAACGCGAAGCTCCCGATTCCCCCGCCGATTCCGTTTTACCGCGCGACCTTTTGGGATTCCTGCGCCGAGTCTGGCCGCGCGGCCCCGCTCCCGAGCATCCCACCGTCCGCCAAGCCCTCCTCGCCATCGCCTCCCTCGGCGGCCACTTCCGCCACAACGGCCCCCCTGGCTGGCTCGTCCTCCACCGCGGCTACCAAACCCTCCTCACCATGTTCCAGGGCTTCCTCGCCGCCGCTTCAGACGGGGGGATGTGATCAATCTTGAGCGGCGGATGTGGGGGGTATGACGAGGCATTCACATGTGAGTATGCCGAGGCATCCAGAGCGGCTGCAAGGAGAGTGGACGATACCTGGAAGTACTGGGGGGGGAGGCGCCAGAAGCGTTGGCGGTAGGTTCAGTAGTTCAGGAATCGAGTTGGGAGGTTCATTTCACTTTGCGGTTCGCGGCCGATGCTGGTCCGAACAGCGATCCCCCGTTGCTGCAGCCCGGCCAGCGAGATATCAGGGCTACCCAGCGGGCGGGGCGTCCGGTTGGCCAGCGTCTGGTGGGGCTGGTAGCCGGCACTCCCCGTGGACGAAGTGAACGCTCCAGGCATCGCCCGGGATTGTCGTGACGTTGGGGTGAGTGGCGAGTACGGAATCGAGGGCCGCACTGAGTGCTGCATCGGTCTGGGCAGGTCCGCTTGGACTCGTTGTGCTGGCCGGACGCGCGACGCAGACGCTGACGCTCGGCAGTCCCGCGGTGGCTCGCACTCCGGCGGAGACGCGGGCCATGAACGTCAGATCTCCGTCCTGTCGGGTGATAGGGAGCGCGGGAACGGCAACATCCACCAGCGTCGCCTCTTGTCGCAGGCTGGCGTTTAGTGTCCGCCGCATGGTTTCGAGAGTATCGCTTGAGAGGGGGACGCCGAGGTGAACGACCCGGATGCGCAGCGGCCTATCAACGGTGGTGCCCATGTCGATGACCAGCGGATCACCGACCACCGCGCCCGGCCAGAGGTCAGAGACGGCCGCCTGCACCCGGGTCTGCACAGCATGGAGCTGCTGGTCCGGTGAGGGCACGGGCGCGACCACAGGGGCATCGACGCGTCGTGGGGCGAGCAAGGAAGACTCGAGCCCAGCAAGGGCATCCGCATCGGGTACGGCCAGCACTTCGATCCGGGGTGCGACCCCAGCCACTTGGCGAAGCTCGGAATCCATTCGGGCCCGCGACTTCTGGGCATCGCGGACTTTGCCAAGGACCACGACGACTAGCTCGACCTCGCGCCGCTCGACGCGCACCCGACTCTGCACGACTCGCAGGGGTTCCCGCGCGATGATCTCCCGCACGGCCGCGCGTACCCGAACCTGCCAGGCAACCTCATCCAGCGCTTGACGCAGCGGCACGTAGACCGCAGCCAGAAGTACTAGCGGCATTAGGAAGCGCAGCCCAGGACCCTAGCGCGACTCGAACAAGCGGGAGAGCCGCCGCGCCAGGGCCCGCGCGATGGAAGCCACGCCGATGTCCTTTTTTATCTCCTCTCGCTCGAGTGTCACGACATCGACACGATTGAAACCCGAGGCGACAAACGCCATCGTCCCGACGAACACGATGGCGACCAGGTTGGTGAGGAAGAGCAGCGCTGCGCCGCCTGCCACGGGCCATGCGGCAGTGCCAAAGCCGTAGCCGCTCGCGCAGAGCGGCGGAACCAGCGAGATGCTGATAGAGGTCCCAGCCGCGGTGGTCGCCGTATCCGAGCCCGGCCGCAGCGATGCGTAGACACCCGCCATCGCGCAAAACCCGGCGGTGATGAGATCCAGCACGGTCGGCGACATGCGTGCTGCGATCTCTGCGTTCATTTCATGAAAAGGAAGCAGCACCGTGATGAGCGCCGCGCCACCCACCGCCACCACCACGCTAAAGCCGATGCGCCCGGCGGAGCGCAGCACCAAGATAGGAGAGCCCGTCGCCAGGCCCATGGCCAAGCCAACAATCGGGCCCATCAGCGGAGCCACCAGCATGGCGCCGATCACGACCGCGGTGCTGCCAACCACCAAGCCCAGGGTGGCAATGCCGACCGACACCACGAGCTGAAGCCAGTACGAGGTGGCTTCTCTCGCGTCGCGCCTGAGCATGCTCGCAACCAAGGGCGAGCGCCCATCCGACGAGCTACCGAGTAGCCCGAGCAGACGATCTTGGGCTCGGATGAGTGCGTGAGGAGTCAGACCAGACATGGATGGATCCCCTTTCCCTCCCGATTCTGCGGCTCAGGCGAGGTGAGCGGGTAGGCCTTCCGGAAACCCCGAAGGGCGACGTGGCGACGCCTGAGTCCGCAGGCGAAATCAGCGCGAGGCCACGGCTGGCGTAAGCGGAACGAAAAGGATCGAACGGCGGACGTGTTCCAGAATCTGCTCGGCAGTACCGTGCTGAGTGGCGTCCTCGCTCTTTACGCCGACCACCAGCAGATCCGCGCCGATGCCGCGGGCCGCTGCCAGCACCCCTTGCGCGTTGCTGGGATCGCGGGTGATGACGATGTCGCGGACCGGAGTCGTCCGCATGAGCCACTGCCGGCTACGCTCTGCCAGCACATCTGCCAGATCTGTGGTCATGGACATGCCAACGCGCTCGCCAAACTGAGTCGCGGCCTGATCGACGTTGTGGACCAAGACCACCTGATCCCCCAGCGCGCCAGCGATCCGCCACGCTTCCTGCAAGACCGGCAGCGCCGGGTCGGAACAGTCGGTGGCGGCCATGACCACTGGGCTTGCGCCCTCCGGGCCGAGGAGCAGCATCGGTCGCGGACAGCGGCGCAGTAGGTCGCGCGGCACGCGGATCGCCTGCTCGCTCTCGTCCTCCGGGATCGCGCCTAAGACAACCAGCTCGACGTCCGGCTCGGCGGCTTCGCGCAGAATCAAGCTCAGCAGATCGCCACCATCCACTCGAACCTGGTGCAGCGACAGCGTGATGCCGCAGTCATCGACCGCCCAGCTGTACAGGTTCTGCTGCAGGAAGGACCGAAAGTCCGCACGCTGTAACCTCTGCTGGGGTGCGCTCAGCGGAAACAAAGGATCAGAGGACAAGCGCTCAGTCCCCACGTGAATCAAGCGCAGCCTCAGTCCCATGCTTCGCGTGTAGCTGTCGGCCCAGCGAACTGCTGCCCGCGCGCCCGCAGTCAGCGCTGGCACAGCCACCAGGACTGCGCCTGGCTCATCCTCATCTATGGTCTGTTGACTAGCGACACTGGGCCGACCCGTGGTGGGCGGGCTCATTTCGGTGGATTCGTGGCGAACGGTTGTCATGGGTAGGCCTCTCTTCCGGTGTTCACAAAGCTCCTACGGTTCAGTGTAGAGAGCTTTCAACATATCGACCATGACAAAATTTATCGATTATATATCGAGAATATCGATAAATAGGAACCACGAGTGGGCGTCCCATGCGTAGGCTCGTCCCGAGGTCCCCCTGCTGGCTGGGACCGGGCCGCAAGAGACGTGACCCGCTAGCCAGACAAAATCCGCAGACGCCCCTCGGCTTGGCTCTGGAGAGGGGTCGCGGGGTTGCGGCTGATGCAGGACTGAAGCGCGATCTTTTCCTTCTCTCGCTCGCCGGTCTGTTCGTAGGCGCGCGCCATCAGGCAGTCGGTCTCATTGCTCCGGTCGTCGATAGATTTCGTCTCTTCAAGCAGGCTGATGGCCTCCGCTCCGTGTCGCATGCGCAGCACCGCGTCAGCTAGGGCCAGCGCAATGCCGGTGTCCTGTGGCGCCAGCTGGCGGGCCCGATTCAGCAGGGTCACAGCCCGAGGCAGCTGGGACGCCTTGCTCATCATGGTCATCGCTCGCTCGCGCAGGTCAGCGGCCTTCTTGTGCGCAGGCAAGCTCTGGCGATAGCGCAGGGTCAGATCCTTGTCCTCAGAGATCGAGCCATCAGTGCTCCCTAGCCGAAAGACGCGCGGGGGACCATAGCCCTGCACCACCACCTCTTTGATTCCGTCACGGTCGACATCGATGCCGATGACGCTCTGTCCGGCGACGCGCGCCGGAGTACCTGGCGCGAGCACTTGGCGATTCTTGCAATAGCGCAGGAGCGTCGCGAATCGACTGCCGTTCCAGCGTCGCAGTCGCCTCTCGCTTAGCGAGCGCCCCCGGGTCAGCGGCTCATCGAATCCGTCCTCAATAATCGGAGCGCCAGTGCCCAGGGAGACCACCACGCGCGGAAGTACCGGGTCGATGGCGTAGGACATTTCGTGGTAGTCCGCGAGTACAAAGCCCTGCGGCGTGGATCGATAGATGGCGCTGTACGACGCGCCGGGACGCCCGCTGCGGCGCTTGATCAGCATTGCGTCGGCGCGGCCATCGCCGTCGAGATCGGCCCCCACCTGGGCTCCGGCCGGCAGCTTGGCTGGCAGGAGCGGACCACAGGGAAGACTGGGCACATCGCACGAAGGAGCCTTGTCTTGCTCGGGTACAAGGCGGATGTCGCAGAAGCCTGCCTCTGGCGCGGCCGGCAACGGCGACACGAGGCGCACGTCGGCACGTGTGGTCCGCGAGGGCATACCGAGCAGCGCACAGCAGACGAAAAACGCCCATCCGGCCCAGCGTCGCAGAGGATTCCCAGAATGGATTCGATGATAGGAAGTCATGGCCACTGTCCTCGTGTGAATGTCGTGGAGGGTGGTTAGGAATGCATGGGAAGAGACTTACTGCGGCTCATCACCGGAACGAACATCACTGAGCGCTGCGCTGCCTTGAGGATCCGTTCCGCCGTGCCGTGCTGGGCCTGCTCCGCCGGTTTCACACCGACAACGAGGAGATCGGCATGGAGATCGCGGACCACGCCTAACACCCCGCTGGCGTTATCGGATTCGCGCGTGATCATCACATCGCCAACCATGACGCGCTCTTCCAGCCACTCGCGCGTCTGGTTCGCCACGCTGTCCGCCATCGCTGGGGTAAGTGGCATGCCGATCCGCTCGGCAAACTGGGACGCGTAGTGGTCAATGTTGTGAACCAGCAGGATCTGGTCGCCCAGGGCGCCTGCCATGCGATAGGCCTCGGCCAGCACGGGCAGCGCTGGATTCGAGCAGTCTGTCGCAGCCACCACGACGGGGTTTAGCCCCTTGGGTCCGATGAACAGCATCGGTCGGGGACAGCGACGCAGCAGCCCGTGCGGGGGCTGGGCATCCACCTGCGGATCCGTGCTGGGCAGGCCACCCAGGATCACGAGCCTGACATCCGGCTGCGCGGCTTCCTCGCAGATGAGCTGCGTGGGCTTTGAATACCGAACGCGGATGTCTTCGGGGGCCACCTCGACCCCACCCTGGTTGATGGCCCAGTCGCGCAGCGCTTCCGCCAGCGCTCCCAGCCAAGTCTGGCGTTGGCTTTCCTGCTGCTCTGCCGTGAGTGGGAATAGGGGATCGATGGGCAGCCGGTCGATGGCGGAGTGCACCAAACGCAGCCCCATCCCCATGCTGCGTGACAGGTCTGTGGCCCAGCGCAGCGCGTTGCGTGAGCGTTGGCCAAAGCCCACAGCCAGGAGGATCACGCCGACCCGGGCGGGCTGCAGCTGGGGGTTCTGTAGCAGGTCGGCTGCGGGGTACAGAGTCGCATTGCGAGCAAGAGCGGTCATCGGGCTGCTCCTTTGTGTGAAATGGAAAGTGATTGGAATACTGAACAGTATAGTGCTCCTGTACATATTGACCAGACAAAAATATCGACACGTCATATTTGTTTAGACGACATATAGGAGCCTGCCGGAACCCGTTGTGGATGCCGAAAGAGGCGACGACTTAGTCGCTGGACTCGAAATATCGGCAAACAAAATTTATCTGGACGAAATTTTGAACTAATCGAACTATTTGAACGCAGCTAGGGTCGGGCAATGGAGGTGAAGTCATGCAAGTTCATGTTCATCAGCACGTGCCTGGGATTCAAACGGCGAGCTTGGAACAGTGGGCGACCCTCGCGATTGAGCATGCCCTCGACCGCCTGGCAGATCCGTCGATGGAGATCTGTGCATCACTGCGGGCCGCAGGCGCACACATGCAATGCCACATGAGGCTGGAGCGTGCCGGGGCGCGGCGGCTCACGGTTTGCAGCGAGGCCGAGAGCGCATACGAAGCGATATCAAAGTCGGCCGATACGCTGGAGCGCCGCCTACGTCGGCAGATCAGGCGTCGTCGCGCGCTGCGCTGCCGTCGTCGCTGCTAGCCGGAAGTGACACCGTGGATGGCGGCGTGGCGTCCGGCTGCCCGCCGCCGTCGTGTGCGCCTGAAGCTGGCGCACCGAATTGGGCCTGTCAGGGCAGCTACGTTTCAGCCTGCCGGGCATTCGGATGGCCCTCGTCCTTGCTCAGCCCCCCGGGGGTGCGGGGAGCCTCCGGGGTCTCGAACTCGGGGGGCGGTAGGCGGAGGATGAACCCTGG
Organism: Myxococcales bacterium; assembly: GCA_016794505.1. Classification (GTDB taxonomy): domain Bacteria; phylum Myxococcota_A; class Polyangia; order Palsa-1104; family JAEUJZ01; genus JAEUJZ01. The sequence continues at coordinate 19,841 of JAEUJZ010000170.1, forward strand.
CACTAGCGTGTTGACGAGTGCGAAGATCACCAGCCCGCCGAAGAACTGAGGAGCCAGCCCGAACCGCTCTTGCAGAATTTCCGCAATGACCATCGTGAAGACCAGGGTGGGAATGACTGCGGTTCCGATGCGAGTTCCCACCTTCCAGGACTCCCGCAACGCGAGCCGGCGATGCAACGCCACACGGAAGATTCGAATCGGCAGAACCAAAACCAGGAGTGCTCCGGCGATGGCCAGCGACGTCCATGAGAAATGCTCCGCTCGCAGATGCAGGCCGGCGTTGAGGAAATAGAAAGGGATGAAGAAGGATGCGAATAGTTCCACTCCGCCCAGCAGCTTCTCGGAGCTTAGTTCTGGGAGGTCCCGGCGAAGCCGCACAGCCGTCAGCCCCACGACGAATGCCCCAACAAGGTAGTAGACGCCTAGCTCGCGGGTAACCAGAGCACAGAGCAGAGCGACGATAACCAAGAATGTAAACTCCGTCTTCGGCGCAAACGGTGCAATCAGGCGTGCGAAGCCGCGGAACACGGGCGGCAGCAGTACCACCATCGCCGCCAGCGCGAGAGCCGAGAGACCCAGCGTGGTGACGCCGGTGCTCTGGATTGTCAGGAACAGCACCAGAAGGGCGACAAGCTCTGACGCGATGGCCTTTGATTTGACCCAGAAGCGCTCCTCGGTGGTCAACCCGAAGCCAGGCAGTGAATCGAGGATGAAGCCTGTCGATGGAGTGAAGAGGGCCAGCGCGAAGAGCAGCGCCGCTCGTGGCTGCAGCCCCAGCGCTGCGTGCAGTACCCAGCCACCGATGGCAAGCAGCAGGAGCTGGACCCCGACATGCTGAATAAGCACTCGGCGTCCCTGCCGAAGCTCTCCGAAGTCGACCTCCAGACCTGCGAAAAGGAACATTGAAACAATGCCGAGTGTCGCCAGCAGCTTGACGGTGTGGTCACCGTGGAGGATGTGGAACCCGATGTTGAGAGCAGCCCCGATGCTGACACAAGTCACCGCGCTGGGAAGGCGAAAGCGCTGCAGGGCGCGCGGGACGATGAAAAGTCCGAAGACCAGCAGCATGTACTGGAGCTCGGGCGAAACAGCTTGATCCATGTGCAGGTTCCTACCTCCGAGCGCTCGACTATATAGGCAGCGTGGGGGGGAGTGCACCGCAATCCGGCGGCTCGCACAACCGACGGATTGGAAAGTTCGGGTCCGGCTGCGCTGGGGTGTCTCTCCCTGCCCCTGCGCAAGCTCGTTGCCCATCTTGGCAGCGTGGCAGAGACGGTAGCGGCGCCCGGACGCCCAGACTTCGAGCTGGCCTTACTGCGTCTTCGGAGACAGGGGCACGAACAGTACGGTCCGGCGGGCCTCCGCAAGCAGCTCGTCTGCCGTGTGGTGCAGCGACTCTGCACTGGGTCGTACGCCGACCACGATGAGATCCGCCTGAAGTGCCCTGGCCGTTGAAATCACAGCACTTGCGGTGCTGGGCTCCTGCGTGATGACCAACCCGGAACCGACTCGCGATACCAGCCAGTCGTGGATCTGCTGCGTCAAACGGTGGCTCTGAGCTTGCGGCCCCTCGAGGGGCGGTACCGACGGCCCCAGCGCCGTGTCCGCATTGTGCACCGTGACCAGCTTGTCACCCAGGAGGTCGGCCATGCTGGCGGCTTGCTGCACGATGGGCAATGCGGGGTCACGACCGTCCGTGGCGGCGACGATTACGGAACGCTGCCCGCGCGGGCCGACGACAAAAAGCGGGAGTGGGCACTGTCGCAGCAGTGCGTGCAGCATCTCAGACCGGCCTGACTCCTCGGTTGCGAGCGGCCCGCCAACCACGACCATCTCGACATCCGGCCTCGATGACTCGCGCAGGATGACTTCCAACGGGCTTCCTTCCTCCACGCGGATCGCATCCTGGGATACCGAAACACCGACCTGGGCCGCAGCCCAGCCACGCAGACTCTCACGCATCCCATCGCGCAGTGCGCCACGCGACTCGGGGTTCATGGTTGGAACCGCATGGACAAAACGCAGCTCCAATCCCAGGACCTCACTCAGCTCGCTGGCCCACCGCAACGCAGCGCGGGAAGCAACCCCAAAGTTAACCGCAACCAGAATGTACCTCGACTTCTCCCCTGCCGATTCTTGACGCGGCTCTTTTGCGCCCGACCGTTTCGCATGTGCCGGCTCAGTCGTGCAGTCGTGTTCTCCTTCAAACGGCATCGCACTCCTCCCGCTTATGCATCACGAACCTGCCGATGCCTGGCTGGCCTGATTCCCCGGCATCAGCGGCTGGGCGTTGCGCTCTTGGTCCAAGTTGATGGCGCGGATGGGGAACGGAATCACGATTCCCTCCTCCGTGAACCGCCGGGCCAACGACTTGATGAATGCGTGTCTCACGACAATTGTGTCCGCAAATTCCCGCGCCCGCAGGTAGACCGAAAAATCTATGCTCGATGCAGCGAATCCATGAAATCGAACGTAGGGCGAAAATTCAGGAACTCCACCGACAGCATTCGCCATGATGTCGTGAGCAACCTCATTGGTGACGCGTTCGACGCGCTCCAGATCACTCGTGTAGTGAACGCCGACCTCGACCACCACGGCCAGATCCCGCGCCGGCAGATGGAAGTTCGTGACGATGCTGTGCGCCAGGCTGCTATTGGGGATGATCACGCAGTTGTTTAGGAGCGTCCGAATTCGAGTCGCGCGCCAGCGGATGTCATCGACGTAGCCTTCCTCAGTTGACTGCAGGCGAACATAGTCACCGACGCGAATGTTGCCAGCGATGGCAATCTGCACTCCGGCAAACAGGTTCGCGAGCGTGTCTTGCAGACCCAGCGCGACCGCCAGCCCGCCGATCCCCACGGTGGTCAGCAGCGGCGTAATCGAGATGCCCAATGTCCCAAGGATCACCAGCGTCCCCAGAACGAGGATGCTGATGCGCACGGTGTTCTGGACGACGCCGGCAATCGGGGCCGCGGTTTGATTCGACCTAGAGACAAAGTGGACCAGCAAGCGCACGCAGAGCTTGGCCAAAAACCAAGTCAGCGTGCCAATCAAGGCGGCAACTAGGGCTTTGTCGATCCCCCCAAGCCAAGCAGCTGGAAATACAGCCCAGCGTGATGCTGCGGCGATTCCTCCCAGGGCCGCCAGCATCATCAAGAACTTTATGACGGTGGCCATTGCGGTAGCCTGCTGCTCCCGATTCTGTGCGGGCGGCGCCAGCCAGCGCAGGAGTGCGCGCCATAGCAATATCCCCAGCAGCCCAGTGACAACCAGGATTCCAAGGGCGACGGGAACTTTCCAGTGCAGGGCAACGGAGGTGAGCATGTGCGGCTTTCTAAGTCTGTGCTGCGGATGAAAGCGGGAGCGCCGAGACGAGAAACACCGGGCATGGCGTCCCTTGCAGGACCTCGGCGGCGACGCTGCCCAGCTTTACATAGCTCTGTCGGCTGACGCCTCCCCGCCCGTGGCTGACCATCATGATCAGGTCTGCTTCCTCCGCTTGCGCGGTTTGCAGGATCATTGGAACTGGTGCTGAGCCCGTGGCAAGGGTGCGCGCCCGCAGACCTGCTCGGGCTAGATCCTCCGCAATGCGCTCCAGATACCGTCGCAGGGTCAGTGCCTGCTGTTCTTCATCGGCCCCCTCTGGCACCGCGAGAAGAATCACTTCGCTCCCGAACCGATCTGCTAGGTCGCGCACATAGGGAAGCACCTGCTCAGCGGTCTCTGAGCCATCCAGGGCCACCAGCAGCCGACAAAAGCGTGGACGCGTGCTGCGCCAGTCGGCTGTCGGACGCACCACAATCAGCGGCGGGGTCGTCTGGTAGATGACCTCCGACGTGATGTTGGCAGCGAACCAGCGCTGCCAGCGCGCGCGTTCACCAAGCCGCATGACGACCGCGTCGATGCCTCCAGCGCGAGCCGCCTCGCCGATCTGCTCCGAAGGCTCTCCGTGAAGCACCACGGCTTCCGTGGTAATTCCGGCGTTCCTGATGTGTGTGCTGACGTCTGCCAGGTAGGCCCGCACGGAGCTTTCGGATCGCCGAGGAGAGTCGCCAGCCCGGTCGGGTTCTAGCACAGTCAGCAGTGTGATCTTGCCGCCCGGGCCATGCGCCAGCGTATGCGCAAGCGCCAGTACGGCTTCGCCCGTGGGTGAGCCGTCGAGCGGCACAAGGATGCTGCGAAACGTATTCGCGGCGCGCTGTGGGGCAACAACAACTGGGGGATAATTGGACGACACGACGCGACCCAGTCGATCCTCCACTGAGGATGGCGCTCCCAGTCTTCGGCGAGCTTCACCAAACCCGAAGTACAGCATCGGGATAAGAAGAAAATAGGCCCACGCGCCGTCCCGGAAGCGGTCCGCGAAGATAAGAACCGTCGCGGTTGATGTTAATAGCGCCGCCAGTCCGGCTCCGACTAGACCCAGCACGCGCTGAGTCGTCGGCGTGGCGCGGACCTCGCGGGTCAGACGCTTGACTGCGGCCCATCCGGTCAAGCTCAGCAGCACGAAGACGCCGGCAGCATAAAGGGCCAGATAGGTGTCCTCATGCGTGCCGAACACGATGAAGCAGACGACGCAAACAGCGATCTCTAGCCATACCGGGCGATCCGCGACATCGAAGCGGTTGCGCTGTCCCAGCGCGGCGGGAATGTAGTGTCGATAGCGCAGCCCAAGTGCCAAGTTCTGAATTCCTTGCGCACTGGCAGCGGCAGCCGAAAGCAGAACGGCGATGCCGATCAACGTCCCCAGATAGGAAATCGGCCCCGGCAGCAACCGATCCATCGTCTGCGTGAACACGGAAACATGGGGGTTCATTGGGTCGGAGAGAGCTTTTATGGCCGGGCCCACGATCAGCATGGTGAGCGAGGTCGTGCTCATCACGATGACCAAGCTGCCAAACGCGCGCCGGCTGCGAGTGCGCGCGGGGCCTTCGTAGGCGACCACCAAGTTGGCAAAAATCTCTACCCCCGTCATCAGCGCCAGGATGCGAGCGTAGCCTCCCAATGTGAACGGCAGATTGTGGGCAGTGAAGGCTTCGAATCGAAGACCTGGTAGATGCAAGCCAAGCTTCCACACTGTCGCAAAGATCAAGCCCCACAGCAGAAGGAGCACCGCGGCGGTTGCCGGACCGAAGGCTCGCACCGCCATTTTGGGACCGCGATTGACGATAAAGCCAATCAGGATACTCAGCGCGATCGCGGCGAAGGTCCGCAGCGGCAGGCCCACGAAGTGGGAGTTAAGAGCCGGTAGACGGTCGGCCAGAAACGTCACCAGCGCGGCCATGCTGACCAAGAAGGTCAGCGTGTACTCGACCAGGGTGATGCCAGCGTTGATCTTGACGGCCCAGGGGCCGAATTCCTCCTCGTTCAGACCGCTGCCGCCGCTGCCATCGGTCACCCAGATCATGACCTGGCGGTACATGGCCGAAACCGCAGTCACGGTGATCACGGCCAGCCAGATCGAGGCACCGAACGTAACTTGCGCGATGCCGGCCGCAACGAGGTACTTCAGAAATGGGCCAAAGACATAGAGCGGCGAGGTGGCTGGATCTCCGCCTCCGGCGAGCGCGCCCTGCAAGGATCCGGACAGCTTGTGAGAGACGTGTGCCAAGATCCGACGGTACCACGCAGCCGGTCAGCTGGGCCGATGGAATCGGTGTTCGCTACTCCTAGCGTCCAGCACGCAGCGTGGCTGCTTTGCGGACACCGCCTATGACTTCGACAAGTGGTCTTCGCGACTAGCCGGACCTGCGGGTGCGGGCTTGTCAGCCAGCCGAACGTCAAGCTTGGGGGCATGGACCAGGGCAACGGTCACGGACGCGATACTGACACGGCCTGCCGAGGCCTCAATGCCCTCCAGGATCCGTGAGAAGAGCGCGTCTTTTGTACTTCGACGCTTGCGATAGTCCACGATGTAGCGAAGCGTCAGTTCGACCCAGTTGTCGTTGGCCGTCATCGTCACCACTGGCTCGATCTGGGCGTCTTCGATTCGATAGGAACGAACAAGCTGCTGCCACTGCGACCGCGCCCCCTCTGCATAGTTCCCCACTTCGGCAACAGCCGCTGAAAGCAAGATGGCTTTCGCCTGCTTGTAGTCTGAGCCGTATTTGATGGGAACGACGATCTCATCCCACAGGAAAGAGAATTCCCCAGAATAGTTGTAGACCGGCTCTTTGAGGACAAAGCTGTTCGCAATCCTGACAATGCGTCCGTTGTAGAGGTCGGCTTGGACCCAAGCACCACACTCCATGATGGTCGTGCGCAAGAAGCCGATGTCAATCACGTCACCGCGGATTCCGCCTAGCTGAACGCGATCACCGACTTTGTACGAAGAACCGAAAGCCACTGCCAACCAGCCAGCGAAGCTGGCGATGCTTTCCTGCAGAGCAAACGCCACGCCGGCACTGGCCGCACCGATGGCGACCGTCAAGCCAGAGAAGCGGCCCGATAGCTCGATGGCGATTACGATTCCCAGTACCGCGTAGCCAAACACGCCGACGAACTTGCCAGCACTGTAGCGGAGACTGTTGTCGCTGATGCTGGTTCGGATGATGCGCTTCGCGAGTTTCACGAGCAACCAGATGATGACTGCGCTCGTCGCAACAACCACGGCACTACGGACAACAGGATGTGCCCACAACTCACCAAATCGGACTGTGCTCAGCTCCATGCCCCCGGAGCGTATCCCGTCCACCATTAATTGACACGGGATATGGGCATCCTACAGTCGAAAATAATGAAGCTGTCTTTGTCCGATGTTCGACGGAACATCGCTCGATCAGGGTGCGGATTTCCGTTCTGGATATTTCTCGCGCTTCTGCATCCCATGGGCACGCAAGCCCAGACAACCCAGGACTTGGGCGTTGCCGAGGCGAGCGCTGCGAACACGGCTTCCGGAAACGCACAGGATGGCGGCCCAGCTGCCTTGTCTGATTCCAGCCCAGCGGCCCGGATCCGTGCTCTGCTGGCAGGCACACTCGACCCAACCGTAGTCGCCCAGTCGCTCTTTGACGTCCCCCTTCACAACGAAGAAGCGATGCGGATAGAGACAGTGCGGCTGCGGGCCTTGCGGCGATCTCTGCAGGGGGCGCCGTTGGATTGCGGTGACACAGAGGCCAAGCGCCGCGATACGCGCGAGTCCTTGACCTTGCCGGACGCCGGACTGTCCATGTCCGATTCCGAGGTGATGGAGGGTCCGCAGTGGAAAGAACGCCAGGCACTAGACCAGGCACGTCTCGACTTCTACGAACTGCCGGTGAAACGCCGGCTGGTAGTTCTGGCCTTGCATGCTCAGCGCGTCGCGGCGGCGGTCGCTGCACAGCAACAGGAATCGGATGCGCAGCGGCGCATCCAGCAGGCCACCGCCGAACGGCAGCAAGCACTGGACGCCGCCAAACGGGCGCGCTCAGAGGCTGAACGCCTGGTTGCGGAGGAACTCGCACGTCTATTGGGAATCGAACAGCAGCTGTCTGTGATGCAGCAGGGCTTCGATACTCGGCGTGCCGAGCGTCAAGCTGCGCGAGACGTACTGCTTGGTTGGCAGCGGCGCGCCCGCGAGGCACGGCAAGGAACGTCCGACGACGCGGACAAGACCTATGATTCTCTTCGCCAGACCTTGCGAGATGCCCGAGCGGCCCTGGCCATAGCGCTGGATCAAGTGGACTCGGGGCGCAGCCAGATCCCCGACCTAGGCCCAGATCCATTCGCAAAGTGGACGTCCGACATCAGTACAGACGCCGTACGCAAGCAGCGCGATGTGCTTGAGCAATCCACGAAGAAGCTCACAGATTGGGAGAGACGAGATCGAGAGGAACGTGCCGCGGATCTGATGAATGCGATCGATACGCTCAATCGTGAGCGCTTGGAGCTGCTGGACTACCTATCCTCCAGCAAGAGGGGGGCAGTTACCGGATTCACCGGGGCCGGACTGGATCAGGCTCGCTCAGAGCTGCGCCACTTGCTGCTGGTCCTTCGATACCATCGCCATGTCAGCAGCCGCTGGCTCGGGTCACTTCAAAAACCGGATATCGGGCTGCGCAGCGCTCTTTGGCACATCCTGGCAGTGCTTGTACCCTGGGCTCTGGTCGGCGGGCTGTACTTGTGGTGGCGGCGGCGTGCTCCGCAGGCATTGGCGCATATCGAAGCCCGCGTCGAGCAGGCCGATCGCGAAGCGCGTCTATCAAAGCCAAGCGTCGTCCTGCAGATGGTCCGGTTTGGGATCGCGATCCATGTCCCAGTCCAGCGAATTGCTCTTTTCCTATTTCTGACATGGCTGATCCCCGATGGGTCCCGAGCACTCCTGGAAGTGCAGCTGCTGCTGGTTATCGCGGGTTGGATTTTGACGGGTGGCCTGGTGGTTGGCGCGATCAACGCGGTGTTTGAGATCGAGTCCACAACGCGCGCCGACACGGGGAACGCTTCCCTAAGGTTGCGGTCCTTGCGGCTGGCCGGTCGCGTGGTCGTGGCCTTTGCCCTGATCTTGCTGATAGGCGACCGTCTGGTTGGGCAGGGAACAGTATACCGCTGGATCTTCTCAACGTGCTGGGTCGCGGCCATTCCCATCTTCCTGGTCTTGATTCGCTGGTGGCGAGAGACAGTCTTCCAACGCGTCGAACGAGTCCGGCGAAGATCGCCGCTGCAGCGCTGGGTGCTGAGTCATCGCCGGGGGTGGGCCAGCTTTGCGGCAGCGACCGTCGCTGGCGTTCACCTATTCGGTACCGGCGCGGTTCGACTGCTACAAGGCTGGGCCGCACGGTTTGGCTCGGTCCGTCGGATTCACGCGTATTTCTTCCGACGGGAACTCGACAAGCTAGGCGCCGAACGGGCGGCGACCACTCTAGATCCCCTGCCAGCTGATCTATTCGAACAGCTAGGACCAGATCGCGTGTCTACGGAGTGGATTGAGCCCTTGCCACAGCCTGTGGTGGCTGACGTAATCCAGCGAATCCAGAATCGGCAGGGGGGAATTTTCGCCGTAGTCGGAGCCAGAGGAGCGGGCAAGACAACGCTGCTTGGCCACCTGGGACAACAGGGGAGGGCAGCCCTTCACGTGGGCTGCGCCGAATCGCGAGGACTGGATGCCCTGCGGACCCGGATGCTGACGCTGGCCGGGCTGGCACCGACCACCTCGCTAGAGTGCTTCGGGGAGTGGGCCGATGATGCCGAGCATGGCGTGTCTGTTGTCTTGCTGGATGACCTCCAGACGCACGTGGCCACCGCGATGGGAGGACTTGAACACTTTGACCAACTGATGGCGCTGGCCCAGCGTCGCAGCAAGCACGCGGTCTGGGTGCTGGCGATCGATGAATTCATCTGGCCTTTCTTGAGGCGTGCGCGCGGGACCCAGCCGATATTCGATGACGTCATTGCCCTGGCGCCCTGGAGCGAAGAGAGAATCGGACAGCTGCTGGACCAACGGACAGCCGACACTGGGCTGACGGCGACGTTCGAGGACCTGCTGGAAGAGCTACCCAGCAACGCGGATGAGCTAGACCGCCAGGATGCGCTGCGAGCGCGTCAGGTCGCCTACTATCGGCTGCTTTGGGATCATGCGAATGGCAATCCGGGGATTGCGCTGCACCTGTGGCGAATTGCGCTCCGGCTCGATAGGGATGGCATTGGCCATGTGCAGCGGCTGCAGACGCCTCCGGCGGCCCAGCTAGACCTATTGCCCGACCCTGCCCTGTTCACGCTCCGCGCGATCCTTCAGCGCTCGCAAGCGGCGGCAACGGACGTCGTCCTGGCTACGCAGCTACGTGCGTCGGATGTCGCAGATACCCTGCGCTATGCGCTGGCCCGCGGCTATCTGGTTGAACAGGACGGTCTGGTCCGTGTGAGCTGGACGTGGCTCTCAACCGTCGTGCGCTTCCTTGAACGTCGCCATTTACTGGTGGTCCGATGAAAACAATATTGCGATCCCGTATGGCCCGCCGCCGCATGCTGCGGGCCGTCCGTCTGTCTGGGAGTGCGCTGATACTGATGTTTCCCGCCATGGCCTTGGCGCAGGACCCCCAGGATTTTGGTCGCCTGGCCGAGTTTATTCGCTGGGGCGGGGTGGCCCTGTCGCTGCCCCTTATCAGCGGCGCGATGGTGGTGCTGCGCGTATTGGAGAACCTTGGCAACCGCCTGAGCAATCGCTTCACCAGCCGGCGTCCAACCATCCAGAAGTTTGAGTCAGTGGCCCGCTTCGTCGTCTATTTGGCGACGGTCGCGGTGTGCACGGGAATGAGTATCCGGCTAGATCCCACAGCCCTGACTGTGGTCGGGGGCGCACTGGCGTTTGCTGTCGGCTTTGCCATGCGCGATCTAGTGGCGGCGTTTATTGCTGGCATAACGATCATGTTCGACCGCCCGTTTCAGGTCGGCGACCGCGTCGAGTACGCCGGGCAGTATGGCGACATCATCAAGATCGGCCTGCGCAGCGTGCGCATGAACACGCTGGACCACAACATCATCACCATCCCGAACAACAAGGTCCTGACCGATGTGACTTCGAGCAGCAACTACGGCGCTCTGGAGATGCAAGTCGCCATGGACTTCTACATCGGGGCGGATCAGGACGCCAGGCTCGCGGCAGAGCTGATCCGAGAAGCCTGCCTTACCAGTCCCTACGTGTTCCTAGAGCAGCCGGTTCCAATCCTGGCCAAGCAGGTCATTCTTCAGGACTACGTCGCGGTTCATCTGAAGGCCCGCCCCTACGTCTTTGACTGCAAGCACGAGAAGCCCTTCGAGACGGACGTGCATTTCCGTGTCCTGGATGCCTTCCGTAGTCACGGCATTCTGCCGCCCGCCGTACTGCACAGGCCGCTGAATTCGGAAGCTGCGGCAGACCGAGCGGCGCAGAAAAAAGGGAGCTGATTGCCCGGATGCTTGCGTCATGCACACACGGGCCGGCTAGTCCCTAGGTGCCGACGTTCCCCCGACGGTGCCAGATCCTGGTGCGACTTAGGAATCGATGACTTCCACGGAGTCGAGTTCCCCCGCGTCTTCGGTAATCCGCAGCAGGTCTCGCACCAAGCCCCCAAAGACATCGCCCAGCGTCTGACTATTCGCGGTCACCCAGGGCAGCGAGACATCGGCAGGCAGGAGCGTCGTCGGTGGCCCAATCGGCAGGACTGAATCGAAGCGGATGACGGCCTGCGTCCTTGCGCTGATGGCTAGCTGACTGGTTGGAAACTCTAGAAGCGCGGCTGCGGCCTTTTCCATGTCGCTGTGCAGCGCTTTCGCATTGATCTTGATCGAGCTACCGCCGAGAGCGGCAGCGGCGGCATAGATGCTGACAAATTGCAGCGATGGCCCCCCCTGATCCAGATGATGCAGGATGTTGTCGCGCAAAAGAGCGAAGCGAATCCAAGGCGTCTCGCAAGTCCCAGCGTTGCCAACAAAGGTCATGCTCATGGTGCCACTCTCCCATCCTGTCATAGTCTCTAAAGGGCCCGCCGCGCCGAAGGGCTAGTTGGATCCGCGGACAGGTTAGCACGGCGTTCAACGGCCCCCGCAGCGTAATCACCCGGGCAGCGGCGCCACGCCGGTCGATCCGTCTGACGCCACCGGGGATAAGGATGCCGTACCCGCGCCCCGAAGGGGCTTGTCTGTCGCCATCGACTTACCGCGTTTCCCCGGGCCATGGGGACCGGAGCAGGGTCTGCGAAGTACTTTGCTACACATCTGTGCGACGAAGAGCTGGCACAGGGAAGCCTCATCCCGTTGCTCCTCTCACGTGTTGATATTCTAGATATCTCATCCATAAATTTCGCTATGGTGAATATTTATTCTACCTCCTAGCATGAACGCCATGGATACGCGGAAGCGAAGAGCCGAGCATCGAAGGCATCCGGAGCGCCGTCTTCGCTGAGTGACTGCGCAGGGGAGGAACTAGCCCATGTTTTACCCATCTCACGGGATGTTGAATCACCGCAGCCTACTTTTGGGCTGCATCGTGGCCGTCGCGATTCCCTGCACCGCGGCGTCCCAGCACTGCCGGGCTCGATACAGCGATGCCTTTCAGCTAGTCGGCACGCGCCATTTCTTGGGGCAGAACACGACCGAGATCGCGCGTGGCGTCGATGCGCTGTTTGGGCCACGGCAGGATGCGTGCGGCGAAGCCGGCTATCGCATGTTTGTGCAGCAGTTCAGTTTGTTCGCGAAGACTGCGATGCGCCTCAAGGGCGCCGAGCAGGAGGGGGCTCTGATCGCCGCGCAAGAGATTCTGAAGCGCTGGCCGCTGCGCGTTCGCTGGGATGGGCCGCAGGACCGCGGCACGCTACTCAACCAGCTCCGATCGGACTTGGCGGTGCTATCTGCCGAGGTCGGCACGACACCGCCGGTCCAGGCGCTGCTCACCACGCTCGCCAGCCTGCAGTCCCCCCGGCCTGTCCCGAAAACGGTGACGCTGGATGAAAGTGCGCTGCAAGTCGTCGTCCCAGAAGTGCCCCTGCCGGCTTGGGCAGTCGTCGCGCTGCACGAAGTAGACGAGCACCTGCAGCGTCGCGAGGTTGGAACCGCGCGCAACAAGATCGCACTGGTTCTGGAGTGGCTCAAGCTGGTTGGCAAAGGAACACCTCCGGCAGACATTCATGTGGTCCCAACTCCAGCGACAACGGGCACCCCGCCCGCGGTCAGCCGAGTGCCAGCACGCTGACCCATCTCGCAGCGGCGATGGCAGGCGATGGCGCGATTGGAGCAACTAGGGGCTTCCTACGACCCATCAGCGCCTGAGCAACGGTGGCGGCATGAACACCCCAGCATCCAGAAGAACGTGACGCGGCCAAGGCTTCCTGACACTGGACGCTCCAATGCTTCGAAGCCGGACGAATTGCAGAGCCGGGTCGCCAGCAGAAGTGAAAACGGGACGGCTCCGATGCAGTCTACAGCCAGCGATAGCCCGCAAGCAGCAGCTTTCCGCCGATTTCCCGGGCTCGATCGACCAACCCGGCTGGCTTTGGAGCAGACGATAGCTGCACCGAAGCCGCCAGATCTTCTTCAAAGGAGCGGTCCATCGCCTGCCCAAGCTTCCGGTCATCAATCGCGACGTTGCACTCAAGGTTGAAGGCCCACGAGAGCGCATCTAGGTTGTGACTGCCGACGGTCACCCACCTGGAGTCCACGACGGCGGTCTTGGCGTGAAGAAAACCGTTTTGGTAGGCATAGACCGATATTCCGTGCTTCAGCAGGTAGCGGATCGCGGGCGCGGCCACCACGTTTGCCAAAAACACGTCGCTGTGCAACGGCAACAGGATACGCACCCGTACACCACTGCGATGCGCGCGCAGCAGTGCCTGAACAAACAGCAGACGCGGGGCAAAGTAAGCGGCAGTGATGTCGATCGAATGCTGCGCCCTTCTGATGGCCCACAAGTACATGCGGCGAATGACGCGCCCACTGCGATGCTGTGGATGGTTGGCGAGTAGCACCAGTCGCGGCCCGACGGTGGCGATTGGGCGAGCGCCATGGATGGCCGGCAGCTCGCGCAGATATTTCCAAGTCTGGTCAAAGAGCCCCGCCGCCGCCGCCGCCGCTTCGGACCCATAGAGCCGCAGCGCGGTGTCGCGCCACGCAGCGCCGCCTTGCGAGTGGGGTAGCCACGGCGCGGCAAGATTCAGCCCTCCCACATACACGATCCTTCGATCAACACACAGGACCTTCCTGTGGTCGCGCGAGACAAGAGAACGCCACAACGGCGCACCAGCCGGTTCAGCGGAAGAATGAAAAGGGGACACCTGACCACCAGCCGCCAACAGCTCATCCCAAAATCCAGCGGGCAGCTCCAGACTGCCAAATGCATCACAGACCACTCGTACCAGGCAGCCACGCCGGGCCGCGGCGGTGAGCGCGCCGCGAAAGACACGACCGACCGCATCGTTCCCGGTCCAGTACATCTCTAGAGACACCTCGCGCTTCGCCTGCGCAATGTCCGCCAGCATGGCAGGAAAGACCGTCTCCCCGTCCCTAAGCAGGGTGATGTCATGCCCGTCTACTTGCGTCGTGGCAAGGCCATGCGGAACGGCGGCAGGGTCTTTGTAGGCTGGCTGATCGGTCATGGTTGCCAAGTCGAGGACTGGACTAGACCATCATCATAGTGCGCATCACGCAGCCTCTGCAGCGGTTCATGCTGTGAGTCCTCTTGGGCGCGACCAATTTGCGCGGGGAGCGTGAAATCGAACCATAGCGCGAACGCGTCGCTGTTGCCGGCCAGAGTTTGCAGCGCGTGGCCGTGGTGGGCGTAGGGCAGCATGAAGCGATGCCGCGTCGGCGAAAGCGCTGCCAGGTCGATCATGCAGCCCAGCGCGCCCCTCGTTGAATGGCCGGTCGGAAGTGGGCCTTCAGCGCCACGCTTCCGCAGAGAGAGGCGGGAAGCTCCCCCGACACAATGCCGGTCCAGCGTTCCAGGGGGCCAAGGAAGTTGCCGCAGAGGCCCTGGCCGTACAGGTTCTACGGGGATCGATTGCCCAGCCGGTGCAGAGGTGCCCCTTGCGCCGTCGGCTGCCACGCGGGTCCCAAGATCACATCGCTGGGCGCTCACAAGACCCGGACGATCACGATGGCGTCTTCAGAGCCGGACGGGCTGAGCGCCGCACAGATCTGTTCCTCGCTACCGTCTGCGAAGATTGTGGCGGTTTGCACCGCATCGTTCTCGCTCGGAAACGATTATCTTGCGCTGCAAGAATCGCAGACAAACCCGCCCCCCATGCAGTCCGTGCGCGTCGTTTCGATTCGCCCACACAACGACACCGTGAACGACTGCCACCTGCTCGTGCAGACCGGAAGTGGCTTCTACAGTCTTGGCCTGCTGTCTGAAAACGGCTGCGCTTCGCGCGAGCTCACGGTGCAATCGATGGGGAACGCGCGCTCGCCCGCTGTTCTGCTGCGCATGATCACGCAGCCGGCGACCGTGCTCAGTGGCAAGCTCGACGCGCGCTGGGTTGGCCACAATCAGGAATGGCTCTTTGTCTGCGCGCTCGACATGAAGCAGAAGCCTGCCTGCGTTGGCCCGATCGCTCTAGGTCGCGTGCAGCAGCATGCCGTGCATGCGCTCAAGCCCGGCGAGTCCCCCGATTGGGACTATCGCCGCCGCCCCGTAATCGACGGCAACGGCACATTGCGCATCGAACCCGAAGGCTGGAAGCTTGGCGAGCCGCTGCCAAACTCAGCGCATCTGGGAAGTCACGCGCTCCAGTTCTGGCGAAACAACACGCCGCTTGGCCGCTAAGCGTAATGTCCGTGCCGCCGGGCCGGAATGTCGGCAGCGACCTGTCACACGTCCCCACAATCCCCCTGCGACTCTCACCGCAGTCAACCACCGACGTAAGCCAACCCACATGATTTACCCCCAAGCATCCGTCCACAGTAGCCAGTGAATTAACCCCACCCCGTCGCCACGAAAAAAACGCTGGACAGGTTCAGATCAAGAGATTCTTTTTCTCCGTCGAGAGGGCTTAATCTTTGGGGGCTAAAAAGGGGGCGGAAGCATGTGCGCAGCAGCACATCTGTCGCCTCTGGGGAACCCTGCCGAAGCTCAGGTGGGACCGCCTCGCTGGTGGTCTGGGTGGCCGATGGGCAGAGAACCTGAGACCATCCCGGCAGGGTCACGACATGCCGAAACACAGCCACGCTATAGCCATTATGTCGATAAATCAGTTCGCGCTATCCTACAAATCCAGATTCCTTCTGCCCCTGTTCCTGCTTCAGCTTCTGCGTGATTGTCTCAATACGCTCTTTCCCAATCGCCAGCAGATACTTTTCGCTGGTCTCGTCGAGAAGGAAGCCGATGATGCGCCAGATGGGGGGCGTTGGAAGGCGCGAATGCGGGCGGTCGATGAGGCGCCAGCGTGAGGCGAGGGCCGAGGCGTAGGCTTGTTCATCGACGGTCTGCTCGGGGTCGAGCTTGCGGGCGCGGCGACGCATGTTGCGGGATTCCTGAATCGCGGCCCAGTCGTTCTCGACGCGCAGCTCGCGGCGCTTCAGTTCAATCAGAGGATCGGTGACGGCGTCGTAGTTGGCGGTCGTCGCATGCGCGAGGTACTGGCCGGGTTCCATCAAGCGCAGCAGGCGTCGAGATAGCAGGTCGCGTTCGTTGCTGACACCGTCGCGCTGCTCGCGGAGTGACTTCAGCTCACGCAGCAGAGCCTGCTCTTGCTGCGCCGCCGTCCATGCAGGCGTACCGTCGCTGCCAAGCGCGGCCAGCTCGATCCGGCGCATAGCCTCGCGCAGCTCCTCGTTCGTCGCCTCGACGCTCTGTCTCCGCTCTCGTTCAAGTTCCAGCGTACGCTCGGCGGAGCCTACCATCGCCTTCGCTTCCTGGCTGACGCGCTCCTGCGTGCTGTTCAACGCCTTCTCATGGTCTTTCTCGCGCATCTGTGCCAGCCGGCGCGCATCCGCAACATGCCCCTTGTGCTCGTCTCGGCTGCGCTCAAGCTCCGCCTTCTCCGCGGCCCACAGTTTCCGCTCCTCCCCGATCGCTGCAAGCTCCTTCTTGTAGCCCTCGACAGTCTGCCCATGCGCCACAAGATGGTTCTGTAACGACAAGATCTCTGACTTCTGTGTCTCTATCTTCGCTTGCAGATCTCTGACGACGCGCTGAAGCTCTGCCCGCTCATTCTCCAGCTCCTGAATGCGCTGCTGATCCTCCCTTTGCTGCCTCTCGATGGAGTTCAGGAACCCCTTGGCGACTTCTTCACCTTTCTTCCGCAGTTCTTGTTGTTTGGCTTCTCGTTCTTTTTTCTCTGCGGCCCACTCCTGCCGTTCCTTCGCGACCGCTGCAAGCTGATTGCGCTGCTCATCAACCGTCTTTCTTTGCTCCGCGATCTGCGCTTTCAGCGTCGAGATCTCCGACTGCTGCGTCCCTATCTTTGATCGCAGATCCGCGACGATGCGTTGAAGTTCTGCCCGCTCGTTCTCCTGTTCCTGAATGCGCTGCCGATCCTCCCTTTGCTGCTGGTCGATAGCGCTCAGGAACTCCTTGGCTCGTTGCTCACTCACTCGCCGCTGCTCTTGCTCCGTAGCGTCTCGTTCCTTTTTCTCGTTCACCAGCGTCGCGATCTGCAGTTCCTTTTCGCGCACAGACTGTCGCAGGCGACCCGCGGCGGACCTTTCATCTGCCAGTTTCTTGAGCGCTTCACCCTCTGCGCTCATAGCTTGACCCACCTTCGTTTGCCACTGCCCGACCTCGTTCTGCAAGGCGCTGTACTTGTCACTAAGCCCCGCATGGTCCACGCGCAGCGACGCGATCTTCTGTTCCAATCCAGCACGCTCACGTTCCTGCTCTGCGGCCCTGGAGTTCCCTTTTTCTGTCGCTTTCCGAAGCTCCGAACTCAGCTCCGAAACTCTGGCGCGGAGAGTCTCTTGCTCTTTGGCCAGACTGTCATTCAGAGACGAAAGATTTCCCTTCAACGCTTCGCGCTCTGAAACCAAGGCAGCAAGTTCCTTGCGCAGCCCAGCCCCTTCGGAGTCCCACTGCGCACGCCGATCCTCGCTCTGTTTTGTCAGCGACTCTTTCTCACGATTCCACTCTGACTTCGCAGCGGCTTGGTCCTGAAGTTCCTTGTTCAACGTCCGTAGCGCCGTCTTCTTGTCCTCGATCTCGTCGAGCAGCCCGCGCCGCTCTTCCCCGCGCAATCGTCGCGCACGATTCAGCTCGTCTGTCAGAGACGTAATCTGCTGTCGAAGATCTCCGATGACGGCATCGGCAGCCGCGATATCCGTGTCCGAGCGAGCCTGCGCGCGATCCGCTCTCGATGTGCGGTTTTCATCGTCGCGCCATCGCCGTTGATGGTCCAGAACAGAACCCAGCAGCGAGGGCGGGCCATAAGATTCGCGCCGACGTTCATCGCGCCGTGCTGTCCAGCGCTGCTCTCGTTCCTCGCTGGTCAGGGCGCGTGTTGGACGATCCTCTGGTCGATGTTCACGATCGGCGTGCGCGGTCTCACGGGACTCTGGCGCAGACTCGCGTGGCTTCTTCGGCTCGGCCCTGGAGTCGGCAAGCTGCTTTTCAAGCTCGGCGACTTTCTGTTCAGCGGTCTGCGCGCGTTGCTGGGCTGCGGTCACCGCATCGCCGCCTTGTGTGGTCCGCTCACGCTCGCGGATTAGCTCGGCGCGAAGCTCGGCCTGCGCGTTCTCCTGGTGCGTCAGCTCCAGCGCCAGCGCCTCGGCAGAGGCTTCCAGCTTGGCGGCGTAGGCGCGCGTCTCGGCCAAGAGCCGCAGGGCCTCGGCCAACGTCTTGGGCTTGCGCAGGCTGACCTTGAGCGGCAGCCGCACCTTGCCGCGCATCCGATAGACCCGCTTGCGCCCGGGATGCCGCTGCGACCACTTGCGGCACACGTCGGAACAGGTCCGCCGGTCGGTGCGGAGGATGATCGGGATGCGGACATCGCACACGCGGCAGCAGTAAACTTGCCGACGGGCGTAACGCTTTTTCTGGGACATAGCTTCGCCCCCCCCCGACCACTATACCGCGATGAAAGGGAATAGCTGGGACACAGCGGAAACCCCGCAACGCAGCCGTGCGAGATCATTGGGGGTTCGTGGAGTCGGGTAGGTCAGCTCGGGGCGTGTAGGTGGACCAGAGCGCGGGCGGGCTGCACGCGTGTCTTGGGCCTGGAAGGATTACGGTCCAGCCAGCCCCATCCAACCCGCCCCTAGCTCGCCCGACAGCCAGTAGCCGAGCGCGCCAGCGACGTACCAAGTGCCAAACACGACGCCGATGAATCGCGGTGGGGTCAGGCGCAGGATCATCGACAGACCGATTGGTGCGACGAGAAGTTCGCCAACGCTCAGAAGGGTCATGCACGCGATCAGCGTACCTCCTCGCCGCCCCCCGTCGTGACCGCATAGCCCGAGGCTGAAAGAGTCCGTGCTGCGCCGAATAGGAGGGCGCGGACATGGATGATGACTTCGTCGAGGAGCTGGAGCGTGCGCGTCGGGAGTGGGCTTTTGTGCACGGTGGGGCGGAGATTCGCTGGAATGCGGTGTGGCGGCGGCGGATCGTGGAGTGGGTGCGCAAGCAGCAGGCGCTGGGGAAGGTGGTGCCGGAGCTTGCGGAGCGGCTGGGGATTCGCGTGACGCAGCTTCGGGGCTGGCTGTATGCGCGTGCGCCGTGGCAGCCGTCCGATGAGGAAGTGGACCGACCGCCGCTGCGACCGGTGCAGATCGTGGGGGAGACGGTGCGCGTGCCTGATGGGGTGCCGGAGCGTCGATACGCGGTGCGGCTACGGGCGGGAGTGATCGTGCGCGACCTGACGCTTGTCGAAGTCACGGAAGTGCTTCGGAGTCTGGTGTGACGTGGCTGGGGCCGACGACGCGGGCGTATGCACTGTGCGCGGCGGTCGACATGCGTAAGGGGTTCGATGGGCTGTTTGGCCTGGCGACGCAGGCGCTGGGGCGCGACGTGCTGCGCGGCGACTTGTTCCTGTTTGTCGGGCGGGACCGCACGCGCGCCAAGGTGCTGTACTTCGACGGGACGGGGCTGTGCTTGTTGCACAAGCGGCTGAGCAAAGGCCGATTCGCGGCGCCGTGGCGCGACTCGGAGACGACGGAGTGGTCGCTGTCGCCGAGCGAGCTTGCGCTGTTTCTGGAGGGCTGCACGCTCGTCGGGAAGCGGCCGTTGTCGCCGACTCCGCTTTGTTCCGCGGACTTGCGGTCGCATGGGAAGCGGACTCGGCTACAGGCGACATCGGACTGAGAAAAAGGAATGCCGAATCTGAGAAAACGGAGTTCCTTTTTCTGCGCGGGTGTGGTCTTTAGCGGGCGTGAAATCTGGCTCGCGCATCGAGGCCCAGCTTGAGCACATGAGCGACGTGTCGCAGCTGCGGCAGGTCGCGCAGCTGCTCGATGCCGAGAATCGCCGTCTGCACGAGCGGCTGGCGAAGCTGATCGCGGAGAATGCGGCGCTCAAGGGGAAGTCGGCGCCGCAGCAGCTGTCGCTGGAGCTTGTGCGTCTACAAGAGCAGCTGGCGGCGATGCAGAAGCGGATGTTTGGCGCGTCGTCGGAGCGGAGCCCGCAGGCGGAGTCGCCGGAGCCCGAGCCGAAGCCCCCGCAGCGCGGCCACGGACCCAAGGAGCAGCCCGCGCTTCCGGTCATCGAAGAGCGGCACGAGCTTCCACCGTCGGAGCAGACCTGCGGCGTATGCAATGGTCCGCTGGAGACGATGGGCCAGCAGACGGAAGACTCCGAAGAGATCACGGTCGTCAAGCGGCAGTTTGTCTTGATGATTCACAAGCGGCAGAAGTATCGCTGTCGCTGCAATGCGTCGGTGCAGACCGCGCCCGCTCCGCTGAAGCTGATTCCGGGCGGACGCTACTCGCTGGCGTTTGCCGTCGAGGTCGCGATTCAGAAGTACGCTTACCATCTGCCGCTGGAGCGCCAAGTGCGGATGATGCGGCACGAGGGTCTGCTCGTCGATTCGCAGACGCTGTGGGATCAGATCGAAGCGCTGGCCCGCGTGCTGCGACCGATGTACGACGCGATCCGCGCGCACATCCTGCTTGCCGATGTGCTGCACGCCGACGAGACGCACTGGCTGCTGATGCAAAAAGGAGGCAGCAAGAAGTGGTACGTCTGGGCGCTGTCGACGGAGGATGCGGTCTACTACCACCTCAATGCGAGCCGCAGCAAGGACGTCGCGCGCCGGCTGCTCGACGGATATCGCGGCGTGGCGCTGACCGATGGCTATGCCGCGTATCAGACGCTGCAAGGCCCCGGCTCGACGCTGCGCCTGGCGCACTGCATGGCCCATGTGCGCCGGAAATTCATCGAAGCGCTGCCCGCGTATCCGCAGAGCCAGCAGGCCATCGACCTCATCGGCCAGCTGTACGCCGTCGAGCGGACGTTGCCGCAGCTATCCGGTCGCCAAGGCGAAGAGCGCGAGCAAGCGATGAAGATTCGACTAGACGCGAGGAAAAAGTCTGCGCCCGTGATGAAGGAGTTTCACACGTGGCTCACGTCGCAGGATGCGCTTCCCAAATCGCTACTCCACGAAGCGCTGACCTACACGCTGGCTCTCTGGCGCGGCCTGAGCCTCTTCCTCGAGGATCCCCGCGTGCCCCTCGATAACAACCTCTGCGAACGCGACCTGCGCGGCGTCGTAGTCGGCCGCAAAAACCACTACGGCAGCCGCTCCGAACGCGGCACCCAAGCCGCCGCGCAGCTGTACACCGTCGTCGAGACCGCCCTCAAACACGGCCACGACCCCCGCGACTTCCTGCTCCGCGCCACCACCTTCGCCCTACAGAACCCCGGCCAGGCCCTACTACCCTGGAATGGGTAACCCGGGTCCGCCTCGGTACTCACTGGGGGGTGGGGCGAGGTCATACCGACGATCCGCGCGTGCCACTCGACAACAACCTGTGCGAGCGCGACCTGCGCGGCGTCGTGGTCGGAAGAAAGAATCACTACGGCAGCCGCTCCGAACGCGGCACCCAAGTCGCCGCGCAGCTGTACACCGTCGTCGAGACCGCCCTCAAACACGGCCACGATCCCCGCGACTTCCTAATCCGCGCCACCACCTTCGCCCTGCAGAACCCCGGCCAGGCCCTACTACCCTGGAACGGCTAACCCGGGTCCGCCAGGGGACTCACTGGGGGGCGGGGCGAGGTCATACCGATCAGCCAGAGCATGCTGACGCGATGGCCATCGCTCCACAATGCGGGCGGGACGAGCACGGCGAAGGCCAAGCCGACCGCAGCAACACCGCAGGCGACCAAGCGCGGCGTGCTGACGGAACGCTGAATCGTGGGCAGCACCGCAAGCTGCGCTGGCGCGAGCAGCAGCACCAGGAGCGCGGGGAGGCCGACGAGCCACGACGCAGGAATCGCGAAGCCGAGCAGAACGTGGTCAGTGCGGTCCTGCACCCAGCGGAACAGCGAGCCTTCTACCTGACCGAAGCCGACGGTGATGAAAGTACACACCAAGCTGGCGCAGCACATCCAGCAGCTTGGCGATGTTCTCGGGCGTGCGGCGGTGGACGATGTCGAGATCCAGCGTCGTCACCGGAGCCCCATGCAGCACACCTGCCGCGCCGCCGATGACGATGAACTCGACGCCCGACTGGCTCAGGACTTCGAGCAGCTTGGTAATCTGCTCCGCCGGGACCGCCATTTACGTCACGCTGCGCGCCGCTCGCAGGCTGGCCGCCATCGCGTCTAGCTCGTACGCTGTCTGCACCGCGCGATGCAGACGCTCCATCGGCGACAGTTCGAGCATGTTTCCGATCAAGTCGCGATCGACGTCGGCCACCGCGGCTAAGACGTCGGGATCGTGCTCGGCCAAGAAGGCCCGAACCTGCGCTATCGGATCGTCGCCCATGGGGCCAACCTGCCACGAATGACCGAAGGCGGCAACTGGGAAGGTGGACGAGCTGGCGGGCGTGGCGCTGTCGAAAAAGTAGACAACCTTCCATGCCCAGCGTCGTCTCCGTCAAAAGCACCCGGCTATGGCAACGGGGCCAAGGCCAGCTCTTTCAGAAATTCATTGTGCTTGGCCTTCGCGGTGTTTATCGCGTTCTCAATCTCGACCAGATCATCATGAATGGCTTCTAGACGGATCTCCTCCTCTCCCACCGCCGTGCTGATGTAGCGGGAGATGTTGAGGTTGAAGTCGTTCTTCTCGATCTCGTCCATCTCCACCCGGCGGGAGTAGCGAGCCTCCTCGGTGCGGTTCTGGTAGGTGGTGATGATCTTCGTGATGTGCTCGGGTTTGAGCTGGTTCTGGCGCTTGCCTTTCTCGAAGTGCTCGGCGGCGTTGATGAAGAGCACGTCGTCGGGCTTCTTGCATTTCTTGAGGACAAGGATGCAGACCGGGATGCCGGTGGAGTAGAAGAGGTTCGCGGGCAGGCCGATGACGGTGTCGATGTGGCCGTCCTTGAGCAGCTTTTGGCGGATGCGTTCCTCGGCTCCGCCCCGGAAGAGCACGCCGTGCGGCAGGATGATGGCCATCACGCCTTCGTCTTTGAGGTAGTGGAAGCCGTGCAGCAGGAAGGCGAAGTCGGCGGCGGACTTGGGGGCGAGCCCGTGGCTTTTGAAGCGCACGTCATCGGCCAGCGCGTCGGTGGGCTCCCAGCGGTAGCTGAAGGGCGGATTGGCGACGATGGCGTCGAAGCTAGGCTTTTTGGCCGGGTTCTGCTCCCGCATCATGTCCCAGTCGTTGAGCAGGGTGTCGCCGTGGAAGATCTCGAACTCTGTGTCCTTCACTCCGTGCAGCAGCATGTTCATGCGGGCCAGGTTGTAGGTGGTGATGTTCTTTTCCTGGCCGAAGATCTTGCCGATAGTGCCGCCGGCCTTGGTCAGCGTCTTGCGCACGTTCAGCAGCAGGGAGCCAGAGCCGCAGGCGAAGTCCATCACGCTCTCCAGCCGCTTCTTGGTCCCGGTCTTCGGTTCCTGGCTGTCCAGCGTGACGATAGCGGAGAGGATGTTGGAAATCTGCTGCGGCGTGTAGAACTCGCCCGCCTTCTTGCCGGACCCGGCGGCAAACTGGCCGATCAGGTATTCATAGGCATCGCCCAGCGCGTCGATGTCCGTGGAAAACTCCGCCAGCCCTTCGGCGATTTTCTGGATGATGGTGCAGAGCTTGGCGTTCCGGTCGGCGTAGGTCTTGCCCAGCTTGGCGGAGCTCAGATCGATCTCAGAGAACAGGCCGTCAAACGTGCTCTCGAAGGACTCTTCCTGAATGTATTTGAAGCCCGCTTGCAGCGTGTTCAGCAGCTCCGCGTTCTGCGTGCGGGCTAGGTTGGCGATGCTGTTCCAGAGGTGTGGCGGCTGGATGACGTAATGCACCTTGCGGCGCATCTGCTTCTCGAACGCCGGGATGTCATCCACGTTGTTCGCATACCACAGCGCCAGCGGCACCTTCCGCGGGTCGCCTTTCACATCGGGGTAATCCCGCCCTAGCTCCTTCTTCGCCGCCGTCTCATAGTTGTCCGAGAGGTAGCGCAGGAAGAGGAAGGACAGCATGTAGTCGCGGAAGTCATCCGCATCCATCGCCCCGCGCAGCTGGTCGGCGATGCTCCAGAGGGTATTGCCCAGTTGTTTTTGGTTGGCTTCGGTCATTTTTGGGGGCGTCGTTTGATCCTGGTTTCCAGCGCCGCTAGCTCGGCTTCGTCTTGCTGGTCGGCGTGAATGGCTTCCTGCTTTTTGCGACCCTGGTCGAACCTGAGGTACAGCTCTCCCGTGCGCGCCTCCATCTGCTCATGGCTGACGGCGCCGGCGTGCGTGAGCAGGGGAAAGCCGTTGGACGTGATGATCTGATCCACGTTCTGTTTCCAGAAGGCCATCCGCGTCTCCTGCTTCTGCTTGGCCCGCAGTTCAGCGGTTTCCAGGAAGATGACCACCAGCCGGTTCAGGGTGTCGATCTCGTCCTCGGTCAGGTAGTTCTTGGCGACGACGATGTCCGTCTTCCGCACCTTGTCGCCCTTCCAGGCGAGCAGGCCGAAATGCGGATCGGCAGGATTGGCCCGGGCGGTGATGAGTTCGGCGGCGGTCTTTTGCGTCACTGCAAAGATCAAAAGGTTCTGCACGGTGGCGAAGAAAACCTGCGTGGCCTTGTCCGTCTTGTCGTAGTCGCTGGAGAGCGCAAAAAGGTCGCGCACCTTCTGATAGAAACGCTTCTCCGAGGCCCGGATGTCCCGGATGCGCGCTAGCATCTCGTCGAAGTAGTCCGGGCGGCCGTCCGGGTTCTTCAGCCGCTCGTCGTCCATCACGAAGCCCTTGCGCAGGTATTCCTTCAGGATGGTGCTGGCCCAGCGGCGGAACTGCACGCCACGCGGCGAGCGCACCCGGTAGCCGACGGCCAAGATGGCGTCCAGGTTGTAGAGCTTGGTCAGGTAATTCTTGCCGTCGGCGGCAGTTACCGAGGATTCCTCGGTAACTGAACTTTCCGCCAGTTCTCCGTCCGCGAAGATGTTCTTGAGGTGCAGCCCCACGTTGTCCGTGCTCACGTCAAACAACTGCGCCATCTCCCGCTGCGACAGCCAGACGGTCTGGTCCTTGGCCCGCAGCTTGATCTGGCTGCGTCCGTCTTCCGTGGTGTAAAGAATGAGGTCGCTCATGCGGCCACTTCCTCCGGGGACGGGAAAAGCTGCTGCATCAGCCCTTTCTTGTGGGTCTTGAGGGCTTCGAGCTTTTGGGTTTCGGCGGTGATCAGGGCGTCGAGGCTGCTCAGACACGTGGCGATGCGTTGTTGTTCGGCGGGCCCAGGTAATCGAAAGCTTTGCGAGTAAAGATCCTTCAATGAAATGAACGGCTGGTCACTGCCAATAGACTTTTCGACCACAAACTCTTTAATGAACTGGCGGCAAACATGAAACGCGAAATCTACCTGCAAGGAGTCATCGAGAAACTCTAGCCTCCCGACTCTTTGGTATAAAATCGCGATTGGTTCGTGGTGCTGTATCTTGGCAATTTTTAGTTCGTCGTTCGTAACCGGGCGATTTAGCGCAAGAACTATATCGCCACCCCGGAGGACCAGTTCTGGGTATTCAGTTGCGTAGCTTTCAGGAAGGTAGCTGGTGTTTTCGGACCACTTTGTTGAACCATATCCGACGTTCTCAATTTGCAGTAGGCGAATGCCTGTCTTCGAATACTCCGATGCTTTGAATCCCTTGCCCGAACTGATTTTCAAGACTCGTCCAAATGAGGTTTCTTCCCACTCGCTAGCGTTTTGGAATTCGGGGAAGCGGCGGCGGGGTTGAGTTTCGCCTTCGCGGGGGAAAAGCTGCTGCATCAGCCCTTTTTTATGGGTCTTGAGCGCGTCCACTTTCCGCGCTTGCGCGGCCATCAGCTCGTCCACCGAACTCAGGCAATCGGCGATTTTTTGTTGTTCGGCGGGCTTGGGGGTAGGCAGGCGCAGCTCTGAGAACTGCGCGTAGCTGATCATTTTGCCATCGCGCAGTCCTTCGAGGTTCTTGGTGAGAATGCGAATGAATCTATCCGTCTTCAGGTAGTGCCTGAAGTATTCATCGCTTCCTTTGCCTCGACGACGGAGGATGACATAGGCGGGGCTACAGATTCCGTGATACCGGGAATATTCGATGCCGCCTTGGAACGATCTGAGGCTGATGATGAAGTCCCCGACACCCACGACTTTGTAGCTCTCGATGCTCTTCTCAGTCACAGAGACGTGGTAGTCGATCATGTGCCGGGGAATTGCACCGTGCTCCTGAGTAATTGCCAGAACGGGAAGACCCGGCTCCGAGTTCCGGTCGTTGATTTGATCAAACAACGAGTCACCGGATTCCTGCGGCCATCCCTCCGCCCCCCGAAACTCCTGGAACCGCAGCTTCGGCACTAGCGCAGGCCTTGCCTCTTCCTTCGTGGCGGTGGTGTTGGTCTTACTGCTCATAGGCACTGAGTCCTGAGATGTCGCGGCCACCGGCGCGTTTGGTGAGGAGGGGGGCCAACTCGGCCATGAGGGCGAGCTCGGCCTGGGTGCGGGCTTTCCAGCCGAGGTCGAGCGGGGCCATGAGGTCGCTGAGCTGCTCGCCATCGAAGATCATGCGGTCGAGGATGCCGTCCACGAAGGTTTGCAGTGCGGCAGTGGCGAGGCCGTGCTTGGCGGCGATGGCGGCGAGCTCCTTGGCATTCCGTTCCGCCTTGAAGCGGGTGTAGCCCTCGCGAATGGCGGCTTCGCTGAGGCCCTCGCCCGCCTTGAGCGTGCCGATGTATTCGGCGATGTCGTCGCGCTCGTTCATGAACTTGGCATCGGCGCTGATGAGGCCGATGAGTTCCTCGCGGGTCATCTTTGACTTGCCCGGCCCCTTGGCGGAGTAGCGGGCGATGAGCCCCATGATGTAGTCGTAATCAATGACGGCAGAGGCGAAGAGCACGAACTCGAAGTCGAGCTGGTCCACCGGGTCGTCGGTGGCGTTGTCCTTGCCACCGGTCTTGCCCTGCTTCTCTTTGAGCTGCTTGGCCGTCTCCAGATACTGGCCTTTGAAGCCGCGCAGGTTTTCCTCGGGCAGCACCTGCTGGATGCTGGCTTTGTTTTCCTGGGTGAGGTCGGTGTATTGGTCGAGCTGGGTTTTGAGCCGCTGGACTTCCTTGAAGCGTTCGATGAAGGCGGCCTTGGCGGCATCGCCTTTCAGATTCGTCACGGCGGAGGGCGTGCAGTCGAGGTCCTGGGACTTCATGAAGCTCTCGAGCTTCTGCACGGCGGTCTCCAGCTTCTGGATGACCACGGGGGCCTTGTCCACAAGCCAGATTTCCCGCGCCTGCTCACCGGTCTTTTCGCCGCTAAAGAGGGCGATGGCGGCATCCACGGCGTCCTGCTGCTGGCGGAAGTCGAGGACGTTGCCGTAGGGCTTGGTGCCGTTGAGCACGCGATTGGTGCGGGAGAAGGCCTGGATGAGGCCGTGGTGCTTGAGGTTCTTGTCCACGTAGAGCGTGTTCAGGAACTTGGAATCGAAGCCGGTGAGCAGCATGTCCACCACGATGGTGATGTCGATCTTGTGGTGGGGGACGTTGGGGTAGGCCTTCCGCAAATCGGCGTCGGGCCACTGCTGGTCCTTGATGCGCTTCTGCACATCCTGGTAGTAGAGGTCGAACTCGCTGAGTCGGTGATTGGTGCCGTAGCGGGCGTTGTAATCGGCGAGGATGGCCTTGAGCGCGGCTTTCTTGCCCTCGGGGTCTTCCTCGTTGTCCGCCTGCTCCTGCGGCAGGTCTTCCTGGATCTGCTTCACATCCGGATCACCATCGGCAGGCGGCGAGAAGACGCAGGCGATGTTCAGCGGTTGGAAGTCGGGATCGGTGGCCTTTTTCTCGGCCTGCATCGCTTTGAACAGCGCGTGGTATTCGATGGCGTCATTGATGGACGCGGTGGCGAGGATGGCATTGAAGCGGCGTCCGCCGGTGGCGGCATCGTGCTTTTGGAGGATGGCGTCGATGACAGCCTTCTTCGCGAGGGCCTCGCCGGGCTTCGCCGGTTTTTTGCCCTCGGGCTTGAAGTAGTCGATGTGGAAGCGCAGGACGTTCCCGTCCTCGATGGCGTGGGTGATGGTGTAGGCGTGGAGCTGCTTCTGGAACAGATCCGCCGTGGTGCGCATGGAGGCCTGCTCGTCCTCGATCTTCTGGAGGGACGCATTGGCCTCGAAGATGGGCGTGCCGGTGAATCCGAAGAGCTGGGCGCGGGGGAAGAACTCTTTGATGGCCTTGTGGTTCTCGCCGAACTGCGAGCGGTGGCACTCGTCGAAGATGAAGACGATGCGTTTGTCACTGAGTTGAGCCAGCATCTCCTTGTAGGTGGGCTGGTCGTTCCTCTTCCGCTGCTTGTTGCGCTTGCTGGTTTCGTCCAGCGCGAGGCCGAGCTTCTGGATGGTGGTGACGATGACCTTATCCGCGTAGTCCTCGGACAGCAGACGGCGGACGAGGGCGGCGGTGTTGGTGTTTTCCTCGACGCAGCCTTCCTGGAACTTGTTGAACTCCTCGCGCGTCTGCCGGTCGAGGTCCTTGCGGTCCACGACGAAGACGCATTTGTGGATGTTCTCGTTCAGCTTCAGGAGCGTGGAGGCTTTGAAGGAGGTGAGCGTCTTGCCGCTGCCGGTGGTGTGCCAGATGTAGCCGTTGCCGTTGTCTTCCTCGATGCACCGCACAATGTGCTGCACGGCATAGACCTGATAAGGCCGCATGATCATAAGCTTCTGCTCACTCTCGACGAGCACCATGTAGCGGCTGATGGTCTTTCCGAGGTCGCACTTCTTCAGGAAGCGCTCCGCAAAGTCGGCGAGGTGGGAGATCTTCTGGTTGGCGTCGTCCGCGAACTCGTAGACGGGCAGGAAGCGCTCGTCGGCGTTGAAGGCAAAGTGGCGGGCGTTGTTGTTCGCGAAGTAGTAGGTGCGGTCGCGATTGCTGACGATGAAGATCTGCATGAAGCAGAGCAGCGTCTTGGTGTAACCGTTGCCAGGGTCGTTCTTGTACTCGACGATCTGCTCCATGGCCCGGCGGGGATTCACGCCCAGGGACTTCAGCTCGATCTGCACACAGGGCACGCCATTGATGAGCAGGATGACATCGTAGCGGTGGTGGCTGTTGTCTGTGTTGATGCGGAGCTGCTTGATGACCTCGAAGTGGTTTTTGCACCAGTCTTTGAGGTTCACCAGGGAGTAGTTCAGCGCCGTGCCGTCGTCGCGGGTGAAGGAATTGATGCTGCGCAGGGTCTTGGAGGCTGTGAAGACATCTGGGGTGACGACCTCATCAAGCAGGCGGGCGAACTCGGCATCGGTCAGGCGGACGCGGTTTAGGGCCTCGAACTTTTCGCGGAAGTTCTTCTCCAGCGCCGCGCGGTTGCGGATGCTTGGCCGGTATTCGTACTTCAAGCCAACCAGCTTCTCGACAAGCTGTTCTTCCAGTTGGCTTTCGTGTGGAGTCAGTGACATTTTTGACCGCCTGCTATCCGGTTCAGACGGCATCCCGCAAAGTGAAGCATCGTTTCCCGTCTGTTCCAACAGCTTGGATACGACGCCGGTGCGCCTGGGGTCAACGCGGTTTTGATGAGTGTGGCTGTGGCGTGAAGGAACGAGGTAGGGTGCCGACGCTGTAGCGTCAGGCGGGGGATCATCCACGACAACGACGCCCAGCTGCCAGCGATGGGCGTCAGGGGGAGTCTGCTATCGAAGCATCGTGAGGGGCGCTTCTTCGCCGATGGTGGGCGAGGCGCAACGGCGCTCCATCTCTGCCCGTGCGGCCTCGGTGCTGGCGAAGTACCGCCAGCTGACGGCGCTCTGGATCAGGCTCACTTGGGCCAGAGAGAACCGATGTGCAGCACTTTCGGGATGTGCCCAGCGCACGACGCAGAGCAGCACATCGCCCTGCCGCCGCAGGCTGTAGAGCGTCCACATTAGGTCGCGTTTGCTCGTCGCTCGGCACAGGAACTCATGTGCCTGCCGCTCGAATGGCTTACTGAGGTCAAGCACCGCCGGAAGCGGCAAGGGGGGCGGTCGGCGATAGCGCATCCGTCGACGACGAGCCGATACATTTGCACTCCGGGCATGACAGACCATAGAGTCCTCCTGTTCGCGTCTGACCGTGACTTTCGACGGTGGCGGCCTGACGCGGGCGATGGGCTCCCGGTTCGCGCCGGGGGCCTTTTGAGTTTTCGAGCCCGGGGATAGCGGGCTCAAGTAGTAGAAATAGCTGGCCTTTTGTCGCTTGGCAATACTCTAAACCATGCCAATTCGACTGAAATCGAGCGAAATTTTTTGAACGCTAGCCACGTGGTACGTGGTTCGGATGGTTCGCGGTCACAAGAACCCTCTGCACCACGGCTTACCGGCTCGGCTGCGAAAGGCCCGGCGGACGGCGAAGCTGACGCCGAAGGCTGTGGTGCTGCGGATGGGTGGGGATCAGGCGCTCGTTCGCGAGATTGAAGATGGGAAGCGACTGCCTACCGTCGGGACGCTTGCGCGCCTGGCCGCCGCGTTGGCGGTGACGCCGGCCTGGCTGGCCTACGGCATCGGCGAACCTGCGATGGGACACCGGGCCGCGACGTGCGATGGCATGGGTGCCCGACTGCAAGGCACACGCTTGCAGGCTGGGTACAGCAAAGCCGCCGTTGCGCGACTCGTAGGCCTCAGCCCCAGCGCATACGCCAAGATCGAGAATGGGGGCCAGTCGGGAGTCGATGTGATCGAATCGCTGGCCAAGACGCTTGGCGTGTCGCCTGGCTGGCTGGCATTCGGCGTGGGGCCACAGCAATACGTCGCGCCTCGCCGCGGTCGCCCCCCGGCCCAATCACCCGCCGATGCTCGCTAGCTCATCCCCCACCAGCAGCTTCGCCACCTGCGCCGGATGCCACAGCCCGCCTGCTTTGGGGCGAAGCCCCTCTCCCGCCAGCCGAATCCCGATCTCACGCAGCGAAGTCCCCTCGGCACGAAGCTCCAGCGCCCGCCGCGTCGCGGCTTCAGTGTTGCCGTGCGTCGCATCCTGAAGCAGCTTCGCGACCTGCGCCGGATGCCAGATGCCGCCGCGCAGAGGCGTCAGCTTCTCTTTGCGCAGGCGTCGGCCGATCTGGTTCAGGCTCAGCCCTTGCGCACGTAGCTCCTTCGCTCGCTCCATCGCTGTTTCGGGATCGTGGCGCAGCGGAATCAGCGGGCCGTGCGTGCGCGTGGGCCGGATTTGTTCCGTGCCTTTCCGTCGCAGCAAGCGGCTCAGGCTCTGCATACGCCAGATTCCGTTGCGTCGAGCCGAGATGCCCGCATCATTCAGCCGCCGCGCGATCTGGTGCAGTTTCAACCCGTCGCTGCGCATATCCTGAATCTGCCGAAGCACATCCTGTTCTTCGGCCAGCGGCACCAGCAAGCGCCGCCCGTTCTCATCGGTGTCGTGGCTGAAGCGATACCCATACGGCGCCGGCCCGAGGCGAATCCCCTGCGCCTTCATGTGCTGTAACGCGTCGCGTGTCCGCTCCGAGATCATCTCCCGCTCGAACTGGTTGTAGTTCGCGAGGTTCATCAGCACCATCCGCCCCGCCGCCGAGTGCGTGTTGACCATGCCGCACAGCGACAGCAGGTGGTACCGCTCGTCGCTGAAAAGCTCGTCGACGAGCGTGCAGACATCGCGCAGCGACCGCGACAACCTGTCGAGCTTGGCGACGAGCAGAGTGTTCGCCCGCCCCCGGCGCAGCATCTGTAGCGCCGCTTGCAGGCCGGGGCGGTTGAGAGTGCTGCCCGATATCCCTTCGTCCGCCTTTATGTCGATAAGCTTGATCCCATTCAATCGGCAATATGCGCGCAGCTTATCGCGTTGTACGTCCAAGCTCACCCCCTCGGTGGCTTGCTCCTCCGTGCTGACCCGAACGTATCCGATGGCGGTTCTAGTGGTCTGTGTATGGGCATGTGCTCGCATGCCGGGCTTATTAAACAGAATGGGGGTTCCTGAACAGCGACGGGACGATCGGCGTCGTTTTGAACTCGCTGCCTCTGGACGGTCGCTTTGTGCTGCGCCCCGTCCGTCCGAAGTCGCCGAGCACGTCGGGCGGCGATTCTACAGAATAGTCGTCGACTCCCGCCCCGATTGCCCGATAGATTCCAGCCCACACAGCGACACAAAACCCCGTCCCGCAATCCTCTCACCCCCGCCGTCCACGTCATGCGATCGGCGTGCGCAGCGCATGCGAGAGGCACTGCCCAGGGCAGCCGATCGGGCCACATTTCCGGCCCTCCTGACAACACCTCGCACCCCAAAAGCGGGCCCCCTGACAACTCCCCTCACCGACGGGGAGTGCATTTTGTTCTTGCAGGGGACCGTCTGCCCGATGTCGCCGTCATCTATCCTCAGGACGCAAAAACGAAACTGCGAATCGTGCACAGCGCCAGCGGCGGCAAACCGACTCCATCGCCAGCCGTCGAAGCAGATGTCCAGGGTGCGGATCTAGCTGCGGGCAACTTCCTGCAGAATGACACGCCCTGTGTTGCCGTAGTCGGCGCGCAAGGCGGTGCAGTCAAGGCGGTGCAGTTCTGCGACCTAGCCAACGACAACCTGCCGACGCTCGCAACCGTCACGACCGACTCAAGCACCCTAGCCGCCGACCCCTTGACCGGACGAAGGATTGCTGTGGGGCAGTTCGATGGCGTAGGCAGCAAGCCCGATGATCTCGCGATCCAGATGAGCAATCAGTCGACAGTGTTTGTTCTTGGCAGCAAGACGGGACTGGGCGCCCCCACTACCTCGGCCGCGCCGTTCGTTCCGCAGCCTGCCAGCCGTCTGGTGGCAGCTCCATTTACTCGCGGTACCGGCGGTCGGTCTGACTTGTTTCTCTTTAACTCCCCCAACGACGCAGGGGGCGGTCGAGTCGGTCTGATGCGCAGCACGGGTTCGCTGCTGCCACAGGCGCTGATGACGCGAGCGACGCTTGTCACCCACAACGCCAGCCAGCCGCCCAATCACGCGCTGGTGCAAGGCAGCTTCAGCAACGCCGGGATACGCCAGCTAGCTCTGCTGCGAAACCAACCGGCCGAGCTCACGATCTACACACGCATGGCCAATGCGGACTTCTCATCGCAGACCATTGCCTCCGTCCTTTCGGCGCAGGAAGTCGTGGTCGCAGCTACGACCCTTGCTTGCGGAAATGGCCAGGACGCACTCGCCGTTGCGTTCCGTGACGATGCACGCCCGGCCTTGCTTCGCCATCGCGGTAATCAGTCAGAACGCGTCCCGCTCACCAACGATGTTCGCATCCTGCAGCTTGTGACCGCAGACGAAAATGGCGACCGGCTCTCTGATCTAATCGCCCTGCGTTCCGACGGAAAAATCATCGCCGCAAGGGCGCAACAGACCGGCTGCGTGCTCAGCGAATTCACCCCACTCACCGACACTCTCCCCATTTCCACAAACCCATTCCTCGCGGTGGGGGAC
>JAEUJZ010000108.1 GCA_016794505.1 Myxococcales bacterium
GTTGTCGCTTCTCGACCGCCACTACGAGCTGAACTGCGAGCTGCGCTCGACCCTGCGCACACTCGCCGATCAGTGGTCGCGCATCGAAGGACACTACCAGCGCGCAGCGGTCGCTCCCGATTACACGGCGGTCCTGAAGTACCTCGCAGACAGCTTCCGCGAGGCGCTGCGGCCACCCATGGGAACGGTTCCAGTGGCGCAGCCGGTCAAGTCGAACGATTGCGCGGGAACGCCAGCGGCAGGATCTGCCAGCGCGGCCGCCGCAGTTGCAGCGGTGGAGGCCGCCACCCGTCAGGCCATTGCAGAGGTTACGAAGTCGGCGGCAAAGCCGAAGCCAAGCTCGCTGGAGGATGCAACCGCGCAGGTGGACGCGCAGATCGCAGCGTTCACAGGGCGCGGGCCAGACTTCCGGCTGAACCGAGCGCATCTGGCCGAACCGAGGAAGCCGAGGTGACGCACGTGCTGCGGGTGCGCGAGATTCAGGATCGCCTGCGCTCCGCTGTGGAGAACGGCGAGTACTGCGCTTCGCGCGAGGCGTACTTGGAGCTGCTGCACGCCAGCAAGGCGTGGCTGCTAGAAGTGCAGGGGTCTGACGGCGCCACAGGGCGCCAGCATGCCCCGCAGCTTGCGCAGAACTTGGAGTCCATCGCGACCCTGCTCAACCGCAACGAGCAGCTGGTGCGCATCGATGCGCCGTTTCTGCTCGGCGAGCGCGTCGAGATCGAACGGGTTGAGTTTGGCCTGCGCTTTGTCTGGGTGCCGGGGACCGTCACAGATTTTCGTCCGGCAGCGATCCGGACGCGACAGCTACGCAACCCACGCGCCCTGGACTATCTGTTGCGCGAAGAGCACGGCGAAGAGCGCTGGCGAGCGGATGAGGGCATTCGCAGGCGCTCTGATTGAGATCAAGAACGTTGAAGTGAAGGGGGGCGTTCGATGATGCCATTTCAAGATGAACGCGACTCGGCCGAGGTTCGGCTGATGCGGTCGATTGTCGAGCTGAACTACCGCATCTTGCGCACGCCATCGCCGAGCGAGCGAACAGCGCTGCGCACGTCGATCACGGTATTGCGCGCCGAGCTAGTCAAGCTGATCGAAGCGATGCCCATCGTCAGCGAAGACGACGTTGAGCGGGCCAGCACGCTTCATGGGCTGAGCCCGGTGTTGATCGGTGCGGGCATGCCGCGCGGGCCGTCGTAATCACTTCACGCGATCAGTCCGCGGCACGACGTGTGTTGCCGCGTGCCTTGAGGCTCTTTGCTGTGGGGGACAGACATGCAGAAGTCACCGGCCTTGCGGGGACCGCGCGTTGATAAGACGGAAGCGGATAGTCGCGTGCAGCGGGGATGCTCCTGCGGGGCACCGCTCGAATACTCGCAGCCGTACGACGCGGACTTCTGCCGACGCTGTGACTGCTGGCGCGAGAGCGCTTGTCGCGATCCCGCGTGCGAGTTCTGTGCGAGCCGGCCTGCACGCCCCTCGTTGTCACCGCGCATGGAGCCCATCGCCGACGCGCCATTCAACTCACCGCGGCTCAAAGCCGCAAAGCCGCGGGCCCCCACAACGCCGAAGCGCGATGGGGCAACCGGCTCAAAGCACAAGGATCGACACACCTAGCGACCATCAACACTGGAGGAGGCCATGCGCTACGTTTGGTACATACAGACAGGCAATGAGCACTTTGGGGGCACCGACGCAAACGTCTATCTCTCGCTGAATGGGATAGACGCCGTGATGAAGGAGGTCTTGATCGATGATCCTTCGTCCGACAATGACTGGGAGCGCAACGCGCTGAATCAGGGAGTCATCGAGACGGAAGATCTGGGCGAGCTGCTGAGCGGGCTTCTGCGCAGCGACCACTCGGGGCCGATTCCGAACTGGAAGGTCGAGTGGATCAAGATCGTCAACGAAGAAGACGGTCGCGAGTGGACCGCCGGCATCGGCAAGTGGAGCGACTGGCCCGACACGGTCAAGGGCTTCAAGCTGAAGTTCACGCGCACGTCCGATGGTCAGTACGATCAGATTCAGAAGCGGAAGGCCGAGGCTGCACGGAAGAAAGCCGCCGATGAACAGGCGACCGCTGACAAGGTCAAGCGGGACGCCGCCGAGCAGGAGAAGGCACGCAAAGCGCAAGAGAAGAAGGACCGCGAGCAAGCGGACCAGGAAGCCTTCGACGAAGAGATCAGCCAGGGCGAGAAGGAGCTGGAACGCGAGCTGGCAAAGGCGCGCAAAGAGGCCGAGCTGGCGAAGAAGCGCGCAGAGCTGGACAAGCTGCGCGGCACGACGAGCGGCGGTAGCACACCGACGCCGGGTGGCACGGGCGGGGCCTTTCGCACGATTGAGCTGTACGGCGTGATGGGCGGTGCGCGCGTGCCGCTGACTTCTGCGGTCAGCATGGCAGGGGGCATGCCGCAGGTTCAGCCGGGTGCTCGCGTGATGGTGGGTGAAGTGGCGGCGGATGGCTTCGGCTTGGCGGGCGTGCCGGGGCGATGGAGCGCCTACTATTCGGGGCGGTCACCGGCTGAGTTTGGGCTGGATGCCGACAAGGGCGTCCTGGCTTCGGACGGCAGTCGTGGCTGGGCGCTGACGGCGACGTTCTTGAGTCAGATCTTCGGCGCGGGGTGGCGAGCGGTCATCTACTAACCAGCGTCGTACTTTTGAGTGTCTTACGAAGGAAGGGGGCAAGCGATGCGGACTCCGCAGTGTGGGGAAGCGTATCAAGTCTGTGTGCATCTGGTGAAGGCAGCAGCGTCGGAACAGGGGCACTATTGGAAGGTTCCAGGTAAGCCGTGGATCGTGCTCTGCGCAGGGTGTCATGCTCGGTATTCCAATCGACTCTCGGTCGAGATGAGCGGTGCCGCGCGGCGGCTTTCCACGACGCCCGAACTCGATCCACAGTCGGCGGTTGCTGTTCATGAACATGCGCTGACTCCGAGCGCTGCGTCCGACGCGCAGAGATCGCAGGCAGCGGTCTCGACGCATGACCCGCAGCTTCCTGACGACGTGCTCTCGCTGCGTCGCCGCGTGGATGACCTGCGGCTGGATGTGCTTCTGCCTGCGCAGGACTACTCGCCGACCGCAGCTGCCAGCAAGGTGAAGCGCCTGCTCGTGCTCTATCAAGAGCTTCGGCAGCGGCTGGATGCAAGCAACCCGGTGAACGCGATCATAAGGACTCAACTCGATCTGATCCATGTCTCGCTCGCGCGCGTCGAAGCCACCACTCGACTGGCCGAGGTAACGAGGAAGCATGTGCTGAAGCTCAGTGGCGAATCGCGGAGGCTCCTAAAGCGCACGCTGAGCCAGCCTTTCAGCGGCTACTATTATCGTCGCCGCGTCTATCGCCGTCTCATCCGCGAGCGCGACGACTTGATCTCGCTGATTACGCACCAGAGCTTGCCAAGCTCCTACCTACCACCCGTCTGGACGGTCGCGCTGGGCGAGACCTTCCCAGCACTCCAACTGCGCTATGGCAGCCCATTGTCGGACGCAGAGATGCGTCGAATCACCAGCGGCGTTCCGCTCGCCGACCTCGCCCCGCTGGCCGTCGCCGTGGAGAGCTGCGCGTGTGACATCTGCGTCAGCGGTCGGAAGAACGGCGCGATGGAAACCGAGGCGTATCTTGCCGTGCTGTCGAGCTGCGCCTGCGCCTACTGCAAGTTCTGTCGCACGATGCTGTGGAAGATCGATGTGACCAAGCTAGAGCACGCCCCCGCCTATCGCGATGCCATGCTGCTCTTGCGACATCGTCTGGGTGGGCCGTCGTCGCTGAACTAACCGTCGAGCATGGGAGTTACGACGATGGGCTTTGTGAAGAAGCAAACTTTCTGCGTGGTGATCGGCAGCCGGGGCGAGAGAGAAGTGATCGATGGGCTGCCCGGGGACGGCGAACGAATGGAGCGCCGCATTGAAGCGGCCAGCTTGCTTGCGGCCCACACAGAAGCGTTCGGCAAGCTGCCGGACCTTGATCCTGGCATCCGCGAGCTGGTTGTGGTGCTCAACGAGATCCCCGGGATGAGGACGTGGTCTTCGTGTGAGGGGCACAAGCGCCACGGCGATCCGTGCGCATCCATTTCGATGCAGTTTGAGAACCTGACTGCGATCGAGCACTTCGTTGATCTGGTGAGCTTTGTGAAGAGTGACGAGGCGCTGACGCGGGCGTTCGAGGACCCACCTGTCCTTGATCTCTGCCTGGAGATCGACTTGGCCCATCACTTCGGCGATGGCCTTCCTGTATCGTGCGAGCTGTTCTTCGGACGCTTCCCCATGGACCGGGCCGAACCTGGAAAGCCACCCGGAGCCCGCGCACTGCGCACGTTCGCGAAGGA
>JAEUJZ010000158.1 GCA_016794505.1 Myxococcales bacterium
CATCTTGAATTCAAGATAACGTGCAATAACTGTAAAAACTACAATTCCTACTTTTGCTACTTTTCTGCGGGATTACTAAATGTGCGCAAATTTATACGTAGTCCTGGTAGCCGCCTGTCAGAGCAGCGACGGGAATATCATGGAAGGATCTAGGTAGTTAGAGTAGGCGCGTTTGACAAGCCGTGCAGTGGTGCTAGCAGCGCGTTGAAAAGTCAGCGAGGAGGCCAAAGCGCAAGGCGGAGGAGCGGAGCGTCCGTCGGGACGTGAGCACCGACAACGCAGCCCACAAGCCAGACCGCCGCCCCACAGCGACTTTTTCAACGCGCTGCTAGCGGACCAGCCGTTTCATCCCGCGTGCCAGAGCCAAGCGAACCGCCCGGCCGACTGGCTGCGCCCGGCCGAAAAAAGTGCCCGCGCTTGAGGGAAAAGCCGTCGCGGACGCGAAGCTAGAAGCCGCGCTGATTGCTGGGATAGTTCGTTGGCGGATCGCTGGGGCCGGGCTCTGCGCTCGCTGGAGGAGATGGCGCAGCGGGGGCTGGGGCGGATGGCAAAACAAAGCTAGGGGGTGCAGCGACCTGAGGAGCCGGGGCCGCGATGGGTGGCGCTGCAGTCGGTTGTATCGGTGGCGATGCATCCTTGCTGACCGCTCCCAGCGAGCCGCTGCGAATGCTGACCCCGTCGGGAGGCTCGCGCGAGGGACGCGATCGTGGCGTGGCCATGGTGCCGGTCACCGAGAAGCCGAGCGATCCATCGCTGCGCTTGCCAGCAGCCATCGCGTTGCTGAGGATCTCCATCGTCGGCTCGCGCTTGATCAGCGCTGGCGAGGGTCGGAAGCGCAGATACAGCCGAAGCTCAGACAGCGGCAGTGGATCGCGCAGCTCGACATAGCCTTCGAGCGCGATCTCTGCGTCGGCCGACTGACTGCGCACATCGCTGAGTGTGGCGCGTCCGCGATCAAAGACGACGCGGCCCGTGACATTGCCGAGCGCCAGCTTGGGAAACGTCAAGCCCTGCGACAGAAACGGATCCCCTGGGACCGCGAGCTTGGCCTTGCCATCCCCGAGCACTCCTTGCTCGATGTGAACTTCGATCAGGCCTGCGGTCTTGCTGTAGTCCAGCGCCACCGCCAAAGGTCCGCTCGCACTGCGACGGGAAACTGTTTCCTTTTCAGCGCGACGTATTGGCACCTTGATATCCGCCGTACCGCTTAGCACCCCCAAGACAGGCAGCGGAACGAACTGCGCAAGGATCGGCGCCCGCGCAAGGGTCAGCTTGTCTAGCTCGGCCTTGAGGATCGCGCCATCGCTGATCAGGCCACCATCCGCCGTCACGGTGCCCCCGAGCGCTTGCACATCGACGCCCAGCACGCGGTCGCCGAACAGCAGCGCAAGGACCGGGGCGCGTACGCGCAGCGAGTCGACAAACGTCGCCTTGCTGCGCTTTTGCGCATCGCTGTCCGTGCTTGCCCCCGCAGCCGGACGCGGACGCAGCGTCACATCTGAAGCAGAGGCCCCCACGGGAAGCAGGCCGAGCCCGATGTCTCCAATCGTCACATCCATGCCGGTGCCAATGCCCCATGCACCCGAGCCCGGCAGGGGCGGCCCGCTGTCCTGCGATAGCTCGCGCTGCAGTCGCTCCTTGATGCGATCCATGGGCAGCGAAAAGTAGAACGACGCCAGGAACACGGAGAAGGCAAAGATCGGATACCCGACGATGCGCAGCGCACGCGCCTGACCCTTCTTGAGGCGAAACACGCGCAGCATGCTAGGGCACCTCTTTGTTCTTGTCGCCGTCTTTGTCCCCATCGCCCGGCTTGCCGCCGCTTCCCTTGCGTGGTGCCTTGGGCGCGTGCTCGTACGTCGAGACGGTCAGATCGACTTCAAAGTCTTGGTGCTTGTCGTCGCGCGAACGCACGGATAGCTCGGTCACCAAGACCAAGTTCTGCGGATACGTCTCAAGCTTGCGCAGAAACTTCAGAAGCGGCTCCAGCGCGACCTTGCTGATGCGTACGTCGATGCTCTGCTGCAGATACTTCTTTCCGATCGGCTCGGGGCTGCGCGGGTTCGTCTCACGAATCTCGATGCCTACTTCTTTGGCTAGCTGCTCAAGAAAACCGGTCAGCTGCAGCGGGCTGGATCCGATACGCGCTTCCAGATTCCGCTCGCGTGACTTGGCCGACAGATATGCGCCGCGCTTTTTTTCAATGTCGCGAAGCGCACGCTGCATGGCGTCGTTCTTTTCTTCCAGCGTGTCGATGCGGTCATACACGCTGTAGACCGTGACGGCCACGCCCAGAAACAGCGCGGTTCCGAACAGCCCCAAAAGCAAGGCTCGCTGCCGGGCAGGAATGGCATCAATCGCCTCACGCAGGCGAGTACGCACAGCGGCCAGCGTGCCGCTGCTTTCCTTCGATGGAGAGTTCTCTTCGTTGCTCACAGCCAGGCTCCTGCCTAGGGACAGGTGGTGGTCAGCTCAAATGTGAACTGCTTCGCTTCTATCGGTTTCCCGTCGGGCCCCGTGTTCTTGACGGTTAGCACTTTGCCCTTTTGCACGCCTTTTACACAGGCGAGCTTCGCCAGCGAGGTAGCGAAGTCTTCAACGTACTGAGCCGAGGCCGCCGTCGCCTTGAGCTCGATTTTTTTCGGACGCACGTGCATCTCGACGACATCCAGGCGAGCCGGGTTGCCGTCTTTCGATTCGGGAGCGGCGTGCGAGATGTCATCCAAGAGATCCAGCGCTGAGACCTGCGGGATGCGTCGCTCACCGCCTTTGTCCTGCGCCAGCGCGCTATTCAGCTCGGCCAACACCGCCGTTCCGTCGGTCTTGGCTTCACCAAACAAGGACGTGGTCTCAGAGGTCAGGCGCTGCCGCAACCGCTCGGATTCTTTTTCCAACAGGTGTAGCTGCGCCGATACCCAGCCACCGGCACACAGCAGCAAGGCAACCAAGAAGCCGACCAAGTACGGAGCGCGTTCACGCAGAAAGGCATAGTCGGTACGGAATGCGAATTCGCCTTTGCGAAAGTTCACCTGCGGCGCTTGGCTGCCATAGATCTCAGACAGCGCGAGCCCAACCGCAGGAGCGCCCGCACAGAAGCGCCGCAGCAACGCGAAGCTAGGCATGCGCATCTTGGCCAGCGTGGCGGTGTCGATCGAGAGCGAAGCCGACATCGCGGCCAGCGTCGGAGTCGGTCCCTCGCGATTGCCGAACCATGGCGCCCGCGGCGGCGGCACCAGCGGCAGCACTTCCAGATCCAGCTCGTTCTGCAGCAGCTCAAACAAGCCGCGCAGCTCGGATGTGCCACCGCACAAATACACCACCCGTGGCGGCTCTCCCATGCGCGCACTGTACGCGGACAGAGTCTGTCGCAGCTCGCGAATCAGCGGACGCAGTGCGCCGCGAATCGCCTGTGCCGTCGTGGCGTCAGCAGACTCATCGAGGCCATACTCATGCTTCAACATCTCGGCCCGCGTCATATGCAGGTTGTGCGCGCGAGCGACGGCCTGCGAGAGCTGCAGCCCGCCACGGGCAATGGTGCGAACAAAAGGCACCACCACTTGCCCTGGACGCGAAGGATGCTGCGCGACAGCACAGATATGCGTGAAGCGATGCCCCATATCGATGACCCATAGCGGCATCGGCGGACCCAAGCCCTGCGTCTCGGTCGATCCCTTGTTCTTGCTGCGAAGGCGCGGCGGAGTAATGAAAAGCGGCGCGGTCGCAAGTGCCATGGCGCCAATGCGACGCGGCTCGATGCGGCGCGAAAGCAGCGACTGCAAGTGCCAACGAATGTCCTCGCGCGGGACGCAAGCAGCCACCCACTGGGATGGTGCCTCACCTCCTCCGGGCTGCGGACTTCCGATGCTGATCAGCGTCTGATCAACCACTTGATCTTCCAAGTCCCTCAGTAGCTGCCCCGCTAGCTCAAACGGCAGCGCCAACTGCACTTTCTTTGGATCCGAAAGAGGAAGATCCAGCAGCCGCAGCGTGACGCCTTCCGAGATCGCGATGATCGTGGTCTCGCTCTTCGGCTTGATCTCGGCCAGCAGCAGCGCCAGCGCCCGCAGCTGCCGTTCGTACAAGCTGGCGCTTTCGGCGGCGCTGTCATGGGTCGACGTTGCGGCGTCCGTTACATCGACCGCCGCGGCGTCGGACTCCTGGGAATGTTCGACAGCCGCTGGAACCACGACATCCGCAGCAGGAACACGCGCTTCAAAAATGCCGACCAGCTGCGCACTGCGAAAGCCGGCTTCGATGCGCGCGACTTTCACTGCGTAGCTGCCAAGGTCTATGCCCAAGATCGTGCTGGCCATCTTTTTCCCAACGGGGCTCGCGCGGTGCCACCCCTGCGTTTAGTCGATTCGGTAATAAAGCCACGTGCCGCGTGTGCAGCTTGGATGCCCTGTGCAGAGCGGGTTGAAGTTGGCGCGCCGCGTGTCCCAGACTCCGCGGATATGCACCTGCGTCACTCGATTGGCGCCACGCTGCACGATGCCGGTTGAGTCGACACGATAGTAACGGCGCGGGTTCTGGTTGCCGCTGCCGCGATCACGCAAGAACTGACTTAGCGCTCCGGGACACATCGGAATGGGGCGCAGCCCTGTGGTGGGACGAGGCGGGGCGCTCATGCCGGTCATCGAAGCCAAGCTGTCGGCAAGCTGCGGCACACTGGCCAGCGCTTGACTGCACATCAGGTTGGACAAGAGCTCGATGCCATCGCTGGCACCACTGCTTGGGTTCCCTGGTGGGCCGCCCGCTTTCTTCGACGGCACGATAGCACTCGATGACGGCGTCGGCAGCGGAGCCAGCGCTGGACACTGCCTGGTATCGACCTGGCACTTGGGAATCGAAAGCTGCTGCGCCATGCTCCGCAGAGCAGGCAAGCCCGACTTCAAAAGCCCGGTGATCTGCTGCGCAACC
Source organism: Myxococcales bacterium (assembly GCA_016794505.1). Classification (GTDB taxonomy): domain Bacteria; phylum Myxococcota_A; class Polyangia; order Palsa-1104; family JAEUJZ01; genus JAEUJZ01. Next base: position 4,921 of record JAEUJZ010000158.1, read on the forward strand.
ACCGCCGTGTTTGGATCGAAGACCGCGTTCTTGTCCGCCGCACTGGCGGCAATCATGGCAGCCACCAAGGGCCACGCCGTCGGCTCAATAGCGGCGGCCAACACACGACAGTCCGTCGTGTTGCCCGCGCTGGTGCCACCGTATGCCGTAAACATCTCGCCGAATGCGCCCCAGAAATCCTCGCTCACCCCGCGCACCTGCATCATCTCTTCGATGGTGTCGAGATAGTGATTGTGTGCCTCATAGCGATCCGTGCCGCGGTCATAGCGCTCTTCACTCGCGGAAGCGGGCCCCATGGGATTAAAGCGCAGCGGGTCAACGTCGCCCCAGTCGATGAGCGCAGTCGGCAAGTCCTCGCGCGTAATCACGATGCCATCGCGATCCGCGGTGTTGAACATGCGGTCATAGCGCTGCGGTCGAATCAGGTTGTAAAGCAGGTTGTACAGGTTGCGCTGCTGCTGCGCGTACGCGTTGACGCCGCCCCCACAGTTGATCGGAAACTTGCCTTCTTCCGACGAGATCACGAGGTCAAGATTGGTCCCCTGCGGCGTGCCCAAGCCTTCGACGTTGCGCAGATCGATGCCGATCAAGCCGCCCAGTCCTTCGCGCGCTTCCGCATCACCCGACAGCGCCTTGGCCAGAAAGCCGGCGTAGTCCGTGATGACGATGGCATCGCGCATCTCGGGCGGCAGCATCTGCAGCATGCCCTGCAGGCCGTCTTGCACCGCCGTTAGAAGCTGCCCCAGCTGCATACCGGATCGCGCCAGATACTCGGCCCGCAGCTGATCGCGGCTATTGATCGCGGCTTCCAATTCAATCTGTGCGGTGTACGCAAAGTCAGCCGCCGTCGCGCCGATGATCGCAGTGGTCACGACCACCACCAAAATAGCCACTCCACGCTCGCGCAAAGATGGCTTCTTGTGCTTTGTGCGCTCAGCCGATGGCATAGCCGCCGTCGCTGGATCGCCAACACAGGGATCTGGAATAGAAGGGTACTCGCGCATTACTGACTCTGCGGCCCGGTATCCAGAAGTTGAATCATGGCCAAGCGGGTCTCGCTCATGAAGGCCATGTCGTTGCCATTTTCGTCATGCACGACCAAGCGCACGCGCACGCGGCTCGGCAAGCGATTGGGAAAGCCATCAGCGCTGGTGGTACGCCAGTTCTCAAGCCACTCTTTGCGGTCGGGGTGGTAGTAACCGATCTCAAGGCGCACGACGTCATCGCAAAGAAGCTCAACTTCGCCGGGAATGTTCTCGAAGCGATCCGCCTGCAAGCGCCGCGTCTCTTTGCGATACAGGTTCAAGCGGCGTGGATCGTCGGGATCGCGGCCTGAAAAATAGCCGACCGCGGCGGTGTCACCTTCCTTGCTGTCGGCATACAGGCGCTGATGACCAAAGTATGAAAAGCGCAGCTCATCGATATCGGGACGTCGCTGGCCTTCGAAAAATGTCCGGGGCGTCTGTTCCGTGCCGGGGATGTTGTTCTGGCTCAAGTACGCCATCTGCACATCGCGCAGGATGCGATCCATGGCCACGCGCGCAGCGCGATAGCGCGTCAGGTTGCCTTCGATCAGACGACGCGTGCGAAACGTCTGCTGAAACGATCCCCAGACCAGCACCGTGATGCTGGCCAAGATACTCATCGCGATCATCACCTCGATCAGCGTGAAGCCAGCAGACGCGCGTTTCCTTCGGATCGGAAGATCGCGCGCAAGCACTGGCCGCTGACTGATCAAGAAGAACATGCGCATGCCTGCCTTACATCGGGACCGCCGGCACGCGGCGCATGTCGGTATAGAAGGTCACAACTTCCACTTTCTGCTCGCCCTTACCGGGCTCATCCCACGTGATTCGCACGGTGACGCGGCGAATGCCCTGCTCCAGCATTTCTTTGACCGGGCCGATCATGCCGCCGATGTTGCTACCGAGGTTGGCTCCAGATCCGCCGGCTGGGCTTCCCCCGGCGCTGCCGGCTGCACCGCCGCCGATCTGCTGCTTGTCTTGGATCAGCTTGGTGGCAGCGGCTTGGATGTCGCTGACATTGGGAAGATGAATGCGCTCGACGGTGCGCGACCACGCGTAGCGCTTGAATTCGTCTTCTTTGTATTCGCCGTGCTCTTCCTTGACGCCGGCTTCATCGGTGAAGCCTTCGACGATGAACTTGTCCTCTAGCTCGACCAACTTCTGCCTGCACAGAAAGGTTGCGGTGGTCATCAAGCGGGCGTGATTGGCCACGCGTACGGCGCGTGTGACCGACAGAGTCAGCCCGGTCAGGACGCCGGCCAAGATGGCCATCGCCAACATAACCTCGACCAACGTGAAGCCCCGCTCACGCACGCGCCGAACACGCATCAGCGGCCTCCTTTGCCGACGCCGTCATCGCCCGATCCGGGTGAGAAATCACGCGGAGTCGGCGCGCGTCCTGGCAGAACTTCGACACGTCCGGTGAGCGCATGCACCAAGAGCGAGAACTGCTCGTCCTCGGCCGGATTGTCCGAATCGGGACCGATGTGAATCAGCGCACGTTCGGTATGTCCATCCGGGAAGAAGTGCAGATAGGCATGCCCGCGGCGACACGCTTCGCTCTGCCGCGGCGTCATGACATCCAAGATGCGAGCGCGCGACAAGCGCACCGGCTTGAGCTGACTGTCGACATACGCTGCGAACTTGGGTCGGCGCGGTGAAGGAGGAGGCAAGAGCTCGCTGGATACACCGCTGGGCTGGCCTTTTTGATCATCCTCTTGTGCGCGGCGATCTTCGATGTCGCGGTCTTCGCCACGCCCGTTGCGCGATGCCCGCTCGCTGGTGTTCAGCAGCACGCGCGCATCCGCTTTTTCCAAGCGATACGAGTTCTCGTCAAAGTTGATGTGCAGTCGGTAGTACGCCCCCGTTGAGATCGCGCGGTCGTAGCTGTAGCGAATCGCCGCGGCCAGTTTGGTGGCCGTGCTGCGAATCTCGCTGCGCACAAGCGAGCGGAACCCCAAGATCGCCCCGCCCGCCACCAAACCACCGATGGCCATAACGAGCATGATCTCGATCAGCGAGTATCCGCGTTCGCGCTGCATGCAACCGACCTGCATCCTCAACTACGTCGTGTACATCGTGGACTAGGGCTTCTTGGCGTCTTCCTCTTCCCACGACTTGATGTCGTCGGGCGTGCCTTCCTTGCCATCTTTGCCGAAGCTGATCAGATCGATTTCGTTGTTGTGCTCGCCCGGACACTTGAACTGAAACGGGTGTCCCCAGCCGTCTTTGGGCTCTTTGTTGAGGTGCTTTTTCTCAACCAACGAAGCCAAGCTGGGCGGACAGGACTCGCCACCATCGGCCTGCCACGTGACCACGGCCTGCTCGATGATGTGCATCATGCGGCGCGTCTCTTTGCGACGCGACCGTTCAAGCATGGCAAAGCCACCAAATCCGGCAGCGCTCATCAGCATGCCGATGATGGCCATGACGATCATGATCTCGACGAGGTTATACCCTGCTTGCCTGCGACGAGCTTGTGGGCCTAGCAGGTCTCGGCGCTGCGCCCACAGCCGGCGGCTCTGCACCCAGATCAATCGAATTCGTTGTGTGAAGCGCGTCATCTGTCTCTCCTTGCGCAAGCGTTGGCTATTGCGCGAACTCATTCATCTGCATGATCGGCATCAGGATGCTGAACACCACAAAGCCGACGGCACTGCTCATCAGCATGATCATCAGTGGCTCTAAAAGAGCGGTCATGCGGGCCAGCTTCATGTCCACTTCGATGTCGTACGCAGCCGCGACATTTTCCAGCATCTGTTCCAGCTGACCCGATCGTTCACCGACGGCGATCATGTGACAGACAACGGCCGGGAACTGGTTGGAACGACGCAGTGGCTGCGCGATCGACTCGCCTTCGCGGATGGACTCACGCGCTTCTTCCACGACACGCGTCAGCACCATATTGCCGAGCACGTTCTTCACGATCTCCATCGCGCGCAAGAGCTGCACACCAGAAGCCAACATTGTTGCCAATGTCTTGGCGAAGCGGCTGACCGCAACCATGCGAGCAAGCGGACCAAAGATCGGCAACCGCAAGAGTATCTGATCCCACTTCAGTCGCCCTTGCGGTGTTCGCAGCCAGCGGCGAATCAGATACACCACAGCGAACAAGCAGGGCAGCACCAGCCACCACCAGTCCGTGAGCAGCGACGACATAAAGATCAGAAGCTGCGTATTCCAAGGCAGAACGCGTCCGTTGTCGGCGTACAGCGCCGTTACCTTCGGCACGACGCTCTGCATCAGGATGGCCATAATGCCGCTGCCCATCAGCGTCATGGCCGCTGGATAGAACAGCGCGGTGACCACTTTGCTGCGCAGCTTGTTCTGCGCTTCCAAGAAGTCGGCCAAGCGAAACAGCACGGCTTCCAGGTTGCCCGCGGCCTCACCGGCTGAGACTAGGTTGGTGTAAAGCTCGATGAAGATGCGCGGGTGACGCCCCAAGGCCTGGGACAGCGCCATGCCTTCGTTGACCTGTACTTTGACGTCGGACAACACGCGCTTAAGCCCTGGGCGCTCGGCCTGCTCAATCAGCGCGGCCAGCGCTTCGCTGAGCTGCACGCCGGCACGCAACAGCGTCGCCAACTGACGAGTCAAGATGGCGACCATCTGGGGATTGGCGTCGCCTCGCTCGGATAGCCACTGCAGCCAGGCCAGCGGCGAAAGCGTGCTTTTCACGGCCCCGATATCGATGCCACCGCTCGAACGCCGCCGCGCTCCTTCTTGGCTGCGGCCTTTGCTTGCCCCCGCAGCCGAACCACCGGCCATCGGCGCTTCACGCACATCGGTCAAAAGCACGCCGTCGCGCCGCAGCGCTGCACGCAGGCCACGCGGGCTGTCAGCGTCTTTGACTCCGCTGACCGGCTTCCCTTTGCTATCGAAGCCTTTGTATTGGAAGACCGGCATTGTCTTGACCTGTCATAAGTCGGTGGTGCTGAGTGGTCGGCTGCCTGTTCAAAATTGCTGGCAGCACGCTTTAGTTCGCATCTTCCGCGGTGATCAGAAGAACCTCTTGCAGCGATGTGATCCCTGCGATCACTTTGCCTGCCCCATCCATTCGCAAGGTGCGCATGTTGGCATCCAGCGCGGCCTTCTTGATCGTTGCGGCATCTGACTTCTTCAAGCTCAGCGATCGGATGGTGTCGTCGATGTGCAAGAGCTCATAGATCGCAGAACGACCGCTGTAGCCGCGCGCACGACATGCCGAGCAGCCACCTTCGTGTACGCGGTACAGCATGCCAGGAGGCGGCGGCGGTGCCTTGGTCTTGTACGTCGGCATCTGCAGTGTGCCTGCGCGAAAACGCGCCACATCCAAGCCCAAGCGAATCAGCTCGTCATCGGTCGGACGATACAGCTCGCGGCATGCGATACACAGCCGGCGAACCAAGCGCTGCGCCAGTACACCGGAAAGCGACGAAGTGACCAAGAACGGCTCGATCCCCATGTCGATCAAGCGCGTCACAGCACCGGCTGCGTCGTTGGTATGAATCGTCGAGAACACCAAGTGGCCCGTCAGCGAGGCCGTGATGGCCATCGACGCCGTCTCTTGATCGCGGATCTCGCCGACCATGATGACGTCGGGGTCGTGGCGCAAAAAGCTGCGGATCGCCGATGCGAACGTCAGCTCAATCTTGGGATTGACCTGCACCTGCGAGATGCCTTCGAGCTGATACTCGACAGGATCTTCGACGGTTAGGATGTTGATGTCCGGCGTGTTGATCTTCGACAGCGCGGCATAAAGCGTCGTCGTCTTGCCAGATCCCGTGGGGCCAGTGACCAGCAAGATGCCGTGCGGTCGCGACACCAGGTCGAACATCATCTGCAAGTGGTCTTCGCCAAAGCCCAGGTCTGATAGATCCAGCAGTACTGCGCTGCGATCGAGCAGACGAATCGTGATGCGCTCGCCATAGGCAGACGGCACCGTCGCGACACGCATGTCGATGTCTTTGCCGGCGATCTTGCGGCGAATGCGACCGTCCTGCGGCAGTCGCTTTTCCGCGATGTTCAAGCCGGCCATGATCTTTACGCGCGCAACGATCGAGTTAATGAAAGCGCGCGGCGCCCGCTTGTGTTCCTGCAGGTCATTGTCGATGCGGAAGCGCACGACGAAGTCTTTCTCGCGTGGCTCCATGTGAATATCCGATGCGCGCTCGCGAACAGACTGGAAGATGACCGAGTTGACCCAGCGAATGATCGGCGCTTCATCGCTGACGTCGACGAGATCGACGTCTTCTTCGGTCTCTTCTTCGGTGGCTGTCTCGCCTTCCTTTTTCTCAAGCTCGGTGTCGATGCGACCGCGCGAATAGACCTTGTTGATGGCCTCGACGATCTGCGCTTCGGGCACCAGCACGGGCTCGACCTCGCACTCGGCCGCTTGCCGCACGTCATCTAGCACGTGAACCGCGGTGGGATCGGCGATGGCGACCTCCACCAGATCACGCGCTGCATCGCGCGACAAAAGCAGCACACGCTGAGCCTTGGCGAAGTTGATCGGGATGCGCTGTGCCAGATCCGCATCGACGCGGTCAGGAGCTAGCTCGGCCAGGACCGGCAGATCAAATTGCCGCCCCAGCGCTCGCAAGACATCCAGCTCGCCGAGCACTTTGCGCCGCACCAAGATCTCGCCCAAGCGCGAGCCTTCGATCTGCATTCCGGGCTGCTTGCGCTGCTCGCTCTGTTCAATCAACGCATCGCGGATCGCTTCGTCGCTGACACCAAAGTGATTTCGCAAGATCGTGCCGAGCGCTCGCGGCGGGGCGGGCTTCACGGCCGCGCCGGTCACACGCTGCTCACCCGATGACTTGGATCCAGTGCGGGCATCAGCGCCGCTCGCCGCCTTGGCCGTTCCCGAGGCCGGGACGATACGCTGCTCGCCAGACGACTTGGGCGAAGCCTTGCCGCCGCCGCTGCGCATAGAGGGCGGCAGCGGCGGTGGGTTGCGGCGACCACTCGGTGGATCAGGCAGTGCCACGATCGACTCCTACTGAATCACCGGCTGGGGACTCTGTGGGCTCTGCCCTTCGCCCGGCGAACGGGGGTTGGTGGCCGCAGGGGGCGGCGGCAGCGACGGCGACGGGCTCTGCGGCACGGGCAGCGGAGCATTGCCGATGCCTGCCGAGCCGCCTGGACCACTGCGCGTATTGGGCGGCAGCTCAACGGGCCCTGAGTCGGTGACTTCACGATTCAGCGACTGTTCCGCCGCGCGCAACTCCAGAAGCTCACGCTCGGCTTGCACTGCGGTCTGGTTGATCTCCTCCAGCGCGCCGCGACGACGCGTGTAGTCCACCGGACTTCCGAGGTCACGATCGTCACTGAAGCTGGCGTAGGCATCGATGAACTCGCGGCGCTCGCGCGTCTTGCGCTCGAACACGCGCGCCAGATCCGCGGGGTCGTTGATGACGTACGGCGTCAGCACGATCAGCAGCATCTGCTTCTGGGTCTCTTTCGAGCGCGTCTTGAACAGATAACCAAGAATCGGAATATCGCCGAGCAGCGGGATCTTGGTGATGGCCTCGCGCACTGAGTCGCGCATGATGCCGCCCAGCACTACCGGCTGCTGATCGCGAACCACCGCGACGGTCTCTAGCGTGCGCTTGTTGGTCGCCGGGCCGAGGCCGTTGAAGTTCTTGTCGGCGACATCATCGATGGTGCTCTTGATCTCAAGGCGCACGAAGTCACCGCTGTTGACGTGTGGCGTCACTTCCAACTTCAGCGTGACGTTCTGCCGCTGCACCGACTGCAGCGCCGCAAAGTTGCTGAGCCCACCCGCCGAGCCAAGCTGCGGCAGGCCGCCCGTGATGGCGCTGGGAAACGGCAGGTTCTGGCCAATTTCGATCAGCGACTTTTCGTTGTCCGTGGTCAGGATGTTCGGCACCTGCAGAATGTTCACGTCGTTGTTGGTCTGCAGTGCCTGCAGGATCAAACCGAACTGCGGCGGAATGATCGATCCCGACGCGGTCCCCGTCTGGCTGAAGATGCCGGTGCTGGAAAACTGCGGGCCCATGACGCCGCCGACCAAGCCGGGCAGCGTCAACAGCGACAGCGGCGACAGCGAGTTGAGCTGGCCACTCTTTAGACCCCCGACCAAGAGGCCCTTGTTGTCAAAAAGCGGAATGCCGCCGTGGTACGAAAGCCCCAGGTCGCGCGACTTCGACAGGCTGATCTCCATCACCGTTGCCTCGATGAAGACCTGACGACGCGGCACATCCAAGCGACGAATGACGTCGCGCAGAACCAGATAGTCCTTGCCCGTGGCATAGATGACCAGCGAGTTCGTCGCCTTGTCGTCGACGATCTTGACCTCGTCCTGGAACAAGCCAGCGCCTTGTCCGCTGCCGCCCGATGAGCTGCTGCTAGATGAGCTGCTCATGCGTGAGCGTCCCGCCGGACCGCGGCTGCCAGAGGACACGCCGGCCGAGATGCCGGGCAGCTGACCCAGTACGTTTTTCATGTCTTCGGCGCTGGCGTTCTCAAGCGCATAGACGTGGATGCGATCAGCGCCTCCCTCGGTGCTGGCGCCCTGCTGTTCCAAGCGCTTGACCAACGCGAACACGCGCTGATAGGTGCGCTCGGACGCCACAATGATCAGCGAGTTTGTGCGGTCGTCAGGCAGGATCTGGCTGAGCGAGTCATCCCCCGATCCGATCTGGGCTGGTGGCAGGCTGCTGCCATCGCTCGACGGGACATTGATCGGCGCACGCTTCTGACCGGCCTGCTGCGTCTTGCCGACGTTGAAGACCTTCTCAAGCATCTGCGCGACTTCCGTCGCCACGACATTCTTTAGGCGCAGGACCCAGATCTTCTCGCCGCTCATCGCGACATCCAGCGCGCGGACGACTTCCTCCATGCGCTTGATGTTGGTCGCCAAGTCGGTGATGACCAGCGTGTTGGTTGTCGCGTACGGCATGATGTCGCCGTCGCGGCCCTTCAGACGGTTCAGCACCTGCACGACCTCTTCCGTCGTGATGTACTTCAGTCGCAGCAGGCGCGTGACGAACTGCTCACTGCGCGGCACCGGGTCGCCGGGCGAATACACAGGGATCGATGACTCGCGTGCGCGGTTCGATTCGATGATCTTCAGCACCTGCCCCTGCGGCTGCACCGTCATGCCCATCGACTCAAGCGCCGATAAAAAGATGCGGTACGCCTCCTCCGCCGTCACCAGCTCGGGCGCGATGATCGTCACTTTTCCCTGTCGAATGTTCGACGGCAGGATAAAGGGACGGCACGAAATCGACTTGATCCAGCCCACGAGCTCCATGAGCTCGGTATCTGGCTTCAAGTTGATGAGCACTTTCTTGTTGCGCGGGTAGCGCTGGCACTCGGAAAACTCTTTCGCGCCCGGCAGCGGCAGATCGTCGGTCGCCCCGGCGGCCGAGGCCGTGCTTGGGCTGCCGCTTCCCTGCGTGGTCGTCGCGCCAGAAGCCGTCCCAGCGGGCGCCGGCTTAGCCGCCGCAGGCTTGGCTGCTGCAGGGGCCGTCACCGTGCCCGAGGCTTGCGATCCGCGGACCGCCTCGGCACCGAACAAGCCCGCAGGACGAATGACGCGCGCTTGATCCGTTGCCTTGGCTGCCCCCTGGCCGGCTGTGCTGTCCGCCGGCTTACCCTGGGCGGGTCGCGGCGCAGGCGGCGCGGCGTTCTGCGCCCAGACAGGCGTCAAAAGGGCCAGCCAGCTTCCGACGAGAAGTGCGTGTGATCTGCGAAACATATGGGTGCTCATTGGCATTGGATCTCTTCCGCGTTTTCGCTAGCCATGCGAGGACTCGTTCGCGCTGAGCTCAGCGGATTTGGTAATCGAGGGTGACGTTTTCGCCTCGGCGTTCGACCTGCACCGTCAGGTGCGACGCGCTCTTGAGCTTGGTATAGGCCTCAAGCGCGCGGTCCGGCGTCGACATGTCCAAGCCGTTGATGGCCTTGATCAGGTCGGCGTTCTGCAGGCCGATCTTTGCGAAGACCGAGCCGGGGCGAATGGCGTACAGCTTGAAGCCGTTGGGTTTGCCTTCTTTGATCGAGGGGACGAAGCGTGCGCTGGTTGCCAGAGCCGTCGTGTTCGACAGGATCTTGTCGATCAAGCTCTTGTCGACTTCGCAGCTGGATCCCGAGCAGCGAACGCCTTTTTCGACGTCCTTCTCAAGCCCGGTCGGATCGCCGGGCATTGGCTCGGCCGCGACGATTGTCGTCGACGGCGGCGGCGGCGGCGGACCCTGGCCTTGATCCAGGTACTCGACGCGACGACCCGCCACCAGATACGCGCGACCGTCGACCACTTGCGCCAAGCGAGCATTGCCCTGCGGCAGCGTGTCGCCGCGGCGATAGATGCGCACGCCCTTCTTGTCGTCGCCATTGTCGCGGATGATGGCCATCGACCACAGCGGATCTCCAGGCGCCACCATCGTCGCGAGCAGCGTCAGGTTCAGGCTGCTGCGAACCGGCGTCGTGTCCACCGGCCCCGTCGCTGCTTCCTCGACCTTGTCAGGCGTCAGGTTGATCGGTGCGCAGCCACTGCAGAAGATGTTCCGCCGCAAGATGTACTCGATGTCCTTGCCGCGCGCAGCGTCGGCGATGGGAGCCGGATCGGGCGAACGCCGCGATACCGTGGGCCCGTCTCCGCTAAGCAGCGTCGCCGTCAGCACGCTCGCCGCCGCCCGTCCTAAGAACGACGCGCACACCGCGATGGCCAGCAGCGTGAAGGCCCATGAGTATTTTTTGACGAAGGCGTCCATTCCGAAGCTCATACCAAAACCCCAGCAGGTGCAGAGCGGGATCGCCCGAGAGGCTTCCCTGCGGGCTTGGCTCTAGGATTTTGCAAGGGTGATGCCAAGGACTCTCTGGGGTCGCTGCGTGTTCTGCCCCGCCAAAAGGCCGTGAACCCTCACAGCTTTCGTCGCTCACCGCAAGCGGTCGCGGCGGGCCCTCGTCTCTGATGCGTGGCTGCATTGTCAAATTGGCAAGGGGCTACCACCTGGACCTGTCGGCGTGTCAATTTCGCGCGCCTGCCGATGATCGCTGGCAGTCCGCCGGAGCGCTCCCAGCGATCTCATAAACCGTAGCGAGAAACCCAAGGCGGACGGATGCCCGCCCGGAGCAGCGTCGGGGCCGTGAGGACAGACAGCCCGCTGGATGGGGCCCGCAGTAGGTTGATCAGCTGGCTTCTACTCATCCGAGAGCAGACGCAGCGTCACATAGCGTTCAATGCGGGCGCGCTGCTCTCTTGCGAGCCGCACAAATGCCAGGCGCCGAAGCTCGGCCCGCTCGCCGTCGGCATCGCGCACGACGACTTCCTCAGCGACGCTGACCAGGGCCAGATCGCCGCGCCATGGCTCGCCATCCGCGTCTCCGTTTCCCGACGATGGACTGTCCGGCATGAAGGGCAGCGGCGCCGGTAACTGCAAGCGCGTCGAAAGCGGCACACCGCGTAGCTCTTCGGGAAGCGGCGAGCGCAAGCGCAGACCTGCAGGCTGAATTCCCGTCGCCAGGCGAAGGTAGCGTGGCCCCGACGCCCCCAGCCCGCCCGCCGGCCACAGCGCCACCGACACACAAAGCGGAGCGAATTCCTCGTCAGAGAAGTCGGCCATGAACGACCCGCGGAATCTTGGCCAAATCTAGCTCGCTGCGCACGTCCACAAAGCCGGCTTGGTGCAGAAGCGCCATCGTCGCAGCGGCCTGCCCCGCGCCAATTTCTAAAGCAATGGCTCCACCGCGTCGCAGCATCGACCGGGACTGCGAAAGCAAGCGCCGCACCACGACCAAGCCATCGGATCCACCATCGAGAGCGCTGTGCGGCTCGTGCCGAACCTCGGCCTGCAACGCAGCAATCTCGGCCGTGGGGATGTACGGCAGGTTGGCGACGAGGACATCGGCTTGGCGGTCGGCCGGCAGCGCCGACAAAAGATCACCTTGCCAGAACTCGACCAGCAGACCCAGGCGCGCCGCATTCTCGGTGGCAACGGCGATCGCGACGGGGCTGATATCAACCGCTAGGACCTCGACATCGGGTCGCAGGTGTTTGATCGCAAGCGCCACGGCACCCGATCCAGTACCGACATCGATGACCCGTGCCACGGCTCGCCCTGCGTCCTCTTGCGACGACTCTGCAGGATTTGGCTGCGTACCTGGCTGCATGGCGGGCTCAGTGGACGCAGTCCCCTGCCCTTCTGCCTTCGCTTGGACCGCTGCCTCTGGTTCTTCCTCGACCGGCGCTTCGGTGGCGTCGTAGTGAACCGTCATCTCGATGCCCGGCTCTGGCTCATGCAGCGAAGAAGCTCGCGGCTCTGCAGTGCTTCCAGCCGCGACGTCGACGCTGGATGTCGGCTCTGGCTCGTGCTCGGCATCCGCAAGAACAGTGGCCGAAATCGGCGCTGGCGGCAGCAAGCGAACCGCCACATCGACCAGCAGCTCGGTCTCGGGCCGCGGGATCAGCACCGCCTCGCTGACGTGCAGGCTCAGGCCATAGAACTCTTTTTCGCCCGTGAGATATGCGACGGGCACGCCGGCCAAGCGGCGCACGATGCACTCGCGATAGCGAGCCAGCTCGTCCTTGCTCAACGGCTGATCAAAGTGCGTGTACAACCCCACGCGACTGCGCTGCAAGGTATGCGCAAGTAGTAGCTCGGCATCGAGCCGCGGAGAAGGCAGGCCGCGCGCGGCAAAGCGCTGCTGCGTCCAGCGCAGCACACGCCCAATCGTCCACAGATCAGAGTCGCTGGCCGGCGCCTCACCGTGTGCCGAGCTATGCGCTGGCAGGGCGGTCCCATTCGAATGGGGCGTGTGTCTGGACGGTGAAGCAGGCGTGCTCACGCGCGGAATCTACCATTATCTGCGTCGCGAGAAGCAACAGCCGCGCGATATAATACGCGCGTGGCGACCCAAAAACTGCCGGCGCTTGACGGGCATGACGGCAGCACCTTGCCCCAGGGCGTACCGCAGGCCGTCCCGGACGAGCGGTCGCTGCCCGCGGTCTCTGGCAAGGTGAAGATCGCTGCGCCCCCGGCAAACAGCGTCGCCACACCGCAAGCGGTCCCTGTCCTTGTACCGCCGACCGCCCCCAGCAGCACATCCAGTCAAAGCGAGGTCAAGCCACCGCGCGCCGAGCTCAACGCGCCGTACGAGATCTTGGGTAGCCCCGACGAGAGTGTGCGCAATGCCTTCCCGCCCGAGCGCATCGTCGGCGGTCGTTACATCATCGAAGAGCGCGTCGGCGAAGGCGGAATGGGCCGCATCTACAAGGTGCGTCACCGCGATCTGGGCAAGCAGTTCGCGCTGAAGATCATCCACAAGAATCTCGCGCAGCAGCCGCACATCCGCGACGCGTTCTATCGCGAAGCGCGCATGGCGGCGTCGATGAATCACCCCAATATTGTTTCGGTGTTCGACTTCGGCGTCGATCCAACGCACGGCGCTTTCATCGTGATGGAATACCTGTCCGGTGAGACGCTGGCCGAGCGCATGGCGCGCGAGGGCGTACTCGAACCCAAGGCTTCGTGCGACATCGTGCTGCAGTGCGCTGAGGCGCTGGCCTTCATCCACAGCTTCGGCGTCATCCACTGCGACATCAAGCCCGAGAACGTCTTTCTGTGTCACCCCACGCAAGCCAGCGATGCCCGCCGCAACAACGTGCGCTTGCTCGACTTTGGCCTGGCCAGCCGGCCCGCCGTTGACTCGCGCGAGATCGTCGCGGCGACCACGGTCGCAGGCACACCAACCTATCTGGCCCCCGAGCGCATCCGCGCGCAGTCTCCGACGCCGGCTTCCGATATCTATGCGCTGGGCGTGTTGTTTTATGAGTGTCTGACCGGCCACCCGCCGTTCGATGGCCGCCTGCAAGAGATCATCTTTGGCCACCTGCGCCGCGAGCCGATGCCGCCCAGTCAGCGTTTGGGCCGGCCGCACACACCGTTTCATCCCAGCTTGGAAGCGCTGGTCCTTCGCGCCCTCGGAAAAGAGCCCGGTCAGCGTCCCGGAAGCGCCGCCGAATTCGCGTTTGCCCTGCGTCATGTCATGGCCGAGATGGGAGTCGCGCGACGCCTGGACGCCGTCGGTCTGCCTTCATCGCCGCGCGCCGATCTGTGCGAAGCGCTCGTTGACTCGTGTCCGCTGCCGATGTTCGTCGCTTCCCCGACCGGCGAGATCCTCTTTGGCAACGCTGCGCTCTGTCAGATCCTGGGCATTCCGCCCGCTGATCTGCGCGGCAAGCTCAGCTCAACCTTGCTGGCCCGCTGGTGTCCTCGCATCGAGCGCGACGTGCGTCAGGTCCTGGCCCGAAAGCGCGCCAGCCGGCACACGCTGGTCGTCCACAACCAAAGCGGCGAAGCCCGCGGCGGCTGGCTGACCCTGGCTCCGTTCCGCCGCGACGAAGACATCGTCGGTGTCTGCGGCATCGTGGCGCTGATGGGCGATCACGAAGGCGAAGGCCGCAGCTAGACGAACCACTCGCTTGGCCGCCTCGCCAGGGCTCGCGATGGCCGCGTCGCTGCGTTGCTGCACCGCATCATCCGCATCATCTGCACTGCTTCAACCACTCGGCCGCTAGAGGTCGAATCCTCGACGAGCAGCGAGTGCAAATCTCACGAAAATATGACCCGTCCGTGACAGAACCGTGACAGTGCAAGCGCAGCATGGACCCATGCAGACCGCACTACCGCCCCTTCGCATCGCCCCCGCTGGCCCAGGCCTGAGCGAACGCGGCGACGAGCCAGCCCCCTCGACGGGGGAAAATCCGCTCGCCAAGTTCTTTCCCCCCTATGTCGAAGGCGACGAGCGCCTCGATCGCTGGACGAGCATCCCGTATATCTTCGTCCACACCGTCGGAATCATCGGCGCGGGTGTCGCCATTGCCTATGGCCAGGTGACCTGGGTCGACGTTCTTCTGTGCGGCCTCTTCTACTACCTGCGCATGTTCGGCATCACGGCCGGCTATCACCGGTACTTCTCGCATCGCGCATACAAGACCGGGCGCATCTTCCAGTTCATCCTGGCGTTCATCGGCACCACGTCGCTGCAAAAGGGCGTGCTGTGGTGGGCGGCGCATCATCGCCAGCATCACAAGTACAGCGACCAAGAACGCGACATTCACTCGCCCGTGCAGCGCAGCTTTCACTGGGCGCATCAGGGCTGGTTCCTGTGCGGCCGCTATGACCGCACCGACTGGGAACGCATCCAAGACTTCGCCAAGTACCCTGAGCTTCGCTGGCTAAACACCAACTTCCGCGGGCCGGCCATCGGCTCGGTGATCTTGATGTTCCTGATTGGCTGGCTGGTCCGCGGCGATGTCATGGGCGGCCTGCGGGCCGGGCTGTGGGGCGGCTTCTTCAGCACCGTTCTTCTGTGGCACGGCACCTTCACCATCAACTCGCTGGCCCATGTCTGGGGCTCGCGTCGTTACAAGACCACCGACGACAGCCGCAACAACTTCTTCCTGGCGCTGATCACCATGGGCGAAGGCTGGCACAACAACCACCACTACTACCAGAGCACGGCGAACCAGGGCTTCTTCTGGTGGGAAGTCGACTTCAGCTACTACATCCTCAAGGTCCTTTCGTGGTTCGGCATCGTGTGGGACCTGCGCACGCCGCCCAAGCACGTCCTCGAAAACCGCGCCGCAAGCGCCTAGCAGATCCTCTCCGGCCCCGCTTCGTTTCAACGGAGCATGCTGCACGTCGTTGCCTCTGCCCTGTTGGCTCTCGCCAGCACCCTTCCCGAAAGCTCTCCCCGACTCAGCGATCGCGATCGCGGCATCTTTCCTGATCTCTCGCCGCAGGCGCAGATCGCAGCGCCCGACTGGTCGCCATCCGATGGCGAGGCGTGGCTGCGCGTCGATCCAGCGCATCGCATCGCCACCCTGTACCAAGGCGAGGTTCCGCTGATCGCCTATGCCCTGTCCGGCCCGCTGTCGCAGGCTGCCGCCGGGCCCGCTCAGCTTGCCACCGTCTTGCCCTGGCTTTCCGAGGCCGATCGCGCCGAGCTGGTGCGCCGCCAGCCCCCCACCGTTCGCGTCACGTTTGGTTCCCCTGGCCCGCGCGAAGATCACGACGGTGACGGAGTGGTCAACACGCTCGATGTCTTGCTGGGCGCCAAGAAGCTGTGTCTGAACAAGGCGGCCTATGTGTCGAACTATCGCGCGCTGCGCTATCCCGGTGGCGATGTGCCGCGCACCGAAGGCGTCTGCACCGACACGCTGGTGCGCGCCCTGCGCAACGCCGGCTGGGATCTGCAGCGCGAGATCCACGAAGACGCCGCGAAAAAGCCGCAGCTTTATCCGCTGGCTGGGAAGGCTCCTGACGCCAACATCGATCACCGCCGCATCCGCATGATGCTGCCGTGGTTCCGTCAACACTTTGTGCAAGTCCCCGACGGAGCGCCCTATCTGCCGGGCGACATTGTGCTGTTTGACACCTTCCCCAACAAAGCCGGACCGGACCACGCGGGCATCGTCTCGGACCGCCTGGGGCCTTCGGGGCTGCCTTTGGTCGTCAACAACTGGACCGATGGCTACGTCGAGCAAGAGATGGATCTGCTCGGCTGGGTGCCTGTCACGCACCGCTTTCGCGTACCCGTGCAGCCGAATGCCGCGCCAGCCCCACGCCCACCGCTGCGAGCGCAGTAGCCCCCTCCACGCTCGACTCTCCAGTTGGTTCTGTATTTTTATTTTACAAAATAATTCTCAAACAATTTATTATTTTCCGATTAAAGCAATTTACTATTTAACAAACATAGTGCAGAAAAAATAAAGAATCTGCGCAGGGCTTCCTGATGCGTGCGTTGCTAAGACGAAATGACGAGGGCGCTCACCGACAGGGGCTCACGCTTCAAACACGTCCGCCCAGTGGGTGTGACCCGAGAGATGCAACACGCGCAGGCTCCGCGAGGCATCCGACGGCTCGCTGAGCCCGCGCGTCAAGATCCGCGGTGAGATCACCCATGTCGTGGTTACCCGGCACCACCACCACGGGAGCGGCGACGGGCAGCAGACGATCTTGTGCCTCTTCCAAGAGCTCTCTGCCACCGCGGGCTCCACCGATACGATGAGACGCACCACCCCAGCGGCCACCGGCTCGCGTCGCTGCGACAGAATGCGCAAAGGAACGGACGGTCCATCGCGCACAAGCGAAAGCTGCGGTTCGCTCGGCTCGCCGCGCTGCAGAAGCGCTGCTTCAAAGGGCGCCCCTATCGAGGCAATGGCAGGCAGCCCGAAGCGCGGACGCACCAGCCCCAGATCCTGCGTGGGGTTGGGGTCCGATGCCTGGGCAAAAAAAGCGGAGTCGTCGTCGGCAATCCTCTGCAGGACGTCCTGTGACTGCCAGGACTGCGGACGCACGCCGCCAAACGTCCACGCCAACGACATCGCAAGAACCGCGCGCAGGAAGAACGATGCGCTCCTGGCTCCGCGGTAGCAGCCGCGTTCCCAAACATGTGTGCCAACCCGCAGGCGCCCGCGGCTATCGAGAAGGATCGGTCCGGCAGATTAAATCTTGATGAAGATTGGCTCGCCGTGCGCGGCTCGCTCATACCGTGTGATGCATGCGGCGCTTCCTTCTTCTCTTTGGGGTTTTGCTCGCATCGCCGGCATGTGGCCGTCCTTCGATCTCGGTATCCAAGCCGGCTGCGCAGGTCGATCCGGGGCGCATCACGCTGACACCCGAGGCCGAAGCGCGACTGGGCATCGTCGCGGGCTTAGCCTCGGTGGCGCAGGTGACGGGGCCGACGCGTCGCCTTTATCCCGGCGAGGTCATGCCCGCGCCCGGTGACGCAGCGATGTTGACGGCACCACTTGCCGGCACCGTGACCGCGGTCGCTGCAACCGGACTCCCTGCCGCAGGGTCTCCAGTGCAAGCGGGTCAGCCAATCTTGGTGCTGTCGCCACTGCCGATGCTGAGCGAACGTGCGCAGGTCGCGACGATTCTTTCAGAGATCGACGCGCAGGTTGCTCGGGCCCGCAGCCAAGAGCAGACGGCCGTACTCGCCCTGGCCCGCGCGCAGAGCCTGGTCGCCGACGGTCTTGCTGGCAAAAAGCTGCTCGAAGAAGCCAGCGCAAACAGCGATTCAGCACGTGCCACTCGACAAGCCGTCGAAGCGCAGCGAGCCGCACTGACAAACAAAGCCGCCGTGGGCGGATCGTCCATGCGCGTGGGCCTGCTGGCGCCGACGCGCATCCCTGCACCCTTTGATGGCTTCGTCCGAGATGTACGCGTCACGCTGCACCAGCATGTCGCCATCGGCACGCCGCTTTGTGAAGTCGTCCGCCGCGCTGCGCTGTGGGTGCGCGTCGCCGTTCCCTCCAGTCAGATTGCCAGCGTTGCGCCCGAGGCCGACGCCTTGATCAGCGACCTGTCTGCCAGCCCTAGCGCCGCCCCACTGCGCGTGCCACCAGTCCCGCACGCTCCCCAGACCAGCCAGCCCGGAACTGGCGCGCTGGATCTGTATTTTCAGCTGCCCGATGCTGCCCCCTTTCGAATCGGTCAGCGCGTTGCCGCCTGGGTGGTGAATGCGAACGCTGCCGCATCACCACGCAGCGACGACTCACGCGCGCTTCGATCGGTCGGCGACCTCCTCGCGATTCCGGCGGCCGCGCTGCTCTACAGCCCCAGCGGCGAGACTTGGGTGTACCAGCGCACCACCCCTCAAACCTTTGTCCATCGTCGGGTTGATGTGCTGCGCAGCGACGGGGATCGCATCTTGCTGCGCGGTTCCTCGACGCTTCCCGCCGGGGCTCTGCTGGTCACCGCTGGGGCCGCGGAGCTTGCCGGCGTCGAATACGGCGTCGCCAAATAACCACCCCAACTAGGCTCCTATGCTCCAGTTCATCATCACCTTCGCGCTACAGCGCCGTGTGTGGGTCCTGCTTGCCGCGGTCGCGCTGCTCACTCTCGGCTGGCGCGCCGCGCGCGAGACTCCGCTCGACGTCTTTCCCGAGTTCGCCCGTCCCCTCGTCGAGGTGCAGACCGAAGCGCCCGGTCTGTCAACCCCTGAAGTCGAGGCACTGATCACCGTGCCCATCGAAGCGGCGCTGTCCGGCGTACCCGGTCTTGAGACCCAGCGCAGCAAGTCTGTCCTCGGTCTGTCCTCCGTTGTTCTGTTCTTTCGGGATGGCACCGACCTTCTGCGCGCCCGTCAGCTTGTGCAAGAGCGCCTCGCCATCGAAGCCAACCGCTTGCCTCACCTCGCTCGCCCGCCCGTCATTCTGCCGTCGTTTTCGTCGATGAGCCGCGCCCTGAAGATCGGCGTCACATCGGCCAAGCTGTCGCGCCTGGATCTCAGCGACCTCGTGCGCTTTACCATTCGCCCGCGCCTGCTCGCGATTCCGGGTGTTGCCAACGTGTCGGTGTGGGGCCAGCGCGATCGTCAGCTTCACATCTTGGCCGACCCCGCTCGCCTGCGTGCGCATGGTCTAACTCTGAATGCGCTGCAGAGTGCCATCACGGATGCAACCGCCCTCGCCGCAGGTGGATTTCTGGACACCGCGCAGCAGCGCATCCCCCTGCGCCATTCCGCCATCGCCGACGATCCGGCCACGCTGGCCGAGCAGCCCGTCCCACTGCGCGGCGGCGCGACCCTGCACCTCGGCGATGTCGCCACCCTGAGCGAAGGCCACGCGCCACCGATCGGCGATGCGGTCATCGGCAGCCTGCGCGGGACGCAGGGCGGGCTGCTGCTGATCGTTGAAAAGCAGCCCGCCGCCAACACCCTCGATGTGACCCACCGCGTTGAGTCGGCCCTGCAGGAACTTCGCCCCGCACTCGCTGATGTCGACATCGATTCCTCCATCTTCCGCCCCGCCGGATTCATCGAACAGTCGCTGCACAACCTGCAGACCGCCATCGCCATCGGCTGCATTTTGGTGGTCGCCGTTCTGCTGTTCTTCTTGCGCGATCTGCGCGCCGCGATCATCAGCCTGATCGCCATTCCATTGTCGCTGACCGCTGCCGTGGTCTTGCTGTGGCTGCGTGGCGGCACGCTCAATACCCTATTCCTCGCTGGGCTGGTCATCGCGCTCGGCGAAGTCGTTGACGATGCCGTGATCGACGTCGAAAACATTCGCCGCCGCTTGCGCACCGCGTGCGCCGACACCTCGGCTTCTCCTCTTACTATCGTGCTCGCTGCATCTCTGGAAGTCCGCAGCGCGGTGGTTTTTTCGACGCTGATCGTCTGCCTCGTTTGCCTTCCTGTTCTCCTGCTCGACGGTCTGGCTGGTGCATTTTTTCGTCCGCTGGCCCTCGCGTACCTCCTCGCCGTGCTCGCTTCGCTCATCGTCGCGCTTACCGTTACGCCTGCGCTCTGCCTGTGGCTATTGCCGCAGCGCAGCCCCTCTTCAGGCGCCCCATCCCCCGAGCCTGCCCTGATCGCGCGCCTGCGCCGCGCCTACCTCGTCTTGCTGCCACGCATCCTCGCGCATCCGCGCCGCGTCGTGCTGCTTCTGGTCGGCGTAACCGTGCTGCCCATGCTGGCTGTGCCCTTCCTGCGCGAAGAATTTCTGCCCAGCTTTCAGGAAAGAAACTTCCTGATGCACTGGATCGAGCGTCCGGGCACATCCGTTGAAGCCAGCCGCCGATCGACTGAGCAGATCGGCCGCGAGCTCTTGCGCATCCCCGGTGTGCAGAGCTTTGGCGCTCACATCGGACGCGCTGAGGTCGGCGATGAGGTCGTCGGACCGAACTTCACCGAGCACTGGATTAGCATCGATCCGCGCGCCGACTACACATCGACCGTGCGCCGCATCGAAGCCGTGGTCGCGGCCTACCCCGGCGTGTTCAGTGACGTCCTGACCTATCTCAAAGAGCGAATCAAAGAAGTCCTCTCAGGTACTAGCTCGGCCATTGTTGTGCGCATCTATGGCCCGGACCTCGACAGGCTACGCAGCGAAGCGAACGCGATCGCCGCCGAGCTGTCGTCCATCCCCGGCCTCATCGATCTGAAGGTCGAGCCGCAGATCAACGTGCCCCAGATCGAAGTGCGCCTGCGCCCCGAGCGCGCTGCACTGTACGGCTTGACCGCAGCATCGGTGCGCCGCGCGATCCAAGTCTTTGTCGCTGGCCAGCGCATCGGCGAGGTCTATCCGAACGGCCGCAGCGTCGATGTCCTCTTATGGACGCCCTCCTTGGTACGCGCTGATCTGTCCGCCTTGCGTCGGCTCCTGATCGATACGCCAAGCGGTGAAGTCGTCGAGATCGGGGCGCTCGCCGAGCTCCGCGTTGTGCCCGCCCCCAATGAGATCAAGCGCGAGTCTGGCTCCCGTCGCCTGGATGTCACCTGCAACGTCCGCGGCCGGGCTCTCAGCAGTGTGGCCCGCGATATCGAAGCGCGGGTGGCGGCGCATACGTTTCCCCGCGGCACCTATCCGCAGATCCTCGGCGAGTATGCAGCGCAGCGCAGCTCGCGAAATCAGCTGGCGCTCTTTTCGCTGCTCGCCCTGGCCGGCATCTTTGGCGTCCTCTACCTCGACTTTCGCAGCCTTCGCCAGTCGCTGCTACTGTTTGCCACACTGCCCTTTGCCCTGGTCGGTGGGCTGTGCGGCGCGCTCCTTGCCGGCGGGGTCCTCTCGCTCGGTTCGTTCGTCGGATTCGTCAGTGTCCTTGGCATCGCGGCGCGCAACGGCATCATGCTGCTCAGCCACTATCGCCACCTGCGCTGCGAAGAGGGCGTGCCGTGGGGATCGACGCTGTTTCTACGCGGCGCCAGTGAGCGCCTGCTGCCCATCCTCATGACGGCCCTGTGCGCTGGGCTCGCGCTGCTGCCGATCGTGCTGCGCGGCAATGTCCCCGGCTACGAGATCGAGTTTCCCATGGCCGCCGTGATCCTCGGCGGTCTCGCCAGCTCGACCCTCCTAAACCTGCTGTTTGTCCCAGCGCTCTACGCCGCCTATGGCGAACCTGCGTCGTCACGCCACCCCGGAGAAGAGACATGACGCGCCTGCGCGCCCTCCGCCACGCGCTCCTGTTTGTCCTGCTTCTGACTGCGCACACTCTGCGCGCCGACACTCCGTCCTGGGCCACCACACCGCTCAGCCTGCACGACTGCATCGAGCGCGCCCTTCGCGACGCGCCCACCGTGCAGCGCTTGCAGGCCCGCGTGCTTGCTGCCGAAGCGCTGCTGCAGCAAGCGCGAACGCTGCCGAACCCACACGTTGCATACACTGCGCAGGACATCGGCCTGCAGACTTCGGCCGGACCAGCGCTGCTTCATCAGTCGCTGCTCAGCTATCCCGTACTCATCAGCTATCTGCGCACGCAAGAAGCGCGCGTTGCACGGGCCGGCATCGCGCAGGCCCACGCGCAGAGCGATGAAGATCGCCGCCAGCTTCGCCTTGCGATCGGTCGCGCCTATTTCGCTGCGCTTTTGTCTGACCGCTGGGCAGCGCTGGAAGCGGATGCCGCTGCCCTTGCTGCCGATATCGTCGCCCAGACTCAGCGCCGGCTGCAGCATGGCGACATCGGCACGTATGACGTCGAGCGCGCTCGCGCAGAAGAGCTCGATGCACGCCGCAGCGCGGAACAAGCCAGCCGCCGCCGTGATCTCGATCACTTGTCTTTGTCGATCGCCATTGGAGCCGATGAGCCATTCCTGGTACCGCTGCGCGATCGTCTCGTCGATCTCGCCATCCCGTTCACAGGCGATCGCTCCATCGAACCCGATGCGCTGCTCGCCCGTGCCCGCACCGCGCGTCCCGATCTGCGGGCCGCCCGCGCCACCCTGCAGCGTGCGACCGAGCAGGGCCGCTTGGAAGCCCGCCGCGCCTTCCCGCTGGCTGAGCTTCAGCTCATCGGCGGTGTCCGCATCGCCGACCCTGGCGTCGGTGGACTGCTGGCGTTTGGCGCGCCGCTGCCCCTGTTCGATCACAACGATGGCCCGCGCACTGCCGCAGCAGCGCAGATCCTGTCCGCACGTTCTGCCCTGACCCTGCTGGAACGTCAGGCGGCTGTCGAGGTTCTGTCGGCCGAGCGCGACCATCGCGGCGCATCCGATGCCTTGCTGCGCTTTGTCCGACCGCAGGTGGCGCTACGCGAAACCGCCCTGCGCGGTGCTCGTCGCCTGCTCGCCGAAGGCATGGCACCTCTGCTTGATGTTGTCGCGGCCCAGCGCGATCTGCTCGCTTCCCGACGAGCTCTGGCGCAGGCCGAGCACGATGTCGCCCTCGCTGTATTTCGCCTAGGCATTGCCCTGGGCGAACAGTGATACACGAGGCCCGCATGCGACTGCTTCTTGTTGAGGATGATCATCGCCTGGCGCTGTCGATCGCCGCCGGTCTGAGCGAAGAGGGCTTCACCGTCGACCTCGAAGCGGATGGTCCACCAGGCCTCGCCGCGCTCCAGCGCCATCCCTATGACGCCTGTGTGCTCGACATCAACCTGCCGACACCCACCTGTGATGGCATTGCTGTCCTCGCCACTGCGCGGGCTATGGGCTGCACGGTGCCCATCCTGCTGCTGACTGCGCGCGACGCCGTGCCCGATCGCGTACGCGGGCTCAACGAAGGCGCCGATGACTATTTGGTCAAGCCCTTCGCCTTTGCCGAGCTTCTGGCACGTCTGCGCTCCATTCTTCGTCGTGGAACACCGCAGCGCCGCTCTTCTTTGTCATGCGGTGCCTTCGTGCTCGACCTGGTACATCGCGAGGTCCGCGTTGGCGATCAGCGCATCGACCTGACGCAAAAGCAGCTCACCTTGCTCGAATACCTGTTCTTGCACCGCGGCCAGATCGTCACGCGATCGATGCTGTGGTCGGGCGTCTGGGGGTATTCCTTCGACCCTGGAACCAACGTCGTGGATGCCCACATCGCGCAGCTTCGTCGTCGCATCGAAGCGGCCGGTCATCGCTGCCCCATCGAGACCGTCCGCGGGCTTGGGTATCGCGTCGGCACGCCGCAGCCATGCGGTTTGCCCGCGCTACCTAGCGGGGACGAGCATGGGCGCTAATGCACGCACTTCGCTGCATGGATTGCGGGCGCTGCGCGTTCGGCTCGTGATCTTTTTTGCCGCCGTGCTGACCGCCGCCTTGCTCGTGTTTGGCGGCACGGTGTACGTCGCTGCTGTCCTCGCCGAAGCAGCAGAACAAGAGCCTGAATCCGAAAAGCAGCGCGAGCTTGCCCACATCCGTGGCCTCCTTGCGCTCGCTTCTGTGGTTGGAATTCCCATCACCATCAGCGCGGCTCTGTTCGGCGCCCGTCTGCTCAGCCATCACGCGCTTGAGTCCGTCGGGCGTATCGTCCGCACCGCCAACACCCTCACGCTCGACCACCTCGATGCTCGCCTGGCATGCCAGCCTGGATCAGGCCGAGAGATCGAAGAGCTTGTCGACGCCCTCAACGCCATGCTGGATCGCATCGGCCGTGCAGCCCGCAGCCTGCGTCGCTTTACCGCCGATGCAGCGCACGAGCTACGCACGCCCATCGCAGTGCTCAGCAGCGAGATCGAAGTCTGCCTGCGCCACCCGCGTGACCCCGACACGCTGCGCGCCACGCTCGGCGCAGCACTCGAAGGACTCGGCAGCCTGTCGCGCTTGGTCGATGTCCTATTAACGCTGGTGCGCAGCGATGCCGGCGAGCTTCCCATCGCGCCAACACGCATCGATCCCGCAGTGCTCATCACGCAGATCGCAGCACCGTTTGACGGCATCGCTGCAGAACGGAACCTGCGGCTGTGCATTGAGTTGCCCGCTCCACCCGCTTCTGGCTGTGCATCGGCACTTGCGTTGTCTACCGATCCCTTGCTCCTCGGCCGCGCTCTTGCCAACCTGCTCGACAACGCATGCAAGTACGCTACGGAAGGCGGCGTCATCACGGTCGCGCTGCGAAGATGCACCGACGATCTTCAGATCATCGTGCGCGATAGCGGCCCCGGCATGAGCGCGCTCGATCTGGCCCACGCATGCGATCGCTTCTATCGTGGCTCTGCTCACCGCGGCAGCACCGAAGGCTTCGGCCTGGGCCTGTCGCTCACGCAAGAGTTCATGCGCATCCTCGGCGGCAGCCTAACCATCGCGGCCGCCCAGCCCGCCGGCCTTGTCGCCACGCTGACTCTGCCAAGGATGCATTGAAGCCTAGGCCCTCGGCTCCTTGTTCAACGCGCGGTCAGTTGTTGGGGGCGCCCGCTTGAATCCAGGCGCGAATGGTGGCGATCTGGCCGACGGGAAGCGGGCCGCTCTTGGGCATGCGCGAGCCACCGAAACACGGGCCGGTGCCGGCAAGCTTCCACAGCAAGTAGCTCTGATCGGGCTGGGCGGGTGCGACCCGCTTGTTCATCGCGCACTGCGTGCTGCTGACGTTCACCAAGCCGGCGTACGAGGTAGCCGCGGTGTCGAGGTTTAGGTTTTCCGCCGAGCGCATGCCCGAGTGGCAGCCGCCGCCTGTGCAGTTGGCCTGCCAGATGGGCTGCACATCGCGCATGAAGCTGGGCGCCGTCGTCGTCGCCGAGCGCTCGACCGAGTTGCCGTCGATGTTGCCGGCCTGATCTTGGGCCCGCACGACGAAGTAATACGCCTGGCCTGGGGTCAACCCGGTGACTGCAAGCGACGTCTGACCCGGAGCCGTGGTGTAGCTGGGCATGGTGAAGCTCTGGCCCCTCGTGCTCTGCGCTTGATACACGAGATAGACCATCTGCGCCGCAGGCGTGACCCCGTCGCTGGCCGCGTTCCAGCTGAGCTGGATCGACGTGCCGCTGGCGGTGGCGGTGCTCAGCCCGGCAAAGGTCGGAGCCATCATGTCCGACGTGGCGGGCGTGGTGGCACTGACCTCGACCTTGTTGCTGTCGACGTTGCCGGCCTCGTCTTTGGCGCGCACGACGAAGAAGTAGGCCGTGCGGGTGGCCAGCTTGCCGATCGACAGGCTGGTGGCACCCGGCGCGCTGGTCGCCGTCGGCTGCGCAAAGCTCTGACCGCCCGCCGCCGTCGCTTGATAGACCAGGTATGTGATCTGGGACGCTGCCGAGACGTTGTCGCTGGCTGCGTTCCACGTCACGGTGACGGCGTTTGGCGAGCTCATCGCGGCCGTGGCGCCGGCAAACATCGGCGCCTGCTGATCGCCGCCGCTGCTGCTGCCTCCGTCGGGCGGGGTGGTGTTGCCGCCATCTAGAAACGTTTCTTGACCCGCCGAGCAGCCAAGAAGCACAAGTCCCAACAGCACGAGTCGACGCATATAGACCTCTCTGCGCAGGCTAGGGGTGGCTGGGATTGTTTTCGTATTTATTTTGATAAATACAAGATTTATCTAGCAATATATCAATATACGCACTGCCCGCATATTCACGTGCGGTACCAACACGCCTAGAAAACAAAGCGATAGCCGGCGGCGGCAGTCATCGAGCCGAACGTGCCGGGGCCCGTCGACTGCTGCGAGGACGCAGCGTACAGAAGCTGCAGCTCGGCAAAGATGCGGCCGGGGCCGAGCAAGACATCCAGGCCCACCGGCACGCCGACGCCAACCTCTTGCGATAGCTCGACGGACTCGGGAATGGTGGGGCCACCGCTGGACAGGCCGCTGGACGGAGTGCGCACGATAAACAGCCGCGGCCCAACGCCGACATACGGCACGAAGCGACCGATGGGCACCTTGGCGACAAAGGTCAGGCCCAGCTGAAACTGCTGCGTCGTCTGGTCATAGCTGTAGCTGCCGCCCGGAACGCGAGCATCGCTGAGCGTGCCGTGGGTGGTCGGCATGCTGAAGGCA
Source organism: Myxococcales bacterium (assembly GCA_016794505.1). Taxonomy (GTDB): domain Bacteria; phylum Myxococcota_A; class Polyangia; order Palsa-1104; family JAEUJZ01; genus JAEUJZ01. Next base: position 31,597 of record JAEUJZ010000158.1, read on the forward strand.
AACGAGCCAACGATGCCGAACATGCGATGCACGAACGGCAACAGGTAGCCGCCTTCCAGCTCTAGGAAATAGCTGGTGCTGAGCTGATCTTGAAAGGCCTGCGGCAGGAACGCGCCGACCTTAAGCCCCAAAAGGGCCGCGCCTTTGTCGTTCTCGGGAAGCGACCACGTCGACGACACACCGCGATCGGCGGCGGCTGTACCCAGCGAGCCGGACTGCGGGCTCAGCGTGAAGGTCCAAAGCGCTGCTGCAGCGGCGACCGATAGCTTCCAGGTTGGAGCATGCCTTTTCATGATCGTTTTTGGCCCTTACCAGATCGTCTGCTCGGTGCTGCTCTGCGCGCTGTTCACGCCGGCATTGGCACCGCCAAGCTGATAGATGAACGCGCTTTCCAGCGCCGTGCCCTGCAGCGCGCGGGGCTGCAGCAACACGCCACCGCCCAGCGAATTGAAGTTGCTCAGCGTGCTCGCGGTGACCATCTGCGCCGTCACCGATGCCGTGGTCGCCGAGCCAGCCTGGAAGCCTCCGAAGGCCATCATCTGGTTGTTGATGACCAAGCCGCCGTACGCCGGTCGGCCCAAGTTGTTCGCGCCCGAGTCGGCAAAGGCAAAGGTCGTTGTCATGCTCGGCAAGCCGATCTGGCCACCGGTCAGGACCAAGCCCACGTCGACGTTGCGGGTCAGGTTGGTCACGCTATTCGTCGAGCCGCCGCCGACATACAGGTACGTTGCAGCGCCCATGACTTTGCTGTTGTTGGCGGCCGTGGCCGGCATGGCAGGCGCCGCCCAGCGGGCGCTGGTCAGCGTGGCCGTGGCAGCGGTCCATGTGCCAACCGTCTGTGTCTGCTGCGTGCCGCTGTCCGTGACCGTGATGGGCAGGAACTCGACGCTGGAAAGCGCCGTCGGAGCTGCCGGCGTGCCTGTCGCTCCACCTGCCGCGTACAGGTACCAGCGATCCGGCCGCCCTGGATCGGGATCGCGCGCCGCAGCCACAGCGGCCCCGATGCGAGCGCTGGCTAGCTGCGGCAGCACGGCGCTCCACGATCCGGTCGTGCCGATCGGCAGTGGCACCGCACCGGCCGGTGTGACGTTGCCCTGATCCGTGGTGGTCTGCGTGGCCATGCCCATGACGTGTGACACCGTCGCCAGCAAGCGCTCGCTGCCGGCTGCGCCGTTGACCTGCGTGCGAAAGATCTTGTAGCTGGCGGCATTCGGTACGGCGGGCCAGAACAGCTGAACGCGAATAAAGCCTTGGGCCAGCGTCGGCACCTGCACGGGGAAAAAGTCGCTGGCCAGCGTTTCTCCGCTTGGGTTGTTGGCGTCGGCGTTGTTCAGCACGGCCGCGATGCGATAGATGTACAGGCCGCCGGGAACGCCGCTCATGCTGTCGAGGATGTAGTTGGCATCCGAGAACTGCGGCGCGTTGAGCGGGCTTAGGATCTCGGCGCGATACACGCTGCGCGAAGCCGCGGTGCCGTCGAATCCACCGACGACATAGATGAAGCGACCAAGGACCGCGGCGCCGGGGAACGACAGGCTCTTGGGCAAGGTCGGTGTCAGCGTGAAGAACGCGCCAAGCGTGCCATCGAGCGCGGTGCTCGCGGCTTCGATCGACGACTTGGGCGCGTTGTCCGCTCCGTTGTCGCCAGCGATGGCATAGACATAGCGCGCCACGGCCGTTGGTCGGCCCGCCACCGCGGCCAAGGCGCGACGAGGCGTGGTCAGGTTGTTGCCCGCCTTAAAGCCCGTCAGGTTCAGCGATGACCCAGTGACACCCACCGCCGAAAACGTGAACGACGACCCGTCACTGTTGCTGTACCGCAGCGTGCAGTACAGCGTGCCGTTGGGCGCGGTCAGACGAACGCTGGCGCTCAGGCCATCGGCAGCCGCCGAGAGCAGCGTGCCCATGCCGCCGTTTACGACGGCGTTGTTGGTGTCATAGCACGTGAGCTGCAGCGTGGCGCCAGCCCGGAAGCCGCTGCCTGAAAGCGCGACATCGGTCGGCGTGTTCTGCACCAGCGATGCAGGCGCTACTCCCGTAATCACCGGAGGAGGCGCCGCCGCGGTGGTGACGGTAAAAGCCCGTGCCGCCAAGCCAAAGGTGCCGTTGGCATTGACGACAACCAAGTCATACGCCTGCGGCGTCAGATTGGCGCGCACCACGCTGTTCAGCGAAGTCGCGCTGTTGAATGTGACGGCCGATAGCGACTGCGCCGTGCCCACACCGCTGTTGGGGCTGAGATAGGCGCGCGGCACACTGATGAAGCCGCTGCCAGCGATAGCGCTGGCCGTGTTCTGTGCCGTACTGCCAAAGGCCGGCGTCATGCTGGTCACCGTCAACGTCGGCGTGGTCACCACGCGGAAGGCATTCGGCAAGTACGCCGAGCACGTCGAGCTATCGTCGAGGCGCAGGTCATACATGCCCGCTGGGAGCTTGCCCTTTTCCAGCGTGAGGTACGCGCGGTTGATGAACACCGGATCCAGACCGAGGGCCGGTGTGCTGGCGGCATTGAACGTCAGCACAGGGGTGTTGCTGCCCGCGGGATAGACGCGAACTTCGCGAATCGTCGTCGAGACACCGGCTGCAAAAATCGTCGCCCGCAGCGTGATGATGCTCGGCACCACAGGCGGATCGACGAACAGAATGACGGGGCCTGCCGTGACCGTCTCGACCTGGGGCAGCGTCGCTGAACAGGCGGCAACCCCTGGAACGTTTTCAATCGTCAGATCGGCCAGCATGGCACCGGTCACTGGAATCGGGCCGCCCAGCGTTGCCGTCGCCGTCTGCGGAACTCCGGTGCCCGTCGGGGTTACCGAGAGCCCCGGTGAGGCAACGCCGCCGATCACCATGCGCCCTCCGGAATAGATATTCCGTCCCGTCACGCTGACCTGGCCCCCGCCGGTACACATCGATCGCGGGTTGGGATTGGGCGGAACCACCGATGCGGCATCCAAGGTTGGAGCGCCAACGACGTTGATCTGCAGCGCTGTATCGACGACACAGGCGTTTTGGCCAGGGTTGCGCAGCACCGCTTGATAGCTGCCTTGCGCCACCGCTCCCGTTGGGATCGACACGGTCAGCGCCGTGCAAAGTTGAGCGTCTGGCGCATCGGCAAGGCTCACCGGCTGGCACGAGGCCGTGTCAACTGTCGTCGGGAACGACAGGCCGTTTAGCTCAAGCACAGGGCTTCCCGCGGGGTTTGACAGCAGCAGGAAGTTCGTCCCGGTGATCTGCAGGTTGGTTGTGCCCAAGGCACAGACCGCAAGGGTTGTGCTCGACGTGATGGTGGGCGGAGGAATCAGCACCGTGCGGCTGGCGCCAGGATTCTGCGCATCAGGAACGCTGCTGCAGCCCGCCGAGCCGGGGTTTTTCACCACCACTTGATACGTGTCCGGCGGCAGCGCGCTCTGCGCCACGTCGACCGCAAGCTGCGTGCAGTCCTGCAGCGCAAGCCCCGCCGGGGCCGGCAGCGCAGTACATGCAGAAGCAGAGCTGGCCGTGACCGTGACCGGCGAACCTGTGCCCTGGATCGGCGTGAACGTGACGCTGGGCAGCGCGCCATCCAGCGAAAGAAAGTGCGCGCCATCCACCGTAAAGCGATTGGCTGCCTGCGCGTTACACGACGGCGTGGGCACGATGCGCGACACGCTGGGCGGCTGCACAACGGCCAGCGCGCTGGCCAAGCTCGCCATGCGCTGATCGGGGTTGCGCACGCTCACGCTGTACAGACCGAAATCGAGATCCGATCCCGCCTCGCCGGTCTTTTGGTCTTTGACGACCATGCCAGGATAGACGGTAAAGGTCATCTGCTGCGCGCTCTGCCAGGTCACCGGGGTTGCGCCCAGCGGATCGGTGCCATCGAACAGCGCGATCTCTTGTTGGCCACCTGGCGATCCATCGCTGCGCTGCGCTTGCGACAGGCTGATCTGCGGCAGCTTTAAGCGAGTGCCCTCGACGAGCGAGTCCAACGTCAGCGGAGTGAAGCCCTCGCCACGTAGCTGCACGCTCGTGCTTAGCTGACTGCCACAGACCACCTGAGGAGACACGGCAGACACGGCAATCTCGGGGGACTGCACGCTGCTGCCACAGCTTGATGAAGACAGCGCAGCGAAAGCAGAAAGAGCGATCCAAACAGACGAAGTCGCAAGCAAGCTCGTACGTCGCATGACCTTCCTCATTTCGCGCTGCGGCTCTTCAACGTGATCACCACACCGCCAATCAACGAAACCGCACCGGTCCCCGCAAGAAACCCACCTGAGACCAGCATGCCGCGCTGGTGTGTAGAGCCCGCGCCACCGTCTGCTGTCGTCGTGGCACCGATGGCTAGCAGCGTCACGCCACCGGCCACAAACGCCGCCCCAATCGAGATCAACGCCAGGCCTGCACTGCGCGGTGGACGCGTGAACTCACTCGGTGGCGGCGGCGGTGGCGGCGGCGGCGGCGGCGGCGTGACTTCCGCCGGCTCAGGCTTGACGTCGGCGGCCGAGACCTCGGCGATCTCGCGATCGATGGCGGGCTGCTCTGCCGCGGGACGATGGCCGCGATACTCGCGCAAGTAGCTCAGCGCCATGTCTTTCTGACCCAGCTTCAGCGCGACCTTGTGCAGGTTGTACAGAAGATCGGGTTCCTTCGAGATCTCATACGCCGTGGTGAATTCATCGAGCGCAACCTCGTATTTGCGATCGCGAAAAGCCTGCTCTCCCGCCTCGAAATGTTGACGGGCTAGCGCCAGTTTTTCAGGGGGCAGACTGACCGAAGGCGCATCCGAACCAGTCGGTGCCGGCGTCGCGGAGGGTGTCGCGGAGGGCGTCGCAGAAGGCGCCGCGGCAGGCGCCGCAGAAGGCGCTGTACCTGTCGCGCTTTGTGGCGCTGTCGCGGTGGATGCAGAGGGGCTGCTGGCTGCCGCCGCGCTGGGCACCGCAGGCGCACCGGGCGTGCTGGCGCTGGAATCCGCTGCAGGCGCAGCCGCGGGGCTCGCTGCTGCAGAGGAATCAGACGGACCAGGCGGACCAGACGGACCAGACGGACCAGACGGACCAGACGGACCAGACGCACCCGCCGCCGTGGTCGGTGTATTGGGAGCAGCCGTGGGCGCAGGCGCCGCGGGCTTCGGCGCGGCCGGGCCGGGCTTGGCTGCAGCCGGGCCGGGCTTGGCCACCGCAGGCTTGGGCTTGGTCATCGCGGGCTTCGGCTTGGCCGAAGCTGCCGTTGGTGTCGCGCTGCGTGCAGTCGATGCGAGCAGCAGCAACAAGAGCACGATCGACCCAGCGCGTGCGTGTGCATTCGCTGCGCGGTGCGGACACGGGACAGCAGCACGAGACAAAAGGACAACCGATCGAGGGGTTCTTGCGGTCATTGCTAGTTCTTGGCAAGCGAGCCGGATCCACAGCACTGCAACCGCAAGGCCAAGCCGCACGAATCTCCCGCAATCGATGCACTACTCGACGGAAATAACTCATTCTTCTAACAACTCGGCAGTCGCGCATCGCAGGAATCTGGGCCTTCTGTGTCCCGTTTGGTACGCGCTTTGCGCAGGACCGTACAGGGGCTCGGGCGACTCAGAGCATGCCGATGTACGCCAGCAAGCCGACCGAAACGCTCGGCTTTACGTACTGAAAAAATGGCTCACTCGACTGGTTAAACAGCACGCTGCCACCGACGAAAGCCGACAACCACGAGACCATCGCGATCTGCAGGTTGATGTCTTGATAGATCGCGTAGTCCACGCGACCGCTGTCGAACAAGCGATGCAGCAACGTACTGGTCAACGACAGCTCGACGCGCGTGTGCAGACGAACCCGCAGCCATGCCAAGGGTCCATGAACCCAGGCGCGGAAGTCCTGCGTCATGTCGGCATCGGGACTCTGCGTCTGCTCGCGCAGTCCTTGATAGCCGATTCCAAAGCTGACTGGCTGCGGCGAAAGCCCGAAACCCAGCTCTAGCTGCGCGGTCTGCGACAGCCCGCTTAGCGCAGCAAAGTCAACCTTGCGGTACTCGCGATAGCGCGCTTCGTACGTTCCAGAAAGTCCCCACTGCGTGCGCAGCCGCCGTCGGTACTGAACACGCGCCGTGCCGTCGAGATACATGAAGCTGGAACCCAGCACAGCCAAGCTCAGCGCACCGGATAGACGCAGACGATTTGTCGCGCTGAGGTGACTGAACTGCAGCCACGTCGAATTCAAGAGCAGGTTGAAATCCGTGAGCCGCAGCTGCTGTCGATACGACAGCGTGTTGCCAAACAGCAGGCCAGAGCGCAGGGGGCGCACGCCCACGCTGGCCAAGAACAGCACGTCTCCGTCCATGCTGGCTTGCGGGTCACGCTGCCAGGCAGGAACGCTTGGCCCGTCGAGATACAGAGGTGAGAGCGGTACGTTGCCATCGAACTCGGGCGACACCAGAAGCGAGACATGCAGCCGATGCGGGCGGTTCTGACGCAGCAGGCGCTCGGCCGACTCGCGCAACGCCAGTGAACCTGCCGCGTTGCTCAGCTCGCGACGGGCTTGGTCGCTGGCCCCCTGCTCAGCGTAGACCTGAGCCAAAAAGATCGCCGCTTGGCCGCGCGTCTCGCTGTCGCTCGACTCGGCCGCTTGCTGCAGCTCAAGCTCTGCGGCGTCGAGCTTTTCCAAGCGGTACGCGCAGATGCCCAGCAAAAGCAGCGTGTCAAAAAAGCGAGGATCGCTGCGTCCCAGTTGGGCATGCGCCTGCAACAACGCGGAACGGGCGGCGGCGTAGTCCCGCTGCTTGAGCAACGTCAGAGCCCGCCGTAGCTGCCCGTCCACGTCGCTGTCCGCGGCACGACGCGCGGAGGGTGAATCTGACGCCGCGGCGACCTGATCTGCCGGATGCGGACTAGGCGCGCCGACCGGCAATGCAGCTGCTGGCACATCCCCTGCATTCCTGCTTGGCGATGCAGCGTGGGCCGGCAGCACAAGCCACAGACTCGACACGCCGAAGACCGCATGCGCTCCCCAGCTTGCAAGCCATCGGCCCAGGGGACGCATGTACCAAATGGTACAAGCCAGCGGCCGCGAGTCTGAAATATAATGAGGTTAGGTTTTCATGTCCTATGTGTGGCAAACACGCCTTGGGCTGACGTTCGCGCTGCTGGCTCTAGGGCTGCGTGGGTCGGCTGCGGCCGATGAGCCATCCGGGCCGCTTGCCGCCATGCGCGAAGCCGCCGAAGCGCTGGCCGAGCTAGATCCTGCAACTCCCGCGGTGGGTGATGCCCTGCGACTACACAAGAGCACACCAAAGGCTGCACATGGCGAAGGTGGAAGTGCAGCAGCCAGCGCGGACGCTCTGCGTGCCGCGTTACGAGCGGCGGCACGCGAAGAAGTAGCGCGTGATCTGGCGGCAACCAATCCGCCGGGCCGCGGTGCAGGCATCGCAGCGGCCCGCGGCAAAGAAGGCAGCAGCGCAGGCACGGACAAAGAAGCGCGAGAGCAGGCGCGCGGCGCCGCCGTCCAAGCGCAGTCGGCCAAGGCTGTGGGCGTTCACCGCAACGTAGAGCTGCAGCGCGGCCTCGGCAACGGCAACAGCAATGGCAACGGCCGCTCGGCCCTAAATGCCGGGACAGGGCCCAGCAAGTAGCGATCTCGCATGCAGAGCGGGCACCTCTTTTCCTCACTCTCTGTGCTGTGCTGGGCGCTCTGCGCCGGGCCAGCGCACGCGCAGAGCGTTCGGTCAGAGCCCGCGCCAGCCGTCTCTCCATCAGCGCCTGCAGCATCGCTGGCCGAACACAAGAAGCCCGTCGAATCGACGGTTCAGCTGCAGCTTCTGGAAGGCGTGCGTCTGTTCCGCGCCGAGCGCTATGAAGATGCGCTGCGTGTCTTTCAACAGGTAAACACCGACGAGAAATCCACCGATATCGGTTTTTATTTGGGTATGGTTTTGCACAAGTTGGGGCGTCACAGTGCCGCTCTTATCGCCTTTCGCAGTACGCAGCGCAGTGGACTGCGCGAACCGGTCGCTGATTACTATGCCGCTGTCAGTTGTTATCGCTTGGGCATGAACACCCGAGCGCGTCGGGGGTTCGCATCCCTGGCCGCCGCAGCCAGTGGACCTGCGCCCGGTGTCCCCCCGCTGGGGCCGCGCCTGCAACAAGGGGCGCGCAACTTTCTTTCTGCGCTTCCGCCCAGTGCCGTCGAGACGGCCAGCGACGGCGGCAGTTCCTCGATTCACCTGCAGTACGAGCGAGCCCGACAAGCCGCCGAGCGCCTGCTCGCAAGCGATGATGCAGAAGGTGCGCTGGAGTGGCTCGATGAAGCGGGACAGATCCTGGAAGAAAGCCCCGACCCGCGCGAACGAGCAGAGCACAGCGACGAGCTGCGCGCCCTTTTAAATCGACTGCGCAGCAAGCCGGGATCACATGTGCGCACGGCCGACGTGCAGGCCCTTGAGCAGCGCCTTGCCCACTAAAGCGGAGCCTCGTGAATGAGACCGCGGGCCGCAGCTTGGTTGCTTCTGTCGGTGGTTGCCTTCTTGGTGATCAGCGCAGGGATCAGCCTGCGGCTTTTGCACGTTGGCCTGCAGGCGGTCAACGCAACGACTGAAGGTCGCCTGCGAGCCATCGGACAGACCGCAGTGCAAGCGGTGACGCGCGGGGCAGGCGCCGATTTTCTTTCGGGGATCAGTCGCGAAAACGAGCTGGAAGCGGCGTATCTGCTCGACGCGGCGCTGCGTCCGCTGGGAGAGCAAGGTGGGCTGTCGATTAGTTTGCTGCGCATCGATCCCGATCGCGCGCAGCGCGCACTGCAAGGTCAGGCCTCGGTGGGACCAGCCTATGGTCTAGAGGATGTTGAGCGATCCAGCGATGGTGCAGTGGTGCTGGCCGGCTACTTTCCAGTGCCAGGATCCGCGCACCGTGTACTCGTCTTGGAAGCAGGCAGTGCGTTTGCCGCGCTGCCGACACGGCTGCGCGCTAGCGCCTATTCATCGGCCGCGGCTGCGGTGGCCTTGGCCGCGCTGTGCGTCGTGCTGGTCGTCCTCGGGCTGCGAGCTGCCAGGCACCAGGAAGCCTTGCGCACGGAAGCAGCGCGCGGGCAAGCGGTGCGCGAGATGGCAGCCATGGTGGCGCATGAGCTGCGCAATCCGCTGGGAACCATCCGGGCTGGCGCCGAGCTTCTGGCTGAGCAAGCCGCGGACCCCACGCTGATTCACGACATCCTCGATGAAGTACGCCGCCTCAACGAGCTGACAACGCAGTTTCTGAACTTCGCCAAAGAGACGCCGCTTTCCATCGCAGAGCTAGATCTTCGCGAGCTGAGCGCTGAAGTCTGCGCGCATATGGCAAGGCAGCAAGCCCACGTCGATGCGCTGCATATTGAGTGCGTCGGTGATCAGGCGGTGCGTTTGTATGGCGACCGCGATCGGCTGCGGCAAGTGCTGTTGAACCTGACGCAGAACGCCGTGCAAGCCATGGATGGTCGCGGCGAGCTGCGCATCTCGACGCACGGCTTGCCAGACGGCGGTGGTGAACTGCGCGTCGCCGACAGCGGGCCAGGCATCCGAGGGGAACAGCTGCGCGCGTTGTTCATGCCCTTTCGTACCACCAAACCCACGGGCACCGGCCTGGGCTTGGTGGTGTGTCGCCGCATCATCGAACAGCACGGTGGCAGCATCGGTGTTGCCACGCCGGCCGTCGCAGAGTCCGCCGCTGAAAAGCAGCTATCGGGGGCCTGTTTCGTCATTCGCTTGCCCGCGCGGCCCCCAACCTCGACGAGCCAGGCCGCGTCGTCCGCCTAACGTCACTTCTTGCCTTGTGAGCAACCATGGGAAACATCCTGCTCTGTGATGACGAACCCAAGCTGAGCCGCATGCTGGGCACGGCCCTCACCGCAGCGGGTTATGCCGTGCAGCGTGTGGCCACCGGCCACGAGGCGATCAAGCGTGCGCAGAGCGATGCCCCCGATGTCGTGGTCACAGATCTGCGGCTTCCCGACATGGACGGCATCGAGGTGCTCAAGCGCGTGCGCGATGCCGCGAACCCACCGGATGTCATCGTCATCACCGCGTACGCATCAACGGAAACCGCCGTCGAGGCCATGCGCCTGGGGGCCCACGATTACTTGATCAAGCCCTTTTCCATTGATGAGCTGCGCATCAAGCTTGCGCGCCTGCTCAGCCGTCGCGCGCTGCAGGAACAAAACGGTCAGCTGCAAGCGCAGCTCAGCATGATTCATCGCGCCGAGAGCTTGATTGGCACCTCGGCTCGCATGCGCGAAGTGTTCGAACAGCTCAGTCAGGTTTCGACGACCGATGCCACGGTGCTTCTGCTAGGCGAAAGTGGGACGGGCAAGACGCTCTTGGCACGCGCTCTTCATCACCAGTCGCGCCGACACAGCGGCCCGCTGTGCGAAGTCCACTGCGCCGCACTGCCTGAGACCTTGCTCGAAAGCGAGCTGTTTGGTCATGAGCGCGGCGCCTTCACGGGCGCGATCGAGCAGCGCACCGGCCATGTCGAGCGCGCCGATCGAGGCACGCTTTTCCTCGATGAAATCGGCGAGCTGCCCGCGTCGATTCAAGTGAAGCTGCTGCGCTTTCTGCAAGATCGCCGCTTTTTTCGCGTCGGTGGCACCCAGGTTCGCTCGGTCGATGTGCGCTTCGTCTGCGCCAGCAACCGCGACCTTGCGCAGGCGGTGCGCGACCGCAGCTTGCGCGAAGATTTCTATTACCGCATCAACGTCTTTCCCATCGTGGTGCCCCCCCTGCGTGAGCGCAGCGATGACATTCCCGCGCTGGTAAACAGCTTTGTGCAGCGTCGGCACCGCGGGGCTCACGTGGCACTGGATGCCATGGAACTTCTGCAGCGCTATCCCTGGCCGGGCAACGTGCGCGAGCTAGAAAATGTCCTAGAGCGCGCCCTGATCTTGGCGGGAGGCGGAGGCTTCGTGGGCCCAGACAGCTGTGCCGAGCGCAGTTCCGTGACGATCCGCCTTTCGCATCTGCCACGCGTGCTCAGCGAACACGCGCGCCCGATCTTGCCCAGCAACCTGTTTCAGCCCGGCTTTTCCATCGACAACCTAGAGCGCGAGCTGATCCACGAAGCCCTGGCCCGCGCCTCGGGAAACAAGACCGAGGCCGCCAAGCTCTTGGGCATCACGCGGCGCCGCCTCTACTCGCGACTCAAGAGCATGGAGAACGATGTGCAAGGCGAAGAAGAGCCAGCCGGAACGCCTGGCCGCGATGCGATCTGAGTAAGCCGTTCCGTTTGGTACGCGGACCTGTACCAAACGGTACAGGTGACACGAAAGAAGCACGTCTCTAGCGAGCGCGATCCAAGCGCATTTGCACACTTAGCTCGACTGGCCTTGGTCTTGCTGCAGTTCTTTGCTTCATGACGAACCACACCAGCAAAACCCAACACCTGTTTCGCATTCTCTGTCTGTGTACGGTCTTTCTATTCCTTCGCTGCGGCGGCTGCGATGGCACAACGACCGGCGGCGATCCGCCCATCGACGGCGATATGTCCGTCGGCATGTGCCTCGCGGATAGCACAAGCTGCGTCAATCACACCGACTGCTGCAGCGGCACCTGTGATCCGGGCACCAATACCTGTTCGACGGTCATGATGTCCTGTCTGAACTTCGGCCAGGCCTGCACCGACAACGGCGCCTGCTGCTCGGGAATCTGCGATCCAAACAGCAAGACCTGTGGTCAGGCGTGCTTGCCGCAAGCGGCTACCTGCTCGGTGAATGCCGACTGCTGCTCGGGCACCTGCGACAACGCGACCAAGAAGTGTACGCAGCCGATTGCTTGCAAGCCCACCGGATCAACCTGCACCACAGGCGCCGAGTGCTGTGGCCTCAGCTGCAATGGCGGCATCTGCCAGGCCACCTGCACCAGCGACGGTATGAGCTGCACGACGGGCGGCCAGTGCTGCAGCGGTCTGTGCAGCGGCACGCCGATGGCCTGCCAGCCGATCAATCCCGGCGCGGGCTGCAAGTCCTCGGGCAATAGCTGCACCGTGAACACGGACTGCTGCTCGGGTCTGTGCGATCAGACGTCGAAGACCTGCCGCGCGGCGTCTTCGTTCTGCCGCCAGCGCAACGACATCTGCACGCAGAACAGCGACTGCTGCGAACAGAACTGTGTCAAGCCCGTGGGCAGCACAAACGGCGTCTGCCAGGCCCTGCCCACAAGTGGCGCGGGTGGCTGCAGCGTCGCTGGCACGCTGTGCCAGCAGTGTACTTGCTGCAGCGCGCTGTGCTTGGCCTACGCCGGAGGCCCCACCAAGGTCTGCCAGAACCCGCAAGGCTGCCACCCCACGGGCGACCTGTGTACCAAGAACAGCGACTGCTGCGGCTATGCCGGCAGCGGCCTGCCTGGCGACGGTCAGGTCTATTGTGAGAAGTCGGCTGGCTATGCCGTGGGCGTCTGCCGCAAGCCGACGGGCTGCAACCCGCAGGGCAACATCTGCAAGTACACCGGCACCGTGCAGGCCTGCGGCATCGCCCGCAACAACTGCTGCGACCAGCCCGGTGGCCCTGGCTCTTCCTGCAAGCTCGACGCGCAGGGCGTGCCGCGCTGCTATGGCATCAACTCGTGCCGCATGTCGGGCGAGACCTGCTCGAACACGGCCGACTGTTGCAACAACCTGGCCTGCATCCCCGACGCGATGGGCATTCTCAAGTGCGGCAACATGGGCATGAAGTGCTCGCCTTCAGGTGGCTCGTGCAGCGTCGCGGCCGACTGCTGCACCGTCGGTGACAAGTGCATCACAGCCCCCGGATCGGTCCAGGGTATCTGCACGCCGCCTGCGACGCCTGACGGCGGTACTGCGGATGGCGGCACCGATGGCGGCACCGCGCTCTGCGCCGAATACGGACAGGCCTGCCGCGTCGGTGGTACGCCGTGTTGCAACGGCGTGCAGTGCAGCAAGCCGGGTGGCTTCGGCGATCCCTGCGCCGCTGGGGACACCGACTGCACCTGCTACAAGCCCATTCCGTAGCCCTGTGTCGGCCTTCCTCAAAGCCGGCTTCCCGCTCTCTCCTGGCGGCGCACCGCGGACCTTGTTTCCGACCCGGTGCGCCATCCCTCTCTCTCCGCGCGCCCACGACAAGACCCCAATGCCTTGGCTTGTTTGCCAGCCAGCGCGGAATCGACGCCGTGTTGCTCGTCTCGTTCAACACATCGCCCTGTCTTCATCGCGAGCCTGAACTGAAAGGAGAGCCTATGTCCTTCCGAACCACGTCTTCCCGGTGTGTACCTCTGTCCTTGGTGTTGTCGCTACCGCTGGCGCTGCTCTCTGCGTGTAGCTCGGGCACGGTTGGCCCCGACCCATACGTTGGAAACTTCACGCCGGTAAAAGTCCCCGGCTGCACGGGTGTCTGCGCCGTCCGTACCGACTGCCCCGTCGAGCTGGGCGGCAACATGAAGATCCGCGGCACGGTCAACATCCCAGCCGGCAACCTGCCCGTGTACAACGCCCGCGTCTACATTCCGTTGGATGTCGTGCCGGCCAAGCCCATGACCGGGCCGGTCTGCGATCGCTGCAGCAATTCGGTGATCGCAGCCGCCCTCGCCACCACCAGCGCCGATGGCTCGTTCGAGCTCTCGGATGTGCCCGCAGGCGAAAACATTCCGCTGGTGATCAGCGTCGGCAAGTGGCAGCGCATCATCACCTTGCCCAAGGTCGAGCCCTGCGGCTCGCTGAACCTAAGCGCCGATCAGACCCGCCTGCCGCGCAACCAGTCGGAAGGCAACATTCCCAAGATCGCGCTGACCACAGGAGGCGCCGATGCCATGGAGTGCTTGTTGCGCAAGAACAAGCTGGGCCTCGATGACTCGGAGTTCACGCTGCCCGACGGAACCGGCCGCGTAAACCTGTACGCCGGAGGCGGCTATACCGACACGATGAGCATGGCCCATCCCTCGACCAGCAAGCTGTCAGCGGGCTTCAACGGCGGCGCCGCCGCGGTCAGCTTGCCGTCCGTCAACCCGTGGTGGGATCAGGAACCCAACCTCAGCAAGTACGACATCGTTGTGATGTCCTGCGAAGGCGCCCCTAGCGCCAGCATGAAGAGCGCAAGCGCCAAGGCCGCGATCAAGAGCTATCTCGACAAGGGCGGTCGCGTCTTCGCATCGCACTATCACTCGGAATGGCTGCGGCAGGGCGTCGCTCCGCTCAACACCGTGGCCATGTTCAATGCCACGCTGACCGGCCCCGATCCCGGCGAAGCCACCATCGATGAAAGCTTCGACAAGGGCAAGGCGCTCGCCGACTGGCTGCAGCTTCCCAACGTCGCGGCCAGCGCCAAGCGCGGTGTGATTCCGATCACGCAGGCTCGCTACACCGTGCAGTCGATCAACACCACGCAGGCCGTAAACGCGCGGCGCTGGGCGTACTACAAGCCCGCCACCGGGAACGAGCTAACGCAGTATTTCTCGTTCGATGCTCCGGTCGGGGCCATGCCCAATCAGCAGTGCGGACAGATGGTGTACACCGATCTGCACGTGTCGGCGGGCACCAACGGAGCGACGGAAGACGGTGCCGGTCCCGACTTCCCCAGCGGCTGCAAGTCGGGCTCGCTGTCGCCGCAAGAAAAGGCGCTGATCTTCATGCTCTTTGATCTCAGCAACTGCCTGAGCACACCCATTGGCTAAGCAACACGGGAAGGAAGGCACACGATCATGCGCAAGGTATATGGACAGCTGTGGCTCGCAATCGGCGCGCTGCTTGTCGGCTGTGGCTCTGGTGTCTCGTCGGATGAACAGGCCCGACGCGCCTACCTAGGCCTCGATGCCTCGATCGATAAAGCCATCAATCTGGGCTTCGCTGGCTACAACGCCGCCAGCAGCGCCAACATCCCGGCGCAGATGACGGCAGGTGCTGCCTCCGGCACGCTCAAGGTCACCGGCCAAGTGGATCAGGGATCCTCGCCCAACAAGAACATGCGCCTGGTTCCCGAATTCACCGCCTATTCCGACGACACCAAGCTGTTCTATCAGACGGTGGCGGGACAGCCGCAGTCCCTGACCATGCAGCTAAAGGGCATCCCCACCGGCACGCTCAGCGGCGATGCCACCTGGAACCTCGACATGACCGGCGAGCTCGCAGGCCCCGTCACCTTGACCCTGACCTTCACCGGCACCCTGCAAGCCGGCCCCGGTCAGACCGTCGAACGCAAGCCCGGCACGACCCGCATCACCGGCACCGCCAAGTCCGGCCCCGGCCTCTACACCATCGACGTCACACGCTAGATCACGCCTCCCGCCGGGCTGGCAGCCGACCGGTACACTGCACTCAGTTGCCCCCACTCGTTCGGGCTCTCCCAGCTAGAACGACTGTCCGAATTCTGCTGAGAAGCTGGGGGCATAAAAGGTTCCGGTTTGTTCAAATGGGAATCCCAAGTCGAGGCGGAGTACATCGCGGTTGAACTGCGGAAACAGAATGCGCAGGCCGATGCCGACGTTCTGATGCAGGGTCGTGGCGACGCGCTCGCCCATGCGCGTGTAGCCATCCAGGTGGTCGGGCGTATCACCGGCATCGTAATAAAGGACGCCGCCGATGTGGATCGTCCACAGGTTTAGGGCCATGGTCCGCGCCTCGACGTTGATGCGATACAGGCTGTTGCCTTGAAACGCGCGGGCGCCGAAGCCGCGCAGCCCACTGTCTGATCCCAACGTCAGGCGGGTATTGTTCAAGTCGCGAGCGCGTAGCTGCAGCACCCCCGCGATGTGCAAGCGAAAGAATCCCAAGCGCGGTGTGATCTCGCGCACATAAGCGGTCAGGGTCTGATTGACGAGCGGCGACGTAAACCCAGCCGCCTGAGCGGTCTCGTACTGCACACGCCCGCTGATCGAGGCTCCATAGTCGACCAAGTTGTCGTGGTGGTAGTGGGGGTGCTCATAGTTCGCATACAGCTCGACAAAATCGGAAGGCAGACCGAACGCCCGGCTGGCCGTCCGCACTTCCAGATACAGACGCGGCCCCACGCGATAGTCCTCGCTGAGCGCGAAGGTCTGGATGTTCTTCAGGCGCACAAAGCGCGCGACATACAGCTCGAAATAGGCAAACGGTCCCGTCCAGGACTCGCTGCGCGGCAGAGACGCGGCATATACATCGCGCGCCGCGGTCGAGATGTTCGCCGGAAAATCCAAGGGCAGCTGATACAGCGCATGCGATGCACGCCAGCCGACGCCGACGTTGCGCTTGAAGATCACGCCATCTGAGTACTGCAGCTGGACATAGCCATTGGCCGTGCGACGCAAAAACACGTCGGGGACGTCTTCGCCTAAGATCGAACGCATGCGAATGCTGCCGCTGCGAAAGGAACGCAAGATGTCCTGCTGAAACGTGACGCTGGCGGTCCAACCGAGGCGCGTGCGCAGACTAAAAAGGGGTCTGCCAACTGCGAACTCCATGCGCCCGCCTTCCAGGGAATTGGTGTCGCGGTTCAGATAGAACACGCCAAAGAAGCGGGCACTGTGGCGCGAGCTTAGGATGCGCGGATCGAAATAGCTGGCCCCCAGCGCATAGCGCCCTGGGTCGAGAGAGAACTCAAAGGCCAGGCGCTTGTTGCGGCCGAACAAGTTGCCCTCGGCCATGGAAAAAGCCAGCGAGTCCAGGCGGACATTGTCCATGACAAAGGTGCTGTTTAGGCGCAGGCTCCAGCGATCCTTGGTGACCACCAGCAGCACCACGGAGTCCGGGGTCGACCCACGCGCCGCGACGATGCGAGCGACGGCCAAGATAAACAGACTGCGCAGGTTGCGGCCAGACTCTTCAATCAGATCGCGGCGGTACGTATCCCCCGGTCGAATCAATAGCTCCTGCGCGACGATGTAGTCTTTGGTTCGGGAATGAAACTTGTTTAGGAAGGTCCAAGGAATCCAGCGCGAAAGCGGCATGTCGCCGGCAAGCAGAATGTCATAGGCCGCGACTTGCACTGACTCGACGGTTTTTCCCTCGGGCTCGGGGTCGATGCTCAGCCCGCGTTCCTTCAGCGCGGAAGAGATCAACTGTTCTTCATACTGGCCAAAGATCTCGGGCTTTTTCGCCTGCACGCTGTCTGCTTGTAGTCCGATGAATAGTCCATACAGAAAAAGGAACCAACTCAGACCGCGCTGAGCTCGGCAAGAAAACGGAATGGCGCATCTTCGCATCGCGAGCGCAGCATAAACCAAGTGATGCACGCTCGGCCTCGGGAAACTCGTTCCTAGTATGGCGCCCGGATGGCCTCAAAGCGCAGAGGACCAAAGTCGGCGAGCAGGGTCTTGGTCAGCGCTCCGCGACTCACCAGCTTGATCTCGTACAGGCAGCCGCCTTCGGTATAGACGACACGACGCGAATCGAGATCCGCCCACTCCCAGCTTGGACCTTCGATGCGCTGGCCAGACAGCGGATGCTCTAGCTCATGCGCATCCCAGTAGCAGCTTTTTCCGGGGCCGGGATGAACCTGTGCATGCGCGAACTTGCGCAAGAGCCAGCCGTTAGGCAGCGACTTTTCAAAGACATCGCAGCCGCGTGTCGATACCTCGGCACGCAGCGTCCAGCCGTCGCGCTGCAGTCGGTTGTAATAGACGTGGGGACACTCGCCGCCGTAGTTGCCAGCGGGCCGATGTTCCAGATCGCGTCGCACTTCACTGCATTGCGAGAGCACGCGGTGGCCATAGCCATCGTTTAGCCAGTACGTGCGCGGTCCCGTAAACAGTCCGCCGCCGTGCCAGCAGTCGCCTTTGCCAAGCAGGACGATGGCCTTCAAATACGGAGCGCGCGAGATCGCCGTCCACGATCCGCCGGTCTCGGATCGAGCGTGCCCATTCATCGCGAAATAGATCAGGTACTTGCCATCCGGGGACAGATCCGAGCGCCGTTCATAGATGCGTCCGCGCAGCCACTGCCCGACGGAAAATATGTCTTGTCGGCGATTCCAGGCGATGGTGCAGATGCTCTTGGATGGACCGCGTCTGAGGATGATTCCAGTCTCGGCGTGCTTGGCCAGAAGCACGTGCAAGCGAGGGGGAAACGAGGGCATGGAAGAGCCTGGGTTCCTGAAAAAAAGGAGTGTGGCGCGGCCCCTTGAACGCAGCGCGCACGATCTGGAAACGGCCTGCGATCAGTACATGCTTTCGCCCGGTGCCTTGGGCAAAGGCGAGGCGGGCTTCGGCGGTGGCGCAGAAGCAGAAGCGATCGCCGCCAGATGGCGCTGGGTCGCGGCGACGATGTCGCTGACCGGCACCTGACCCGAAAGAACCTGCGCCAACACCGGCATGATGTCGGCGGCCGTCTTGATGGCCAAGCGGAACATCGCCTGCACCTCGATCAGCGAGACCTCGCCACGCGGATACAGCGGCAGATACAGGCGAAAGGACAGCAGACGATGGGTGTGGTTGAGATCGAAGCCGGGGACAGCCATCACGTGGTTCAGGCGCGTTACCGCCTCGCACAAGAGGCCCAGCTTATCGTCCGTCAACACCAGCGGCAGAGCTTGGATGAACTGAATGACGCCGTCGCTGTCCTGCCAGCGCAGAAGCAGCAGGCTGTCCAGATCGCCCTGCTGCGTCGGGATGCGAACGGACTTCTCGGAACGCTCAGTCTGGTGCGGGACTCCGTCACGCTCAAGCACCTGCAGCAGATCGTCAAAGCTGCGAATCACGTTCGCATCACGAGCCATGCGCTACTCCTTGCCATGCGGCGCGATCGCCACAGCCGGATGATATCGAGTCCTGTTTCGCGAGGGAACCGCCGTTACCAGGGCCGTGTCGTCAGCTAATCAAGTGGCCCGGCGCGGGAATGTTCTGGCCGTTTACAACGGGACCAACGGGTACAAAGGGCGGCGCAAAGGTGGGAATGGGCCCCATGCCGAGCACCATCATGACCTGCTGCGAAGGCAGCCATATCAGAAAGGCCAGGGCCAGCACCGTCGCGATGGCGTCGTGCAGCGCCTCATAGTGCTTGTCGGGATCCTGCTGCTTCAGGTCGGCCGCAAGCGCATTGTCCATCTCGGTCTTCATCGACATCGGCGAGACGATCTGGCTCATCATCGCCGACACGCAGGTGATAAGCGGCATCGGCACGTTCGGCATCGGCGGCGCCATCGGACCGGGGAAGGCGGCAAACGCGGGATACCAGGGCAGGCCCGGTACGGTGACGTTGTCCTGCCAGCGCTTAAAGCAGGTGGCAACGCCCTTGGCGACGGCATCGCGGTGCTTGGCCATGTTGCCGATCATCGTTGCGGTCGAGGGCGCCATCTTGATCAGTGGCTCTAGATCCGGGCCCGTTAGACAGCCCGGCGTGCCGATGGCGCTCACCGCCATGATCTTTAGGTTCTGAAAGCGCGCCTGCAGCTTCCACATCGAGTGGGCAAAGACCACGGCGTCAAGCATGCGATCGTGGAAGTCCTTGAAGTCGCCACCGATCTTGTCGCAGGTGTCTTGGTAGTACTTGTTGGGAATCTCGGCCGGGATGAACCACGGCGGAATCAGGCGTGGAATCGCGATCTTGTCTGTTGGCTTGAACGCTTGGTCATAGTGCTGCGTCACGGGAATGCCGCCGGCACTGTGAAAGCGAATCGGCAGCTTCAAGCCATGAGAAAGGAACTTGAGGTTTCCGAGGATCTTGATGCAGTTCAGGCTGGGCATGGGCAGTCGCCTCGCTGATCCCAGTTATCGACCGGTCGGCTTCCGCGTTGCATCGTCCCCCAATCAGACGATGTAGACACGCGACTATCCGAGCATTATCGCCGCAAGCTGGTGGAGGCGGCGAAGTTTGTTTTGCCATGCGCCGGGTCGTCGGATGCCGCGGTGCCCAGTCGCGCGCAGCTTCGTGATAGGCTTTCTTGCCGGCCAAAGATTCCCATGACTCGACCCGCCTTCCTGATGCACATCACGAATCCTGTGCCCTGTTCCCGTGCGCGTAGGCGATCCGATCGCCTGTCGTGGATCGGCATACCCTTGATTCTGTCATCGCTGCTTGGGCTGCTGGCGCTGCCCGTGGCGCAGGCGGGCCCGTCGTCGCCGGACGATGGCTGCCTAAACGATGCGATCTGTCGCGGTCACTATGATCAAGCGGTCAAGCAGTTCGAGTCGGGGCGCTATGAGCTGGCCTTGGGCTCATTCCAAGCGGCCTATCAGCGACGGCAGATGCCATGGCTGCTGATCAACTTGGGACGCACGCTGCACCGGCTGGGGCGCCCGCGCGAGGCGCTTGCGTATTACGAGCGCTTCAGCCAAGCCGAAGCGCGACCCGATCCCGAGACCAAAGCCCGCCTGGAAAAGTACACCGCGCAGGCCAAGGCTCTCGTCGACACGGCGGGCAGCCCGATTTCACCCGCAGCCGACGATGATCCCAAGGGCGAAGTGGGATCGGTACCGGCGACGAGCAGTCCGCCTCTGACGACGGCGAGTCCAGCGCCCGCTGTCGCGGCACCCCAGGCTGCACCGCCCGCCCCCGGCAGCGAGTCCGCCACGCCCCTTTATAAGAAGTGGTGGTTTTGGACGATCGTCGGCGGTGGGGCCCTGCTGATCGTCGGTGTCGGCGTCGGAGCAGGCGTGGCATCGGCTCGCTCACCGGCCCTGCCGGCCGGCATTCCCACCCTTACATTCAAGCTTTAGCTGCCGTCGGAGGGACCCCGATGATGTCTGTGCTGCGCGTGCCGCAAACACTCGCTGTAGTGCTGCTGCTTTCTGCTTCTGCATGTGGCGGAGGCGAGTACAGCGTGCTTCTGACTCTGAGCGATGTGCCGAGCCGCGCCGTGGCACTGCAGGTGACGGCACAGCTCGATCAAAAGCCGCTGTCGACGATGTCCGATCCGCGGATTCCGCTGCCCCTGCCGCAGAATCAGCTAGGCCTCGTCGTACCCGAGCGCGGCCAGCTAGAGCTCAATATCCAGGCCCACGATGGCGACGGCTGCTCCCAGGGCGCCGCCATGCCGACCGTGGACGTGAGCATGCGCCTGAGCAACCTCACAGCACCGCTGGTCGCCCACAGCCCGCGACGCTGCGGCACGCTGCCGGCGTGTGCTGTCGGCAAGAACTGCACCCTTGCAGTCAGTGGCGTCTCGGCATACCTGCGCGGTGTCTGGGCCATCGCCCCCGATGACATCTGGGTCGTCGGCAAGCAGGCCACCATCCTTCACTTTGACGGCACAGCCTGGACGCAGACACCGACAGCCAGCCTGCCTGTCCCATCGGACACCATCTGGAACGCCGTCTGGGCCAGCGCCAAGAACGATGTCTGGGCCGTCGGCAGCGCCGGGCGCATTCTGCACTTTGATGGCACGACCTGGAGCCTGTCGCCAAGCGGCGCCACCCGCACGCTGACCGCCATCTCGGGCGTCAGTGGAAAGGACATCTGGATCGTCGGCCTCGCCGCATCGATGAGCAGCCTCGGCGAATTCTGGCGCTGGGATGGCACGCGCTGGAATTCGATCAACCCCCGCGGAAACGGCGACCTGTACGCGGTCTGGGCGGTAAACCCCAACTTTGTCCTCGGCGGCGGCGGCGACAGCACGCAGTCCCGGCTGTGGAAGTGGGACGGCGTAAACCAGTTCGCCGACTATTCCCCGAGCGCCATCCTGCCCGTCTTTGGCCTGTGGGCGCAGAGCACCAGCCGCGCCATCGCCGTCGGTCCCGCCGGCCAGATCCTGCGCTTTGACGGCTCAAGCTGGACGCTCGCCAGCAACACGATTCCAAACGATCTCTATAGCGTCACCAGCGATGGGACCACGACCTATATCGTCGGGACTTCGGGCTTTGCGGTCCGCAGCGTCGACCCGCTGCTAAAGACCCTGACCGCCCTTTCACCGGGCGTCGGCACGACCGATATGTACACCGTCCACGCCGCCGCAAACGGCCTGACCTGGCTCGTCGGCGACCGCGGCTACCTGGGCTTCGTCGACGGGCGACCTTAGCCTTCTCTGAGATCGACCTGCGCTTCCCACGACTCGGCTGGCTCTACGTCGCTGGCTTGGACTGCACACAAGGCAATGGTGTTTCCAGAGCCGTCGGAAATTTCAATCTCGTAGCCATCTGCATAGACCTCGACGACATAGCCAATCATGCCGGGCTCGATGCCATGCTCGCGATACCGAGTGCTGAGCACACGAACGCGTGAGTACGTTGGAAGCCTCATTCGCCGGTCACTTTCTAGGTTCAACGAAACCGCTAAAGGGGGTGTTCAGGGTTAGGCTGCCGTCGGAACGTACCATCCAGCGGGTTGGTTGGGTGGTCCTTGTCCGTGCGCTGGAAGTGGCAGGAGGCGAAAGGCCGATCTCGCCGATGCGTGTGCAGGACGCGATGAAGCCGCAGAGGGCACCGGGTGACGGCAGCGGGCCGGCGATGGGAAGCTGTGTATCCGCTCGCGCGGGCAAGACGCTCTCTTGACTAAGCGTTGGGCACCGCAGAGCGGGCAAAAAGCTCTCTTGACTGAGCGTTGGGCACCGCAGAGCGGGCAAAAAGCTCTCTTGACTAAGCGTTGGGCACCGCACAGCGGTCTTTGCGCTCTCTTGACTGAGCTTGATTGCGGCGGACAAGGCCGCGCGCTTTGCAGCCTATGCCCGGCTTGGCTAGCAGCGCGTTGAAAAAGTCGCTGTGGGGCGGCGGTCTGGCTTGTGGGCTGCGTTGTCGGTGCTCACGTCCCGACGGACGCTCCGCTCCTCCGCCTTGCGCTTTGGCCTCCTCGCTGACTTTTTCAACGCGCTGCTAGAGCCGCTGCAGGGCTCTCTGCGTGAAGTTGTCGTCAGAGAGGTTGGTGTTGAGCTGGCTCTTGATCAAGACCAGCTCGGTCTCGTGGTTGTTCTTGCGGTGATCGATAAACACCATGCGGCCCGGCGACTGATGGGTGGGACTGTCGGCCTTGTATTCCAGGCGCTGCTGCGTGCGCAGCTTCTTTCCCGCGGCGTCCATGTATTCGATCTTCGTGATCAGCCCGCCTTTCGGCTCGATCCAGACCTTGAGTTTCGGGAACTCGACCGCTTTGCCGGGGCGGCTTTGCAGATTCAACACGACGTGGTCGCCGTCTTGCCCGCCCCAGGTCGGCGCATAGGTCGGAAACAGCTCGGTCAGCGACATGTCTTCGTTGCTGACGTCCGATCCCATAAAGGCCTGCCCGGCCTGGTGCGTGCCGACGCGACGGATGCGGTTGTTGAACTCGGGCAAGAGCACGTACATGGTGTCGGGGTTTTCGACGAGCACGCCCATGCCCTTGACGTTGGCCGGCGATAGAAAGCGCACCAAGCGCTTGGCGCCTTTCTGCTGCGTGGTGAACTCGCTTTCGCGCACCTGTCCGCCGGGATCTTTGATGCGCAGCTTGAACTGAAACGTCGCATCGACAAAGGCGTTGGCCTGCTTGTCGACGCGCTGCAGCAGCGCATCGGCGGACTCGGTCGGGGCGGACGCAGCGGCGGGCGGCGGGGTCGGGATGCTGGCGGTGGATGGCGCCGTCGCCGAGCCGGAAGGAGCCTGGGCCCAAGCCGAAGGCAGCGCCGAAGCGCCAAAAAGGAACAGACCCAGGACGAACGAAGAGGCGAGCGAGCGCGTCATGAAAGAGACTCCTCAGCGTGTTCTTTGTTGAGACGAGGCAGAAGCGCCGGCACCAGCACAAACGTACCGAGCGCCGACAAGAGCAGGCCCGCGCAGGAGAGGCCGCCAAACAGTCGCAGCGGCGGAGCGGCGCCGAGCATCAGCACGCCCATGCCCAAGCCGAGCAGCGCGGCCGTGGTCAAGATCACCGGCCCCACCGTGGGAACGACTTCGCGCGCCGGGCGCTGGTTCAAGTACCAGATGTAATGCATCGCGAAGTCGGCACCTGAGCTGGTCACGATCGATCCGACGAGCGAGGTGCCCAGATCAATCGGCTGCCCGATCCAGCCGAGTGTCCCAAACACCACCAAGAGCGACAGCACCGCCGGCACGAGCGACAGCACCGCCGGCACGATGCCGCGCTGCGCGATGGCGAGCGCGATCAACACGGCGAGCAGCGCCACGCCCAGGCTGCGCCACTGGTTGCGATCGACGGCCCGCGAAAACGCTCGATCTAGAAGCGGCTCGCCGGTCAGCGTCCCAGACACGAGGATCGGCGGCGTCTCGCCGGCATCGTGCGGCGGCATCAGCACCTCGGCGACGATCAGATCGAGCCCCGGCGGAGGTTCCTGGCTGCCGAGCGCCCGCGAAAGCTCGGAGACTCCGTCGCGCTGGGCTGCTTGCAGGGCGGCATCTTCGGGCGCTGGACCCAGGGCAGCACCGCGCTTTTCCAGGGCCGCGATCGCCGCTTGGATGGCCGGCAGGCGCTCGGCGCGCGTCGCAGCGGTCCGCGAAAAGCTCACCTCTTCCGAGAGCTCGGCTGCCGAGAGGCGACGCAGTGCGAACGGCCAGCGCCCCTTGAGATACGCATCCAGAGCCTGCACCACGGGAGCCGCCTCGCCGAGCACCCGCACATGCAAGAGCGCCGCCTTGCGGTCGGCCGCAAACAGCGTGCGCAGCGAGGCCTCGCCTTCCAAGAAGAACAGGAGCTGCTCGACCTGGCTCTGCTTCTGCGGCAGGCCGCGGATGCCCACCATGCCGGCGCTGACCAGCGACAGCGGCTCGATGATCGACTGCACCTGCGTGACGCCGGGCAGCGATCGGGCATAGGCCGCAAGGCGGCGAAGCTCGGAAAGAGCGCGCGGGTCGGTCAGGTCGCCGTGGTCGCTGCGCTCGATCACGATCTGAATGAACTGCGCGCCGCCGAAGGCTTCGTCCAAGAAGCGCTGCGCCAAGGCCGGCTCGGAGCCGGGGCGGAAAAAGGCGCGCGGCTCCATACGCACCTGCACGCGCAGGATGCCGGCACCACAGATCGCCGCGGCGATCAGCGACAGCGAAATGACGGCGACCCGCCCCCTGCGCGCCGCATCAAACAGACGCATCATGAGCGCGCCCAGGCCGGTAAATGGCGCGGCTTCGCCTGCCGTCGTTCCGCGCTCGTATCGCGCCACCACCGCGGGCAAGAGCGACACCGCGAACAACAGGCACAGCGTCACGCCCAGGCTGCAGGCATAGCCAAAGCTGCGCATGGCCGAGATGTTCATCACCGCGAACGACAGAAAGCCGAGCGCGCAGTTGATCGCCGCAACCGCAACCGGCGGACCCGCGACCCGAACCGCTTGCCGTGCCGCCAGCAAGCGACCGCGATAGCTGTCCGACCCCGCGCCGGACTGCCCCGACTCGCCGCGCACCAGGTAGTAGCGACCCAGGATGTGAATCGCGTACTGACTGCCGGATGCAAACAGGATCAAAGGCAGCGTGCCGGTGACGACGGTGAACGCCTCGCCGACGGCACCCATCAGGCCCAGCACCAGCACGACCGACAGCGCCACGGTGACCACGGTCAGCACGACCGGCAGCACGCCGCGAAAGGCCAGAAGCACGATCGCAAAGAACAGGGCCAGAGCCATCGGCGTCAAACGACGCACGTCGCGCTGTGTGTCTTCATAGATCGCCGGCCCAGCAAACGGCGCGCCGCCGTAATAAAGCGATGCGACGCCGCCTAGCTCGACCTGGGCCAGCGTGCGGACTTTTTCGGCGAGCACATTGGTCTTGGCTCCATCGGAAAAAAAGACCATGACCAGCGTCGACTTTCCATCGGCAGACAGCACGTTGCCGCGCACCTGCGACAGCCCCAGGCTGTATTCGCGCAGGGCGCGCAGCGCCGCTTCATCGGTCGGCAGCGGCGACGGCACAAGCGCCTGCACATCGACGCCGCCCTCGCCGCTGCGCAGGTCGGTCATGGTCGAAAGCGACACCACACGATCGACGCCTTCGGTGTTCTTGAGCGCCTCAGACAGACGGGAAAGACGGGACAGAACGTCGACCGAAAAGACCTCGCTGCCAGGCCGCGGCGTCGCACCGATCAAGGCCACCCGCATGGCGCCGAAGCGCTTGGCCACATCTTTGAAGACCATGACCTCGGGCTCGCCCTCGGGCAAGAACACCAGGACATCGTCTTCGTTGCGCAGCTTCTTCAGACCCAGCGCGCTCAGCAGGGCCAAGACCAGCGTCGCGACGATCAGAAGCCGCGGCGCAGAAAGCAGGCGCCACAGACCGCGCGGCTCTTCGTCCTTTGGTGGGGGGGCTTGTGCGTTGTCAGGGACCTCGGTTGCCACAGGGATATGCGCTCCTCTCCGGCGGGACAGCGACGCAACCTACTCTGTTTTGGGGATGCAGCGAAAGCGGAAGTTTTGCCCGCTGTGGCGGCGCGCACAGAGCACGCAGACGCGGATATGATCGAGTCATGAAGATCCGCTGCGCACCCTGCATGCTTTGGCTGGCCGTGGGACTGTGCCTTTGGCTGGCGGAAGAGCAAAGCGGTCGGGCCGAGCCCGTCCCCGGACGCTATCCACAAGCCTCGACGCGAGCGTTGACAGAAGACGAGCTGTCCAAAGAAGACGCCGAGACACTCTCAAATATGCGCAACGAGGTCTATGCGCGTCACGGCCATCGCTTCAAGACGCCGCGCTTGCACACGCTGTTTTCAGAGCAGCCCTGGTACAAGCCCACGACCGACGATGCCGGCCCGGCCCTCAGCGAGCTAGAACGCAAGAATGTCGCGTTGATCCGCAGCATCGAAAAGCGCGTGCAAGCCGCCGCTGGCCAGAAGGCCGAAGCCGCCGAGGCGGCGGGCTGGGCCAAGCTCACGCCCGAGGCGCAGGCGTTCTGGACATCGTTTCGCGCGGCGCTGCGCAGCGGCGATCCCGCCCGCATCACGCGCGTCGCCGCCGACCCTTTTCGCAACGGGCTAGAGCCGATCCTCGTCAAACAGAGCGACTTCGGATCGACCTTCCGCAGCCCACGCCTGACCCGCGCCGGCTTCCGCGACAGCCTGTCCACGGTATTGCCCGACTTCGTGATCAAGCAGATGCTGAAAAAGAGCCCGGTGCAGACCGATGCGCTGCTCTATTTCTATTCCGATCCCGATGAAGCCGAGGACAGCGACGAGCGTGTTGGCCGCATCTATCGCTTTCGCCTGCGCGGCAAGGCCTTTCGCCTGGAAGGCGTATGGCTTGCGGCCGGTCCCGGAGAGTTCGACTAGGAGTCGCGAGGCGGCGGGTCGCAGCGTCGCTCTTGAACTTCGCGGCGTCCTAGCAGACACTAGCGAAGCAGCTCTAGAGCTGTTGTTCTGCGAACTTAGGAGCCCAAGAATGTCAGCCCAGTGTGAAGAGATTCGGCGCAGTCCCAAGACCAGCCTCGTGGCCGGCACGAGCCTGAGCCTGCTGGGAGCTGGACTTTCCCTTCTGCTTGCGATGAGCAGTGGGTGTACCAAGGTGGTGGTCTGCAAGGCCGAGACCATGGCGCAGCTACCGCAAGATCAGTACTGCCGGGACTGTAAGCCCCTCGATCACGAGCTTCTGGACCGCCTGAACACCACGGAGCTTCCGTGGCCCGTGCGCAAGGCCGTCGACGACTGCGCGGATGCCATTCGCCATCCCGAAAAGCAGGCGGGCTCGGCCGCGTTTGCTTCATCGGGGCGGCCCGGCATCGTCACCAAGGGGGCCCTGCGCCGCTGCCTGAACCGCAACGCGACGCTCGATGCGCCGACGCAGTCCGGGTTGGTCGCGCTGATCAATAAGTCGAATCTGGCGGAAGACGAAGACCAGACGAACTTCTATGCCAAGTGCGATGCGGCCATGCCGGTCTCGACGCTGCCGGCCCCGCTGCCGCCGCCGGCATCGACCTTGCCGCCGGCTTCGACCTTGCCGCCGGCATCGACCTTGCCGCCGCCAAGCAGCGCCCCCGACATCTGGCAGCCGCCTGCGGTTTCGGCCCCCGCCGCGCCGCCGCCGGGGGGAATGTCAGCGCCTGCGCTCCCACCGCCCCCCGCCGCACCGCCGGCCGCTGCCCCGGTCCTGCCGCCTCCCCCTCCGATGTAGTCGCCGCGTGCGGGGCGTCTTGCCCCGCGCGTTCCGCTTGGATCCAGAAAGCCCCGTCACCGACCCGATCGATCGATCGCACCTGCCCATGGCTTGCTGCCGGCTAGGCCGCGGCTAGGCCGTTAGTTCCCGTCGCTGCTGCGCCCTGCCCCACCGCTCTCAGACGAAGCGGAAGCGCGCGGGTGCGACGTGCCGGAACCTGTGCGAGGCGACATGAACAGACGGGGCAGCGTGATGCCTCGCGTCTCAGGCAGCAGCCAGACCCAGCTTGCGGTCGCAATGGCCAAGCACAGCGGCACCGATAGGCCACCGGTCAAGCCATGGCGCGCCACCATGAGGCTGACGATAAACAGCGAGATCGGCTGCGCGGCCCGCCCCAGGTTGTACGTCGTGCCCATGGCAGAGCTGCGCACTTCCGTCGGGAACAGCTCAGACAAAAGCGCGCCGAAGCCAGCGGTGCAGCCCGAGCCAAACCCGAGGAGCAGCATCGTACACCAGAAGAACGACGGATTCGCCGACAGCCACTGCCAGCGGAACGCCAAAAGGGCCAATGCGGCAGCCGTCAGCAGCGAGTAGATCGAATACGCCGGCCGTCGCCCATAGCGGTCGGCAAAGCTGCCAAAGGTCAGCATGCCCAAGAACTGACCCAGCTGCGCGGTCAGGATCCACGCAAAGCTGCGGCCGATGCCTTGGTTCATGCGGTCACGCAAAAAGCCGGGCAGCCAGATGTAACAGGTCCAGTACGTGCCCAGCTTCAGCACGACGAGGATCCAGGCCATAAACATGTGCTTGCCCATGCCGTTACGCACCGCTTTGACCAAGCCGTACCCCTTGCGATGCGTGGGCTCGTTGGGCAGGCGCATCGAGCGCCGGATGAACAGCGCGAGGATCGCGGTGGCGCTAGATGCGATCAGCACAGCGCGCCAGCCGACGATCGGCATGATCAAGAATCCCGCGGCCGCGGCCAGCGCTACACCGACGGGCTCGCCCGCCTGCAAGAGCGCAGAGGCCCGCCCGCGAAAGCGACTCTCGACGGCTTCGGCGACCATACCGTGACCGATGGCCCACTCGCCACCAACGCCCAAGCCGACCAGGCCGCGGCCCAGCAGAAAGACCCAGGCATTGGGAGCAAGACCGCACACCAGCGAGCCCAGCGAGTACACCAACACCGTCAGTGCCAAGAGCGATCGCTTGCCATAGCGATCGGCCAGCATGCCGGCCAAGATGCCACCGATTCCCGATGTGGCCAGCGCGATGCTGCCCAGCCACGATTCGGCAAGGTGGGCGATGTGCAGATCGGCGGACACGACCTCTTTGATGAAGCCGTACAGCGCCAGGTCATAGAAGTCGAACGTCCAGCCGAGAAACGCGAACAGAAAAAGCCGGAGCGGGAAGGGGCGCGACATCGCTACTCCGATCTGCAATCTGCAGGGAGGGTGGATGCGAGCGGCTGCAAAAAAGCGGATCCCGACCGAAGGCACAGCGTACAGCGCTGTGGACACTCGTGTGTGTCGGAGAAATCGGTTGCGGCCATCGATGCTCTTTCGATTAAACCCCAAGTCGGTTGATGAGAGCAACGAGACCTTCGTAGCAAACGCAGGTGGGACGATGCGCCCACAGTAGGTCTTTGGCGCTGGAGCCTGCCGCCGAGGCAACCCAACACGCGGCAGACACCGCGCAAGGTGAGCCGATTGCTTCACATTGCGGAGCGCGTGTGTAGCGGCAAAAGCTCGGCAATCGTCAGGCCGTAGCCTTGAAGACCGGCGATCTTGCGCGGGTTGTCCGTCATCAGCCGCATGCGCTGCACGCCCAGCGTGCGCAGCACTTGTGCCCCCAAGCCGAAGTCGCGCAGCTTGTCCAAGGGCGCCGACGGAACACCGCTGCTCTCGCGGCTCTGCGGCAGGTGCGCATCAAGATCGCTCTGCAGCGTATAGCGCTGCGTCGGGAAGATGAACAAAAAGACACCCCGGCCGGCATCGGCGATGGTCTTAAGCGCGGCGCGTAGCTGTGTTCCGCTGTCGCATCCCACTGCCGACAGCACGTCGCCGGGAAAGTTGGCGGTCTGGACGCGCACCAACACTGGCTCGTCGGTTGCGACGTCACCTAGCGTCAGGGCGAGATACTCGGTGGGCTCGACCAGGGTGCGATAAAGCTGCGCACGAAAACCTGCAAGCGGCTTTCCATCGACGGTCGGCACCAACGGAAAGTCGCGCACGCGCTCGACCAAGCGCTCGGTCTGCAGGCGGTATTCGATGATGTCCGCGACGCTGAGCACGAGCAGCTCATGGGTCTGCGCGAAGCGCTGCAGATCGGGCAGACGCGCCATGGTGCCATCGTCGTTCATGATCTCGCAGATGACGCCGGCTGGCTGCAGCCCCGCCAGACGCGACAGATCGACGGAGCCTTCGGTCTGCCCGGTGCGCACCAGCGTGCCGCCGCGCTTGGCACGCAGCGGAAAGATATGGCCCGGCGTGATCAAGTCCTCGGGCCGGCTCTGCGGATGGACGGCCGTGAGGATCGTGTGCGCGCGATCCGCAGCCGAGATGCCAGTGGTCACGCCATGGCGCGCCTCGATGGTCACCGTAAACGCCGTGCCCAGCGACGGTCCACCCGCCCGCGTCGCCTGCAGGGGAAGCTGCAAGTAATCCGCGCGCTCTTCGGTCAGCGTCAAGCAGATCAGGCCACGGCCATAGCGAGCCATGAAGTTGATCGCTTCCGGCGTTACCTTTTCCGCCGCCATGCATAGGTCGCCTTCGTTTTCGCGATCTTCGTCGTCGACCAGGATGACGATGCGACCTTGGCGCAGCTCTTCCAGCGCTTGCTGCACCCGACGAATGCGCGCAGTCGGTTCGGGGCTCAGGTCGTTGTGAAACGCCCGCGGCAGCCCGAACGAGGCGGCTCCCGCAGACAGCGAAAGGCCTTGCGGAGCCGCCCCGGTCTCCGCCATGCGTGTGTTTGGCATCTCAGACAAAGCCGTTCTCCTTGAGCTTGTCCAGCGTCAGCATCGAGCCCGCTGCGGGCGATGCCGACGTGGAGGACGCGAGCGAGGCCACATGCGGCATGAGCAAGCGCTCGACGTACTTTCCGATCAGATCCACTTCCAAGTTGACGCGCGCCCCCACCGCCTTGCGCGCCAGCGTCACGCGGCTCTGGGTATAGGGCACAAGCGAGACGCTGAAGCAGCCCGCAGGCTGGTCGACGCTGTTTACCGTTAGGCTGATGCCGTCGATGGTCATGGCGCCTTTTTCGATGATGTAACGCAGCAGCGCAGGCGGTGGCTGCACCACGACATCCCAGCTATCGCCGCGGCGGTAGCTCTTTGCGATCGTTCCGACGCCGTCGACATGGCCGCTGACCAGGTGCCCGCCCAGACGATCGCCCAGGCGCAGCGCCCGTTCTAGGTGCGCGGTATCGCCGGGGCCAAGCGAGCCGAGCGTTGTGCGGCCCAGGGTCTCGGGCCCGATCTCGACTTCGACCTCGCCACGGCTGGCCGTCACAACGGTCAAGCAGACGCCGTCGACGGCCAGCGACGCGCCAAGCGGCATGATCTCGGTCAGCAGCGCGGCCCGGAGGCGCAGGCGCAGTCCGCTGTTCTGAGCCAAAGGCGACAGCGCGACGACGGTTCCCAGATCTTCGACCAGTCCCGTAAACATCTCCGTCTATCCCTCCCCTTTTCGCTCGATCCTCGATGGCTGAGGTGGCGTGGTGTCCGATGGATTGGCTGACCTGGACAGACTCAACGCATCCACGATGCGTTCGGGCTCGCTAGGGCGATACGGTCCGCGTCGCAGGGTGCCGCGCAGAAAAAGATCCGGACCCAGCCGCTGCACTTCGACATCAGACAGCCACGGTGCGACGGAAAGCGTCGGAACAGAGAGCCCAGCCAAGAGCGGAACGCCGCGATCCCCAAGAAACAGCGGCGCCACAAACAGCGCCGCTTCATCGGCCAAGCCCGCCGCGACCAAGCGGCCATGCAGCGTCGCGCCGCCTTCGCACAAGACGTCCTGAATACCGCGCTGACACAGGGCAGAAAGCACGCTGCGCAGATCGAGGAAGTCTTCCTCTCCCGTCGCTGTATCGACGCCGATCACCTCGCAGCCGTGGCGGCGCAGGCTCTCGACGCGCTCGGGCTTGGCAGCAAGTGCCGAGCTGCCGGCAACGATCAGTGTGCCGGGCCCGACCAGCTTGGCAGAGTGCGGAGTGCGCAGGTGGCTGTCGAGGACGACGCGCAGCGGCCGGCTCGCAAGTGCCGCAGAATCGCTCGCCGGAAGCCGCACAGTCAGCTGCGGATCGTCGGCGAGCACCGTGCCGACACCGACCAGGATGGCGTCGCTGCTGGCTCGCAGACGATGCGCCATGACACGCGCTGCGGCGCTGCTCAGCCAGATCGGTGCGGCTTCGGCGAGTGGACGCTCGGCACGAAGCGGCGCGATCCGCCCATCCAGCGACAGCGCAGCTTTCAACAGGATCTGCGGTCGCCCTTCCGTCATGGCGCGGACGAAGCCGCGGTTCTGCGCTTGGCAGGCTGCTTCTTGCACACCGACCACGACCGCGATACCAGCGGCCCGCAGACGGGCGATGCCTCCCCCTTGCACGTGTGGGTTGGGATCGCGCATGCCGCAGACCACGCGCGTGATGCCAGCGGCCAAGATGGCGTCGGTGCAGCGGCCGGTGCGACCGACGTGATTGCACGGCTCTAGCGTCACGTACAGGGTCTTTCCCGGCGCCCGTCCCCCCAGCGGGCGCAGCGCTGCTACCTCGGCGTGATCGCGCTCGGCCAAGATGTGATGGCCGCGGCTGAGCACGCGCGGCACGCCGTCTTCCTCGCACGCGTCCTCATCGACGATCAGCGCGCCGACCACTGGGTTGGGGCTGGTGCGCCCACGCCCGCGCTCGGCTTCGCGGCGCGCCTCGGCCATGAAGCGCTCGTCGTGCGCGCGAACGACTCCCTCGGGCGTCACACGGGACGATGGATCCGATGAAAAAACGGCGCTGGCCATGAGTTGCCCTGCGGCTTCGATGGCCAGAACAGGCTCCAGCCTCGTCGCTGATCACGCAGTGGGCTGCCGTGTACCCCAAAGCCGCCCCCGCTGGCAAGTGCGGACCTTCGCCTCGGCTCTAGCACGTCTTTTTCTGCCCGCTTGCAGCCCAGCCCGATACGATGCGCGCGTCGTGATCGGGCCCTCTACACTTCGTGCGCAGACGCAGGAATCGTCGATGCCGTCCGCGGGACGTTTGGCTGCGGACCGCGGACGCAAGCTGCGTCGCTGGGCCCGAGCCATGGCGCGATATCTGCGCATCATCGTCCGTAAGTTCTGGCTGCAGTCGACGCTGATCGTGGTGTCGTTGCTGGCGGGCGCCCTCTTGTTTCATCGCACGCCGATCGAGTCGCTAGGTCGCTGTCCCGACTGGTCCGAGTCGGTGTTTGCCACCTATAGCCTGTTTGCAATGCAGCCGGCGTATCCGCTGCCGGCAAGCTGGGCGCTGCGCTTTGTGTACTTTCTGTATCCGCTGCTCGGCCTGCTGGTGGTTGCCGACACTGTGGTGCGGGTGGCGCTGCTCTTGTTCTCGCGCCAGGAAAACCAGAAGGAGTGGACCAAGGTGCTGGCCTCGACCTATCGCGATCACATCATCCTGTGCGGCCTGGGCCGCGTCGGCTATCGCATCCTCGAACGCTTGCTGGGCTGGCACCTCGATGTCGTGGTGATCGAAAAGAACAGCGACTCGCCGTTTGTCCAGCGCGTGCAGCAGCTCAAGGTTCCGCTGCTGCTTCTTGACGCGCGACAGGAAGAATCGCTGCTCACCGCCGGCATTGCTCACGCGCACACGCTGATCATCGCCACCAACGACGATCTGGGAAATGTCGAGATCGCGCTGGATGGTCGGCGCCTGAATCCCAAGGTGCGCGTCGTTCTGCGCATGTTCGATGACACCATCGCGGGCAAGCTGGCCGATGCCTTTCACTTGGACGTCGCGTTTTCATCGGCCGCTGTGGCGGCACCCATCGTCGCGGCTTCCGTGCTCGATCTTGAGATCGTCGGCAGCTTCGCGCTGGAAGGTCGCGAGCTCTTCACCGCCAAGCTGCACGTCCCATCGGCCAGCCCTCTGGTTGGGCGGACGCTGGGCCAAGTCGCCACCGAACAGCGCGTGATGATCCTTTCGCGCAAGCCGCAAGACCAACCCATGATGTTCAGTCCCGCCGCCAACGACCCCATCTGCGCCGGAGACTGCGTCGTTGTTCACGGCGAGCTCGCCGATCTGCGCGCCTTTACCAAGCTGGTCAAGCACCCGCGCTAAGTCAGCTGCCCGCGAAAGCTCGGCAGCGACGCAGCCCGCGAAGTCCAGTGCTTGCGGCATGCTGCGGCGTACCATGGCCCTACGATGACGGCACTTGCGGGGGACTCTGTGGCCGAGT
Source organism: Myxococcales bacterium (assembly GCA_016794505.1). Lineage (GTDB taxonomy): Bacteria > Myxococcota_A > Polyangia > Palsa-1104 > JAEUJZ01 > JAEUJZ01. Next base: position 65,857 of record JAEUJZ010000158.1, read on the forward strand.
CGGCACGCCCGGCTCGAATGGGTGAATACGTCGGCATGGGCTCGGCCTGGCTCATGGGCGCGCTGCTCGCGGTGGCTGCGCGCGGCAATACCGCGCTTTTGCTCTGCGTGCTCATGACGACGTTCCTGGTCGCGCAAGGAGCCCGTCGAGTCGGGCGCAGCGCAGGCCCGCACATCGCGCGGCGCTCGCTGTTGCCGGCGCTCGGCATCGGCGCGCTGTCTGGGCTGATCTGTCTTAGCTATGCGGCAGTCTGTGCCGGCGTGCTGGGACTGATCTGGGCTGGCTATGACGGATTTTCCGACCCGCACCTCTTGTACAACTATCTGCGTAAGCCGGTGCTTGCGGTACTGGCCTATGGCTTCATGCCGGCACTGCTGCTGGGATTCGTCGCTGGATCGCTGCTCTTTGTCCTGACACGTCCGCGCAAGAAGCCCACCGAGCCTGAATAAGTCTTCAATGACACTGTCCTTATCTTCAAATACATAATAAACTAAAAACATTAATAGTCACTAATTTCCAGATAATTAGCTGGAAATTAATGATCCAAATTATTTATACCAATTGTTGCTTGATTCGCGGCGGTCCGTGCTCGCTAACCGAGCAGGTCGGCGATGCGCTCGGCGGCGCGCGTGGCCAGCGCCATGATCGTGAGCTGCGGGTTCACGCCCAGCGGCCCCTGCACCGTGCTGCCATCAACGATGAACAGCCGCTTCACATCGTGGGTCTGCTGATCGAGATCGACGACCGAGGTCTTGCGGTCGCGGCCCATGCGGCAGGTGCCCAGCGGGTGATAGCTGATCAAGGCCAGATCGCCAGCATGGATCTTGGCCTTGGCAAAGCGGTGCAGATCGTTCGGCGACAGGCTCGGCATCGACGTCACGCCTGGGTACAGGTGCTTGGCCCCGGCCGCCAAGAGCAGCTCGGCGCTGCGCACCATGCCGACATGCAGGCGGCGCACGTCCTGCGCGGTCAGGTTGCTTTGAATCAGGTACTGGCCATGCGCTTGCAAGCGCACGACTCCCTTGGGATCGTCGGCGATCAGCGGACCGATGGTGGCGATGTGCTCGTGCTGATCCATGGCATCCATCAGCGGCCGCCCCGAAAGCGCCAGCGCCATCGGCGAGGTGTTGGGCGGCGACAGCGCGCTGATGATCAAGATGCCGTCGCGCAGGAACTCTTCGACGAAATACCCCTGGGGCACGGACTCGCCCGGCTTGATGTCTTCGTCGAACAGGCCCGACATGCCGGCGCTGGGGTGCAGGCTCAGGTTGCGGCCGACTTGACCGCTTGCGGTCGCGATGCCTTGGCGCTGCAGGAACAGCGGCGTCGGCAGCGCACCGCCAGCCAGAATCACGGCGCGGGCATTGAAGCGAATGCTCTCGCCCGTGCGAGTCACAGCGCTTAGGCCAGTGGCGCGGCCGTTTTCGATGCGGACGTGCTCGGCGCGCAGACGCGTAAACAGCATCGCCGAGCGCGACAGCGCCGCCGGGATGTACGACACATTGGTGCTGCGGCGCGCGTCGGTGCGGCAGCCATAGTCGCAGAAGCCAGATGCCTGACAGCCCGGCGTGTTGCGACGGATGCGCGAATAGCGCCAGCCGAGCTTGCCGCAGCCTCGCGCGAACACGCCGCTGATCGGTCCCAGATAGCGCTCTTCGGTGGGCGCGATCTCTAAGAACTCTTCGACGTGCTCGAAGTAACGGTTCATCGCGGCGGGCGTGAAGTCATCGGTGCGCATCGTTTCGCACCAGCGATCGAGCACCCAGGACGGCGTGCGAAAGCAGGTGCCGCCGTTTACCGCCGTCGAGCCGCCCACCAAGCGACCCATGAACACCGGAATCGGTGCGTTGCCGAGCACGATGCCAGCGCGATAAAAGCGACGATAGGCATCGATGGCCCGCCCATCGAACGCATCGCGACGGTACAGATCGCCTTCTTCGACAAACGCGACGGCATAGCCGCGCTCGGCAAGCTCTCGACCGACGACCGCGCCGCCGGCTCCGGTGCCGACCACGACGACGTCGCAGTCGATCACTTCGTCGGGGTTTAGGTCTTCGCCACGCCGCACCTGCGACAACCAGCGCGGCTGCTCGATGTCGCGCACGACGTCAAAGCGAGCCCCCAAGCGATCGTTTACGTTCTGCCGATCGAAGTGAACCATCTTGTACGCCAGCAAGAGCAGCGAATACGGCCCGCGCAAGACCGGGTGCTTGGCCCAGCGCGACAACAGATCTTGCTGCGTGCGCGCATCCAGCGCGTAAAACGGCCGCCCGGTGCTGGCGATGGCTGCCGTCGACAAAGCGCGCTGCGCCGACCGCCAGATCGGCAGCAGGCTGGGCGAGATCTCGCGGACCAGATCTTCGGTGCGGGACAGCGTTGTCTCATCGCCGGGCGGGACGCGTTTTCCACCAGGGATCATCGCTTCCAGCAGCGCAAGCGCCGCGCGTTGTTCGGCAAAGCTAGGGGGCTCCGTACTCGGAGCAACGGAGGTCAAGGCTTCAAGCATGGTCAGTCTGCGCGACAAGGAAGAGTGAACGAAGGGCTAGGTGCGTCGTTGAGCGAACGCGGGATAGACACAGAGCACGATGCTGACTGCGGTGATCTCGCCTAGCACCGCCGCCTGGCCAAAGCTGCGCAGCGCACCCGAGCTAGCGAGAAGCAGCGTGATGTACCCAAACACAGTAGTCAGCGAGCACAGCAGCACGGCGCCCCCCATGCGCGCCGTCGCTTCGCGGGCATCGACCTTCAGCGAGTCCATGGCCCCCAGCACGTTGACGATGTAGTCGGCACCTACACCGATGGTGATCGGCAAGGCTGCGAAGTTGAGCATGTTCAGGCGCACGCCAAAGGCCATCATCATCAACTGAGATGCCACCGCAACGCCGGTCACCGTCAGCACCACCACCGGAATGCGCAGCGCCCGTCTGAAAAAGATCGGCACCAGCGCCGCCCCGACGAGCATGCACACCATGCCGATCAAGCGCAGCGCGTCTTGCTGAAGCACGCGCATGATCTCGGCCAAAACCAAGAAGGCGCCACCGACCACCGAGCCTTCGGGCAGCGGCGTCGAATAGACGCGACCGGCAAAGGCGACGATGTTGCGCGCATCATCAAAATCGATGGCCAGCGACGGGAAGACCAGCGTCGTGTGGTCCGTCTGACCGCTGCGCTCTTGGAAGTTGCCGCGCAGCGCTTGCGGCACGGACTCGACGGTGATCGGTGCCATGCCCTGTGCCGGCACCCACTCATCCAAGAAGCGGTGCGCATCGTCAGGAATCTTTTCACTGGGCAGCGCATCGACGCGGGTGCGCAGCGCTTTGAGCTTCGCGATGCGCTCTTGCTGATCGGCGAGCGGCGGCACATAGCGAGTGATGGTCTCGATGCGCTCGGCCATCTTTGGCTGACCTGCGGTCGAGGGCTGCGACAGCGCCTGCGACAGCGCCTGCGCCGTGTGATCGCGATCTTCCGGTGTGCGCGACAAGGCCACGACCGGCGTGATCCACGTGCCAAAGATCGACGACACCGTGCGATCCCAGGAAGCCGATCCATGCCGGACCGATTCGGTGTTGCGAATGTTGCGCAGGTCGGTGTCCCAGTACCCTTCGCGCAGCCCGCGCCGCAAGCCCAGCGAGCCGATGGCGACAAACACAATAAGCAGGGCCACGGCAAAGACGCGAGCCCGGCCGACCCGCGAAAACCACGAGCGCACCGCTGACTGAATCACCGTGCTGTCGACTTCGCGCCGCGGCGGATCGAACAGCGCGATGGAAAGCGGCGTGGTCAGATAGCTCATGGCGGCGATGACCAGCATGGCGAAGCCGCCCGTCGAGCCAAACTGCGAGAAGCCCTTGAACGACGTAAAGGTCAAGCCCAGATAGGCGGCGGCAGCGGTCGCTGAGGCACCGCTGATGCCGGGCAAGCTCTCGCGCGCGGCAGCGAGCAGCGCTTGGGCACGCGGCAGGCTCGGCGACTGCGAGCGGTAATACGCCATCAGCACCAGTGGATAGTTGATGCCATTTCCGACGATGATCGAGCCCAAGAAGGCCGAGTTCGAGTTAAGTGAGCTGCCGATCAAGCGCGCGATGGCAAACGTGACGATGACGCCCGGCCCCAGCGCAAAGAGGATGGCAAGCACGGCCCGCGCCGAGCGGTAATAAAACGCGATCAGCAAGCCGCACAGCACGCTGACCAGCACCGATGACATCGACACGTCTGCCAAGATCGCGGCATGTTCTTCGAGGAGGTTGGCGACCTCGCCGTTGTAATGCACCGCAAGTTGCGGCGGGAACTGCGGCTTGAGCTTCTGCACTTCTTCCTGCACCGCGGCCATAAGCTGCTTGGCGGGATCGACTTCGGTATCGGCCGCGAGCAGCACAACCCGCAGAAGAATCGTCGTGCCGTCTTTGCTGGCTAAAAACCCCTCGGGGAAGCGGTCGAGTGTCTGCCCTTCCCGCTCGGCCTCGTCGCGCAGGCGGCGCAGGCGAGCCTCGGCGGTGTCTTCGTCATCGAGCGTCACCAGCATGGGGTTGGCTTCGCTCTTGGCTTGATCGATGGCCTCGTTGGCTTCGCGAATCACGCGATCAAAGCGCGAGCGCTCGACCAGAAGCGGCGCGTTCTTGCGCGCCCAGGCACGCTCGGTTTCGACGCTGTCGGTGACCGAGCGGACATAGGACAGCTTGCGATCGCGGATCGCCTGGGCCAGCGTGCGCACAAAGCGCTGATTGTCAGCCTTGTTCGGCGAGCGCACCAAGATGATCAAGCCGGCGTTGCCCCCACCAAAGCGAGTCTGAAGCTCTTTGACCGCGCGCACAGGCGGCGAGTCGTCGGGCAGAAGATCTTGCATGCCGGCGCGCACGTTCAGGAAGTACAGCGCGCAGAAATACAGCGCCGGCAGAAGCGCAAGCGTTAGCAGAAAAAAAGCCCGCCGCGGAGCGCGCTCAATGGCCTCGATCAGCGCGGTATAGCGACGGATGAACTGAGAAATCACAGCACTCACCGGATTACCTCTCTTCCAAGGCTAGGCACGTTCCGTCGCAAGGATCGAACGCAGCGCGGCGTGGACATGGCCGTTGCTGGCCAGAATGTGTGGATGCTGCACGCGATGCGGCTCGCCGTCGAAGCTGCTGACCCGCCCGCCGGCCTCTTGCACCAAGAGCGCCCCGGCTGCCGTGTCCCACGCGGCCAGGCCTGGTTCGAAATACGCATCCAAGCGGCCGCGCGCCACGTCCGCGAGATCCAGCGTGCAGCAGCCGTGCGAGCGCAGCGCCTGCACCGCGGAAAAGACGCGCAGCAGGTGGTCGAGCTGTCGCGGCTCTGCGCTGCGAGATCCCGCTGCATAGGTCAGCGCGCTGGCCACCATGCAAGCGGCAAGCTCCGTGGTCTTTGACACCGCGATGGGATGCTCGTTGCAGCGCGCTCCACGACCGCGCTCGGCGACAAATAGCTCATCGACAAATGGCGCATACAAGACCCCGATCTGGGTGACGCCGTCGAGCTGAACCGCGATCGATACGCCGCAGCGCACGCTGCCGTGCGCATAGTTCTTGGTGCCATCCAGCGGATCGATGACCCACTGGCAGCGTGCTGAAGTGCCGCGCGTCGAGCCTTCTTCCGCGACGATGCCGTGATCGGGAAAGCGCTCGCTGATGGCGGCGACGATGGCCTGCTCACACGCGGTGTCGACGGCCGTGACGATGTCAGAGATGCCCTTTGGCTCGACGGTGATCCCGCGCTCGCGGGCGGTGCGTTGGATGTCGCCAGCGCGCTGAGCAAGCTCGATTGCAAGCTGCAAGACCGGGCCATTCATGGCTGTTTTTCCGTCGCTGTGCTGACTGATTCGGGTCGATCGATCTCGGGCACAACGAACGCCACCGCAGCACTGAATAGCGCGCCGCCGATCTGCGCCCCATGCAGACACGTGGTCATGGCCAAGGCCTGCGCCGCTGCCAAACCGACATGACTGCCGGCAATGGTCAGCATGGCATCAGTAGCACCAAGCTGAGCAGGCAAGAGATCGCCGAGCGCAGCGCCGACCAGAAGCAGGCCGTAGGTGGCCAGCGTACCGATGACACCCAGCGCTTGCCCGTCGGCGTACAGCAAGATCGCAACCTGCGTCAGCTGACACAGGCGCGCACACGACTCATAAAACGCAGCGATGGGAAGCGCACGACTCGACTTCAGAAACGCATCGTCAAACGCCGGTCCGTGCGCCTGCACCATGGCCATGCGCGAGCCCAGCCAGCGCCCCAGCTTGGCGCGGCCGAGCAAGAACACGGATCCCCCCATGCCGATCATGCCGAGCGCAAACAAGGCGACGGCTAGCGTCGGCCATGTCATGCCGCAGCGCAGCGCAACGGCTGTAAGGGTCAGCGCTGCGATCACCGCATTGCCCAGCAGCACCGCGGCCTGACAGCCAACGGCGCCCGCTGCTGAGATGGGCCCCGTGACATAGCGCGCCAGCCGAACCGCTTTCCAGGTCTCGGTCATCAAGCGGCCAGCGGGCAGCACAACAGAAAACGTGTTGCCCAGGTAGACCGCGCGCCAAAATGCTCGGCTCGGCGCATCCGCCCCGGCTGCGCGATACAGCGAGCGCAGCGCCAAGGCGTTAAACGCGATGATCGTGATCTCAAGCAGCGCGAGCAGCGGCAGCCACGCAGCGATGCGCAGCAGGGCTTCGCCCATTTTGCCGACGCCGGCATAGCGCAGCACGGCCACGAACAGCGACACGCTGACCAGCAGGGCCAGCACGCGCAAAAGGGTGGCTTTCATGGCCGCCTCATGACCGGCGCGCCGGCCTTACGACTGCGCCGACGCCGCGGCCACCACCTGCGGCAGGTGGCGCCATACGCGGGCGAAGGCCTCGGCATAGGCGTCGATCAGCTCGGTTGGCTGCGGGAAGATCGGACAGCTCTGTGAAAACAGAACCAGCGACGAGTCGAGAAGCCGCGTGGTCTGCGGGAACTGATCGAGGTCATAGCGCACCGGGCTCTCGACGTTCCACACGCTCCACGGCACGCCGCTGCCATAGCCGGTCTTGTCGCGGAACAGTGTCTGCCCTGGCACCGGCTGCGACTGCCACATCACGACTTCCAGACCTTCGGCGCGCAGCGCTTTGATCAGCGCGGCACGCACGGTCTTGGGCGGCGCCGAAACACCCATCGCGGAAGCATCGAAGGTAACGCGATACTTGTGGATGGTGCCCGTGCGATCGGCAGGCTCAGACGGCGGCGTGATGCCAGGCAGCGTCGATAGGGCAGCCGACAAGCGCTGGGCATTTTGCCGCGCCTGCGCGTTTGCGGCTTCCAGCTTGCGAAGCTGCGATCGCGCCAAGGCGGCGGACATCTCGTTGGTGCGATACATCCAGCCGACGTGAACGCTGTCGTATGCGCGGCTGGCATCCAGCGGTCGCTGCGGATCCCACGGCACGTCTTCCATCTGGCGCACGTTTTCACCAAACATGCGCAGGCTGTTGGCGCGATCGAGCATCGCGGTGTCGTTGGTCACGAACACACCGCCTTCGCCACAGGGCAGGTTCTTGCTGGACTGCAGGCTGAAGGCGGCGGCATCCCCGATCGAGCCGGCGCGCCGGCCGCGATACATCGCACCGTGCGCTTGGCAGGCGTCTTCGACGACGGGGATGCCGTGCTTCTTGCCGATAGCCATCACTTCATCCAGATCACAAGGCATGCCGTGGATGTGAACCGGCAGCAGCGCCTTGGTCTTTTGGGTGATGGCGCGCTCGATGAGCGCGGGGTCGATGCCGCAGGTGTGTGGCTCGATATCGACGAAGACGGGAATCGCTTGCTGGTGCAGGACGGCCTGCGCTGTGGCGACAAAGGAATAGGCGCTGGTGATGACTTCATCGCCGGGACCAACACCGACGGCAGCCAAGGCCATATGCAGGGCCGCGGTGCCACTGTTGGTGGCCAGCGCGTGACGCGTGCCGATGTAACTGGCGAACTCGCGCTCGAATGCCCGCACCTCGGGAGCAAACGGACCTGAGAGCACTCCGCGATCGAGAACGGTCAAGACCGCTTGACGATCGCTATCATCGAGCACCGGCCAGCGCACGTGGCGCGCGTTGTCCACAGCGGGTGCCCGCCCCAAAAGCGCGAGTTCTGCCGTCATGACCAATCCCCTTCGTTCCCGTCGCCCATTCCCCTGACGATCGACTAGGCCTTGAGCTTCGGGCTGACCTTGTCCACCCAGCTGCGCAGGATCGTGTGCTGTTCAAACAGATCGTGGACCAGCGGCTTGCCCGCGACTTTGTACGGCGACTTGAAGAACAGCGACAGTTGATACTGCACGCCCCGCTCACCAGCACGCTGCGCGGCATCGAGCAGGCGGGCCAAGTCGATGACCAGCGGCGCCGCCAGGATCGAGTCCTTGCACAGGAAGTTGACCTTGATCTGCATCGGCGCGCCGACAAAGCCCAGCACGTCGATGTTGTCCCAGGCTTCCTTGTCGTCGCCGCGCGGACGGTAATAGTGGATGTGGACTTGGTGATCCGGCACTTCGTAGCCGAGGATCGAGCCGAGCACGCCGATCTTGCTCGTGACCTTGGTCTTGTTCGATCCCGGATCGTGCAGGATGCGGCCGTCGTTATTGCCCAAGATGTTGGTCGAGTACCAGCCATCGACCTTGAGCTGACGCACGCGGAAGGCCGGTGCGAGAACCGTCTTAAGCAGCGTCTGACCGGTCTTGCCGTCTTCGCCCGCGATCGGCACGCCCTTGTCTTCCGACAGCTTTTCCAGCGCCGGAACGTTCGAGCGGCTGGGCGTGAAGTTGGCGTACGGGATGCCCATCATGATGGCGAGGTACAGGTACTTCATCGCCGGGCTGATGCGCTTGTCGTTCTTGTCCAGGCCCGCCTCGAACGCGGCGATCGAGTTGTGGACTTCTTCCGGCTCGATGTAGCGCTCGGTCGAGCACAGGTTGACCATGACCACGCGCGACAGACCCTGCGCCTTCATCCAGGTCTCGACCTGTTCGCGCATGATGCGAATCTCATCGCGGAACGAGCTAGCCGGCACGATGTTCTTGCCGTTGTCGCCGGGGATGAACGCGTCCGAGGTCACACCGGGCCACGGCTTGTACGCGCGCAGCTCTTTCTCGACGGTCATCAGCTGATCTTTGGGAAGCACGCCGTGTCCCCAGGCGGCATCGTACAGATCGACGTTTCGCAGATCCCAGCCAGCAAAGACCAGATCCTCGCAGGCCACCACTCCGACAGCCTGGCCGAGATCCGTCTCGGTGATCATGCCCAGGCGAGGAGCGCCCTTCTTCATCAGCTCCACACCTGCCACAACCGTCGACGCAACCGCGCCAGCGGAACCAATCAGCAACACTCCGAGCCTACTACCCATTCCAGTCTCCTAATTGATGATCTACGGCGACGCAGCGACGGACCCAAGGCCGCGCAGCACGTCACGCTTGGCATCGTCGACAATGTGCGGAAACTTCTGCTGCGGTCCATTCCGCCCGATGCGCTCGACGAACTTCCGCATCGCGCCGGACGGCAGCGCGACAACCTGAGGCGCAAGGATCGCGACATCGCTTTGGCGGTGCTCGCGATACACGCGGTTCTGACGACACAGCTCGCCATCGAAGGCCTGCGCAAAGGCCTGAAGATCGGCGGGCGTGTTTTCAAACTCGATGAACAGCTGGTAGCGCCCCTTGGCGCTGTCGCTGATGCCGATCTCGGCACCGCACGAAAACTCGACGGCGGCGCTATCGGTCTCTTTCAGCGCGTGGCGGACCGCGCGCTCGATCTCAAGAAATGTCACCAGCTCTTGCGTGATCGACAGCACACCGCTAGCGCGCCCGGTGAACTCGATGCGGTGCGGGTACACGCTGGTGAAGCGGATGAAGTCGCCCATGTAATAGGCGTAAAGACCCGAGCACGTCGTCACGACCACCGAGTACTCAACGCCGGCCTCGACTTCCCACAGAGCATAGCGACGTCCATCAGAGCGTCCGTGCTGTTCGCGCGGCACGAACTCAAAGTACACAGCGCGGTCGGGGATCATCGCCATGCCGGGATCGTCCAAGCGATCGCTGACCGCAAAGATGCCGCCCTCGGTGGCGTTGTAGTTGTCGATGATGGGGATCTTGCGCCCGACGCGCTGCGCGATGATCTCGCGATAGGGCTCGGCATGGACACCGCCGCCAAACAGCACGCGCAGGTTTGGCCAGATGTCCGACACGGTCTTGGCATTCATGCCGCGCCGTCGCGCCGCCATCAGCAGACGATCGAACAGGTTGGAAAACCAGCACGTCGTCCCGGACATGACGCGCACGTCGTGGCTTAGGTACGTGTCGGCGATGGCGTCGAGCTTGCGATCGTAATTTTCGATGTCGCGCAAGGGCGGCTTGGGCAAGCTGATCATGCGCGAGACGCGCGGCAAATGCAGGAGCATCAAGCCAGGGTTGCTTGAGATCCCCACCGGCCCTTCTTTGCGGATCACAGCCGGCGGAAACAGGTACAGCACAAAGCCGCCCGTGAAGGCGACATCGCCGGTCATCTGCACATAGCGCGCGGCAATATCGAAGCCGGCTTTTTGCTGCCAGCCGATCTGCTCGCGCGACACCGGCAGATACTTGTTCTTGGCCGCCGTGTCCGAAGTCCCCGACGAGCAGCCGTAGTACTCAATGAACTCGGGATGCAGGATGTTGCGCTCGCCGCGGCGCATGCGCTCAAGCCATGGCTCGAACTCGGCATACGGCCGCAGTGGCACCGCCTGACGATAGTCCTGCACGCTGCGCACACGCCCCAGTCCGTGCTGACGACCGAATTCGGTGTCGGCTCCGCGGCGGCAGTGAGTAAGCAGCGTCTCTTCTTGAATCGCCTGCACACGGGCGGGATCGCGCGTGATCTGATCGAGCGTGCTCGTCCGCACCCGCGCCGCCATCAGCATGGCCGGGCCCGTGGCCTTGCCGGTGATCGATCCACCGGGGACCCGCACCAAGCGTCCACCGTTGCACTGCCGGTCAGATACCGGGGGCGGGGGTGGCGTGGCTTCAGACTCTTTGGCTGATGCGTCGTTCATCGGACCGCTTCGCGAAAGAAAGAGGTCAAGCGACTCATGCGCTCGCGCAAGAGCAGCGGCAGCTTCCAAGCGCGACCGAGGACGCCGCGCTGCACATCGCACAGAATGTCGCCTAGCTCGACGAGGCCACGGTCGTACGGCGGCCAGTACAGCTCTGGCTTGTCCGAGCGATCGATGAGCACGGTCTTGGGCCGAGCAAACGTCAGAAGCGCGTGGTGACTGTTGGCGATGCCGGTGCCGGTCTCGCGCGTGCCGCTCCAGGGCAGGGCGGGCATGGCGCCGGTCAGGGCATGGTTGTTGACGACGACGACGCCGACGTCGAGGCGCTCGGCGAGACGCGTTGCGCGATCGACATCGCGGGTCCAGATCGATGCGCCCAAGCCATAGCGGCTGCGGTTGACGGCGGCGATGCCTTCGCTGACGCCCTCGACGCGCACGATCGCGAGCACGGGGCCAAAGGTCTCATCGCGCACAACATCCATGTCCGCGGTGCAGTGATCGAGGATCGTCGGCTCGATAAACAGGCCGACACCCGTCGGGCGCCCGCCGCAGACCAAGGTGGCGCCTTTCTTTTGCGCATCGGCGATATGGGCCAGGACTAGATCGAACTGACGGCGGTTGGCGAGCGGTGCGACATCGGTCTCGCCACGCGCCGCTGGAGCCACACGCAACCTGCGAAACACGCGGGCCAAGCGCGCGACAAGCTCGTCGGCAATGCCCGGCGTGACATAGGCGATCTCGATGGCGCCGCAGGCCTGGCCAGCATTGCCAAGCGTCCATGCGGTGACGCCAGCCACCGTGCGTTCCAGATCGCAGTCGTCGAGGATGATCGCAGCGTCCTTGCCGCCGGTCTCGATGCTGCAGACGATGCCTAGCTCGGCACAGCGGCGCTGCACGGTGCGTCCAATGGTGGGTGATCCAGTGAACACGCAGGCATCGATGCCCGCCGCAAGCAGCGCTTGCCCGGTGCGTCCATCGCCTTGCACCGTCGCTACCAAGCCTTCGGGCAGGCCCTCATTCAAGACCGACTTCAAGACATCGATGAACCACCCGCTCGATCGCGGTGCGTATTCCGAGGGCTTGAGTACGACGGCATTGCCCAGAAGAAGTGCCGGAAACACCGCGCGATACAGCCCAGCCACGGGATAGTTCCAAGGCGCGATGACACCGATGACACCGCGCGGCACCAGATCGATCCAGGCGCTCTTGCCGGGGAAGTTGATCGGGTTTAGCGAGACGCGCTCGCGGCTACCGTGTTCCTTGATGACGCGGGTCCAGGCGTTGACAGCATCCAGCGGACCGAGCGTCTCGTTGAACATCGCCTCGGCATCGACCTTGCCAATCTCTTCGCGCAGCGACACCAAGAGCTCGTCCCGGCGAGCCAGCATGCGCTTGGCCGCTTGACGCAGACGCTCGGCGCGCTCATCGATCGAGAGCTCACGCCAGGCCTGCTGCGCACGGCGAGCCTGCTGCACCGTCGCGACCACTTCTGCGTCGGACGTCATGGCAAGTGGACGGGCCGCGAGAAGATCCAACGGGCAGATCGGCGACAGGGTGTCGGTGTCGGGCGCCGATGACAGCTGCATGGTGCCGAACGCACTATGCACGATTTGTGCCCGCTCTCCCGATGGCGTGCCCTGGCCACGTGTCGCCGACGACTGCGGCCCGCCGAGCAAGCGCCGCTGTTTGATGGAGATTCGCCACATCAGGTGATGGGATTTCGCCACCCTGCCTGATGGGATTTCGCCATGGCGAGGAACCTGCGCACCGCCAGGGCTGCTGCCCGGCATGCAGCGCATAACCAGATATAGAAGTGAAGCGTGGCCACATCCCTCCCGCGTGAACCAAGAGCCGCCCCCGCCCCGGACGAGGACGCGGCGCAGGTCGTAGCCGGACGCTTGGCTTTAGGGATAAAGCCGCTCGCTTACGGGCTGGCTGCTGTCGAGGCGGCGACCGAAGACGTCGACGTACAAGACCTTCTTTACGACCTTCGACAGGGTGGCGTGGACGGAAAGAAACTCGACGTTGGGCACGCCGCCGATCGTCGTTGTCGAAAGCGAGCGACAGCGCCCGTCGGGGTCTTTGCGCACCAGGACCTCGATGGGCCGGGCCAAGCGGCGAAGCTGGACGTGTAGCTGCACACCTTGCTCGCTGCGCAGAACGACGCGCTGCTCGGCGACGCCATAGATCACGTATTCCCACCAGCCGAGATCATGGATGCGCACGGGAGGCGAGTTTTCAAACTCGCGCCAGTACGGGAACAGAGGCTTTTTTCCGACGGGAACACAGTCCGCATCGAGGCGCAGACCGTAGTCGACGCGGTTCTTGTCGTCCGACTTGGCGATAAAAAAGACGGTCTCGATATCCTGCGCGCCAAACGTGGGGATGCCCGCCCAGGCCAGCCCCGCCCCTGCGCTGAGCAGACCGACCATCGCCCCGCACACCACGCCTCGTCCCGTCACCTGCCTGTTCCTCATCCTGAGCCGCGACGCGTGGAAAAAGGAATAGCTGCCGGCTTTAGCCGATCACGAGCTTGCAGGTGTATGCCGCGGACAGCGACGACAAAACCGGCGTGATGCGGGTGTCGATCGACGTCATGCTGACCTCGACCTGAAGGACGTTGGCGGGCGGAGTCGGCGGGAGGTTGATCTTGACGGGTGACTTCTCAGTCACGACCTGCCAGGGCGCGCTGGACAGCTCAGCCACGGTCGGTGCGCCGCGATAACGAATCGCCACCTTGCTGCCCATGGGCGTGTCGACGGTGAAGCTCAGCGTGGTCCAGGTCGTCGTCGCCTGGCTGCAGCCGGCGAAGGTGTGACGGAAGATGCCAGCGCGCGAAGCATTGCGCAGCTGATAGCCGGTCATATCGCTGTAGGTGTAGGGCCCGTTGCCGGTGCTGACCGTCGTCATGCCATACGTCATCGGATCGATCTTGGTCGCGACGCTGGTCTGCGAGATCACCCAAGGCCGGTTGTCAAAGTCGATGGCGGCGCCAACGTTCGATCCCGCACTGTTGATCGTGCGGCGGTACACCATCGTCGAGGCGCCACCGGCTGCGGGCGGCGCCGCGCTGGCGTCGATGTGGTGCATACCGATGCTGGTATCGGCCACCCATAGCTGATTCTTCATGTCGATGGCCAAGCCGCGATGCGACGAGCCCGAGGGATTGTTGAGCTGCTCCCAGGACTCGGTCATGGGGTTGAAGCGCGCCACGCACGCGCCGCCCGCTGTGTACACCAAGCCACGGGCATCCGCGGTGATGCCATAGCCACAGGGCGGTGCCTTGGGACCGTTATAGGTCGTCACCTTGTCGCCGCCGCGCACGTCGATGCGCGTCAGGCTGGGACCTCCCGACTCAGCTCCCAAGATCCAGACGTTGCCGCCCTTATCGAGGGTCAGTCCGTACGGTGCGCTCGGCGAGACATTGAAGCGCTTGACGATGGCGCCCGTCCTGCTGTCCAGGCGCACGACTTCGCGGTTGTTGTACAGGCCAATGTATGCGTACAGCGACAACACACCGTCGAGGATCTCGCCGTCATAGCCAGCGGCCCGCGGCAAGCTCTGCGCCACCGCGTTCCCCGCCGCATCGGTGTTGAGGTACGTCAGCCATAGCACGCACTCGTCGGGGCTCTCTTTCATTCCGGCGGCCCAAACAAACTGCGCCGGCACCGGCCCTTCGCCTTCGAATGTGTCGATCTTGCCGTTCTTGTTGCGGTCAAAGCAGGCCGACTTCTCGCCGGCAATCTTCACGGCCGAGGCACTGGATCCCACCGCACCGCTCTGCCACGCGCGGTTGGCGACGACGACATCGCCGCCCAAGCTGACCGTCGTACGCGAGGGATCGCCCAAGCTGCCGGGGTACGTGGTGTAGCGCGCAAGCTGCTTCATGGTGCGCGTGTCGATCTTCGACACGGTGCCCTCGACGCTGTTCGCTACCCAGATCACCGACTGGCTCTGCCCAGCGGGACCGTTGGGATCCAAGATCACATTGCCGTTCGGATCTAGCTTCACGCCCGTCGAGTCATCACCGGCCGGGTTAAACGGCGTGCCGCCCATGCCCCCGACCTGGCTCGTCATCTCTTTGGGGTCTTTGGACTTGTTGTTCGGGTCCTTGCTGCAGTCGGTGCCTTCGACGCAGTCGTTGTTGCCCCCCAAAAGGACCGAGTTGCACGACGTGTTGCCCGCAAGCGTGAGGCCCGCCCCCAAGATGGAAGCCCCCAGCAGCAAGCCGCGGAGCCTCGCGGTACGAACCCGAAAGAGCGTCGAGCGATGAAGTGAATTCGTCGGGCTGCGCATGGTCAGTTCCTCCAGTAGGCCAAAGGACGCGTCCCTGCCGCAGCGTGTCGTGGCGAGCGCGGCGGACGGTGCCGGAAGGTTGTGAACCATATTTCACAAGCTCCCCCCGTGCCAAGCGCATTTCGTGGTGCAACGCCCCAACGCATCCGTAGACTGGGCGCATGTCACGCACGAATAGATGGCTGCCCGGACCGAGCGCACGCGCACAATCCCCGTGGCTGGTGATCGCGGCTCTTGGCCTTGGCGCCGGCAGTGCAGCACTTCACGCGGCCCCTGCTCGCCCCACCGAGAGGGAAGCAGCGCGCGGGAAGGATGAGCAAGCACGCGCAGCGGGCGCCAAGACACCGACCGCGACACCGACGCCGGCCGCGACAACCCCGGCTCTTGCTGCACCAAAAGGCGTGGCCCCGGATGAGCCAACTGCGCTGACTGCACCCATTACCGCTGCGACGGTGTACAGCGACTCGGCACGTGTCGCGCGCACTGTTCGTTTGACCTTGTCGCAGGCGACCTCGCGGCTGCGCTTTCCTCCGCTGTGCGGACACGTCGATCCCAAGAGCTTGCGCGTCGATGTACAGGGCCATGGCTCCGCCGTCGACGTGGCGCGCATCGAGATCGCGACACCGCTGGTCGGCGACTTGCAGTCGCTGACCGACAGCTTGCCCATCGCCGAGGTCAAGCGCCTGATCGATGCGCTCGAAGGCATCGAGGACGAGCTAGCGCGCCTCAGCGAAGAGGCATCGGCCGTGCAGAAGCATGTGGTGTTGCTGTCGCAGCTAACACCTGCGGTGCCGCCACTGCCGCAAAACGGCGGCAAAGGCAGCCCGCTAAATCCGACGGGCTGGGGTGCCGGCCTGGCCTTTCTGCGCAGCCGACAAGAGGCACTGCACCAGCGCAGTCACGAGATCGACGAGCGACGCTACGAGCTAGAGCAGCAGCGCCAACAGCTAGAAAAGAGCCTGCAGCTGGCGCAGGGCGGATCGGGCTGGGCGTCTCCCCATCGCTGTTGGCAGGTCACAGCGACGCTGCATGGCCATGGACTCGTCGACGCTTGGCTTTCGTATCGCACGAACGGCGCACGCTGGGAGCCGACGTATGACATTCAACTGCTGCCGGATCGCGGCCGGGTCGAGCTGTCGTTTGCCGGTCAGGTCAGCCAGAGCAGCGGCGAAGACTGGGACGCCGTCGCGCTGTCCTTGAGCACGGCGGTGCCGACGCGGGCCACGCAGCTGCCGAAGCTTACGACGTGGAAGTTGGGCGCGATCGAGCGCTTTATTCCGACGCCCAACCCGGTTGTGGCGCCGCTCTCGCCGCCGCCGCCTCACGTTTCGCCCCTGCCAGCGCGCCCGACGGAGTCCTCGCTGCGGCAGCGCCTGCGTGCTCTGCTGTCGCGCCACGTGCCCAGTACGTCCAGCCAAGCGCCGCAAGGAGCCGACGGGTATGTGGCGATGGGCGATGCACCTGCCGAGCCGGATCGTGACGGCGACGGCATCGTCGATCAAATGGACGCCGGGGAAGAAGACGACAGCAAGGCCGCTCGCAAAGAGCAGGCGCAGGAAGTCCAGCTTGAACGAACCAAGCGCGAGGACTCAAGGCCGCCGCCGCCGCCGCCGCCGCCTGCTCCAGCACCGCAGGGGTACCGCGTCGAAAAAAGGCAGCAGGTGGCTCAAAGCGCGACCCGACGCGCATACGCCACGACCGGTGCGACCATGAGCTCCACCATCGACATGACTGCGTCCGAGGTCTCGGGCTCGCTGGCCAAGCCCCCGGTGCAAGTGCTGGGGATCGGCCTGTCGCCGCCACCGGGTTATGTGCCCCCCAGACTGGATCCACGCTCGGCCGCGGCCCGCGCGGGTGGCTATGACCTGCTTTATCCCAGCCTGTACCGCGAGTCGCTGGGCAGCGGCAAAGGCACGCGGCGCGTCGCCCTGTTTACCAAGACCTTCCCCGTCCGCGTGCTGCGCAAGATCTATCCAGCGCTAACCAGGGATTCATACCTAGTCGCTGTCATCCAAAACCCGACGAGCAGCGAGGGGGGCCAGCCTCTGCCGGGTGGTTCGGCTCGCTTGTTCGTCGGAGCCGACCCCGCGGGACATGCCGAGCTGGGCCTAGTCGCGCCAGGTGAGCGCTTCACCTTGCCCTTGGGCATCGATCGCGCGCTCAAGCCGCTGCGCAATGTGCAGCTAAGCACCGAAGAAAAAGGGGTGTTCAGCAAAGACGAGATCACGCAGTACGACGTCGTCACCGAGCTGGCCAATCCCTATGGCACGCCGATCGATGTTCAGCTCATCGATCAATTGCCGCTTCCAGGGGACAAAAACGTTGAGCTGAAGCTGCTGTCGATGACCCCGCCGCCGTCGCCTCCCGAGTCGCCTGCCGCGCGAAAGCCCCCGGCGGGCTGGCCGTATGCCGACAGCCCGTATGCCACGGCCATCGATCCCGAGACCGGCGCCGTCGAGTGGCGTCTGAGCATCCCGGCCGGCGGCAAGATTGAGACCCGCTTTCGCTATACCCTGCGTCGCCCCAAGGGTGCGCGTCTTTCCCAGTAAGCCCATGGCCGCGACAAGGAGAACGACCGTGCGATCCCGACTCTTTTCTTTCTGGCTGGCTAAAAGGATGTTCCGGCGACGTGCCGCGCGCTGCGCCGTGGGCTGTGGACTGGCTCTATTGCCCCCCGCACTGGCCCAGGCTGAAAGCAGTCCCGAGAGCCAAGTGCGCCGCGTGGTGGTCTATCCCGATCGCGCGCAGGTGACACGCGAAGCCAGCGTGGCCTGCGGCGAGCGCGTCCTTTTGCACTTTCCCAGCTTGCCTCCGTCGGCGGATGCGGGATCTTTGCGCGCCCAGACGCGCCTGGGACGCATCGAGGGTCTGCGCATCGAAGAAACGCCGCGGGCGGCCGCGTATTCGCAAGCGGTGGCAGCTCTTGACGACACACTACGGCGCTTGAACCGCAAGCTCGCCTCGCTGCAGGCGGCCGAGAGCCGCGACGAAGCGGCGGTGCAGCTTGCCATGCGCTACGAAGCCGTCGGAAGCACGCTGATTGGCCGCGAGCTGAGTGATCCCGCGGCGGGCAAGCCTCCGCCAAGCTGGAACTCGGCGCTTGAGACGGCCCTTGCGACACGCGTGCAGGCGGCAGCAGCCCGCACCGAGCGACGAAAGCAGCTGCGCACGCTGCAAGAGCAGATCCGCGAGACCCAAGAGCAGCGCAGTCGGCAGGCCATGGCCGCCAGTCGACGCGATCTGTTCGCCGACGTGCTGGTCAGCTGCCCCAAAGGTCAGCGCACGAGCGTCGAGCTTTCGTACATGGTCGGCGGCGCCGGCTTCGCCCCGATGCACGAGGCGCGCTTGGACGAGCGCGGGCAGCGCGTGCTGGTGACGTCGTTTGCGACGCTGAAGCAGGACACCGGGGAAGACTGGCCAGAGGTCGCGCTGACCTTGTCGACGGCAGTGCCGCAGCACAATGCCACGCCGCCCACAGTTCAGCCGCTGCGCGTGTTTGCCGACCCGCGCGAGCCGCCCAAAAAGGTCCTGGTGAGTCGCAGCGAATTGCAAGAGCACACCGAGGCTGCCGCGGACGACAACCAAGGCCGTACCCGATCTGGCGCGGCGTCGACGCCCGGCCCGCGGAGAGCGGCCCAGCCCCAAGGCCTGTCGGTGCAGTTTCCCGTCGCTGCTGCTGCTACCGTTCGCGGCGATGGCACTCCGATTCGCGTCACGCTGGCCGAAAGCCCGCTTCCCGCGCTCGTGGCCTATCGCAGTGTGCCCAAGCTCTTGCCGCATGTGTTTCGCGTCGCCGACTTGAACAACAGCGCTGGCTATCCGCTGTTGGCGGGCGACATCGATGTCTTTCGCGCCGGGCAGTTTGTGGCCCGCTACCCGCTTGAGTACGTTGCGGCCGGCGCCCGCTTTCAGCTGAGCTTCGGCTTGGAAGACCGCCTGCGCGTAAAGCGACAGACCCTGGACGAAGTGGCCCGAGATCGCGGGCTGTTTTCGGGAACCCGCCGTCACAACTATGCCTATCGCTTTGAGCTGCAGAGCTTCCTCGATCGCCCCGAGCAGATCGAGATTGCCGAGCACATTCCCGTGAGCGAGCTATCAGACATCAAGGTCGAGCTTCACCCGAGCACCAGCCCTGGCTTTGCCCTTGCGGCCCAGGACGGCATCGTCCGCTGGCGCATTCCGCTGCGCCCCGGCGAGGCCCGCACAGTCTCGCTGGCCTATTTCGTCGACGTGCCCAGCAGCTACACCGAATAGCCCCCGTCGGTCCTGCGCGGTAGCCGACTCTCGCGCGGCACCGTCCAGCGCAGATTGCGACTTCCTCCTCCCATTCAATCGACCGGATTCGGCGCCCCGCGGGCAGGCCCTGGGGGCGGGAGCCCCACCCAAGGCAGCCTACTTTTCCTACAACCCCGCAACTGCAAGTGGTATGACAGCCGCACTCTTGACCGATGGAACTGTGCGAATCGATGGATGAGGAGGGTGCCATGTTGAAACAGGCTGCAGCCTCGGCGAGCGAGTCTCGCCAGCAACGGACCGGCAGCATCCCTTACGTGCGAGGGAAAACGGCGCGACCAAGCGGACGCGGCCCGATTGCACGGCGCGTCCTGCCGCTGCTCTGCGGAGTGGTGGGCGCGATTCTAGGAACCGCGTCCGTGGCGCAGGCCGGCGGCAAAGTGGCGTCGGTGTACTGCAGTAGCGACTTCAATGTGCAGAGCGACGTCAAGCGCAAGCTGGAAGATCTCAAGCTCTTCGACAAGGTCGACAACGTCGACATGGGACCTGGCGCGCCGTCGCTGATGATGCTGCAACAGTACGACGCGCTCTTGCTGTGGGCCGATACCAGCCGCGGCTGCAGCGATCCCACAGGCATCGGCAACGTCATCGCGCAGTACATCGATGCGGGCGGCGGCGTCGTGCAGATGCTGCCCTATTACCTCAACTACTCGTACTCGAACATCGGCGGCGACTTTTATACGCGCTATGCGCTGGTGAACCAGACGGGCAGCATGAGCAACTTCCGCGGCACCTCGCTCGGCACCAAGACCGAGATGCACCCCATTTTGGAAGGGGTGACGACGGTCAGCGCCGCGGGCAGCTTGTGTTATCACCGCTCGTCGCTGGGTTCTGGCGATCTGCGCAACGGCGGTCGCTTGGTCGCCAACTGGTCCGACAGCCGCGGCATGGTCGTCGTCGGCAGCCCCGGCGGCCACAACCGCGTCGATCTGAACATGTATCTGTCGACGACGGACACGGGCGGCTGCCTGGATCCCAAGTCCAATGCCTATGCGCTGATCGGCAACGCGCTGGCCTGGGTGTCAAACCCGCTGCGGGCGCAGCCTGGCTCGGTCGACTTCGGCGATGTGCCGGCGGCCACCACCTCGCTGCCAATCAGTGTGCAGGTCGTCAACACGGGCAAGGATCCGATCACGCTGTCTTCCGGCACGCTGTCGCCGACCAGCAGCGAATTCGTCGTCACCGTCCTGGGCGGCGCAAGCTTCCCTGTGACGCTGAAAAAAGACGAAGTGCTGAACCTGGATGTGGTGGCCAAGCCCGCCTCGCCGGGGCGACGCAGCGTGACCTACAAGCTCGATACCAGCACGCCGGGGGCCTTTGGCCTGAACATCCCGCTTTCGGTAAACGGCGTCGGGCCGAAGTACCAAGTCGATCCGCAGAACATCAACTTTGGCGGCTTGCCCGTCGGATCCAGCCCGCGTACGCAGATCGTCACGATCACCAACACGGGCGGTGGTCTTTTGACGCTGCGCTCGGCGCCGACTCTGGGCGATACCACCAATTTCACGCTCGCCTCGGTGCCCATGACGCCCGTGTCGTTGTCCTCGGGTGCATCGGTCAGCTTTGAAGTGAAGTTCAACCCGATGATGGAGCGCGTACACAGCACGACGCTGAGCGTCTATTACAACGACGGCTCCGACCGCACGGGCGTGGTGAACATCTCGGGCTCGTACGGCAAGCCGAAGATCGGTGTCCCCACCGGGACCATCGTTATGACCCCCGTGCGCGTCAACGCCAAGGGCCCCGAGATGCCGCTGACCATCACCAACAGCGGCCTCGCCGACTTGACGATCTCGTCGGTGATGTTCACTGGATCCAACCCCGGTGAGTTCTCGGTTCTCAACCTGCCGACCATGGGCTCGCCGATCGTCGTCAAGCCGAACGGTGGCACAGAGACGCTGCGCCTGCAGTGCAACCCCACCGTCACAGGCCTGCGCCTGGCGACGTTGAACATCACCAGTGACGACCCGACGACTGGCGTCGCCACAGTGGCCCTGCAGTGCAACGGCGTCGTCGCCAACTTTGACATCAGCCCGGCCAAGGTCGACTACACGCCTGCACAGCAGACCGGCCAGTGCTCCGCCGCCACCGAGGTTGTGGTCAAGAACAGCGGCACCGACGCGCTGCGCGTGCTGTCGGTCGGCTTTATGGGCCCCAACGCCGCGTCGTTCCAGCAGCCGATCATGGGCGGTCGCTTCGTGCCCGCCAACAACGGTCAGCTAAGCATCCAGGTGCGGTTCTGCCCCAAGGACATCGGCATGCAGACCGCCGATCTGGTGGTCACCACCGACTACATGACGGGCCACGTCGCCAAGGTCCCGCTGTCGGGCATCGCTACCGGTCCTAAGATCGTCGCTTCGCCGGGCACCATCGACTTTGGCCCGATCTATCTGCGCGCAACCTCGCCGACGCAGACGATCGAGCTTCGCAACGACGGTGATCAGCCGCTGATCTTCGGCAAGAGCACGCTGACCCCGCCAGCAGCCATGGGACCGTTTAAGGTCCTGGCCTTCCCAGCGGAAGGCACCAAGCTAAACAAGGGCGATGCCCCTGTGAAGCTGGAAGTGTCGGTCACTCCGACGATGGCGCAGCAGTACAGCGGCGAGATCGCGATCGGCGTGAACGATCTGGTGCAGGGCGGCACGCTGAAGATTCCGCTGTCTGCCGTCGGTACACAGGCCGAGATCAGCGTCTCGCCGAAGATGCTGACCTTCTCGCAGACGACGGTGGGTCTGCGCAGCATGCCGCAGGTAGTGACGGTGACCAACACCGGCAAGGCGCCGCTGACCGGCCTCGACATCAAGATCATCAACACCAACTACGCCGACTTCAACGCCGACCTCAGCGCGGTGCCGATGATGCCGCTGCCGCCGGGTCAGAAGTTCGAGATTCCCGTCGAGCTTCGCCCGCAGTCGGCCGGTGCCAAGACGGCCATCCTGGTGATCAACGCCGCCGGCCTGATGGCCCCTGAGCAAGTGAAGCTGGACGGCAGCGCCAAGCAGCTTGTCTTGACCTGCTCGCCGGATGAAAAGAACTTCGGCACGGTGCCGGCGGGACAGACCAAGACTGAAAAGATCAACTGCCGGAATAGCGACAGCAACGACATCGACTTCGTGGCCGCGGTCACCGACTTTGTCGACGAGTGGCAGATCTCGCCCAACATGTCGACGATCCCGGCGGGTCAGGGCGGCGAAGACGGCCTTGTGTCGCTGCAGGTGACCTTTGCACCGACCGGCCAAGGGGAACGCACCACCCAGCTGGTCCTGCGCACCAAGGAAGGCATCACGCTGACGACGATCAGTCTCGATGGCAAGGGCGGCGTCATGGGCAAGGACAAGACGATGATGCCGACGGGCTGCGCCTATGGTGGCAACACCCGCAGCGGGCGCTCGCTTGGCTCGCTGATCGCTCTGGCCCTGTTGGGTGGCGCTCTGCTTCTGCGCCGTCGTCGCATCGCGCTCTAGAGCCGTCCCGGCCGCCCAAGCAGCGCGCTTGAGCGGCTACGCTCCCCGCGGCTCGTTCCCCTGGCTTCCCCGCCCCTTCGCTTCCCCTCCCCTTCGCTTCCCCTCCCCTTCGCTTCCCCTCCCCTCCCCTTTCTTTTCGCTGCGCCCCCGGCGCTCGCCGAGGGCGCTTTTTCCGTCGCTGTCCCCTCGATGAAGTGGCGCCCTAGACGTTCTGCTTGCAGCTTAGGCCCTCTCCCACCGGCAAGCCGGGAGGCGACATCAGCACGCGGCCCGCGGGCAAGCTGCCCGTTCCGTCGGGAACGCGAGCCGGCTCATCCGGCGAGCGCGGATCGTTGGGATTGCTTTTTTGCACCACGCCCTGAATGAACCAGCACATCGTCCGCCACTCTTGTCCGTTGTTGGGATCGTCCGGGTCATAGCGGATGGCCTGCCCAGCGCTCAGATCCGCGCGCTGTCCCGTGGTGCGCAGCGGTCCCGCAAAGATCGCACTCGGCCCCGCCGCAACGACGGACTGCACCGCCACGGCCAGCGCCGCGGGATCGCCCAGCTCGGGGGTCAGCTCAAAGCCCGTGACCGAGATCGCGGCGTTGCTGGCGATCGGCTCGACGACGTTCTGCGCCTGCCACGTCCCGCGGTGCATGGCGTCGAACAAGCGCCCGTAAAGCGGCCCCCAGTTCCAATAGACCGATCCCAAGCAGCCACGATACGCCGCGCCCCGCGCGCCTCCCGGCCCTTGCTGATAGCAGGCATAGCGGTTGTCATTCCCCAGGGCATAGACGCCAGTGATCCAGCCCTTGCCGAGCCACTCATGGATCTTCTGCACGGGGCGCTGGTTGTCTGCTTGGTGAGCCACGACCTCGGCACCGGCATCCACAAGCTGCGCCGTCAGAAGCTCCTCGGCGTATAGGCTCTGCGGGCTGGGCATAAACGCTGCTTGGTAGGCAAATATCGGCTGCGGGCTGTAATCAAACCAGAAGCCAAGCCAGCGCACTTCGACCAGGCTACCGGGCTTGACGCTCTGCGCGCCGCGGGCAAAGGCGTTGATGTGCCGCACGACCTCGGGCGTGATGAACGAGCCGATGATGCCAAGCCGAGGGCTGGTGGCGCTGGCCTTGAGCGCCGCAGTCCGCCCCGCGATGTACCAGGCCTGTTCCATGTAGCCGAAGTACGAGCCCACGTTGGGCGGCTGCACCTCAAAGCCGGCGCAGGTCAAAAAGCGCACGCCGCGATCTTCGTACTGTGCCGCCACGCTCAAGATGGCGTCGCGATGGCTAAACGAGTTGGCGATGATCACCTGCGCACCGCCATCGACGGCCTGGGCCACTTCGCTCGGAATGGCATCGGGAAAGACCAGATCTTTGTAGCCAAAGCGGACATCGGCCGGGCTGCTCGTCGGAGCACCGCGCAGGTAGCCAAGCTGTCTCTGCGCCGAAAGCAGGCCCTCGTGGTGCGTCAGGCTCCAGCCTTCCTGGGCTGTACCGACCCCGATATAAAACGCCATCACCGAAAGCGGCAGCTGGCACTGGCCGCTGCGGCTGCCTTCGGAGCTGACACAGATGGCCGGCTTGGGACAGTCGATGTCGATGCTGCAGCGCCGCGAGCACAGGCCGTCGAAGCAGCTTGCCGCATGGCAGTCGCTGTCGCTCGCGCAGCGCGCCCCGATGCCAGGACGCAGATCACCGCCGGTAATTGCGGTGCAGCCACTTGCGAACGAAAGCGAAAGGACCCAGGCCGAAGCGCGGCTCCAGCCAAGCCCGAGTCTTAACCAGGCGGACACGCACGGAACACGCATGACGACATTGTCGCCGCCCAAGCCCGTCGACGGCAAGCCCGCTCTGCCGGGCGCCAAGACCCCACGTGCCGAGCGGCTCAGCTCGCCGCCGCAAAGCGACGCTGGCTCGACGGAACCAGCGCTGCGAACCCCTATCGTTCGGTTCGTTCAAAGACCAGCAGGAAGTGGCTGGGCTGCGAAGTCTCGATGACCTCGCGCAGGGCCAGCGCCTGGCTCTCAGCCAAGCGGCGCAGGGCCTCAATCTCGGGCGGCTGACTCGGCAGCGTCCAGCCGGCAAACGCACCGCGCTCAGGCGGAGCCGGCGGCAGGGCCACGCGCGAAAAGGGGCCGAACAGCAGCAGCACCTCACCCGGCGCCAAGATGCGGGCCGCCCCCGAAAGGACCGCTCGATGCACCGGCTCGCGCGTGATGTGCAGCAGGTTGCACACCAGGACGGCATTCGCGCGCGGACACGGCCACGGCTCGTGCAGCACGTCGAGCCGAAGCGGCGGCAAGAGGTTGGGCCTTGCGCTCTCAGAAACCCACTGCCGCAGGCTGGCCAGTGCCACGTCTGTGCAGTCGCTGGGCTGAAAGGTAAGGCCGGGAAAGCAGGCCGCGAAGTGGGCGACGTGCTGGCCCGACCCACTCGCCAGCTCAAGCACCAGCCCCGTCGCAGGCAAGAAGGGCTGCAGTCGGCCCGCAAGCTCGGTCTTGCTGCGCTCAGCGGCCGGGCTAAAGGTTCGCATGGAAAGGGGGAAGCCGTCGGGCGGGCGGGCGAGTCAGGCGATTGCAAGCAACCAGGAATGAATGAACAATCAGAAACGAGATATCAAATTTTGATTAATATCTCGTTTTATATTTATTCATTAATTCCCACCCGACTCGCCACGAGCACTATGGCATAGGCAGGGGCGAGGTCTGGAACAGCTTCTTGGCGATGCCGTCAGGAATCTGGATCGGGCCCTGCGTGCTCGATGGGTATGTGATCCACTTCTTCGGCTCACCGACGAAGTAATAGAGCTTGAACAGGACCTTGGTGCTGGGCCGCAGCGGATTGGTTCCACCCAGCGGATGCCACGACTTCAAGGGGTACGGCACCCGAACCTTGCCGACGACTGCCCCACCCGGCTCGACGGGGCGATAGGTCGGGGATGGCACAGACGCTGTCTCACGATCGGTGCCTTCCTGCCCGATGACGATCTTGACGATGTCCTTGCTGACGCCGGGTTCATCGTGGTTCATCACGATGGCGCCATCGACCGTGGTGTAGTCATTTCGACCGTTCGACTTCACCAGCTTGTCCGCCACATAGATTCGCTGGTCGAGCGTGTTCTTGCCCTCAAACTCGATCTGCAGCGCGTCCCCAGTGCGGGACATGCGAACGTCCAGGCTTAGCTTGTTGGTCATTGCGACTCCTTGTGCAGGGGCTGCCGGGTTTGCAGGAGCGGCCGACGTGCTGCCGCTGCCCGCTGGTGAACCGGCCTGTGGAGGCGTTGCTGCCGCGGCGGCCGCCGGCTTCGCTGAGGTTGCGCGTTCCCCATGCGCCGTAGCCCGTCCACCATCACAAGCCAGCAGCAAGAAGATGAGTCCCAATCGAACATTCATGCAGAGCCCCTATCGAGCATTCGGGTTGTTCTGGTGATACTGGCGCCACGCTTCTTCGTTTTCTTGATTCGTCCCAGCGCTACCGGGCAACCATGCATCATACGCGGTTCGCGGCAGAAGTCGCTCGTTTGGATTGATCTGGTTGCGCTGCTCGCGATACGTGTTTTCGGTGCAGCCATCCGAGTCGCCAGGATAGTGCCCCCCCGAGGGTGCATTGTTGGGCAAGCCCACAGCCTGACGCTCGCGACGGTTGGTCCCCGCGTCGCCTTCCCCGTTTTCTTCATCGTGCGTGCCGCGGACCATGGTGCCCTGCGTGCGGTTCTGAACGTGCTGCATCTCGTGCGCCAAGATGACGTCCGTGCGATTGCAGCCATCGACCTGCAGGTTGGGGTTGATGAACAAGTTGGCATCGGTCCCCATGCCACGCCCGGTGACGTTGCCGTCCGCATCGTAGCGAAGGAACTTGTCGTCATCGTTCATGCCGTTCGCGACGCCCACGCCTGCGTTGTCAGTGACCAAGGTGCCGTCGTCGGCAATGTCCGGCCGCATCGTCGTGTGGCGGTGAATCTGATTGCCGTCCGCGTCCAGTCGCGGCTTGCCATCGTCGCCCAAAAGGACGTTGTTGGAAATGCCCATGACCTGACGCCGACCGGCCGTCGTCATCATCATGTCGGCGACCGAGTTCATCATGCCGTTGCGCCACTGCTGGGCGTCCTCGGGCGCCATGTCGCCTGTGTCCATCGTGAAGTCACCGCGCCCCATACGGATGTTGCTATAGGTGCGCGCGATCTCTTGATACTCCTCTTGCGAGACTTGGTTGTGGTTGCGTGGCCCCTCGAAATCGGGACCCACAACCTGGAAGCGATTGGAAAGCTCGCGCTGCGCCTGTTGCCGATCGAGCATGCCCATCGGATCCAACAGACCGCCGAGTCCTTCTTGTGACAGACCCCGCCCCAGATCGCCGACCGTCTGACCGATGCGCCCAAACAAGCCAGCCGGCCTCTGCGACTCGACAGCCGGGCCTTCTCCCGGTGCTGCAGTCGCAGCGTCCGATGTATTGGGACCATGCCCCAGCCAGTCGCCGACTCTGCGGCCTACCCCCTGTAGAAAATCAAACATCAGATCCCCCTGTTGTTCTGAATCGCAGACCAAGCGGATGACACTCGAACTTCCGGGTGAACCCAAGCAGCCCGTGCAGCGGTGTCGCTGTATCTATTGTCGCGCGCGGCGCCCGAAAAGGTGCGCAGCACACAGACTCTGTGCTGCGGTCAGTGGAGCGCTGCGCAGTCTCTGCGCCACCTGCCAGACCAGCCCGCAGAGCGTGCGCTGCGTTAGTCGGCCCACATCCCAGCGCTCGACGGCACATCGCTGAAGGCGCGGCCCACGTTGCGCTCGTTGGCTTGCGGCAGCAGGCGCACCGACGCGACGACCGCACGAAAGATGCGACGCGCTTCGTCCGCCGTGTCCGCCGACATGTTTTCCAAGCGCAAAACATAGCTCCGCTGCTCGCTGACGAATACGGCGAACTCACGCAGCATCGGCTCTGGTTTTTTTACGCCGCGCCCGCGCAAAAGGACGAAGCAGCCCGTCACTCCGCTGCCAAGCTGCGCCGCTTCTTCGACGCTGGTATCGATCTGCATGTCGACCGAGGACGCGGTCACCAGCGCGTTCTTGGTCTCTTCCAGGTCGCCCTTGGTCACACGCGCCGGCAGGACCGCGATGTTGCTGCGATTCTTGGGAAAATCGAGCGGGTACCAGTTCGCCGTATGACCGCTCGGCAAGCCCTGCCAGCCCGGCGGAGGCTCATAGGAAAACAGGCGCGGTCGCGCGCCCTGTTCCAGCACGATCGAGCGCAGATATTCCTCGGACAGACGCGCAAACTCGTCGAACTGCTGAGGGATCAGCACCACCGTATCGAGGACGGCCACAAACTCGTCGAGCAGGACTGCCCCGATGTAATGGCGAGCGCGGCCTCCCTCGCGAACCCCCTCGACCGGGACCCAGGCTGCGTACTCACCTTCCTTGGTGACGATGCGCAGCGGCTTGCCCAAGGAACGAACCGAGAACGCCGGATCGGTGCTCAACACACGCTCGACCACCGCCGAAAACGACAGCGCAGGACGCATGCGTTCCCAGTAGCGAAAGCGACCGCCTCCCTTTGGCGGATACGCCGTAACTAGGTGCTCGCCGACGTGCTGCGTGTACTCCGCAGGAAACTGAATCATGAACTGACCTCGTCAATCGGTAATCGTTGGCTGTCGCTTCACACTCGGCCCGCACTCGCAGCCCTATGCCATGCGGCGTTCAGGCATGCGCGTGCGGGTCCGGGAGCCCCGCTTCCTGGATCAAGCTGATCGCGGTCTTCTTCAGGTCGACGTACGGCGGCAACTGGCTCGTCGTACGCAGGCCCTTGAAGCGATCCTTGGTCTTCACCCCCAGCACATACGGCACGCCGGCCTGACGCGCGTACTCGCTGGTCTCGATCAGCACCTCGAACGGCACGACGTGACCGTGGCTGTCGAACACACGGAAGGCAAACACAGCAAAGAATCCTGGGTTCGCAGGATTCACCGTCTCGACGGCGTGAACGACAAACGGCCCCACCCGGAACTGATCGATGACGTACTCACGCAGCAAGCGCGCCCGCGGATCGTCGCTCTGTCTCCAGATCGCGACCAGCTTCTTGCGCACGGCCTCTGCTTCGTCGTAGCGCTCCAGCGCGTGCAGCGTCTGCACGACCTTGCGCAGCGTCAGGAAGTCCTCTGGCTCTTTCTCGGCAACCCCTTGCCAGTTGGCCAAGGCCGACGCGAACTGTCCCTGGTTGTACTGCGCCTGCGCCAGGTTGTACCGCGCATCGACATCGTCTGGATTCGCGCGCAGAGCCGCTTCCCAAAGCTGCATCGCTTCGGCATCGCGACCCAGGCTGGCCAGCGCCGTTCCCAGCAGGCGCTGCGCTTCGCCCCGATGTGGGCCCTCTTGCGCCAGCTCCAAGCCTGCCTGAAACGCCGCGACCGCATCGACCACGCGGCCAAGCTGCGAAAGCACACGGCCCCGAGAGATATGCCCCAGCGCGGTGACCTTTTGCGCAAGCTCGGCATCGATCTGGGAAAGGCGCTCTTCCAACTTGCGCTCTGCCTCGCCTGCCGCCGCGGCCGGTGCCGCCTCGACAGCCGCCTCTTGCCGCTGCGTATCGCGATCCGCAGCCAGATCCCAAAACTCATGCAGGCAGATCGGCTGCTGCAACCGCTTCCAGTCCGGCCGTGCTGACTGAAACAGCTTCATGATCTGCTCGCGATGCGCTTCGAATCGCGACGGATCGGCGGCCCGCAAGATCGCCACCGCGCCATGCTCTAAGAACGCATAGAAGGCACACAAGCGAACTTCCAGCAGCTGGTTGGTCTTAGCAGCCTGCGCCTGCGCTTCGACGAGCCGCATCGGCCAACCTGCGGTCGTCTGTCCCTGCATCGACGATCCCAGCTTGACCATCGTGCCCGTCGGCAGATCGCTGCGCGCTGACTGCTCGATCCACGGCACTTGTTCATCCGGCAGAACGACCAGCTCGCCGTACGTCAGAATCAGCTCTGCCTTGCCATCTGCCCCGCGCAGCAAAGCCAGTTTCTGCTGATTGGGGCCTTGCTTCTGCTCCCAAGTCTCAGGGACTTCTAGGAAAAGCCTCATTGATCATTGCTCCACAAATAGCCATGTCGACCATATCGCATTTTTCGGCATCCAGGTGCGCGATCTTATGGTCCGTCCCCCGGCATCCCGTCTCCGATGAGCGCCTCAGCCAGTCCCCTGGCTGGTGCGTCCTTTTGTGCCTTCATTCCTTTTTCATTCCGTTTCGTGCCACTTCCGTTTCTTCCCACGTGCCTTCCATCTTGGGAATGTCCTTGGCCGACTTGTCGCAACCGAGCGTGCTGTTTGGGCGAGCCTGCAAATCGGGACTGGTGCGAACGTCGAGATCGTCGTAAAAGGCGGCGTGGCGACCTGCTCAGCACAGTCGATTCGTTCCGGGTTCGTCCGATGCCAAAACCCGACCGCATGTGTACCCAGCGCGGCAGCAGTGGCCCTGGCTGCACTCGTACTGCCGGGGGCAGTCGGCTGCTCCAGCGGCGGCTACAACCCGCCCAACGACGGCTCGGTGCGCGACGCTGGGGGCAAGCCCAAGGACGCCGCCCTGGGGATGGATCAAGGGGGCATGGCCGACCTGGCGACGCAGGCCGATATGGCGACGCAGGCCGACATGGCGATGCCAGCCGACATGGCAACCCCACTCGATCTTGCGACCCCGCCCGATCTGGCCACCCCACCGGACATGAGCAGCGGTCCCATAACCGGCGGGCCGTGCGCTTCAGGCAGCGCAGGTGCGACAGCATTCCGCGTCGGCTGGAGCAACAGCGGTGGGCGCGCGACCGTCAACTACGAAGTCCACGGCCTGCCCGACAAGAGCCGCTACAAAGTCGGAGTCTACGGCTACACCATTCCTTTTACTCCCCAGTACGTCGACCCATTCCTTGGTCCCGGCGGCCTGGGCTTGGACAGCAGCGACTTTATTGATGTCGAGCTCAGCACGGTCGGCGTCAGTCGCATCACCAGCGCCACGCTGTCCATCTTCGGTCGTTCCTTCTCGACGGGAAGCAGCGGCAGTTTCAACTGGATGACGTTCACGGGCGCTGGGGCCACGCCCACAAACTCGGTCAGCAATGTAACGCCGTACCGCTGGTATTCCGGTGACGCGACGCTGGACATTGCCGCCAACGACAACCGCATTCTGCTGCGCGTAAAAGCCGGTCCCAGCTCAAACTCGCTGGTCGTCAACCGGCTAGAGCTATGCATCCTCGGCGGCTAAGAACTCTGTGATGTGGGCATTCAGCCGCTCTGGCTGCGACCACATGACATCATGCCCCGCCCCCGGAATCAGGACGGACTGGAATTTAGGAATCTGCGCCGCTCGCTCCAGACCGCGGCGCGCGTCATAGACCACCTCGTGCTCGCCGAGGATCACCATCGTCGGCACCGCGATCGCCCGCAGCTCTGCGTCGGAAAGCAGCGCCGGCCACTCCATTCCCATCATATTGGGCAGACCAAAGTGGCGTCGCGCTGCGCTCATCCAACGAATCACCCGCGCCAGCCGGTCTTCGTATGGCTGCTGGCCCGCGTTTTCCTTGGGACCCAGCCAGCGCATGAAGCCTTCGATTCCATACGTTCCAAAGAGCAGGCGAATGTTGTGCATAAAAAAGGACCCGCGCAGGGGGATCAACAGGGGCGACGGCGCGATCAAGATCAGGCGACGAATGCGGGACGCAGCGCGCAGCGCATAGTGCGCGGCATATGCACCACCCAGCGAAATGCCCAGCAGATCGACGCGCGGAATCTGCAGCGCATCCAGCACCTCATCGAGCATGTCTAGCTGATCCGCCACCTTCTTCATCGGCTTGCGCGCCACGCTCAGCCCGTAGTGGCCCGGCAGATCCAGTGCATAGACGCGATGACGCATCCCCAGAGCTTCCGCTTGATAGATCCAGCCCACCGCGGTGCCGCCCCCACCATGCAAAAGCAGAAGCGGCGGCGCATCCTTGGGACCCCACTCAATCAGATGCATGCGTCCGGTCTTTGTCTCAAGCTGCCGCTGCTCAGCAGCAACAGGCCACTCGGCAAGCTGCGCACGGTACGTCGCTGCGTACGACTCGATCGCCTTCGTGAGCTGCGGATTCATGCACCACTCCGATGTTAGGTCCGCCGCGCCCAACGACATCCAGCGTGACGTCAAGCTCGCGCGGTAATCCTTGCCATCATTGTGGAACAGCTGCCAGTTCAAAGAAAAGGGACTGTTCGATCCGTGTCGAGTCCGCGTTAGGCACGCGCCGAAGTGATTCCGGTTTTGTCGAGGCGCGGCGGCGTGGGCAGAACGTCGAACAGCGCGCCGCTTAGGCCGAAGGCGCGCACGGCTTCGGCGATCACGTCGGCTCGCTGCGCTTCAGAAAGCGGCAGAGCATCCAAGCGGCTGCGAAATTCCTTTTTGAACTGCGCCGGATCAGCAACCTCGGGAAAGTCATAGTACGAAAGCCCTCCCGAAGATCCCAAGCCCAGCGCTAGGCCCGCCATGCGACGCAGGATCTGCCCACCCGATAGATCGCCCAGATAGCGCGTGTAACAGTGCGCGACCAAAAGCTCGGGGCGCTGCTCGGACAGCTGACGCAGCCGCTGCGTGTACAAAAGCGCCGCCTGCGACATCGGCTGCATTCGCCATGCTCGCCCGATGCCACGCGACGCCAAGACATCCAGATCGGCTGCGATGCAGCGCGTGCGGAAAAGCTGCGGCAGGACCATCGGTGCCACCGCGGGATGCTTCTGATGCGCCACCAGAGCTGATTCCAGCGTGGCATAGATGTAATACAGATCGACGAGCAGGCGCTGATACTGCTCACCATCGAGGACTCCGCGCAGGAAGCTGCGGACAAAGGTCAAGCGCTCGATCCAACGAT
Organism: Myxococcales bacterium; assembly: GCA_016794505.1. Classification (GTDB taxonomy): domain Bacteria; phylum Myxococcota_A; class Polyangia; order Palsa-1104; family JAEUJZ01; genus JAEUJZ01. The sequence continues at coordinate 98,819 of JAEUJZ010000158.1, forward strand.
GGGCGCGCCGCGTGCCTTCTTTCAGCCGAAGCGAAAAGCCGAATGTCGGCGCTGCATCCTCTGCACACATCATGGGCCTCCCCCGCTGGTGAATCCGCATTCATTCCGATTCGTGGCATGCGTCGTTCCGCTTTGTTCACCCGCCCGGTTCGTCGAAAATAGGAATTGATTCAGATAACGCTCTGCAAACGCGGCACCAAAGATCCCGGCCAGCGCATTGTGTTCCTTCCGATTTTGCTGTTCGGCCGCAAGCCAGCGCAGCACGCAGGCTTCCGCGGCGTGCGCCGCCTGGCCACACAGCGGCTCCCTCAGCACGCTGCGCAGCCACAGGTCCGAGGCCTGCTGCAGAAACTCGACCAGGGCACAGAACACCGACCACTCGGATCCACTGCGTGCCCCGGCGATCACGGCACGCGGTGAAAAGGTATCCACCGTAAACTGCGGACGCTTGCGCGGCACCAAACAGGACTCCGTCTGCTGCGCGAGCCGCAGCAGCACCGGCTCGCAGTCTGCTTGCCAGGTACGCGCATCCGTCGGAGCCAGATCCACGGCCACCAGCGACAGCGCCCCTGAAAGCGCGATCAAGTCCATCCCCAGAATCGGCAGACCACCGCCGGTTGGCGGCAGACCCACAACGGTCAGTGAGCACACCTGCCCCTGCTCTGTCTGAATCCGCGCGATAGACAGCGGCGAAAACCCCGGCCCGACAAAGCGCCGCGTGCGCAGGCTGACCGGTGTCCCGCGCAGCAGACCGTGCGCCAGCGCCAGATCCTGCGGAATCGTGACTTCGTGCAGCCCCAGCCGCTGGATGAACAACACATCCAGCCAAGCCTGACAGAGCGCCAGATACGTGGCGCAGTCCGGGTTCGTCATTCTGTCTTGGTCAGGGATCAAACGTCTGCCCTCCGAAGCAACGACATAGGACATCGCTTGTGCATGGGTGGTCATCCGCCCCTCTCGGAAAAGAGAAATAGGAAGAACATGGTCAGGAGCAGCAGCGAGACCGCGGCGATCGCCAAGCGCTGCTCGGATCGCGGCGAGGCTTTCCAGCTTTCGCGCAGTCGCAGGCCAAGCTGCCGCAGTCGAGCCAAAGGCGAACCCTGTGTCTCACTGACCGCGCGCTCCGCTTTCGGCGACTCTGCGACGGACAGATCAGGTGTTCGCGGAATCTCTAGGCTGCGGCTCGATGGCCTGCTCAGCGCCACCGGATTTCCCGACACGCGCAGGCTGTCCGCAGAGAGCGCGGTGGCGCGTACGGCGCCGCTGTGCGTGGCACGTTCCGGCTCTGCCGCACCATCGGATGACATTCCTTTTTCTTCCGACGCGCTCTGCCTGGCTTCCTTTTCTTGTGTGTTCAGCGACACGCTGCTGGCTTTCGGACTGCTTGTGCCGGCGCTGCTGGCTTCGCCGCGGCTCGTCTTGGATTCAGGCTCGGGAGTAGTCGTCAGGTCCATACCCGTCGAGGTCTGCGTGATCAGAAGCTCTGGTTCATCTTGGCGATACAGCGAGTAGCTCAGCGCCTCGCGCACCTCGTGCCAAGAGGCAAAGCGATGCTCGGGCTGCTTGGCCAGCATGTGGTGAATGGCATACGCCAGGTGGCGATCGAAGCTGGGATCGAGATCGTTGATGTGGATGGGTGTCTCGTTGATGTGTGCCATCAACAGATCGTGCGGCGTACCGCGATTGAACAGCGGTCGCCCCGTCGCCGCGTGATACAGCGTCGCGCCCAAGCTGTACATGTCAGCGCGGAAGTCGATCTGACTTGGGCGCAGCGCTTGCTCGGGCGCGATATAGGCCGGCGTTCCCGAGACCAAGCCCAGCGCTGCCTGCGGATCGCTCAGGAGTCCGCTGGTCGTACGCCGCACCGCAATTCCGAAGTCCACCAGCTTGATGTGGCCATCCTTGCGTTCCAGAATGTTCGATGGCTTCACGTCGCGATGCAAAAGCCCCTGACGCGAGGCTGCCTCTAGGGCCTCGGCTACGGCCAGTCCGATCTGCGCGATGCGCGGGGCCGGCAGTCGGCCCAGGTTCTGGATCTGCGTGGCCAACGTCGTCTCGCCGACGTACTCCATCACGATAAAGGGCATGCCTTCCCAGACATCGACATCGACGATGCGGACGATGTTGGGATGCTCAAGGCGCACCAGGGTCTGCGCTTCGCGGCGAAACCGCGTAGTCCCTTCGGGATCGCTGTTGGCATCCAGCGGCTCAAAGATCTTGATCGCTACCGGCATGCTCAAGAGCTCATGAAACGAACGAAATACCGTCGCTGTGGCGCCTTCTCCCAGCGCTTCTTGCAGGACATATCGCCCAACGCGAACACCCGGCGCGGGACGCAGAGGCGTGGGTCGCGGCGCGGCATCGCTGCGAGCCGCCGCCACTGCATCGGATCGACTGGGCGCATCGCGTCGACTGACCACCGCAGGCGCAGTGACGGCCGGTGTCATCGTCGGAGCCAACGCAGCAGCCGGCGGCAAGACCGGTGCGGCAGGCAGCAAGACCGGTGCGGCAGGCGGCAGGACTGGCGCGGCAGGCGGCGGCGCAGCCGCGATCCCATCACTCGCCGCGAGCACATCCTCCGTCTTCTGGGGTGCGGCCAGATCTTCCTTTTTCTGTTCGCGCAGCGGTACGATGTCTGCTGCCGATTCCTTTTTTGGCTTTGGATCCCCGAAGATCGACTCCAACGAAGCATCCAAGTAGCCCTTTCGGATGGCTTCGGCCGTGCGCGCCACCGTGCGCGAAAGCAGCTTCTTTTCGACGAGAAAATCAAGGATAGAGCCGCGCTCGCCCCAGTCCTGAATCAGGCGGTCGATTTCCGGTTCTGGGAGTCCCCGCTGAACCCGCAGGTACGCCCGCACATATTCCAAAATATCGCCACTGTCCTTCATTTCAATGAGCACCTGTTGCAACGTTCGGACGACTTCATCCATGGATGAAAAGCGCGCGACGGGATCGGTTTCGCACAGGCGCGCCAGGATCTCAGCCAGCGGGCCCTGCCCTCGCAGCGACGCCTGCACAGCAGGAAGCTCTTCTCGCCGCGGCAGGCGCCCCAACCAAAGCTCACAGCCCAGCACACCCAGCGAGTACTGATCGCTGGGCGCACCGGCTTGGCCCAAAAAGGCCTCGGGCGCCATGTATTCGAGCGATCCCGCGGGCGAACGAGCGCTCTCGCCGGATGCCAAGAAGCGCCCGGCGCCAAAGTCGGTGAGCAGCCAGCGCGAGTCCTCGGCCGCATGCTGCGCCAGGATGTTTTCCGGCTTCACATCGCGGTGGATGACCCCTTGCGCATGGGCATAGGCCAAAGCCGATGCGATGTCACACAAGAGCTCGGCACTCTGCCGCGGGCTGAAGCGGCGCTTGCTGGCCAAGGCCCGTCGCAGGGAGCCGCCTTCCGCTTTCACGAAGACCAGCGCCCACAAGCGGTGGACGTGATCGAATCCGATATCCAAACAGGAAACGATGTGCTCGTGCCGAAAGCGCAAGACCAAGCGCATCTCGCTGGTCCACGAGCCAAAGCCGTCTTCCTGGCCATCGAACAGCTTGACGACCACCGTCTGTCCGCTGCGCGTATCGATGGCGTTGTAGACGCTGCCAAACGCCCCGGCACCGACGCGCGTACCCAACAGGTAGCGGCCCAGGACTGGCTCGGTATCAGCGACGATCGCCAGCGACATCGTGTGACTCCTAGGCTCCGCTTAGCTGCGCCACAAGCTGCGAGTGTGCCGTTTTTCCCGCAAGCAGCGTCCGCACGCGCGACACCCAGTCGCGAGGCACCAGGACAAAGGTCGTTCCTTCGCGATCTCCCAAGCGCACATCGCCGGTCTGGATGCAGGTGAAATCATCGCCAGCGAAGTGATCGATGAAGCCTTCGATCACGCCTTCAAACATGTCATCGGCGACGTGCCCCTTGGGTCCGATGTCCTGCATTGGACTGTTCACCAGCTTGGCCGAAAGAAACCCGAACTGTCCGCGGCTCCAGTCAATGCGCAGCTCGCCCATGCCGCAGGCCGTCCATAGATCCTGCAAGACCACTTCAAATTCGGACATCGTGCCATCGCGCAGGGATCGTCCAAGATAGCTGCTGATCTCGTCTTCGCAGCGACGGGCCAAGCGGGCGCCAAAGAAGCGACCGCAGCGCCGCAAGACCAGCGAGGTCGCCGGCCCGGTCTCGTGCTCACATGCGACCACGAAGCCGCGCAGAAAATCCTCGCTGATTCCGATCAGGCGCGTGCCACCGCGGCTGCGCAGGACGCCTGCTTTCAGATCGCTGCGCACAAACTGTGGGCTGCTGAAATAGTTGAGCGGACGCAGCGCCCCGCGCGTGTCGGCGGCCATGGCTACTTTGCCTCCTTGCTGCTGTCCTTCCCAGACAAGACCGCGGCGCACTGCATGACAAACGGATGCAAGAGCTTGGCCGTCGCAGGTGACAGCTCACGCCCGGCCACCAGCGCCATCGTCTTGTACGTGTCTTCGATAAAGTGTGGCGCGAACCCAACCCCTTTTAGGATGGTGGCCAGCCAGGTCAACAGGGAATCACTTAGGAACTGCGGATCGTTGCGCAGCATGGCCATCGCGGTGTATCGCAGCACCAGCGTCTCGTCGCGGATGCAGGTCTGCATGGCGTTCTTGTACTTTTTCTCGACATCGGGATAGGCGCGGAAGATCTCTTTGACGGTCTGCTCGACGATCGTGCTCTCTTTGGCGCTGATCTCGGCCATGGCTGACAGCCGCGCATCCAGCCCTTGCGCGTACTCGCGCAGCAGGCTCTGTTCTGCTGCGGTCAGGTAACGCCCTTCGGCGCTGCCAAACATGTCTTGGATTTGCCGGTTCATTCCGATTTCCCCCTGTGTACAAAACAAGCTGTCGTATGAAATTTAGACCCAGCGAACGCTGCCAAACACGGTCGCTAAGCTCTCGACCTGTTCGCTACAAGGGCGGCGCTCGACGTTGATCGAGCGCGGCGGAGCCTGCAGCGCAACAAAGAACTGCTCGACGGGAAGCTGCGACCAGCCAAGGGTCCAGGCATCGGGCTTGGCTCGCAGACTCAGCGTGGCGAAGTACCGCCGTACCGAGTCTCGCTGACCTGACTCTTCTTGTGTTTCGGACCGCGCAGTCATGCCGTGACTCCTTTTTTGCAACGCAGACGCTCACAGACGCGAAATGATCTCTTGCGCGGTCGCGCCTTCCCTGGCCCAGAACTGCGCGGCATTGATGCGTTTGCTGGAACCAATCAGGAACTTGCAGAACTCTTCGCCCATCGAGTAGCACTGGATTTCTAGGCCACTTAGCTCGGCCCGCGCGATGTGACCAAAGGCGGCGGCGAAGAGGCCCGCGTAGTAATGGCAGGCGACTTTTCCGATGTTGCCGACGCTCTTGGCGATCGCTGACTCGTACAGATCGACGAAGATCAGCCCCTCTTTTAGCTGCGACAGGTCATACGTCCAGGAGCCCCAGCCGGCAGCCTGCAGCGGCCACCACCACGACTCCAGAACCATGCGCGAGTGGCCATCGGCCATGCGCATTCCGAATTCGTCTTGGAAGCGGCGCTCAAAGCCCTGCATGTCGGCCTTGCCCCACTCCAAACCGCAGCGGTACATGATCTCGGCGGCGGCGTCGCCGACTTCCTCTTGCAGTGCAAGCTGATAGCCGACGATGAAGTCCTCGCTGACCAGCATCATGCGCTGCTTGTAGCGATTGAGCAGGCGGCCGTTGCTCTCGCGCAGAAGGAACCGGCTCAGCTCATAGTGATTGTGCTGCACATGGGCAGACGTACCGATCTCGGCAGTCGGAAGATCTAAAGCCACGGATTACCTCACGATTTTGGGATTCATTTCCATCGACAGAGACCGCGTCTTCATCTCTGCGATATCGACATCGACAAACGACAATTCTTTAATGCGCGAGCGCGTGATCAGCTTGCCGGCTTCAATCAACACAGCGCCGGTCACTGGGTGCAGGATCGGCTCTTCCGCGCGGCGGCCGATCAGCTTGTCCAGGTCGGATGCAGCGTCGATGAAGCGCCCGCGTGGCAGCTCGACCTTGACGCCATTGCCCAGCACCTTGGCCTGGCAAGCCAGGCGCGAGTTCGGCCGGCGATCGGCGAGCATTGGCAGCGACATGCGCTCGCGTGGGGTCATCGGCGACAGGCGCTCCGCGCCCTCCGTGACATAGACGTGACAGGTGGCGCACAGACCCTTGCCGCCGCAGGCCATCAAAAGCTTCTCGCGGGCGGCGAGCACGGCATCCAGCACGCGCGCATTCGTCGTGATCTCGACCGGATCCTCGTGTGAATCGACGCGGACGCTCTTCATCCTTCAGCCCCCACTGCTGGCAGGTCTGATGCCGGAAGCAGCCGCGGCACGACAGGATTTTTTGCGAAAAAGAGCGTTTTGATTTGCTTCGTAAGAACCGAGATAAATCAAACTACATTGGAAGATAAAATCCATGGCAACCCACAGAGAAAGTGGGCTGTCTATTTGATTTTTATTGGATTTCTTGGGCTTCCCCTCTGGCGCGGACAAGGCGCAGCAAGGACGGCCCCACGATACAGCGACCCGACATGCGGGGGCTTGCTTGGGGCTTCTGTTCGCGCGGGCTTACGGCTCGCGCTTTCGCCACTCGGGCTGGGTGATGACCGGGTGCTGAAAGGCGCGCTCACGCTCGATATCCAAGTTGCCCAAGTGCAGCGAAAGCGGAGCCTGCACCCACTTGTAGATCGACCGCGTAAACAGGTTGGCAAAGCGCTCGGCCCAGGTGCCGTGCGTCGACTCGGTATACGCAGGGAACATCACCGCCGTGATCTGCGCGGCTTCTTCGGGCAGGTACTTTTCGCCGACCTGCAGCGCGATGTGGGCATCAAGCACCGGATACGGCATCAGGTCGCGCTCGTCTTCTTGATTTGGCGCTAGCTCAGCGCTGGCCGGGATGGCGATCGTGCGGGCAATGCCGTCGAGCTTCTGCGTCTCAAGCAGGTAGTCGAGCAGATAGTTCACGACGGTCTTGGGCAGGTTGGCAATGGGTGCCAAGCAGCCCATCAAGTCGCCGCCGATCGTCGTATAGCCGACGGCCTTTTCGCTCATATTGCCGGTCTGCAGGAACATGCCGGACACGGCGTTGGCCCAGTTCCACATGCGCTCGCCGCGCAGGCGTGACTGGATGTTCTGCAAGGTCAGCGGCGTCAGGCTCTCGCCAGGCTGCAGCATCTTCTGGGCGGCTTCGGCCTCGCGCTCGAAGGCCTCGTCGATCGACAGAACGACCAGGGGTACGGACAGCTCGGCAGCGGTCACTTCTGCAGCGTTCCGCGTGGCCTGCGATGAAAAGCGCGTGGGCATGTAAAACGCGCGCAGCAGCGACGCCACAGCCGCTGCATCGCCCGAGGGATCAGCGCCCAGCGCTCGCTGCCGACGCAGCACATAGCGCTGCGCCAAGAGCAGGCACAGCAAGCTATCGCGACCGCCGGACAGAGCCACGCCGATGTGACGGAACACCGTGCTCTTTTCAAAATAATCGCCAATGCCTAGAGCCATTGCGTCGAGAAGCTCTTCACAGAAGGCTTGGCGCGGCGAGTGCATCGGGCGGCTTTGCGGCAGAAAAAAGTTCCCGCCCTCGGGCACAGAAAACACGGGCGAGCGCTGCGGCGTCGTCGGCTGCGACAAGACCACGCGCCCGGCCCGCTCGCGCGGTGCCAGCGCCGATTGAAACGCGGCGGTATCGGCGCGGAAGGTGGTGTTTTCAGTGCGCAGGCGGCGCGTGCGATCGAGATCGACGGTACAGGCGAAGGCTCCGGCGACGAAGCGAGGCGCCGAAAAGACCAGACGGCCGTTCTGCGCAACAAAGCCGCCGCCGTCGAACACCAGGCCGTCGTTGCTGCCGACTGCGTTGGCATAAAGCACGGTGGCTTGATAGTCCGCGGCACGCGTGCAGACGAGCTCGCGACGCGAGGCCTCGACGCCGATGCGGAACGGAGAAGCCGACAGGTTGACGACGAGCTCAGCGCCTTGGAAGCAGCGACGGTGCATCGGCCCGATCGGCGACCAGATGTCTTCACAGACCTCGACGGCAACGACACCGAAGTCGGCCTGAAACAGCAGATCGCCAAACGGTACGGCGGCCGGAAGTCCGTGCGTCGACAGATCGACCGAGCGCATCAGCCCGGCTCGCCCAGGGGACAGACAGCGCGCCTCATAGAACACGCTGTACAGCGGCAGCTTTTCTTTCGGCACCAGCCCAAGAAGCTGCCCGCGATGCACCAGCGCGGCGCAGTTATAGACCTCGCTGTCGACGCTGGCCAGCACGCCCAAGACAAAGACCGAAGGCCAGCTGGCGGTCGCGCGCAGAATGCCTGCCAGCGCCTGCCACTGCGCGCTCACAAAGCCGGGAAACAGCGCCAGGTCTTCGGGTGGATAGCCACACAGCACCAGCTCGGGAAAGGCGGCGAGCTGCACACCTTCTTCATGCAGAGCCCGCGCCTGCGCCAAGAGCTGCGCAGCATTGCTGCGCACTGCACCGACGGTGGAATTGACGATACCAAGGCCAAGACGAGCGAGCCTCATGACAGCATCTCCAGGGCCCGGACTGCTGCGCTGCGATCCGCACGAGATCGACGAGCCAGGGCGGGGCCGCGCAGGGGAACGTCGAAACACAAAGCCAGGGCCTTACGCATGGGCGGCAGCGTGGATCAGCTCGCGCACCTGGGCAAGCAGCGCGTCCGAAAGAACGATCGGCCACGTCGGCGGCGGGCTGCCGTCGCTGCCTTGCCCGTCGCGGACGATGTCAGTAAAGGCGGCGGGCAGGGCCTGAAGCTGCGCTTGCACGCTGGTGCGCGACGCATCCAGGCTGGGCAGCGGCGCGACAAGCTCGCGACCACGCCACAGGGGAACGAGAAGCGGCCGGCCTCCGGGTGGTGGCGGCTCGTCGGCGCCGCACACGTGATCGTGATCGTCGAAGCGATAGGCCTGCAAGCGCCCCGGCAGCGTCGCTTTGCCCGAGCCACGCGCGACCTTCATGGTCCGCTTGCCGTGGCCGTTTTGCACCAGCTTGCCCACCGCGCCGATACCGGTCGCAGCGTCGGGAGAACACGTGATGTTTTCGCCCACACCAAAGCCGTCGGCCCCCGCTTGGGCTAGCTCGCGCACGCGGTATTCGTCGAGCCCATCGGACACAAAGATCGACACCTGCGGCGCGCCCAAGGACTGCAAAAGCTCGCGGGCCTTGCGCACGTTTTCTGGTGTCACGTCCGAGTCAAGCCGCACCCCCAGGCAGCGCCCAGCGGTTGCGCCGACCGCGCCGCGAATGCCCCGCCACGTGTCATAGGTGTCGACGAGCAAGGTCGAGGCGTGGGGAAACAGCTCATAGAAGCGCTGGAAAAAGGCGCGCTCGGTCTCATAGACCGGCACACCGATGCGCTCGGCGGCTTGCACCGCGAAGTGGTCCATGGTCCCAACCGATGGCACGCCATAGCGGTGCGTCGCCAAAAGGTTCGACGTCGCGCGACAGCCCGCGAGATAGGCGGCATAGGCGGCATCGACCGCGGCCGCCGGATGGGTGCGCCGCTGCCCAAACTCGATCACCGGACGCTCGCGACCGTCGGCGCGGGCCGCACAGACGATACGTGCCGCTTTCGAGGCCACCATCGACAGGTGATTCAAGCGCGACAGCCACGGCGTCTCGATCAGCTTGGCCTGCACCATCGACGTCGAGACCTGGATCAGCGGCGTGTAGGCGATAAGCGGCACGCCGTCGATCACGATGGGCTCACGCGACGCGCTGAGCGCGGGGCCGGCAAAGGCCGGTGTGCCCTCGGGAAGTGCATCGATGTCGCCGACGAATCCGTCCACAGCGGCCAAGGCTTCGCGCACCGCGCGGCCCGGTGCGCTCTGCAAGGCGGGTCCGAGGATCGGGTGCTGATCCAGCGTCGACAGCTCTTCATGAGTCAGGCGCAGCGCTTGGCAGTGCTCGACGATGCTGCGCAGGCCACAGGGGATGACGAAGCGGCGATGGCGCGGCATCCGGCGAAAGAAAAAGCTCATCCAAAGCGGCTGACTGCTGTGCAAGCGACCGTCGGCAGCGTGGGCGATGAGCGTCGTCAACTGATAGACATCCAGGCCAAAGACGTGGGCACTGCGCGCTCGCTCGGCAAAGGACAGCACGGGGTCCATGGCGGGGTCGGGGGGCGGGGACTGACTCTTCATGGCTGTCCGTCCCTGCGCACGGCGGGCGCTTGAGCGGACGACGGGGCCGACGATGCAAACACCAGATCGCTAGACTGAATCACGCGCACGCCCGCCGCGGCAAAGGCGGCATCGGTCGCCGCGTTCTGCGCGGGCTGGACGGCACGACACAGGTCGTCGAGGACAAAGGCGGCGAAGCCCTCGCTCATCGCGTCGAGGGCGGTCCAGGCCACACAGAAGTCGCGGGCCAGGCCGCAGACAAAGACGCGCTCGATGCCACGGGCCCGCAACAGAGCTCCCAGCCCGGTGGTCCGTCGCAGGCCGCCGGGGCCCTGATTTTCCCGAAATGCACTGTAGGAATCTGTGTCTATATACGTTCCTTTTCTTAGAATCACGCTAATAGGTTCGCGGGGCAGTCCGTTGTGCAGCGCGGCTCCGGCAGAGCCTTGCACGCAGTGATCCGGCCACAAGGTCTGTTCGACACCGCCTTTGCCATCGGCGGCGCAGTGCAGGCGCAGAGCCGAAAACGCCGGCTGGCCATGCCGGCTGGCAAAGGAAATGTGACCCGCGGGGTGATAGTCCTGGGTTGCGACCACAGTCTCAAAGCCGCGCGCCGCAAGCAGGGCGGCGATGGGGGCAACCACCGCATCGCCCTCGGCCACGGCCAAAGCGCCCCCAGGCATGAAGTCGGGCTGCAGATCGACGATCAGCAGCGCATCGCGACGACGATCGATGCACAACGAGTGGGCTGCTTGCGACGCGGCCTGCGCCACAGCGGTCCCCATCGCCGCAAACGGAGTGCTCGGTTCGGACATGCCATGAAAGTAACCGATCGTGGAAGCAGCCTGGGGCCTTGCCTGCGACCGGTTTGGCGACCGGGACCAGACGGCGGAAGAGCTGGCAAGAAGACCCGATTTCTCGACGGCAGAAGCACACCCGCAAAAGGCCCAGCAAGTCCTGTAAAGTAGCAACAATGCCCGACGTACTGGCCATCGTGAGCAAGGCGATCTTTGAGAAGAGCGCACGCAACGCCAAGGTGGGAAGCCTGTGGCCAACGCATGCCTATCGCAGCGCCAACAAGCAGCTAGAAAAGCTGGGCAGCGACGGGCGCTTGTTCTTGGTGACGGTGCGACCGACGGAGAACAAAGGTGAAGCGCTGTGGCTGGTCGGCGTGCTGGAGCGGCCAAGCTTCGACGGCGAAACCTGGAGCGCGGACCGCAACCGGCGGCCGATCGTCGACATCACTCGGCTCAAGGACAAGCTGAAGTTCGAGTCGGGCAAGGGCCTGGGCGGTGGCAAAGGCTCCCTGGCCATGTCGCTGCAGACGCCGCGGGCTTTGACCAAAGAAGACGCGACGCTGCTCTTGGCGGCGGCTCCGCTGCGTCCGCCACGCGAACCGCGCCCGCCGGGGCCGGTGAACGTCGCGCGCCACGAAGACAAGGCGCCGCTGCCCTGCCTGTGCAAGCGCTGCTTTGCCGCGTCCCGTGAGCGCATCGAGGTCGAGGGCGAGACCTATGTGCGGGCCAAAGTGGAAGCCAACGAGCGCGTACTGCACTTCTGGCTGCCGGCTGCGCTGCAAGATGAGCTGGCCGAGATCACATCGCAGCTCACCGAGAGGCTGAAGCGGCGCATGCCGCCGTGGGTGAAAAAGGAACAGGCGGCGGACGACAAAGACGCAGACGGCGATGACGGCGACGACGACGCGGACGACGAATAACCCCGGCCACGCTGCAGACGGCGGCCGGCAGCCAGGCGCAACAAAGCGACGCGGCAACACCCGGCCCAAGGGTTTATTTCAAAGACAAAATTTGTTTTGCCTATCACGACTTTAGCAATGTAAATTGGGAGCGTGCTCCCGTGTCTACCCTCTCGCTCCGGTCCCCCTAGGCGCTCCTGCCTCTCGCCCCCTATCGCTCGGAGGCCTCTGATGGATTTCCGTCGCCTACTCCGCGGCTCTGCGCTGGCCATTCTGTGCCTGCTTGCAGGCTGGTCCTCGACGGCTGCGGCCTCTCCTGGGCTGCGCTTTCAGACTGACTTACGCGGCGATGTGCTGCTGATTGGCAACACGGCAGGCTTTGACTGTCGCTCCGCCAGCCCGGATCCGGCTTCGGGCTCTGTCGATCGCGGACGCTGCTTCGATCAGGTCAGCCTGCCAACGTTCGTCGAAGACTCGTCGATCGATGTGTTCTTCCGCGCCGAAGACAACGGCCAGCTGAGCAGCGGTCCGACGATCCAGCGCGAGCAGGCCAGCAGCGCGGCCATGCTGCAGCTTCCCGACGGAGCCAGCGTCGCGTATGCCCGGCTGTATTGGTCATCAACCGAGACGATGATGACGCAGGTCGACTCGCAGGTGGTGCTGGACCGCCCCGGCATGGCCGGCTCGCAGAACACGCTGCTCGCGACGGGCGCTGACTTTCAGCGCGCGTTCGAGGCGTACCAAGGCACGGCGGATGTGACGAGCATCGTGCAGAAGCTGGGCTCTGGGGCATACCGCGTCACGGGACTGGCCCGAACCAGCGCCGTCGACCGCGACAGCGACAACAACTATGTCGGCTGGGCCCTGGTTGTCGTTTACAAGCGCGACAGCGAGCGACTGCGCAGCGTCTCGGTCTGGGACGGCCTGACCTTTGTCACCCTGGGCCTGTCGAGCAGCTTCACCGTGCAGGGGTTTGCCGTTCCGACGGAAGGCCCGAGCGATTCCAAGCTGGGCATCATCGGTTACGAGACGGACCACGACAAAAGCGGCGACAGCATCCAGTTCAAAGGAACGCGTCTTTCCGATGGAGAAGCTGGATCAGATCTCAACTTTTTCAACGGCAGCAAGACGCGTCTGGGTCAGGCGCAGAGCGCGCAGGGCGACGTCCCGCGCATGAGCGGCCAGTCCGCGAGCATGCAGGGCATTGACCTCGACGTCGTCGACGTGACATCGACGCTGTCAGCCGGCGATACCTCGGCGCGAGTCGACTTGTCGGCAGGCACGGGCACCGGCTTCGACTCGTTCTATCTCGGAGCACTGGTGACCTCGATCACCAGCAAAAAGCCGGTCCTCGATGTGACGCTGACGGTTCCCCAGGGTACATCGCCTCTGCCAGGTGACAGCGTCGAGTACACAGTCACGCTGCGCAACGTCGGCGATGACACCGCAACCGGCGTCGTCATCGAGCAGCAGCTACCGCCGATGCTCAGCTACGTCGCTGAGTCCGTGCGCGTCGGCATCGTGGGCGGCAGCGGCTTTGCCAGCAAGACCGACGCAAGTGGCGATGACGAGGTCGACTTCGACCAAGCGACCGGCACCCTGCGCATCCGCGTCGGCGCTGGCGCCAACGCCACACAAGGCGGGACGGTGTCGACGCAAGACGCGCCCCTGACCGTGAAGTTCGTGCTGCGCGTCTCGGACACGGCATCTGGGCCGGTGCGAAATCAGGTCAGCGCCAGCGCGTCCCCTCAGTCGTTCCCGATGGCAGGCGCCTCGACGTATTTGTCGACGAATGCAGCCGGTGCGCCCCCCAGCCAGCCCACGGTGGTGGTCGTGCGCGAGTGCAATACCAACTTTGACTGCACGACCAACGCGCCAGTCTGCGAGACCAGCAGCACGCCGCACCGCTGCACCGACGCCTGCAGCAGCGACAGCAGCTGTCAAAACGCCTCCGGCGGCAAAGACATCTGCGGCGACGGCATGAAGTGCGTGCAGTGTACGGCGACGAAAAAAGGCGCCTGCCAGGCCAACGGTCAGGGCTCGGCCTGCTTGGCCAGCGGCCTGTGCGGCTGCATGAGCGACGCGGACTGCGGTGGTCGCACGTGCAACCTTGCCACCAATACCTGCCCCAACCCCAGCGTCGACTTGGCTGTGGTGCTCGGTGCCGATCCCGATCCGGCGGACATCAGCCAGCCGCTTGCGGCCAAGATCGCGGTGACGAACAAAGGTCAGGCGGCTGCTCCGAGCGGTATCAAGATCACCTTCCAAGTTCCCATGGGCGGAGCCGTCGGCCCCGTCACTGCGACAGGCGGCTGGCGGTGTACGCCGTCGACCGACATCATTCGCTGTGTCTACAACCGGCCCATCGCAGTCGGTGCCACGACGCCAGATGTCAGCGTGGCGGTGACGCCCTTGCAGCCGAGCGCTTCCGGCAGCAAGGGTCCGTCGCAGCTCATCTTGCAGGCCACGGTGACCTCAGATGTCTCGACCGACCCGAATCCAGCCGACAACGAGGCGAAAAAGACGGTGCAGCTCGGTCGATTCCGCGTCGCAGGCGGCGGCTTTGGCTGCCAAGTGGCACACGGCAGCAGCGCCGCGGGGATGCTAGCCACGGCGGCTCTGCTGATTCTCTCTCTATTGGCGCGGCGGCGCCGGGCCTAAACGGAGGACTCACGTGCGTCGCGCGACACAGTTTTCGCTGCTGGGTGGGCTGGCCTTGGGCCTCGCACTGGCCGATTCCGCCCAAGCGCAGCCTCTCTCTGGGTTTCAGCTGAATCGCTTCGAGCCAACCGCGGCCGGTGAGTGGTCGTTCGCCGTCGACCATCCCTGGTACTCGGCAACGCGCCGCTTCGCGGTCGGCATGACCTTAAACTACGCGCATCAGCCGTTGGTTCTGGGGCTGGTGACTGACTCGGGCTTTCAGCAGACGCAGGCGCTGATCTCGAACCTGCTGGTCGGCCACATCGATGGAGCGGTGTCGTTTCTGGATCGCGTGCTGATCTCGGCCTCGCTGCCGGTGACGCTGGCCGAAACCGGCCCGGCCGGACGGGGCGCAACGATCGGCGACCCGCGGATCGGCGCCCTGGCTCGCATCTGGGGCCAGCCCTTTGCGAGCGTCGTTTCGATCAGCGCAGGCGCCACCGTGTGGATTCCGCTGCGAGCCGGCGGCGACATCGTGTCCGGCACGGCGAGCGATCAGCAAGTTCGCGTGCTGCCCAAGGTCGTCGCGGGCGGCCTGTGGCGACGCCTGCTGTGGTCGGCGAGCGTTGGCGTACTGATTCGCCAAGAAGCGGTGCTCGAAGGCCTGCCAGTGGGTACGGCCGATGCCGCGCGCGTCGGCAGCGAGCTTCAGCTGGGCCTTGCTGCCTCGTACTTCGACGCCGAGCGGCGCTTCTCGTTCGGCCCAGAGTTCCTGTTCGGCACCACCGTCAGCGGCGAGACCGGTTTCACGCGCTATGGCACCAGCTTGGAAGCCCTGCTCGGCGCGCAGTACAACATCGCGCGCCTGATCCAGGTCGGCCTTGCGGCAGGCATCGGCTTTGTTCGTCAGCCCGGTACCCCGGATGCTCGCGCGCTGCTACGTGTCGCCTACGCTCCATTCGGCACGGCACCCAAGGCCAAAGAAAAAGACACCGACAACGACGGCATTCCCGATCGCGAAGATGCCTGCCCGAAAGAGCGCGGCATCCGCACGGGAGACGCCTTTACCCATGGCTGCCCGCCCAAGGTCGTGGTCGTCGATCGCGATCGCGACGGCGTCGCCGATACCGACGATCTGTGCCCCGACGTGCCGCAAGGCCAGCGCCCGGATCCTGAAAAGCGCGGCTGCCCGGCTCCGGTCGCTCCGCCTGCGGATCGCGACGGTGACGGCATCATCGATCGCGAAGATCAGTGCCCCGATGTAGCGCAGGGCCCACAGCCAGATAGCGGTCGCAAAGGCTGCCCCGCCCAAGACAGCGACAAGGATGGCGTCATCGACGCGCTGGATCAGTGTCTGTTCGATCCAGCAGGTCTGTTCCCCGACCCCAACATGCCGGGCTGCCCGCTTTCCGACAAAGACGGCGACCAAGTGCCGGATGTGCAGGATGCCTGCCCGAAGAAAGCTGGCGCTCCGCATCCCGATCCCAAGAAGAACGGCTGTCCGTCGCTGGTCGAGATCAAGAACGGCCAGATCGTGATCATGAAGCCGGTGTTCTTCGGACCGAACGCCGACAACATTCTGACCAAGAGCTATCCCGTGCTGCAGGGTGTCGTCGATGTGCTGCTGGCGGTCCCCAGCATCAAGCGCGTCGGCGTCGAAGGCCACACCGACGCAGCCGGCAAGTTTGCCAGCAACCTAGATCTGTCCGATCGCCGCGCCAAGAGCGTGCTGCGCTGGCTAGTCAGCCGTGGCATCTCGCCGGATCGATTGGAAGCCAAGGGCTATGGCCCGACGCGTCCGATCGCCACCAACAAGACGAATGCGGGCCGCGCCAAGAACCGCCGCGTCGAGTTCCACATCCTCGACAACTCGGCTCCAGCGGCCGGCGGCGGCAGTCCAGGTGGCAATGCCGCCTCGGACAAGGGTGCAGAAAAGGGCGCTCCTCAGGCTCCTTTGGGGGCGCCCGACAAGGCCAGCGAGCAGGCCCCCAGCAAGGGCGCCGCGCCCGCGTCCGAGCCAGCGTCGCAAAAGCCCGTCGAGAAACCCGCTGACAAGCCAGCCGAGCCCGCCATTGAAAAGCCTGCCAAGCCAACGGCCAAAGCGGCCAAGACAGCCAAGAAGTCACTGGTCAAAGCCGGTCTGTAACGCTCCGCTAGGCCAAGTCCGTCGAGCTGGACTTCCGCAGGTGCAGCGCGTCGACGGAATAGCGATGCAGGCTGCGGGCATCCCGCCGAAGCTCCCACAAAAGATCGCTCTGCGACAGCAGACTGTATGCCCCACGCAGGCCCAGGCCCGTCTGAAGCTGGCTGCGCAAGGCCTGCCCAGCATCGCCGTTTGACTCGCCCAGGCGTGCGCCCTCAGCGACGACGCTGGTCTGCCACGAATACGGCGAGGCCAGAAAGAGCTCACCCCCCAGCATGCACAAGCCGTCGAGGACCGACAGAAGCTGCGGAGGCTGGCTGACGGAATCGAGCAGGTTCAGGGCCACAACGCGCTCGGCCGTCTCGGGAGCCAACGGAGGATCGAGCGCATCGCCGCAGATCAAAGCCACGGCGCCGTACGGGCCGGAAGGGGCTCTCGGCTGGATCGTCGCTGGCTCAAAGTAGCGCCCAAGCGTCCTGCGAGAAAATGGCAGCGCTTCGCCCCGCAGCAGTCGACGGGCAGCGCGCAGCGCCGGCAGGTGCAGATCGACCCCAATCGAAAGCGAGCTATTCCGTCGAAGCTGGTCCAGGCCGCGCCCTACACCGCAGCCCAGTTCGACGCACAGGCGAGCCGGCGGCGCGGACGAAAAGGCAGCGTGCAGCGCCGTAAAGAGCGCCTGGCCACCCCACATCTGCGACGAAAGCGGCTGGGACTTCTGGGGTTGGGCGCAGTCGCCCCAGTGAGCGTCGAGATAGATCGACAGGTGCTCAAGCACACGGAACAGCGGCGCGTCGTCGGTAGCCCCCTGCACCAACAGGGCCAGGGTCTCGGGCTGCAGCGACGTGGCGAGTGCCATAGGCTGACCGCAAAGAAGCTGCGCCGGATCGCGCACCACGATCGGGATGCCGTCGACAATCGGGAATCGCTGGCCACAGACTGCATTCTCGCAGCGCAAGATCCCCTCGACGACATCCAGCGACTCGGACGCTCCCGGATCGCTCGTGGAAAGGCCCAGCGCGGGCTCGCTCACAAAGATCGTCTCTAGCGACAGCGTCCAAAGCTCGCGCCCGCGGGCACTGAGCACGGCACAGCGGGGGCAGATAAGCGGCAGCAGCGCAGGCAATTCCGCAAGCATTTCACCAGCGTATCAAGCCCTCGTCGGGTAGGTCGAGTTCTTGTCGCTGCGCGCGGAGTTGTTGACACTACTTCCCGTTTTGGCCAACACTACGCGCACAAAATCCAAGGGAGTTATGGAGTAGCAATGAGTCTCGCCACGCAGCGCAAGAAGGACGTCGTCAGCAAGTTCGCCAGGCACGAAGGAGATACCGGCTCTGCCGAGGTCCAGATCGCGCTTCTCTCGGAACGGATCACCTACCTGACCGAGCACTTCAAGACGCACGTGAAGGATCACCACTCGCGTCGCGGTCTGCTCAAGCTGGTCGGTCAGCGTCGCCGCATGCTCGATTACCTGCGACGCAGGAGTGAAGAGCGTTACCGCTCCATCATCGAAGGCCTGGGCATCCGCAAGTGATCGCGCTTCGGCGCGCCACTTCACAATCCATCCCCGTCCCTGTGCTCCGCGCAACCGGCGCACAGCCTCTCTCTGGCCGCGTGTCACAAGCGTGAGCGAGGCGAGCAAAGCGCAAGCCCCAGCCCGAGCCCATCCAGTGCGATGGCGGGGCGTAGTGTCAGCAGCTTGCCCTCCCCTTTCTCGTCGACACGCAGCATGTCCATGGAGTCAGGTCGGAGCCGCGCGGGCTCTTGGTCTGACGGCTTTGTGCAGGCCTACTCAAAGGGCCCTCTGCACCTACACACGGAGTCTCAATGTACGTTAAGGAGTCTGTTTTTCTCGGCGGCCGCGAGCTGTCCATCGAGACCGGCAAGATGGCCAAGCAGGCCGATGGCGCGGTCCTCGTCACCTATGGCGAGAGCGTGGTCATGGTTACCGCCTGCTCGTCGAAGTCGCCTCGTGAGGGCGTCGACTTTCTGCCGCTAACTTGCGAGTACACCGAGAAGACCTACGGCGGCGGCAAGATCCCCGGCGGCTACTTCAAGCGCGAAGGCCGACCGACCGAGGCCGAGATCCTCGTCTCTCGCCTGATGGATCGCCCCTCTCGCCCCCTGTTTCCCAAGGGCTATCGCTGCGAGACGCAGGTCATCGCCATGTCGCTGGCCTTTGATCGCGAGAACCCCACCGACGTGCTGGCAATGACCGGCGCCGCCGCCGCGCTACACATCTCGGACATTCCCTGGGCCGAGCCTTTCGTCGGAGCCCGCGTCGGTCGCGTCAACGGCGAGTTCGTCATCAATCCGACCTTTGCCCAGCGTGAGCAGTCGGACCTTGACTTCGTGGTCGCCTGCAGCCGCGATGCCTTGGTCATGGTCGAAGGCGGCGCCGACCAAGTCAGCGAAGAGGTCGCGACCGATGCGCTGTTCTTCGCCCATCAGGCCGTGCAGCCCGTGC
This sequence comes from Myxococcales bacterium, assembly GCA_016794505.1. GTDB lineage: Bacteria > Myxococcota_A > Polyangia > Palsa-1104 > JAEUJZ01 > JAEUJZ01. Next base: position 117,931 of record JAEUJZ010000158.1, read on the forward strand.
TCGACTTGCTGGAAAAGCTGCGCGCTGCCGTCGGCAGACCTAAGCGTGTATTCGCTCCGCCAGCCAAAGATGAAGTGCTGGTCAAGAAGGTGGCTGAGCTTGGCGCTGCCCGCATGCGCGCCGCCGTCACCGTGCGTGAAAAGCATGCTCGCCACGATGCCGAGGCCAAAGTAGGCAAAGAGATCGTTGCTGAGCTCTGCTCATCAGCCAGTCCCGACGTGCCGGCCCCGTACGCAGGCCGCGAAAAAGAAGTCAACGAAGCCGTCGCCAGCCTGCACAAAAAGACCGTGCGCGAGATGGTCCTGGCCGAGCAGGTGCGCATCGACGGTCGCAAGACGACGGATATCCGTCAGATCAGCTGCGAAGTCGGCGTGCTGCCGCGCGTCCACGGCTCGGCGCTGTTCACGCGCGGCGAAACGCAGGCCTTGGTGGTCACCACGCTTGGCACATCGGCCGACGAGCAGCGCATGGACTCGCTGCTGGGTGACATCACCAAGCGCTTCATGCTGCACTACAACTTCCCGCCGTTTTCGACGGGTGAAGCCAAGATGCTGCGGGCTCAGTCCCGACGCGAAGTCGGCCACGGCAACCTCGCCGAGCGCGCCCTGGCCCGCATCATGCCCAAAGAGCACGAGTTCCCCTATGTCGTGCGCGTCGTCTCGGAAGTGCTGGAATCGAACGGCAGCTCGTCGATGGCCTCGGTCTGCGGTGGCAGCTTGTCGATGATGGACGCTGGCGTGCCGCTGCCCGCCGCGGTGTCTGGTATTGCCATGGGCCTGATCTATGAAAAGGGCCAACATGGCGCCGCGGATCGCGTTGCCATCCTCAGCGACATCCTCGGCGACGAAGATCACTTGGGCGACATGGACTTCAAGGTCTGCGGCACGCGCAAAGGCATCACCAGCGTGCAGATGGACATCAAGATCCAAGGCCTGTCCCGCGAGCTGATGTCGCGAGCGCTCAAGCAAGCCCGCGAGGGACGGCTGTACATCCTCGACAAGATGGCGCAGTGCATCTCGGCCCCGAACAAGGATCTGTCGCGACACGCGCCGCGCATCTACACGCTGCAGGTCAAGCCGGACCGCATCCGCGACATCATCGGCCCCGGCGGCAAGATGATCCGCGCCATCATCGAGCAGACCGGCGTCGCCATCGATGTCGAGGACGACGGCACGGTCAACATCGCTTCACCGGACGGACCTTCGGCACAGAAGGCCATCGACATCGTGAAGGGCCTAACGGCCGAGCCGGAAGTCGGCGCGTTCTATATGGGCACGGTCCGCCGCATCGTCGACTTCGGCGCCTTCGTCGAGATCCTGCCTGGCACCGACGGTCTGGTACACGTCAGCGAGCTAGACAGCGGCCATGTGCGCAACGTCAGCGACGTGGTCAAAGAAGGCGAAGAGGTGCTGGTCAAGGTCATCGGCATCGACCGCATGGGCAAGATCCGCTTGTCGCGAAAAGAAGCACTCGGACAAAAGCCGGACGTGATCCATAATCTTCGCTAGTTTGTCGAACAGCGCGCTCAAACCAGCCTCTCCCTCCCTCTTCCAGTCAAGCCCCACGGGCGAGGCCGCAGCATCCGCCTCTGCCGAGCACTGTCAGCCCGTCGCTTCTGCACCGCTGCCCCAAGCGGGCGTCGTCGTGCAGCTACGACGGCTGCGGGACTCGGCGCGAATTCCGGCCTATCAGACGCTGGGCGCCTCGGGCCTGGACCTGTGTGCCGCGATGGAGGATGGACAGCCCATGGTGCTCGCTCCGCTGTCGCGGATGCTGGTACCGACGGGACTTTCGGCGGCCATTCCACGTGGATATGAAGGCCAGGTCCGGCCGCGCTCAGGCTGGGCGCTCAAGCACGGCATTACGGTGCTTAACAGCCCAGGGACCATCGACGCGGACTACCGCGGCGAGATCAAAGTCTTGCTGATCAACCTGGGGCAGGAAGCGGTCACGATCCAGCCGGGAGATCGCATCGCGCAGCTCGTCATCGCCCAAGTCGCCCAGGCCGTCCTTTGCGAGGTCGAGGTTCTCGATGAGACCACACGCGGCGACGGGGGCTTCGGACACACCGGCAGGGGGAGCAGCACGGGGGGCTAACGTGGCGGGGGCTCCAACTTTCCGGCGCGGCGATGTCATCGCCAAGCGCTATCAAGTCGTGACCAAGAGCGGCGAGACCTCGCTCTGGGTGGGTTATCACGGCTTTGATCGCAACAACTTGCCCTCGGGCGAGCAGCGCGGCATCCCCGAGCCCGACGTTTTGATCAAGGTCGTTCGGCCCGAGCTTTTGTCTGAGCCGGCCGCCCGTACCCACGTCGCGCGAGAGCTGCAGCGCGTCAAAGGCCTGCAGCACCCAGGCATGCCTCGCTTGCACGATCTGCAGCTGCTTGAAGAGCAAGGCACGGTCGTGCTGATCGAGCCGATGCAGGCCGGCTTAAGCCAAGGTGTGCTCTTGCGGCGCATGGTGACGTTCCGTCAGAACGAGCGCTTCACCCTCGCCGAAGTGCGACAGATCAGCGCGCAGATCGCATCCGCCTTGAGCTATGTGCATGGCCAGATGATGTGCCACGGAGACCTGCGGCTGGAATCGGTCATCCTGCGGCCCGACGGCGCCAAGCTCTGCGACATCGGCCTTGGTGCCGCCCTGCCCCGCGGCCCCTACCTCGACGCGGTCAAGCGGGCCGGCGAGAGCGAGCTTCTGGCCCCCGAGGTCCGCGCCGGCAAGCAGCCCGATCCGCGCTCAGATGTCTTTGGTCTCGCATCACTGTATAAACACCTAATTTCCCTCGGGCAAACGGCCTCGTGGGAGGCGTTTCTCAACGAAAAGCCAGCCATGGGTCTGGTGCTCATGCGCGGCATGGCCGAGGATCCGGCGCAGCGCTACTCGTCGATCGAGGCGCTGATCGCCGACGTCGAAGCCGTGGCGCTAACCGGTGCCCCGATCCGCAAGCGCCTGGCGCAGACACCGCTGGCCATGGCCGTCGCCGCGGGCCGCTTGCCCGCTGAAGAGCTGAACCGCCCCGTCGAAGAGATCATCGAAGGCCAAAGGCAGCGCCGCACCACAGGCGGCTTCGAGGCGGTGAGCGCCGTGCTGACGCCTCTTTCGGGTGGGCCGGCGGCCAAGATGTCGATCGGCACGATTCCGCCCAACCTGGCGAGCCAAGCCTCGACGCGCAGTGGCCGCCTGGTCGCCGCCGAGTCTGGGGAATTCAAGGCAGCGTCGTCATCGTCGTCTTCCGGCAAGAGCGGCCCGTTTGCCTCGTCGCAGTCAGCGACCGCATCCAGCACCTCGGCCACGAGCTCGCGCAGCGATGTGCAGGCCTCGTCGCTGTCCGTGAACACGCGAATCACCATGCCGGGCCGGGTGCGCTTTCATGTGACCGGCGAAGGTGAAAAGCCCGCCGAGTCCGCCGAACAAAGGACGGCTTCGGCGGGCTCAGGTCCGTCGCGCCGCTCGGGAAATGCAGACGACAGCGCACCGAAAGCGCCCCAGGCTGCCGATGCGACGGTTCCAAACCGCAGCGCATCCAAGCCGAGTGCCGCCGAGTCCGAAAAGGCTGCGCCTGCGGTCGATTCGAAAGCCGGCGAAAAAGAGCCCGCAGCGAGCGAGCCGCCCAAGGGCAGCCGTGTCACGCCCGCCGTGTCAGCCGCCCCCGCCGCCGCGGTTCCCCCGGCTGCGTCGACGCCCCCGGCCCCGGCCGCGTCCGAAGACTCCGGTCCTCCGAGCACGCCGCCCGCACGCGCGGGAGCCTCGGGAAAAAGCGATGCCAAAGGCGATGACGGGACGTCCCACAAGACGCCACGCCCCAGCCGCGGCGAGTCATCGGGCTCGCGTCCTTCGGAGCACTCGCGCCCTCCGCGCGTCTCGCGTGCTTCGCCCGCGCCATCTGAAGTCTCGGCTCGACCCGACCGGGCCAGCGGCAGCCAGGCTTCTTTGCCGCCGATTCCCTCGGGCATGGTGGTGACCAGCCAGCGGGCTCTTTTGGGTTCGCTGGTCTTGGCCGCAGTCGTTGGCGCCCTGGTGGCTGTGCTGGTCACGCTGCTTCTGCGTCCGGCCGCGTCATCGAGCCCCGCCTGGCCCTATCCACCACCGAGCGGACCGGGCGCAGCCCCGGTGACCATTCCCCTGCCCAGCGCGCAGCCGGCCCCCGCAGTACCGGCCGCAGCACCCAGTCAGCTCCCCCGAATTCAGCCGCTGTCCGAGACCGAGCCACCGCCTGCGCCGCTCGCCAAGCCAGATGGCTAGAAGCGCCGCGCCCCCGTGACGAGCAGCGTTCTTCCGCCGTGACCCGTTCGGCAGCGGCCCTTGACCCTGACCTCGCGACATCCAAAAGAGTAGATATGCACGCTGTCCCCACTCGTGCCTTTGTGTCCTCCTTGGCGCTGGCTTGGCTGCTGGCGCAAGGCGCATCCCGCGCGGCCCCTCCGGCGCCCAGCCCAGCGCCGTCTTTGGCTCCGCGGCCCGCTCAGCCTAGCGTCGCAGATTCACGCAGTTCTGCGTATGACCGCGAAGTGCAGCGACTGCGCAGCCGCTTTCTTGAGGAAGCGGGGCGCAGCGGATCGCCAGCCGCGGTCGTGCCGCTTCTGAGCCTGCCGGGACTGTGGGACTGGGTCGACGATCGCGCGGCCTTGATCGACTTCGCAAAAGACGCAGCCCGCCCCCGCTCGACGGTGCTACCGACGGTGCAAGCCCAGGCTAAGGCCATCCTGCGCAGCCTGCTTTTGCGAAAGGGCGACCGCTCAGGGGCTGCCGCGTTGAATCGCGAGCTGGGATATCTGCAGACCTTTGCCATCCTCGGCCCCTTTGACAACGAGGGCCGGCGCGGCCATGCCGCCGTCTATCCACCGGAACAAGAAGAGCGCGCGGCCACGGCCGAGCAGACGTATGAAGGCCGCCACGCCCGCTTGCCGCTGCACCTGCGCACGGTCCCGCCCGAGTCGCTGGCTCGGGACGGCAGCCTGCACCTGGAGTCGTGGATGAGCCCCGACACCCAAGGCACGGCCTACGCCGTCTGCTATGTGAAAAGCCCGCAAGCTCAGCGAGTCGCCGTGCGCGTAAGCGGCAGCGGCGCGCTCAAGGTCTGGGTCAATCGCGGCGCAACGGTCGTCGAGAGCGAGGCCTATCACCCACGGACGTTTGAGCAGGCCGTGGGCAGCGCGCAGCTTGTACCCGGCTGGAACCGGGTCCTGATCAAGCTGTCTGCCGTGGATCGTCCCTGGGCGCTTTCCGTGCGACTCACGGGGCTTGACGGCTCGCCGCTGCCGGGCCCACCGCTGGTTACCAGCGCCGCTCCGCCGAGTCCCGACTGGCCGATCCCCAAGGCAGCACCAGCTGGCGGCCCCCCCCCTGCCTCGCTCGAACGCGCGCTGCGCGAGCGCTTGGCGCGTGTGCCACTGCGCGACGCAGCCACCCGAGCCCAGGCGATGGTCGATCTGGGTACGTATCTGCACTATCTGCAGCCAGGCGACGTCGAAAAACACCAAGACGAGACGCTGCTCAGCGAAGCGATGGCCCTGCGCCCCAGCCGCCGCACGGCCCTGCTTCTCGCCGCCGCCAGCAGCGACCACAACCAAAAGCGCCAGGCTCTCGAACAAGGGGCCGCGCTGCCGCTGCCATCGGGCACAGCGACGGCACCCACGGCTGGACGCCCCGCTGCATCACCGGGAAGCGACCCCGAAGCGCTCGAAGCGCAGGCGCAGCTTCTGTTTGAGCAGGGCCGCATCTATGAAGAAGGACAAAGACAGCTTCCAGCCGAAGCCGCATTTCGCCAGGCGCTGTCGCTGGTGCCGACGCTGTACGGCGCGACGTTGAGCCTGGCCCAGCTGCAGGCGGCGCGCGGTCTTTTGGGCTTGGCCGAGCAGCTTGTACAGGCCGAGCTAGCCAGCCATCGCTCGCTGCGACTCTTGCGGGCGCAGGCCGATCTGCTGGAACGCGGCAGCCACTACGAAGAAGCCGCCGCTGCATACCAGCGCATCCTGAACGAAAGCCCCGACGACAGCGAGGCCCTGCGCATGCTGCTTTCACGGGCCCGCGCCAAAGGCGATGTCGAGGAAGCGCTAAGCCTGCTCGCTCGTATAGGCCAAGCGCAGCCCGAGCTTCTGATGCCGGTGCGCGAACGCGTCGAGATTCTGGAAGGTGCCGGGCGTATCGAGCCGGCGCTTGCCGAGGTCAACGCCGCGATGCCGCAGCTTCTGGGTGATCCCGACTGGCACGAGCGGCGGGGTCGACTGCTTTCGCGCTTGGGTCGCGCCGATCTGGCGCTTCCGGCGTATCGCCGCTCGCTGGAGCTAAAGCCGCAGAACCCGACGCTGCGCAAGTACATGGTGTTTCTGGATCCGCAGGCGCGATCCGGCGAAGACCTGGCCCGCGCGTTCCGAGTCGACGTGCAGAGCGTGCTGGCCCGGCCGCGCCCGCCCGCGCAAAAAGGCGATGCTGCCCGCGTGCTTTTGGATCAGCAGGTCACGCGCGTCCACGAAAACGGCCTGTCCGAGGTCTATGCCCAGCGGCTGATCGAGATCCTCGACGAGCGCGGAGCCAGCGAGTACGACGAGCACGACATCCGCTTTACGCCGGACACGCAGTCCGTCGAGGTCAAGGCGGCCAAGGTGTACAAGGCCTCGGGCGAGGTGCAGGAAGCTGCGGCGCAAGACGAGAGCAACGTCTCAGAGCCGTGGTACGGCCTGTATTACGACGTGCATGCGCAGAGCATCCGCTTTTCCGGGCTGCGTGTCGGCGACGTCGTCTACGTCGAGTACATCTTGGCCGACGTTGGACGCCGCAACCTGCTTTCGGACTATTTCGGCGACGTCCACTTTTTCCAGGAAGAGATCCCCCGCATCGACAGTCGCTACACGCTGGTGCTGCCGGAAGCGCTGCTCGCGCGCAAGCCGCTTTACTTCAATCCGCTGCGCACCGACGGCATCGTCATCGCACGCAGCGATCGCAACGCAGGTACCGACCACATCATCGAGTTCCGCGCCGAAAATGTGCCGCGCCTGGATCCCGAGCCCGGCATGCCCGGCTTTGCCGAGGTCGCGCCCTATGTCCACGTGTCGACGTACAAGACCTGGGAAGAGGTCGCGATCTGGTATCAGGGCCTGGTCGCCGAGCAGCTTCAGCCCAGTCCCGAGATCACCCGCGCCGCGCGAGAAGCGGTCGCCAAGATCCCGCCCAGCGACGAGCGCGCCCGCATCGCAGCCCTCTACAACTTCGTCGTCAAAAAGACGCGCTACGTCGGACTTGAGTTCGGCATCCATGGCTACAAGCCGTACAAGGTCGCGCAGATCTATCAGCGCAAGTTTGGCGACTGCAAAGACAAGGCCTCTCTGCTCAAAGTGATGCTCAAGGAAGTGGGCATCGACAGCACCTTGGTCCTGGCGCGCACGCGCCGCGGCGGCAGCATCGCACCCGAGCCCGCCTCGCTTTCTGTGTTCGATCACGCGATTGTCTATGTCCCCAAGTTCGACCTGTACCTCGACGGTACGGCCGAGTTCTCGGGCTCGATCGAGCTGCCGACGCAGGACCAAGACATCATGGTGCTGGTCGTGTCGGATCCACGACCGCCGTGGAACGGCAAAGGCCACTTGGCGCGGACACCGGTCTTGCCGGCACCACACAGCACGGTGGCCCGCCGCATCGATGTGAAGCTGGCTCCCGATGGATCGGCGCAGGTCCATGACGACCTAAAGATCAGCGGCCAGCCCGCCGAGCGCTGGCGCGAACACTACCAGTCCGTCGGAGAGCAGCGCGAGCGCTATGAAAAAGCCTGGAATGAAGCCTATCCCGGCAGCAAGGCGGTGCGCGTCGAGTTCCCAGGGCTTTCGAACCTTGAACAGCCGGTGATGGCGCGCGGTGACTTCGAGATTCCAGCCTGGGGGCGCCGGCAAGGCAGCAGCCAGGACAAAGGCGATCTGGTGCTGCGACCGCTGGGCCGCGACGCCGATCTGTTGCGCAACTATGCGCGCCTTTCGCAGCGTCGGCACGATCTGATCTTGGGCTTCCCCTGGGTCAATCAAGAGCAAGTCACCCTGACCTTGCCCGCGAGCCTGCACGTTCGACGCTTGCCAGAAGCGCGACACATTCGCTCGGCCTTCGGGCAGTTTGAGATGATCACCACCCAAAGCGGCAACACCGTCGTGGTCAAGGCGCTTCTGCGCATCGACCGCCACCGCGTGCAAAAAGACGAATACGCCGAGTTCCGCCGTTTCTGCACCGAGGTCGATAGCGCGGTCACGCAAGAGCTCGTCGTCGGCCATGGGCCGGCAAGCTCAGCGTCTGGCAGCCAAGGGGGTGCCCCATGAAGGCCATGCAGCAAAGGCTCTGTAGCGTGCTGCCGGCTCTGCTGGGCCTGGCTCTGGCCGCGTGTACACCCGCCACCCAGACCCGGACCAGCAACGAAAACCTGCGCAGCGATGCATTGGCCAGCGAGCGCTCGCTGCTAGAGCAGCGCCTGCGCGAAGCCGGATCGCAAACCAGCCCCGATCTGCGGCTGCAGCGCGACTATGCCTGGTCGCTCTTGGTGCAAGGAGAGCAGGCTCGCGCCGAAGCCCTCTTGCAGCAGATCGACGCGCGGGAAAACAGCGATCTGCGAACGCTGCTCGGCCTGGGCCTGTGCGCGCAAGAGCGCGGCGATCACCGACAGGCGCAAGACCTGTGGCTGCGCCTGCTTTCCGCACACATCGACCAAGCCAAGCCCACCGCATCGGGCGCGTTTGCCGTGCCCAGCGAGCCCTGGGCCGATGCCATGGCCGAGCTGGCTGCGCACCGCTTGCTGGTGCTTGGTGCCGACGGCAGCGGGCCCGATGCCGAGCGCCGCCTGCGCGAGCGCGTCCTTTCGCTGTGGCAGCAGCGCCACAAGCTGCCTCTCGAAGCGCAACAGCTTGTGGCTGCTCTCGCCGGTCAGCTTCTGCGCTTGGCCGGGGAAGAGCCCGCCGCGCAGCGCCTGGACATCGAGCGAGGCTGTCCCGCGACGTTTTTTCTGAGCAGCCTGCAAGGTCAGCTGCCCGCGCTCGATCTGCTGTCGCCGTTTCCGTCCGATGATCCGGCTCGCGATCCGCAGCGCACCACGTATCGCAGGCGCAGTGGCTATGGCTGCAGCGTGACCGTCGAAGGCGCATCCGGCCGCCCAGGTGTCGTCGCCGCCGTCACCTGGGCCGAAGCGCGTGGCGCAGGCCCTCACCCGCTGAGCATCGAGAGCGGCGGCTCGCCCTATGCGCTGTATGTCGACGGTCGGCTAAGCCACATCGAGCAGAATCCACAGCGTCGTCGGCATCTGTGGCTCAACGCCGCGGCGGGCTGGCACACGCTGGTGCTCAAGGTGGGCACGCTGGGAAATGCGCAGGTTCAGCTCAGCGCCCCGACTCTGACGTTTTTTACCGGCGATCTGCAGAAGCCCCCGGCCTTGCCGCCAGCCAACACCGTCTTGACGCGACGGCGCCCGCTTGCCGACACCCCCCTTGCTGGCAGCGGCTGGGAGAGCGTTCTGCGCTCGCTTCTGCGTGCCCAACAGGCGCACATCACAGGCGACTTTGAGCCGGGCTTGGATGCCGTCGAGCAAGCCCTCTCGGTGGCGCCGCGCTTTTCTGTCCTTGCGATGCTGAAAGCGGCGCTCTTGCTGGATGACCGCACGCGACCCGAACGCCTGATGCGCGATCAGGCGCGCAACCTGCTCGAGCAGGTCCTTTCAGCCCATCCCACACACCTGCGAGCCCGCCTGTCGCTGGCCACGCTGCTATTGCAGGACGATCACGCCGACCAGGCCCAAGACCTTCTGGAAGCGACGCCACAGGGCCTGAGTGCAGTGCGACAGAAGAGCTATCAAGTGCAGCTCTTGTACTACCGCGTGCTCAAAGCGCGTGGCTGGCAGCTTGAGTCCGAGCGCGCTCTCGAAGAAGCCCTCAAGCTCGCCCCAAGCGGCTGCTCTGTTCTGGAAGCGGCCGTCGATCTGCGGCGCGAGCGCGGCGATGTGCGGGGGGCGCTCGACGCGGCGCGACGCCTGCGCGCGTGCAATCCCTATAGCGATCGCCTGGCCGACGAGCTTCACGATGCGGGCCAAGTGAAAGAAGCCGAGGCCGAGTACGTTCGCCTGCTGCAGCTTGAGCCCGAAAACGAAGAGTGGCAGTCGGCCTTGGCCCGTCTGTGGCAAGCGCGTCGCGGACCGGGCGATCTGCAGCGGGCGCTGGGCCTGCGGCAGGCGCTCACCGGACGCTCGCCGCGCAACATCAACCACCGCGTCGACTTGGCCAACCTGCAGATCGAGCTAGGCCAGCGTGAAGCCGCCCTGGCCACGCTGCGCGCCGGTCAAGAGCTTGTGCCCGAGTCGGCCGAGCTTCAGCGAGCGCTGCTTGCCCTGGGCGATCCCGGCCTGATGGATGCCTATCGCATCGACGGAAAACAAGTGATCGGCGCGTTCATGAAGAGCAGCGCAGCCGAGACATTTGGAGGCGAGCCCGCGGTGATGCTGCTCGATCGCACCGTCGTGCGCGTGCTGCCCAATGCCGCGCGCTTGACGCTGACCCACAACATCATCCGCGTTCTGACCAAAGATGGCCTCGGCAAGTTCGGCGAGGTGCGCATCCCCGACGGGGCCGAGGTCCTGACCCTGCGCACGATCAAAGCCGATGGCAGCACGCGCGAGCCCGAGTCGATTCCCGAAAAAGACACGGTGTCGGCGCCGGATCTGGAAGTCGGCGACTTCGTCGAGTTCGAATACATCGATCGCGACCCACCGATCGCAGGCTTCCCCCGCGCGTTTCTCGCCGAGCGTTTTTATTTCGCGTCCACCGATGCGCCGCTCGATCGCAGTGAGTATGTGCTGGTGGTGCCCACCGATCTGCCGCTGCAGATCGATGTGCGCGGTCCTGCCCAATCGTCGGCGGAAAGTGCGCCTCCAGCAACGGTGCGCGATGTCCCGGTGGCGAACGTGCGCACGCAGGGCGAGCTGCGCATTCACACCTGGCAGCGATCGCATGTACCTCGCCTGCGCCCCGAGCCGCCGCTCTCAGAAGCGGTGATTGACGAGTGGATGCCGTCGGTGCGCGTCGGTGGCGGCCTGTCGTTTGCGCACTATGTCAACTTCCTGCGTGAGCGCCGCGTGCGAACCTTGCACATCGGCCGCGATGTGCGGGCGCAGGCGCTGGCTCTGGTCGGCCCACCGCTGCGCGACGGAGATCTGGAGTCCGGCGCCCCAACCGGCAACAGCGATCCACTGCTGCAGATCGTGCGGCGGGCCCTGCGGCTGGATGCCTGGGTACGAAAGAGCATTCGCGAAGGCTCAGGCGGCTCGATCGACGAGCAAGCCACCTCGATCTTGGCGCGTCGCGAAGGCCGCCGCGACACGCTGCTTTTGGCGCTGCTGCAAGCGGCCGGCATTCCCTGCGAGCTGTGGCTGGTGCGCCCCAAGAACGCTCCGCAGCTAGAAGGCCCGCTGCCCGACCTGACCGCGTACTCAGAGGTCGTGATCGCCGTGGCACCGGGGCGTGGACCAGGCGGACAGCCGCTTCTGTTTCTTGAGCCCAGCCTGCGCCACACGACGTCGGGGTATGTGCGACCGATGCTGCGTGGAGCAAAAGCCCTGCGCGTCCCCGAGCCCCCGTCGTCACCTCGCTTGCCCAGCGCCAGCTTTGCCGACGTTCAGCTGCCCGAAGATGGCGGCGTGCCTGCGGCGTGGCGGCGCGGCGATCTGCTGGCCGATCGCGATCTGATGGCGCGGCAAGCCGTGCTGACCGATGGGCGACGGCTGGATATGACCCTGACCTTGGCCGCCGATGGCAGCCCCGCGGGGGAAGTCACCGTGCGCGAGCAGCTAACCGGCGCTTCCGCGATCGAGTGGCGCGAGCACGCCGAGAACCAGTCCCAAGACAAGCTGCGGCAAGAGCTAGAGCAGCGGGCGCTGGGCTTCTTCTTTCCGGGGGCCAGCCTGCTCGATCTGAAGTACGGGCCGATCGAAAACGACGACGAGCCGCTGATCGTCGAGTACCGCTTTCAAGCGCCGCAGCTTGCCAGAAAGCGCGTCGAAAAAGGCGCGCAAGAGCTGGTTCTGCCCGCGCCCTTCCCGTCGCTGTTCAGCCGAACCTATGTCCGGGTGGCCAGCCGCAGCACGCCGCTTTTTGTCCACCCGGTTGCCCCCACAGTGTTGTCTGCCACCTATGTCCTTCCGCCCCGCCTGCGTGTCGCGCAGCTCGCCGCGCCCGTCGAGGTCCGCGACTTTGGCCGCTTCACCCAGCGCGCCACCGCAAGTGACAGCGGCGATCGCATCACGCTGCAGATCGAGCTCTCGGTGCCGCTGGCCCGCATCGCCCCCGACCGCTTCCCGGCCTTTGTTGACTTCGCCCGCCGCATTGACAGCGCCGAGGCCGGCTTCGCCCTGCTTTCCGTCGCTCCGTAAGCCCGCCACCCCCGACATCCCCGGCGCCGGATCGAACCCCAGCAACGGCACACGAAAGATTTGCGATACTGATCAGCGCGCGGCGAATCGCCGACGCAGTCGTGCCTTGGACATGGCTTCGTCTGCTGGCCTCGTCTGCTGGCTTCACTAGGGGGGACACGCATGCGCTTCGTCGACTTGTTTCTGTATCACGGGACGTCGGATGCGCCGAACTGGCACGGCATCGACCAAGCCATTCCCGAGATGATCAGCTACCGCGTGGACAAGCTTGCGATCGGGGACACGTACATCGACACGCCGACAGAGCTGACCACGACACGCGTGAACGCACCGGCTGGCGAAGGCTATCGCGCGGCGTCGATGCCGCTCAGCTGGATCCTCGACAAGACCGTCGATGCCGACCTGACTCGGCTGCTCACCTGGGTAAGCGGCGCCGCCGGCAAAGGCAAGATCCGCATCAACATGCACGGCGACGGCAAGGGCCATGGGCTGATGATGAACAGTCAGGTTCGCGGCGCTGCCATCGGCAAGTGGCTGTATGCCAACGGCCTGCGAAGCCCGGCGGTCCAAGCCGTGGTCGTGATCGCGCTGCCCATCTGCTGGTGCGCACGCAACGTCTTTGCCACGTCGGGCCTGACCAAGATTGGCACCGATCAGTCGGATACCAAGAACTCGCTGATGCACGAGCTACACAGCCAGCTTGCATCCAAGGGCCTGCGGCGCATCAAGATCACAGGCGCCCCCGACATGATCGAAATGGGCAAGCGCAAGTGGGCGCGGGCCACCGTCATACCGGGGCAGTGGCAGACCGAAGTCACGCGCGGACCGCATGGCCACCTCGTGAAGATCTCGCCGGGAGCACACCTGGGCACGCTGACCTATGAAGCCGCCGTGCCCGGCGCCGGCCGCGATGGCTTCCGCCTGAACCAAGCGACCTCGGTGGGCATTCAGGGTGATCAGTACCAGCTGGTCATCAACAACCAAGGGGCGGCGTTGCCGACGAGTGGCTGGCAGTTCTTTCAGAACAAGCCCACCTTTAAGTCGCGGCGCTGGTACCTGACCCACACCATTCGCAACGCGCAGGTGCTGCGCGTCGATCAGGCGAACGCGTGCTTCGAGGTCCGAGCCGATCAGCTGCCTTCGCTGCGCCTGACCTCTGGGGGGCGCGTGACCCGGCTTAAGCTATACGGCGTCGGGGCCAATCTGGTTGGAGTCAAGAGCATCCTGGTGACGCCGCCCGAGTGGTATTACCACATTGAAATCAACGACAATACCAACACAGTCGAAATTGAGATACGGCCACCGAAGTCAAAATTTTCCTTTGAAGACCAAAACGGCATGACGCCGGCTCGATTCAAAGTAAAGTTTTCGAAGACTGGCAATACGCAGCAGGTAAATCATCTATTCGGCGGTTTGGGCATGAATATCCTCAAGACCGATTACGAAGGGAATCCCATTATGATTCCGACGGATGGCTTCACCTGCGTTGAAGCAGGGAACGATCTGTTCGTCGAGACCAACGTCGGCACTATCGAAGAAGACGACACCGGCCCGCTCGTCAAGATCACGGCCAAGCGCCTGAAGATCGCCCAAGGCCAGAACATCGCCCGCATCCTGGTGCCCATCACCGACAACCAAAAATCAGAGCTCTGGCTGAATTAAATAATCATGAAACACAGCGCAGTTACCGATGCGTACATGATTGATATTGATAATAATGCGCTAGTCTTTATGTTTCAATAACAGAGCCGCGATGATAGATACGTAGGCGGCGAATTACTTCATCATTCGCCAACGGGAACAGCGACTCGCGCGCCTGTTCGATCGAGATAAAACCCAGCGAGCTGCGGATGATCTCGAACGTCTTCTGCTTGGTCTCGCGCTCGGCCGCGCTGCCCGCCGCTTCGACCATCAGAAACTCGGCCTTGCGCTGCAGATCGATGGCGCCGCGCACCATCAGCTTTTCGCGACAGGTCTGCGCTTTGGCCAAGCCGACATAGGTGATCAGCAGCGCCTGATCTTGCCAGTCGCACAGTCGCTGCAGCGTGTACGGCGTGCTGAAGTACAGCGCCGCGGTCGATGCCATGGCCAGCGCGTGAATGGAATCGATGCCCTCTTCGCCCAGGCGCACAACGTCTAGCTCGCTGAGTCCGTCGATCGACGAAAGCTGACCGGCTCCAGCCGACGCTCGCGTGGGCATCTGCAAGCTGACGGCCGCTGCCGCCCGCGCGGTGATCTGGCTCAGCACGCCTTCGCCGATCAGCGCCACCACCATGCCCAGCATCATGTAGCTCGTCGGCCCCTTAAACGGCTGCTGCGCCAGCACCGCGCTGTCTTTGGCAAGCTGGGCTGCATCGGCCGCCGCCGTCCCGCCAGACACCGAGTGATGCCACAGCAGCGCGACCAACAGCACAGCCGCAAGCACCGACAAGATCAGCGCCCGCAGGGCATACGCGAACATGCGCGCACTGGTATCGCGGATCGATGCGCGCACCGTCAGGCGACCAAAGCTCAGGCTGAACGAGGTAAACGCCGCGCTGCCCGCTGCAATCGCCATCATCCGCGTCTGACAAGCGAGCGTGCCGCCGTTGTTTACGATCAAGCCCCAGGTAAAGACCGCCGACGTAGCAAAGCCATACAGGCAGGCGTGCTGCATCATGCGGTGCTGCGCTTGCACCGAGTGGCGGGCTTCGATGCCCCACAGTCGCTGGATGCGCTCGGCTGCTTCCCGCTTCCAGCGCCGCTCGCGCTCGCCCCAGTCCGAATCGGGTCGATCGGTTTCAGGCAGAAAGCGATGGCGGGCTCGTGGCGCCTGCTGCCACTTGGCAATCAGGGCCGCGCCAAACGACAGCAGAAGCGGAATCGCTGCCACGGCCAGAAGCGCCAGCGAAAGCCCCAGCGCCTCGTCGGACAAGACATAGCTCGTCATGCCGTCGTTCAGGCTGCTTATGCTTGGCACTGCGCTGCGCGCCTCGGCCACCGCGGCGCCCAGGCACTCGGGCCGCGCTGAGCGACCGCTGGGCAGCATCGACTTGATGTCCCCGATGATCGGCACCCAGGCTGGCCAGCGCTGCGCACACGTCCGCGGCACCACGACGATGTGCGTCACCAGAAGCAGCATGCCGATCCACAGACAGAACAGGACCGAGATGCCCAGCCAGTCGCCAGCAAAGCGGGCGAAGCGCTGGCCCGCCGGAAGCTGCGAGCGAGCGCGACGAGCCCCCGTAGCAGACGCCGAAGGCCCGTCCTGCGTCGTAGCAGCGTCCTGCTCAGACCGATGAGGAGCGTGTGACATAAAGCCTCTTCGGCATTACGGTATCACGCGGCTCGACAGGCTGGGGACGTCATCTGCGCCGGCACACCCCGCAAGGAATAGGACCCCAAAAGGACCACGCCCGCACCTGCTCGCGCTGTTTGCCGACGCCACCTGTTCGACCACACATAGAAGTGCAGCTTCT
>JAEUJZ010000001.1 GCA_016794505.1 Myxococcales bacterium
CATCTTCGCGCTGTACCGCGATTTCAGCGATCTACGCTCGATCTACATTTTCCCGACGCTGATCACCTGCGCTTCACCCATTTGGTGAAAGCGTACGCCCGTCTGAGCGACGGAAGGCTTGGGCTTAGGCCGTTTCTAGGGACACTTGCCGCGGCGTCGAAAGCGCGGTAAAAAGCGCGCCTCATGGCTACGTCTTCGTCCCCTCCGTCTTCACCATCGGCGGACCCTGTCGCCGCCGGCACATCGATTCAAATCCAGCAGATTCACGAAGAGATGTCGTCCTCGTTCATGGACTACGCCATGAGCGTCATCATCTCGCGCGCACTGCCGGATGCCCGCGACGGCTTGAAGCCGGTGCATCGCCGCATCTTGTTTGCGATGCACGATGCCAACATCCACTTCAATCGGCCGTTTGTGAAGTGCGCTCGCGTCGTCGGGGACGTGCTGGGCAAATACCACCCACACGGCGACGCTTCGGTCTATGACGCCTTGGTCCGCCTGGCGCAAGACTGGAACATGCGCTACCCGCTCATCGACGGGCAGGGCAACTTTGGCTCGGTCGAAGGCGACCCGGCAGCAGCGTACCGATACACCGAGTGTCGTCTGCAGCGACTGGCGAGCGCGATGCTGGCCGACATCGACAAAGAGACCGTCGATTTCGTGCCCAACTTCGACGACAAAGAGCGCGAACCGACCGTCTTGCCGGCGCTTTTGCCCAACCTTTTGGTCAATGGCGCGGCTGGTATCGCCGTCGGCATGGCAACCAATATTCCGCCGCACAACGTCGGCGAAGTGCTGGATGCTGCCCTGGCTCTGCTGCGCGACCCGTCGCTGACGGTCGCGGATCTGATGAAGTTTGTGCCAGGACCAGATTTTCCGACGGCGGGCTTTATCTATGGCCGCGCGGGAATTCGCCAAGCCTACGAAACCGGCCGCGGCACGATCATCCTGCGCGCTCGCGCCGACATCGAAGAGATGAAGAACGGCAGGTCGCAGATCATCGTCACGGAAGTGCCGTATCAGGTGAATCCCAATCGCCTGATCGAGCGCATGGCCGAGCTTGTCCACGAAAAGAAGCTCGAAGGGATCAGCGATCTGCGCAACGAGTCCTCGCGCGAGGGCATGCGCTTGGTGATCGAGCTCAAGCGCGACGCCGTGCCGCAGGTGGTGCTGAATCACTTGTTCGCGCAGACCGCCCTGCAGGTCAGCTTCGGCGTCATCATGCTGGCCATCGTCGACGGACGGCCGCGCATCCTGAGCCTGCGTGACTGCCTGCTGCATTACCTGGATCACCGCCGCCAGGTGGTCACGCGACGCAGTCTGTTTGAGCTGCAACAAGCCCAAAACCGCCGCGAGATCGTCGAGGGCTTGGGCCTGGCGATCGACCAGATCGACCGCATCATCGCCATCATTCGCGCCGCCAAAGATCCGGCGGAAGCCAAGGACAACCTGATGGCCGAGCCCCTGCATGGGCTGGCCGAATTCTTGCGCCGCGCCGGGCGTCCCGAGGCTGAGATCAGTACCCGCCTAGCCGCCAACAAAGGCCAGCCGGTTCACTTCACCGAGCCGCAGGCCAAGGCGATCTTGGACATGCGCCTGCAGCGCCTGACGGGTCTTGAGCGTGACAGGCTCGCCGAAGAGTTCCGCGAGCTGTGCGGTGTCATCGAGCGCTTGGAAGGTGTCTTGTCCGATGACAACAAGCTGCGCGATGTGATTGCGTCCGAGCTAACCGTTCTGCGAGAGCAGGCCATCGACACACGGCGCACCGAGATCGTCGAAAACGCGGCCGAGATTCGCCTGGAAGAGCTGATTGCCGTCGAGCCGATGGTGGTCACTCTGTCGCGAGAAGGCTATGTGCGTCGCGTCTCGCTCTCGGAATATCGCGCGCAGGGCCGTGGCGGGCGCGGCGTGACGGGCGCGTCGACCAAGGAAGAGGATCTGATCCATCGCGTCTTTGTCGCCTCGACGCACGACTATGTGCTGTTGTTCACCAACAAGGGGCGCGTCTATTCCAAGCGCGTCTTTGACTTTCCCGAGGCAGCGTCGCGCGCATCCAAGGGCAAGGCGCTCGTCAACTTCCTTGATCTGCAAGAAGACGAGCGCGTCGTCGAAATGTTGCCGCTGCCGGCCTTTGATGCCGGCAAGTTCGTCATCCTGTCGACGCGAAACGGCATCGTCAAAAAGACCGAGCTGGATCACTTCTCGGCGATTCGCTCGACCGGCATCATCGCCATCGACATCGACGAGGGCGATGCCTTGGTCGGGGCGCAGGTCACCGATGGCAACTGCGACATCGCGCTGTGTACCCGCGATGGCTTCGTCGCCCGCTTCCGCGAAGAAAAGGTTCGCTTGGTTGGCCGCACCGCCCGCGGCGTCATCGGCGTCCGTCTGCGCGAACAGGACAAAGTGGTGGCCATGGTCGTGCTGAACCGCGACCTGCCTGCGACGCTGGTCACGGTCTGCGAAAAGGGCTATGGCAAGCGCACACCGGCCGCTGACTATCCTTGCAAGGGACGCGGCAGCCAGGGCGTCATCACCATCAAGGCCAACGATCGCAACGGCAAAGTCGTCGGTGTTCACGTCGTCACCGACCAGGACGACCTGATCCTGGTGACCGATATCGGCAAGGTCATTCGCATTCGCGTCCGCGACATTCGCGTGCAGGGCCGAAACACGCAGGGCGTACGCCTGATCCGCTTGGGAACCGAAGAGCGCGTCGTCGCGGCCGAGGCACTGCACGAGCCCGAGTCGGAAGAAGGCGAAGACACCACGGGCGAAAACAGCGAGCGCACCGACGGCACCACCAGCCTGCCCGAGGCCAGCGATATCGATGAGGCCGAAGCCGAGGGCGATGAGGATCTCGGGGACGAAGACGAGGACCTCGACGATGGCGAAGAGGACGAAGACGGCGAAAGCGACGACGGGCGCAAGGGCAAGCGCTAAATGAGCGACGCGGGATCGAGTCATCCCCGCATGCCGGCACGCTCCGAGCGTCCCATTCAGCGCCCCGGTGTCGTCGAGATCTATCGTCGCAGCTTGAAACCGCAGGATCTGCGCTTCAACAACTGGGCGTGCCGGCCCTTGGCTGCGGTCTTTGTCTGGGTGCTGTTTTACGTCCCGATCACGCCGAACCAGATCACGTTTCTATCACTATTTGTGGCGCTGCTCGCCGATGCGGCGCTGCTGTTTTGTCCGGGGTACACGGGGCTGTGGTCGGCTGCTGTGCTGCTGTATTTGGCCTTTGTTCTCGACTGCACCGACGGTCAGCTTGCTCGCCTGCGCAGCCAGACATCCAGCGTTGGTTCGTACCTGGACTTCTTGATGGACGAGATCAAGGCCGTGGCGCTCATCGCCGCGGTTGCGGGCCGCTTGGCCATCGATCGATCCCCGGTGCCGAGCGCCGAGCTATTGGCGACCGTGTCGACAGACCCTCGGGTGCTGTGGCTGTGTGTTGGGCTTTGTGGGGTCGTGTTCGCGGCGAGCGGCATCTCGATCACGACATTCATGCGCCGCCCCGAGTACTTTGAGGCCGTGCATGGCAAGCAGCCGGAAAAAGTCCCCGGCTTCACCGCACTGCGCGCCAAGGACGAGGCAGCGCCCGCCGCTCCTCCGTCGCTGATCAAGCGCCTGGTGCTGCTGCCGATCCGCATCCTAGAGTGGCTGGGCAAGCTGACCCTGCACTATCCAGCCTGGTTTTACATTCCGGCCCTGCTCGGCCATATCGAGTGGTTCCTTTTGCCCTATCTGGCCGCGCACACGCTGTATTTGGGACGCAGTGGACTCATCGTTCTTGTGCGCTTGGGTCGGCCGGCCCGCGTGCCTAGCTCGCCATGAGGCGGCGGGACTTTCTTGCGCTGTCGGCCGGCGCGCTTTCAACCGCCCCGACGAGGCCAGCCCTGGCGACGCTGTACCCAGCCCCACCGCCGCTGCAGCGCGGCGTCGCGCTCGGCCTGTTTTCGGAAGATGCGCTGTGGTCCTATGCCGATCTGCTGCGCGAGATCCGCGACCTGGGGGCGACGCACGTATCGCTGACCGTCGCGTATTACCAGCAGCACGGCCGCAGCACGCAGATCTATGCCCACCCGCGCTTTACCGCCCCCGATGCCGCCGTGGTCCGCACGATTCGCGAGGCGCACGCCGCCGGGCTCAAGGTCATGCTGTTCCCCATCCTGCGCCTGGAATCACCGCGCAGCGATCGCGAGTGGCGCGGCACGCTGTCCCCCGAAAATCCCGCCGCCTGGTGGCAGTCGTACGAGGCGCGCATCGTGCATCTTTCCCGCTTGGCCGCCGCGGAAGGCGTGGCGGTGCTGTCGGTGGGCAGCGAGCAATCGACGCTGGATGTCCCGGCCTATCACGGTCGCTGGCAGCACCTGGTTTCGGCGGTGCGGCGTGGCTTTTCGGGCCTCTTGACCTATTCCGGCAACTGGGATCACTACGAGCACGTGGGGCTGTATGACTTGGTCGATCTCGCCGGACTGTGTGCCTATTTTCCCCTGGCTCGCGAGGGCTATGAACCGCCGGCCAAGCAAGACGATCTCGTCGCCGCGTGGCGCAAGAAGCGCAGCGAGCTAGAGGCGTTTGCCAGCGCGCGAAACAAGCCGCTGGTCCTCACCGAAGTTGGCTATCTGAGCCAGCGCGGCGCAGCAGCCTGGCCCTGGAAAGAAGGCGCCAGCGGGCCCGTCGATTTGGAAGATCAGCGCCGCTGCTACGCTGCGTTTGCCGAGGCGTGGGCCGGTTCGCCGACGCTGCGCGGTGTGTACTTCTGGAACTTCTATGGCTGGGGTGGACGCGTCTCGAACGGCTATACGCCACGACGCAAGCCCGCATCCGACGAAATCATCCGGTACTTCATCGCCGAAGAAGCCCGCCCCGCTCGCTAATGGGCAATGGCCTCATTGATAAATAGAGATATTTATCAATTAAAATAAATCCACACCAAGCAGCGCGACAGGCAGAGCCGGGCGCCTACGCCGGGCAGGTGGTGGCGGCGGTGATTTGAGCTTGCAGCTCGGGCACTTGTTCGATCAGGTCCAGGTACAGGCGACGCTCGACGCTGCCTTCGGGGAAAGCGTTCATGATGTCGACGACGTTGGCGCCGCTTGCGGTGACCGCTTCCAAGATGCGCTGCGGGCCGCCTTGCATGTTGGCCGCCATCAGTGCATCCAGCGCTCGCCCTTCGTCGATGTCGCCCCATAAAAAGCCCAGCGCGCGGGCGTTGAAGGCGTCTTGCAGCTCTTTGTTGACGTTCGCCGGATCGCCCCCCGCCAAGCGCTCGGCATTGTCCTGCTGCCAGTCAAAGTGGATGCCCTGCTGAATCACGTCATAGACAGCCGGGTTGTCCTTGAATCGCTCGGTGAACTCGACGAACTCGACGGCGCCCGAGCGATGCTCAAAGCTGGCTTCGTCGTTGGTGTCGGCCATGAACTGCGTCAGCGTGTTGGCTCGGCTGACCGGATCTTCGATCAGCGAAATGGCGGCCAGCGACTCAAACGAGCTGCGCTGACCCGTGATTTCCTCGCGCCCGCTGGTCTGGTCGAGCATGGCAATAAAGAGCTGCTGCTGATCAGGAGGCAGCGCCTGGAAGGCCTGCGGCGACGTCACGTTCTGGAACACCGCGGCTGCACCGGCCATCGCTTCTTCCGGGGTGTCGCCAAAGGCCCGCAGCGCCCGCTGCACCGCCGTCGGCTGACCGTCCGGTCCGTTGACGTAGGGATTGAGCTGGTCGTTGATCCAGCCCATGCGATCCGACTCGCGCCCCGCCTCGTAGTGCGCTTTTAGGTTCTCATCGGCTCCGGTGGGATCCAGCCAGTACTTGTCGCCGCCGATGAACTGCGTCACGCGCGTGCCCATGTCTTGCCACATCGCCGCGGACTGCGGGTTTGACATGTCGTTCATCGCGGCGGTCATGGTGTTCCACTGCTGCGGATTCATCGTGACCTCCAGCGTGCCGCGCATGTTGAAGCGGTGGTTGGGGTCGTCGAGCACATAGTCCGGCACATCGCGGTTGCGGACGGTCTTGATCACATCGGCGTTGTCGTCGAGCAAGACCTGGTCGTTTGACACCATGCCGAACATGGCGGCGTTGGGGTCGATGCCGTTGTTGGCAGTGCCCGTAAACGAGTCGGTCAAGCTGCCCAGGAAGTAGTTCTGTTCGTTGTACGTGAAGCTGTGCTCGGTGCCGTAGTGCGTGGCGCGCTGCTGCTCGGTCCACGTGCGCTGCGTGCTTGCGATCTGCGTACCGCCCAGCGACATCGTGTTGCCGCTCTGATCCGTGTTGGTCTCGCTGCGCACCAGCACGCCGGGGATGTTGGGCTGGTTGTCGACGCCATACGTCTGTTCCCAGCCTTGGTTCAAGACCGTGCGGTTGGTCTCGATCGTCTGCTGCGCCGTATCGAGCTCACCGTACAGCGTCACCAGCTCTTGCCGAATCGCCTGCGCTTCCGTCGGCGATAGGCTGGGATCTTCCAGGCGGGCGCGCTTTTCATCGATCGTCGATGTCAGCGGGCCGACCTGCTGATACGCCGCCTCGAATGCGGCATAGCGCTCGGGCATGCCTTCGCCGGTTAGGCGGTTGGCGCCCGGCATCAGGCCCGTGTTCAGCATCATTTGCACGGCGTTGTACGCCTCGGGATTGGTGGGCTTACCGTCGGGGCCCATCTGCAGCGCCGCTGGATCGATCTCGATCTGGTACTGGTGCGTCTTGTCGTTGGTGGCGCCGAAGTTGATGCCAACGCCCGCGAACGCCGCGCCGAATTCACTGCTGGTGCCGTTCTGGCTGGCGATATTGACGACGATTCGGTCGGACTGCGTCGGGTTGCCGTTTTCATCGACGGTGTCGCGCGGGCCGCGCACGATCGTCACTTCGTGGGCGCTGGTCTGCCCGCCGCCCGCGGACAGCGACGCAACGCCGCCAATGGGCACGCTGCCGCCCACGTTCCAGCCGTTGTAGCTGGTCGTGCGCACGCCCTGCCCCGACTGCAAAAGCAGCAGCTCTTCGACGCTGACGCCATCTTGATAGGTCGCAAGACGGCTCTCTTGCTCGGCCTCGAACGTCGCCTTCTGCTCGGGGGTCATCTGGTTCCAGTTGGCCGGCAGCATTCCCGTCGAGCTAAGCGCCTCGATGGTGTTGCCGCTGGTCATCGAGCCGCTGACGCCGATCCCACGGAAGCTGGCGCTCGCCGACAGATCCACCTGGTTGCGCTGCACCGTCGACATATAGTCGCCGCCCAGCATGCTGGCCGTCGTATCGCCGCCGTGCTTGTCCGTGCTGACGTCGCCGGCAATGACGTTGAAGCCGCCGCTGATCGCGAACTGCCCCTTCTTCACAGACAGGTTGGCGCCGAGCTGGTTCTCGCCAACTGTGACGTTGCCGCCAACTGTGGTTCCGTCGGTGGTCACCGATCCGCCGCCGGTCACCGTGCCCGCTTCGGTATCGATACTGCCGTTTACCGAGTAGCCATTGGTATTGCCGCTGCCGTCGGTGGTGCTGGTGCTGTAGTTGCCGCCGAGGTTGTTCGGTCCGACCTCGACCCCGCCGCTGCTAGTGGTCGTGGTCGTCTGGTTCGTGCCGTTTTCGCCGGTCGTGGTCAGCGTTTCGGTGTTGCTTCCACCGACGGTGACCGAGTTGTTGTTGGCGTTGTAGCCGACCGATGTGGACGTGCTCTCGCTCGTGCCGGTGCCATCCTTGTTCTTGACCGCGTCCGTCTGCGTCGTGGTGATCGTCGCGCCGCTGTCGCCGACCTTGACGCTGTCCGTGGCGCCTTGCGTCGAGCTGGTGCCATTTTGATTGGTGTTGGTCGTGCTGTCGCTCCCCGATACCGTGACGTTGCCGCCGCCATAGCCGACGCTGACCGAGTTCTGCGTGCTCTGCCCGCTGCCGTCCGCCTGCTGGGTCGCCTGCGTGTCCTGCACCGTGACCGTCGTCGTGCCTTTGTTGTAGTTGGCCGACACGCTGCTTGTATCCGTGGCGGTATTGCCCTGCCCATCCGGCGTGGTCGTCGTCGAGGTGACCGCTCCTGTCGTCCCGTTTTTGGCTCCTGTGGTGACGCTGCCGTCTACGTGCGTATTCGACGTGCCGGCGGCCTGGTCGGCTGGCGGCGCCTGCCCTGACAGCGTCGTCGAATACGTCGTCGGGGTATAAGTCGGTGTCGCAGGCGGAATCGCGGGACGGCTGGCCGTGGCCGGGGTGCTCAGCGACGGATCCACGCCGGATCCATACATCGACGCAAACGGCGAGAGCAGCGGCGTAAAGCCGGTCCACTGCGGCGCCTGCGCCCCTTGCGCGGGAAGCTGCGGTCCCTGCACCGCAGGCTGCGGCCCTTGCACGGGAAGCTGCGGTCCCTGCACCAGAGGCTGCGGCCCCGGCACCACGCACATGTTGGCCGCCGGAGCAGCCGGCTGGTTGATCACAGCAAATGGGTTTTGAGTGCGAGTACGGTCCTGGATCGGCATCGATGCGCCCCCCGGATCAGTTTATCGGCGGGCGAACTCGGCCGTTGTGGAACCTTGCCTGCGACGCTGCCCAGGGGGCTTATCAGACAGAAAGCGAAGGCGGCTTGGCTACTTGCGGCCGAGCTCTGCCAGCACGCGCGCCCGCCACGCACGCGGCAGGCCATAGTTCGGGTTCAGCTCTAGCGCGCGATCGAAGCAGCGCACAGCCTGATCAGGCTGCTCGGCGTGGTAATAGCAGATCCCCATATTCCCGTAGGTGACCGGATGGTCGCCGAACAAGCGCAGCGAGTGCTCGTTGAAGGCAATGGCCTCGCGCGGGCGACGCAGCGCCAGAAGGACGCGCGCTACTTCAAACGGGAAGTCGCGGCCCAGCGGCGTAAAGTTCTCCCAGCAGCGATGCAGCGCCGTTGACAGCTCGGCTCGCATGGTGTCGCTCGCGCTTGGCGACTGCTCAAGCAGCTCGCGGCCATAGTCAAAGACAACGTTGGGATCGAACTGGCTCAAGCGCATCAGGCCCAGGATCTGTTCCAGCGACGCGTTGGCCGTGTGCTGCCGCACCTGCGAGCACAGCGTATAGAAGTCATAGGGACCGAACGTGTCGACGGTCTCGTTGAACAAAAGCAGCGTGTCGCGGAACTGCTCTGGCGCCGCCCCCAGGATCACGGCCGCCGTCTTCAAGTTGATCTGTCGCTGCGCCGTCGCTGCGCTCAGCACGGTTGGCGCGCGACCCTGTTCTGCCATGGACAGCGTCAGACCCTGCACGATGGCGTGGTAGTTCACCATCATCGACAAGCTGCCGTGAAACTGAATGTGCTGCGTGCTCAAAAAGAACAGCTCGTCTTCGTGTGTGTAGCCCTTGTCCGACGACACAAGCAGCATGCGCCCGTTGGCCATGGCCTGCAGGCGGTTCAAGCCGCGCAGGCTGCCCGTCGGCAGCGCAATCGTTGTATCGGCCAGCCGCTCGCGATAAAGCGCCAGCAGCTTCGTGAGGTAGCTCTCGGGATAGTAGTTGTCGACGTCGGCCGGGCGCTGATCGTACGACAGCGAGAACTGCGACATGATCTCGGGGTTGCTGAGATCCGGGGCCTCGGCCGAGGAATGGCGCGTGGTGACTCGCACCTCGTGAATATTGCCGCCCTCGACGCGAAACAGGTCCTGCGTGACCGTGTCGAAGATGTAGTTGGCAAAGACGATCAGCGGATTATCCAGCTGACCTTGGCCGAGCACTTGGCCGCTGCGAACCAGCTTGATGCTGCTGTCTTTTTCCATGTCGAACAGGCCGAAGTCCAGCCGCCCAGCGTCGACAAACGGCTTAAACGCCGGCTGCGCCGCCCAGGCGCGCAGGTTGCTCTGCGTAAAGTCGGTCATCACGTAGCGCACTTGCAGCCCGCGCAGCGACGACGCATCCAGCAGGGCAAAGAACTTCTTCAGAAACAGAAACGAAAAGCGCCCGTGCCCTGACGCCAGCTCGACGATGTAGATCGGCTTGCTGGTGTCGAGCGCGATGCCGCCTTTGCCTTCGGCATCGCTGTGTCCGGTGACGGCCTCGCGCAAAAAGGACAGCACAAGCTGCGCATAGGCTGAAGCGATGTATGGGTTGCTGGTCACATACGAAGGCACCGGCCCGTTGTCCCAGGCGCCAAGGCCTCGCTCGTCATAGAACCGACGCTGTAGATCCCAAAGCAACGACTCAGAGAGCCGTTTCTTTTCCTCAAGCAAAAATCCGCTGGCCTGCGCTGTGCTGTCTGTAGCTGGGCTTGCGCTCATCTGATCTTCCGTCTCGATTGGGTGGCCGGTTTCGACGCGAACGCTCCAGCCGGGGCAGGCTTGGTGGGGTACACACCACGCGGACGCCACGCCCTGCAACTGGCTGTGTGCAATGGGAAATTCGCGCCCGCGCTCATCTTCGCATAGCGCGTGCAAGGTACGCAGCTGCAAAATTTTCCTGCCTCGCCGCAGCGCAGTCGGTCTATGCTGCCGACCTCGTCTGAAACCCGTCATGGCCCGCGAACGAAATACGTCCGAGTCGCCAGCGCAAAAGGGCGGTGCCCCGTCGCACACAGCGGGCAGCGATGGCGCCGGATCAAAAGCGGGCTTCGCCGCCCCGACTGCGGGTCTGTCTGACATCTTGGGGCAACCGGCTGTGACTCAGGCGCTCTGCGATGCGCTTTTGCATGGCCGTGTCCACCACGCGTATCTCTTTGACGGCCCCGAAGGTACCGGCAAAGCCAGCTGTGCTCGTGCGCTTTTCGCGGCCCTAAACTGCCTGCAGCCCCCGACGCTGGGAGGAGCCTGCGGGACCTGCGAGTCCTGTTACAAGCTCGCCTCCGGCAGTCATCCTGACTTGATCCCGTTTGACATGTCGCTATCTGGCCTCGCCGACGAGGTCGACCGCCTGATCAAGCGGCTGCAGTTTCCGCCGTATGAAGGCCGAGCGCAGATGGTCATCTTGGATCCTGCCGATCTGCTCGCCATGCCGACCGCCGTGACGGCCGCCAATCGCCTGCTAAAGACCCTGGAAGAGCCGCGAGCCAATACGCACTTGGTGCTGGTCACTACGTCGGCGAGCAGCTTGCTTCCGACGCTGCGCTCGCGCTGTCAGCGCCTGCGTTTTGTGCCACTGTCCGACGATCTTTTGCGCGATCTTCTGCGGCGCGACGCCGAGGCTACCTTGAGCGATCCGGCGACCGTCGCCGAGGGCGCAGGGCCCAGCGCTGCAGATCTCGATGCCGCGATCCAGCTTGCTCAAGGCAGCATCGGTGCCGCTCGACGGGCTCTCGCCGATCGCGAGCGCCTGCAGCACAATGCCGAGACCGCACAAGCTCTGCTTGCGGCAGCTCGCAGCGGGCGGGCGACACAGCTTGTCGAGGCAGCCAGCAGCGTCGGTTCGGATCGCGAGCAGGCAAACGAGATCCTCGAACACCTGTGGCTGCTGTTTCACCGCGATCTGCGCCGCGCTGTGCAGGAACAACGCGCCACCGCGTCGCAGGAAAGCCTGATTGCGGCCCTGCGTGCGACCCGCAGCGCCCAGCAAGCGATTCGCGGCTATACCGCGGCCCCCCTCGCCGTCGAGCGCATGCTGCGCCACATCGCAGAGACGCTGCCCGAGCACCGCCGAAAGCCCGTCGGATCGCGACCCAGCCCGACGCCAGGAACTTCTCGCCATGTCCGCTAACGACTCACAGAATCCACCCACCGGGCTGGGACCGCCTGGGCCCTCTTTACCGGGTGGATCGTCGCCCCGCATCGGCCCGCCGGTCGGCTCCGCCAGCAGCAGCCCCGGCGGCAGTCAACGGTCAACCCCAGCGCAGAGTCCACCGCGCGAAGCCCGCGCCCTGCGCAGTCCCTCGTCGCGCCCCGATGGCATGCCGGCCCTGCGCGAGGGGGGCGAGCGTCGTCGTCGCCGAGGCCGAGGCGGCGGTGGCGGTGGTGGCGCAGCGCTGCCGACTGCCGGAGGCTCGGTTCCTCCGCTCGCAGCCGGCTCGCTTCCTCTCACAGCGCCGGCTCTTTCTGGGCCTCGTCCGTCGAGTGGTTCGGGTGCGGGTGAGCGGCCTCGCGACGCTCGCAGCGGTCGTCCCCGCGAGGGCCAGCCGCGCAGTCGCCCCGATTCCAAAGAGGGCCGCAACCCCGCGGCACAGCCTGGCGGACCGCGATCTGCTTCTGGCGATGGGCGCCCCCCCCGCAGCGACGGCAGGGCTGACGCACGCCCGCAGCCAGCGCGAGCGGATTCTCGTCCCGACGCCCGTCCGGCTGGACGCGGAGAAGGCCGTGGCGACGCGCGAGCCATGCCGCGACCCGAGGGTCGTCCCGCCCCACGCGGCGAAGGCAAGCCGGGCAGTCGCGACGCAGGGCGTCCGACGCAGCGGGGCGACGCTCGACCCGAGGCGCGTGGGGGGCGAGGACCGCAGCGCGCCAACGAGCGTGCGCCATCTTCGGCTCCCCGCCCGGCGGGAAGTGCCGACAGCCCGCGCCCCGACCGCAGCGAAGCCGCCGGATCTTCGCGCAGCGAGTCCGCTCGCACGCCCGCGCGACGGCCTGAGCGTCCTCCTGGAAGCACGCGCACCCCGCTTGCCTTCCCCAGCGACGAAGACACCGCCGCGGGCGAGTCCGGATTTCCCGATTCCCCGTCGCCGTTTTTCTCGCCGGCTCAGCGCCCCATGGGCAGCGCCACGGCCCCAGCGGACGATCCCTGGCTGCGCTCCAACGAAGCCGACGCCCAGGCGGACGCCGCCGAGCCACCGCCGGTTATCAAGGTTCGTGCCCTCGATTTTCCCTTACTTGCAGAGCGATCGATACGCAGCTTTGACGTCTGTCTGGTCCGCCTGCGCTCGACGTCGCTGCCTCGCGAGTATGAGTGCCGCGGTGAGAGCTATGCCCCAGGCGACTTTGTCCTCGTCGATACGCAGCGTGGGCCCCGCGTCGGTCAGGTGATCGTCGGGACGCGCCGCAAGCCGCTCTTGGCCACTCCGCGCCGGACCCTGCGACGCGCCCGCCCGGATGAACTTGCTGAGCGCGATCGCCAGTCCACCGCCGAGCAGGACGCGCACCGCTTCTGCAAGGAGCGGGTCCGCGCTCGTCAGCTTCCCATGAAGCTCGTCCATACCGACTTGGTGCCGGGCCAAAAGGCTACGTTCTTCTTCGCCTGCGAGGACCGCGTCGAGGTGCGCGATCTCGTTCGCGATCTGACCCAGCAGCTTCACGTGCGCATCGAGCTGCGACAGATGGGCGCCCGCGACGGAGCCAAGCTGGTTGGCGGCATTGGTTCCTGCGGTCGCGAGCTGTGCTGCACGACCTTCCTGCCCGCCTTTCAGCCTGTCTCGATCCGCATGGCCAAGGATCAAGGCATGGTGCTAAACCCCGGCAAGCTGGCCGGCCAGTGCGGCCGTCTGAAGTGCTGCTTGATCTATGAGCACCACATGTACAAAGAGATGGGCAAGGGCCTACCCAAGGTGGGCAAGCGCGTCCACACGCCGCTGGGCATCGGTCGCGTGCTCGACTTGGACATCCTGCGCCAGCGCGTGCGCGTTCAGCTTCCTGAAGGGGTGCCCCAGGTCTTTTCTGGCAGTGAGGTCCGCCCCTTGCACGCCGTCGATCCGCACGGCGCCTCGGCAGCCGACGATGCGCCCGATGCCGGCGACGTCCCCGAGTCCATCCCCGAGTCCATCCCCGAGTCCATCCCCGAGTCCATCGACGATCCGACGCCCTCGCCCGTTGCCGAGACCCCCGAGGGCGGCTCGGATCTGCCGAGCCTGTAAAGCGAGGCCGCAGGCATGCCGTCGCCGCCGGAACGTCCACAGCGCCCCAAGCGGGTCTTGGTCTTGTCGCCGCATATCGATGACGGTGAGTTCGGCTGCGGCGGCACCATCGCCCGCCTAAGCCGCGAAGGCAACGAGGTCTATTACGCCGCGTTCAGCACCGCTGAGGCCTCGGTTCCGCCTGGCTACCCCAAGGACATCCTTGAGACCGAGGTGCGCGAGGCCACGCAGCACCTCGGCATCGCCCCCGAGCGCATCCTGATCTATCGCTATGCCGTGCGCACGCTCGGCCAGCATCGCCAAGAGATCCTGGAAGAGATGGTCCGTCTGCGACGCGATCTGCAGCCCGACATCGTCTTTTTGCCCTGCAGTCACGACCTGCACCAAGACCACCAGACCATCAGCGCCGAGGGGCTGCGCGCCTTTCGCAACGGCACGCTCCTCGGCTATGAGATGCCCCGCAACAACATCACGTTTTCGGCGCAGGCGTTTTTCGTGCTCAGCGAGGACGACCTGGCGCGAAAGATCCGCGCGCTCAAGTGCTATGAGTCGCAGAAGTTCCGCGGCTACACCGACGAGCGTTACGTGCGGGCCTTGGCTCTCACACGAGGCGTGCAGATCGACGCCAGCCTCGCGGAGGCCTTCGAAGTCCTGCGCTGGGTGTCTCCGCTCTAGTTCGCGGCGGAGCGGAGACAGCCGTCAAAAAACTGAGGCGGATCGACCGTGCCGCCCGGCCTGCCCGTCGCAGCGGAAGTCCACCGAGCGCGGCACTCAGCTTGCTACTATGGCGATCGTCGTGTGTTCCAAGGGAATCACAGCGCACGCCTCGATGGCCCGCCCGCAGCGGGCATTCGGTCGAGCTGCGCCGCGTGCCCGGCTTTCCGCGTGTCCCGGCCTGATCGTCGCGTGGCTTGGCGTCGTTTTTCCCATGGCCGCGATGGCAGCCCCTGCCGCGACGCAGGCGAGCGAAAGCAGCCTGGGGGCTCTGCAGGTGCAGGCCGATGGGCTGCGCCGCGAGGTTGAAGCGCTGTCCAGCCGGCAGCGCCAGGCCGAGCATGCCCAGCGCCAGCGCGAGCAAGCGTCGGACAGCCTGCTCGCCGAGATCGAGCGGCTAAAAGCCCAGCCCGAAGGCGTCGCCCGCGATCTCGCCCTCAATGAAAAGCTGGCGCTGTCGCAGGCCCAAGCTGCGGTGCTGTCGCGCGAGAGTGCGGCCCTGCGATCCGGGGCGTTCCAGCTACGCGCGGCCCGGCAGCGCTTGGTGGCGCTGTGCGATCGCATCCTGCGCACCGACGAGGAATCGAGCCTCAGCGCCGGACAGCGCCTGCTATGGCTGCGCCTGCGCACGGCCCAAGTTGAAGCGCTTCTGGTCGCTAGCAAGCCCGCCGCCCCCGCAGCGGTCATTGGCTCGGCAACGGCTGCGATGACCGCAGCCGCGACGGCCTCAGAGACCGTGGACGACCCACAGGCTCTGCGCGAACAGGCAGACCTTCTGCGGGACTCGGTCGACAAGCTACGCCGCGAGCTGGACCGCTTGGCCAGCCGCAGCGAAGAGCTACGCCGCCGCGAGCGCCTGCGCGAACGAGCCAGCCGCGTCGACGAAGATCTGTTTGCCGAGCAGGCCACGGCCCGCCGCCGTGCAGGCGGATCAGCCCTGCGTGGAGCCGCCGAGATGGCTGCCCCCGCCGCTGATACCACAGGCGGCGTGTTCAGCGCACCGCCAAGCGGCCCAAGTCAGCCTGCGGCCACGCCGCGCACCGGCCCCGATCCCTCGACGCTGGATGCGCTCTTGCGCAGCGAAGGCAGCGGCGACCCAGCCGTCAAGCAGCAAGCCCTGCAGCGCGCCCGCAGCGAGCTTGAGACCCTGGCCGCCGACCTCCTGCGCCGCGCCACCCAGCTTGAACAGCGCGCCAGCGACCTCAGCAGACAGAAGTAGCGGCCCGCGTTGAGCTAGTTGTTCATGGCGCCCGCCGCGATCCAGCCGCGGAGGGTGTTCATGTCGCCCGCGCTCAGCATGCCGCCGACCGGCATCCGGCCCCCTTGGAAGCACAGGCCCATGCCCGCGCCCTGTAGCTTCCACATCAGGTAGCTCTTGTCCGGCATTCCCGGCACCACCCGCGTCTCGGCCGTGCAGACGCTGCTCATCTTGCTGACCAGCGACATGTACGACCTGGCCGCGCTGCTCAAGTCCAGCCCATCCTGCGGCAAGGTTGCGCCGTGGCAGCTTCCACCGCCGCACGACGCGCTGAAGATCGGCTGCACCTGCCCCACCAGGCTGATGACGCCCGTCGTGGCGGTGCGCTCGATGCTGTTCGTCTCGCGATTGTTGGCGGGATCCTGCGCCCGCACGACAAAGGCATACGCCGTCTGTGCATCCAGGCCCGTGACCGTGACACTGGTCGCGCCCGGCGGGCTCAGCAGGCTCGGCGTATTGAAGTCAAAGCTGCCCGTCATCTTGCGCGCAAAGACCGCATAGCGAAGCTGGCTCTGCGCCGCCATGTCATCGCTGCCCGCGTTCCAGCCCAGCGTCACGGTGTTGCCCGTGGCCGCCGCCGTCATCACCCCGCCAAAGGTCGGCGCCATCGTATCGGGAATCTGCAGCGTCGTCGCGCTGCGCTCGGTCAGGTTGCGGTCGACGTTGCCCGCTTCGTCACGGGCCCGCACGACAAAGTAGTACTTGCTGGCCACATCCAGCCCCGTCACTTGGTACGTCGTCACCCCCGCGCCCGTCTGAACGCTCGGCATATTGAAGTTCTGCCGCAGCGACCCGGTCGCCATGTAAATCAGGTACGTAATCTTGGCCTGCGCCGAGGTCTCATCCTGCGCCGCCGTCCAAGCCAGATCGATCGTCGTCGTGCTCGCCGCCAGCGCCGTGTTCAGACCCGCAAAGCTCGGTGCTCGCTGATCCCCGGCGGGCTGCATATCCATGGGCCCAGGATCTGTGCCCATGCCCCCCGAGCAGGCTCCCAGCAGCGCCAGCACGGCCGCCCCCAGCCAGCGCGCCGACGGTCCCCGCGATACCGATTCATGAAGTGAAGTGTCTCGTATGATCGTGTCGTTCATCATTCCCCCCAAGCCGAAACTGTACCGCGGATCCAGTGTGAAGCTCTCGCGTCGCCACCGGCATCTACGCTACGGTGTCATGAGCTCTCTGCGAGCCCCAGCCTGATCCCCCATCCCAAAACGGAGACCCACCATGCACGTCGTGATCAAGTACTGCCTGATGTGAAGCTACAAACCACGGGCTGCGAGTCTCGCGGCCGATATTGAGCAGGAAACCGGTGTTGTGCCCGTCCTAGAGGTCGGAGGCAAAGGCCAGTTTGACGTCATCGTCGACGGCAAGCTTCTGTATTCCAAGCAGCAGATGGGCCGCTTTCCTGAGTCCAAAGAGATCCTCGACAAGCTCCCCGAGTAGGCCGCGTTTCCAGGCCGCGGTTTCAGGCCGCGGCTTCAGGCATGGTTCCCAGACCACGTGCGGAATTGCAACGCAGGTCCAGCGATGGTGATAGCCTCTGCCTGTGACCAAGGAGCCGGCTCACAAATCCCCTCGCCGCGCGGCCCGCAGCGACTCTAGCGCCGCCGCGCTGAACAAGCCTTCCGCCACGCCCGCAAGCAAGCCCCCTGGCCCGCCTCCCCGCAAGAAGCCCCCCGGCAAAACGATCAGCAGCCGCCTGTCCAGAGAAGACTGGATCAGCGCGGCCCTGCGCTGCATCGGCGAGCAGGGCCTGGCCGGCGTCAACGTCGCAGGCTTGGCCAAGCACCTGCACGTCACCACCGGCAGCTTTTACTGGCACTTCGCCTCGCGCGAAGAGCTCATCGAAGCCGCCCTCGATCGCTGGGAGACCGAGCGCATCGACATCATCGAGACCCTGCGCGACATCCCAAGCCCTCGCGACCGCATCGAGCGCCTGATCCTCGACCTGTATCGCAACCGCGAGCGCGGCGCCCTGTTTGCGGCGCTTCAGGCCTCGGCCAGCGACCCCCGCATCGCCAGTCGCCTGCGTCGCACCACCCAGCGTCGCCTGAGCTTTTTGACCCAGACCTATCGCGAGCTAGGCCAGCCCATGCCCATGGCGCGTCACTCAGCCCTGGCCACCTATTCGCTGTACGCCGGGCTGTGGGAAGTCAGCCGCACCCTGCCTCCCTCCGACGAGCACGCCGTCACCGGCCCACGCTTGACGGACTATGTCGAGTACCTGCGCAGCCTGATCCTGCCGCCGCCTGCCAAGTAATCGCCGGACGCGGCGTGCCCGTGCCGGGCTGGATGCCGCCCATCCCCGTGCCCCCGTCCCCCCTGACTTCCGAGGACGGCTTAGCGTCCCAGCTTGCGACGAAGCTCTTGCCGCTCGCTCTCAAACGTCAAGAGCGCCGGAAGCTCGGGGAAGTTCTCGGGATCGACGACCCGCGGCCACAGAAGCTCGGCGATGCGGATGCGATCCGCGCCAAAGGGCGATGTCTGCATCAGCTCGCCAATCTGGTGCGTCGTAAAGAAGGTATCCGGCATCAGATAGTCCCTGATGCGCGCTAGCTTCTCGTCGCGGAACGGCAGCGACTGAACCTGCGACAGCAGGCTCGCAAAGCGATCGGGAGCCATCGGCATCGCATGCTGCGGATACCCCGGCGGCGGATAGCTCGGGCGCGGCGGCGGTGGCTGCACCACCACAGGCGGTGGATAGGCAGGACCCGGCGGCGGATAGCTCGGGCGTGGCGGCGGCGGCGGCTGCACGATGACCGGCGGCGGCGGTGGCGGCTGCACGATGACCGGCGGCGGCGGCCCACCAATCCGCTGCACCGCAAACTGCTGGTTCGCCCCGCCATGGCAGTCCCATAGCTGGATCCGCGCGCCATTCGAGCGCGCATGAAATGCGGGGCCCTCGATATCCAGACACTGGCCATTGCTCGACACCAGCGCATTCCCCTGCTGCGTCCACTGCTGGTTCGCCCCGCCATGGCAGTCCCATAGCTGAACGCGACTGCCGCGACGACGTCGATTGAAGTCCGAGCCATGCACATCCAGGCACTTGCCATTTCCCGCGACCAGGGCGTTCCCTTCCAGGCGCCACTGCTGGTTCGGCTGGCCATGGCAGTCCCAGGCGATGATGCGAGCGCCGTTGCTCCGCGAGTCGAAGTCCGCACCCAAGACATCCACGCACTTGCCATTCATCGTCTGAATCATCATCCGGCCCCGCGGCGGTGGCGGTGGCGGTGGCGGCGGCGGCGGCGGTGGCTGCTGCATATGCCCGCGTCGCGTCCAGATCTGGTTCGGGCCCGCCTTGCAGTCCCACAGCGTCACCGTGCCCCCGTTCTGATCCATCTCGCGCGGTGGCACCGACAGACACAGCCCGGCGCTATTGACCAAAAGACCATCCTGGCGATGCCAGTATTGGTTGGGATTGCCGCTGCAGTCCCAGATCGTGACGCGGGCGCCACGCATGCCGACGTCGCTCGGGCGCACCGCCAGGCACTTGCCGCTGCTCGATACGATCGCCGCGTTGTCGCGATCCCAGGTCCACATCTGGTTCTGACCGCCGTGGCAGTCCCAGATCTGCACCGTTGCGCCGTTGCGGCCATCTTGCGGAGCATGCACATCCAAGCACTTGCCGTTGCCCAGCATGAACGGCGCGATGCGCGCCCCCCAGCCTCCCCCTGGACCTGGACCCGGACCCGGACCCGGACCCGGCGGTGGCATCGGCGGCGGCGGCGGTGGCACATGCACAACCGGCGGCGAGGCCGGGCCATAGGGTCCACAGCCGCAGACCGACATCACGCCCGGCTGCACCGTGCGCCACTGCCCCGACCAGCCACGCGGCCCACAGACCGCGGGGCACTTCTGCTGGGCATCTGCTTGGTTCCAAATCGGCCCTGCCTGGATTTCCTCCGCCTGGGCCATCCCCTCGACGGCCACGGCGCCAAAGAGCGACAGACACAGCGAAGCCCATCGCCCGCCTAACGTGTACATTCCGATCCTCCGCAAGAAACAGTCGTGTTGTTGATTAGGACACACTTCCCACCGCTGTATTCAGACAAATAAGTGTCCCCCCTCCGCTCACCCAGCCGGCCGCCAACCCATCAGGTCATCGGGATTTTACCTAAAAACCAACCGGTCTTCCGATCCCCAAACACCACGATCCCTCGATCTCGCATGGGTCGACCCATCCCCAAACACCGCGATCCCTCGATCTCGCATGGGTCGACCCATCCCCAAACACCGCGATCCCTCGATCTGCTATCGGTATATCGATCCAAAAACACCGAGATTCCCTGATCCGGCATGGCTCGACCCATCCTCAAGCACCGCGATCCCCTGATCTAAAACTGGTCTTGGGACCCTGTTCTGAGGCCGAATGCACCCGCACTGATGAATCATGAACCACCGGCTGTCGTGGAATGCGCCGGAGCTGCGCGGCTGCGCTGGTTGGCTGGGCGAGCCCATGATGGGGGTTCTCTCTGCCCGCATCGGATGTGGCGCCTCCTTTTAGGCTTTCTTCATTGCGGACTTGCGCGGCTGGGGGGAGTGCTTATGGTTGGGGGCCATGACTGATTCGAGCTTTGATCCGAGCGTGTATACCCGGCCTCCCCTCCTGAACCTGGAAAGCGGCGTGACGCTGGCGCAGACGCTGGTGGCGGCGATGCCGCGGGGCATGTCGGCAGCGGTGAAGAAGAGCGCCGACCGCCTGGCCAAGGTCGCCGAGGCGGCGCAAGAGGCCCTGAGCCGTCGCCAGCGCGAGCAGAACAGCGTGCGCGAAGACGACAGGGGACTGGACATGCGGACGGACCAGGCCTTTCGCAGCCTGTTTGGGCGACTGGAACACTATTCGCTTTTGCCAGCCGAGCGCTTCCCCAAGGCGGCCCGCGCCCGTGAGCTTTGGCTGAGCCTGGCCACCGGACTCAACGATGCGCTGGGTCTGCCCTATACCGAACAGCTTGCGAGCATGGACAGCGTGCTCAAGCGCATCGACGACGAAGGGCTGGCCGCCGAGCTAAACGCGCTGTGCGGTCCCGAATTCCTGGATCATGCGCGCACCTGCCAAGCGCAGTACCGCGCCATGGTGCAAAGGCGCCTGCAGGCCGCGGGCCCCAGCGACAGCCTGCCGAGCCACATCAAGGCCCTGGGCCGCGCCATCAGCGAGTACGCCACCCGCGTTGCCGCCTCGGTGGACGAAGACGACGCGGGCAGCCTCGAACGGGCCCTTATCGCCCTGCGCCCCATCGACAACCACCGCGAAGCCATCGCCGCCCGCCCCTCGCCGGAAAAAGACCCCACCCCCACCGACCCCGCCACCCCCACCCCACCAACCCCGCCCACCCCGGCCCCGGTTTCTTAGTGGGTGCGCAGGATTAAATCGACTAGATCGACGAGATCACTCGGCGGAACCGGCTGCTGGTGGATATAGAAGCTGCACAAGTGGCGGTCGGCGATCTTATGGACGGGCAGCGCCTGCAAGAAGACCTTCAGCACGGCCTTGCCCGTGACCCACCGCGGAAGCTCTGCATCGGGCAGCGCCTGCAGCATCGTTTGATGCTGACGATAGACGCCATCCAGTGACTGCGGTGCGCCGCGCTGCTGTCCCCATATGCCAAGCTGTTCGTCGACCGGGATCTTGGATCGCAGCAGCTGATCGGGGTGTTCTTTGTACTCCAGATTAGGCCCTCCTGGCTGTCGCGCATGTTCGCTATGTACCGTGTAGTTCCAGGCGGCGATGTCGAGGCATGTTCGATAGGCTGCCGTGATCTGGGCAGCGATGGCGGCCTCGTTTTCCCAGCCAGCGGGCAGATCGGTGCGCTGCAGCAAGCGCAGCACCGCGAGCCAGCCGGTGGGATTCAGCAGATAGTTTTCCAGGGTATAGGCGCGCGTCCGCAAGATGCCGTCGGCAGGAAGCGCCGCGTGCTGCGCGGCCAGGTGTGCATCCGGGGCAAAGTCGCGGTCGATGATGCCAAAGATGCGATGACGCGGGGGGAGCGCACGCCGCAGATGCTCGACGCCCGCGATGACGCGCTGCCAGCCATTCTGCGGGAAGAAGCTGATCTCGCGGCCGAGCGTGCCGAACCACTGGCCGTAATAAAAGGCGTCTTCATCATCGCGTTCCCCTTCGACCAGGACGATGGCGCCCTGGCCGGCGCGGCAGGCGATGAGCAGGTCGTCGCCTTCGAGATAGCGCTGCGCCATGACCTAGGCTCCGTGGCTCTGCTCGGTCTGGATCATGTCGTCCATGTTGACGATCTCGCGCGGCGAGACGCTGTGAACGATGTCCATCGAATGGGTGGTGACGATGATCTGCAGGTCATACTTACGGGCCAGATTGCGCAGGTGGGCGAGGACGGCGCGCTGCAGCGCAGGGTGCAGGCTGATCTCGATCTCGTCGATGAGGATGACGGCGCCGGGGCGGATCTGGCGGATGATCTCGCCGAATAATGCCAAGATCTGCTGCTCGCCCGAGGGAAGCTCGTGTAGCTCGACGCGGCGGTCGCCGTCTTGAACATGGACGCGGGCCTTGTGGATGACGACGCGCCGACCGCGGCCGAGGATCTCTTCGATCAGCTCAACGAAGGGCAATAGATTGGGCCGCCCCTCGCGTCCGGCTTCCAAGTCGAGGTAGTTCTGCCACACCCAAAGCTGCGCCAAGCTGCCCTGCCACTGTGAGTGGGGTCGGAAGTGGAACAGCCATTCCTTCCGCATCGCGGGTTCGCTGATTCCCCCCTGCTCGGGCTGTTCAAACCAGCGATCGTGGGGGAAATAGAGCAGGCCACCGATTGGCTGGTGTGCCGTCTGATAGCGACCAAGCAGCCAGTCCCTATACGCATTGGCGGCACCGCCCCAGTACTGTCCGCCATCAGCCCGTCGTGAACGAAACCAGACGTGGTTTGCCAGATCCCCTTGTGTCGACGGCACCAAGTCCTCCCGCGCGATGGAAAACCAGAATCGCGGCAGCAAGCCTGCCGGCGTATCCAGGAACTCTGGTTCCCACTGCACGGCTGCATAGCCCGAGGACACAAGTGACTGCGTCCGTCGCTCCGACGCTCCCAGACCCAATAGGCCGATAGACGATTCAATCAACTGAAGCACGGTGGTCTTGCCGCAGCCGTTTGAGCCGACAAGGACCGAGAGCGGGCGGACCTGGTCGGTGTCGGGATCGAAGAAGGTCACGCGGCGCAGGGCTTCTCCGAAGCCGCGGATGTGGCTGAAGCGGACTTCGCGCACTTTCATCGTCTGATCGGTGTATCGAAAGGCCAAGGCAAAGGCCAGTGGGAACTGCGCCACGTGGGGTCGTACACGGCCGCCCATGCCGTCCCGGCGCGCAGCTCCCGACGCGGGCGGGGTGCCTAGGGGGCGGTGCATGCTTTGGTGGGGGGCGAGATTTGTGGCGCGGATCGACGGGGCTGGATGATACGCTGTCTTCACAGGTTCCATGGGGTGGAGCGAGCCCGAGCCAGTGGGCGAACGAGGCACTGAGACCTCGTATCGATCGAGGGCCGTGCCGCAGCTTGCGGCGCGCTTGGTGTTCGACTGCCATGCCGAACCGCGGCGCCTGGAAGTGACGCTTCCCGACGGGAAGGCGCATATCGGCCTGCGCATCGCGCTGCGGCCTTTGGGTCGGCCGGTGGTGATCGGGACAAGCGATCCAGAGGGGATTGCTTCGCTTCTGATCGTCGATCGGCCGGGGTATTTTCGCCTGAACGCAGTGCCGGGGCGGCTGCAGGCCCTGGTTCGCAAGGCGGCGCCCCTGTCGGTGGTGGCAGAGCTTCTGGCACTGCTCGAAGCAGCCTTGGGTGGACCGCGGCTGCATGTGGAAGCCTGCACGGCAGGCGCGCTTTCCTATGCGACGGGGGCGCTGCAGATCGATGATGCGCGCTGCACGGCCTGCCTGGACTGCGTGCGGCCGCTGGTTCATGAACAGCATGTGCCGCCGGCTCAGCCTGTCGACGACGAAGCACGGCCCGGTCGCGCCCCAGCCCACGAGGGGGCCTGAGCATGCGCGGCAAAGCCCATGCGCTGCTTGCGGAGTTTCGCGCCTCGCTTTCGGGGGTCGGGGCGCCGTTTCTGATGTCGCGGCTGATCTTGATGGCCCGCATCATTCCCGAACAGGTCACGCCGGATCTCGATGACCCAGCGCTGGAAAAGCGACTGGCCGAGGCCATCGCGGTGCTGCAAGCCGAGCGGCGCGGTGGCCGGAGCGCGAAGTGAGGAGTCAGCGATGAGCGCACGCATGCCAACGGAGTCACGCGCCGCACAGGGGTCGTTCTTGCTAGGTGGCGAGCCGCTGGTCTTTCACTGCCACCACTACAATGTCGCGCTGCAGAACACGATCGAGGAGTGCCTGGGGCAGGAGAGCGATGCGCTCCAGCGCGATGCGGCGACCGAGGTCGCGGCGGCTCAGCTTCTGGCGGTCCTTGCCGAAAATCCCGCATGCCAGGGCTTTGCCGAGCGCCTGCAGCTTGCGGCCGAGCTCAGCCGGCTTCTGGGCTTTGGCGTGCTGCAGATCGAAGGCGATGCAGAAGGCGGGCGCGTGCGGGCACCGCGAGCGCACTATGCGCAGGGGTATCGCGCCAAGGGCATTCAACGAACGAAGCCTGCCTGCGCGTTTCATGCAGGCTTTGTCGCGGCGGCGTTTGCCGTGGCGGCAGGGCAGCCGGCGGGGACGTACGTGGCCGAGGAAGTGGCCTGCCGCGCGGTGCAGGGCGGGACCTGTGAGTTTGTCGTGACGAACGCCGGGCCCAGGGGACGGCGACCGATCCCGGCCTCGGTGGGCGAAGGACGCGTGCCCACGGTGCTGGCGCCGCCGTTTGGTGCGACGGGCCACATCGACTCGCCGGGAATCATCCAGGCGCTCGGCAGCCTGCCGCTGGCAGGCAACGAAGAGGGGCTGATCCCAGCCTTCGGCGTGTACCTGACGCGGCACTACGCGAACTATTACAACCGCATCTCGTACGAGTTCGAGCGGCGCTTGGCGGCAACGCATCCGGCGCTTCTGGCTCCGGCGCGCATGGCGCTGATCGAGGCTGGACACATCTGCGCCTTTCACACGTTCGGCGGCATCGGCGTCTCGGCAGAGTGGGACGGGCTGATCCGGCCGCAGTGTCGCGATCGAGCGGACTGGTTCCATGGCCTGGTGGCCTGCGTGAATGCGCTGGGCTGGGGCTGCTGGCGCACGGTCGAGCTGGTGCCGAACGAGCTGGCCGTGGTCGATGTCTATGGCAGCTATGAGTCCAACGGCCGCCTGGCGATGTACGGCGAGACGACGGCGGGATCGTGCTTTTTGCACAACGGCGGCGTGGCGGGCCTGATGAACCTGCTGTGGGTGGGCGATCTGACGCAGCGCCCGACGCTGGACGCGAACTACTATGCGAGCATCTATGGTCAGCCCGATGCCTTCGTCGCCGAAGAGGTGCGCTGCCGCAGCAAAGGCGATGACCGCTGCACGATCGTGGCCCGCAGGCAGCGGGGCGAGCTGCTGACGTTCTAGCGCAACGACCCGACCGTGCTGGGGGGCTGCGCAGCCACTGCGCACAGGCTGCGATTTTGCCCCGCTGCCTGCAGAAATGCCTCAGTCTAGAGAGCCGTACGGAGCAGCCGACCGGGGCCGCTATCCATTGGCACTGCGGCTGCATGCCAAGACCGCGACAAGGAGCATTCATGCAAGGTGGGACCCATCGTTTTCAGTTCGTTCGCTCAGGGGGCGTGGATCAGGTGGCGATCCGCAATGGCGCCGACATCGCGCAGCTTGAGACGCTGGATCAGAAGCTGTGGCTGGCCCTGGCCTGCCCGGCCAAAGGCATCGAGCTCGATGAAAAAACGCTGACCTTCCTCGACAGCGATGCCGATGGACGCATCCGCGCCGCGGATGTGCTGGCGGCGATTCGCTGGTTGAAAGACGCGCTGCGCAGCTTGGATGTGCTGGTGCCAGGGGACGACGCGCTGCGCATCGACAGCCTGAACGACAAGACCGATCTGGGCAGCGCCCTGATCAAGACGGCACGGGCGCTGCTTTCGACGCTGGGCAAGAGCGGCAGCGATGCGCTGAGCAGCGCCGATCTGGCCGCAGCCGAAAAGCAGTTCGCCGAGCGTCCGAAAAACGGCGACGGCGTGATCCCGCCCGAAGTGGTCAGCGACGCGCAGGTGGCGCAGGTGGTGCGCGACATCCTGGGGGCGCTGGGCTCGGTACACGATCGCAGCGGCAAAGCGGGCATAAACCGCGACAAGCTGGATGCGTTCTTTGCCGAGGCAGCGCAGGTCATCGCCTGGCATGAAAAGGGGCAAAGCACAGCGGCCATCGTCTCGCTGGGGGCGGATCCGGGGGCGCTGTCGGCGTCGGTGCGGGCGGTGGCAGCGAAGGTGGATGACTATTTCACGCGCTGCCGCATGGCGGCGTATGACACGCGCGCTGCAGCGCTCCTAAGTGGCGGCGATGCCGACTATCAGGGGCTCTCGACGCAAGAGCTAAGCCCCAGCGCGGCGGCACTCTTGCGCCTGCCTTTGGCGCGCATCGAGGCGGGACGAGCGCTGCCCTTGGTCGACGGAGTCAACCCGGCATGGGCCGCGGCTCTGGGGGCTCTGCGCAGCACGGCGACGACGCTTCTGGGCAAGCCGGTCTCGACGCTGAACGAGGCAGACTGGCAGGCGATGCGGAGCGCGCTGTCGGCATACGAAGCCTGGCAGGCGGAAAAGCCGGCGACGCCGGTTGCGGGTCTGGCGGTCGAGCGCCTGCGCGAGATC
This sequence comes from Myxococcales bacterium, assembly GCA_016794505.1. Classification (GTDB taxonomy): domain Bacteria; phylum Myxococcota_A; class Polyangia; order Palsa-1104; family JAEUJZ01; genus JAEUJZ01. The sequence continues at coordinate 26,416 of JAEUJZ010000001.1, forward strand.
GTGGCCAGCCCAGCCAAGGACGCCATCGGCACGCTGATCAGCGAAGACGCCGCCGAAGACGCGACGCACACGAACCTGCAGGTGCTGCATAAGCTGGTGCTGTTTCACCGCGACTTCGTCAAGCTGCTGAACAACTTCGTGAACTTCTCGCAGTTCTATTCGCGAAGCGGCGCGATGTTCCAGGCCGGGACGCTGTACCTCGACGGGCGAAGCTGCGATCTGTGCGTACGCGTCGCCGATGCGGGCAAGCACGCGGCGCTGGCCGGGCTGTCCAAGAGCTATCTTGCGTACTGCGACTGCACACGGCCGGGCGGCGAGAAGATGACCATCGTCGCGGCGTTTACGGCGGGCGATGCCGATCATCTGATGGTGGGGCGAAACGGCGTGTTCTATGACCGCCAGGGGCGCGACTGGGACGCGACGATTACGAGCCTGATCCAAAACCCGATCAGCATTCGCCAGGCCTTCTGGGCGCCGTACAAGAACTTCGTTCGCTTGGTCGAAGAGCAGGTGGCCAAGCGCGCCGCAGCCGCCGAAGCCGAGTCGAATGCCAAGGTCGCAAGTGCGGCGACGGCGACCGCGACATCCGATCAGACCAAGACGCCGCCGCCAGCCAAAGAGCCGCCTAAAAAGATCGACATCGGGGCCGTCGCGGCGATTGGCGTGGCCGTGGGCGGCATCGCGACCTTCCTCAGCAGCATCTTGGCCCTGTTCTTTGGCCTGGGCTGGTGGATGCCGGCGGGCTTTCTGGCGCTGATGTTGATGATCTCGGCTCCGTCGATGCTGATCGCGTGGCTAAAGCTGCGGCAGCGCAACCTGGGACCGCTTCTGGATGCGAATGGCTGGGCGGTAAATGGCCGCGTCCGCATCAACGTGCCCTTCGGTGGCGCTCTGACCGCGCTGGCGACGATTCCGCTTACGGCGCAGCGCAGCCTGCGCGATCCGTACCTGGAAAAGGGCACACCCTGGCGGCTGTACCTGTTTCTGATCGTCATCGTGTCGCTGGGCGGGCTGTGGTACTTCGGCAAGCTCGATGAGTACCTGCCTGCGCATATCAAGCGGGCGACGGTCTTGGGTACACTCGACCCAGCGCAGCCGACGTCGCAGGCCCCCGCCGCGCCACCCCAGGCCCCGGCCCCCACGCCGCCTCCCGCGACCTAATTGGCACCACAAAGCGGGCTGTACCCGGCCGTTTCGCTCGGCCGTTTCGCTCAGCCATCCTGAAGATCCTTGGCGGCACGAAGCAGGAAAGTCCCGCCGCCAATGGCGCGTTTACTTAACAGTTGAAGCGGGATACGCTCTCCTCAGGGAGGCAGATTCTTGAGCAACGGCCCGCGCAGTAAAGACTTCCTGGACCTTGGCGACATCCTATTGGCCGCCCACTTGGTCGACGCGGTCAAGCTGGCGCAGCTTCGCAGCGATGCTCTGAAGCGAGGTCGCCCGCTGTGGCACACGCTGACCCACGACGAAGTGGTGACTGCCGATGCGCTGTTTCGCGCGCTGCGCCAAGAAGTGCGTGTGCCGGTGCTCGCCGCGGATCAGCTTCCTGCGATCTCCGTTCCCCCCGACCTGCTCAAGGCCATTCCACCCAAAGCAGCGCAGCGGCTGGGCATGATGCCGCTTGAGCGCTCGACCGATGGGCGACGGCTGGGGCTGGCCATGGTCGATCCCACCGACGACATCACACCGCTGTGGCCGGCGCTGTCGGCGGTTGGCGTCAGCGAAGTCCGCCGCTTCTTGGTTCACTTGAGCACGCTGCGCCTGGGGCTTGAGGCGTTTTATGGCGTCACCTGGCTGCCCGATAGCGAGCTGGTTGAAGCTCCAGCGGTTCCCGTCGAGAAGTCCGAGGCGGCGTTCGAAGTCGAGCCCGAGTCGCTGATCGAGTTCGATGAGCCAGGGGCCAGCCTGGCTGAGCTGGTGGCCGCGGCCAGTCACTCGGGGGGGAATCTGCCGCCGGTCAAGTCGGGCCCGACGGGGATAGCGGCCAAGCCGGAGAGCGGCCCGCAGCCGACCGTGCGCGCCGTCCCGACCGAGCCGCAGTCGGCTTCGCAGGCCGCAAGCAAGAGCGGACCCAGCGCGTCGGCGCATTCGGGGGCAGCGCTTTCGCCGGCCAAGTCGATCGCGACGGCCACACCGCTTAGCTATCGCGTCCGGCGCGAGGTCTCGCTGCCCGAGCTTCCCGCGAGTGACATCGTGATGCTCGATGAGCGCTCGCGCCCGCTGCGGGTGCCGCTTCTGGATGAGGCCTCGCTGCCGGCATTCCGTGCCATGGCGCAGAGCGCCAACGAAAAAGAGCCGCTGCACGAGACGCTGCTCGCCGTCAGCGAAGCCATGGTGGCGGTGCTCGATGAAGACACGGCCTCAAGCCGGCCCGGAGCCATCGCCCGCCTGTCGCAGTCGGTCGCCGAGCGCCTCGGCTTTGCCCCGCGCGCGGTCAGCGAGTTAAAGCTGATCGCGCGGCTGTACGGCATCCTGCGGACCCGCCTGCGTCGCAGTGGCGCGCTGCCCAGCGAGAGCAAGGCCGTGCTTGGCTTCGACAGTCCCCTGCCCCTTATGACCGCGCTGCGCACGCTGCAGACGGTCTTCGTCGACTTCATGCACCTGCCAACCGAGCCGGACCTGATCCCCATGGGGACCCGCATCGTCCAGGCCGCAGCGATCGCCGTCGACCTCATCGACAGCGGGCTCAGCGATGAGGCCCTAACCCGGCGGGTGCAAGCGCTGGTCAGCGACTCGATGATCGCGGGGGCGCTCATCGGCTGCCTGCAGATGGATCTGCCCGCCCTCGACATCGATCGCGAGGCGCCGGCAGCCGTGCCTTCTGCGACGTCGGGAGCGCCGCTGATGACGCCCAAAGGTCCGCAGATGCCCGATGTGACGTGGCGCACGCGCGCGGTGGCGCAGCTTGCCGACGATGGGCTAATGCCCTATTCCCCGCCGGCCGCTTCATCAAGTGGGGTTCCGTCGGGGTCCAGTTCTAGCTAGACTGCCGCCGCGTGTCGCTCTCTGCCCCCGGCTCTCAACGTTCGGCTCGACTGCGGGCCCTCTTGCTGCATCTCGTGCTGATCGTGGCCTCGCTGGCCACGCTGTATCCGGTGCTGTGGGTGGTCAAGATGGCGCTATCGCCCAGCCAGGGCTTTGCGCTGTCGCCCAGCCCGCTGCCGGCGTTCGATCAGCTGACGCTGCGCAACTTTCAAGAGGTCCTGTTCGTCCGCGATGCCGCCGGGCGGCTGCTGTTTTTCCGACAGCTTGCCAACTCGCTCATCGTCTCGGCCGCAGTCACGGTGGCGGGCGTCGTGCTGTCGTGCTCGGCCGCCTATGCCCTGTCGCGCTTCCGCTTTCCGGGTCGCAACGCGTCGCTGCGCGCCTTTCTGTTTGTGCAGATGTTTCCCGGCGTGGTGACGACGATTCCGCTGTATCTGGTGCTGGAAAAGCTGCACCTGCTCGATCACTTGGGCGGCCTGATCCTGTGCTATGCGACGACGGCGGTGCCCTTCTGCGTGTTCATGCTCAAAGGCGCCTTTGACAGCCTGCCAAGCGAGCTGGAAGAAGCCGTGCTGATCGATGGCGGCACCCGCTTCGATGCCTTCGTGCGCGTGGCGCTGCCGCTTTGTCGCCCGGCGATCGCGGTCACAGCCCTGTTCGCGTTTCTGACGGCCTGGAACGAATACATCCTGGCCGCGACCTTCATCAGCCGGCCCGAGCGCTATACCTTGCCGATCCTGCTCTCGCGCTATGTCGGCGATTACTCGACGGAGTGGGGACACTTCGCAGCGGGCGCCATCCTGGTCAGCACGCCCGTCATGGTGCTGTTCTTTGCCGCCCAGCGCCACCTGATCAGCGGCATGACAGCCGGCGGCGTCAAAGGCTGAGTCCGTCACGGCCCCATCGCGCGCTGCATCCACATTGCGCGTGCCGAGCCTCGGGTCACCTGTGATACGGTGCGCGGCGCATGGCGTCGCGTCACTCTCGCAAGGTTCACAAGACACAGCCGCTGCCCTCTGCCCTGTCCGAAGGCGAGCGGTCCTTTCCGTCGGCCAAGTCGGGCAAAACGGCGAGTCAGCCTCCTCCATCGAGCGCCTCGCATCACCCGCCCGGCAAGCTCCCAGAAGGCGCCGATGGGCACGAAGCCCCCGATAGCTTCCAGCCCTTCATCCCAGCCAGCGAGACGATTCCCGAGCTCTCCTGGCAGGCGGTGATCCTGGGGGCTCTGTTCGGCATCTTGTTTGGCGCCTCGACCGTGTACTTGGCCTTGCGCGCCGGGCTTACGATCTCGGCGTCGATCCCCATCGCTGTCTTGTCGATCGCCATCTTCAAAAAGATCGGCAAGAGCACCATCTTGGAAAACAACATCGTCCAGACGCTGGGCTCAGCCGGTGAGTCGATCGCGGCCGGTGTCGTGTTCACCGTGCCTGCGCTCTTGTTCTTGTCGGGGGGCGATAACTACTTTCGCTATGGCCAGATCCTGACCCTGGCTGCCGTCGGTGGAGTCCTGGGCGTCTTGTTCATGATTCCGCTGCGCCGCAGCCTGATCGTCAAAGAACACGGTCGCCTGCCCTATCCCGAAGGCACCGCCTGCGCCGAGGTCCTGATGGTCGGCGAAAAGGGCGGCAGCCTGGCCAAGCGCGTCTTTCATGGCGTGTTTGCCGCCGCCGGCTATTGGCTCTTGATGGGCGTCTTCCGTTTGTGGCGCGACACGCCTGGCATGCGCACGGGCCCCAAGAGCGTCTATCCCAACGCCACGCTCGACTGCAACATCACCCCGGAATACCTGGGCGTCGGCTACATCGTCGGCCCGCGCATCGCTGGAGAGATGGTCTCGGGCGGCGTCCTGTCGTGGCTGGCGCTGATCCCACTCATCTCGCTGTACCTGCCCGAAGCGCAGCGCATCACCGATCTGCATGCCCTGGGCTATACCGACGCCTGGATCGCCAGCCACTCGGTCGCCGAGCAGATCTATCGCGGCTATGTCCGCTACATCGGCGCCGGAGCCGTCGCCTGCGCCGGGGTGATGACGCTTTTGCGCACGCTGCCGACCATCTGGGCCAGCTTCCGCGACTCGCTGCACGAGCTTTCCAGCCGCGCCCGCGGTGAAAAGCAGTCGACCGTGCGTACCGAGCGCGACATTCCGCTGCCCATCGTGGTCATCGGCACCTTGGTCTTGGGCATGCTGATTGCGCTTCTGCCCAACCTGCCCGGCACCTTCCCCGGATCGCTCGTCATCTCGCTCTTGATCATCGCCTTCGGCTTCTTCTTCGTCACTGTGGCCAGCCGCATCGTCGGCATCATCGGTAGCTCGTCGAACCCGATCTCGGGCATGACGATCGCGACGTTGATGGGCACCTGCCTGGTCTTTATCGCCATCGGCTGGCGCGGCGATGCCCATCAAGCCGCAGCCCTGCTCGTCGGCTCGGTCGTCTGCATCGCATCGGCCAATGCCGGAGCCACCTCGCAGGATCTCAAGACCGGCTACCTGGTCGGCGCCACGCCATACAAGCAGCAGATCGGCCTGATCATCGGCGTCTTGGTGTCGGTCTTGGCCATCGGCGGCACGCTGCTCTTGCTCGATCGCTCGGTCCCCGGCCTGACCCACGCCATCGGATCCGAGCGCTTCCCGGCGCCGCAGGCCGTCTTGATGTCGACGATGATCAAGGGGCAGCTGAGCCAGCAGCTTCCCTGGGGCCCCGTGCTGGTGGGCGTCGCGCTGGCTTTTGTCGCGCAGCTTGCCGGCGCCAATGCGCTCTCGTGGGCCGTCGGAGCCTACCTGCCGCTTTCGACCACGTCGCCGATCTTTGTCGGCGGCCTGGTGCGCTGGCTGGTGACGCGCTTGCGCAAGAAGCAGCGCGGCCGTCACGGCGTCGCCGCGGCCGAATCGGACATCGGCCCCGGCATGCTCTATGCGACGGGCCTGGTCGCCGGAGGCTCCCTGGCCGGCATGCTCATCGCGTTCTTGCAGGGCTTCGCCGACCCCCTCGCCAAGCGCCTGGATCTGGGGCAGGAATACTGGGCGACGCCCGACGGCGGCGGCGGCAACCTGATTGCCTTCGTCATGTTCTGCTTTATGGGCCTGGCCCTCATCCGCCAAGCCATGAGCAAAGTCCCCCGCCTCTAGGAGGCTGTGGGCTGCGCTCAGAAGCCGCCCAGCGGCACCTCGCCATAGTACGTCGACGTCGAGATCTGCCGCAGGATCGACAGCGAGCCGCGCGTCCCGGCATAGATCGACGTCTTGAGCGAGCCCACCACCATTAGGCTCGACCGGCCCGAGGCATCGCTGTCCGCGACGATTCGCGTGCGGCCCGTGAAGTTGCCAAAGCCCGTGTCGCGCGTGCTTACGGTCTGCGCCACGCTGAGCGTGCTGCCCGTGCCGCCCGGCAGGATGCGGATCAGCGATCCGCCGGAGTCGCAGCGGTCGGCTCCGCCCTGGTGCGAGTCGCTGGAGACGAAGGCGACATCGTCAAAGCCATCGCCATCGAGATCCCCGGCGCCTTGCAAGGTGCCCGCCACAAGGAAGTTCGGCCCATAGGAAAAGCCGTTGGTGCAGCCCGCGACTGTCTCGACCGGCATCGTGTACGCGACCTCGGTCAGGGGGCCAGCCGAGCCGCCCAGCAGGACCAGCGCCCGACCCGGCTCATAGCCCGTCAGGCGATAGCTGCCATTGCAGGTCGTGCTCGGTGGGATCGGCGCCACGGTCTGATGCGGATCCCGAACCACGCCCACGTCGGCCTTGCCATCGCCGTTGATGTCACCCACGGACCGGGGATCGAAATAATCGCTGACGGTGGCCAGCACGGTCGAAAAGGTACCGGACGGCGATCCCAGGCGAATCTCGACGCGGCCGCGCGCTCGGTGCAGGCAGGTGTCTGGGTTGGTGGTGCGAATCGAGACCGCGAGATCGCCATAGCCGTCGCCATTGACATCGCCCACGCCGCGCACCGGCATCGGCGAGTTCTCAAAGGTCCGCGTGGCTGCGGGGGACTCGATCTGCGTCTTGCTGCGACGGGACCATCCCAAGCGCGCACCATATAGGATCTCAAGCTCGACCCCGGTCTGCAGCCAAAGGGTCCCGCTTCCTGGCGAGGGGCCGACGACCGGGGGCAGCGAGCGCACGACGCCCACATCGGCAAACCCGTCGCCATCGACATCCCCAAGCGGCGTCAGCGAGACGAACCCCTGATAGGTCGGGATCGCGACTTCCAGTCGCTGACGCTCCACCAGCTTGCGTGTCACGGGGTCATAGGCAAAGCGAAGCACGACCAGCGGGTTGGGCGCGACGACGTTCTGCTCGACCGTCGCGATCTCGGGATAGCCGTCGCCATCGGTGTCCGAGGCAAAGATCATCGACCGCGAAAACGCGTTGGGAACCACGCCGAATGGATAGCTGGTTGACATCGGGAAGCTGGCTGTCCGGCCCGACGACAGGCTGACCGAGATGGTCATCTCGGTGCTGCTCTTGCTGCCGGATATCCCGAGGTCGGCGCGACCGTCGAGATCGAGGTCCGGCACGATGCCCAGGGCTCCGCGTGCGATGGCCGAGCGTCCCGTCGAGAAAAACTCGCGCACGGAGCTGGCGGTGGCGCCTTCCAGATAGGTTCCATCGGGCCGCTGGCGCCGACCAAAGGCGCGAGCATAGTGCGTCCCCTTGGCCAGGGCGCTGGCGAGCGTCCCGCTGCCGATTCCGCTGACCGTGCCGACCACCGTCGAGCACAGGGGATCCTTGCAGATCTCGATCACGGCATCTCTCTCGCCCCCGGCCGCGGCGCTCCAGCGCAGACGGGGCCGGCCGGCCAGCCGATCGCCGCTCATGGGAAACACGATCTGGGGCGGCATGAGATCTGGCACGCACATCCGGATGCTCTCATCGCAGACGGTCCCCGCGATGCAGGGCGTGGTGCAGTTTCGCTGCCGATCGCCGCGCACCGCTTGCGCCACGTGATCCACGGGCTCTTCGGGATCCTCGCTGTCGACCGCACAGCTACCCACCAGCGGCCCAGAAAGCAGGACACTGAGCAAAGGAAACAAACGCACTCGGGACGGACTCTTCATGGGAAAGACCTCGACGGTTACGGAAGGCGACTAAAAAGAGGCTGCGGCTCGAACTTTCAACCCGGACGGGGCGCCCCGGTCCACGGAATGAACCATGGCGCCCTATCCGCATCGACCCGGCCGGCAGGCAACCTACCCCAGAGCGTTCGCGGTCTGGAAGGCGCTTCGCAGCGGGTGTCCGAAGAAAAAACGCCCGCTCCAGGCGCTTTGGAGCGGGTGTCCGAAGAAAAAACGCCGGCTCCAGGCGCTTTGGAGCGGGTGTCCGAAGAAAAAACGCCCGCTCCAGGCGCTTTGGAGCGGGTGTTTGAAATAAAAACACGCGTTTCAAGGACATTTCCCCACATGTGGGACCGGCGAGCGGAGGTGGACAAGCGGTCATAGGCTCCGCTTATGGGGCCAATAAAGACACGCAATGTCTGCGCGAGCGCCCGCCCTCCTATACTGGCCGCTGCTACTTACCAGTCGCTGTCGTCGTCCTGCCGCTGTGCCTGTGGCAGAGGCCAGAGACGCCGCAGCGACGCTTCGTGCAAGGGGGAAGCGAATGAAATCCAAGCTTACGTTTGCCGCGCTGCTTGCTCTGTCGGTATCGGCGGTGGGCTGTCCCAGCGAGCCGATGAACATGATGCTGCCGGACATGATGACGCCTGGGACACCGGCCAAGCGCGTCTCGAAGGCCAGCACCGTAGCCATCAGCGAGGACGACGCCATCGTCGCCATGGTCAATCCCGAAGACGGCTCGGTGTCGTTCTTTAGCACCAGCAACAACCAAAAGCTGGCGACGCTGAAGACCGGCGGCGAGCCGTCTTCGGTGGTCATCCACCCCGACAGCCAGACCGCCTTTGTCGCCAACCGCGCCGACGCCACCGTCGTCAAGGTGAGTGGCATCCACACGGCAACGCCCAGCATCGCCGGCACGGTGCCCGTCGGATCCGAGCCCGTCGGCCTGGCGCTGTCGCCGCTGGGCGGCAAGCTGTTCGTCGCCGAGTACGGTGAAAGCCACCTGTCGGTCATCGACACCGCGGCCATGACCCGCGCCGACTTCGTGGCCAGCATCCGCAACCCGCGCGGCATCGCCGTCACCAACAACGGCGACAGCAACGAAGCCGATGAGACGGTCCTGGTCAGCGAGTTCTTTGGCGAGCCGCAAGCCGATGGCGAGGCCAAAAACGACGGGCGTCGCGGCCGCGTCCGCATCTATGGCCTGGATGGCTCGGACAAGGGCTCGATCGCCTTTGCGCCGTTTGCCAACAGCGCCGCTTCGACGGGCATGGGCCTGGAAGGCAGCACCGCCCCGAACCAGCTTTATTCGGTCGCGATCAGCAACGGTCGCGTCGTTGTGCCCTCGGTCTCGGCCTCGCCGGCCCTGCCGCTGAACTCGAAGGCCAATGTGTATCCCGTGGTCTATGTCGGCGACCTTACGACCAAGCAGCAAGTCGTCGGTGGCAACGGCACATTCAACCCGGCCGAGCAGATCCTGAGCTTTGCCGCGCCGCAGAACTTCCTGGGCGAGCTCGTCGACCTCGACTTCGTGCCGAACACGAACATCGCCTATGCCGTGTCGCGAGCCGGCGATGCCGTGCAGCGCATCGACTTTTCGGCGTCGCCGCCCAGCCTAGGCTCGGGCAACAAAAAGCAGATCGACGTCCTGGGTACCGGCCCGATGCAGTGCCAGAACCCGTCGGGCATCGTCATGGGCGCCAAGCTGCAGAAGGCCTATGTCAACTGCTGGGTCTCGCGCCGCTTGGCTGTGCTCGATCTGACCAACCAAGCCGTCGAGACCGTCGTCGACTCGGCGCCGCTGGCCGCCGCGGGCAGCCCCCAAGAAAAGGTCGATCACGGCCGCCGCTTGTTCTTCACCGGGCGGGGCCGCTGGTCGGGAGACGGCACCGCCATGGCGGTCCCCTCAGCCACGGGACACGGCCAGGCCTGGTCGTCCTGCGGCACCTGCCATCCCGACGGCTTGACCGACAACATCACGTGGATCTTTGCCGCCGGGCCGCGTCAGTCGACGTCGATGGACGGCAGCTTCTCGCATGGGTCGGGACCGCAGAAGCAGCGCATCTTTAACTGGACCGCGATCATCGACGAGATGCACGACTTTGAAGCCAACACCCGCGGCACGTCGGGCGGCCTGGGAGCGATCACGACGACGAACTGCGGCATGCTGACCATGGAACAGCGCACCGCGACCAACGGCTTCCTCGCAGGCGCCAACACGCCGCTCGCCGCTGCGGGCTGCGCCCCCGCGGACTGGAACGACATCAACGAATACTCCAAGACGATTCGCCCGCCCAAGGGGCGCCGCTTCCTCGATCCCGCCTCGGTCGCCCGCGGCGCGCAGATCTTTTCGGCGGCCCAGGCCGGCTGCGTCAAGTGCCACGGTGGCGCGGGCTGGACGGTCTCGCGTCGGTTCTATAACCCGGTGACCAACAACATGGCGATGCAGGCCATGACCACGTACACGCTGCCGCCGGGCATCGCGACGTTTAGCTTCTCGAAGAACGCGACGCAGATCTCGACGCAGATTGCCGATGCGGCGGACGATGCACTCGATCAGTTCCAGCTTCCGCCGGCCCAGCTAAGCTGCACCCTGCGCGAGGTCGGCACGTTCGGCGTCCCGATGGACAGCACGCGCACCAACGCGCTGGAAGTGGCGCCGGGACGAGCCGCCACCCCGAGTGCAGGCGGAGCGATGGTGACGACGAGCCGTGCCCAGGGGCGTCGCGGCTACAACGTGCCGTCGCTGTACGGGCTGCAGGTCGGTGGCCCCTTCCTGCACCACGGCCAGGCCAAGACGCTGGACGAGCTGTTTTCCGATGGCAAGTGGGGCAATCACTGGAAGGCAGGCAACCTGAACTTCCTGTCAAATGGCACCACCGCCGCGGCCGAGCGCCAGGATCTGATCAACTTCCTGTGGTCGATCGACGCCAGCACGCAGGAACAAGCGGTCCCAACGGGCGGCTTTGACACCACCACGGCGGCGGGACAGACCACCGGCTGCGTCTGCCCCGGCGGCGCGGCGTCCTGCTAGCGTTTCGCGTCGCTTCTGCCTTGCCTAGACGGCGTTGCCGCGTCCGCTCTGCCCTGCCCGTCTCACCCGACCTGCGTTGGCCTGCCCCTGCGTGCTAGCGGGGGCGGCGATCCAGGGCATCGCCCACGATCTGTGGACCCACCATCGACCAGTCAAAGCGCTGCACCTGCGCCCAGGCCTGCGCGCGGCGAGACTCGACCGAGGTCGCGAGTGCCTGGGCCAGCGCCGCGGTCCAGCCGGGCACATCGCCGGGCGGCACGCACCAGCCAGCATCACCGAGCAGCGAGGCAACGCCACCGACGCGACTGGCCACCACGTGTGCTCCGGCGGCCAGGCCCTCTAGAACGACCTGCGGCGCCCCTTCACTGCGGCCGTCGGCAAGCTCGACCGAAGGAACGGCGAGCACGTCGCAGGCCCACAGCCGCTGCCGTCGCTCGTCCCCGGCGATAGAGCCCAAGAACTGCACGCGATCCTGCAGGCCCAGCGCCCTGACCTGATCATGCAGCGCGGCGCGCAGCGGCCCATCCCCGGCGAGCCACAGCACGGCCGAGGGCAGCGCACACAGCGAGCGCAGCAAGACCGAGACGCCCTTGACCGGCACCAAGCGCCCCAGAAACAGAATCGTCGGCCGCTCGACGGCAAGCTGGGCGCGGGCGGCCTGTCGCTGCTGCGGGCTGCCGGCAAGCTGCGCGCAGTCGATGCCCATGGGAACGACGCGCCCGTTCGCCCCCGGCACGACCAGCGAGTCTGCCGTATAGATCAGCCGGGCCCGCCGCGATACCCAGCGCACCAGGGACTGCCCGTGCAGGCGACGCAGCAGATGAATATCGGACGAGTGCGCGATGGCGATGTGTGGGCGCCTTGCCGCGAAGCGCTCGGCCAGCACGCCGCAGGGCACAAGCCAGTGCGAGACCAGGGCCTCGTATCGTCCCTGGACAGCCCAAAAGTGCCGGGCCAGCCTGGCGGTGAAGCGCGCGGCTTCCAGCCACATGGCGGGCCCCTGGGCCAGCGCATCGGGGGCTCCGCCGGCATAAAACAGCGCAGAGGGAACGCGCCGCACGACCACGCCGGACTCGCAGACCTCATCGACGGCGCCGGGCCTGGAAGACAGGATGGCTTCATCGTCCGGCGAGCGGGTCGGCTGCGCCGGGCCAGCGGAAAAGACTTCGACCTGATGGCCGGCCGCGACCAGATAGCGATTCAGCGCAGCCACGAACTGGCCCGAGGCGTCTCCTGCCCAGCGAGGGTACGACGTGGTCAGCACACCAATGCGCACAGCGAGGCAGCCTAGTGCGGCTGCGACCGCAGTATCCAACGAAAAGATTTTCGTGGTTTGATACACTTAGTAGCCTCAGCATGTCTGCGCCCGTCGAGAACCAGAGCCTCCCTATGAACCCATTTGCGCAGCACACGGTGCAGGACACGCACGACGACTTGGTCGATGTCGAGAGCCTGTACGCAGGCTCGCGCAGTGCCCTGCGACGCGCCGACCGCCGGGTCCGTCTGGGTCGGTCCCATCTAAGCGTCATCCTGGGCGATGTCGGCAGCGGCAAGAGCCATCTCTTATGGTGGCTGCGTCGACGCGTCATCAGTGACGGCGTGTATGTCCCGGTTGGCGCGCTGCCGGATCTGGGACAGCCGTTCCGCTACACGCTGCGCCAGCTGCTGTCGACGCTGTGCCGCAAAGATGCGACGGCCGACTCAGGAAAGGCCAGCGAACGCCCCATCGACCGCCTGCTGTGGAGCGTGCTCCTGCATCAGGCCTGCGAGCTTTTGGATGCCGCGCGCACGGGCACCTATCAGGCCCCGGCCGCGCTGCTGAAGCTCGTGGGCCCGCTGTGCCAAGACATGGGCCGGCGACGCAGCCCCGATGAATTCGCGACAGCGGCCACGTCGGTCTGGGGGCAGATCGAGCCAGGCTTGCGCGCCTATCTGCTGAGCCTGCCGACCGAGAACTCCATCGACTCGGCGGCGCGGGCGGTGATCCTGCAGTACCCCTATGCGGATCGACGCGCCTTGGTGACGGCCTGGCTGGCTGGCGAAGACCTAAGCCCCAAGGACCGCGAGCGCATCGGCGCCAAACAGAGCATCAACAACGAAGCCACGGCGCGCTATGTGCTGTGTGCGCTGACTCGGCTCTTGAGCAGTCACGTGCCGGGCCCGCTGGTGCTGGCGTACGACCACATGGATGCGACCGGCGAGCAGCATGCGCAGCCCGGCCTGCAAGGACAGGCCGAGGTCATCGCCGCCCTGCAGAGCCAAGGCGGCGCGCTGCTGCAGGTCGTGTCGTGTCGGCCGCAGACCTGGGCCCTTTTGCACGAAAAGCCGGCGCGGCCCAGCCCGGCGCAGGCGCAGGCGCAGGCTGCGCTGCAGCTAAAGCAGGTGGACGATCTGCTGAAGCTTGAGCGGCCCGAGCTTTCGTCGCTGCGTGAGCTAGTCCAGGCGCGCTTGGCAGCCATCCCGGCGACGGCCCGCAGCCCCTTGCAGCTAAGCGACCGCGACTTGGATCCGACGCTGTGGCCGGCTGAGGTCGGCACGCCGCGCGCCGCGCTGCAGTACTACGCACAGCGCATCCAGCCGAGCAAGTCGGGGCCCGGCGAAGTCGCCGAAAAGCCCGCCGAAAAGCCAGCTATCAAGCGCGCTTCCGACGAAGCGCCGCCGAGCAAAGCGGCCAGCAAGCCGGTCAGCAAGCCGGTCAGCAGGCCCGAAAACGAAGACGCCACGCTGGCCGTGCCAGCATCGGTCCTGGCTGCGCTCGCCCAGTCGACGATTCCCGATGGCAGCTCTGGGGCTGCGATCAAGCTTCCACCCGAGGTCAAAGCAGCGTCGGAAAGCAAGGCAGCCGTCAGCGCCGCGACCAAGACGACAAGCCCGCCCGCCGCGACCAAGACTGCGTCCGCCACTGCGGCTGCTTCGGCGAAAGATGCAGCGAGCAAGCCGGGTGCGGTCGTCGCCCGCAAGGATCCTCCGAGTCCTGCCGCCGACAAGCTGGTCGCCGCCAAGCCGGGCCGTGATGCCGAGAGCAAGCCGGGTAGCGCCGCGCCAGCCAAGCCAGCGGTGGTACCTGGCAAGAGCCCCAGCGGGCCGACTGCCGGGGCCTCCCGTCCACCCAAAGGCCCGACGGCAAACCAAGATGCCGGAAGCAGCGACAGCCTGTTGTCTGCCCTGCCGCCCAGCGCGCAGTCGCCCTCTGTCACCTGGATGGCCCTGGCAGGGGACGACGATCCGCTGGCCAAGGCCATCGCCGAGGCAGAGGCCGAGCTCAAGCCGGCGCCGATCAAGGTCAAGCCGACCGCGAAGCCCGTTCCAGCGACTGTCTCGGTGAAGCCGCGTGCGGCCCCCGCCGTAACCGTCAATCCAGCGGCCCTGCGCAAGCCCGAGCCCAGCAAGCCTCCGGCGGGCAAGTCCGCCACGCCGACGAGCGCATCGGACGATCAGGACGGCGACCGCACGATGATGTCGTCCATCGGGCCACCGAGCAGCCAGTCTCCATCGGTGACATGGATGGCGATGGCGTCGGGTGACAACCTGCTTTCCGCGGCCATTGCCGATGCCGAAGCGGACTTGGGAATCAGCAAGTCCAAGCCTGCCAAGCCTGCGACGAGCGCGCCTGCGCCCGAAAAGAAAGCGGGGAACGCTGGGTCAAAGGCCCCACCCAGCTCGGAATCTCCGTCGATGGCCTGGATGAACATGGGCAGCAGCGACGGCCTGATCGCAACCAAGGGCGCGGGGGGGGCATCGTCCAGCGCGGCCTCACGCGGGCGCAGCACGCTGGAAAAGCTGCCGCCCGTCGCATCGCGGCCAAGCCAAGGACTGTCCCCCGAGCAGGTCTTTTTGGCCATCGGCAACCGCAGCACGGTGGAAGAGGCGCTTCTGGCACAAGAGCTAGGCGTCGCCCCTGGGACCCTAGCCAGCCCGCTTTCGCGTCTGGAAGATCGCGGTGCCGTCCGCGTCATCAGCATGGCCGGCGGCAAGCGCGTCATCTCAAAGATCTGACGCCTCGGAAAAAGGGCGTGCGGCTCAGCCTTCGGGCTTGTTGGCTTCGGGTGCCGATCGACGCCCAGAGTCCGTCGCAAGACACGCCGCCTCAATGGCTGCGATGCGAGGCCAGCAGGCTGCGATGTCGAGTCCCTGTCGACGCGCGTTGTAGCACTGCGGAATCAGGCACAGGTCGGCCATGCTCAAGGCAGCCCCGCAGGAATAAGGCCCGCTCCATGGCCCGCCATCGGGCAACGCCAGCGTCGCTTCATACGCATCGAAGCCGCGGCGGATGTAGTGCTCGGCCCAGCGGCGTCGCGTATCGGGACCGGGGCTCAGGCGCTCGGCGTGCTCTAGTACCGACAGGTTCTGCAGGGGCTGCGTGTCGGCGGCGATGATCTGCACAAGCTGCCGCATGCGAGCGCGCGGCTTCGCAGCGGCGGGGACCAGCGACGGAATGGGGCGCGTCTCTTCCAGATATTCCAGGATGGCGACGCTCTCTGAGAGATCAACTCCGTCGATATGCAGCACCGGAACCATCGCAAGCGGACTGCGAGCGCGATGCGCATCCGATCGCTGTTCGCCTTTCAGCAAGTCGATGGCCACCGCGCGAAACGGAATGCCCTTTTCAAGGAGCGCCCAGCGCACCCGCCACGACGAAGACGAGCGCCAATAGTGATACAGCACGGTCTCGCCCGGCTGCGGCGCGGGCTGGCTCGACGGTGAATTCATCGCGATCTCCTGGCTGGGTGATGACCCCAAGCGCGACTAGGGCACAAGCTCGATCGTGTTGCGCAGGCAGCCGAGGCCCTCGATCTCGCACTCGATGGTGTCACCGGGAGCCAGCCAGCGGTTGTCGAAAATCTTCGACCCGTTGGTCTCTAAGAAACAGCCGGTTCCGACGGTGCCGCTGCCGATCACTTCACCGGGGTGCAGCGTCACACCATAGCTCGCACGGGCGATGATCTCGGCAAAGGTCCAGCTCATATCGGACAGACGACCTTCGGCGACCTGCTCGCCGTTGTGTCGCGCGACCATTCGCAGATCGAAGTGATCGCCCCGCGGGCTCGGCTTGCGCGCTGGCCCAAGGTCCTCGATCGGCACCAGGTACGGCCCAATCGTCGTCGCAAAGTCTTTGCCCTTGGCCGGCCCCAGGTTCAGCTTCATCTCGTGCATCTGCAGCGCTCGCGCCGACAGATCGTTCATCACCATCAAGCCGAAGATGGCCTGGTTCGCCGTCGCAACATCGGCATCGCGAAGCGTTCGACCGATGACGATGGCGGCTTCTAGTTCGAAGTCCAGCTGCTGCGTATGCAGCGGACGCACCGGCACCGGCCCCGGCCCCAGCACCTGCAGGTGGTTCGTGTAATAGAAGATCGGGATCTCATCGAACTCGGGGATCATCGGCAGGCCGCGGTTTCGGCGCGCGGCCTCGACGTGCTGGCGAAAGGCGTAGCCGTCGCGCATCGACAGCGGGCGCGGAATCGGTGCCAGCAGACGGACCAGCGGACGCGGCCACAGCAGGCTGCGCCCCTCGAACGTCGCTGGTAAGAGGCCCTGTGCCTGCACGGCCAAGAGCTCGCGAATGCGCGGCACGGCGTGCTCGTGTCGCTCGATCAAGCCCAGCATGTCGCGGCCAAAGCGCGCAGAAATGCTGTCGAGATCGCTGGCGCGACCGGCCTGCGCTTCGCTGCAGCGAAATGCCACCTGCAGGTCCAAGATCGGCGCAGCCTCCGCATCGCCGCCACCTGTCTCGACGACGACACCGATGCGACTGGGACTGGTTGGGGACTCGATCAGCTCAAAGGTGACTAGCTTCATGGCGGCGGCAGCTTACACCGACTTTTTCGCCGGCAAGCGCCCGTAGATCCGCGTCAGGTTGCGCAGATCATCCAGGCTGCGATCGTCGAGCTGACCGGGCATCAGTCGGAACTGCCAGTTTCCTTCGCTCTGCCCAGGGCGGTTCATGCGCGCCTCATTGCCCAGGCCCAGGACATCTTGCACTTGCAGGATCACGGTGTCGGCGCTGGTCGCAAGGGCCAGGCGCAACAGCGCGTGATGCGCCGACTGTGGGCTTGGCTCGTAGCCCATGTATTCATGCACGCGGGCCCGCTCGGCTGCGGCTTGTTCGTCGGTGCGGGTGCCATCGGTCTCGCCGCGATACCAGCCCATAAGCGTCGCGTTGTCATGCGTCGATGAGTACACGACGTGGTTCGGGTGACAGCCCCAGGGGCGACCTTCGTACGCCTCATCGGGGCCAAAGCCGAACTGCAGCACGCGGATACCCGGCAGGCCGAAGCCGTCCCGCAGCGCTTCGACATCGGGCGTGATCACGCCCAAGTCTTCGGCGATATAGCTCACACCCTGCGTCTCGGGATCCGACAGCAACGTCTTAAACAGCAGCGCCCCCGGCGCCGGCACCCAGCGACCCATCTCGGCGGTGCGCGCGGTGCCCGGTACTTCCCAGTGCGCCGCAAAGCCGCGGAAATGATCGAGCCGCACGCGATCG
Source organism: Myxococcales bacterium (assembly GCA_016794505.1). Lineage (GTDB taxonomy): Bacteria > Myxococcota_A > Polyangia > Palsa-1104 > JAEUJZ01 > JAEUJZ01. The sequence goes on from JAEUJZ010000001.1 coordinate 43,977, forward strand.
AAAAGCGCCGCCGCTCGCTGGATGCGCCGCCGCCAGAACTGAAAGCCGTCGTCGATCATGCGCTGGTAATCGGGCAGCGGATTGCCCCAAAGCTGCCCTGTGCGCGAAAAATAATCCGGCGGCACGCCGGCCTGTACGCGCAGGCGCCCGTCGGGGTGCAAGAGGAACTGCTCGCGCTGCTGCCACACCTCGACGCTGTCGTGCGCCACAAAGATCGGCACGTCGCCGATGAGCTCAATGCCGGCGTCTTTGGCGGCGCCGCGCAGGCGGCGGAACTGGCGCTCGAACTGCCACTGCACAAAGGCGTGCAGACGCATACGCTCGGAAAGCCGCGCCCGTGCTTCGTCGAGAGCAAGCGGATGGCGATCGCGCAGCGGAGCCGGCCACTCGACCCAAGGCGCCATCTTGCACTCTTCTTTGATCGCGGCAAACAGCGTGTAGTCCGAAAGCCACGCCGCTTCGTCTTCGCAGTACGCAGCGAATTCTCGACGCAGCGCCGACAGAGCCTCTTGTGCGTGGTCGGCAAACAAGCGCGAGGCCGCTCGCTCGTACAGTCGCCAGCGCGCGTGCTGCGCCCAGCCATAGTCGGCGCGCGGACTGCTGGCTGGCAGCTCGCGCAGATCGTCGCTGTCCAGCAGACCGTCTTTTTGCAGCCCCTGCGGACTGACCAGGATGGGATTGCCGGCCAAGACCGACGCCGTCTGATACGGCGAGTCGCCATAGCCCGTCGGCCCCAGCGGCAGCACCTGCCAGGCCTGCTGTCCCGCGCGCTGCAGCTGTTCCACGAAGCGAAGCGCTTCCGGCCCCAGATCGCCGCAGCCACCGGGTCCCGGCAGCGATGTGAAGTGTAGAAGCAGACCGGACCCACGAACGCTGGCTCGTCGCGTATGGCCGCGGATCGCGTGCAGCGCCGAGCCCGCCGCGGCCTTGTCCCAAGAGTGCGTCATGCCTCTCTTGTATCATCTCGCCCCCCTGCGCCGTGGCTCGATCACAGGCTCGACGAAGCTGCGCCAGCACAGCACAGGTCGATGCCGCCACGCAGCCCCTGGGCCGCCCACGAAACGTCCGCGGGCATGGGACGTTTGCTAGGCTGCCGGCATGGCTTGGAACCCCGCGCAGTATGACCTCTTCCGCGACGAGCGGTACGCGCCCTTTTCTGACCTGGTGGCGCTCGGGCGCTTTCGCCCAGGGTTGCGCATCGTCGATCTGGGCTGTGGCACGGGAGAGCTGACGGCGCGCCTCGCCACGCTGTCGCCGGGCTCGCAGGTCCTGGGCATCGATAGCTCGGCCGCCATGCTGGCGCAGGCCCAGCCGCTAACCCAGCCCGGCCTGACGTTCCGCACACAGAGCATCGAGGCGTTCGTCGAAGCGACGCCGCCGCCTCGCCCCTCGCTCGCTGCAGAGCCGCGGACCGAGCCAGCCTGGGACATCGTGTTCAGCCACGCCGCGCTGCAGTGGGTGGATGACCATCCGACGCTGTTCGCCCGCTTGATCCGGCTTCTGCCTCCCGGCGGCCAGCTTGTGCTGCAGATGCCGTCGAATCACGATCACCCCTCGCACGCGATCGTGCGCGACGTTGTCCGCAGCGAGCCCTTTGCCAGCCAGCTTGGCGGTTATCTGCGCCGCTCGCCGGTCTTGCCGATTCACCACTACGCTGAGCTGTTGTTTCGACTGGGTATCCCGCGTCCGACGGTCATCGAGAAGGTCTATGCCCATATCCTGCCGGATGCGCACGCGGTCTTGCAGTGGGTGCGCGGAACCTTGCTTGTGCCCTATCTTGAGCGCTTGCCGACGGAACAGCACGCCGAATTCCTGTCGGTGCTCAGCCAGCGTTTCGCCGCGGCCATGCCCGATCGCCCGTACTTTTATGGCTTTCGCCGCATCCTCATTGCCGCCGAGCGACCGCCTGAGCAAGCCTCTATCTAGATATTAATGATTGAATGCTTAATAGTTGAATTCATATTAATATTCAGTCATTAACGAGAGATTCCAGAAACCCTCTAAGACGCGGGCGATGCCGGTGCGGCGCTGGGTTCTTCGGCGGGCGGGAACACGAACTGCGCGTACGACGCCACCAGGGGGGACGAATCGCTGGTCGCGCGCTGCAGGCGTTCTCGACGGTCCGGCGTCCAGCCCTGGCCCTGCTCGGGAGCAGAGAGTGTGGCCAGCAGCACCAGTCCCAGATAGCGCAGCTCGGGCTCGGGGCGCTGCCCCAGCGTGTGCAAGAGCGTCTCGACCTGGGCGATTGGCAGACGGGCCATCGGCCAGGCGCGCACGACGTCGGCGGCGCTGTGCAGCGCGTGCGCGTGCAGCAGACCCGCCGCATGCACCGCGGCCAAGATCTGCACCACGCGGTCGCCTTGCAGAGGCTGGCTGCAGACGGTGAGCGCGACCCGCAGATAAAGCGGGGTCGCCCGCGCGTCGTCGGCCAAGACCGTCAGCAGACCATCGGCGATCCCGCGGGTAACGGGCGATGGCGTCTGCAGCTTCTGCAGCAGATCCACGGCCAAGGTCGATAGCGCCCGGCGGTTGCCCCGCAGCGCCGCCAGCCCCGCGATCACCTGCGCCACGTCGCCTTCGCTCGCGCGAGCCACCGTCGCCTGCAGCGCCGCGCTGACTTCATCCATAAAGCGCGAATCCAAGCGGGCCAGGCACGAAGCAAAGAATGTTCGCTCGCGGTCGCGGATGGGAAGCTGCCCCGCGCGACGCAGCAGATCCAGGCGCGCTTCGGGCTCTTTGCGATCGAGCACCAGCGACAGGACCTGCGACAGCTTGCGATCGACCTCGATGGTCAAGCGATCCGGTGGAATGTCACCCACGCGCGACGCCAGCACCCAGTCATTGCCCGAGGCTGCCTGACGGTACAGTTGCCACGTTGGCTCACGCTCCAAGTGATCCCACAGCGCACGTAGAAGGGCGATGCGAATGTCGCGGTGCAGCGTCGGGCTGTCCATGGCCAAGAGCGCGGCATAGGCAGCGTCGGATCGCAGCTCGCCGAGCAGGCGCACGACCTCTTTAGCGACGGTGACCTTTTGCATGGGCACCTTGCGCAGAAGCGGCAACGCGGCATCCGGCGGCAGCTCTAGCACGGCCCGGCGCAGCGAATAGATGGCATAGCGCGCCCGGCTGTCTTCCAGGCAGACCAAGAGCTTGTCGACACCCTGCCCGGCATCGCAGCGGCCCAGCGTACGCACCGCTTTTTCAAGGACGGCCGGTCGCTTGTCGTCGGCGAGCGCCAAGAGCGCCTTGGGTGCGATGAACTGCAGCGACGGCAGCCGCACCAAGGCCCAGAACACCGTCGGCGTATCGCGTTCGATGTCGGCCGTGATGTGATCGATCTGCGCCGCGAACAGCGCCTGCTGCGACGGCGTCCAGCGGAAGAAGCCGTCGGTGAATGGCAGAAGCCAGCGCGTCTTGCCCGTGGCGAAGCGCCCGCGGACGGGCTCAAGACCCAGGCACGGTCCCAGAAGATCCTGCCGTCGCTTGTGCAAGTGTTCGTAGACTGCCGGCACGCACACAAAGCTTGGGTCTCGACGGATGGCCAGCGGCACGACGCGGCGAAAATCAGCGACGGCGCGCTGGGCCAGGACGGTGAAGATGGCCGAGGCTTGGTGGGCATACACGCAGCGATCGAGCGCCTGTTCCAAGCCGGCCACCAGGCTCGCTGGTAGCTCGCCTCGCTTCAGCGACTGCGCCATCGAGACCAGCGCACTGTCCCACTTGCGGCTGGCCCAGGATGCAAAGACCTCGTCGGCAAGCGCGGCAAAGCGCGGCTTTTCGTGCTTCCCCAGCAGCATCATCAGCGCCAGCGCCGTCGACGCATTCGGTGTGCGGCGCGTCACGTCCTGCACGACATCGACAAGCCCCGGCACCAGCGAGAGCCGCGTCGCCAGGCTGGATACCAGCGCAACCAAGTGTCCCTCGCGCTCGCGACTGGCCCAGGCCTTGGCCACGTCCAAAAGATGCGGTGCGACGGCGCGCACATCGTCGTCGCTCAGCTGATCGCCCAAGCGCGGCGCATAGATCGTTCCGCGCTCTTTGATCAGCGTGGCGAGCCACTTGCCGCCCCAGGATCCGTCGATGCGGAACAGGCGCACGACGAGCTGCTCGGCGGCCTGCGCCGTCGCGTGCGACAGATCTGCGGCATCCAGCGCGTCACGCAAGATCTGCCCGACATCGGGCAGGTGGCTTGCCTGCCACGCCACTCGCGGCCACGCGACCAACGCCTGCAAGAGCGCCAAGCGCACGGGGTCTTGTTCGTTCTTGCGGGCTTTGACCATGCGCAGCGCTTCGACGGTCAGCACGGCGCGGCGCTCGGCATCGCGGCAGTGACCGGCCAGATTCAACAGCACCGCGACGGCCTGGCCGCGCACTTCTCCCTCGGGATGACCGACATAGGGCTTCAGCTGGACCTGTGCTTCGTCCCAGGGCAGAAAGCGCGCATACGGCAGGCGCTGCGACGGGCGCGTCTGCAAAGCCGTTACGCTGCTCAAGTGACGACGCCCCTGTCGCTCGGCCAAGTGCGCCGGCAGCAGCGACACGACCTGCAGGGGAATGACACCCGCGGCATCTTGTGCGGCAACCGACCAGCGAGCATAGGCCGCGTCCAGCGTCTCTGGCGTGCCCAGGCGGGCATCCATGGTGAGCTGCCGCAGCAGCGCCGCACCAAAGCTGGGATGCTGCGCGACGGTATCCAGCCACGCTGAGAGGACCTGCGAGCGATCCGCATCGGGCAAGAAGCGAAACCAGCTCTGCGGTGGACCCAACGCAAAGGGATCGTGCCGCAACAGCGCACACAGCGGATCGACCGGAAGCTCGCGCGCGACGTCGGCAAAGGCGCCCGCCGGAACCCTCACGCGATGCCGCACGGCAATGTCAGCGGCCAAAGCCGGCTTGCGTCGTGCGACCTGCGCCCACAGCCCGGCCTCGGGGCTGACGCCGCGGGCCAGCAGGGCATCCATGATGTTTAGCGCCGTCGCTGGCTCGCGCGGGCACAGGCGTGTAAGCGCGTGCTGCGAGACCCACAAAAGGGTGGCTTCGGGCTTGCCGCTGCCGCGCCGTAGCTCATCGTGCAGATAGCGCCCCAAGATCTGCGGGGCTCGCGCCAGCATGCCGTCCCAAAACACCTCGCTGGGTCGGTGCAAGGCCGCGGTCAGGTGGCGCTCGATCGCGGCGTGCGAGCCATACGGAACGCAGTCGGCCAGCCGCGTGTCGCCCGGCTGTGTGGCCAGCCAGTCCAAGAATGCGTCGACGGGCTCGGTGCGACCGCGCTCGCGCAGCGCTTGCAAGAGCCGCATGTGCTGTCGCACGTACCATGTGGTCTTCAGCGCCTCGGTCGCCTGACGATCGTCGCAGCACAGCGCCACCAGCTTGCGTGCGCCGCCGCGCAGCAGGCGCGACGGATCGGACAGCGCCAGAAGGACGCGCGCTCCATCGCGGCTGCCATAGCAGCTCTTGAGGACCAAGCGACGGGCATAGGCCGCGCTGTCCCCGTCGCTGTTCCACAGAGCATCTAGAAGCTCGCGCGCTTTTGCATCGCTGGTCGCAGCCTTGCCCAAGGCCACCATGCGCTGCGTGCGCTCGGGGTGTGCAAGGGGCTCTAGCTCTTGCAGCAGTGCGCTTACCGACTTGCGCCCGGTTCGACTCGCAAATACATCGCGGAGGCCATCAAAGATAGACATGGTGACCGCATCGTATCATCGTCGGTTCGTCAGAAGAGCCGTAGCTGGCTCGGCGGGCCCAGCGACTCGCACGTAGCAGGGGAAAGCGCAGTGGCCAGATCGGCGCAGGCACCCGCCGTCAGAACGACTCGACGACTGCCGGTATCGCGGACGTAGCGAAGCAGTCCCGCGCGGTCGATGGCATCGGGAAACGCAATGCCGTACGGCATGGGCAGGCCCAGCGCGGTAAGCTGCGCGAACAGCGACGCACAGGCCCCCGGCAAGAGCACCGCCGCCGAGCACACAACGATGCGCAGACTGCTGCGGCCAGGATGTTTCGCCGCCGCAGCAGCGCCCAGCGTCGCCAGCGATTCGACCCCCGCCCCAAGCGGCCAGAACACGACGGAGCCAGGCAGCAGGTCTTTGGCCACCCGACGCAGAAGCGGCGCCGATGTTGGCAAGTGATCCGGCAAGGCGCCAACGCGTCGGAACGCTGCGCAGGTCTGCAGGATCTGGGCATGCGCGAACAGCGACAGGCTTGCTGCGATCGGGGCTGCATCGTGCGCTTCGCTGCGCAGCGCATGGATTAGCTCGGGGGCCGTCGACAAAGCCGAGCACAGAACTACCAGGATCGCTCCATCAGCCTGGGCCTTTTCCATGTGCTCGCGCAGGACATAAAGAGCCTGTTCCCGCGTCGGCAGATCCGTCGGGCAGGCTGCAAGCGGGGCGTGGACAATCAAACACTCAGCTCCGCGCACTTGCATTTTTTCGACGGTGGCGCGCGGCGTCGGGTTGGGCGATCCGGCATAGACCACCTCGACCCCGCCTGCCGTACGCAGCCACAAAGACGATGCCCCAGGCAGGCTGCCCGACGGGAACAGCTCAAGCCGCAGGGCTCCTAGCTGAAAGGGGCGCCCCGGTGGCGACAGCAGCGCGCCATCGGGCTTGCTTGCTCCGTCGTGCAGGCTCTCGTACAGGCGAAAGGTGCGCTCGCTGCACAAAAGCGAGTCGGTGCGCTGCACCCCTTTGAGCAGTGGAGCGCTCGAAATGAAGCACAGGTCTCGACGGTGTACTGCGTCACACCACACACCGGGGCCCTCACCCACGTCGATATGCACGCCTTCGCGCCAGCTGACGTGAACCCCGGCGATGGCGCTGCTAGGCGTGCTCAGCGACGAAAACAGCACACGATCACACGACCGCTAGGCCTTCGGCTCTGTGTTTTCTGCGCGACCGGCAGCAGGTGCAGCGACTGGTTTTGCAAGAGCGGCAGACGCAGCCTTTCCGGCGGGGGCAGGGGGCGCTTTTCCAGGGGCTGGGGCTGCGGTTCCCGACGCCGGCTGCACACTGGGCGCCGCCGGGGTCGCCATGGAAAGCAGCGCCTGCGCCGCCTGTCGCAGACGTCGACGCGTCAGGTCTTTGCCGACGGCCGACAGCGTATCAAACAGGCCCGGCGAGGCCGTCCGCCCGGTCACCGCGATGCGGATCGGCATGAACAGCTCTTTGGTCTTCCAGCCGATTTTTTCGCAGAAGCTGCGGCAGGCGGCCTCGATCGCGTCGTGGGTCCATTCGCCGCGGATGGTCTCTTCCATGTGATCGCAGAGCTGACTTAGCACCTGCCCCGTCGTGCTGCGGTCGCGTCCCTTGGGGACCAGCTGATCCAAAAGGCCCGGCGCTGAATAGTCCAGGTCGCCGGTCAGAAAGTACGACGCGGCGGGAATGAACTGATCCATGCGCTCCATGCGCTCGCGCAGCATCTTCATCAGCGACAGCAGATAGGCATCAGACAAGCGCCAAGCGCGCAGACGCTCGACCAGCTCGGCATCGCTCATCTCGCGCAGGTACAGCCCGTTTAGCCACGACAGCTTCTGCAGATCGAAGACGGGCTCGCCCGGCGAGACCTTGGCGAAGTCGAAGACCTCGATCATCTCGCGCAGCGTGAACTTTTCGCGGTCGCCGCCGAACGCAAAGCCCATCAGCGCAAGGAAGTTCAGCAGCGCCTCGGGGAAGTAACCCGCGTCGCGGTAGTAGTCGAGCGACACCGGGTTCTTGCGCTTGGAGATCTTCGACTTGTCCGGGTTGCGCAGAAGCGGCATGTGCAGAAACTGCGGCGGCTCCCAGCCGAAGGCCTGGTACAGCTGGATGTGCTTCGGCGTCGAGATGATCCACTCTTCGGCGCGAATCACGTGGCTGATTCCCATCATGTGGTCATCCACCACATTGGCCAGGTGATACGTCGGAAAGCCGTCGGACTTCAGCAGCACCTGGTCGTCAATCGTTGCGTTTTCGATGACGATCTCGCCGCGCAGTCCGTCGACAAACCGCGTCTGCCCAGACAGCGGCATGGCCAAGCGAATGACATAGGGATCACCGCGCTCGATGCGCGCCTTGGCTTCGTCTTTGGGCAGGCTGCGATAGCGACGATCGTACTGCGGCGTCTTGCCGGCGGCGATCTGCTCTTTGCGCATCGCTTCCAGCTCGTCTGCCGTCGCAAAGCAGGGATACGCAGCGCCGCGCTCGACCAGGGCCATGGCGTGCTGCTTGTACTGCTCGGTGCGCTCGGACTGTCGATACGGAGCGCAAGGACCGCCGACGTCCGGCCCCTCGTCCCACTGCAGACCGACCCAGCTGAGCGCCCGCAGGATGGCGTCTTCGCTGGCCCGCGTCGAGCGTGTTTGGTCGGTGTCTTCGATGCGCAGGATGAACGTGCCCGCGTGCTTGCGCGCAAAGACGTAGTTGAACAGGGCGATGTACGCGGTTCCAACATGCGGATCGCCCGTCGGAGAAGGCGCAATGCGCACCCGTACAGGCCGCCCCGCGCGCTGTGGGTTGTCACCAAAGAATGGGTTGTCCGTCGAATGTCTGCCGTCTGTGCTCACCGCCGCTGTGTATCAACCGCCGCCGTCCTCTGTCAAACCCAGCATGAGCCTCGCGCGGGCTTGCGCGGGCTTGCGCGGGCTCGGACCGCTGCATGCACGCCGCTTGCAACCGCTGGCCCGACGGAGTGAAGCTAGGGGCAGTGGCGCCCATGCCACACGACAACAAAGAGGTGCATGTCATGAAGCCTGCTTTGCGTACGGGATCTCGTCTGAGGCGCTGGTTTACCCTGGCCGGCTGCGTCTTGGGGGTGACCCTGCTTCTCGCTGCGTACGACGCGGCCGCCACGACGCTGGTCGCGATGGACTTGCCGACTCTGACCCAGGGTGCCGACCGCGTGCTGCTGGGCACTGTCGAAAAGGTCGAGTCGCACTACCTAGCCGAAGGCAGCTCATACATCGTGACCGACGTGACCATTCGCTGCGAGCGCGAGCTTCTCGGCGTCCCAGCGGGCAGCCGCTTCACCGTCCGGCACCTCGGCGGTGTGGTCGGAGAGCTCGGGCAGCGAGTCCACGGCGAAGCCAGTTATCGCGTCGGAGAGCAGGTGCTGCTGTTCGCCAAAGAGCGCGGCGGCGCCTTCTTTTCCATGGGCATGGCGCAGGGGGCGATGCATGTCTTTTCCGACAGTCGGGGCGTGCTGCGCGTCGATGTGGCGCTGGATCAAGCCGAGCTCATCGCTCCTGCGGGCCAGGCGATTCCGTCTGAAAGTGGCCGTCCTCTCGATGATGTGCTCAGCGCTGTGCGCAGCCTGCTCGCAGAGCGCGCTCGTCAAAGCAAGCCCGCGCCGCTGACGCAGCCTGCGACCGTGCGCCCGGCCGGAGGTCGGCCATGAGGTACTTCCCTCGCGTCCTCGGGCTTGCGCTGTCGGTTCTGGCCTTCGGCGATTCACAGGCCCAGGCCTATGTCCGCTCGTACACCCTCGAAGGCTGCCACCCCGTCTGGTGGGCCCAGACTTGCGTCCACATCACCGTCGATTCAGACGGCGTGCGCGAGATGTCGCTCGCCGAGGTCGAAAACACCGTCCAGACCTCAATCAATAGCTGGCAGTCGATGATCGGCGGGTCGAGCTTTCTTAAGCTCACGTATCTGCCGGCCAACAGCAAGCGCGAGACGGTGGCCACCGACAAGCTGCAAGTCGTCAAGTTTCGCTCGTCAACATGGGCACGGCCAGCGACGGACAAGGTGCCCGCGGTACCGTATGACGCAGCCGCCGCGGCCATCACCACCGTCACCTATATCAACAAGCCCATGGATGCGGTTGCCGATGGGCGGATCATCGACGCGGACATCGAGCTCAACGCCGTAAACAACCACTTCTATAACGCCGATGCAGCCCCCCCAGCGACGGGGCAGCGCAAGCCAACGGATCTATGGAACACGCTGACGCACGAGATCGGCCACTTGATGGGCCTTGAGCACACGTGCCGGCGTAGCGGCGACAGCATGCCGGCTTGCACGCGCGACGGCACCGGCAACCCGGTTATCTCGTGCGCGATCGTGGAAGCGGGACGCCTATCCAGCTCGACGTACCAAGCCATCTTCGACACGACGATGTATCCGACGGCGGATCCCAAAGAGGTCAAGAAACGCCAGCCCAAGGCGGACGACGTATCGGGGATCTTGAATACGTATCCGTCGGCGAAGGATCCCAAGATCTGCACCGTCCCCGACGTCTATGGCGCGACGCAGGCAGGTGGCTGCAGCGTGCTCGCCCCGGCGGCCAGCGCCGCACGTGGGTCGGCATCGGCTCTGGCGAGCCTTGGGGCCTTGGGCACGCTGGCCTTGCTGCTGTTCCGACGTCGGCGCCAAGCCAGCCCCAGATAACGAGGCAGCGCGCCGGCAACGCATCGGCTCCCTTGCTTGCAAGATGGGCGGCTGCGATATGCTGCCAAGTCATGTGGCCGCTCGTCTCTGCCGAACAGATGCGCCTTCTGGATGCCGACACCATCAGCCGCCTGGGGGTGCCGGGGTCCGCGTTGATGGAAAACGCCGGCCGCGGCGTCGTCGAGGTGCTCTGGCAGCTGCACCGCGAAGGCGCCATCGATCTGTTTCAAGCGCGTGTTGTCCTTTTGGCGGGCCCCGGCAACAACGGCGGCGATGGCATGGTCATCGCGCGCTATCTGCACGGGCGCGGGATCGGCGTCCGCTTGTACCTGTGTGCGGAACGCGATCGCGTGCGCGGCGACGCCCGCTTGCACATGCAGGCCGCGCTTGCGGCTGGCGTCTGCGTCCACGACTGCCCCAGCGAGACCGAGACCCGCCCGCTTGCGCTGCTTCTGCAGGGACTGGGCAGTCAGGATCTCATCATTGATGCGCTGTTTGGCACCGGTCTACACAAGACGCTGACCGGGCACCTGGCGCAGCTTGTCCATGCGGCCAACGCCAGCCGAGCGCGACGACTGGCAGTCGATCTGCCTTCGGGCCTGGATGCCGACACCGGCTTGCCCAGCGATGCCGTCGACCTGCCGTCCCCGGCGATCGTGCAGGCGGATTACACGGTGACCTTTGGCTTCCCCAAGCTGGGTCTGCTGGGAGCGCCAGGCTTCACCTGGGCTGGAGCTATCTATCTAGTCGACATCGGCATTCCTGATCCCACGTCCGGCCCGATCGCGGTTCGCGCTCGCTTGCTGGATGCGCGCTGCCTGCTGCGACTGGCTCAGCCGCGATCGCCGCTGGGGCACAAGGGCACGCATGGCCACTTGCTGGTCGTCGCTGGATCCATCGGCAAGACCGGTGCTGCGCTGCTGTGTACGCGCGCTGCACTGCGGACCGGCGTCGGACTTTGCACGCTGTTGGCTCCGTCTTCTGTCGTCGAGCACGCGCTGTCTGGACAGGTGCTCGAAGCGATGTCCTGGCCCTATGAGCTTGCGATGCCCGGCGAGCCCGACGCTGCAGCGCTGATCCAAGCGTGGCTGCAAGCGGCCCACGGCAAGCAGGCGATTGCCATCGGTCCCGGCCTGCCCGTCGGTCCGCACATCAAGCACGCGCTGCTTTCGCTGATTGAAAACGGCACGGCTCCGATGGTGCTGGACGCCGACGCGCTAAACCAAGTGGTCGGGGAAGACGCGCTGCTTCTGCGGGCTCAAAAGCGCGGTCGCGAGCTGGTCCTGACCCCCCATCCAGGAGAAGCTGCTCGCTTGCTGGGCACGACGGTGCGACAGGTGCAAGCCAGCCGCAACGAAAGCGCCCGTCGCCTGTGTCAGCGAACCGCCGCGGTCGTCGTGCTCAAGGGCGCTCGCACGGTGATTGCAGCCCCTTCGCCCGCTGCTGCCGGGGATGCCCAGGTTTTGCCAATAAAGGATATTCACTTATCTGTCTGTCCAACAGGAAATTCGGGTATGGGAACCGGCGGAATGGGTGATGTACTTACCGGCCTGTTGGGCGCGCTGCTGACGGCGGGCTGGCCAGCGTATGACGCCGCCTGTGCTGCGGTCTATTGGCATGGACGGGCCGGGGACTGGCTGAGCGCGCGGCGGGCTCCAGGCAGCCTGCTGTGTGCCGGAGATCTCGTCGAGGCGCTCGATGCAGCCCGCAGCGACATCGTGAGCGCCTGCACGGAACCACCCGCTGCAAGCTGGCCGATCACTCGGCTGTAAGACCGCGCTCTCGATCGCGCGCAGCCTGCCAGGGCCGCGCTGCTTTATCGCTGGGCGGGCTCGCCCCAGACTGGGAACTTGAACCCCCATCTTGCGGACCGGGCGGGGCGCTCTTCTGCGCGACTGCGCGGGCTTAGCCACGGACCGTCTCGACGGAAATGCGCCCTGCCCTGCGCGGCGTAGGCTGCCCGCATGGTGTTGGCATCGCCTGTGCAGTGTCCATACGCCAACGAGCCGCGCGGACGTTCTCGTCACGCCGGCCCAACCCATCGAACCGCACGACGCAGAAGACATCTCGGAGGACATGATGCGAACGCTTCTTATGCTCAACGTGGCGCTGCTGGGCGCCTGTGGTGGTGCAGAGCTGGTCTCGATCGAGGACAGCACCGACGACGGACAGACGCTAAACGCTGCTGCCGTGGCCTATCTGCAGGATGCGGCGCCACGCTTGGGCATGGGGCGAGGCGACACCGTGCGGCAGCGCCTGCACTTCCGCGATGACAAAGCGCAAGAACACACGCGCTTCGATCGCTTCTATCAAGGCCTGGCTGTGCGGGGTGCAGACCTCATCGTTCACCGCGGCGATGTGCTGGAAGAAGACATCACCACGCCCATGCAGCGACCCATCGACCTCTCGACCAAGCCGACCCTGAACCCGGACGAAGCTGCCTACCTGGGTCAGGCCGGCTTCGTCGGTGAGCGCAGCGCCAGTCTTCTTTCGCAAAAGCCCAAGCTCGTCATCGACGCCTTCGATGGCCCAGACAAGCTGGCCTTGGCGTATGAAGTGGTGACCGAAGGCACGCAGCCCGACGGCACGCCCAGCGTTCTTCATACATTCGTCGACGCGCACAGCGGTCAGATCCTGCGCAGCTACGACGAGATCGAGACGGCCGCGGGTGTCGGCAAGGGCTACTACAACGGCACGGTGACGCTGGAAATCACCAAGAACGGCACCAAGTTCGAGCTTCGCGACGGCGTTCGCGGCGGCCACCGCACCACCGATGCCGCGAGTGTGGTCCTCACCTCGACCACGACCACGTTTGGCAACGGCACCGATGCCGACCGCTTGACCGCTGCGGCTGACGCGCACTATGGCGCGGCGATGACCTGGGACTACTACAAGACCGCCCACAATCGAAACGGCATCGCCAACGACGGCAAGGCCGCCCTGTCCCGCGTCCACTACGGCAACAAATACAACAATGCGTTCTGGTCCGACGCCTGCTTCTGCATGACCTATGGCGACGGAGACGGCAAGGTGCTCAAGCCACTGGTTGCGATCGACGTCGCCGGGCACGAGATGTCGCACGGCCTGACCTCGCGCACTGCCAAGCTCGTGTATTCCGGCGAGTCCGGCGGTCTCAACGAAGCGACCAGCGACATCTTCGGCACTGCGGTGGAGTTCTTTGCCAAGAACGCCTCGGATACCGGCGACTATCTGATCGGCGAAAAGATCGCCGGCCCCAGCCTCGGTAAACCCTTCCTGCGCAGCATGAGCTCGCCCAAGGACGACGGGCGCTCAATCGACCACTACTCGCTATACAAGGCAGGCATCGATGTCCACTTCTCAAGCGGCATCGCCAACAACTTCTTCTATCTGCTGTCGGAAGGCGGCACCAACAAGACCAGCGGCAAGCGCGCATCGGGCATCGGCCGCGCCAAAGCAGAAAAGATCTGGTATCGCGCGCTGACGACGTACTTCACGTCGGGCACGACGTTCAAGCAGGCGCGCGAAGGAACGCTCAAGGCGACGCGCGATCTGTACGGCGCCGGCAAAGCAGAAGAGACCGCCGTGACGCAGGCCTGGACCGCCGTCGGCGTGAACTAGCGACATCCGCCCCCAAGACCCGTCTTCGATCGACCGCGCTAGGCCGGGCTCTGCGCGATCCCGGTGAACTGGCGCGGTGGCGTCAACGGGCGCTGCCCCGCTTCGTAGCTCATCAGCTCAAACTGCCCATTGCCCATATCGGTCTGCGCCACCACCAGAAGGGGCAAGCGGCGCTCGTCATCCGACAGCCACAGCGTCGCCGTCCGCGGCGGACGTCCCACTTTGCGACCGTTGATATCGATGCGCTCGCCTTTGCATGCAAGCTTGATCGCGCGCTGGGTCCCCATCGTGGTAGTCAAGTCCTCACGGCCCTGCACATCGATCGAGCCTTGATACAGCGCTGTACCGTCGAGGATGATCAGCTCTAGGTGATCGCGGTCCGCCAGCCGGGCGCCGCGCAATTGCAGCAACACGGCCACCGGCTCTAAGGGTTCGCTGGGCAAAAGCCCCTGCACCCGCCGCTCGGGAGCCGGCACGCGCTGCAGAATATCGAGCCGCTTGCCTTCCGTTTCGATGGTCACGGTGCGACTGCGATAGCCGGTCTCGACGATATCGATGCGCTTGGGGACAAAGGTGTTGGCATCGAGCAACAGGCGATAGTCATCGTGAAGGCCTGTAATCGCCTTGGCGAGGCCCAGCGCTTCGGCTTCTCCGACGGCAGCAATGGTCAGGCCCTTGCTTGTCTTCTGCGGCGGGGTAATCGCAAGGCGCGCTCGCCCAGCCTCAAACACACCCAAGAAACGCAGGCTCCAGGTAAACGCTTCTCCCTGACGGCGACGCGCGGCCTGTCCCCATGCCTGCGGTGTCAGCGGTCCGCTCGCCAGTGCCCCTAGTCCGCCCAGAAGCGTTGAGGAAGTCCATCGCAGCCAGTCACGACGTCGCAGCGCGCGTTGCATGCTTGGTTGACGTCCAGAGAGGAATCGCATTCAGGCAGTATATTGATTCGCGTCGTGATGAACATGCTCCACGCACCGCTGCGGCTGGCCCTGACCATGGGCGATCCCTGCGGCATCGGCCCCGAGCTGTGGGTGCGCATTCTGTGCGAGCCCTGCCCGGCGCCGGAAGCCCAGCCCGTCGTGCAGCGGCTTCTGCTGGGGGACGCGGGCGTGCTGGAACGAGCGGCAACACGACTTGGCCTGTCGTCTGCCTGGCAGCGGGCATTAACGGATCCCACGCTGCTGCTGCACAGCGTCACGTCGCTCACCGAGCCTCAGTCCGAGCCAGGGAAGCCAACCCAAGAAGCCGGCGCGGCCCAGGTCGCATATCTGCAGGCGGCGGTGAACTTGGCGGTGCGCGGCGATGTGCAGGGCCTCTGCACAGCGCCGATCCACAAGGGATGGGCCAAGGCCGCGGGTCTTTTGTTTCCGGGGCACACCGAGCTTCTGGGTGCCCACCTGCGATCGGCGCCAAAGGAAGTCATGATGCTGGCGGGTCCGTCGCTGCGGGTGGCGCTGGCAAGCACGCATCTGGCCTTGCGCGAAGTGGCCGGGGCACTGTCGATTGCCGGCCTCGTCGACACGCTGGTTACCGTGGCGCACGCGCTGAGGCTCGACTTTGGGATCGCAGCGCCGCGTCTTTGGGTCGCCGGCCTAAACCCCCATGCCGGCGAGGGCGGCCACTTCGGCGACGAGGAAGCGCGCATCATCGCTCCAGCCATTGCGCAGGCCCAGGCGGCCTTCGATGGCTCGCAGCCCGCCGACATCCAAGGCCCCATGGTGCCCGACGCTCTGTTCCGCGCGGCCGTGTTTGGCCCCCCGGCCCAGCGACCCGATGCAGTCGTCGCGCTGTATCACGATCAGGGCCTGATCCCGCTCAAGCTGCTCGACTTCGATCGGGCGGTAAACGTTACGCTGGGCCTGCGGGTCGTCCGCACGTCACCGGACCATGGCGTGGCCTATGACATCGCCGGACGCGGGCTCGCTCGACCTGACAGCCAGCGCGCAGCCCTGGATCTTTGCACCCGCTTGACCCTGGGACGCGCCGCCAGCTCGGCCCGCTAGCGCTCGCAGCACACTCTGCATCCTGCGCTCGCTCCTCTGGACGCTCCGTATTTGGTCAAGGTTGCTTGACGATATGCGGCGGCAGATAGACATAAAATTCAGTCTGTTCCTGCAGCAGCACCGAGTGTGGCCGGCTTGTGGCATCCAGCAGACCCAGCTCTTCAAAGACCTCGAAGCGCGCCCGCTTGGCGATGCCTCGCCGCAGACTCAAGCGCTCGTGCCAGACGCTGTAGCTGCCGACCTGACCGTCGCTCCTGCGAAAGTATCCGTCGAGTGGATGGGTCAGAATCCACGACGTCTGCTCAGGGCTGGCGAAGCCAGGCAACACCCCCTGCGGCTCGTCGGTGCCTTCCAGCTCGACAACGGCCCGTCCCCAGGGCGCGCTGGTATGCAGGTGATAGTGCCGACATCGTCCGTCGCGCCAAGCAGTGTCAAAGCGCATACGAGCAAAGTGCCAGGGCAGCCGCCACAAAAGCTGCGGCACCAGCACCCAGCCCGTCGCCAGCGAGGTCCCAAAGAACCACACGCAGGGCTCGCCACGACGCAGGACATAGGCGCGATAGTTGGTCTGCCCAAAGTGAAAGCGCAGCCACGGCGCAAACTCGAAGCGGAAGTTCAGATCGCGAAATAGCACCGCCGAGATCAACGATCGCTCGCGCCCATCGATGACCAAGCGCTGCGCCTCGAAACCCGACGGCAACAGGCGCTGCAGCCGCTCGGGATCGACGGCATACGTGATGAGAGCGAAGTCCGCGAGCATCGTCCGCACATCGCTTCGCCGCAGGGGAGGCGCCGGCTGTTGCAAGCGCTGCAGCGCATGCGCGTCGTCGAAGGCAGGCCATGCATTCACCGAGGCGGGCGGCTCTTGGGGCATGCCCTGATGGTACGAAAAAATCCGCTCGCTGGGCCGGCTAGGCCGCTGCCGAGGCGTAGGGCGCTGGATCAGACAGACCGTTCTTCGCAAAGCCCTGCAAGCGAAGCTGACAAGCGTCGCAGCGACCGCAAGCGGCCCCGTCCGGCGCCGGGTCATAACAGCTACGCGTCAGCGAATAGTCGCAGCCCAGCGCCAGCCCGGTGGCAATGATCTCGGCCTTGCTCATGTGCAAAAGGGGCGCATGGATGCGGAACTTCTGCGGGCCCTCGACGCCAGCCTTGGTGGCCAGATTGGCCAAGCGCTGAAACGCATCCAAGAACTCGGGGCGGCAGTCGGGATAGCCGCTGTAGTCGAGCGCATTGATGCCCAAAAAGATGTCAAAGGCGCCCTGCACTTCCGCGTACGCCAACGCCAGCGACAAAAAGACCGTGTTGCGCGCCGGCACATAGGTAATCGGGATTCCCGTCGACAGATCGTGTGCCGAGCGATCCTTGGGGACGGGGATGTCCGCGGTCAGTGCCGAGCCGCCAAACTGCGCCAGGTTGATTTCCAAGACTGCGTGATGCGCAACCCCGGCGCGTGCAGCCAGCGCATGCGCCGCCTTTAGCTCGTGCTCATGGCGCTGGCCATAGCGGAACGACAGAGCATGGATTAGATAGCCTTGCTGTTGTGCCAAGGCCAAGACCGTCGTCGAGTCAAGACCTCCACTGAGCAAGACCACGGCACGTGCAACGGGCCGCAGCGGCGGAACGGGGGGAACGATGGAAGAAGGCGAAGCGCTCATACGCGGCGAGCTTATAGCATAGGCCTCTCGACGCGATGGCCGCCCTCTGTCGCCGTTTTCTGTCGCCATCCTCTGTCGAGCAACCCAGTGCGGGTCCGCCGCGGCGAGCCTGTGCCCCGAGAACAACTGAACTGTGCGATGATGCACAAGGGCAGGGATTGAGTGGCAAATTCCATGACGCGTAACGTTGGGCCGAAGCAGCACGTACCGAGGCTGGGGTGTCGAGGCACGGCGTTTTCAGCCGCCGTGATTGTGCTGTGGGCATCGCTTGCGATGGCTGCCAGCCCCGACAGCGAGCCGCTTTTTCCAGGCAGCGGCCCGCAAGGCGCTCGCAAGCTGAGCGCCCGTGCGAATGCCTCGGCACGCGGCCCCCTGCCCCTGAGTCGTGGACCGCTTTCGAGTCAGACCTTTGTAAACCTTTCGCACAAGTTCAGCCCGGCCGTCGTCAGCATCGTCATCGATCGCGTTGGGGACCGTCGAGGGGATCGCCCCAGCGACGAAGATTCCGGCCGCAAGCACGGCCGTGAGCAGGGCTCAGGCGTCATCATCAATCCGCGCGGCTTCATCTTGACCAACAACCACGTCGTCGAGAACGCCGCCGACATCCACGTCCACTTGCAGGATGACAGCGAGTACAGCGCCCGCCTAATCGGCCGGGACGATCGCACCGACATGGCACTCATCCAGATCGAGGCTGGGAACAAGCCGCTGCCCTGGGCACCACTGGGTGACTCGGACCGTGTGCAAATTGGCGAGTGGGTGATGGCGATCGGCAGCCCCTTTGGTCTTTCGCACTCGGTCACCGTCGGCATTGTCTCGGCAAAAGGCCGACGCGAAGTCCAGCCCGGCAGCCAGCCAGGCTTCTTTGACTTTCTGCAGACCGATGCGCCGATCAACCCTGGCAACTCGGGAGGCCCGCTGTTCAACGTGCAAGGGGAAGTCATCGGCATCAACAGCGCCATGAACACCATCGGCAGCGGCATCGGCTTTGCGATTCCCAGCAACCTCGCGCGCTCGGTGGCAGAACAGCTGCACCGTCGCGGATACGTGCTGCGGGGCTGGCTGGGCGTCTATCCGCAAGCAGTCAGCGAGACACTCCGGCGCTCGTTTAACCTGCCGGATCGACGGGGAGCGCTGGTGGCCGAGGTCTATGTCGAGTCCCCCGCGGCGGCAGCCGGACTGCGAGCCGGTGATGTCATCGTCGAGTTTGCCGGGCACAAGCTCGATCGTTCCGACGATCTGATGTGGCTGCTGTCGAATCTGCCTGGTGCGGCCGAAAGCCCTGATGGTGCGGTGCTGCCTCTCGCCTACTATCGCGAAGGAGCACTCAAGACGACGCGGGTCAAGCTGCCCCCACCGCCGGCCCCTGAAAAAAGCCCACCTGCCGCTGCGACGAAAAAGCCGTCTTCGCTGGGCCTCGCCGTGACCGAGATGACAGCGACTGCCATCGAAAAGCTCGGCTACGAAGGCGAGCGCGGGCTAATGGTCCTGGCCATCGAGCCGAGCAGTCCAGCCCAAGAGGCCGGTGCCGACCGCGGCGATGTCGTGCTGCAGGTGAACGAACAGCCGGTGCGAAACCTCGCCGACTATCTGTCAGCGATCGGCCAACTAAAAAGCGGTCAGATCGTGCGCATGCTTCTACGGCGCCTGGAAATCCGACCCGCGCGCGGTCCCGGTGACTCGGGCGAGGCTGGCGGCCGAGAACGTCGCCGCACATGGCACAACCTGTGGATCGCCTTTGTTCGCAAGTGACGCTACGCTGCGCCCGTGAACACCCACACAGACGGGGCATCGCCTCCGCCCGAGATTCGCTATCTAGTCGCTGACGTGGATGACACGCTGACCGTCGATGGCAGCCTCAGCGGTGCTGTGCTAACGGCGCTGCAGCGAGCCCGCGCAGCCGGCATCGAAGTCATCTTGAACACAGGGCGCCCGGCTGGGTATGGCGCCACTCTGCTGGCCTATGTCGATGGAGTCAGTGCCGTGGTCGTCGAAAACGGTGGCGCTTGGTTCGATCGCCATGCTCCCGGTGCCCCCGCCGACCCGCACGAAGCGCCGCTGTTCTTTCGCACGGCCACCGACCCCAGCCTGCGCACCAAGCTAGCCGACCTAGCCCGACGTGTTGCGGATCGGGCTGGCCTAGCGTTTGTCGAGACCGCCGACAACGCGTTCCGCCTGACGGACTACACGGTGCTGCGCCGCCTGCCCGGAGACGCCGCCGCCCTGCTCTCGGCCCTTCGACGATACACCGACGAAGAAAGCGCAGGACAAGGCGCTCTCTTGGCAAGCTCGATCCACGTCCACTTCATGCTCGACGGCGAGCGCCCGCGCAGCAAAGCAGACGGCGTGGCTCAGCTTCTGGCCCGACGAGGCATTGGCAATCCAGCGCAGATCCTCGCCCGTCATGCCGTCTCGGTTGGGGACAGCGCCAACGATGCGAGCTTTTTCGAGCCGGGATGCTTCGCGTGGTCAGTCGGCGTGCGGAACATCGAGCGCTATCTGCCCGAGCTTGGAGCCAAGCGCCCCCAGCACATCACCCGCGAGCCTGAGGGCCGAGGCTTCGTAGAGCTTATCGACCTGCTGCTCGAAGAGCGCTAGGCCCAGGTCGACTTGCCGCGGCCGCCCAGCCTGCGGCCGTTGCTTGAAACACCGGCAGTTTATTACTTGCCGCCCGCGCAGACTCGGCTGCAAAATGGCATGCGTGTTTCTCTGAGCACGCCCGACGTGGCAGGCTCAAGGCCGTCTGCCAATCAAGTGCAATCCCATGGAAAACAGCGACCCCAAGCGCGGTGCCACGCCCGTCTCTGCATCGACAGCGGCGAAAACAGCGGCGACAGCCACAAGCGGTCGACCGGTCAGCGGCAAGCCCGCGTCAGGGCCCCGACGAGGCGAAAGCAGCGGACAGAAACCCTGGTTATTACGTAAAAGAGGATCGGTTGAAATCCTTAAATGCCCCGATCTCGCGACGCTCCGTAGCTGGATGATCGAGCGGCGGGTCAGTCGGGAGGATGAGATCTCGCGCGGCGGCAAGGTGTATCGCCGCCTGGGCAACATCGTCGAGTTCGAGTCCCTGTTCCACAGTGCCGAGGTAGAGCGGGCCGAGCGGCGGCGCGGCCAAAAGGCGGGAA
Source organism: Myxococcales bacterium (assembly GCA_016794505.1). Taxonomy (GTDB): domain Bacteria; phylum Myxococcota_A; class Polyangia; order Palsa-1104; family JAEUJZ01; genus JAEUJZ01. Next base: position 64,724 of record JAEUJZ010000001.1, read on the forward strand.
CTAGCGGCATCATGCCGGTGCCGCAGCTACCAGCGTCGGGCGCATCGCGGCCAGAAAGCAGCAAGCGCAACGAGGTCTCGGTGCCGCCACAGCTTCGCGTGACACCACCGGGCTTGACCCCGGCGGCTGGGGCCATGAATCCACTGCGTCTGACTCCGTCTGGACAGCCCCCACGCCCGCGTCCCCCTGTGCCGGCCGTACCCATTTTGCAGATTCCTGAGGCCACGTCCGCCCCCGCGCCAACGCAGCCACCACCGACGCCGGCACCGGCCTCGACACCTGGAAGTGCCGCGGCATCGGCTCGCTATGCTGCGTCTTCACCCGCATCACCCGGCACTGCCAAGCCGACGCCGACACCGCCCGCCAAAGCGGCTCCCACAGCAGCCAACGCCGTGCCCAACAAGGCCCCCGCAGTGTCGCCAGTTTCTGCGACGCGCCCGGCCGTAGCTCCCCGTCCGAGTGGCGCGTTCCCGACGGAACGCCCCAAGCCTGCGGCAGCCAGCGAAAGCGAGCCCGCAGAGGCGCAAGATGACAGCACGGTGACCGATCCGACGCGTCGCTTTGTTCGTCTGGATCCAGCCCCGGTGCGCCCGGTGGAATCGCTGCCGGTCAATCTGGCACCCGAAGTCGCCACAGAGGGCCCCAAAGACTCGGGCAACGACACGGTGGCGTTTAAGCGGGCTACGCCCGAAGACATCGCCCCCGACCTGCCTGACGACCCTGACTCGACGCAGCGCAGTCCACCTGCGGCGGCCCGTGTACCGGCTCGCCCGGTCAAGTCGTTGGATCCGGTCGAAGAAGCGCTTCGCAACAGCGACCCGGTGCCGCGCCATCTAAAAGATCCGAGTGACCCCAATCGCACCAGTCGTATGGCATCGCTCGATGTCACCGAGCGAATGGAGGGCGACTCAGGGAATCGTGGCTTGGTGTTGCTGGTGATCTCCATCGCTCTCGCAGGACTCTTGATCTGGGGTCTGCGCAGCGCCGGGACACAGGATTCCGGCGGGCGGGGAACAAACCAGCCTGTGACAGGAACAGGTCCTGACGCGCCAAAGACCGACGAGAAACCAAGCGGCATAGCCGGAAGCGGCTCCGACGCCGTACCGCCTGGGGTACAGCCGTCGACCGTGCAGCCCAAGGACGATGGGCAGACGGCAGGCGGCACGACCAAAGCGACGACGGGCAGTGAGTCGCTGGCAGCAGGCTCAGGAAAAGACAAGCCGGCCAGCGAGCCAGAAAAGACGCCTCCGACCGTCGCCAGCAGCGGCAGCAAGCCTGAGACGCCTGTGCCATCGAAGCCAGCCGGCGAGCCGAAGCCGGGCAGTGATACCAAGCTGACCAGCGACGTGAAGCCGACGACCAGCGGGTCAGCGCCAGCCAATACATCCGGCAGCAGCACGGGGCAGCAAGCCACGCCCGCGGTGACCAAGCCGGCACCGCAAAGCCCAACGGCAGCGACGGCAACAGCCAAGCCGGCACCCGGCCCCACAGGCAAGAAGATTACCGTCACTGAGTTCCCCAAAACCTTCGACGAGCAGATGGATCTCGCGCAGCGCTTGGTCGAACACGAGCAGTTTGACGAGGCTCAGCGCCTGTTTGAGACGATCTTGAGCTATGCCTCGCACGTGCCCGCAGTCCATGTAGGCTTGGGCAAGTGCGCCCTGGAGACCGGCCGCACCGACGCAGCGATCGAGCACTACAACAATGCGCTGAGCAAAGCGCCGAACTACGGCCCGGCCATTTTCGGCCTCGCCAAAACGTACCGCGCCCGCGGCGACAAAGAGCGCGCCTTGCAGAACTACCGTCGCTACATCGAGCTTTATCCCAACGGTGGCGCGGCGACCGTGGCTCGCGAGACGATTTCCCGCATGGAAGGCAACCCGCCACCGGCTGCGGCCAAGCCCAGCCCCGCGCCAGCGCCCCCTGGCCAGTCTGAGCTGGTCAAACCGCCGACGCAGAGCAGCGCTTCGGGCAGCGAGCTTGTCAAACCACAGTAACCGCGCCCCATGACGCGTGATTCTGTGCTAAGGACTAGGCCGCTTCGATCGCGGCTCCGGGGTCGCTCGTCCGCTGCGCTGCTGTGTTTCACGCAGGGGAAACGGCCTGGGCACCGTCGGTCGATCCGTTTGAAACGTCCGACCCAGCGAGCACAGCCATGAGCCTGAACAAACCCTCTGAGTCCGAAGACGAGTACTTCGCCCGCGAAGAAGCCGCCAAGCTGCAGCGTCAAGCCGCCGCGCAAGCGCAGCACATGCAGAAGAGTGAGCGCGAAGAGCGCAAGAAGCTGCATTTCATGAAGTGCCCCAAGTGCGGCTTTGACCTGCGCGAAGTGCCCTATCGTGGCATCACCATCGACAAGTGCTTCGAGTGCGGCGGCATCTGGCTCGACGATCAAGAGCTTGAGCTGCTGACGGGACACAAAGATCACAACGTCTTTTCGGGCATCCTCAAGCTGTTCCGCGCCGACAAGACGCCCGCCTAGCCATGTCGACGACGGCACGCCTAGCAGTTGGCCGAGCCGCAGCCGAGCGGGTGCAGCCGGGCATGGTGGTCGGCTTGGGGACTGGCGATACCGCGGCTTGCTTTATTCGTGCGCTCGCCGAACGGGCCCAGCAGGATCCAGCCTTGGGCTCGCTGCGCTGCGTAGCAACGTCGCGACGAAGCGCTCAGCTCGGCAGCGAGCTGGGCTTGTTGGTCATCGATATCGACACGCTCGAAAGCCACGCAGCCCATCCGGTCGATCTGACGGTCGATGGCGCCGACGAGATCGATCCCAGGCTGCAGCTTGTCAAAGGAGCCGGTGGCGCGCTCCTGTTTGAAAAGCTGGTCGCCCAGCTATCCCGCGAGCTGGTGATTGTTGGGGACCGCAGCAAGCAGGTGCAGGCGCTGGGGGAAAAGCGCCGGCTCCCTATCGAGATTGTGCGCTTTGCTGCCCGCCATACCCTGCCGCGCATCCGACGCATCGACGGCATCCGGGATGCTGATCTGCGCCTGACTTCCGATGGAACACCCTACATCACCGATGGTGGGAACTTCATCGTCGACGCCGCGTTTGCCTGCCCCACTCAAGGCGCAGCGAAGCTTCACAGTGCGCTGAAAGCTCTGCCGGGCATAGTCGAGACCGGGTTTTTTCTGAGCGAGGCGACCTGCGTTCTCATTTCCGATGACGCGGGTCACGTGCAGACGCTACAGCGCTAGTCCGGTCCATCGACGCACGCCCCCCTTATCAACCGGCGATCAACAGCCGCCAGCAAGCCCGAAATAAGCCCGCCACCCGTTCGTCTAGTCCGATAGAATGAGCTGGCTTGCCCTCTGCGCAGCGTCGCAGAAGGGCTCTATGGCTTGCTGCAAGAAACCGCACGTGAGGACTGCACCCATGCGCCGTATGTTCTCTGGCACTCTCTTGGCTCTGGTCCTGGCAACCTCGGCAACGCTGCCGAGCCGAGCTGAAGCCCAGGTACCGATTCGCATCACCGTGGCTCCACCACCTCCGCAGGTCGAGGTTGTGCCCATCGCTCCGTCTCCACGTCATGCCTGGATTCCCGGCCACTGGCAGTGGCGAGCCGGTTTCCGTCGCCATGTTTGGGTCCCCGGACACTTCGCGATGCGTCCCGCGATCAATCGTGTCTGGATTCCGGCCCAGTGGGTAAACCAAGGCGGCTACTGGGTCTTCCAGCCCGGCCGCTGGGGCATGGCTCCGGCGGGGCCCGTCATGGTCCAGCCCGCCCCGCAGCCGGTGTATCCGCAGCCGCAGCCGGTCTATACGCAGCCGCAGCCCGTCTATGCGCAGCCGCAGCCGGTGTATCCGCAGCCGCAGCCCGTCTATGCGCAGCCGCAGCCCGTCTATCCGCAGCCGGCCTATCCACAGCCCGGCTATCCGCAGCCGGGCTATGACCCAGGCTTCCCGCAAGATCAGCAGGTTGAGATCGAAATGGCTCCGCCCGCCCCACAGGTTGAAGTGATCCCCGTGGCTCCATCGGCTAGCCACGTCTGGATTCCGGGGCACTGGAACTGGCACCCCATGCATCGTCGCCACGTCTGGGTCCCTGGCCACTATGCGATCCGCCAGCACGGAGCCGTTTGGCAGCCAGCGCAGTGGGTCCGCTTCGGCCCTCGCTGGCGCTATGTCCCAGGCCACTGGCGTCGCTACTAACCCTGTTCGCTACGGAGCCCGGCCGGCTGCGCGCTGTGCCAGCTAGCACGGTAGCCCGTCGAAGAAAAACTGCTCACTGGGTCGAGTTCGAGCTTGGATCACTCCCCGCCAGAAGCTACGCTGCACCGCTGTGTCCACCGCTGAGCACCACTCTGCCAAACGCCAGCTCACGCTGATTGACTGCCTGGGCATCGGCATCAACGGCATCGTCGGATCGGGGATCTTCTTTCTGCCGGCTGCGCTCTGGCGTAGCGCGGGCGGGCAGGGTCCGCTGGCATGGCTCATCGTTGGCTCGCTGTGCTGTCTGGTCGCCTTGTGCTTTGCCGAGGCCGCATCGCGCACGGATCGCTCCGGCGGCCCCTATCGCTATGCCTGTGACGCCTTTGGTCCCTACGTCGGCTTCGGCATTGGCTGGGTCACGCTGCTCAGCACCATCCTGGGCTACGCCGCCGTCGCACGAGGCTTCGGCATTACCGCGGCCGGCTTCATCGGCTTCGTGGGCAATACGCCGCTCGAAGTTGCGCTGTCGTGCCTCATGGTCTTGACTCTGTGCGGCATCAACATCGTCGGTGTTCGCGGCAGCGCCCGTACCAGCGACGTTATCAGCGCGATCAAGATCCTAAGCTTGGTCCTGTTTGTCTTGGTTGGCCTGTTCTTCATCAAGAGCGACAACCTGCACGCCGCGCCACAGCCCGCCGCCGGAGAGCAAATCGGCTTGGTGGCGGCCGCCTTCGCTGGGCTCTTCGCCTGCACAGGCTTCGAGTATATTCCCGTACCAGCCGGTGAAGCCCGCAATCCGCGACGGACCATCCCCTTGGCCATGGTGATCAGCGTGCTCGCCAGCACCGCGCTTTATGCCTTGGTTCAGCTCGTCGCGACCGGCGTTCATCCCGCCCTGGGCGCGTCCGAGACGCCACTGGTGGATGCCGTGGGCAGCTTCGCTGGGCAGCGGGGCCGCAAGCTGATGGAGCTAGCCGCGCTCATCTCGTCCTTCGGTTTCTGCGCTAGCTCGGCGCTGGTTGGCCCGCGCTATCTGGAAGCCTTCGCCGAGGATGGCTTTATGCCCGCGGCGTTTATGCGTCGCTCGGATCGCTGGGGCACACCTGCGGTGGCCGTGATCACGCTGTCGCTGCTGGTGGCGGGCTTGCTGTCGTCGGGTCTTAAGTTCCAGCGCCTGGCCGATGTGTCCAACGTCGCCGTGGTCGTGCAGTACGTGGCGACCTGCATCGCCGTCCTGGTCCTGCGACGCAAGGCCTCTGCCAGCCAGCATGGCTTCACGATTCCCTTGGGTCCATTGGTGCCCTGTTTGGCTCTCGCGGGCTGCTTGGCGTTCCTACGCTTCGTCGGGCTTTTTGAGCTGCGCATGGCCGCTCTGATGATCACCATCGGCCTGGTCATTGGCGCCATCAACCGCAGTCGTCCAAGTGGGCGCGCCCGCGCCGGGGGACACAGCGACTCGCACCGCAGCGTGTCCTAGGAGACGCCTTGCCGAAGCTGGGCCCTCGCGACAAACAGCCTGCGCTGGTGCTTGGGCGGCGCTTGGCGCGCCTACGGCTGGTCGACGAGGCGCTGCCTCTCTCGCTGTGTGACGCGCTCTCCGACGATACAAGTCTCGGCGCGATCGGCCGAGCGGGGCTTTCCATGGATCAGTTGGACGCGCTGCGCTTCATGCTGTCGCGCCCCCGGTCGGCCCGTCGCCCGCTGCATCCGGGGCTGCCACTTGGGACGCGCGGAGAGCGTCTGCTCGTCGCTGATTACCGCGGCAAAGATCAAGCGGTGCTGCAGCTTGGGGCCTGGGGGCAAGCCCAGGGCTTGTCCCGTCGGTCTGCCGAGGGGCTAGAGCAAGCCGTGGATGAGCTCCTGCTGAATGCGCTGTTCGACGCGCCCTGCGACCAAGCCGGCCGGCCGCGCTATGTCGGGCTGTCACCGCGCGAGCGCCTGTCGATCACCGCCCCCCCTGGCGAAGCGGCCGAGGTGCGCTTTGCCGCCGATGGCCGACGGGTCGTGGTCGCGGTGCGCGACGGCTTTGGTGCCCTGCGCCGCACAACCGTCCTACGCTATTTCCGACGCTGCGCGCTGGCCCAACAGGCCCGCCTGAGCCCTCTTGAACAGAAAGCCGGCGGCTCGGGGGTTGGCCTGTACTTGGTGCTGGGGACCGCCAGTGAACTTTTCTTTCGCTTGCGTTCCGGTGTCAGCACCGAGGTCGTATACACCGTATATCGAGATCGTCCATGGTCGCTTCGCGCGCTGCTGATCGAAGACGATTCATCGCGCGGGCGACTGCCAACCTAGACCCGGCATTCCTCTAGAAAACGCCACGCCAGGCAGGATTTCACATGTATGTAATATCACTGATTCGCTGCGCGCTGGTCGTCTCGCTGCTGCTTGCGGCCGTGTCCCCGACCAGGGCCAATCCCGTTCCCCCCAGCAAGTCCGACTTTGTTGAGCTGGTGAAAGGTTCGATCCACGAGGCATCGCTCAACGGCCGACAGACGGCGGTGTGGATCGCGGTGCAGCCCAAGGTGGCGGCCAAGGATCTGTCGGTGCTCGCCCGACCGCTCGATGTCTCGGTGGGCAGCCGGCATGAGCTGCCCTGGGTGCAGGCCTTTGAAGCGGTCTGGCATGGCGAGCCTCCCTCTGCCGATAGCGAAGCAAAGACGCCCGCCCCGCTGGCTTTCGGCATTGAGCTTCGCATCGACACCAGCGCGCTGCCCGGCCCCGACACCTACGAAGTCTTGCTGGCCGTTCAGCACAAGGGCAGCCCCGAGCAACAGACCTTGCGCCTGCAGATTGGCATCCCCGCGGCGACGCTGCGCGCAAAAACCGGGCTGCTGATCGAGCAGACCCTGCCTTGGTGGGGCGGGACCGCACGTGCGGGCACTCCGCTTCTCGTCGTGACCGAGACCGGGCGCAAGTCGTACGCCCAGCTTCATGGGGCGGTCTCTGTGGTCACCGATTCACCGCAGATGTCCGCGGTTCATGGCGAAGTGCTGCTCGTCGACAAGCCAGTGGTGCCGCGGGGCGAAATGCAGACGCTCCGTTTCAAGACAAGCGGCGAGTTTCCGCTGGGCACCGTCAAGGGCATGCTGGACTTGCAGTCGCCTCAGCTCAGCACGTCGGCCGTCGTCCCGTTCGAGGTGCGGACGCGTCGAGATCACGTGCTGATCATCCTGTTGATCCTGCTCGGCTTGGTGGCGGGACTCTTGACGCGCACCGTCCTTTCGTCGCGCATCGCGCTCGGTGAGCAGCTGGTCAAGCTCGACGCTCTGCGCGAGAGCCTGACTGCGGACGCCGGGCAGCAGGCCGATCGCGCCACCGCTAAGAAGCTGCAAGCGCTCGTGCGCAGCCTCGACGAAGCGCAGAAATCGACCAACCCACAGCAGATCAGCGATCGCCTGCGCGATGCCGAGACCGAGCGGCGCGAGATCATGCAAGCCCTGTCCAGCGCGCGGGCGACGCTCGAAACGCGGCTGCAGGCGCACCAGAAGCTACTCGCCGAGCCGCTAGATGCCCTGCCACCGACGGTATGCAGCGTGTTGGAAAAAGCTCCAAGCGAGCTGCCGGACATTCAGCGCCTGCTTGAAAAAGGCGATGTCACCGAGGCCGTTTCGCGCCTGGACGAAGCCGAGCGGCGCATGCGTCACGCGCTGTGGGCCGTGCTGCGCACCTGGCACGACGCACTGGCCATGGAGCTCCAGCGACTGCCCGATCCGCCGATTCCGCTCCTCGCGCGTGAGCAGACAATCTTGCAGAGCTCCGTTTCCCCGCTGGTTCAGCAGGCGGGTCAGTTGATCGCCAGCATCGATCAGCAGAGTCCCGATACTGCTCCGCTGCTCGGGCTCGCGCGGCAGCTTCATGCGGCCGTCCTGCGCACCACCCCGTGGCTTACCGAAGCTCTCAACCAAGCGCTGATCAGCACTCGCGATGTGCTGCGCAGCCTCGGGCTGAGCGAAGACCCATCCCTGCAGGCGCTGTCGCCGATCCGCCACGAGCTCTTCGAGGGCGATGGTTTGAAGCTGCTGCAGAAGCTCCGCGCGCAGGCGCGATCCCTGGGACAGGCGCAGGCGCAGACTCTGCAACGGATTCTCCCGCTGCCCTTTATCAGCGACGATCGCCGACGCGAGCTGAGCGAGCTGAAGAAACAGGAGGCCTACCTGGACGCCCTGAGCCAGGCCATGGCCTTCCAACAAGAGGATGCAGCGCGTCGCAGCGCCGAGGACAGCGTGCTGCGAGGGCCGCTACGCATGGCCGCTGCCGTCGCCAAGACACCGCTCGGCGCGCCGCCTGCCGGCGTCAGCACATCCGTCCTAGTGCCCACGCCGACCCAGGTGCCAGTTGGCGGGGTAGCAAGCCCCAGCATTCCCGCTGTCTCGCCCCAGCAAGAGCTCACGCGGACGGGCTCCCGCTTGCGCCTAAATCTGCAGAAGATCCTGCAGGGCACGCTGTCTGGGTTGGGGATCGCGGTGGTTGGCTACCTGCTCTTCCAAGCGCAGTTTGTTGGCACGCCGCAAGAGCTGATCACGATCTTTTTCTGGGGCTTTTCCGCCGACATCAGCGTCGAGAGCCTGCTCACGTTTAGCAAAGGGCTGCGGCTGCCCGAGACGCGCAGTCATGCGGTGCCCGCGGCGCCCCCCCCTGCCCCCGGTACACCGCGCTAGGTTCGCCGACCTGAGCATCGCGCGCGGACAGCCAGAAATGGCAATAGCAAGCCTGAAAGCGCCCGGCGCAGGGTGATAGACTCCCCCGCTGACATGAGCACCCAGCCGACCTCCAGCCAGGCTCCCCTGGGCGTCCCCAGCGACGCCACGCTCCCGCTGCGCATCTTGCTTCTTGAGAACATCCACACCACCGCCGTCGAGCTCTTCACCGCCGCGAGCTATCAAGTCGAGCGCTTGAACAAGGCCCTGCCGGCCAACGAGCTTAAGCAGCGCCTCGCTGAAGGCAGCCGCACGCCGACGCAGATCCTTGGCATCCGCAGCAAGACCCGCCTTTCCGCCGATGTGCTCGATGCCAGCGGCCCCCTGCAAGCCATCGGCTGCTTCTGCATCGGCACCAACCAGGTCGATCTGGCCGCCGCCAGCCGCCGCGGCATTCCCGTCTGGAACGCGCCCTTTTCCAACACGCGCAGCGTCGCTGAGATGATCCTGGCCGAAGTCATCATGCTGGCTCGTCAGCTTGGCGATCGCAGCCGCGAGGTCCACGCCGGCTCGTTCCGCAAAGTCTCGGCCGGCTGTTATGAAGTGCGCGGCAAGACCCTGGGGATCATTGGCTATGGCCACATTGGCTCGCAGGTCGGTGTGCTTGCCGAGTCGCTCGGCATGCGCGTCGTGTTCTATGACGTTGTGCCCAAGCTCGCCCTTGGCAACTGCCAAAGCTGTCCGACGCTGGGCGCGCTGCTGGCGCAGTCAGATTTCGTGACGCTGCACGTGCCCGCGACGCCGCAGACGCACGGCATGATCGGGGGCGCCGAGCTTGCCGCGATGAAAAAGGGCAGCTACGTGCTCAACGCCAGCCGCGGCACCGTCGTGGATCTGCCGGCCCTGGCTGCCGCTCTTAAGAGCGGTCATGTGCGCGGCGCCGCCGTCGATGTCTATCCCGAAGAACCGGAAGAAAACAGCGACGGCTTCGTCACGCCGCTACAGAACCTGCCCAACGTCATTCTGACCCCGCACATCGGCGGCTCGACGGAAGAAGCCCAGGTGAACATCGGCCGCGAGGTCGCCACCAGCCTGCTGCGTTTCCTATCGCAGGGCGCCACCACCGGAGCCGTCAACTTCCCGCAGATCGAGCTTCCCCCGACGCGCAATACCCACCGCGTCATCAACGTTCACCGCAACGTGCCGGGCGTCTTGCGCGACATCAACCGCGTCGTGTCCGAGCTAGACGCCAATATTCACGCCCAGATCCTGTCGACCAACGACGACATCGGCTACTTGATCATGGATCTCGATCACGACGTCGTGCAGCAGGTCTCGGATCGCCTATCGCTTCTGCCCACCAGCATCCGCACCCGCGTCCTTTACTAGCCGCCGGTCTGCCACCGGGCGATAGCCTGCCTAGTGCAGGGCCGCCTGCGCCAGGAAGTCGAAAAGCAGGTTCTGCGCCACCGTGCGGCGATAGTCCTGCGTCGATCGGATGTCGTCGATGGGCGCGATCTCGGATCCCAGAACCTCTTGCGCCGCAGCGATCACAGCGGACGTCGGCACGGCGCCTTCCAGCACGGCTTCGGTCCGGGGGCAGCGCAGCGGAATCGGCGCCACACTGCCCAGCGCAATACGCACCCGACTCAGCCGCTCGCCATCGCGCACGAACGATCCCGCGAAGCACACCTTTGAGATCGCCTGCGCCTTGCGCGTGCCCACCTTGCGGTAGTAATGCACCTGGCGCTCGCGCTCGACGGCCGACAGTCGCGGCAGGCGAATGCGCACGATCAGCTCGTCGCTGGCCCGCTGCATTTGCTTATAACCGGTATGAAACTCGGCATAGGGCACCCAGCGCGCCCCGCGCAGCGACACCAGCTCAAGCTCGGCATCGTAACAAAGCAGCGCGGGCGGACTGTCGGCGGCGGGCGAGGCATTGGCGATGTTGCCGCCCAGCGTTCCGCGATTTTGGATCGCGATCGCCCCTGACTCGATAGCCGCCTGCGTCAACGACGAAAACTCGCAGGCCAACAGCGGATGCTGCCGCACCTGCGTAAAGGTCGAAAGCGCCCCCAGATCGATATGGCTCGGCGCCACCGTGATGCCGCGAAGCTCTTCGATGCCCCAGATGTCCAGGTAACGCCCGGCCGGCAGCTTGCCCGCCGAAAAGAGCACCATCAGGTCCGTGCCCCCGGCGATCGGCTGCCAGCGTCGCCCCGGTGGCTGCGCAGGCCCGTCGAGTCCACCTGCGCCCTGCGCCAGCAGCGTCAGCGCTTCGACCAGCGTGCGCGCCGATACGGCTTCATATTCCGGCAGATACGCCCGCATCAGCGCTCGCCCCCTTCCGTCGTCGCCCCATCGGCCTGACAGGCGCGCAGCACCGATGAAAAGATCTTTGTATAGCCGGTGCAGCGACACAGGTTGCCGGCCAGACCCTCGCGAATCTCGGCCTCGGTCGGCTGCGGGCAGCGCGTAAGCAGGGCCTTGGCCGCCAAGATCATCCCCGGCGTGCAGATGCCGCACTGGGCCCCGCCGCAGTCGACAAACGCCTGCTGCACCCGATCCAGCGTCGCCAACGATGGAGCCACACCCTCGATCGTCGTCACTTCCGTCCCCATCGCCTGCAGCGCCGGCACCAGGCAGCTACACACGAGCTCGCCGTTTAGCAGCACCGCACACGCGCCGCACTCGCCTTCGCCGCAGCCCTCTTTTGTGCCCGAAAGATGCAGCGACTCGCGCAGCACATCCAAGAGCCGCGCCATGGGATGCACCACGCAGACGGTATCGATGCCGTTCACCCGCAGGCGAAGCTCGATGAGTGGCCTTGTAAAGGTGCCACTCGACGTCGTGGTCGCGTGGTGCGAATCGTGTCCGTGCGTCGACATCAGCCATTCTCCAGACCGGCCCGCGCGTACGCGGCCAGCAGGTCTTCCGGCAGCAAGGGAATCTGGTTCAGGCGAAGCCCGGTCGCTTGCGCCACCGCGTTCAAGATCGCCGGAGCCGTCCCATCAAGCGGCAGCTCGCCGATGCCCTTGGCCCCGCCCGGTCCGCGCAGCCGCGGGTTTTCGACCTCGATGAACTCGACGCGGATCGGCGGCACATCGGCCGAGGTCGGCATGATGTAGTTCGTCATCTGCCCATTGGCCATCCGCCCCTCGCGCCACGCGACTTTTTCGTACAGCGCAAAGCCCACCCCCTGCGCCACGCCGCCTTCGATCTGCCCCGCGGCCAGGATCGGATGCACCACCTTGCCGACCTCTTGCACCGCGACGAAGTCGAGGACCCGCGTCTCGTAGGTCACCAGGTCCACCTCGACCTCGGCGACATAGGCCGCCCAGGCATACGTCGCATAGGCATCGCCGCGATATGCCTTGTCGTCCCACTGCACATCGGGTGGCGGCTCATATTCCGTCGTCACCGACAGCGTCCCGTGCTGTGCCAGATACGCCTGCACCGCCGCGCGAAACTGCTGCGGACGATAGCCCGCCGCGGCGAGCCTCATCCCCTGCCCTGCCTCGACCAGCCGCGTCTTGAGCTGCTGACAGGCCCTGGCCACAAGCCCCCCCACCACCATCACCGTGCGCGAGGCCACCGTCGGTCCGCTGTTCGGGACCTGCGATGTGTCCGGCCGCACCACTGTGATCGCATCGGGCGGCAGGCCGAGGATCTCGGCGGCGATCTGCGTGAAGATCGTGTTCGTGCCCTGCCCGATCTCGGTGCTCGATGCCCGCACATGCACCTGGCCCGTCGCGTCGCAGTCAACCGTCACCTTCGACGCCAGATAGCGCTCGCCCGAGCCGGTAAAGCCCGCCCCATGCATGAACGTCGCGACGCCGATGCCGCGCCGCCGCTGCGCGTGCATCCCGCCCTGGCCCTGCGCCGCCCGGCGGTTCTCTTCGTCGTAGCGCGCCCGCTTGGCTTCGTACCCCGAAAGAGCCAGCGCGCGATCGAGCAGCGCCCGCATGTCGACGCGCTCGCGCAGGACCTGGCCTGTGCTCAGCGTCTGACCGTCCCGCACCAGGTTCTTTTTGCGCAGCGCGATCTCGGACATCCCCAGCTTGGCCGCCGCTTCGTCCATATGCCGCTCGATCGCGAACACCGACTGCGGCGCCCCAAAGCCGCGGAACGCCCCATGCGGCGGCATATTCGTCGCCGCGGCCCGCGCCCGCACCCGCACGTGGTCGCAGGCATACGGTCCAGCCGCATGCAGCCCGCCGCGCGACAACACCACGGGAGACAGCGTCATATACGCCCCCCCGTCGAGCCGAAAGTCGATGTCCTGCACCACCAGCGTGCCGTCGTGCCGCCAGCCGGTCTTGATGTGCGTGCGCGAGGGATGGCGCTTCGTCGTCGCCACCATGTCTTCCAGGCGGTCGTACACGATCTTGGCCGGCCGTCCCGCCTTGCGCGCCAAGAGCGCCGTGTGCGCCGCGATCATCGACGGATATTCTTCTTTGCCGCCGAAGCCACCGCCGGTCTCGGTCTGCACGATGCGCACTTTGTCCGCCGGCAGGTTGAACACCGCCATCAGCGCCGCATGCACGTAATACGGGCACTGCAGCGAGCCGAACACCTCGACGCTCCCATCGGGTCGGACCCGCGCCAGCATCCCCTGCGGTTCGATGTAAAGCTGCTCTTGCGCCCCCGTCTCGTAGTCGCCTTCGACGATGACATCGACCCCGGCCCAGGCCGCCGCCACGTCGCCTTTTTCGATCGTGAAGGTCTTAAAGACGTTGTCCTTGCCCCAGATCACGTCGTTGGGCCCGGCGTCGGGCTTCGTTCCGCGGCGCAGCGAGTCATCCAGGTCAAGCTGCGGCGGCAGCGGGTCGATCTCAAGCCGCACCAGCGTGCGCGCTCGCTCGGCGATGACGCGGTCGGGGTGCCCCAGGATCAGCAGCGGCTCTTCGGCATGGTTGATGAGGCCGCTCACCAGGCACGGCTGATCGTTTTCCAGAAGCGCAATATGGTTCTGGCCCGGAATGTCCGCCGCCGTCACCACGACGATCTCGTCCCACGGCACCCCCGGCAGAAAGCCAATCGCCCGCAGGCGCCCGCGCGCCACCGGGGACCGCACCGTCACGCCGTGGACCAGCTCGACCTCGCCCGTCCCATAGAAGTCGGCGGGCAGATCGTCGACATACAGCGCCTGTCCGCGAACTTTTTCCGGTCCCTCCCGCCGCGGCGGCGATCCACCTATCGCATAGGCCCTCAGCGCACTCGCTTCAGCGTCGATCTTCACACCCGAGTCGTAGGCCGAGTCCCCGCCCTGTGTCAACGCCTGCGTCGCCGCGACTGCGTCTAGCTGCGCGTTGGCGCAATCGGTCTCCTGCGGCCGCGCCCCTGCGAGGCGGCTGTGGCTCGGCTGTTTTTCCGCTTGTCTTGGCTGCTTTCCCTGCGGTCTGATCCGCACATGCCCAGCAAGAAACCCCCAAAGCCCGTCGTAAAGAACCGCAAGAAGCCCACCGGCCCGGCCGCTTTGATGGACGATGGCCAGGCGGCCCTGGCCGCGCTGCGGCCCCGCTTGGACCGCGTGCCGGTGTCATCGCTACAGCCGCCGCGCTTTGACATCGAAAAGGCCGCCACCTTTGCCTTGGCCGTCGCCCAAAAGGTCAACGGCAAGGCCCTGCGCGCCCGCTTCGACAGCCTGCCGAGCGCCGAGTTCGATGCCCGCCACCTCGACGACCTGGCAACCATCGCCCGCGCCACCTTGCATGCCGCCCAAGCGGTGCAGCGCAGCGAGGCCAGCGCAACCGAGGCCCGCGTTCCTTGGGCCCTCGCCAAAGAAGCCGGCGCGCTGCGCGACCGCCTGTTGCGTCTCTGCGAGTACTACTTCGCCGACGACGAGACGATCAGCGCCGAGCTTCGCGACATTCGCCGCGGCCTGGGATACCTCGATCTGGCCTCGGATCTCGACCGCTTGGCCGCCTTGCTTCATGCCCAGCGAGACACCCTGTCGCGCGACCCGCACCTGTACCGCAAGACCGACGCGGCCGATGCCAGCCGCCTCGCCGCCGAGCTACGCGCTGCTCTGGGAGAGTCCGGCCCCAGCAGCCCCAAAAAGGACGCCGCCGCCCGCGACACCCTGCGGCGCTGCCTCTGCCTCCTGCAGGACAGCTATTCCGAAGTCGCCGCCGCCGCCCGCTTCCTGCTGCGCCACGACCCCGCAGTCGCGCACTTTCCCAGCCTGTTCGGCGCCGTACGGCAAGACGCAGCCCGCGCCAAGAAGCCGAGCCCGAAAGCCGATGACAAGCCGGGCGGTCCCTCTGGCGGCACGCCTACGCCGCCTCCGGTTAAGTAACGTTCACATCGCGGCACGAAGAATTCCCTTATTTCTCACTCCGCCCGAGCTCGCGGCGAATGCCGCATCCCCTTCCCGAGCTCACCCGCAGCTCGCGGCGAATGCCGCATCCCCTTCCCAAGCTCGCCCGCAGCTCGCGGCGGATGCCGCCCCCCCTTCCCAAGCTCGCCCGCAGCTCGCGGCGGATGCCACATCCCCTTGCCAAGCTCGCCCGCAGCCCGCGGCGGATGTCACATCCCCCTTTCCCGCTTGCCCGCAGCGTGCCGAGGCTGCTGCGGCGTCTCGCTGAGCGCGGTGAGCGCGCGTCCCAGGCGCTCCCCTTGGCCGCCTGCCCGGAAGCGAGCGTGGCCCGGATGAAGTCCGCCGCCGCCGCAGAAATGATGTATTCTGAATACACGATTTACAGCGGCGGAGGGACGGGTGCAGAGCGTGCTTGTCCTTGCGCGGCCTGGACCGACGGGATGGTTGCCCGTCGGCCTTCTCTCGACAGAAAAGGAATCCGTCCATGTGGAAGAAACTGCTGGTTCCGTTCACCCTGCTGGCCGTGTTTTCGTCGTCGGTCGCCTTCGCCGATGCCCCCTGCAAAAAGGACGAGGACTGCAAGGGCGGCGAGGTCTGCATCCTCGCGCTCAAGCCGCCGGTCTGTAAGCCGCCACAGCCGGCGGGCAAGCCCTGCAAGCGCGACAAGGTCTGCGCCTCGGGCAAGTGCGAGATGTCGGCGGGCAAGGACGTCGGCGTCTGCAAGTAGCCGACCCGCAGCACCCGCGATACCAAGCTAGGGCGGGAAGGTATTGAACAGGTGCTGCAGCGTGCCGTCGCGCAGAAGCAGCACGACATCGGCGCGCGATCCCGGATCCAAGCTCGCCCGCGTTGCAGCGTGAATCGGCTGCGCCTGTGGATAGGTCCCCAGCGGCCGACCGCTGCGCAACAGCAGCAGGCCCGGATCGCGGTCGCTGCTGCTGGCCACAAGGTCGATGCGGCCCTCGCCATCGACGTCAAACGGCAAAAAGGCCTGCAGCGCCACGCCGGCCAGCGGCGCAGGCGGGTCGCTGGGGCAGCTCCAGGACGGGCTGCCGGTCCCCGGCTTCTGCGCCATCCATCCGGCCAAGCCCGTGGGACGCAGGAACAGCAGGTCATCCCGTCCATCCGCATCCAGATCCAACAGCGCCAGATCGCGGCTGCCCGCAGCGGACTCGGAACAGGGTATGACCAAGCGCTCGCCGCGGCTGGTCAGGCGCTCGATGCCCAGCGCGCTGGCCGAAAGGATCTGACGATCCCCGCCCGCTGGGCTGTGCGGCAACACAACGCTGGGGGCCGCCTGCAGAGCGTATTCAACCGGCCACAGCGAGTGAGCGCTGCGGCCATCGGGGCTGGCGTCGGCTACCCAGGCCACGATGCGTTCCGTGCCGCCGCTCGACCACAGGATGTCCTGTTCGCTGCGCTCTGCCGATGGGCTGGCGGCGCGGATGATGCGCTGTCGCAGCAGCTGCTGCACCGGGGAAGCCAGCGGGATGCGCAGCCGCGGCTCGGGAATCGGCCCCGACGAAAACGGCGGATACAGCACCAGCTGACGCCCGGCGAGCACAAGCTGGGCCCGCGGCCCGGATCCCGCATCCGCCAGGGCCGCGGTCTCGGGCAGAAGGCGCGCGATCGCGACCTGCTGGGGGGCCCCTTCGCTGGCCACGCTCTGACAGATCGCTGCGCTGCCGGGCTGGCTCCACAGCAGGCACAGGCGCGGTTCGGCGGCATCGAGCACGGCGATTTCGTCGCGGCCATCGCCATCGAGATCGCCCGCGGCCAAGACCGGCTGCACCAGGCCGCGAAGCTGTGGGTCGACGATGCGCAGGGCCCAAAAGCCCGCGCTGCCGATCGCATGGTCCTGACTGCAGCCCAGCAGCGTCAGCGCCCACAGCCCCGCGAGAGCGGCCCTGGACCTGGCGAGCCACCGCCCGTCCCCGCTGCCCGCGGCGAGCCTGCGCGACGACATGCGAGCTAGCTTTCAGTCCCGGCTGCCGCCGCTTCGCGTGCCAGACGCGCCACCAAGGGCGCATCGGCCGGCAGGATCGGATAGTCGGCCAGCTCAGACGGACGGACCCAGCGGACGGCGGCGACCTCGCGCGGCTGTGGCTCGCGATCAAAGCGGCAGTCATAGACGAGCATCAGCAGATCGAACTCGGGATAGCGATGGCCGATGACCTCAACGATGCCGCCGATCGTCGCCTGGACGCCCAGCTCTTCGTGAAGCTCGCGGCGCAGCGCTTCTTCGGGAAGCTCGCCGGGTTCGATCTTGCCGCCGGGAAATTCCCACAGGTTCGGCATGGCCTGGTCGGGACGGCGCTGGCTTAGGAAGACGCGCCCCTGCGCATCGCGACACAGCCCCGCCACCACCAGCTTGCGCGGGCGCGGCATGGCAGCGACGCTCGCCGGGACCTGCGGGCTCGCCGGGCTGGCCCCGGTCTCGCGTGGCAGCGCGGCGGGCATAGCCGACTGGGTCGCCCCCTTGCCCGGCCCCCGGCTGATCTGCGTCAGCACGACGTTGGCCGAGCCCGAGCGAAAGCCCTCTAGATCCAGGCTGACATAGACGAAGCCCTGGGCCTTGGCGGCAGCCAAGATGGACGCGCGCTGCGCCAGCGCTCGATCCAGATCGGCGCGCTCGAATTCCAGGCGCACCAGGGCCGCCGCGTCGCGATCGGCCTGCGCTGGGCTGACTTCATGGAAGCGCACGCGGACCTGGGCAAAGCCCAGATCGTGCAGGGCCTGCTCCAGGCGATCGACGCGGCGCAGGCGGTCTTCGGTGATGCGGGTGCCATAGGGAAAGCGCGAGGACAGACAGGCAAGCTGCGGCTTGTCCCAGACGGATAGACCCAAGGCTCGCGCCACGGCCCGCACCTCGGACTTGTTCAGTCCGGCTTCGACGAGGGGCTGGCGCGCTCCGCGCTCTAGCGCCGCGCGCAGGCCGGGTCGGTGATCGCCCAGGTCGTCGAGGTTGGTGCCCAAGAGGATATGGGCCAGGCCCCACTTGCTCGCGGCCGGCTCGCACAGATCAAAGAGCTCGGTCTTGCAGTGATAGCAGCGGTCCGTGGGGTTTTCGGCAAAGCCTGGACGCGCCAGCTCGTGCGAGCGGACCTGTTCATGGCGGACGCCCAAGGCGCGCACAAGCTCGGCCGCGGCGAGTGCTTCGCGCTCGGCCATGGTCTCGGACACCGCGGTCAGCGCGACGACGGCCGCTCCCAGCTCATCCGCGGCGATCTTCAGCACCAGGGCCGAGTCAACGCCGCCAGAAAACGCCACCAGCGAGGGGCCATAGCCGCGGATGATGGCGCGCAGACACGCGAGCTTTTCGTCGAGGGCGGGGCTGGACGCAACCGCCCCCGCAGCGGCTGCCGATGTCGCAGCAGAAGGAGCAGACGCAGAAGGAGCAGACGCGGGCGGATGCATGATGGGCTTGATACAAGCCCAGCAGCGTCACAGATGCAAGCCAGCAGCGAGGGCCATGAATTGCCGTGCGGTTCCGCGCGCTTGAACAAGCCGCCGGCTGCGCCGCCCGCGGCGCCGATCTCGTCGATGACAAGCGCCCCTCGACTGGTTTACCCTGGCCGGGATGTCCACACAGCGATTCGACTTTCCACAGCGTCGCGCGTCGTGGTGGTGCGGCCTGGTGCCTGTGCTTCTGGCGCTGATCGTCCCCACGTCGGCCCAGGCGCAGCGCCTGAGCGTGCCCTCGCCCATTCGCCCCGCGCCGACCCAAGCGGGCGCGCACTGTCTGGGGGAGCCGAGAAACAAGCTGACGCTGGAGCACACCGTCGCCGGCTCGATCAACCCGCTGGGCATCGGCAACATCGTGCGCTTGGGCTGGTGTACGCCGCTGATTCGCAAACCGGGCCTGCTGTTCGACTTCACGAACTTCGACATTGGCGCGCTGTTCACAAACTCGCCGACCGACGTAAACCTGGGCGTGCAGGCGTTCTTGTCGCCGCTTTCGATCTTGGTGCTGCGCGCCGAGGCCACGGTGTTTTACATCTGGCCGATTCCGCTGCAAGGCGCTGGCTTTATCACCGTGAACAGCCCGCAGGAATTCACGCTGGCGCGGCTGTCGCCCGATCCCACGGGCTTTAACCGCATGACCGGCCAGCCCGAGGTCCCGGCGACAACGGCGTATGGCGGGCGCGTCATGGTGGGCATGACCTTGCAGGGCCAGGTGCCGCTCGGCAAGCGGCTTGATATCGCGGCAGCCATCGGCGCCAACATCGAATATTGGAGCCTGAGCTCCTCGGCGCTTTCTGGCTTGCCGCTGGGCGGTGGCTTCTATTCGGCGCGACGCGACGTCATCCTGCTTGGCTCGGCCGACTGGCTGGTGATGAGCACGGCGGCGCTGTTGTTCAACATCAAGATCCACAGGAACTCCAGCCTCAAGATCGGCGGCGTCAACGACTTGGCCTATGTGCCAAGCCATGGCTATCTGGGCAACATCGCCGGAGGTCTTCTGGTCTGGAACGTCGCCAACCTGCGGCAGCTTGCCAAGAACTTCAACCTGTTTGCTCGCGTCGGCACGTTCACGCACCACCAGTTCCGCAGCGGCATCACCATCGCGCTCGGCTTGAGCATCGTGTATGAGCTCGTGCCCAAGCCCGCCAAGCTGCCTCCGCCCGAGCCAATGGAGCCGGCGGTCACAGCCCCGGCAGCAAGCGGCGATCCGTCTGCGAGCCCGGCGCCAAGCGTCAGCCCGAGCGATGCCGCACCCGCTGCGCCGCAGACCGCCGTACCACCCGCTGCGGTGCTGGATCCACCGCAGCCCTCGCCTGCGGCAGGACGCTAAGCCATGCGGGTGAATGCCATGTCTTGTGACGTTGTGAAAATGGGGAACGCCATGCAGCCTGCACTGTCCTCGCACGCTCGACGCAAACAGCCGATCTGGGCCGGCTTCGTGGCGAGCTTGGTCTTGCTGCTTTGCGTGGGAACCAGCCGCCCGGCCCGCGCCGAGCTCTACACGGGGTTGGATGCGGCCTTCACCATGGATGCCCTGCTGGGCATTGGCTCGGTGGTGGCCATCGCCGGCAATGCCGTGACGCTGGCGCAGAAAAAACCGCAGCGCGGCTGGATGTACGCCGGCTTCATCTTTGGCGCGATCAACCTGGCCATGGGACCGATCATCATCGTCTATGGCCGCGGCGATATCGAGCCGGTGGTGATGCCCGATGGCATGCGCGTACACGGCCAGGATCGCCCCGATATTGGCTATGGCTTGGGCTTGGCGCATACGGCGCTGGCTGTCACCAGCTTGGCGCTGTCGATCAAAAATGCCGTCCTTTGGCACCGGCTGCGGCTCGAAGAGTCCAAGGTCAACGCCGAGCCAGTCGCCTCGCGAACCTTTTCCAATGTGCAGCTTGCGCCGCTGGTGTCGCGCGACCTGCAGGGCGGCGCGCTGGTCGGCCTGGTGGTGACTGGACAGACGTTCTAATCAGGCGCTCTGGATCGATCAGGCGAGCGCGTTCGCGCAGCCTCTGCGCATGCCGTCCCCCGACGCTGCGCCATGCCTGCGGCTGCCTTACTGCGTCGGGATCTCGTCGTCGCGGGTCGGCTTGGGGGCTTCGCTGGTCTCGACGGACTTCTTGCGCGACTTGCCGCGCAGGCGCTGCAGCGACACGCTCTGCCGCGCGCCGGAGCTTGGATCCAGAAGCACGCTCGCTTCCTGATAGCCCTCAAGCCGCAGGTACAGCTTGAGCGGCGCACCACGCAGCTCTTCGTCGAGCTTGAATGGCGTCTTGCCAATTGACTGCGCGCCGCCTTCGCGGAACACCTCGGCACCGCGCGGATCGCTGGACAAGGTCAAGCGCACGCGCCCCGTCACCGCCGTCAGTGCGGGCTTGCTGCCGACGGAGCTGCCCGATTCGGATCCCGCCTGCGCGGCCCGAGTCTCTTCCTCGGTCTTGGGGGAAAGCGGGATCTTCTGACGGGTCGACTGGCTGTGATTCAGAATGACCGTGGTGTCGCGATAGCCGCCCAAGCGCAGGTTGACGCGCACGGTGCCGGCCATGCGCGTCTGGCTGAGCCGCCAGGGTGTAACGCCCAGCACTTCGTTGTTGTCGGCCCGCACCAAGGCCGCGCCCGGCGGATCGCTGTCGACTTCCCAGACGACATTCTCGCGCGAGGCGGCTGGAGCCGGGCTGCCCGCGTCGCTAAACAGCAGCACCGCGCTCACCGCCACCAGCACTGCGGCGATGCTGATGGCGAACAGAAAGCGACGGCCGGTCAAGCCGCTGATCGTCGTGCCCAGCGGACGCGGCGCCGAGCTTTGGGCAATCTTGGTCTTGGGGCGCTCGGCACTGGCCGCAGCGGCATTGGCCCGCAGGGGATTCACGCGGCGCGTGCGGTATGCGCCCATCGCTTCGAGATCCGTGACGATGCGATCCATGTCCGGCCGCGCGTCTGGTTCCTTGGCGAGCATGCTGTGAACCAGCTCGGCCAGATCTTCGGGGATCGATGGATCAAGCTTGAGCAAGAGCGGCGGCTTGTCCCGCATGTGCATGCTCATCAGCTCGCTGGGGCTGTCGGCCATAAACGGCGGATGGCCGACCAACATCTGATACAGGATGACGCCCAGCGCATAGACATCGGCCTTGCCATCGACGTCCGCGGCTCCGCGGCACTGCTCGGGCGCCATATGCGTGGGCGTGCCCATAATCACGCCGGTCTGCGTGCGCAGCTTGGATGCCGGCGTCGGAGCCAGGCTGTTCAAGCGCAGCTTGGCAATGCCAAAGTCAAAGATCTTCACCCGCTCGCCATCCGGCGTCTCGGGATCCGCAACCAGCATGACGTTATCGGGCTTGAGGTCGCGATGGACGATGCCCTTTTCGTGGGCGGCGCGCAGGGCTGATGCGATTTGGCGCGCGATATTCAGGGCGTCTTGGTGCGCCAGGCTTCCCGCTTTTTCCAGTCGAGCCGTCAGGAGCTCGCCGGACAGATACTCCATGACGATGTAGGCCGCGCCATCGTCGAGGCGACCCGACTCAAAGACGCCAACCAGGCCGGGGTGATGGATGATGTTGACGGCCCGCGCCTCGTTGAAGAAGCGCAGGATGCTCTGCTGGTCCTTGGCGAAGTCGGGCAGAAGCACCTTGATGGCGGCGCGGCGACCAATTTCTTCCTGTACCGCTTCGTACACGGCCCCCATTCCGCCCTGGCCTAGCTTGCGCAGGACGCGGTAGTTGCCGATGCGCTGTCCGACTCCGACCATGGATCTCGCAGACGCCACACCCCACCCAGAAGACGGCCAAGCTGTGGCGAAAATTACGAGACATTATGCCATGGAGAGCGATTTTCCTGGGCTTGCTGTCGGCGTGCGGACGACCTGACAGGCAGCGTTCATCAGCTCAGTGATACCGGCGCCGGTTGCGGCAGAGATGCCCGACAGCTGAATACCTCGCTTGGCAAAGGCCTGCTGCAGCGTCGGGAGGCTCTCGCGAGTCGCCGGCAAGTCGAGCTTGGTCAAGGCAACAAGCTGCGGTCGCGCCGCGAGCTCGGGGTCGTAGCGTCGAAGCTCTTCGTTCAAGACATCGAAGTCGTGCAGCGGATCGCGGCCTGGCTCCTCGGTGACTTCAAGCAGATGGATCAGCACCCGCGTCCGCGACAAGTGACGCAGAAAGCGATGCCCCAGGCCGTGGCCTTGGTGCGCGCCTTCGATCAGACCGGGCAGATCGGCGAGCACGAAGCTGCGATCGCTGGTGCGGCTGCCCAGCGGCAGCGAGACCACTCCCAAGTTGGGGGTCAGCGTCGTAAAGGGATAGTTGGCGATCTTCGGGCGCAGGCGCGAAACCCGCGCAATCAGCGACGACTTCCCGACGTTGGGATAGCCCAGAAGGCCGACATCGGCGAGGAGCTTGAGCTCAAGCTGCAGGCTGCGTTCCTGGCCCGGCTCGCCCTCTTCGCAGTAGTCGGGGGCCTGCCAGGTCGACGTCGCAAAGTGCAGGTTGCCGCGTCCGCCTTGTCCACCGCGCGCCGCAACAAAGCGCTGGCCGGGTGCCGACAGGTCGCACAGCACGCTGCCCGAGTCGTCCTTGACGACGACGCCCACCGGCACCGTAACGATCAGGTCTTCCCCGCCGCGGCCACAGCGATCGCGGCCACCGCCGTGCTCGCCGCGCTTGGCCTTGTATTCGCGACGGAACGTCAGGTCGAGCAGCGTGCTCAGCTGATCGCTGGCCACCAAGATCACCGAGCCGCCGTTGCCTCCGTCGCCGCCGGTCGGGCCCCCGCGCGGACGCCCTGGGCCGGCATCAAAGGCGATGCAGCCGTTGCCTCCGTCGCCGGCCTTGGCCCAGATCACACACTCATCAACAAAATGCATCGCCTTCCTCAGCGCCGATCCCTGTTCCCAGGGGGCGCACGCACGCTTGAACCGACCTTCCGACCCGGTAGACAGCGCCGCAGACAGGGCGCGTTTTTCCGGTCCCACGCATCTAGCACCGTCGGATAGCGTGGCGCAAGCGGCTTTCCTGTCCGGCGCGTCCGCCCGCCCAGCCGCGGCGCGAGGGGGCGCTTGTTCGAGTCCTCAACCGACGCCGCCAACGCACGAAATACAGATAAATTCTTATTTATCTTTGATTATGTTGCTTTATAGTGGCATCCGCCTCACCCGTAGCAGGAGGCGGCGGCCAAAGCTGCGCAAAGAAGCCAGCTGGGAAAGTCTCGTCGCCGGGGAAGCCCAGACGCAGATCGCGTCCATCGCTGGGCAGGTAGGCCGTACCAAACAGATAGTCCCACAGGCTGAGCGAAAGACCGAAGTTGACGCCGCCCGCTTGGGCCAGCCGCTCAGGTGGAAGATTCTTTGCGTGATGCCAAATGTGCATAGCCGGCGAGTTCAGTAGCCAGCGCAGCGGTCCCCAGGTCAGGTAAAGATTACTATGATTCAAATGGCCGATGGCAATTGCAATGGCATCCAGCACAAAGAAATCGACCACACTGATGCCCAACAATGACAATGGAATAAATTGGATTAATTTGTAAATAATTGTCTCACCAAAATGATATCGCAAGTGCGCTGAAAAACCCATCTCACGCACGCTGTGATGCACTTGATGAAAGCGCCACAGCCAAGGGACTTTGTGCAGCAGGCGATGGATGTTCCACTGCACGAAGTCTTTCAAGAAGAAGTAGAAGACAAGCTGCACCAGCGTCGGCCATCCCGACAGGTTCAGCAACACAAAGGGTCGGGCCCCGAGCCCGCGCCAGGCATCCAGCCAGAGCTCGCTGGCCACATTGCTGAGCGCCGCGAAGCCGAGCAGTGAAAACAGAAAAAAATTAAAAAACATATAGAAGCCATCGAGCCAAAAATCACGCCGAATGCGGGCTTGATGCACACGCCAAGGGTGAATTAATTCACAAATATATACCAGCACAGAAATCAATAACAAATACCAAAAATAACTTTGCAGACGGGGTTCGCGAAGTTCCCTTATCAAATAATTCAAATATCCAACATAGCTTTGAGCGATAATTTGCCAGTACTTCATATGGGATGATTCCCCCAAGGCTGCCTGCGGCTAGAGCCCGTCTTTGTGCAGGGTCTGGGCAAGGCGACGATACAGATCGCGGTGGTCGAAGCCGCTGATCAGATCGGGCAGAAGGTGCCCAATCTGGCCAACTTCATCGAGATGATCGGCGGGCACGCAGCCAAGAAACGTGCCCCAGCGCGACGAGGCGACCGTCACCAGGCCGTCGTTTGGTACCGGTATGAGCGGGTTCGGACTGGTCAGCGCAAACGCCGGCACAGCCACGGCCAAAAGCGGGTCCAACAGATCAATGCGGGACGAGTTGCCCCAGGAGGCGCCGGCACACTCGGCATCGGCGACGCGCCCGCTGCTGCGCCCGGCGACGCTGTAGTATTTCACACGGCGGTCGTCGGGGTTCGCGGGGTTAAAGACCTTTTGCATGTGATCGCGTGAAAGCTGGCGCAGCGAGGCCTGCACTCTGGCGTCTCCCGGCGCCGAGGCAATGCCGCCCCACAGCGCCCGCAAGATCACGTTGATGAGATCATAGGAAAAGCCGGGAATCAGACCGAGCGCAGCGTCGGCGACAGGCGTTCCCTGGTGCGGCGAAGCGACGGTGATCAGCCCGGCGATGCGGTCGCCATAGCCAAGCGAACTAATCAAGAAGCGCGCATCGATGCCGCCCTGCGAGTGCGCGATCACGTTCACCTTGCAGGCCCCTGTGGCGCGCAGCGTGTCGTCGACGATGCCGGCCAGATAGCGCGCTCGCACCGCCGAGCTATCGAACGGCGGCACCTGGGCTTCGATGACGGTCTCGCCGCGGCTGCGCAGATCCGACGCGACGTGGAAGAAATAGTTCAGCGGCCCGATGCGCTCGAAGCCGGCAAAGCCGTGGGCCAGCACAACTGGGTACGGCGCTCCGCGGCACGACGACAGAGCGGTGCCCTGCCCTTCGACAGCATCGAGCTCGTCGGCGTCAGGCGGGCCACAGGCAAGGACGGTCATGGCCGCAAGCAAAAGGCCCAGATAGCGTCGCCGAATTCCAGGCGTGCCCGACGAAGAATTGAGTAGTGAGGTCGGCATGTGCATCCTCCACGCTTGCTGCGACACGGGGCCGCGATCTTGGCAGCAACGTACCACCGGCCATGCCCGATGCGAAGCGTCCACCCACGCGTGGCGCAAATGCGGCTGCAGGATCCGGCGCGCTGGCTTGCGTGCCTGCGGACGGCACAGGACTTCCGACTTATGGAGCCGCGCCGGGGGGGCTGCCGCCGGGATCGCGAGCGGCCGGAGCCGCGGCAGGCGCGGTCGACGCGGGCTTTCCGGGGTCGCTTGCCGGGTCTTTTTCTTTGGCCGAACCGGCCTCGCGTGCGGCTGTACTGGGCTCGCTGGAGGACGATTTTTCGCGCGCCTCGCTGGCCTTGGCACTGGCCGCGTGACAGGCCGAAAGCTGGGATTGGCTGGCTGCGATCTGGCTGTTTGCCGTCGACAATTGGCCACTTATCGTCGCGACCTGCCCTTTTAGGCTCTGGACCTCGCTGGCGAGCGAATCGGCATTTTTTTGCAGGCTCTGCACGGCGCTCTCGCTGGCTTTGAGATCGCGCAGGCACTGCTGCAAGCGGGCTTCGGCGCCGGCCAGGGCTTCGGCCTTTTCCGATAGGCTGCGCCCGGCCGTCTGGATCGCCTCGTCGGCGCGTTGGCTGGCCTGCTGCGCTGATTGCGTGGCGCTGTTGGCATCGCGCGCTGCCGCCAAGGCCCGCTCGCTGGCCTGTCGAGCTCGCTCGCCTGCTTCGCGCGCCCGCTGGTTGGCCAAGACAGCGACGCCGCGCTGCCGTGCCGCTTCGCTCTGGGCGCCTTCGCTGGCAAGCTGGGCTTCGCTGGCGAGACGCAAGGCCAGCGACGCTCGGTTCAGTGCTTCCTGCATCTTGCCGCGGGCGTGGTCGGCCTCAGTTCGTGCAAGCTCAGCCTGACGCAGCGCGTTTTCGGTGCGGGCTTGCTGCGCTTCCAAGGCCTGCTTGGCACGCTGCAGGTTGCGCCACGAGATCCCCGCCCACAGCAGGGATGCCAAGAGCACGACAGCGACGCCGGACAGCAGCGCGACTCGCCGCCTCTGCAGACGTCCCTCGCGCTCGACAGCGGCGGACAGAAACGCCCGCTCGTCCGTCGACAGCTCGCCGTGCGTGCGGGCCCAGCTCAGCGCTTCGCCTAGCTGTTTTCCCGAAAGCAGATACTCGGGATGCTGGCTGTTTTGGCGCCAGGTCTCGACGGCAGTCCGCAGTGGGCTCTGCGCCTCTTCCTGAGCCAGCCACGTGGCAGAAAACGCCGCAGCGACAATCTGGTTGCGCACAAAAAGGCGTGTGCCCTCGGGCTGCTTGACGCTGCGCAAAAGGCCCAGAAGCTCTAGCGTCTGTAGTGCTCGCTCGGCCTCTTCGTCGTCGGGGATGGCCCGCTTGCCACCGGGGACAGAAAGGGCAGCGGACGCCCCATCGCGCAGCGCGGAACGCGGCAGGCCGTTTTTTTCTGCGAGGACACGACGATACAGCGCAAGCAAGGTCGGACGCAGCGCTCCGGCGCGGCGCAGGCCTTCTTCGGCAAAGGTCAGGCTGGGCTCTTCGCGACGGCTGGCGACGATCTCGGAAGCCAGCGCATCGACCAGCGGCGAAAACAGGCCATCGGGCAGCGGCCGCGTACACAGGGCTTCGCACAGCCGCTGCGTGAAGTATGGCTGGCCTTGTGTGCAGGAAAGCACGGCCGAAAGCGCCTGTTCCGAGGCCGCCCCGAGGCTGTGCAGGCCCGGCAAGAGCGCCTTGGCCTCGCGCTCGCCGAAGTCGGTCAGCGCAATCGCGCGCAGCTTGCCGCCGGCAAAGGGGCTTGTGGCTGCTTCCAAATCGCGGCCGACCAGATCCTCTTTGCGCACCGTCCCCAGCAAACAGAACGACACCGGCTGTGGCGCGTCGCGAGCCACCGTCGCAGGCTGCGGCACGGCTCGGGCCAGCGCAGCGAGAAAATCAGCCGCCACCTGCGGCAAGCGCAAGAGCACTTCGACGTGATCGACAAACAACACGACGGGCTGACCGGCATAGCGCGGCAGCACGCGCAGAAAGCGAGCGAAGCGCTCGGCCGGCGGCACCGGCTTTTCTTTCTGCATCCCGGCGACATCGGTCCAAAAGTCGGTGGCAACGCCAGGCAGGCTCAGGCCGCGGTATAGCTCGCGCACCAGCTCAAAAAAGAAGCGCTCGCCATTGTGGCTGCCTTGGCCGCTGGCCTCGACGCTGCGCAGGTCCAAGGTGGCGGGCAAGATGCCGCGCTCTAGCGCCGGGCCGCGGACGTGCAACAGGCGCTGGCTGACCGCGTGCATCAGGCTGGTCTTGCCGCTCTGCCGGGGCGCAAACACGTACGCGCTGCCGCCATTGAGCAGGGCATAGAACAGCGTGTCATCGGCGTCGCGACGGACATAAAACTCACCATCGCGAACATAGCCGCCCGCGCGATAGCGCAGGTTCTGACCAACGAGCTGATCGAGCTCAGAGGCGACTTCGGCCATGTCGGGACGACTGCTCGGCGACTTGGCCAGCATGCGCGCCACCAAGGCATCCAGCGACTCGGGGACCGACGGGTCCAGCGAGCGCAGAGCCCGCGGCATCGCGGTCTGATGCAGCTCTTGCCAGCGGCCGATGTTGTCGCGGGCGTCGTCGATGGGAAGCTCGCCCGTCAGCGACTCGAAAAAAATCATGCCCAAGGCATAGACATCGGCCTTGGCATCGACGGTGGCAGCGCCAGCCCAGGCCTCGGGAGCCATGTACGCAGGCGTGCCCAATAAGCCGCCGGTACGGACGCGAGCACCGTCGGGGCCTAGCACCTTGGCGATGCCGAAATCCAGCACCTTGACCCGCTCGCCACCCATGGTGAACGGGTCTTTTACGATCATGACGTTGTCGGGCTTAAGGTCGCGGTGGATGATGCCCTTTTGGTGCGCAGCGGCCAGCGTCGAAGCAAGCTGGCGCAACAAGCGCAAAAGCGCGGCGCGATCACTGCCCCGATCGCGCTCGACTGGCATCCCCGACGCAGGCGCCCCCTGGCCGCTGCGGGGTGGTCCGCTCGTCGCGGGTGAGCGGCCTTCCTTTTTCGCTTGGATCCAGGCATCGATGCGCGCTCGCAGCGACTGCCCTTCCAAGTACTCCATGATGATGAAGGCGTCGCCGCCCTCGGTCTGACCGTGCTCAAAGACGCTGACGATGCCAGGGTGCTGAACGAGATTGGTGGCCAGCGCCTCGGTGAGGAAGCGCTCGCGAAGCTCGGGGTTCTGCGAGTACTGCGTGTGCAGGATCTTGATCGCCGCCCGCGAGCGGATGCGCTCGTGAACCGCTTCGAGGACCAAGCCCATGCCACCGGATCCGATGGCGCGTACAACGCGATAGCTGCCGACGCGCTCGCCGATGGTGACCATGGACTAGATCTCGATCTGCGCGCCCATCTCGACGACGCGGTTGGCGGGGATGCCAAAGAACTGCGTGGCCGGGCGAGCGTTGCGCGACAGCACGCCGAACAGCGCCTTGCGCCACTGCCAAAGCCCCGACTTGCCGGTGTTGAGCAGCGTCTCGCGACCGAGGTAGTAGCTGGTGTCGCTCTCGGCGGTGACCAGCCCCGCGTCGCGGCAGCAGCGCAGGACGTCGGGGACATTGGGCATCTGCATAAACCCGTAATGAGCGACGACCTGATAGAAGCCCTGGCCCATCTCTTTGACCTGCACGCGCTTCTGCCGCGGCACCTCTGGGACGCGATCGGTGACGACGGACAGAAGCACGACCTGCTCGTGCAGCACCTTGTTGTGCTTGAAGTGATGCAGAAGGACGACGGGGGCGCCCTCGGGGTTGCTGGTCATAAAGACGGCCGTGCCCTTGACGCGCGGCGGACGCTGCGACTCCAAGTCCATCATGAAAAGATCGATGGGCAGCGAGGCCGACATGACGAACTCTTCGAGCGCTTGGCGTCCGGCTTTCCATGTGGTCATCAGGACGTAGATGGCAACGGCCAGGACGATGGGGATCCAGCCACCGTGGACAAATTTGGCGAGATTGGCACCAAAAAAGCTCAAGTCGATCAGCAGAAACAGGCCGACATGCAGGTACGTCCGACGCGCGCTCCATCCCCAGCGCTCTTGCGCAACGGCGCCAAATAGGATCGACGTGATGCCCATGGTTCCGGTAACCGCAATGCCATAGGCGGCAGCCAAACCCGACGAGCCCTCAGCTCTGAAGGCAAAGACGAGCCATACGCAGCCGATCATCAGCGCGTAGTTCATTTCGGGCACATAGATCTGGCCTTCGGCATCGCCCGATGTGTGCTTGATAGTGACGCGGGGCCAGTAACCTAGCTGCACCGCCTGCCGTGTCAGCGAGAACACGCCCGAAATCAGGGCCTGCGACGCGATAACCGCGGCGGCTGTCGCAATCACCAGCATCGGGTACAAGGCAAAGCGCGGAACCATTTCATAGAAAGGGTTCGTGATCGACGCGCCGCGCGACAGCATCAGCGCCCCCTGCCCGAAATAGTTCAGCAAGAGCGCTGGCAGCACGACGGCGTACCAGGCCAACCGAATCGAGCGCCGTCCAAAGTGGCCCATGTCGGCGTACAAGGCCTCGCCGCCTGTGATGCAAAGAACCACCGCACCCAAGGCCAGGAAGCCATGCAGTTTGTGATGAGCAAAGAAAAGAACGGCATGATGCGGCGAGACGGCCTGCAGCACCTTCGGATTCTTGACAATCCAAGGCACCCCGACGGCTGCAATACAGACAAACCACAACATCATCACCGGCCCGAACAGCGCACCTACTTTCGCCGTGCCGTGCCGCTGCGCCAGAAACAGACCGACCAATACGCCGATGGTCACCGGAACCACCAACGGCTTGAAGGCCGTCGTCACAACCTCCAGCCCTTCCAGCGCACCCAGCACGGACACGGCCGGCGTAATGATGCCGTCGCCATACAGCAAGGCTGCGCCGAACAGTCCAAGAAGCACCATCGCCACGCGCGGGGTCAGCTTTTTTGTCGTCGCTCCTCGTGGGGCCAAGAGGGCCAACAAGGCCAGAATGCCGCCTTCACCTTGGTTGTCGGCGCGCGTGATGAACGTGATGTACTTGACCACAACAACCAAGACCAAGGACCAGAACACCAGCGACAGAATGCCGAGGACATTGTCCGGTGTCGGCGATGTCCCATGCGGTCCGGTCAGGCATTCCTTGAGGGCGTAAAGCGGGGACGTTCCGATATCGCCATAGACGACGCCGAGCGCTCCCAACGAGACCTTGATCAGGTCGCTGGTGCTGTTGATCTTGGGGCCGTGGTGGCCGCCGCCCTGTGCGCTGACGGGCGCGACTTGCTGTGAGGTACTGGGGTTAGGAGGAGACGACGAGGAGGCACGCGAGGAAGCCGACTTCGGCACCGAGCGCGCCGACGAGGGCTTCGAGCTAGAGGGTGGTTCCATGACGGAGTGGACTCATTATGGACCTCTGCCCTGTGCAACTCAATGCCCTGTGGGCGCCCATGGGCTGGCGCGGCACGCACGACAGGGTGTCGGTGCTCCGTCGAGGGTTCGTGGTTCTGGCACATGCGTTGCTGTGCTGTCCGGGCAGAAACACCAAGGCCGATACGGCCTGAGCCAGATACCAGGGAGACACGACATGACGCAGCAGGCCATGGAGCTTGGACGAGTCCTTGCGGATCGCTATCGCATCGAGGCGGTCTTGGGGCGCGGTGCCGTCGGTGCGGTGTATCGCGCTACCGATCTGCGCACGCGGCGCCCCTGTGCCATCAAGATCTTGCACGCTTCCGTCGGAGAAGACGCCGATGCGCACGCCCGCTTCGTCAACGAAGGACAGGTCGTCGCTCAGCTGTTCCATCCCAACATCGTCGAGATGCAAGAGTTCGGGACGGCCGAAGACGGCATGCCCTTTTTGGTCATGGAGATGTTGCAAGGACCGACTCTGCTTGACCTTGTCCGCGGCGCGGCGCGTCTGCCCCTGCCCCGCGTCATCGACATCGCTCGGCAAGTGGGCAGCGCCTTGCATGCGGCGCACAGCGTCGGCATCGTGCATCGCGACATCAAGCCGCAGAACATCGTGCTGCATCGCGAGGCACCCGAGGCCGGCCTTGCCTCCGGCAAAGAAGTGGTCAAGGTCGTCGACTTCGGCCTGTCCCGCATCCTGTCAGCCCGCAGCCAACACACCGCCCCCGGCATCATCGTCGGGACCGTCGAATACATGTCGCCGGAGTCCACCACGGGGCGGCGGCAGGATATCGATGCGCGCACGGATCAGTGGGCGCTGGCCGTCGTGGTGTATCGCCTGCTATCGGGTAAGTTGCCGTATCAAAGTCCCGATCCAGTGCGACTCTTGCTTTCGATCCGCAGCGACAAGCATGTGCCGCTTGCTCAGCTCGTGCCGGCGCTGCCTCCGTTCGTCTCTGAAGCTGTTGAGCGCGCCCTGGCCAAAGACAAGCAGGACCGCTTCGAGTCCGTGCAAGACTTCGTGCGAGCGCTGCAAGGTCTGCCGCTGCGGACTTCGGTGAGTGGGCGCGGCGATTCGTCGGGACTCAGCCACACGGCGCAGCCTGCCCCGGTGCCGCAGCCTGCCCCCGTCGAGCCATCCGCTCCGTATGCCGAGTACCGCGCCGTCGCTCGATCGGGCGAACGCAGCCTGGACCGCCGCGGTGAGACGCTGTCTGCGCCTGCGCTATCGGGGCATTCGGCTCGGGCGGCCGAGACGTCTGCAGCGACCGCCGCGACACCCGTCACACTCTCTAGGCCCGCGCTGGAGGCGCAGCACATGACCCGAGATCCAGCGGCGGTATCGGGAGCCCTTTCCTCGACAGCAGGCACACTACCTGCGCAGCTCTGGCTGGCCCTGGTCGGACTGCTTCTTGTGGCCCTATCGCTGTTTGCCTTGGTGCTGTCGCAGACGCGACCGCATGGATCGACCATCCGGCTGGGCGCCCAAGCCAGCACCGATCCCGCGAGCCTTCACTTGCCGCCGCTCTTGGGATCCAGGTAGTCGCGCAGTCCGTCGCCGAGCAGATTGCAGCCCAAGACCAGAAGGCCAATCGCCACCCCCGGCACCAAAAGCAGGTGTCTCGCCCGCCAGTAGTATGTCGTGCCCTGCGACAGAAGCGCACCCCAGGTATACGGAATGGGCGGCCCCAGACCCAAGAAGCTCAGGCTTGCCTCGACGAGAACCACGCCGGCCGCGCCGAACGTCGCCTGTACCAAGATCGGCGACAGAATATTGGGCACGATGTGGCGCCACATCACCTGCCACGATCCAACACCCAGCGCACGAGCCGCCAGCACATATTCCATCTCGCGCACGCGCAATACCTGGGCCCGCGTCACTCGTGCGTAGCCGACCCAGCCGTTTACGGCCAACGCAAAAATCAGCACACCCATGCCGGCTCGTGGGACCAGCGCGGCGATCGCGATATTCAGCAAGATGCCGGGAAAGGCCAGTAGCACATCGATGACGCGCATGATGATCTCGTCGAGCCAGCCGCCGAAATAGCCAGCCAGTGTGCCAATCACCACGCCCAGAAGCAGGCAGATCGAAACGACGGCACTGGCCAAGCCCAACAGCAGCCGCGCGCCAAAGCAGATCTGCGTCAGAAGATCGCTGCCGCTCTCGTCGGTACCAAGCAGATGCGCGGCCGATGGTCCCTCCAGCAAGTGATCGAGATCATGCGCGGTCGGGGCCCGCTTCATCAAGAGCGGACCCAGCAGCGCCACGATCAAAAACAGCCCCAGCAGGACCGCGCCGACCCAGGTGCCTGCGCTCAGACGCTCCAAACGAAGCTCGGCGCGCACTCGACGGCTCATACGCGAATCCTGGGATCGACTGCGGCATAGACGACATCGACGATCAGGTTGACCGCGACATACATGCCGGCGATGACCAGCGTGCAGCCTTGGACGATGCGATAGTCGCGCTGGGCGATTCCTTCGAGAAGCAAGGTACCCAAGCCGGGGCGAGCAAAGACCTTCTCGGTGACCACAGCACCGGCCAGCAGGGCTCCAAACTGCATGCCCGCGACGGTGATGACCGGCAGAAGTGCATTCCGCAGCGCGTGCTTATAGACCACCTTCCACGTCGGCAGCCCCTTGGCCCGCGCCGTGCGGATATAGTCCTCGCTGAGCGTCTCGATCATCGACGAGCGCGTCATGCGGGCCAGCATCGCCATGAGGTGCGTCCCCAGCATCACCGCGGGCAACAGCAGTCCACGCAGGCGCCCGGTGTCTTCCCCCGGACCCGGCAGGACCGGCACTTGGATGTAGAACAGATTGAGCAGCATGGGCCCCAGCCACATAGCCGGCAGGCTGATGCCCAGAAGCGCAATCGCCGTCAGAAGCGCATCCCAGCGTGTGTGGGCTCGCAGTGCCGCGGCCACGCCAATCAGCAGAGCCAAGGGAACAGCCACCACCATGCCCGCGATCGCAAGCTGGATCGTCGAGGGCAGGGCCTTGCGCACGCGGGCCGCGACCGTGGTCTTGCGGTCAGGGCAGCTATAGCCCAGCGTACCGTCGAAGATGCTGCGCACGAAGCGCCCAAGCTGCACCGGCAGCGTCTGGTCCAGATCCAGGCACTGCCGAAGCTCGATCTTGTCTTGCGGCCGCGCGTCGTCTCCCAGCAGGTTGTCGACGGGGTCCCCTGGGATCAGGTGCAGAAACAAGAAGGTTAGGATCACGGCCCCGACGACGGACACTACGCTGGAAACCGCACGGCGCAGTAGGTACCGCCGCAGCCGCCAGGACGTCGCAAACACGCCCTCGACGATGCGTAGGAACCACGCAACGACCAATTGATCCCGCAGTCCCTGACGGGCCATCTAGCGCGCTCCCAGACTGTGCAGCCGCTGGTGCATGGCGGTTAGCCACCCGGCGCTGGTGCGCAGTAACGCTCAACGGGCGACGTGGGATTGCCGTCTTCGTCCCGGCGAGTCACGGACACCGCACCGCCTTGATTGCTGGCCCGACAGCTATAGCCCTCGCGGCAGTCGCCATCTGAACTGCAGCGGTGCATGCACCAGCGCCTCTCGCTGGCCTCGGATGCGCAGTACGCCCGCGTGCAGGACTCGTCGT
This sequence comes from Myxococcales bacterium, assembly GCA_016794505.1. Taxonomy (GTDB): domain Bacteria; phylum Myxococcota_A; class Polyangia; order Palsa-1104; family JAEUJZ01; genus JAEUJZ01. The sequence continues at coordinate 99,423 of JAEUJZ010000001.1, forward strand.
CACACAGGCAGCGTTCTCCGGCGCGGCAGGGCCGGCTGGCATCGCAGGTGCCGTTGGCGCGCTGCAGCGAAAAGAAGCGAACACATGCCGCACCGTCGGGACAGCTCGTCGCGTCACAGCCCTCGATCGTGCAGTAGCCTTGCGGCGAAGCCAGATCGCAAAACGCGTTGCTAATCGTCACGTTGCAGTCGAGGTTGTTCTTGCACGAGTCCCCAATCTGACGCGTGCAGGCCCCCGCCAGCAACGTCAGGCCCAAAAGGGCAATGGGAAGCAAGGCATACAAAAGACGTGCGGCGCGACCGTTCATGAGGGGGCGGACTATACGCCGCGCCCGGCAGCAAGACAACGCCAGCCTGGCTCGCAGGAGGCCGACGCGCGGTTTGCCGGACGCCGGTCAGCACTTCGCCAACGCGGCTCGCCAACGCCGTTCAGCGAATGCTTGGCCGCACTTGGCAGCCTTGCACAAAAGGGGGGCGGGATTGGGTCGTATCGTCGGAGCCTGCCTCGAAAAAATCCGCCGAAAGTCCGCAAGGTTGCCTTAAGATAGGCATCGTGTCCGCAACCACCTACCGCCCTGTGAGGTCGCTCCCCCCTCCGCCGTCGCAGCCCTTATCCAGCCGTGCCGTGGGCCGATGTCGACGCTGTTTGCTCCTGGTGATGGGGGCTGTCCTGGGCCTCTTGGTACCGCCTGCGCACGCCCAGTTTGCGGTGCAGCCATTGCAGCCTTCACCGCCGCCCCCCGTGGTGCCCGGCGCGCCGGCTCAAGCCCCGGCTTCTCCGTCGCAGAAGCCGCCAGCCAAGGCCATCAGCAAAGATCCCGTGCGTGATGGGGTCAAAGACGCGGCCAAAGACGCCCCCAAGGATGCGGCAAAGCCCGTCGGCAAAGACACGCCAGCACGCCGAGGGCCCAGCGGCCCAGACGGCGGCAAGCTCAGCGCGGCCGAGGCAAAAGCGGCCAAGCCCGCCGGCAAGCCGGCGCCGATGGTCAAAATGGGCCCGCCCCTTAGCAAGGCCGAGGTCTTTGGGCGCTCGGCCCCCGCCACGGTGCTGTTGATCGCCGTGCAGGACAATCGCTGGCGGACCACCCTCGGCGTCATCGTCAAGCCGCAGGGCGTGGTCGTGACGGACTCGCGCCTGCTTTCGGGGGTCGAAAAAGGCAACATCTCGGGCTTCTTGTACGACCCGTCGCTGGCCAGCGACGAGGATCCGCTGATGTTCCTGCGAGCGCACAAAGAGCAAGAGCTGAAGTTGACTATCGTGCGCGTCGATCCCGAGCGTCACCTGTTGATGCTGCAGCTTCCCGAGTTACCGCCGAAGAAGGCGTATCCATACCTCGATCTGAACGACACGCAGGGTGTAAACCCCGGTCTTGATGTCGTGGCACTGCGTACGCGCGGCGCGCAGACGCTGGCCATGACCAGCGGCAGCATCGACATCAAGCGCCCCGACCTGATCGAGATTGACCCCGGCCTGACCGTCGAGAGCGCGGGCGCTCCGCTGCTGAGCCAGAGCGGTCGCCTGCTGGGCATCTGCATCTATGCCGACAAGGCCCTGCATGCCTCGGGGGCGGTTCGCCCGGTCGAAGTGGTTCGCGATCTGATCGAAGGCCGCATCGGCGGCAAGCCGGTGGCCCAGACCACGGCAACGGTCCCGGAAAATCCGTCGGATGCCCGAAACGCCGTCGAGGCAGTTCGCATCGGTTTGGGGGCCGCACTGGCCCAGAACTTTGACAAGCCGATCGCCCTGCGTCTGCACAGTGAGTTCGTCGCAGCCATGGCGCTGCGTGGCCGGGCCGTCGTCAATGGCTTTGACTCCGTTGAGAAGCTGAACGCCATACTCAAAGGCCTGAGCAAGGGCAGTGAAGGCAAAGCCAAGGTGATCAGCGAGTATTTCCCGCTGCTGGTCACCGAGCGCAGCGGCAGTATCTGGATGAAAGCGGGTTCGAGCTATCGCATGGTGCCGGCCAGCGGGCACGGCGTCGCAGCGATCGATGATCAGACCGGCGCTCTGTACGCCACCGACGCGCGACGCGAGGTCATGTTGTTCGACGAAAGCAGCGTCGGAAAGTCGTGGCGCATGACTGGTCTCTCCCCGGCCATTCACTTAAAGGCCGGGGGCGGACAGCTCTACGCCATCTTGCAGGATGGCCGCGTTCTCGTCGCAGACCGCGACGGCCGTAACAGCCGCCAGCTCTTTCCGCGCTCGGTCAAGCAAGACAAGTCAGGGCTTGAGCTGTCGCAGGGTGTGCTGTACGTGCTTAGCGAGGGCGCGGTCTATCGCTATCGCAACAAGAAGTGGGACGCCAAGCTGCAGCCGATTGCCTCGGCAATGAAAAAGCTGATCGTGCGCGGCGACAACTGGTACGGCCTCGACGAGGCAGGGCGTGTTTTTTCAAGCGCCACCCAGCACTACATCGACCGCGACGGCAACATCGTCGATCTGTGGGGGCTGGGCCCGAACCTGCTTGTGCTCACGCGCGACAACAACCGCTTCTTTTACAACGCGGTCGACGACAACTGGGGTCCGTGGACGCGCTGGTAGCAGGCTAGGCCGTCGCGAGGAACAATCATGGCGCAGCGGCCGCATGTAGTGATTGTCGGGGGTGGTTTTGGTGGATTGACCTGTGCGCAGTCGCTGGCCGACGAGCCTGTGGACGTGACGCTGATCGACAGCCGCAACCATCACCTGTTTCAGCCGCTGCTGTATCAGGTGGCGATGGCTGGCTTGTCCCCCGCCGAGATCGCCGCTCCCATCCGCAGCGTGCTGCACGAGCAGCGCAACGCCAGCGTGCTCTTGGCAGAAGTTGAGGCGGTCGATCTGACCAGCCGCGAAGTCAAGCTGGTCGGTGCCGAGCGAGACAGTCTGCGCTTTGACTACCTGGTCTTGGCCGCTGGCGCGCAGAACCACTACTTCGGCCATGACGACTGGGCACGATATGCCGTCGGGCTGAAGGATCTCGACGACGCGGTGGAAATCCGTCGACGAGTGCTAGTGGCCTTCGAGGCCGCCGAGTGCATGCACGACCCCGTCGAACAGAAGCGCCTGTTGACCTTCGTCGTCGTCGGTGGCGGTCCAACGGGAGTCGAGCTGGCCGGCGCCCTGGGCGAGCTTGCTCGCGTGGTCTTGGCCCGCGATTTCCGGCGCATCAATCCCGCCTCGGCCCAGGTCATCCTGCTCGAAGGCGGCGAGCGCATTCTTACCTCGTTCCCCGAAAAGCTCTCGAAACGCGCGACGCGCGACTTGGCCGGCCTGGGCGTGGAAGTACGCGCCGGCACGCGTGTCACACGCATCGATGAGACCGGCGTGTTTCTCGGAGACCAGCACATTCCCTCGGCAACCGTGCTATGGGCAGCCGGAGTGCGCGCCTCGGATCTGACGCGCGGACTGGGCGTTCCACTCGACCGAACGGGGCGCGTGCTGGTGCAAGCCGATCTGACCCTGCCCAATCATCCAAGCGTCTTTGCCGTCGGTGACATGACCAGTTTTCTGCACCAGGGTGGCTCACCGCTGCCAGGTACCAGTCCCGTAGCCATGCAGCAGGCCCGACACGTCGCCCACAACGTAATGGCCAGTCTGCGCGGTCAACCGATGCTGCCCTTTCAGTACGTCGACAAAGGCAGCATGGCCACCATTGGCCGAGCTGCTGCCGTCGCACAGTTGGGCTCGCTGAAGCTGGGCGGCTTTCTGGCTTGGCTGCTGTGGCTTGCCGTCCACATCTTCTTTCTGATCACGTTCCGAAACCGTTTTGCCGTGCTGTTCAACTGGGCGTATTCGTATTTTACGTATAAGCGTGGCGCTCGACTGATCACCGGCCACCGTCTGACCGCTGGCCCATCACGTTCGTCGCTGGCGCTCGCACCGGTCGCCGAGTCCGCGCCGCCGCCCGCGCCTACGGGCTCCGGCCCACAGCAAGCTCCGCCACGCTGACTCGCAGGACCTCGCGGAACGAGCGTTCTCCATCGCTGGCTCGCACCACCAGCTCGCGTCCGCCACTGCGGCCAAGCGGCACCAGGGGCACGCCATGCGACGTCGCAAGCAAGGACGCTTCGGCGTAGCGCACCGCTGGAATCGCGATCAGAACCCGCCCCGGTGCTTCATGAAACAGCTGGGCGGCCGCACTCGCCGGAGGATGGGTGCCGACCTGCCGAGGCGCCGGCAAGACGAGGGCGCAGCCGACGGCCAACAGCGGATCGTGATGCCCAAGGCAGGCCCGCGCGATCGCCGCGATGAGTCCGCCTTGTCCGATCGACATGGCCATCGAGCACAGCCCGCGCGCCAGCAGATCGGCGCGGCAGCTTGCCGTCATCTCGCCGCGCTCGCGCATTGCAGAGGATGGCACGCTCGACGGCGCCCCCCCTGCTTCGGCCGGATACAGATCGGCGTACAGGCTACCGGACAGGTCTGCGCGTTCGTCCTCGAACCCGAGAAGCGCGACGAGGCCCCCTGCCGTCCACGCGCCTTCCCTTGTGGGATCGCGGACGACGAGGCCTGTATTCGAGCGCAACAAGAGACGCAGCAGACGGCTTTCCAAACGCTCATCCGACGGCGTGCCCGCGGCCTCCCCCGAGGCGCCAGCCTGCGGAGCGTCGGACCTATGTACGCGATCTCCGTCGAGTTCGGCAGCCATGCAAGCGGTCCAATCGAGCCAAGTGCCCCCTGCGTTACTGCCGGGCGAGGGTGATCGTCGTGTCGCGTCGCTGCGACAGGTCAACGGTCACGCTGCCCGTGCGCACGGCGACCCGCGCCGTCGACAAGCCCTCGACGCTGATTCCAAGCTGCCGGGTCCCCAGCGGAACCTCGACGCCAAACCGCCGCATGTCTTTGTACACAGCAAACGATGTCGTATCGGGGTTGTCTTGGGCGGGCATCGAGTTGCGTGCCATCGCTCCATCGAGCGTCAGGGTCACGCGCAGCTCGGTGATGGCTGGCTCTAGGCCGCCGATGTTGACGATGACCAGATTGTCCGGCGTACCGCAGCCAGGCGACATTCCGCACAGGCAAGCGAGCAGGCAGGCCCAGACGATCTGCGACAGCCGAAGCAGGCGCATTGAAACAGTCTTCATGGCGTTCACTTGGTTGGCTTGAGGATCTCTTTGGGAAGCGCGTTGGCCTGGCCCGCCCCAACTGCTACACCCGTGATGATGCCGACGGCGGCAACGCCTCCAACGACCCCCCAGAACCAGGCTTGCTTATAGAACGGCTTATGCGGCACCTCTTTCTGCAATCCCGGCGTGGTCAGGTCGACCCCCGGAGCCGTCGCAGGTCCCGTCCGTGCCGCAGAACGCAGCGCATCGGGCGTCTGCAAGCCAGGGGTACCCGGCCCGCCAGGCGAGCCGGCCGGTGGCGTCGATGCAGGCGTCTGACCGGCACCGCCACCGACGCGAACCGGCGTTCCCGAGCCCCCAGCCGCAGCGGAACCCGTCGCTCCCTCTTCGAGATAGAGCTCGGGAACGGTGACCGAGGTCACATTCGATGGCGCCGCCGCGACCGCTGCTGCGGCTTCTTCAGCCGCCGTGGGCTTGCGCCGCTTGGCGCCCTTGCCGTGCGGCTCAGGGACCGGAGCAATGGACGGGGGGGCCTCAAACTCGGGCGGGTCCAGCATGGCCTGCGTCATCGCGATATAGCGATCGACCTCGGCCTTGATGTCGGGCTTGGGGTTCGGCTCGACGCGCAGATAGTGCTGATAGAACTTCAGCGCCGTGCTCGCCATGCCCAGCTTGCGATAGACTTGGCCGATTAGGAGAAGGATGCGTGGCAGCTGTCGGGCCCGGTATGCCGCCTGAAACTCGCGGATGGCCAGGGGATACTCTTTGGCTTCGTACGCCTTTATCGCGCGCTTGTAGTGCTGGTCGGCTAGATCCGCTGCGTGTGCCGATCCCGCCCCCAGCGCAAGCAGCAGCGCCACCCAGAAAGACACCCACCGCAGCCGCTGCTTCATGGGCTGCCAGAAACCAGCCTGTCGCGCGAGCAACGACGCGGCGTGGCATGACGATGCAGGGGGGCAGGCCGAGTTCATAGGTTCCAATATTATATCAGGCAACTTACCGTAATTTGGATGATAATTAAGCAGGAGCGCCCATTTCATGAAAGGGGAGCGCATCGGTAGCTACCGCGTGGAGCGGCTGATTGGTCAGGGCGGCATGGGTGCGGTCTATGAGGCCGTGCATGAGCAGCTTGGCCGACGGGCCGCGATCAAGCTCCTGCGCAAAGAGCTCTCGCAGGATGCGCAGATCGCCATGCGCTTCTTTCGCGAAGCCCAGGCGGCAAACCGCGTCGATCACTCGGGCATCGTCGCCATCTATGAGTTCGGCCACCTGCCCGACGGCACGGCGTACATCATCATGGAATACCTGCGCGGCGAGGCGCTGTCCGCTCGCCTGCGCGGAAGGGGCGGCCGTCTGCCGTATATCGATGCCGTGCGCATCAGTCGACAGATCGCCTCGGCCTTGGCGGCAGCGCACTCGCGCAACGTCATCCACCGCGATCTCAAACCGGACAACGTGATGCTCGTTCCCGATTCCGAGATGCCGGGTGGCGAGCGCGTGAAGATCCTCGACTTTGGCGTTGCCAAGGTCGACAGCGAGGTGGTCGGCCCGGCAGCAGAGGACTTCAAGACGGACACCGGGATGGTCCTCGGCACGGCTTCGTATATGGCCCCCGAGCAGTGCAAAGGCGCCGGCAACGTCACGGACAGGGCCGATGTCTATGCGCTTGGCGTCGTCTTGTATCGCCTGCTCTGCGGCCAGCTGCCGTTTCGCGCCGAAGGCCAGGGCGAGGTGATGGCGATGCACATCTTCTCGACGCCAAAGCCGCTGCGCGATCACGACCCCAACATCCCGGCGCCACTCGTCGCGCTGGTCGAGCGAATGATGGCCAAAGATCCCAACGAGCGACCGAGCATGGCTCAGGTCGCTGCGGATCTTGAGAAGGCCGCTTCGCAAATCGCTCCGTCGGCAACGCCGGTCGTCGTGCTCTCGGGAAGCGGGCCCCTGACAACGGGACAGACGCCGACGATGCCGTCTGCGGTGCCAGGACCCGGCGATTTACGCGATCGCAGCAGCCCGCAGAACAGCCCGATCAGCAGCACGCAGGCGGCTGAAGCAGCCCCACGTCCCCGACGCAGCGGCTTCTTTTGGGGTGCGCTTTTGGTACTTGGAATGGGCGTGGGAGGGCTTGGAACTGCGACCCATCTCGGCCTCGTCCAACTGCCTCTCGGGGTGCAGCAGTTCCTGCCGGACAGCCTACGACAGGTTCTGATCAGCCAGCCGCCGCCCCCGCCCCCGCCGAAGCTGGTGCGCTGGACGATCAGCAGTGAGCCAGCCGGCGCCGAGGTTCTCGACGCAGCCACCGGCACGCTGCTTGGCACAACGCCGTGGTTTCGCGAGCAGCCAGTCCAAGTCGGCAAGCATCGGCTGCGGCTTCACTCTGCCGGCTACAGCGACGTAACGCTCGATCTAGACCAGACACAAGACACCAGCCCACACATCCGCCTGATGCGATCCGCCGTCGACGATCTCGGGGGACGGACTGACAGCCCAGACGGCGGTCCAGCGACGCCGGCCCATTCGGGGTCCTCCGCAGGGTCGCCCAGCGACTTGGGCGCGACGGCCAGTGGCGCCGCTGTGCTCAAGGCTGGCAGCGGTGTCACGAAACCTCCCGCGGTCGTGCCGCGTCTTGTGCCGCCCGCTTTGCCGAAGAAAAAACCGGGAGGTGGCACGTCATCCAACCTACGCGACGAAGAGATTCCGACCGCTCTGCCCGAAAACGACTGACGCGGCGGTTGGGCATCATGACTGTGCCGCACTCACAGCCGATCTCCGAGACGGAAAGCCCGCGGCAACGGTGCTGCGCGGTTCCGCGGCGCGTGCCGACCGTCCCGTCCCATTCCGGTGCCAAGCCCGCGCAGATCAGGGGTGCTGTTGCGATCGCGATAAGCTGCCTGCTTGCGCTTGCCGCATCGACGGTACAGGCGAGCCCCCTGCGTTCGCCGAAAAGCAAGGCGACCGCAGACGCCGAGCGCTCGCAGCTTGAAGCCGAGCTTCGCGCGGCCGAACGCGCTCTGGCCGAAAACGACGCAGCGTCGGCGTATCGCCTGGCAACGGCGGCATTTCGTCGCGATCCATCACCCGAAGTGCTGTATCTGCTGGGCCGGGTAGCGCTTGCCCAAGGCCGGCGACTGGATGCGCAGGATCTCATGCGACGCTTTCTGGCCGATCCGGGTCTGGATCTGGCAGCGGACGCTCCCGAGGCTCGCGCAGCGACGCAGATCGTCGCCGAGCCCGCCGCTGAAAGTGCCCAGCTCAACATCCTGGGGGATCGCGAAGCACAGATCGTTGTCGACGGTCGGCTGGTCGGTCGCTTGCCGCTTTCACGCCCGCTTCTTTTGTCCCCCGCGACGCACAAGATCGAGATCGTCCGCGGCGAGCGTCGCATCGAAGACAGCGTGCGCGTACCGCTGGGCCGCTTGGCCGAGCTACGCTGCGATCTATCGAGCCGCACCAGCCTGCTCAGCATCCTGCCCACGATTGTGCTTCTGCCTTTGACCCTCGATGACGGGACGGGGCAAGCCGCTTTGCTGCGCATGCTGGAAGACGCGATGGCCAAAGCGCGCGTGGCCCCCCTGCGCGCCGATCTGGCGTTTGCTCTCGCAGGGGAACCGGCACCAGACGCCTGTCCCGACGCACGTCGCTGCGCACTGGCTCTTGCCCAGAGCAGCGAAGCGGACTACTTGCTGCAGCTCGCCACCGCCAAAGACGGCTCACGCACAAGCCTGCACCTAGCGTTTATCGACGGCCAAGTGGGCGAGCTCGCCGCGCAAGGCGAGCGCACATGCCCGGCCTGTACCGTCGAGGTGGCCGGGGCGCAGCTCATCGAGCTATTCACAGCGCTCTATGACCAGGCACGCAAGCGTCCACGCAGCCGGCTTGAGCTGCACGTCGAGCCCAGCGACGCGCAGGTGTTCTTGGACGATCGCGGACTGGGCCCGGTGCCCTTTTCAGGTCCGCTGTTCGCGGGAACACGACAGCTTGTCGTCAAGAAGGACGGCTACCAGGACGTGCGCCGCAGCGTTGAGCTGAACGAGGGGCAGACCACGCGCCTCGATCTGTCGCTTGTGCCCGAGCCTGAGCCGGCGCCCGCACCCCTTCTTGCAGTTCCCCAAGTCGCCACCCAGGCCAGCAAGCGATCGACGCTGCGGCTGATTCTTGGCGGCTCAGCCATCGCGGGCGGAGCCGTGCTGCTGGGCTATGGCATAAGCGGTCTTTTGCTCAACAATCGCTGCGAGGACTTGAGCATCCCCATTTCAGACAACGCCCAGTGCCCGCAAATCTATAAGACGGGCCCCCCCGGCGCTGTCTTGTTGGGCTTCGGCATCGCCCTGTCAGGAGCCGGCGTGCTGCTGATGGCGTTGCCTGCGAAGAAGCCTCGCCCTGCGTCACAAGCGGCAGGTGGCGCGGGCGACTCGACGGCGAAAACGCCGAAGCCCTAAGGCCCTAGCGGCTGCGACGTAAAGAAGCAGCCGTGCCGCAGAGAAGGTGAAGTATGCGCTTAGACGTAGCTTGGATTGGTTCGACGTGGTTTCTCGTCTCGTGCTGGCAGCTTTCCGCCAATGACGACTATCGGGCCCCGGTGCCGCCCGAGCCGTGCCCCGCCGGGCAGGCCCGTGAAAGCTATAGCGGCCAGTGCCTAACCGCCCTGGACATTCCCTGTGGCGACAGTGCGCAGCTCCAAAGCGCGATCTCGTCGCTGCGCAGCGCCTCGCAGCCGACGCTGGTGCGCTTGGCGGAAGGCTGCACGTACCGTATCGCGCAGCCCGCCTCGCTTTCTGGAGGCGCGACCGCGTTCGACGTCATCCGCCGCACTGTGTACATCGAGGGACAAGGCCTCAAAGGCGCTCGCATCGTTCGGCAGAGCGACGCGCCCGGCACACCCCCTGGTGCGCCGCCGCCCTTCCGGTTTTTCACCGTCGATGCTCCCGATGTCACCGACGTGACCAATCCCCCCAAGCTGGTGCTGATCAACCTAGAGCTCGCAGGGGGCCTAGCCCAAGGCGGCAACGGCGGCGATGGCATGAACGGCGGCGGCGGCGGCGGCGGCGGCGGCTTTGGTGGCGCCATCTTGAGCATGGGCCCAGTCGTCCTCGATCGCGTCAGCTTGATCGGCAACCGGGCGCAAGGTGGCAACGGCGGATCGGCGCAACTCAAAGCCCCTGTGAACAATCCTGGCTTCGCGGGCGGCGGCGGCGGCGGCATGGGGGGAAACGGCGGCCACGCCACAGGCGGCCCGATGTGGATCACCGGAGGCGGAGGGGGGGGCTTCCAGTCCGCTGTGAACGGCACGGGCGGCGCTGGAAATCAAGGGGGCGAAGGCGGCAGTATTACATCGCCGGGCGTGAGCCCTCTTGTGAGTCAGTTACCGGCGTGGGATCGGTTGTTGGCTGCCGCGCCAGGCTCATCGGTTCGCGGGGGCCGCGGCGGAGGAGTGACCCGTCTGGGCGGTAGCGGTGGCTCCTGTGAGCCGAGCGAAGCTCAGGGGGGGGCGGGAGGCAGCGGCGGCAGCGGCGGCGGCGGCGGCGCCGCGTTCATCGGCGTCGGGCTGGGTAGCGGGGGCGTCGCGGGCGGCGGCGGCGGCGGCCTGTTCGCCAGCGGCGCAGGCAGCGGCGAACAGAACAACAGCAAGGGGGGACCGGGGGGCGCCTTTGGCGGCGGCGGCGCTGGAGGCGTATCGCAGGCAAAGGTGGCCACCGACAACAGCAATGGGTCGGGCGGCGGCGGCGGCGGCTTCGGGGCGGGAGGAGGAGGCGCCTCAGCCAGTTCCGGGCAACCTGGCAGCATGCCCGTGAGCGCTGGCGGCGGCGGCGGCGGCGGCTTTGGCGGCGGTGGCGGCGGTGCAGCCGACAGCGTGAATCCCTTTGCCGGCGGGGCCACGGGGGTGGGGGCCATGGGCGGCTGCGCTGGCGGCTCTGGCGGCTTTGGCGGCGGCGGCGGCGGAACCGTCCTAGCCGCTGGCGCTCCGGGGGCTGGTGGCTTCGGCGGCGGCTTCGGCGGGAAAACCGAGACACGGGACGACCTCCCGACGCGCGGCGGCGGTGGGCTGGGAGCCGGCGGCGCGATCTTTTCGCTGCACAGCGAAGTCATTGTGCGCAACTGCACCCTCGCCGAAAACGTGGCGGCCGGCGGCAGCGGAGCCAAACCAGGCAGCGGCTTGGGCGGCGCGATCTTCAGCCTGCACAGCCAGGTGACGGTCACGCACAGCACCTTCCTGGGCAATGGCTCCAAGAGCGACTCTGCCGAAGGCTCAGAGGGCGCGGCGTTCTTTGGCGTTGCCTGGGCGCCACCGCCCAGCGCATCGGTCGCAGCCAACTTGAGCACGCGCGCGAGCTTTGAAAACAACCTGCTCTTCCCTGGCAGCGCGGCGTCGGATCTGGTCGTGGATGGGGCCAGCCTGGCCAATGCACGGGAAGCGCCGGTCAAGCAGCCAAGCCTGATCTTGGGAACCAATCTGCTCGACAGCACGCGCGTGCGTTCGCTGGGCAGCGTCAGTCGATCGGGAACGGCGCGCTCGATCGCGCCACGCCCCGAGGATGCGAACCTCAGGGCCAGCACCACCGATCGTTCCTTTGCGTACTTCAAACCAAGTACAGACCGCAGTGATATCGTGGGGGCCGCAGACGCCGCTGTCTGTGCGCAGACTCCGACGGACCAGCTCGCTTTCGGTCGTCCTGCTGCCTGCACGCTGGGCTCCGTCGAGGTCGCGTCAAGCACGACAGGCAGCCAGGCCGCCGGCTGCTCGCTCGCGCCCGTGTCGGCCCACCATGCAAGCGGTCTTTGGCCGCTTTTTGCCGGCCTCTTGCTGCCGCTGCGCAGGCGACGCCGCGCGGCCACGTAGCCGCGAGCGGTCAGGCGGCGGCCAGTGCGTTCCGCTATGGCCTCTGCGTCCGCGAGGCTCTCTCGGCTTCGTCAACGATTGCCGTCAGTGCCTTTGCATCGGCCCAGACCTGCTGCTCGGCGCCGGGATGAATCCGTCACAGGTCACCGTCCGACGCGCTGACTGGGGCCGGTCCCGGACCGCTGTTTGGGATGCGAACGCTCTTGCGCGTGATGGGCACCAGCAACCTGTCCATGCATACGCAAGAAGCCGAGTTTCAGCGCGCCATCGACGCTGCGCGACGGGGCGAGCGGGTCTCGCTGTGACTCGCCCTGCCCTCGCCTGCCCCAATCCCCAGCAAGCAAACACACCGTCCTCGTCGCTGCTAGGCCGGACTCAGGCGCACCATCACGGGGTTTGAGTAAAACCACAGGTCGCGCCATGGGTCGATCTGAAGCGGGTCTAAGCGCGGGTTCACGACGTCGGTGTTGGTGCCGCGGGCGCGCAGAAACACGCTGTCGCGCAGGCCGGTCATGCGATAGCGGAACTCCAGCCAGCCATCGACACGGCGGGCTTGGCCAGTCAGCCAGCGATGGGTGACCCGCGCGGTTGGGTGATGCAGCGTGTCGCGGTGCGGCACCGGGCCAGTGATCTCGCCGACGATTAGATCGACGTGATGCACCAGCGGACGCTCGCCCACCAGGTTGGGCTTGCGCGCCGGACGGATGCGCAGCACGACTTCAAGCTCCGTCCCCGGCGCGGATAGCAGCGTACTTCCCATGGGCGCGGCGCGACGCCCGTCGTGTACCCAGAGCTCGACGCCATCGACCAAGCCGCCGAGGACGGTCCACATGTTGCCGCTGCGCATGCCGTCTAGGACATCGCTCGGTCTGCGGCTCGACGAATAGACATAGGTGCGGGCATAGACTCCCGGCGGATAGTCCTCGTCAGGATCGTGGGTGTCGCCGGGCATTTTCGGCTTGATTCGACCGGTCAGCGGCACATAGCCGAGCTTTCGGAAGGCCGCGCGATCGGTCTCGCGGCGGTCGCCGTGATAGCGGTGCGAGTCCGAGTTGGCGGTGATGTAAAAAGCGCGTCCCTCGCCGAGCAAGCTGTCCCATAGCCCGCCAACCTGCGCGACGTAATAGTCATAGCCGCCCCAGGTGCGGTACGCGTGCAAGGGATAGCCGGGATGCGCGCGGGGGCCCGGTGACTCGCCATAGTAGCCGCGAGGAATGCCCACAAGCGGCGCCGCACCGTGGCCGGGTGCTCCCTCGAAGCCGCGCATGACATCGGGCCCGGCGTCGGCCCAGTCGCGAAGCTCGTGTGGGCTGTCGAGCCCGCGGCGCGCCGGATGGTTGGCAAAGAACAGCGAGCGCGGGCTGCGCTGCTGCAGATAGCGCACTCCAGCGGCAGCGGCGGCTTCGGTCTCGGCGGGTGATGCGGCCGGGGTCGCAGGTCGCGGTGCAACAGGCGGCACGGTCGCGGTCGATCCCGCACTCGGCGACGCGCTGGCCGCAGTGGCAGAAGGCGCCGGCACGCGGCTGGCGCGCGAATCGAACTGCACCTGAAAGTCGCGAATCAGCTGCGCTTCCTCGTCGCTGGGCGGCACGATGATGCTGCCGTGCTCGGCGGCGGGAATGTTCCATTCCAGACCTTGAAACACCGTGATCTGGGGAAAGCGCTTGCGCGCCGCGACAAGCTGCGGGTACGCCTCGGAAAGCAGCACGCGACTGTGCTCGGGCCCACCGTGATCGGTGATGACGCAGAAGTCCAGACCGCTGCGCACGGCGTTTTCCACCTGCTCTTCGATGCGGTACATGCCGTCGATGCTGAAGCAGGTGTGAACGTGGTGGTCACCGCTCAACCACAGGCCGCCGCGTCGATATGGATCGATACGTAAAGCAGCGGTGGCTGGGCCGGCAAGCGGCGTCGCCCCCAAGGTCAGCACCAGGCCTCCGGCTCGCGTCAGAAAGACGCGGCGCGACAGGGTCGATTCGCTCATGCTCCGCCCGGCCGCGGCGTATACGGCACCGTCGGAGGCGGCGGAAGCTGTGGCACATCGGCTGGCAGTGTCGGTGCAAGCGGCGACACGGGAACCGGCGGCTGGGTGGTGGGCTCAAAGGGCGCGGGCTCGGCAGGCCCCAGTGGGCGGCCCGGCGCTTGAGCGCCTGGGTCGTCGGGGAAGGTCGGCGCTTCGGCCGGCGGCACCGCGGACACGGGCATCGGCGCTCGCGATTCGCGCATCGCCCCGAAGTGATAACCAAGCCCAGCCAACAGCACGCCACCGACGGCAAATGTGCCTGCAAAGTCGTAGCGCCCGCTGGGTCCCCCCAAGACAAACAGCGATACACCCCAGCGCCGCGTGCGCTGCCAGTCCCAGCCCAAGCCGGCCAGCGCCGTCGGATTCAGCAGGCTGGTGTTGCTCTCTTCGTTGATCACGACGCCGGCCAAGCTGCCCGATCCCGTCTGAGCCGGCCGCGACCAGTTGATGTAGCCAATGCCCAAGCGGCCGTCGAAAAACAGACCAAATGGAGCGGTCGCGCGATAGCCCAGCTCTAGCTGCGTTAGGACGGAATAACCGACGCTGGGTCCGCTGTGGAAGCCGATCCCGCCAGCGATGAATAGCTCTTGGATGCCGCGCGTGAAGAACACGGCCTCATAGCCCAGGCGCGCACCCGGCTCGATGGCGTTGTATCCGTAATAGGCCAAGGTCACGCGCCGCGGCTTTTCGGCCTGGGCCATGCCCGCCGACAGCGCATGCGCCAACAACACAGACGGCAGCACGGTTGCCGGTGCTCGCACGCTCAGGTGCGGCAGCCAGCGTGGCATGAGTCGGGTCGACATGCGCTCACGCTATCCCCTTCGCTTGGCGTGAGCAAGCACGGTGCGGTGTGGCAGAACGCGGCGGCCCGGCGAGAAACCGGCGAGGCGGGAGGGCTATAGCCCGAAGTGTTCGCGCTCGTTGTAGATGCGCATCAAGTTGTCGAAGAACGACGTGCCGCGGTCACAGGTCAGCACTTGGCCTCGCAAGCCATCGAGAAGCCCGCTGCACAACGCCAGCGCGCAGTCCGCGACTTCGTCCGCCGGCAAGAAGTGATTGGGCACGGTCAGCCGCTGCGCGAAGCGGTGGAAATCGCCGCCAAACGTCGACGAGAACGAGTCGGTAATGACGCTGCGCGAGCGCAGGGCATTGATGTGGCAGTCTTCGTCGTATAGGCGGTACGACAGGTACTTGATGAGCGTCTCCATCACCGCTTTGCTCGCCGCGACATAGTCATAGGCGACGGCATAGTGATC
This sequence comes from Myxococcales bacterium, assembly GCA_016794505.1. GTDB lineage: Bacteria > Myxococcota_A > Polyangia > Palsa-1104 > JAEUJZ01 > JAEUJZ01. The sequence goes on from JAEUJZ010000001.1 coordinate 114,588, forward strand.
GGGTCCGGTCGACGACATCGCCACGACGTAGCGCGGCCACTTCCCGAAGCGCTCTTTGATCGCGCGCATGTACGAAACAGTGGGCCAGGCAGAAAAGTCGATGCTCTGGTGCAGGCCCTTCAGCGAATAGTCTTCGATGGTCTGAATAACCAGCGCCGCCGAGACATTGCTGATGAACACATCGACGAGGGGCCAGCGACTGCCGAGCTCCTCCATCACCGCCTTGGTGTCTTCGGGATCGGCGACGTTGGCTTGGATCAGGATCGGCGCCTTGCAGCCTTCGCGCGTGAAGGCACCGATCACTTCGTCATCGTCTGCGCTGCCCATGCGATAGGTCAGCGCGCAGTGCGCGCCCCGCCGAGCAAAGGCCAGGGCCGTCGCCAGGCCGATGCCCTTGGTCCCGCCGGTCACCAGGACGGTCTTGCCTGTGAAGTCGGCGATCACGCGCGCTGTTCCGGGGCTGTGCTGGCGGCCTTAAGCAGCGTGTCGACCAGCTCGTTGATGTTGGTCAGCTTCGACAGCTCTGAGCGCGGTACCTTGACCTTCAGCTCGCGCATCGATCGCGAGACAACCTCGACGATGTCCAGGCTGTTGGCGCCCAGGTCCTTCATCGAGCGGGCCGGATCGATCTTCGACTCTTCAAGACCATCGACGGCGTCCATCAAGTGCTTGCTGACAACCTTTAGAACTTGTTCACGGGTCATGGCTGCTTCTTCCTTTCTGTTCAGAGCAAGGGGTCAAGCGCTCTGCATGCCGTCGGACTGCGCCGGGTCCGGCTGAGCGCTGCGTGTGTTGATTAGATGTCCAGCGAGTCGCGCTCGTTGTACATGCGCATCACGTTGTCAAAGAACGTCGTGCCGCGGTCGACCATGATCACTTGACCGCGCACGCCATCCATCAGGCCCGAGCACAGGGCCAAGATTGCGTCGGCGACTTCCTGCTCGGGAATGAACTGACGCTTCATGTTGAAGCGCTCGGCAAACTGCTCGAAGTCACGGCCGAACGTGGCACGCAGCGACTCGGTACGCACCAAGCGCGAGCGCACGACGTTGATGCGGCAGTCTTCATCGAACAGCCGATAGTTCATGTACCGGCACAGCGTCTCCATCACGGCCTTACTGGCCGCGACAAAGTCGTAGTTCTTGTAGAAGTGATCCGGCCCGCCGCTCGAAAGGCCGATGACGTAGCGCGGCCAGCGACCGAAGAGCTTATGAATGTCGTGCGAGTACTGGTACATCGGCCACGTCGAGTACTCGATGCTGCGGAACAGCGAGCTCAGGCGATAGTCTTCCAGCTTCTCGACGACGAGGCCGAAGGATACGTTCGAGATGAAGGCCTCGACGTGATCGTGGTGCTGCTTGATCTGCTCAAGCAGCATGGCCGTGTCTTCTTTGTTCGCAACATCGGCTTGCACGATGTGCGGCGTGGGCAGCCCCTCGTCGGCGAACTGCTTGAAGATGGCGTCTTCGTCGGCCGAGCCCCAGCGGTGCGTCATCCACGCCACCGCACCCTGGCGAGCAAACGAAAGCGCCGTCGCCAAGCCAATGCCCATGGTGCCGCCCGTAACCAGAACGGCCTTTCCACGCAGATCGTTAATCATAGTTCTCCTCGATACGCTTCGCGGCATCAGGCTGCCCGAAGCTGATTTCGTGCATCAAGCTTTCCATCGTGCGGGTCGCTTCAAAGGCCTGTCGCCGCGGCAAGGACAGCGTGCGCTTGAGCAGCTGCAGCGACGTGCGCGGCTTCTCAGCGATGCGGGCAGCGACGGCAAACGCCCGCTCTTCGACCTCGACCCTGGGCACGATGTAGTTCACGCCCGTCATGCCGATGAAGTCTCTTCCCCGTCGCGGCTCACCCGAAAACAGGATCTCGGCGGCCAGCGCGGGGGACATCACATGCTCTAGCAGCTTGGTGATGCCCATGCCGGGCGTAAAGCCCATGTTCATAAAGCTTGCGCCGTATCGGCTCTCACGCGCGAGCACAAGGATGTCGGCGCACAGACCCAACGCGAGGCCGCCGCCGATGGCATGACCCGCCATGGCTGCGACCACCGGCATCGGCAGATCCAAGACCGCCTTGGACAGCAAGATGTCCGTCGGTGCGATGCGTCCTTGCACGATGCTGGCGAGCATGTCGCGACTGGCTCCGGCGCAGAACACATCGGGAAGCCCGCAGAGCACCAAGCAGTGAATGCGCTCGTCTTGCGCGGCCTCGGCCAAGCGAGCGAGCAGCGCGTGCACCAATGGCTCAGACAGCGCGTTTCGTCCGTCGGCATCGGCGATGCGCAGGATGCCCACGTGATCGAAGTCGGGCGATAAGGAAAGCTGCACCAGCGCCGCTGCCGAGTGGGTGTCTACGCCCATGGCGCGGCTCCTTCGCTTAGAAATTCGCGGACCGCGGTCAAGATCTCGGGCTGGTCCAGTCGCGCTGTCGTCTCGCGCACGCCGTGCGCAAGACCGTCGATGAACGACTGCGCTTCGATCTCCAGCGAAAAGCGCTTGAGCGCGGCGATGGCACCGTGCTGCGCCCGCGATAGATCGCGCAGGCTGCGCCGCAGCATGCTGGCCAGCTTGTCTTCGGCACAGACCCCATCCACCAGACCCAAGGTCATCGCTTCTTCGGCGCTGCGTGAGTACGCTGTCATCGCCAAAAGCCGCACCCGCTGCATCGGCATACGCAAGCGCAGCGTCGGCAGCACGACCGCTGGAATCAGGCCGAACAGTGACTCGGGCAGGCCAAAGGTCGATCGTCGCGTGGCCAACACGACATCGCAGGCGGCAGCGATGCCGACTCCACCGCCCAGCACCGCGCCGTCGATGGCCGCGATCACCGGGCATGGACACTCGACGATCGTTCGCAGCAGCTCGGCAAACGCCGCGACCCCGTCGCCGATGCGCTCGCTTGCATCGGTCGCGGTGTGCGCATCACGGCCCGTCACAGCCACGACTTTTTCCAAGTCCATGCCGCGGCAAAACAGGCCCTCGCGCCCCGATAGCACGATCGGCGCCGTGCCATGCGTCGCTGCATCCCGAAGAGACGCGGTCAGGTCACGCGCCGAGGTCGCATCGATCGCCTCGGGTACCGTCAGGCGTAGCGACTCTAGCTCCATCCGTAACGCCTGTAGTGTTCCGAGATGCCCTGAAACACGAGCAAGCCCTTGCCGCGGTAGTGTCGCTCGTACCAGTCGTCAAAGCCGTCGAGGCAGGGCACAAAGTCCCCTTGATCAAGCCAGCAGGTCCGCTCGCGCTCGCAGTCTTCGTACTCGCGCACGGTAAGCTGCCGCCGCGCATCGAGCAGCGCTTGCAGGCCCGCAGCCTTCGAGACGGCCTTGGCATCATGGCCGATCCTTGCTGAGTAGAATTCCGCACAGGATCCCGAGCCATAGGAAAACATGCTGATGCGATCGCCCGGCGACAGATCGTCGGAGTGATCGATCATGCCCAGCAGGCCGATAAACGTCGCCGAGCCATACGTTCCGCCCATGCGCCGCAGGTACGAAAGCGCTTTGCCCGACTTGCGCTGGAAGTGTGCCCAGGCTTCGTCTTTGCCCATCTTGCGCCAGCGACGCTGCAGCGCACGGTGCGCCCGCCACGTCATGCCGCCAAACGGCGCATGGTAGATGTGCTTTTTGAAGTAGCGGTCCCAGTCGATCTCTTCGCCGAGACGCGAAAGAAAGTGCGCGTACGCGCCTTCGAGCGCTTCCATGTACGAAAGCAGGCTGGTCTCGCTGTTGCCGGTCTCGACGCGCGAGGTCGGCCGCGTCAAGTCGGACACCTCTTCGGTGTAGTACCCCGACTTGTCCAGCTCGACTTCAAGCAGCGCCGGATTGTCGGACACCAGCAGCGCTGCCGAGCCCGCGCCCATCACGAATTCCCAGGGCATGTGCAGGTGCATGCGGCTCTGGTCCGTCGAGATCACCAGGGCTTTCTTGCCGCGCGCCATGCCCGAGGCGATCCAGCCGAGCGCCATGCGCAGACCCACCGTGCCGCCATAGCACGCGTGCTTTAGCTCGAAGTTGCGGACGTTGGGTGAAAGGCCCAGGTAGCGCTGCACCCAGGTCGACATCGGCTTTTCTTGATCGACACCGCTCTCAGACGCGACGATCAGAAGCTCGATGTTGGCGCGATCTTCGTCGGTCAACATGCGGTTGGCGGCGTTCACCGCCATCGTCACCGGATCTTCCCAAGCCGGGTTGACCGACCTTTCGTCGATCATCATCGTGTCGCGAATGTCGGCGATGTCGTGCTTGCGCGCCTCGCACAAGCGCTTCATGTCGAGAGCAAAGCTCGTCGGATAGATGCCGATCTTTTCGATGCCAAAGGGCACGCGCGGCTCCTTTTTGTGTTACGGGGCCCAGTCCAGGCCGCCGTTTACACCGATCACTTGGCCGTTGATAAAGCTGGCTTTTTCCGACGCAAGGAACGTCACGATGCCGCCCATTTCTTCCGGGCGCGCGATGCGTTTCTGCGGGCAGTGCTTCAGCCAGAAGTCTTTGTTCGATTCCGACATGCCTTCGCGCGTCATATCGGTGTCGAAGAAACCCGGCGACACGACGTTCGAGGTAATGCCGCGGTTGCCGTATTCCTTGGCAATCGCGTTGGACAAGCCGATCAGGCCCGCCTTGCTCGCCGAGTAGTTGGCTTGGCCCGAGACGCCCCCAGCGCCCAAGGACGAGACAAAGATGATGCGGCCGAAGCGGTTGCCGATCATCGTCGATAGGAACTGCCGTGCGATATAGAAGGCGCCGGTCAGGTTGGTGGCGATGACATCGTTCCATTCCTCATCGGTCATGCGCACGACGAGGTTATTGATGTTGATGCCAGCATTCGGCACCACGACATGCACTGTGTCGAAGTCGTCCAGCACCTGATCGGCGACACGCTCGACATCGGCCGAGCTCTTCACATCCAGCTGATAGCTCTTGACCTTGCGCTCAGGCGCCAGCGCCCTGGCCTGCTCTTCGACGCTCTTTGCGGCATCGGCTCCGCCGCGATACGTGAACGCGACGTCATGACCGGCCTTCACCGCCTCTAGCACGATGGCGGCACCAATCCCGCGCGACCCGCCCGTGACGAAGAACACCATGACTACTTGCCCTCCCAGCGCTTAAAGATGGCGACGCAGTTGATGCCGCCAAAGCCGAACGAGTTCTTCATGATGTAGCGCACCGGATGCTCGACGATGCGATCGCGGCAGACATCGATGTCGACTTCAGGATCAAGGTCCTGGATGTTGATCGAGGGGTGCAGCTTGCCGCCGTTCATCTGCAGGATGGCCGCGATCGACTCGACGACCGGCGCCGACCAGCAGGTATGTCCAAGCATCGACTTGGTGGCGTTGACCTTGAGCTTGTAGGCGTGCGCGCCGAACACGCGCTTGATCGATCGCAGCTCGGTGATGTCTCCAAGCGGCGTCGAGGTCGCGTGCGCGTTGATGTAATCGATCTCTTCGGGGGCCACGCCGGTCATCTTGAGCAGCTTGCTCATCAAGCGGCTCTGGCCTTCTTCCGATGGCTGCGGCAAGTGGTTGCCATCCGAGTTGGCTTCGATACCGACGATCTCGGCATAGATCTTGGCACCGCGCTTGAGCGCCAGATCGAGCGGCTCGATGACCATGGTGCCGCCGCCATGTGCAGGCACGAAGCCCTCGCGCCGCGTGTCGTATGGACGGCTGGCGCGCTGCGGATCCTCGTTGAAGCTGCGGTACGTGATCGCGCCCATCAGCGCCATCGCGTGCAGCTCAACCGGCGAGAAATCGAGCACCGCGCCCGTCACCACGGCGCAGTCGACATCGTGATACCGGATCTCATCCACGGCACAGCGCAGCGCGTGGTTGGCGCTGGCACAGGCGGATCCAATCGTGTAGATCGGCCCGCGAATCTGCAGCACTTCCGACACCGATCCAGCGTGGTCTGTGTCAAGGCCGGTCAGCGCCAACAGCGAGTCCATGTAGTCCGGCTCTTCCTGAAACTGCAGGCGGCCTTCGTACTGGTAATTGAAGTTGATGTTGTGGCCCGCGATGATGCTGGCGATGCGCGTTCCGTCGAGGATTCCGCTGGCCGTGGCCTTGTCGAGCCCCGCATCCAGCCAGCCATCGATGCTCATCAGCATCGTCAGCTGGGTGGACCATGGCGCCGTCTTGAGGAGCTTGCGCAGCCGCTTATGCACGTCGGCATCGACGCGCCCCTCAAACGACTTCACCTTGGCCGCGATGTCGTAGTCCGACAGGTCGGCCCCAACTTTGGAATAGATGCGCGACGTGTCGAGCTTCTTCCAGTTCGAAAGCGCAGAGCGACCCGCCAAGAGCCCCTGATAAAACCCATCCAGGGTGTCGCCCAGGGGCGTGTTGATCGACATGCCAGTGATAACGACACGCCTATTCGTCGACAAGGTAGACCTCCACGATGCAGAAGCTGGCGATGGTATCGCCACGCATGAGTTGTCCGGCACAGATCACGGTGTAGTCATCGCGCTCGACCACCTGCGCCAGGATGTCAAGCTGCGCGCCCGGCCCGACCTCGGCCAAGAACTGCGCGTGATGGATCTTCAAGAAGCGAACATCGACCGACGAAGCGCCCGCTTCCGGTGCGGCGACATGGCCCTTTTGCGCAAAGTGCAGCAGGCACAAGCCCATCTGCCCCATCGTCTCGACCAGCAGCACACCGGGATACACGGGAGCGCCAGGAAAGTGGCCCACGAACACCGGATCGTCTTCCGCGATACGCCGACGACCGCGGATCGCCCCCTGCGCAAGATCGACGGCGGTGATCTCATCGACGAACAGAAACGGCGAGCGATGGCGCAGCAAGCGCTCGATCTCGCTGCGACCAAAGGACACGCTCGTCGTGGTCTCGCTCGGCGTCCACAGCGGCTTTTTGCGCGCCTGCTTGGCAATCGCTTCGTGGTTAGGAAGCATCGTGCAGCCTCGCACAGGTGGCGGAAAACGCCGTGGTGACGTCGTCGGCACTGTCGGTCTTAAAGCGATCGACACGCATCCAGCGCGGCGACAGCAGGTTGTACAGCACACCGCGCGGCCCCACTTCGATGAAGCGCACGTTGGGTACGTGAGCGCACAGGAACTCGATCGACTCGCGCCAGCGCACCGATTCATAGACGTGCCGCAGCAGAAGCTCGACGATCGTATTCGGTGCCGGATGGTGCAGAAGCTGCGCCGCAACGTTGGGCAGATACGGTCGCCGGGCCGACTGAAACTGCGTTGCTTCCAAGGCCGGCCGCAATAGATCCGCGACCGGGCGAAATCGCGACGAGTGCATCGGCACGCGCTGCTCGATCACCACGGGGTCGATCGAGAACTCATCTTCCAAGATGCCGATGGCCGCATTCACGGCGGCGTGCTCGCCCGAGATCACGTGCTGCTGCGGCGAGTTCAAGTTGCCCACATCCAGCGAGCCATGGCTGCGCGCTCGCTCAACGACGCTCATCAGCTCGTCGAGATCGATGGGAAAGCACGAGGCCATGGCACCGCCGCAAAGCTCGGCGCCGCGGTCGTAGGCCACCCCGCGCGCATCGACCAAGCGCAGCGCGCTTTCGAAATCCAAGCAGCCGATGTGTACGAGGTGGTTGTATTCGCCCAGGCTCAGGCCCAGCGAGTACTCGGCGGTGATGCCGTTTGCTTCCAGCGTTTCCAGAAACAGGTGGTTGGCCAGAAAGACACCAACCTGCACGTCGCGGTTTTCCGCAAACGCGTCGGAGTTGTCACGGTGATACTGGTCCAGAAGATCGCGTCCCAGGATCTGCGAGGCCTGCTGCACGCGGGCGCGGTTTTCTGGCCGCAGAGCGAACAGCCGCTCGAACATTCCCGAGTCGCGCGAGCTTTGACCGGGGAACATGAAGACGCGCGTCATGCTCACGACCCGAAGTTCTTGAGCGCCCCGCGCTGTCGCAGGCGCCGCACGATGGTGTCTTCGATGATGTTCAGCGCATCGTCCAGATCCGCCTTGGTGTGCGCCGCCGTGACCGATGCCCGGAAGCGGACCTGCTCCTCCGGCACCGATGGATAGTCAACGGGAGCTAAGAACAGGCCTTTGTTGCGCATGTCGCGGCACAGCTCATAAAGACCGCGGCGATCGGGGCCGATGACCAGCGGCACGACATAGCTGCACGACTCGCCGGTATCGATGCCCAGGCCGCGCACGCGCGACCGGAAGTAGTTGGCGTTTTCCCACAGCCGCTTGCGGATCGATGGGTCGCGCTTGACGATTCCCAGGCCCGCCATGGCCCCCGCCACGATGGCCGGAGGCAGCGCCGCCGAGAACGTGTACGAGTTGGCATAAAAGCGCATGTAGTCGATCGTCTGGCTCTTGCCAGCGACAAAGCCACCGACGGCAGCCAGAGCTTTACTGAACGTACCGTACAGAAGTCCGATGCGGCCTTCGACACCCAGGTGTTCGCTGGCGCCGCGGCCATTCTCGCCGCAGCCCAGAAACGAGTGCGCTTCATCGAGGAACACCGGCACGCCCATGGCTTCGGCCATCGGCACAATGGCCTTGAGGTCGGCCATGTCGCCATCCATCGAGTAGATGCCTTCGACGATGACCATCTGGCGCTGGCCCTTGCCCTTGGCCAAGGTCTCTTCCAGCGCCTTCATGTCGTTGTGCGGGAACATGCGCAGCGTCGCGCCCGACAAGCGAACGCCGTCGATCAACGAGGCATGCGCCTTCGCATCGATGACCGCGATATCGCCCTTGCGCAGCAGGCCCTGCATCGATCCCAGTGCGCCGCCAAAGCCGCTGTTGAACAGCGTCGCTTGCTCGACTTGCAGGTGCTCGGCCAGCTTCTTTTCAAACTGGCGGTGCAGGTTGCTCATACCCGACAGGACGGGCGATCCGCAGGCACCAAAGCCGTGCGTGTCGAGTGCTTCCTTGGCCGCGGCGATGACCTCGGGATGCTTGGCCATGCCCATGTAGTTGTAGGAAGACAGGTTGATAATCGGACGCACGACGCCGTCGCACTCAAGCTGCGTGCGCGGCACGGCGGCTCCGTGCAGCGCGGGCTCGTACAGCGACATGCCCCAGGATCCGGTGCGGCGCCATTCGATGTAGTCCGACGGCGGGATCAATGGGTTCGTGCTGTCGGGATCCCCGAACAGGAAGTCGGCGAGGCTGTAGTTCTCTGCTTGCGATAGATCCATCACTCCACCAGCTGGGTTCGCCCGGCGCGGGCTACACGTTTCGCTGGAGGCTCTGCAAGATGGGCGCCATGCTTCCCAAGTACGCTGTCTTGCCCCCAGCTCATGCCGCTTTCCGTCGTCGAGCGAGCCCCCTTTCTGCGCTCGTTGGCGTGTCAGAATTTCGACAGAACAACGGCCAATTTTGCACGAAACTCAGGCGGAAGAATGACGCATTGCGGCGAGCGAAAACGCACACGGCTCCGTCGAGAATTCTCATCAATTGGGTGATTAGACCAGCTGCACAGAACCCGCCGATCCTGCATCGATCCAGCGCGCAAAGCGTGCGTCCACGCGCAGTGGGAACAGCGGTGGGAGGAAGCGCGACTACCGGGAAGCGGGAGGAATAAGGGGCGGTCGATCGCTGCCGTCTTCGTTCAGGCAGCCGAGGTGCTTGAAGGGATCGTTCAGCACCTCGTTGACGCCGTCGATGCCAAAGCGAGCCGTGAGACCGTCGTCGATGCGCTCGTCGTAGCTGTAGCGAATCGGCAGCGTCTTTTCGATGACGATCTGGCCGTTGCGCACCACCGGGCGGTCTTCCAGCTTGCCGACCATCATGAACAGCGGCGAGGTGCCCCACTCGAACAAGTGGTGATAACCGGGGGCCATGCCGACCGAGCCGAGGTTGGCGATAAAGACCGTCGTATAGAACGCGTCGCCCTCGATAAACGCACCGGGCAGGATGTTGTGATAGTCCATCCACTGAAACAGCCGCACACCCAGCGCCAGAAGCGGCCGCGGCATCGCCAGCAGCAGATCGAACTCTTTGTCTTGCGACGTGCGCACGTCGGTGCGCTCGTAGTTGACCTTGCCGTTGATGCGCTCGCATAGCTCGCGGAAGCTCTCACCCTCTCGGCCCGGCATCTTGACCGCGGACAGCTTGGCTTCTTTGTTCAAGCGCTGGCGCTTCATCGAAAACGAGATCCAGAGGCCCTTGCGCTGATACAGGCGCTTGCCGACCAGGAACTGGTTCATCTTGGGGTTGCGATGTGCTGAATGGATGCACGCACCGACGAGCAGATGCGTGATGTCACACTCAAACTTGCCCTTGGTGGCTTCCAGATAACGCAAGAGCGGCTCGGCGTTGACCGAGGTGTCGAAGTACACGACGGACTCGTTGCGCGTCTTCATCACGTACCCCAGCATGCGCCGGTACGGATGCACGTACTTGATCAGCGTCCCGTCGGGTCGCGACGTCTTGGTGTTGAGCAGGATCCACAGGAGCACGACGACTCCGACGACGATCCATACAATGGGGATGGACTCAGGCATGCGTAACCTCCGGGGCTGGGAGTTTCACCACCCAACTGCACAGGGGTCAAGCGTCTTTGCCAACCGGCACACGGCGCGCATCGCCAGGCCGTAGCAGGCGCACCCACGATCGACCTGCCCAGGCCACCGGGCGGCTGCGTATTCCACGCGCGCGACTGCGTCGCCATACTACGCAGCAGGGGGATGGGATGGGTCCTGCGCAGCAATCGGGCCAGACGCATGTTCTTTCTGACGAGTGGACGCCCCTTGGGCTGCACCGCTGGCGCTTCACACCGCCGATCCTGTGGATCGACCTACATGGCGAGTTTCTGGAGCGCGACTTCGATGAGTACATCGGGACATACAGCAAGATCTTTGCCGCGAATCCGAACATCGGTCTGATTGCCAATACGGCTCAGATGAAGGGCACCAGCCCCGAAGTGAGACGGCGAATTCCCGTCGAGATCCCCAACAACGGCCCATCCATTCCCATTGCCCTTCTGGGGGCTACCCTGGCGGTGCGCACCTTGATCACGCTGGTGGCCAACGGCCAGCGCTTGTTGTTTCGTCGCGAGCTGCCCATCGCGTTCTTCAGCGATGAAAAAGCAGCCCAGGCGTGGGTGCTTCAGCGCATTGCCGAGCGGGCGCGCAGTCAAGGATCCCTGTCTGCCAGTCGCTGAGTTCGCTCTTGGTGAAAGCGCTTCGCCCGGCCCCGATCCAGCACGCGGCTCACGGTGCGCTGCGCCGCGGGATGTAGACGAACACGCTTTCGCTCTGCGCCACAAGCTGATAGCGGTCGCGCAGGACCGGCAGCACTCCCCTTGGCAGTCGATCGGCGTGACCTAGCTGCGGCGTGTCTTCGACGGGAAAGTGCAGGATCACGGCAGCCACCTGCCCTGTGGAAAGCTTGGCCAAAAGCCCGCTTGCGTCCCAGCGCCCGGTCTGCGCGAGCTGTGTCGCCAAGTACGAAATAACCAGCGGTGGCCGACCCACGCGCGTCGTGTACCACGGTGTCTCGGCCACCACCGGCCCCGGATGCTCGGCCAGGATGCGCTGCACCAGCGCCTGATCCGACACCTGCCGCGGCCAGATCCAGCCCACGTGATAGACCGTCAAGCCCAGCGTTACGCCCAGCATCGACAGCGCGTGCAGAAGCGAAAGGCGGGGCCCGATCAGACGCTCAAACGCGATGGGTAAAAGCACGCTCAATGCGGTGATGAGCTCGATGGTGTAGTTCGCGCCCGATCCGCGACGCCCTAGCGCCAGCAGCCACAGAACGCCGAGCAGCGCGGCGGCGGCCCAGGGTCCGAGCACGCTCCTCGCAGCGGGCGACCACTCGGCTCGCCGATGCACGAGCGTCGCAGCGAGAGCGATCCCAGGAAACAGCGGCAATCCCCAGATGGCAAGCTGCACCGCGAAGTAGCCCGGCATCCACGGCGCTCGCGTCCACTGCACAAGTGGCGCGAACAGGTCGAGCGCCCACAGCGCAACGCCAAGCGGCAGCACCAACGAGACACCCAGCAGGCAGGCGTCTTTGCGCGTCTCGGCATGGGCCACCGCCCATAGACCGGTTCCCATCGGCAACACCACCAGGCTGTGCTTGGTCAGCACGGCGATGCAAAACAGCAGCCCGCTCAAAACCGGCCAGCCTTGGACCCGCAGAGCCGCGAGCGTCACTGCGACCACGGCAAAGCCCAGACCCGCTGTGTCGGGAAAGCACGACGACGCGTTGTATGCCGCCGCGCCTGAGCCACCAAGCAAGATGGCCGCCACCAGCCCCGTCGTCCGACTGCCACTGGCACGGGCTGCGGACCAGCCGACCCCTAGCATCGCGATCACAAAGCCCAAAAGGGACAGCACCGCCCCCGTGCGCAAGATCGCCGCATCCGACGGAGCCAGCCACGCCACCGCATGCATATAAAGCGGCGGATAGTTCGAAAGCCGCATTGGCAGACCGGGCCCGCCTTCGGCCGCCGACAGGGCAGATGCGCCGGCCATCGGGCTGCCATAGACGGCTTCCCCGTGGCGCAGCAGCCAGATCCACGTGCCCGTGTCTCCGTCGCTGTACAGGTACGGCGTGCCATAGAAAAGAGCCGCGCACCAAAACGCCAGCATCGCGGCGAAGGACAGCACAAGCACGCGATGCAGCGGCCGGCGCCAAAGCGACGCGATCAAGGAAGGCAGGGACATGGGCGATGGGTTCTCAGGTACTTGGGGCAGGACGGCGAAGGCCGATCGAGGCGGACGACACTAGCCAACCAGGCTTCGGAGGCCCAAGAGGTACAAGCGCGACAGGATGTGGAACGGCATCATGATGTAGCCAAGCGGACTCGCTCCGCCGATGCCACCCAGCAGAATCAGCGCCAGGAAGATGAACGAGCCATAGCGGAACAGCGTGTCCCGGATGAAGGCCAGGCTGTTCGGCAGAAACTCCAGGAACACGCGGCCATCCAATGGCGGAATCGGCAGCAGGTTGAAGAACATCAGACCGAAGTTCATCGCGATAAGCCGCGAGCACATCTCCATCGCGTCTTTTCTGCCTAGCTTGCCAAAGACCAGATAGGCCACCGAGATCACGAGCGCCAAGAGCAGGTTCATCGCCGGCCCCGCCACAGCGACGAAGAAACGGATCGTCCGCATCGAAAAGCGCCGCGTCAGGTACGCCGGATGTCCGGTCCATTCGACGGGCTTCCCCCAGGCGAGCGGGATCGCGGCCCCAAGCGCCATCAGCGCCGGGAAGATCACCGTGCCCAGCGGATCGATATGGCGCAGCGGATTCAGCGTCACGCGCCCTTGCTGGCGGGGCAGCGGGTCTCCCATGCGATCGGCGACCCAAGCGTGTCCGAATTCATGCACCGTGATGCACAGGATAAGCGCCGTCACGCTGACGACGACGTGCGCCGCCAGCTGCAGCCCGCTGCTCGCTAACTGCGCGGCCACAAGGGCCAGCGAATGCAGATGCGCACCCGCCGCGGTATTCCCCAGAAGAACAAGCGATGGTTCGAGCATGTCGTGAGTATCCCCCCGTCGGGAAGTCGGGTCAATGCACGCCGCCGCTAGAGCACGATCGCGCGGCCATGCGCACCAAGAAGCCCGCTGCAGCGCACGGGCCGCACGCGCTAGAGACCCTTTTCAATTGCGTCATCTCGACGAAGCCGACGCAAGAAAGGCAGCCTGCTCTGCGCGACGTGAAGCAGCCAGTCACGCGCCAGCTCTGCGGTGCTGGGTCGTTCCTGCGGCGACGGCCCTCGGCCTCGATAGTACGCGTCGGTGGCATAGAAATTCTCAAGCCCGATTCCCGGCTCGTCTTTGATCGTGCTCCAGTAGTCATAGAGTTCGACGTCCTTGCCCTGCAGCGCCGCCCGTGCCTCGGCGTCGTACTGACTGTTGCGCCAGATCTCGACCATGTACTCGCGCGTCTTCAAAAAGGCCAGGTTGCGGTCGAGGTGCGGGCCGCGCTGCGCGAAGTCCATGAAGATGGCCATGCGACACGGATGCGGCGGGCATAGAAGCAGACCGGGCAGTGGATCGAGCTGCGCTCCGACGCGACGGGCCAGGCGATCCGCCAGCTTCGGCAAGCGCCCAGGCAGATGCGGCTGTGGGCTGGGTTCCACGGTCCAGTGACGCGGAAAGCGAAGCTGAACCCCCTTTGCGGCGTGCGTCATGGTCAGCGGCCACATCACGACATCGCCGGGCTGCGACGCGACATAGACGGTCTCGCCTGCGTGCAGATCGCGCCCTGGCCGCGGTCGATGCGATCCCTGGCGGAGGTTCACGCCCCCCGAGTAGCGCGCGTGATCCTGCAGATACAAGCCGAAGCGAAGCACGGTGTACGGGCTGCAGAAATCCGGGCCGTGTGCATCGTTGCGGTCGGCGTTGTCCTTGTGCCACACCGAAGCCTGCCCCATGCCGATGTTGGCTGAGCTATCGCCGTAGTAGCAGGGCCGCGTTCCCAGAGCCAGCCTCGCCAAGCGCAGCATGCGGTCATCCAGCAGCACCGGGCGCAGCGTCGGAATCGACAGCAAGTCGCGCGTCGTGATGCCCGTCTCGGCCCCGATGACGCCGCGCACCGCCTGCCGCATGGCTTCGACTTCATCGAGCGAAAAGACGTTGGCAATGACCTGAAAACCATCACGACGGAACTGCTCTGCGTCGAACGCCGGCATGCGCTTCATGCGCGGCTTGTTACCTTGCAGACGCGGCCGGGGTCAAGCGACGATCACGCGCGTCTGAACAGCCGGCCCATCGGCGAGGCTAGCTGCGCTTTTGACCGCCACCTGGGACGTGTGGCGACTCACCGAGCGCCGCCTTGGCAGCTTCCATCACGGCCTCGCCCAGCGTCGGGTGCGGATGGATCGTCAGAGCCACGTCGTGCAGGAAGGCTCCCATTTCCAGCATGAAGGCGCCTTCGCTGATCAGGTCGGTGGCGTTGGGACCGACGATGTGCAAGCCCAATACCTGCAGCGTGCTGTCGTCGGCGACAATCTTGACGAAGCCATCGGTCTCTAACCCGGCCACTGCGCGTCCCAGGGCGGCAAAGTTGTAACGGCCGGTGCGGACCTTGTGCCCTTGCTCGATGGCCTGCTTTTCGGTCAGGCCGACGCAAGCAATTTCGGGGTCGGTAAAGATGACAGCCGGGATCGCCACCACGTCCATCTCGGCCTTGTGGCCCGCGATGACTTCGGCGACCACTTCGCCCTCGCGCGAGGCTTTGTGCGCCAGCATCGGCTGCCCAGCCAGGTCGCCAATCGCAAAGATGGTGGGAACATTGGTGCGCCCCTGCCGATCGACCGGCACAAAGCCGCGCGAGTCGACTTTGACCCCCACCTCGGACAGGCCCAGGTTTTCTGAGTTCGGCCGCCTTCCGACCGTGACCAGGATGTGATCGCAGTCGATGGCCAGCTCTTTGTCCTTCTGGCCCTCGGCGGCGCGCGGCACCACCCACAGCTTCAGCCCGGACGGCGACTCTTCATAGCGCAGCGCCTTGTGCATAAGATGCACATCGACGCCCAGCTTCTTGAGCTTGCGGGCGACGACATTGACCAGGTCGGGATCGTTGCCCGGCAGCAGCTGATCGGTGTACTCGACGACGCTGACCTTGGCCCCCAGCTTGGCCCACATGATGCCGAGCTCTAGCCCGATATAGCCGCCGCCGATCACCGCCAAGCGCTTGGGCACATCGCGCAGCGCCAGGCCTCCTGTCGAGTCATGAATGCGCTGGTTGTCGACGACAAATCCCGGCACCGTGATCGGGCGTGAGCCCGTGGCGAGGATGATCTGATCGGCCTCGATGGTCAGCTTGCCGTCGGGCCCTTCGACCTCCACCACGCGATGGCTGCGCAGCTTGGCCGTGCCCATCACTAGCTGAGCGCCCGCGCTCTTAAGCAGCGACCGCACACCATTGGTCATCTTGTCGACGACCGTCCCCTTCCAGCTCATCAGCTTGGCGATGTCGATCGACAGGCCGCTAACCGCGATGCCCATGGTCTCGACATGCGCGAGCTTTTCATACTGCTTGGCCGCCGCGATCAAGGCCTTGGATGGAATGCAGCCGACGTTCAGACAGACGCCGCCGACCAGCTCTTTTTCGACGCAGACGACCTTCTTGCCGAGCTGCCCGGCGCGCACTGCCGCGACATACCCGCCGGGACCCGAGCCGATGACAGCAACCTCGGTACGAATGTTTTGCATGATGGGTTCCTTCTGGTAAGCGCTGCGAGATTACTCACAGTCGCCCCGTTCGCATAGTGGGCAGATGGTGGGTGGCTCGCGCGCCGGAAGCAAGCCTTCGCAGGTGCTGCGGCAGACGGGCCGAGTGCGTCGCCGCGTGGGCTAGGGAATGCGCAGCGAGAGGCTGTCGACGAATGCTTCGATGCTCCCCGACGTATTGATGCGAAACTGCACGTTGCCGCCGGCCGGCATGCTGCCGGTGGCCCGCAGCTCGAACCAGCCGTTGGTCACGTTCTTCAGCGTCACCGTCGGTGCCACGATGCTCTCTGGAGCAGTCAGGTTGAACAGGTCGAGCGAGATCTCGCCTGCCGAGATGCTGGTGACATTGACCCAGCCAGACAATACGAAGGTCTTGCCCGCGTCGCTGGCGCGGTTGAGATCCTGATGCAGCACATTCTGGCTGGCACCGCTGGTCCCGCTGACGCGTACCGAGCGCTCGCCGCAGTAGCGCTGCGTCGACGTGATGTCATAGGTCGTCGTCTGCATCGGGCCGCAGCAGCCCTTCCAGTTCGGAATGCTGCTCGCCGATCCTCCCAGGTTACTGGCCGTCCCGGTCAGGCTGGCCTCGAAGCCTGGATTGCCCAGCACGTTGCCGACCCCGTCCGTGCAGATCGGCGTCATGTCGCGCTCGACTCCGGCCAAGTCCGGCGGTGTGCCCTCAGTCCCCTGCGTCGCTGGCGAGCAGGCTGAAAGAACCATCCCGATCGCGCCCAGCGCCGCCCCCGCGACGGAACGAGCGCCCTTCCAAGACAGACCCCAAGGCGTGTGATTGTTGTTCCCCATGGTCCGCAGGATATCAAACGCCGAACACGGACGGACAGGCGCCCTCATCCCGTCGCTGATTGCTCGACCCATCAAGACCTTGGGCCTAACGTGGCGACGCTGTGGCCTAGGGACAGATATTCGTGATAAGACGGAAGAGTCTTGACCGTCTCAGACTCGCCTCAGCGCACCACCCCACGATCCGGCGGAATCCTGCTTTCGGCTCGTGGTACTGGCGCATGGTTGTTGTCGCTGCGCGAGCGGCAAAGCTGGGCGTCCGGCTGGGCGCAGCAGATCGAGGTTGAGATCCTGTTTCCCGTCGCCCAAAGTGGCCCGCCAGTCGTCGAGAACAGCGCGACACCGCCCACGGGTGCGGCGGCCACCGCGCTGCGACGACGTCGAGGCCGCGTACGGCGAGCCGATCTATGCATCGATCAGGCGGGGCTGAATCGCGCGCTTTCGCAGACGCTGCCCCGGCATAGCCCGCGGGTCCCGCCGTTTGACCGCCTGTACGCGCGCATCGAGTCTGGCGACGTGCCCACGCTCATCCTGCTCTTTCGCGTGCCGGCAGGCGGTGCCGCGTCGGGTCCATGGCCGCCCGCAGCGGCTGCGTCGCCACAGCGCCAGCCACGCAGCCAGACTGCGGATGACGCGGTGCTCGGTTATGCGCGGATCGCCCTGCGCCGCCCTCCGGCGGGCTATCACGATCTGGTGCTGGGCGTCAGCGAGCTTCTTCTGTTTGGGCCCTGCACAGTGCCAGCGCCGCTGCTTGCGCACGCGCTGCTGCAGCGCATCGCAGCCGCCCTGCTGGCGTACCGTCCCGCGGAAGCTCTGTCGGTGCCGCTGCCCACCGGCCCCGCCACTCATGGCCTGCAGTTGGGACAGACCCCCGGACTTTCCGAGCTGCGCCTAGACCTTTTGCACGATGCGCTGCTCGATACCCTGCCCCGGCATGGCTATCGCGTGGCCGATCCCACGACGGCGCCGCTCTGCGAGATCACGGCCGAGCCAGGCCGCTTGCTCTTGCGCTATGCCGCTGAGTCCAGTCGGGGGATGAACTTCAGCGATCTCGACGAGCGCCCTCGCAGCAACCCAATCATCGACGGAGCTGCGACGGTGCTGGGGGCGCCGCTGCCAGAAGTCCTGCGCATTGCAGACCACTTCGCCTACACGGGCGATGTTGCGGCGGCTCTGGCCACGTACGGCATGGCGGCCGGCAGCGCGGCGCTATCGACGCTCGCTCGGACCCGACGGCTGCAGTTCCTGTGCAGCGCCCCACCCTGTCATGAAGAGGCTGCCCAGCTTGCGCAGGGCCTGCTCGCCGATTCCGAAACAGCGATCGTGCCGCAGCTGTGCCTGGCAGCGCTGGCCAGCGCACACGGCCAGCATGCCGAGTCGGCGTCGCTGTATCGCTGCGTCGCCGACAAAACCAGCCAGCACGTGCTGGTGCGTGCGCTCGCCAGCTACGCCGCCGCGCGGCAGCTATCGCACGAGAATCCGCAGCGTGCGGGAGATCTCGCCGTTCAGGCCGAAGGCCTCCTCACTCCGCTCGATCTCGACGATGAGGCGCGGGCGCTTCTGCGCAGCCTGGCCATTGATGCGCAGGGGCGACTGCGTTCGCCGCAGGCTGTTGTATTTGCCGATGAAGCGAGCGCCGATCCGACAGCAACGACCAGCCCGACAGCGACCGGCTCGACGGCAAGCCATCCCGAGCGAGCGGACTCTCGCCAGTCGGGGGCCATCAGCGGCACCGCGGCCCAGCGTGACCGTCAGCTAGCCGATCTGCTGCACCGCTTGCAGAACGAAGACAGCGCAGCGACGCTGCGCCTGGTTGAGCAGGCCCTGGCTGGCCTGACGCCCGCGATGGTGCAAGCCGATCCTGGCTGGCTGCCCGTGCTGCTCTTGGCATCGAATCTATGCGTCGCGAACGGCGAGATCGAGCGAGCACGGGCCCTGCTCTGCCAAGCGGGTTCGCAGCCGGAAGCGCTGCATCTGCGCGTGCGGCTCGACTGGCCCGAGCTCTTGGCTGCCGAGCCTGGAAGCGCCGCCGATCTGCTGCCGGTGCTGCGCAGCTTGCAGCAGGCCAAGCAGGCCACACCGGACGAGCTGCGCGGCTTGGCCCGCCTGCTGACTCTGCGCGGAGATTACGCAGATGCACTGACCGCACAGCAGCAGGCTGGGGGGGACCCTGATGAGCTGCTCGCCGTCCTAGAGGCCTCTGGGCGCTTCGTCGATCTGCTGCGGGCTTTACGTATTCATGCAGAGCTGCGTCCTGAGTCTGCCTCGCTGCTCTTTCAGCAGGCCGGCAACGTGGCCGAACAACAGCTGGGGGACCGCACCGAGGCCGCCACGCTGTGGCAGCACGCCGCCGAGCTCGCCACCGCCGCCAGCACCGAGACCAGCACCGATGTCGCCGAAGCCACCGCCATCCTGTGGTTTCACGCCGGTCGGCTGTGGCACGAGTGCGGCGAGCTCGATCGCGCGTATGCCGCCTTGGGCCAAGCGGTCGCTCGGGGCGGCCGCGATCTGCCGCGCGCTCAGCTCTTGCTCGCCGATCTCGCGTATGCGCTGCAGGATTCGGAAGCCGCGACGTTTTATTACCGACAGGCGCTTCACGCGGGGCAGGTGCCTCCTGCGATGCGCGCCTCGGTCTATCTGCGCCTGGCTGAGCTGTCGCGCCAGCGCGACGACGGGTACAGCGAAGAACAGGCCCTGGCCTCGGCAGTCGAAGCGGGAGGCGGCGCGCAAGCCTGGCCGCTTCTGGCCGATCTGTTCGCGCGGCGTGGCGATCTATCTCGGCGTGCCATGGCGCAGGTCGCGTGGGCCGATCATCTGCCTGCCGATCAGCAGGCCGCCGTCTTGCTTGAGGCGGCTGCCCATGCACCGGACCTGCTTCTGGCGCGGATCGACGACCAGCTCGTGGCTCTGCAGGCCGATGACGAGCTCGTGCGTGACCGCGTCTTGGCCCGCACCGAGGAACGAGTCGAGCCCCACGCCCGCCTGCGCGCCCTGCGCCACGACGTCGCGCGCAGCAGCAGCAGTCGCAGGCGCAAGCGAGCGCGGGCGCTGGTCGAGCTGGCGTTGCAGGTCTCGGACTACGACGCGGCGGTGTATGGCTGGCAGGCCATCCTCGATGCCATCGAAGACGATGCGGCGGCAGCGGGAGTTGCGGCCAGACATGGCGAATCTCATACGGGCAGCAGCGACGATGCGATCACCGCTCCGCGGGCTCTGCTTCCCGAAAGTGGCATCCAAGCCTTCCTGGGCTTCTGGCGAACGCTGCAGCGCGCCGGGCATCGCCTAAATGTCGCCAGTGCCGACCTAGCCCACCTGCGCGAGCGCGTCGTCGAGCTGGGCAACCTGTCCGAGCAGCTGTATCGCACCGACCGCAGTCTGGCACTGCAAGGTCCAGATGCCGCAGCGCAAGGCACCGTGCGCGCCCTGCGCTGGCAAGCCGCGACCTTGGCCGAGCTCGTCGGAGAGCCGCTGACCGCCGCCCATCGCTACCTGCAGCTCTGCGCTAGCTCAAGTCCCGATCGCAAAGCGCTCTCGGGCTTTCGCAGCCTGTGTCGCGGACTGGTGAACAGCGGCCATGCATCGCAGCTTCTGGGCTTGATCGAAACCGAGCTGGATCGCCCAAACCTGCCACCTGCGGCGCTGTCGCTTCTGCGCGTCGCACAGGCAGAAGTGCAGCTGTTCCTTGGTCGCGGCGCCGACGCTGAAGGTCTGCTGGCCAGCGCGCTGCAAGGCCTGCCCACCTGCGGCCCCGCACACGCCATGCTCGGCATGCTGCTGGCCACCGCCAGTGATTCCGAGACCAGTCAGCGCGGCTTGCGGCACCTGCTCTACGCCGCCTATGCGCCGGATGTCGCCGCGCCCGAAGCTGGAGAGTGCTCGCTGCTGGCTGCCGATCTGCTCGCCGCCGCCGGGATTACCGACGCCATCGATCTGTCGCTGTTGCAGGGGGAAGAGTTCGTCGAAAAGAGCTTCAGCGATCGCGCAACCGCCGGTACCTTCGTCGCGATTCCGGCCGACTTTCTGACCACTCCGTCGATGGATGAAGCGGTGCCGGTTCAGGTGGTCGATCCAGTCAGCGATCCACTCAGCGCCCGTGCGGCTGCCGTTCCCGAAGGACAAGGCGCCGTGCTGCCCACCTCGCTGGGCCCCGAAGAGCTGCTCTTGCACGCAGCCTCGCTTCTGCCGGGGGATCCGCGTCCGCTCGAAGGTCTGCTGGGCCTCAGCTGGACGCGGGGACACGACTCGATGGCGCTTGAGTGCTGCGAGCGCCTGCTTGCCCTGCCCGTCGTCGAAAACGATGCCGCCGAGCGAGCGCGCCTGCGCCTAGAGCAAGGCCATGTGTACCTGCGCCTTGGCCAACCGCATGCGGCTGAGACGGCTCTGCGTCGAGCGCTTACCGACGCCCCCAGCTCGCTGCCGATCCTAAGGGCCCTGCGTGAGCTGCTGTTGGCGCCGCTCCGCGATGCGGAATCCGATGTGCCCGGCGCTGTTTCTGCCAAGCATGCGCAAGACGCTCTGGGCATCATCGAGCGCGAGCTGGGTCTGCTGCCACCGCCTCAGACCGTCGAAGAGCGACACACCCTGGCTGCGCTGTACTGCATGCGGGGGGACGTACACCGCCAGCTTGGCGACGATACCGCGGCGCGCGAAAGCTGGCGAAGGGCCGGTCAGCTCGGACTGTGGCGCGGCTTTCATCGCCTAGGCGAGTCCTTGGCGCACAGCGAAGAGTGGCTCGCTGCCGCCGATGTCGCGGGACGGGCAGCCTCGCTACTCAGCACCGACGGCGACGCAGCACAGCGGGGAGAGCTCTTGCTGCAGGCGGCCGAGTGGGCGCTGCATGCCGACGACGAGCTGCGGGCTCGTGAGCACTTGCTGCAGGCCAGCGCGATCCCAGGCGACTGCGCTGCCGAGGCCGAGGCGCGGCTGCTCACTCTCGACGGAGGACAAGACCCAGAGCGCCGACGCCGAGCGCTCGAACGTCGCTTGCAGCACGTCCCTTCCGGTGTCGATCGCGTCGAGCTTCTGCGACGGCTGCTGCTTCTGTGCTGCGAGCAGTTCGATCGCGATGCCATGGTCTCGCATGCCGTGGCGCTGTTGCGCGAAGCCCCCGGCGATGCTCTGGCCTTGTGCGCGCTGGCCGAAGACGCCATCGAGCGCGGTCAGCTCGACATCGCAGCCGACAAGCTGAGCCAGATTGAGTCGCTGCCGCAAGGGTATCCGCGGGCCGCTCGTCTTTTGGCGTGGCTCGCCGATCAGCATGAGCGTCGTGGACACGCGGCGCAGGCCAACACCGCGTATGAACAGCTGCTGGCCTTGGGCGAGCGCACCCAGGACCTGTCGGCCGTCGAAGACGCTCTCGAAGGCCTCTCGCGCTTGTCGGAAGAGCGCGGCGATCCGGCTACTGCATTGCGCCTGTTGCGCCGCCGCCTGCCGTACCTGCCAACCGACGCCATCGCAGCCCGGACTGCACTACGCCTGCGCTTGTGCGATCTGGCCCTGGCGCAAGCGGATCTGCTAGAGGCGCGCTCGCAGCTACAAGCCATCCTGAGCGAGCAGCCGCAGCAGCGCAGCGCGCTGGTCAAGCTGCTCGATGTCTATCGTCGCGGCGATGGACGACCGGCTGACGTTGCCGAGTCTCTGCTCTTGCTTGAGCGCCTGCTCGATCTGGCGATGACCCCTGGCGAGCGCGCCGAGTGGCTGTATGCCCGCGGCGAGCTGCACGAGCGTCAGCGCCGTGATCTTGTGCATGCCCGAGCCGACTACGAGCGCGCCATCGCACAATGGCCGGGGCACGCCCGTGCGCTGCGTCGCTTGGTGTATTTCGCCGCTCGTCGGGCCGACGGAGATGAAGCCGCGCGACACGTAGCCAGCCTGCAGCGCTCGGGGGCGCTTTTGGGCGATGTTCAGTGCGTCGCCGCTCTGGTCCTGGCCCTGCCCACCGAGACAGCGACCGCCGAGACACGCTCTGCTCGTCGAGAGCTGGCTCGCTCGTTTTTGCACAGCGTCGACGTGCAGGATCTGGCCGATGGCCTGCGCCTGCTCGGCTGCGATGCGCTGCGGCAACCAAAGCTGGCGCAGCGCCTGCATGATCTGCAGCTTTTGGATGGGCCGGTGGCGCTTGCGCTGCAGGCCGTCGGCGGTGATGCCGAGTCGTTGACCAGCGCCCTGCGCGAGCGCCTTTGGCAGCCAGCCCCAGGCGAGGCCGTAGACCGCGTATCCCGGCACTTGCAGCCGTCGGTCTTGGCTTCCCTGGCTGCGCTGGCGACACGGGCGGATCGCAGCGCTCTGGGGGCCCAGCTTCTGTATCTCAGCACGCTCTCGTTCCTCGCAGCGGTGGACAGTACAGCCAAGCCCGGCGACATCGAGCAGCGGCTGACCGATCTCGGTGCGCTGCCGATTCCCGAAGCAGCACTCGAAGCGGCTCTGGCCCAGCACTGCCCGCTTGCCGTCGAGCTTGCGCCGTTCCAGACCGCGCTATCGCTCTTGGGTCGCTATGTCTTGGGCCTGCAGGGATCGCCGCTGCGCGTCTCGCATGAGTGGGGCGAGCTACTCAGCGAACAGGCCCGCTCGCTGGGCATGCCGAGCATCGAGGTCGCGCTGCTCGACGATGGCGAGCTAGCAAGTGACGAGCAACCGGCGCTCTGCGATCCCAGCCGACCGCCGCGCTTGCGCCTTCTGCGGCGCCTGACCACGAGCGGATCCGAGCCGCAAGCGCGCTTTGCCGCCCTGCGCGCCTTGTACCTTCTGCGCAGTGGCGTATCGCTGGTGCTGCAGCCTTCAATCGGCAGCTCGCGCATCGCGGGCCTGTTGCGGGCAGCCATCGCGCTGTGGCTGTCGAACACCAACGCCGCGCCCCGTATCGAAGACCTGACGGCAGAAGAGGCCGATTGGCTGCCGACGCTGCGCGCCTTGGCCCTGCATCCCGATCACAGCGCCGGTCTAGTGTTTGAAGCGCGCGGTGAAGCCGAGGCGCTGCTGGCGTGTTTTTCAGCGCTGGATCGCGATGCAAGTCTGTTGCATTCGCTGTGGCCTACGCTGCGCGCCCGCCTCGATCTAGAAGCCAGCCTGCGGGCCCTGGCTCAGCTCGGGGATCCGCGAGCGGCTCTCGTCGCCATGCAGCCTCCGCAGGCCGATTTATCGACGCGCATACAGGCTCTATCAAGCGGCCCACTGGCGGATCTATGGCAGATCTTAGATGCAGTCTATTTGCATCTTTGATCGCGCCCTGCCCGCTCTTCAGCGCGATCGCTCTGCCCGCGATACCTCACTTAGGCGACAGACTGAGCCACCTGTTGCGGCGCAGCCTCTAGCGCAGGCGCGGTCTGGGCCGGATGCGGCATGCACGGCATGCACGGGATCCCGTGCCACTGTGTGTCGTGGGCCAAGGACTCGCCCTTCATCAGAAGCGACAGCGGGCCCAGCGCTGAGCGCGCCGCCATTTCCGAGTCGTACAGCACAACCGCCATGTTGCCGACAGAGCACTCGTCGCCAATCTTCAGATACGACGACTTCATGACGCGGTCTTCAAACAGGTGGTTCTGGATCACGGCCCCCATGTTGAGCGCCGCGTAGTCGCCGATCTGCACCAGATCGAACTCAGAAAACAGCGTGGTTTCGATGTAGCAGGCTTTGCCGATGCGGCAGCCGAGCAGGCGCAAGAAGAACGCGATGAACGGCGTGCCCAGAAACGGCGCAATGGCCGGCGCCATCACCGATTCGTAGGCGCCGTTCACCATCTCGTTCAACCAGACGTAGGGCGACCACAGCGGCTTGATGATGGGCTTGAACGTACCCATCACCAGCCACTTCAGCGCCACGACAAACAGCGTCGCAAACAGCGCCAAGCCCAGCGTGACAAGTGGAGCCGCCAGCACCATCCCCGACACGCCAAAGCGAACATAGGCCGCGTTCATTGCCAGCAGCCCCGCGACGCTCGATGCAAGTCCGATGTAGCTTGGAATCAAGATGCGCAGGCTGTCGATGATCGCGCGCTGCGCGTACAGCTTGGGCGTCGGCTGAAAGGTCAGGCTCTCGTCGAAGTTGCCGACTACGGGGCGCCGCGGCAGCGAAAACGCGGGCGAGCCGAGCCACTCGGTGCCGTCGGGGGTCGATGTGCCCTGCATGCCCGGCGTGACCGGCGGAATCGAGTTCACCCCCAACAGGCAGCGGTCCCCAAGGCCGGTTCCCGTCGGCAAAATGGCGCTATTGCCAACAAAGCTGCGGCGGCCGATGCGGTTGCGGCCGACCTCGAAGCGACCGCGGAACAGCCGCTTGCCGCCCACGATCGAGCCGTCAGCAAAGAAGCTCTCAGCGGCGATCTCGGTTAGCTCGGGAGCGAAGTACCAAATCGACGAAAGCTCGGCCCGCGGACCGATCTTGGCACCGAGCAAGCGCAGAAACGGCGGCAGAAACAGCGTGGTGTAAAGCGGCAGCAGCGTGGCGCGACTGGACCGCATGATCCCGTCGGACAGCCACTTGCGCAGATACAGCGGACTGTGGATGGGATAGATGCCCGGCTCAAGCCGCGAAAGGACGATCTTTTTGAGCACCGCGATGTAGGCGCACGCGATGACAACGCCCAGCGGCCCCGCCGCCAGCAACCACAGCAGGACCGCGGACTGCGGCGCGTCTTGCATCCACAACACCAGCGCCCACAGCGCCGACAAAAGCGGCAGCATTGGCAGAAGCGACATCAGCGAAAGCACCTGCACCAGCACCAGATGAAGCGCGCCATACAGCACCGGGCGGCGACGCAGCTCAGGGCCGATGCGGTCGGCTGACAAGGGCACCGGACCCGGCAGCGCGGGCGAGCCTCGATACGACGCGCCTGCTGCGATGCAGTGGCCATCGGGCAGCAAGGACTGATCGTCGAGGCGCGCGTGATCGCCCATGCACGTGTTCAGGCCCAGCGCCGAGTGATTGCCGATGAAGCAGTCGCGGCCGATCGAGACGCGGCCAAAGTGAAGCTGGCCGTTTTGCACGCGATAGCCCAGAAGCTGTGTGTCGGCTCCGATGCTGGTATCGTCGCCGATGTCGATGAGATCCCAGGCTCCCAAGAGCGCCGTATCGAGCGTGCAGCCGCGGCCAATGCGGGCGCCCATCAGTCGCAGATAGATCGGCAGAAGCGGCGTGCCGACAAGCGCCCCGGCACCGCTGAGTGCCGCCAAGCGACCGACGAGCCAGGCGCGCAGGTGATAGCTGCCCCAAAGTGGGAAGCTACCTTCGCGATAGCGCCCGATGATCAGCCACTTGGCAGCGATGGCGATGGCCATGAAAACCGGCCACGAAAAAAGCGACAGCGCGACCAGCACGGCCACGAGCTGCCCCGTTCCGACCGTTCCGAACAGCCAGCCGCGTGCAAACAAAAAGAACACGGCAAACGGGATCGCAGCCACGCCATAGATCAGGTACGTCGATGCAAGCTGCAGAACGCCCGTGGCGAAGCGCGTAAGGGCCGACTGCGCGGCATAGACTTCGCGGCTGCTCTGTGGCGGATGTCCCGATGCGGCGATCCGCTCGGCCGGACCTTGTCCCAGGCCGTGAACTTCGGCGCGGTCCGCCGCATCGCGGATCAGGCTGGGTTGCAGGTGCGCGGCCAGGGCCTGCACCGTCGGAAAACGATAGGCATCGCGCACGGTCACGGGCTGATGCAAAAGGCCCTGCGTCTCGGCGCGAAGCTGCGTCACCATCTGCGCCGCGATCAGCGAGTGCCCGCCCAGATCGTGAAAGAAATCATCATCGACCGAGACCTTGGCGACGCCGAACACGCGGGCCCAAATGGCGGCGATGGTGGCTTCTAGATCGCTGCGCGGCGCGACAAAGTCCTGCTGATCGTGGACGCGGACCAGCGGCTGCGTCGGGGCCGGCAAGCGAGCGCGATCGACCTTGCCGCTGGCCAACAAGGGAAATTCCGCCAGCACATCCAGGTGGCCGGGGATCATATAGGGCGGCAGACGCGCTTCGAGATCCGCCAAGACCGATCCGCGATCCAGCTCGACGGTGTCGTCGCGCAAAAGGACGTACGCCGCCAGCTCTTGCAGGCCATCGCGACTGCACAGCTTGACGCTGGCCGATCGGATCTGCGGATGCTGCAAGAGCACGGTCTCGATCTCGGCCAGCTCGACGCGATAGCCGCGGATCTTGACCTGGCTGTCGATGCGGCCAAAAAACTCGAGCTCGCCACCATCGCTGCGCCGCACCAGATCACCGGTCCGGTACAGGCGCAGCGTGCGCTGGGAATCGGGCAACAGGCCGGCGATCTCAACAAAGCGCTCGGCCGTCAGATCGGGGCGACGGAAATAGCCGCGCGCCAGCGTCTCGCCCGCGATGTACAGCTCGCCTTTTTCGCCGCTTGCCACGGGTCGCTGGTTCTCGTCGAGGATGTGCAGGTGATAGCCCGGAAGCTCGCGCCCAATCGTCACAGGCGCCCCCGGACGGCAGAGCGCAGCCGTTGTGTTCACCGTCGCTTCCGTCGGGCCATAGACATTCAGCATGCTCAGACCGGGGCGCACCCAGCGACTGACGAGCTCGGGCGGACAGACCTCGCCGCTTACCACCAGCCAGCGCAGGCTGGGAATGTCGCGGTGCATGGTCGAAAGCAAGGTCGGCACCGTCGATAGATAGCTGACTTCGTGCTCGGCCAAGAACTGCGCCAGCTCATCGCCAAAGCGCGGCGTCTGCGGTGTGCCCACGACCAGCGCCGAGCCGTTGGAAAACGCCATCCACAGCTCTTCCACGGATCCATCGAAGCCCAGAGAAAAGCCCTGGAACACGCGGTCGCTGGGCCCGGTCGCGCAGACCTCGTTAAATGCCAGCGCAAAGCGGACGACGTGGCGATGCTCAGCCATCACGCCCTTGGGCTTTCCCGTCGTCCCTGATGTGTAGATGAGGTAGCAAATATCCGACGGAGACACGCCGCTTTCGGCGCGTGACAGACGCCGCGCCGACTGCGCCAAAATCGCCTGCGCATCGCGATCGACATCGACACAGCGTCCCGAAAAAAACGCGCCGACGCGCCCGGCCAGCGAGCCGCTGCTCAGCACCAGCGCCGCCTCCGTTTCCTCCAAGATCAAGCGGATGCGATCGGCGGGATACGAGGGATCGATCGGGACATAGGCCGCGCCAGCCTTCAAGCACGCCAAGATGCCGACGATCGGCGCCGCGGATCGCTCCATGTACAGCCCGACGAAGCGGCCCGCACGCACGCCCTGCATTTGCAGATAACGAGCCAAGCGGTTCGCCTGCGCATCGAGCTCGGCATAGCTTTGCACCACGCCTTCCGAGATCAGCGCCGGACTGTGCGGCGAGCGATCGACCTGGTGCTCGAAGAGCTCGTGAAGACAGCCCGCATCCTGCGTCTGCAGATCGGCAAAGCGCAGCGGCCGACCGATCGACGTAAGCGGCCACACGGGCTCGGAATGAACGGCTGCCTCCGCGGCCGAAGACGTGGGCGATGAAACGATTTCCTGCAGTTGCTCCATGGTTTTTTCCCTGTAGTGGGCAAGAGCAGTTAGGTGCTCAAAACGGCTCAGGGTGTTCTCGATTTTTCGACGGAAAAACAGCGACAAGGCGATCCAGGCGGGCAGCGATCCAATGGTTCGGACAGCCAGCTCTGTCGCTGCCAGGCCGCACGAGTTCTGTTACGGTGCCGGCCCATGCGATGGTCCCTGCCCCTCTACAGCGCGTTGATGCCAGCTCGCCTGCTAGGGCTGTGCCTGTGCGCGGTGGCGGTGTTTGCAGTCGCGCAGGGCGCCACGACGCAGGCCTGGGCCAGTCCGGCAAAGAGCGCGGTGCGATCCGCGAGCAAGAAGCCCGCGGAAAAAACGCAGGCGGCGCCGCGTATCGAACCGCCCCGCACCAGCCATCGCAGCGCCTCGCGCGATCTGCCGACGCAGCGA
Organism: Myxococcales bacterium; assembly: GCA_016794505.1. Lineage (GTDB taxonomy): Bacteria > Myxococcota_A > Polyangia > Palsa-1104 > JAEUJZ01 > JAEUJZ01. Next base: position 143,432 of record JAEUJZ010000001.1, read on the forward strand.
GTCCAAAGCCCGCCGCGCCTGCCCCCGGATCGACTGCCGGCGAGCACCCGAGGGCCCAGCTCGCAGCCGCCCCCCGTCGCTGCGCTGCCGTCGCAGGCCCCGGCAGCGCCGGCCCTTGCGCCCAGCTCGCACTCGGCGCAGACGCTGTGGCGCGCCGTGCTCGCGTGGAGCCGCCGCGATCTGAACGATCTGGCGCAGCGACGGCCGCTGCAGCGCTTCCTGAACCAGAAAGCCGCGTCGGCGCAGCGTCAGCCCGACGCGTTCCGTGCCATGGCATATGGCAGTTTTCTTCTCGACCGCCCGGATCAGGCGCTGCGCTGGCTGCGCCTGGGATACGGCCCGTCGAAACAGGGGGGCAGCGACGCACTGTGGCTGGCCGATTTCTCAGCGGCTCTGCTCTCGGCTTCGCGGGCAGAGGCAGCCCGAGCGCTGGCCCAAAAAGCCGTGCGAGCGCTGCGCCCAAAGGCCCACCGCCTGGCCGAGCAGATCCGGCAGGCACCAGAGCCGCTCTCGCGTCGAGAGCGAGAGCTTCTGCGCACCTATGTCCGCTTGCTGCGCGTCGCCTTCGGCCCAACGCGGGGAGCCTGGCCACTGGCCACGCTGCTTCCGGTGGGACAGCGCGCGGATCTGCGACGCGATCTGCTTTCGGTGTGGAACGAAGCAGCCCCGCTTTCCAGCCGCGGCTTCGTGCAAGGCCGCGCACTGCGCCTGCGCCCCCCCGATCCCGACGAGCAACCACCGCCGCCGAGTGAACGTGCAGCGAAGCCGGGCGCACCGGAGACCGGATCGAAAGCAGGGAACAACAGCGAGGACGACGAGGACGACGAGGACGACGAGGACGACGACGACGACGACGACGACGACGACGACGACGACGGAGACGACGACGGAGACGACGACGGAGACGACGACGGAGACGACGAGGACGACGACGACGAGGACGACGACGGAGACGACGACGACGACGACGACGCGTCCAGTCCGCTTGCGCAGGCGCTGCGGACCATCAGCCCCCCAGATGCGCAGGCGCGTGAGGCGTCTGCCGAAGCGGAAGATGAGTCCGAAGAGCCGGATATCGATCGTACGTACGCGCTGAGTGCCGGCGTCGATTTCGTGGACCTAGGCGGCCTGCAGCTTTTCAGCGCAGCAGCGCGCGGCGACTTCCGCTTGGGCCGGCTGGGCCTGTCGCGCTTCGGCGTCGGTCTGCGTGCCACTCATACGCTTTTTTCCGATAATCATGACTGGATTAACCTCTATTCATTCGGCCTAGAGCTTGGCGAGCTAGAGCTGTCGCTGGTCGGGCGCTATCGCCTGCCCAACGAGCGCGGCCGCGTCGAGCTAGGCTTCACCACCAACCTGCGCACCACGCACGCCGTCCCCGGCGCCTGGCTGCACGCCGAGTACGCGCCGCGCTGGGGCATTGGCTCGGCGCTCTCGCTGGAGCTGAACGCGGGCATCAACCAGGTCATGGCCGACACCAACGAGCTTCGGCTGCTGGGGACGCGCGACCGCGTGCAGGGCGGCATCAGCTGGGATCTGACGAGCCGCGAGTTCCTAAATGTCCTGTTCGGCTGGCAGCGCTACTACAGCCGGCGCCGAGAATATCTGTCAGACGGCTACACGGTCTTTGCCGAAGCCGGCCACCGCCTGCGCCTGGCCAACCCCGGATGGAGCGTGCGCATCAGCGGCTATGCCGAACAGAACGCCCTCGCCGCAGCCTTGCCTGGCTGGATCGCGCGCAAAGTCGATGCCGAAGACGCGATCACCCCGGCAGACATCGTTATCGACGGCTTCGCCATGATCGGACTCGGCACGACGCTGCGGCGCGGCCTGCCTGGCGCGGCCCCCGCGGACGAGCGGCGCTTCCGCTATCTGGTCGACGTGTGGGTGGGGTACCTGTGGCCCGTCGACTCGCTCGGCTTTGATCTGCAGGCGGGCTTGGGATATTCGCTGCCCAAGCTCGGTGAGCTCAGCCTAACCGGCTTCCTATCCAACAGCCGCTTCGGCGGAGGTCGCGACGGCGTAAGCGGCGGCGCCAGCCTGCGCTGGGTCTACTAACTGCGCGTCGAAGCAGCGACCCCTTCAGCCACGCGGCAGGCGAGAGCGTCGGCCGAAACACCAGCCCAGCGGACGCTGCGCTGGGAACTCACGAGACGGCGCCCTCGTCTAGTTCGTTGCCGCGCTGCAGGGACGCGCGGTACGCACTGGCTGGCGAGCGCCATCTAGTGCTTGGTGTGCCCCCGCAGTCCGCCGTGCAGCGCGGTCCCAAACCGGCGGGGGTGTCCTGCGCAACCATGTGAGGGGATGGCTATGAAATGTTCGTCGGCATTCGTTGGTCAGCGCGACGCTGCGACCCAGCTTCGCGCGCTGTTTTTCTGCTTGGTATTGCCTGTTTCAGCCTGCACGGGGTCTAACCAATCGGCACTCGACATGGACGCATCCGCCAAAGGCTTCGTGGTGGTCAACGAGGTCTACAGCAGCGGCAATGATGCGCTGAGCGATCCCGACTGGGTCGAGCTAAAGAACGTTGGCACCGCTCCCATCGACCTCAGCGCGTATCGCGTACGCGACGAGAAGACCACCGCCCCCTTGCCGTCTGGGACCGTGATCGAACCGGGAAAATATCTGCTGATCTATTGCGACGATCTGCCCGACGGCGGCGCCAGCGATCGCATCCACGTCCCGTTCAAGCTGGGTGCGCAGGATGCTTTTTCGCTGCTCGCTGGCGACGGCACGACCATCGACGGTGTGACCTGGGACACGACCATGAGCAGCGCCGGCAAGAGCTATGGCCGACTGCCTGATGGCACGGGCCAGTTTCTGCTTTTGACCCCGACACAGGGTGTACGCAACCTGTAGCCGCCTTTCGCCAGAGTTCGAAAAAAGGAGGATCTGATGTACGCAAAAAGGAATGTCCACTGGTTGTTCCTTTTTATGGCGATGTCCTGGATCGCCTGCGGCAACGATGGGCAGACACAGGAAGGAATGTGTCAGATCCCGGCGGGTGTTGCGGCTCCTGACTTCTTGGCGCAGTTCACCTGCCGCGCTGACTTCGACGCTCTGGCCTCTGAGCCTCTGGATTCCAGCCTGCCGGGCGCGCAGTCGGTCAAGGTGGTGCTCGATACGACCGACGCAAGCGCGCTCTATTTCCAGAACAGTCAGAAATACAAGATCCACTACGAGTTCGCCTCGACTCATCTGTCGGGACAGGGACATCCGCTGGTTCCGTCGCTATCGTCGTTCAACCAGACCGAATACTTTTCGCCGGACCGGCGCTTCATCTTGGGGGCGGTGACGTATTACAGCGGTCCGGGAGTCTGGGCGCTGGAGCTTGCCCCGTATGACACGGCGAGCGCCGAGCTGATCCAGACGCTGTACACACGCGTGCGAAAAGCGGCCTACTTCGGACCGAGCTTGGTCTTTCATCCAACGTCAGACAGCGTCGCTGCGGAAGCACAGCGCTTGCCCACCAGCGTGCCGCAGAAAAGCACGGACGAGCTCTACGCAGCGATCGACTATCAGCCGCTGAACTTGGGAACCGCCGTCGGGCGCCTGCACATCCTGAGCGCGGCAAGCCTGGCCACCACCTATGTCCCGTACCGCGACATCGTGGTGCTCGATCGCGTTCCCAATGACATCTCGGTGGTGCAAGGAATTATCACAGAAGAATTTCAGACTCCGCTTTCCCATGTGAATGTCCTTTCGCAGAATCGCCGCAACCCCAACATGGGACTGCGCAACGCAACCAGCCATCCGCAGCTTGTGGCGCTGGATGGCAAGTGGGTCCGCTTGGTGGTTGGCGCCCAGAGCTTCAGCGTCAGCGAAGTCAGTGCTGCCGACGCTGAGGACTGGTGGCAGACACACAAGCCGGCCGCGGTGCAGCTGCCGCCAGCCGATCTCAGCGTGCAAGCCTTGACCGATATCGCGCAGGTCACGGTGGAAGGTACTGGCTCGCTGCGCGATGCGCTGAAGACAGCGGTGGCGGCCTTCGGTGGCAAAGCAGCGCACTATTCCGTGATGGTGAACACGCCGGGAATTCCCATTCGGAAAGCGTTCGCGATTCCGGCGTATCACTACGCTCGCTTCATGCTGCTAAACGGGTTTTATACGCGGCTCGATGCGCTTCTGGCGGATCCGACGTTTCGCGACAATCCGGCGGTGCGCGATGCCAAGCTGGCCGAGTTTCGGGCGGCCATGGGCCAAGCGCTGCTCGACGACGCTCTGCAAGCCGCTCTGCGCGACAAGCTGAATCGCGAGTACCCCGGCCGCAGCATGCGCTTCCGCAGCAGCACCAACAGCGAGGACCTAGACGGATTCCCATGTGCTGGCTGTTATGAATCCCACACCGGAAAAGCCGGCGACTGGGCGGATATCCTAAATGCCATCCGCGACACCTGGGCCAGTGCATTCCTTTTTCGCACGTTTGAAGAGCGCACCTACTACAGCATCGATCACAAGTCCGTCGTCATGGCGCTGCTGGTGACCGAGAACTTTCCCAGCGAAGAAGCCAATGGTGTGGCGCTGACCAACAACCCCTATGACACGTCGGGGCTGCAGCCGGGCTTCTACGTCAACGTCCAGGCGGGTGGCGATGCCGAAGTCGTGCATCCGCCTCCGGGAGTGACCAGCGACCAGTATGTGTATCAATTCCACCAGCCCGGCCAGCCCATCACCTGGGTTTCGCACAACAACTTGCTTGAGCCTGGGCAGAACGTCCTTTCGCGCGCTCAGAACTATGAATTGGGAACGGCGCTGGATCGGATTCACCAGCGCTTCAATTCCGCATACGGACCAGCCGCCGGAAATCAGGGTTGGTACGCGATGGATGTTGAATTCAAGTACGACGGAGACAGCGCCGCGTCGGCCAAGCTCTTCATCAAGCAGGCGCGTCCCAATCCGGGGCGCGGGAATTAGGAATCTGAGCTGGCCAGCGCGACCCGCATACGAACTACGAGGTGGCTTATGTTGCGATCACAATTGGCTTTGCTTCACGGATTTTTCGGATTCCTATTTCTAGGCGCTATCGGCTGCGGAAGCGGCGGCGAGACCGGCGGGGATCTTTCGATGGGAAGTCCCGGCGTCTTGGCGGGCACATTCCAGGTCACGCTGGTGGCCCCAGACGCGGTCACCGGCAGCACTGGATATACCTCGCTGCTGGGCAAAGTCAGCAACGGCCCCAGCCCAAGCGGCGTCCTGTGGACGGTGGCATCCAGCATGGGGGACTGCACGCTGCTCAAGCCGCGGGTTCCGTTTTGCAACACTCCGTGTGGCAGCAGCGCCGTCTGCGTCGATGACAACGTGTGCCAGGCATATCCCAAGAGCATGTCGGTCGGCACCGTGCAGGCAAGCGGAATCACCACGACGACCGGGGAAAAGGAATTCGCTCTGCAGCAGGTGTCCGGGGCGTATCAGCCAGCGAGCGGCGTATCCCTGCCCTTCCCCGCGTTTGCCGAAGGCGACAGCATCCAGCTCAAGACAAGCGGCGGCGCCTATGCACCGATGACGCTACGCGCGACGGGAATCGCACCGCTTGCGCTCACAAGTGGCACGCTGCAGATCGCACCCAATCAAGGGGCGCGCCTGTCGTGGACCGCGGCCAAGGATGCCAGCGCATCCAGCATCTATGTCAAGCTGGACATCAGTCACCACGGCGGCACCAAAGGGATGATTGAATGCACCAGCTCGGACAGCGGTGCCTTGGACTTGCCGGCCGGACTGATTACCGATCTGATCAACTTAGGAACCGCGGGATATCCCACGATTGTCGTTCGCCGCAGCGCCCGGCCAGGGTCGGCTGTGATTGCGCCGGGCCGCGTTGACTTGGTCCTTTCCTCGACGGTTGAGCAGGCCGTATCGGTGCCCGGCGTGGTCTCTTGCACCAGCAGTGCTGAGTGCCCGATGGGCAAAAGCTGTCAGTCCGATTTGACCTGCAAGTAGTGGCAAAACGGAATCTGGGGACACTCAGTCTGTGTCTGCAAGCCTGAGCAACGACCAAAAAAGGAGTCTCATCATGTCACCCTCTGCGTTCTTGAAGTGGGCCTTGATCTCAACGCTAGGAATGAGTGCATGCCAGTCTGGAGAGACGACCGGAGGAAGCGGCGATCCGATGCAGGACGGCGGCATGGATCAAGGCGGCTCGACCTCGGGATCGCGGTTCAGTTTTTTCGTCACCAGCCTGAAAGCTCTGCAGGACTTGTCGAAAAACCCCAATGGCTTTGGCGGCGACCTGCGCTTCGGTGAGACCGGTGCAGGAGCCGGCTTGCGCGGCGCCGACAAGATCTGCGCGGCCATTGCGGAACGCAGCATGGCCGGCGCAGGAAAAAAGACGTGGCGGGCCTTTCTAAGCGCAGCCAATGACGGCAACGGCAACGCGGTCCACGCCATCGATCGCGTCGGAAACGGCCCCTGGTACGACCGCCTCGGCCGCGTCCTGGCCATGACCAAAAACGACCTGGTCGCGGTCCGCCCGGTCGGCGCTGATCCGAGCATCCAAAACGACTTTCCCAACGAAGACGGCGTCCCCAACCACCAGCCCGATCCCAACCAGCCGCCCGTCGACAACCACGACATGCTGACGGGAACGGACTCCAGCGGGCGGCTGTATGGCGCGATGTTCACGTGCAAGGACTGGACAGCCAACGCGGGCGATAAGCTAACAGAAGGCCAGCCGCGCGTCGGTCATTCCTGGCCGCGCACCGGAGGCGGCGGCATCGGAGGCAATAGCGGTGCGCACTGGATGAACTCACTCACGGAATCGGGCTGCGCACCCGGCGTGAACCTGATCGAGATGGGCCCGCCGATGGCTAGCTCGAACACCGTCGGATCGGGGGGCGGGTACGGCGGCTTCTACTGCTTCGCCCTCACACCGTAAAGCAGGCGCTGCGGGGGCGGGCGCGCTCGTTGCGATCGCTACGAAGTCAAGAAGCGGCGACGACGTGCAGCCAAAAGACCCAAGAGCAGCAAGCTGGGAAAGACCAGGGCCGCGTGGTGGCTGTGCGTCTGGTTCATGTCGCACGAGCAGCCCGTCGAGAGTGAGCCTCCCGTGCCGGGCTTGTTGGGCAGACCGCCGCTCGGCTGACACGTGCCCTCGAACGGCACGCATTCCAGCGAGTCGGGACACGTGATGTACGAACAGGGATCGTCCTTGCACGCGCCAGCGAAGCAGCCTTGATGGTTCTTGCACAAGACGCCGCTACACGCCGGATCGGTTGCACACTGCGCGGTGGCCGTGTCGCACTTGGCCGTCGGTGAGCACATCAGGCCACAGGGATCGGCCTTGCACTCGCCCAAGATGCAGCGCTGTCCGGCATCGCAGGGCGTCGTGCATGTGTTCACGCAGCGCGCGTTGCTGCCGTCGGTAAAGCAGTACTGTCCTGCCGGGCAGCTAATGCTGGCGCAGGGGTTGGCCTTGCACGTGCCCTGGACGCAGACATCGCTGGGGTTTGGGCAGGGGTTGCTATAGCAGCTATCGTCGCACAGCATGCTGCCACCGCCGCCGGCATCGCCGCCCCCGGTGACCGTGCGCAAGATGGCATCCAAGCTGGCGACCAGCGTCTGCTCGTTGTCCGCGGGATAGTAGTCCAGGGCGGCATCCGGGTTGGGTACGCCGCCCGCCATGGCGAAGTTGTTCAAGTTGGTCTTCAGGCCCGCCGGCAGTGCGCCACCGAAGCCGACGACAAAGGTCTTCACCGCGGGGCTCTGGTTTTTGGCGTTGGTGATGGCGGTCACCGTCTTCGCAGCCAGGTCTCCGCCACCACAGATGGTGTAGTTGCCACAGTACGGATCGCCGTCGGTGACCAAGAGGATGTATTGCTGCCGCGAGGAATCCGAAAAGACCGCGTTCTGGCGCAGCGCGTCCATCGCCGAGCAGGTCGGCGTGTTGGCCGTGAGATCCGGCGCGTTGCCACTGAGCGCGGTCAAGAGAGCCTGCTTGGTGTTATAGGCCGGCGCGACCTTGAGTCCGTTGGTCACGCCACAGCTATTGTCGGTCGGAAAAACCGCCATGCCCATCGGCAGCTTGCCGTCGTACTGGTTGATGATTGTGGTCAGGCCCTTCTTGGCGATGGTCCAGCGCTGCTGGTCGACGGGCGCAGTGTCCTGTGGATTCCCCGATAGATTCCACAGCATCGAGCCCGAGCGGTCGATCAGCATCACCAGGTTGGGGCACTTGCCCGCCTGCGAAAGGGTCTCGAACGACAGCAGCGTTCCGATTCCAACGCACAGCGCAGCGACTACGCGAGACATGGCGACCTCCTTCTCGATATGTGGTCTTGCTTTCATCATAGGACGGCGCGTGCCCTCGGCGGGGACGATGTCAAATTGGGTTCGGCTTTTCTTGCCGAGTCTGGTATAAACCCGCCTCTTGCGGATCGGCCCAGCGTCTTCCGTCGCTGGCCCCGCTTCATCGACTCGAACCTTAGGAGCCCGCTTCGCCATGCGCTTCGCATCGTCGACCGTGTCTTTCATGCCGCGCCGTCTTTTTGCCGCGGCGGCACTGTGCCTGCCGCTGTTCGCTGCGCCGACGCTCTCGCGGGCACAAGACAGCGAAGGCCCGCCCGCGCCGTATGACCTGGTCAGCATGGACTGCGGCGAGCTAGACAAAGAGTCCGGCCTGCGCCCGCTGCGCCCGTCTCACACGGCGGGCGACGACCTGGACATCCTGTGCAAGGTGACGGTCGCTCTGTCGGACAAGAGCCCCGGCTCGCCCAAGGCCCACACCGTCAAGCTGTCCGTGCAGCAAGGCGGCAAGACCACGTTCGAGCAGGCTCGCGACGCCCGTGTGCTGACCCCCGGCAAGCGCGTTGTGCTGTTTGTCGTGCCGGCCGAAAAGCTCCCCACTGAGGCGGGCAAGGTGCAGATTCGCGCCGAGCTATCCAAGCCCGTGAACAAGCCCGGCTTCAAAGAGGTCGGCTTCGAGCTCGTCGCGGAAGACTAGAAACTCAGCTCGCTCGGCCCTTCGCCCTGAATGCGGATCAAGAAGCTTGAAATAGTTGGCTTCAAGTCGTTCTGCGACAGGGCCGTGGTGCGCTTTGACGCGCCGATCACCGGCATTGTCGGGCCGAACGGCTGCGGCAAGTCCAACGTTGTCGACGCCATCCGCTGGTGCATGGGCGAACAGTCAGCCAAGCACCTGCGCGGCAAGTCGATGGAAGACGTCATCTTCGCCGGCAGCGATCGCCGTGGCCCCTTGGGCTACTGCGAAGTGTCGATGACGTTTGAAAACGACGGCCGCCTTCCCGTCGAGTACCTCGGCTACAGCGAGGTCACAGTGACGCGGCGGCTGTTCCGCGATGGAACCAGTGAATACTACCTAAACAAGACGCCGTGCCGTCTGCGCGACATCAGCGAGCTCTTTCTGGGCACCGGCATCGGCACCCGCGCGTACTCGATCATTGAGCAGGGCCGCGTCGGCATGATTGTGTCGAGCAAGCCCGAGGATCGCCGCTTTCTGATCGAAGAAGCCGCGGGCATCACCAAGTACAAGCTGCGCAAGAAAGCGGCTGAAAAGAAGCTGGACGCGACGCGCCAGAACCTGGTCCGCGTCTCGGACATCGTCGCTGAGCAAGAGCGTCAGCTCGCGAGCCTCAAGCGACAGGCGGAAAAGGCCGAGCGCTACAAGCGCTATCGTGCCGAGCTTCGCGACATCGAGCTTTGGGGCCTTTCGCAGCGCTGGCTGGGCCTCGTCGCGGAAGAGCGGGTCTATCGCGACCTGTGCAACGCGGCCAGCGCGACGCAGCAGGCGGCCGAGACCGCGCGCCAAGCCATGGAAGCCGAGCTTGCCTCGATCCGCTTGGAGATGAGCGAAGAGGAAGCCCGCCTGCAAGAGATGCAGGAACGCCTGTACGCTCTCGACAACCAAGTCAAGCTGGGCGAGGCCGAAAATGAGCACGCCCGCAAGGAAGAGAGCCGCCTGCTCGCCGAGGCGCAGAAGCTGCGCGCCGAGCAAGAGGTCCTGCATCAGCGAGGAGAGCAGGCCACCGCCGAGAACACGCGCGTTCAGGAAGAGCTGAGCGCGCTGTCGAGCCAAGGCGAAGGACTCGACGATCGCCTGCGCGAGGGGGAGGAGAAGCTGAAAGCGGCGCGCGAGCGCCTGGCCGAGTTTGCCCGTACCAGCGACGGCATCAAGTCCGATATTGCGCAGCAGAACGCCGAAATCGCGCGGGGTGAAGCGGCCGAGCGCAGCATGGCGCGGCAGCTTGATGACCTCGATCAGCGTCTGATGCGCAGCGAAGACGAAGAGACGCGCCTGGCCAGCCGCAAGGCCGAGCTAGAGACCGAGATCTCGTCGCAGCAGGAGCGCCTGGGGGGCCTGCACGAAGCGCGCGTCAACTTGGCGCGCACGCGGCAAGACGCCGAAGAGCGGCTCAAAGATCTGAAGCTGCTCGTCACGCGCCTGGAAAAAGACGTCGACCACGTCAAGAGCGAGCTGAACAAGAAGAAGGCGCGCCACCACTCGCTGTCCGAGATCGCGGCGCGGCACGAAGGCTTTTCGCTGGGCACGCGTCTGTTGCTGCAGCGCGACAAGCAGGCCGGCAAGCCAGGAAAAGACGACGGCAGCGACGAGAAATCGCCCAAGACTCTGGCCGACCTAATCATCGCGCCGGCCGAGCTTGAGGTCGCCATCGACGCAGTGCTCGGGGATCGCCTGGGTGCGCTGCTGTGCGAGACCCAGGGCGAGGCCGCAGAATCGGTGGGCTATCTGCGCAATCGCGGCGAGGGGCGCGCCACGCTGATTCCGCAAGATGCACGGCCGCCACGCCCATCGGATCGCCCGCCGCGTCCCGATGGCGAAGACTCGCTGAACCTAGGTGTGCGCGGGCGTTTGATCGACCTCATTCAGTGCCCGCCTGGCTATCAGGGCGTGCTCGACGCTGCGCTCGGACGCGTGCTGGTGCTCGACACGCTCGATCATGCGCTGGCCTATTACCAGCAAGCCAGCGACGATGGCAGCCTGTCCCCAGGCGCACTCTTGTGTACCCTCGATGGCTCGGTCGTCGACGGACATGGTGCCGTCACGGGCGGAGCACAGCGAGGCCAGGGCGCATCGGTTCTGGCCCATCAGCGCGAGCTGCGCGAGCTGCAGGTGCAGATCAAAGAGCTCGACGAGCGCTTCCGGTCCGAAGAAGAGCAGCTTGTCGTCAGCAAGAAAGAGCGCGAGCACCTGCTTGGCAAGATGGAGGAGCTGACCAAAGCCGGGCACCAGGGCGAGATGCAGATTCTGTCGCTCGACAAGGACCTGATCAAAGCCCGCGAAGAGCTGCACCGCACGGCGCACCGCCTGGATGTGTTGGGCAGCGAGCGCATGCTGCTGTCCGAGCAGCGCGCCACGCTCGATCGCGACGCTGAAGAGTCGCGGCTTGCGACGCGGGCCGCCAGGGATCGACTGGCTCAGCTCGAAGATCAGCTGGACACGCACAGCCGCGCGCAAGTCGATTTGATGGACCAGGTCGAGACGCAGTCGAGCACGCTGACGCAACTCAAGGTCTCGGCCGCAACGTACAAAGAGAAGCTGTCTTCCCTGCGCAGCGCCGCCGCCCGCCTAGAAAGCGAGCAGTCGGAACGAACGCAGCGACTCATGCGGCTCGCTGAAGAAGAGCGCAGCTGCTACCAAAAGGCCGCGGCCCTGGCCAACGAAGTGCAGCACCGCGGTAGCGATCTTCTAGAGCGCGCCGCCGGTCGCACGCGACTTGCTGAAGAGCTGCAGGTTCTGCGCAATGGCTACGAGCAGAAGCGCAGCCGCAGCGCCGAGCGCGAAGCCGACCTGCGCGGCCGTCGCGACAAAGAGTCCGCCGAGGTCAAGCGGGCCATGGCCCTGCGCACCCGCCTGTCCGAGCTGGAACTTGGCCGTCAGCACGCCGAACAGACGATGCAGGAAAAGCACCGCGTGCTGGTCAGCGAGGTCGTCACCGACTATCACCTGCGGCCGCCGATCTCGGCCAAAGACGAAGACCGCGCCAGCGAGCTTCGTGACCTGATCGATCGCATGGGCGAGATCAACCTGATGGCCATCGAGGAGTACAAAGAGGTCGAGAAGCGCTACAACTTCCTCGTCGCGCAGAGGACCGATCTTGAGACGGCGGTGGGTCAGTTGGAAAAGGCCATCGAGCTCATCAACAAGACCAGCCGTCAGCGCTTTCGCGAGGTGTTTGATCTGGTCAACGCCAAGTTCCAAGAGATCTTCCCGCGCTGTTTCCTCGGTGGACAGGCCTATCTGCGCCTGAGCTATCCCAAGGACACGGCGAAGGATGCGGCCAAGGATGGCGAAAGCGCCGAGGGTGCGCCGCGCAGTGCAGCGCTGAGCCCGACCAAGCGCGACCCCGAAGACATCCTGGAAGCCGGCGTCGAGATCTTCGCGCAGCCGCCTGGCAAGAAGAACGCCACCGTCGAGCTTCTGTCTGGCGGTGAAAAGGCGATGACCGCGGTCGCGCTGATCTTCGCGATCTTTTTGATCAAGCCCTCGCCGTTCTGCTTGCTGGACGAGGTCGATGCCCCGCTCGACGAAGCGAACGTGGGCCGCTTCAACGACTTGATCCGCAGCATGACCGACCGCAGCCAGTTCATCTTGATCACGCACAACAAGCGCACCATGCAGATCGCCGACGTGTTGTACGGCGTGACCATGGACGAGCCAGGCGTGTCGCGCGTCGTCTCGGTCAATATGCACGAGGTCGGCCGCCTGGCCCCCGGCCGCAAAGCCACGCGCGCTGCGTAGTATTCTTGCCGCCGTGACGCCCGCCCAACCGCCATCGTCATCCTCGGAAAATTCCCCGGTGACGTGGGCTGGGTTCGCTGGCCTTGCGATGGGCTTGTGTGCGGCGCTCTCGGCCGCTGCCGTCGACGTCGCACGGGCAAGCGATGTGGGACGCTATCTGCCCGATGGCCGCGCCGCGTTTCTTGGCTTTCTGTTCAGCTTGTATGCGGCGCTCTCTGTGCCCATCGCAGAGGCAGCCCGCCTGAGCCTCGCAGGGCTCGCGCGACTGCCGCTGCTGCGGCGAGCCGTGCATGGGACCGATTCCACCGACACAGAACCGATGGTACCCCGCTGGCAGGTGGCTGCGGCCGGCCTCGTGGCCTTGCTTCTTTCCGTCGCCGCGCTGCGCCCCGCGGCGGCCTTCGCGCTGCAGCGCTTCCATCACCGTGGCCTGCTTGCCCTGCTGCTTACGGGCTATGCGCTGCTGATTCTGGGAGCGGCGACGCTGCTTGCATTGCTGGGACTCAGCGCTGCACTTCCAGCCAAGGCGGGCCTGTCGTCGAGTGGGTCTCTGCGCACTCGCAACGCGACGACGTCCAGCTCGGGTCCGCTGGGTGTCTGGCTGCTCGTGGTCTCGATCAGCCAGGCAAGCTTTCTGCTGGCTGCGGTTGCCACCGCGGCCTGGATCCAGCAGCAGACACGCTGGCCGCTCGTGCAGCGCGCGACCGCGATCGCGGTGGGCTTGCCAGCTCTCGGCCTTGGCCTGTTGAGCCTGGGCCTTGCCGTCGCTGGCCTGCTTCGCAAAAGGCTGCGGCCGCCGCGCAGCGTGCCAGACGGGACGCTGGTCCGCGTGCTGTGCGCGCTGCTGCCTTTGCTGGGCAGCGCGCTTGCCCTGGCCCGACAGCAAGCGGACGCGCTGCGCATCGTCGATCTGCGGCCCATGGTGACCATTTCGGTGGCGATCACGGCCGCGAGCGCCTGCGGCCTGGCGCTCCACGTTTGGGCGCCCCGCTGCCCGACCTGGCTGCCGCCACAGCGGAGGCGACGAACCCTGTGGGCGCTGAGCGTCCTTTTGCCTAGCCTGGCCTGGGCCATGGCTGTGCAGCTTGGCTCGCGTGAGTCCTTGCGCAAAGCCGGGATCGGCCTGGTTCCCCTCTGCGAGCGGATCATCCAGACGCAGGCGCTGGTCTTGGACTGGGACGGCGACGGAGCGGCGGGTCGGCTCAGCATCGGAGGCACTGACTGCGATGACCTGGATGCCAGCCGCCATCCCGGCGCATTCGACTGGCCAGACAACGGCGTGGACGAGAACTGCAACGCGCACGATGCAACGACCCAGCCCATCGTCGCAGCAAGCCCGCTGCCCTTGCCCGCGGCGCTGCCCAGCCAGCCCAACATCGTGCTGGTCACCATCGATGCGCTGCGCTCGGATCACGTCAGTACGTACGGCTACAAGCGACCGACGACGCCGCAGCTTGATGCCCTGGCCGCCGATGCGGACAGTGTCGTGTTCGACAGCGCCTGGGCCCACGCTCCTTCGACGCGGTACTCGGTGCCAGCGATCTTGACAGGTCGCTATCCGTCGACGATCGCCTGGGGTTCGCCCCAGCATCACTGGCCGCCAGAAGTGCTGCCGCAGAACCGGCTGATCTCTGAGATGCTGCGCGAGCGCGGCTATTCCACGACAGCGCTTTTGTCCTATCACTATTTCGAGCCGTCCTGGGGCTTGGCTCGCGGCTTTTCCGACTACGACACGCACCTCATGGTGCTGCACTCGATGGGGGGTGATCCCGCGGCGACCAGCGGTAGCTCGGCGCGCGAGCTTGCCGATCTGGCTCTGGCTAAGCTTCCGGCCTTGTTGTCGTCGGGCAAGCCGTTCTTTCTGTGGGTCCACTTCTATGACCCGCACTTCCGCTATGAGCGCCACCCACTAGAGCCCGGCGAGCTCGCGTTTGGCGACGGCGAGCAGGACCTGTACGACGAAGAAATCCGCTACACCGACCGGCATATCGGCCGCCTTCTCGCCGCTGTGCGGCAGAGCCCCGCGTGGAACCGCACCTCCGTCCTGGTCACCGCAGATCACGGCGAGGGCTTCGGCGAGCACGGCATCCCGCCGGATCGCCGGCACGGCTATCACCTGTACGCCAACCAAACGCGCGTGCCGTTCATCCTCCGCCTAGCCGGGCTGCGGCAAGCGTTTCCGTCGACGCCAAGGCGCCTGGGCATCCCCGTGGGACACGTCGACATCGTGCCGACCCTGCTACACAGCGTGCTGCGGCAGGTCCCGCAGGCGACGGAAAAGCAGCTCTTGGGACAGTCGCTGCTGCCGATCCTGAGCGCGCCACAAGCCGCTGCCCACCGCACCGTTTTCCAAGAGGTCATGTACGAAGGACCGACGGTGCGCAAGGCCTTGGTCACGGCGCGCTGGCACCTCATCCAGAACTTGATTCCCGATGGAACCGTCGAGCTATACGACCTGAACAGCGACCCCGGCGAGACGCGCGATCTCGCCGGACAGCACGGCAGCGCGACGGCGCAGCAGGAACTCACAGCGCGCCTGTCCGCCTGGATGGACGACAGCGCCGTGCCGGCCGACTTCGCGACGCGGGCGGCAGCGCATGTGACGACCACGGCTCCGTCTATACGTGAATCCATCTCAGCGCGCATCGGTGAATGCCTAGATATCGTCGGAGCAGAACAGTCCGCCAGCGCCCTGCGCCCCAGCGAGACCCTGGACGTCACCGTGGTGTATCGCGCACGCTGTCGCCTGCCCGCCGGGTATCGCCTGTTCTTTCACCTGCGCAGCGACGGCGGGCCGTTCGTCAACGCCGACCATGATTTCCTGGATGGACTGGTGCCCGCACAGAACCTGCCCGTCGGGCGCTTTGTCCGCGATGTGACACACATTCGCCTGCCGGCCTGGTTTCCACGCGGCCCAGCGACGCTGCAGGTGGGCTTGTTCCAGCGCAATACCCGGATGCCAGTCTCGGGCGCGGCGGGCCAAGCTCGCAGCGACGATCGCGCCGTCCTCGTCGGCCATGTCCAGGTGATCGGTCCATGAGGCAGAGCCATTCCCCCCTCCAACCCGCAGCCCACAGGCGACCCCGGACGAGCCAAGCTCGGCTCGCTGTCGTCGCGATCCCGCGGCTGTCGAGACGCGGTCCACGCTCATGAACAAAAAGACCCATACCGGCGGCCCCGGTCGCGCGGCTCCCCATGCTCGGCGCAAGAAAGACCGCGATCTGTTTCTGGCCGTGCCCTGGCTGGCTGCCGCGAGCGCCTGCCTTTTGGCCCTGTGGGCCATCGCGACCTATGCCTGGGTGGTGGCGCAGCGCATCCGTTATCCATACGACCTGGAATGGATGGAGTCCGGCATGCTGTGCCACGCGCTGCGCCTGTTCCAAGGGCAGCCAATCTATGCGCCGCCGTCGGTTGAATTCATTCCGCACCTATATACGCCGCTCTATCCCTTGATCGTCGCTGGCTTGGGTCACGTGTTTGGCGACGTCAGCTATGTCCTTGCGCGCAGCGTGTCGGTCAGTGCCTGGGCAGGCGCCTTGCTGATCGCGGCCTGGTGGGCTCGCCGCGAAGGCGGCTCGTGGCTGACCGCAGCCATCGCCCTGTCGCTGCCGCTGGCCAGCTTCGCCGAGACAGGCGGCTTCTACGATCTTGCGCGCAGCGATTCCCTGCAGCTTTTCCTCACGGTGGCCGGCGCATACGTCGCGTATTACGCTCGCGGCCGCCATGCTGACATGGTGCTCGCAGCAGTGCTGCTGGTGGCGGCGTTTTTCGCCAAGCAGACGGCGGCCCCGTGCATCGCATTTGTGGGGCTTGGCCTGCTGCCCTCGCGCCGACCGTCGGTGCTGACGCTGGCACTTGCTGGCTGCGCGCTGTTTGCGCTGTGCGTGTGGATCAGCAACCGCGCGTCCGACGGCTGGTTCTGGACGTACATTTTCCGTCTGCATCAGAGCCACCCGTTCCACAGCCACCGGGCGTACATCGAGACGCCGCGCGTGCTGCTGGGGCTTATCGGCGCCGGAGTCCTGCTGCTGCCGTGGGCGCTTCTGTCACACGGGCTGCGGCGCACCGATGCCAGCCCATCCGATGAACACACGCCGTCGAGCCTGCCGCACGCCGCGGCCGAGCTCCTGCCGGCGAGCGCTCACGGTCTGATGTTCCTTGCCTGGCTGGCCCTCGGTGGTTTTTTCACGTCGATGATCGGCTTTGGCACGCAGTGGGCACACATCAACGCGTACATCCCCGGCGTGTTCTTTCCGTCGCTGGCTATCGCTGTCGCAGCCGGGCGCTTGCTGCATCGCAGCGATGAGCCGCGGGCCCAGACGCACAGCAGCCGTCGCGGACGCGCGCTGCGTCAGACGCTGGTGTGGACCCTGCTTGCCCTGAGCGTGTACCCGCGCATGCGTGCCCTGGTGCCGCAGGCGCATATTCCGACGGCTGCGGATCGAGCGGCGGGCGATGCCGTGATCGAAAAGCTGCGCAGCGCCTCTGGCGAAGTGCTGGTGCCCTTCCACCCGTTTTATGCCCACTTGGCCGGCAAAAAGACGCACCTGCATCGCATGGGGGTCTGGGATGTCCGCGGCACCGTCGCTGGCCCCGTGCGGGGCCTGCAGGCGGCGATCGTGCAGCGTCGCTTTGCCCGCATCGTCATGGACGACAAAGTCGAAGCCACCTGGCACGACTGGCCCGAGCTCCTTGCCCACTATCGCATCGTCGAGCGCTTCACCGGCCCACGCTGCGTCGAAGGCGCACGCACCGTGCCCAGCCTGCTGCTTGAGCCCATCCCACAGCAAGACTGGGTGGGCGAACGGGACGCTGGCCACGACGACCCGGCCTGGTAAGGACCGCAAGCCCTCTTTGCAGGAACAAGTCGCCGACTGTTTCCGTTCTTTCCTTCTCTCGTTCTG
This sequence comes from Myxococcales bacterium, assembly GCA_016794505.1. Lineage (GTDB taxonomy): Bacteria > Myxococcota_A > Polyangia > Palsa-1104 > JAEUJZ01 > JAEUJZ01. Next base: position 161,048 of record JAEUJZ010000001.1, read on the forward strand.
AACCTAGGTACCCGACGAATGAATCCTCTAGCCCATGCCTCGAATCGTTCCCTGGTTGCTCTGTTTTTGCTGTGCGGGTTGGCCTTGCCGGCCGTCGCTGCCGACACGCCCCATCCCCTTGGGATCCCCGACTTGGCGGCGCTGCAAAAAGTCTCGGACGGACAGCTAAGCCCGACGGGACAGGCGCTGTATTTCGCGGTTGGCCGAGCGCGCATCGACCTAAACCGCTGGCAGAGCGCGATCTATGTGCAGACCTTTTCCGGCCCCGACGGAGCGATGCAGCCCACAGGTCCGGCGCAGCGCCTGACCTTTCCCGAGCGCGGCGCCAAGCAAGAGGGCCAGGACTTTTCACCGCGCCTATCCCCCGACGGAAGATGGCTGGCGTTTCTGAGTACGCGCGATGGCGAGCAAGCGCAGGTCTATGTCATGGCGGCGGGCGGCGGCGAGGCCCAGCGGATTTCCAGTTTTCCAGCCGGTGCCGGGTCGCTGAGCTGGATGCCCGACGGACGCGCCCTGATCGTGCAGAGCCGCGTGTACGCCAGCTGCCCGCCCTATCCCGCGGCCAAAGCCGACGAGTGCAACAAAAAGCAAGCCGAGCGCGCCGACGACAATCACATGCGTGTGCGCGTCATGGATCGCCTGTTTTATCGCCACTGGGATAGCTGGTGGGACGGCAAGCGCAGTCACCTGTTCCGCCTGAGCCTGCCTGTGGGCGACGAGCCAGCGCCCGTTCCAACGGATCTGACTCCTGCCGATTTTGATGCGCCCGCCATCGCTCGATCCGGGGCGCAGCCGTACACCGTATCCCCGGATGGGCGCGAGCTGGCCTATGTGCAGAACCGCGATGCGACGCTGGCTTTGTCGACGAACAACGACCTGTTCTTGCAGGCACTGGACGATGCCGGCAAGCCAGTGGGGACAGCGCGCAACATCACCGCTGCCAACCAGGCAACCGATGTCGCACCACGCTATTCGCCCGACGGCAGATACATCGCATACCTGGCCCAAAGACGACCGACGTTTGAGGGCGATCGCTTTGAGATCGTGCTGTACGACCGCAAGAGCGGACAGCAGCGCGCGTTGACCGCGGGCTTTGACTCAAGCGTTGGTGAGCTCGCTTGGACGCTCGACAGTCAGCACCTGATCTTCACGGCTCCTGTATCGGGCCGAGGCGCGCTGTTCGCGTGCGACCTAAGTGGACAGACCGCCCCGTGGCAGCTCGATCTCGGCGATATCCACGACGTGCAGATCGTGCGCAGCGGACGCGGCATGGATGTGGTGTTTCTGCGCTCGACGCTTAGCGCCCCGGCGGAGGTGTTTGCTTTGGCGATCGACGGAGCAGCACGCCGCGCAGGCGCACCGCGGCCCCTGTCACAGGTCAATGCGGCCGTGCTTAAGAACCTGAAGTTCGGCAAGGCCAGCGAGATCTTCGCGCAGAGCCAAGATGGCCTGCGCCTGCAGGCACACGTCGTGCTGCCACCGGATGCCGCGCCGGGTCGTCGCTATCCGACCGCAGTGCTGATCCATGGCGGCCCGCAAGGCGCCTGGGAAGACTTCTGGCAGTGGCGCTGGAATGCGCAGGTGTTTGCCGGCGCGGGCTACGTGGTGATGATGCCCAATCCGCGCGGCTCCGAGGGCTTTGGCCAGCGCTTTGTCGATCAGGTCTCGGCCGACTGGGGAGGCAAAGCGTATGACGACATCATGCGGCTCGTCGATCAGCTTGTGGCGCAGCCCTATGTCGACAGCAAGCGCGTCGCGGCGCTGGGGGCGTCATACGGCGGCTACATGGTGAACTGGATCGGCACGCAGACCGACCGCTTCGCCGCGCTGGTCAGTCACGCGGGCGTCTATGACCTGCGCTCGATGTACGGCGAAACAGAAGAGATGTGGTTCCCGCGCTGGGAATTCCAGGGCGACCCGTGGACGACGGATCAGTACGACCGCTTCAGTCCATCGCGCCGCGCTGAGCACTACAAGACGCCGATGCTGGTGATCAGCAACGAGCGCGACTTCCGCGTGCCCGTCAGCCAAGGCATGCAGCTCTTCACGGCGCTGCAGGTCCGCAAGGTCCCCTCGCGCTTGGTCATCTTCCCCGACGAGAACCACTGGGTGCTACGCCCGACGAACTCGCGCTTCTGGTACGGCGTGGTGCTGGACTGGCTGCATCGCTACATCGGGGGCGCGGCGGTCGATCCCAAGATTCTTGACTTGGCTGCGACGCACGCCAAATAGCAGCGAACCGCCAAAGTGGCGGCGCATCCTGATCTTCAGAACTGCAGGGAAGAAGCCGGGAAAGGGGAAGTGAACAGCGGGGGGCGGGAAGTCCGTCGGAAACCCGACGGTGCGACAAGCTTACGGAGTGCCGGCGGTATAGGTCTGGTACTTCTCGCGCTCGATGCGGCGACCGGTGAGCTTGTGCTCTAGGCTGCAGTTCGGCGTCACATCCATGCACTCGCCCGAGCAGGTATGCGTCTCGCGGACTTCCCACTTTCCGTCAATCGTCTCGCCGTCCAGCTTGAACGTCAGCACGTTGGTGTAGGTGTCCGTGGTGGTGCGCTTGACCGGGAAGGTCTCCTTCGCCGTGGTCTGCCGCGTCCACTCAAAGCGATAGCCGTCGGTCTTGGTGCCTTCATAAATCGTCTGACTGTCGCCCATCATGAGGAAGAATTTGTTGTTCGAGCCCTGATAGAACTCCCAGGGGCCGACGTTCTTCTGCACGCCCGTGACCGTCGTCATGCGATCCGGGTTGGGCAGCATGCCGCCCGCGTAGCAGCTCGCCGGGCGCGCCGATTCCAGCACCGACACGGCCCACAAAGAGTCGGGCTCTAGCCCGCTACAGCCAACGGCAGAGAGAGCCATTGCGGACATTGCAAGCAGGGACTTCGTCAGGAATTTGGTATGGATGTTTGCGTTCGCGATTGCCATTTTGCGTGTCTCCATGGGTCACTCGGTAAGAGTAAGCCCGACACTCCTACGCAAAGGTTTGGTTCTTGTCAACAAAACTTCTCAATCGGCGACCGGCACCACCGGGCCGCAGCGATTGAGGGTTCGTCTTTCGGCTGGCCGAGCCCCACGCCGCTCTTCTGCTCTGTGCAGGGCGCGGTGCAGTCGCTGCCCGGACGGACGGTACACATACACGTTGTCCGACAGAAACGAGGCCTGTAGGCTGGGCAGTTATGCAGCTACACGAGATGGATGCATGTGCTCTGAAAGAGGCGCTCGCTCGACGGGAAACCTCGTCTGCTGAGCTGGTCCGTGCACTGATCGCCCGGCGCCGTGATGTCGATGGGCGAATTGGGGCCTTTATCGCCCGCCTGGATCAGCAGGCCCTGCAGCAAGCCGAGGCTGCCGATCGCGAGCGCCAAGCCGCCGCTTCGGTCGCCGATCTGCCGCCGCTCCACGGGTTGCCGATCACGGTCAAAGACAACATCGACGTCGCAGGCACCGATTCCACGTTGGGCATCCAAGCGCGGGTTGGACAGCCGGCCCAGAAGGACGCGGTCGTCGTCCAGGAGCTGCGGCACGCCGGGGCCATTCTTCTCGGCAAGACCAACGTTCCCCAGCTTCTATTGGTGCAAGAGACAGACAACGCCATCTTCGGGGTCACGCGCAACCCGTGGAACAGCAGCCGCACGCCGGGGGGATCGAGCGGAGGCGAAGCAGCGGCCTTGGCGTCGGGACAGACCCCGCTTGGCATTGGCACGGACATCGGCGGCTCGCTGCGTATTCCGGCGCACTTCACCGGGATCTGCGCGCTCAAGCCCACGCTCGATCGCTGGTCGTGTCGCGGCATGATCGGCGCCACCGACGGGCAAGAGATGGTGCGAGCGCAGATGGGCCCGATGGCGCGCAGCGCTCGCGATCTTTGGCTGCTGATGCAAGCGCTCAATCCGGCTCGGATGAGCCAGCTTGATCCAGCGGTCCCGCCTCTGCCGATGGGGGGGCCGGTCGCTATCAAGGGCCTGCGCATCGGTTACTTCGTCGACGATGGCTTTGTCACGCCGTGCGCTGGGATTCAGCGCGCTGTGCGGCAGGCTGCCGACGCTCTTTCGGCTGCGGGCGCCACGCTGGTCGAGTACCAGCCACCGGCCGCTGCGGACTTGCTGTACCTGTGGCTCGCGGGAATGACGGCGGATGGCGCACGCACCGTCGGAAAGATGCTGGCAGGAGAGCCCATTTGTCGACAGCTCAAGGTGGCGCACATGATGGCCAAGATGCCGAGCCCCGTGCGAGCTGCTGCGGCGGCGCTGCTTGAACGAAAGGGAGAGCGAGGACTCGCGGGCCTTCTGCGCGCTGCGGGAGAAAAGAGCGTCAGCGAATACTGGCAGCTAACCGCTCAACGTACGGCGCTGCGTCGCGCCGAATTCGATGCGTGGAATGCCCGTCAGCTCGATGCCGTGCTCTGTCCACCGCATGTGCTGCCCGCGCTGCCCATCGGTAGTTCGGGTGATCTGACGCTGACGCTTTCGTACATGTTCCGCTATGTCCTTTTGAACTTCCCCGCGGGCGTCGTGCCGGTCACGCGGGTTCGCGACGATGAAACCACTTGGACCGGACCGCGAGGCATGTTCGGAGACAAGTGCAGTGAAGCTCTGCGCGGCAGCAGCGGCCTGCCTCTGGGTGTGCAGGTCGTCGGCCGGCCGAATCGCGAAGACATCGTGCTGTCGGCCATGGTCGCGATCGAAGAGGCCGCGCAAGGCCAGCGTGACTATCCTCGCACTCCCATCGATCCGATCGCCGGATAGCCCCCCTACCCTGCGGCGCGGCCTCGCTGCGGCGATGCGTCGTGGTTTCCGAGTGCGCGTGCAAAGGCCGCGGCCTTGGCCTCGGTCTCGGCCCACTCATCGGCGGCGTTCGAATCCAGGACGATGCCACCGCCGACAGCTAAGACCAGCTCGCCACGCGTGGCCACCGCCGTGCGAATGCACAGTGCCAAGGTTCCTGCATCCCGCGTGAGCCAGCCGAGCGCTCCATAAAACGGCCCACGTCGACGCGGCTCTAGCGAGTCAATCAACTGCATCGCGGCGATCTTGGGCGCACCCGTGATCGAGCCTCCGGGAAAGGTGGCGTGCAGAAGCTCTGCGAGCCCAATGTCGCGGGCCGGCTGCGCTTTCACCGTCGAGACCAAGTGATGTACGGTGGGCAAGCGTACCCCGCGCAGAAAGCCCTCGACGCGAACACTGCCTGGGTGCGCGATGCGACCCAGATCATTGCGCAAAAGATCCACGATCATCACGTGCTCGGCGGCATCCTTCCGGGACGCAAGCAGCTCGGCCGCCAGAGCAGCATCCTGCCGGGCATCACCACTGCGACGACGGGTGCCCTTGATCGGGCGGGTCTCGACCAGGCCCTGTGACCAGTCAAACTGCAAAAAGAGCTCGGGGCTGTTTGACAAAACAAACGGTGTCTCGCCGCCTTCGTGCGCGCCATCCAGGCGAAAGAATGCCCCCAGCGGAGCCGGTGCTACATCGCGCAGACGCAAAAAGGCGGGCAGCGCGGACTCAGCCGGCATCGACGCACGCAGCCAGCGACAGAGGTTGACTTGATAGCAGTCGCCAGCCCGCAGGCGTTCCAAGACCGCCGAGACGGAAGCCGCGTGCTGTTCACGTGACAAGTCACTGCGCAGTCGGCCGCAGCGCAGTGGCGAGAGAGGCAGAGGCGCAGCACGCAGCACGCAACGCAGACGCTCTGCGGCCTCTTCATCCACCGCCACGATCTCGGCGACATCACGAACGGCATCGTAGCGATACAAGGCATCATACGCGGCAAAGTCGACAGCCGGTGTTCCCACGTCACACGCCGCCGCGCGCTCGGCCAGCCGCTCGTAGGACCGCCCAAGCTCGTAGTCGAGAAGACCGACGCCGACCCATGGATGCCAGTCGTCGATGACGGCTTGCAGGCGGCGCCAAATGGGGGCCGCCGGAGCCCGCACCGCGTGCGCCTGTTCGACGGCACCAAACCAGTGTGTCGCAGCGATCTGCCGAGACTCATCGCGGCAGATCGGCACATCGTTGAGCACATAGCGCGCCCGCGGATTGCAACCGGCAAAGGAATACCGACCGAGCCCATCTGCGTCACAGGCTCCGTCGAGAAAGACGGGCCGCTCGGCGCGAACCACTCGCTGCAGCGCGTCCGCGGGAAGCAGCCTTGCGGGATCGGTCGCCAAGCGGCAAAGAGGAAACACGCGCAGGTGCTGCATTGGTTCCGTCAGGCCGTCTGGCTCGCACGCAGACGTTCTCGCTCGGCCTCCTCAGGCGCAGAGCCGCAGAGGTAGTTCGGAGCGACGTCAAACAGATCCGCCTGCTGCCCCCTGCTCAGGCGCTCAGCGGACAGCCGTGCCAGCGCAAGGGGTGGCGGCTCAAAAAGCGCATCGCGCGTCGCAGCAGACTGCGACTGTCCACCATCTATCGACAGTGCAAGCGCCATGGCCACAAGCGGCTGCGCCTGCTCGGGGACTGGTTCGACGCAGCACAGCCGGAACGCACCCGCGATCGGCAGCACCGCCCGTGCGAGATCGGCTGGATGCCACATCGAGTCGACAGCAAGCTGAGGCAGCGTCGACAGAGTCTGCCGTGTAGGCGAAGCAGAAAGAGCGTCGGACCTGGGCGGAACCAGCCGCGCAAAGAGCTGCCCGCGAAACGCATCGAGGACCACGAGTGTCGCAAGCTCTGGCTCAGGCCCGCCGCTCGCGCGGGCTAGCGACTCAAGCGACGAGACGACGCAAAGAGGCACGCCGAGGGCAAAGCACAAGCCCTTGGCCGTCGCCATGCCGATCCGCAGCCCCGTGAACGAACCAGGGCCAGCACTGCACGCGATCCCTGCCAGCTGACCAAGCGAGAGATCACAGGCATCCAGACACGATTGCACCAGTCGCAGCAGCGATTCTGAGTGAGCGGTAACTCGCTGACGCTGAACCGAGTATCGACCGTCTGCGCACAGCAGAGCGACGCCACTTTGGGGCGTGGCAGTATCGATGGCCAAGACAGGCAGACTCACGCCGCGAGACGTAGCACATCGCCGCAGGTCTTGTGCAGTCTGCCCGGCTTTGTCGATCTGTGTCGCCTGAAGGCAGACGGCGTCCGCTTCCAGCCGCCACCCGACCCTGCGCGGGCACAGAAGCCGACGATGCTAGGTCAGCTGCTGCTGTGGCTGGCGCGAGGCATTGATGACGCAGAGAATGTGCAGAACGATTCCCGGAACGATGAAACAGACATAGCCGAGGCAGGTGAACATCATCCACAGGAGACCGGCCGGCACTCGGCCGCTGCACATCTGGCCAAGACCCGGAACGAAAAAGCTCAGCAGCGCGGCTTGCGTCGATGTCGTCGTGTTCCAGTGTTGAAGCTGCTGCGGCTCGCGCGACTGCACCGCGGGCACCAGCGCGGCGCTCACTTGGGCAGCACTGGCTTGCCCCGCTGCTTGGCCCGCGACAATCTGATTGATCTGGCCACGCTGGACCTGTAGCTCGCGCATCGCATCGTCGAGATACTCATGGCAGTGCTTGCACTTCTTGGCACCGACCAGAATGACCTCGGCGCAAAAGCGGCAGCGCGTGGTCTGCGTCCCAGAGGCCCCCGCATCACGTGTCGAATCGCCGGGGCCAGCCGATCCGCTTGGCGCGCTTACCAGTGGCGTTGCCGGCACGGCGCTCGTGGCTGCCCCGCGCGATGTCGCGGCACCTGCAGCCTCGACCATATCAATGTGCTCGGGAGGAAGAACCGGCGTGCGAGTACTCGACAGAGCCGAGCCCGAGGCATCCGCGACGATCCGCGCTAGGGCCGTCCCCGGCGACCCAAGCCCCGCGTTCTTCCCTTCCTTGCCGGCGATGCGCTGACGATTCGGGAAGACATACAGGATATTGCCCTCGTCGTCGCTTTCGATATTGAGCAGCCCATGCACAGCGGCTTGCTGCAACAGGTCGGACGCCTCTTGCACCGTCACCTTGTATAGAAAGGCGATCGTCGCCGGATTGATCGGCACGTCCGTCGTGAAAATGGTATCGAGCAGGCGCTGCTCGAACGCACGGTATTCCATGTACAGCGGCCTCCCGCAGCGGGGTAGTTCCAGCCTAACATCAGTCGCGCGGATCCTGCACGCAAGGCATCGGTCGACAGCAACGGCTCACACGGGAGATCGCGCAACACGCCGGCCCAGAGACGCGATGTCGTGCGATCCCTCAGAGTCTGGCGGTGTGGTCGTCTGCCCTCTGCAAAGCCCACGGGACTGCCATCTAAGTCGTCGAGCGCGGATGGCTGACCCGACCCTGGCCAGACTCTGAGCCACGATGATTGCTACATGCCTGAGACGAACAGCCAGTGACTGTCATCGCGCACCAGCTCGATGCGCTTTTCACTTTGCTTGCGCTCCCAGCGCTCGCCTAGCTCGGTCATTAGCTGAAAGCTGATGTCGTAGCGCACGTCGACAAAGGCGCGGCTTCCTTCGATGCGAACATCGCGATAGCGAATCAAGTATCGCAGCCAGCGCAGCGCCCCCAGTCGCGAGTCTAGGACCTTCTTGAGCCCAGCGAATCCATAGTCATCCGCGGCGCTCGGCGTTCCCGAGTCTTCGTAGTAGTTCGGGCTGGCCATGCTCAGCAGCTTGTTTGAGTCGCGCTGCTCCAGCGCAATGCGGTATTCCTCGACGCGGGCCAGGACGTCGCGATGCATGGGCGTGTCCGGGATCTTGGTGCCTGGAATCGGCCGTACCGTGGCACAGCCTGCAAGCCCAGCCACCGCATAGAGCAGCACCAAGCCGCAGAGCACGCGCTGAGCAAGGCACATCACATACGAAGTCGGCTGTCGGAGGCCGCTCCCTTGCGCAAGGTGATCATGCGGGCAGCGGTTCGAAGCGAAACAAAGACGATGTCTCATCGGGTTTGGTCTAGTACGGGTTGTAGTCTCGGCGCAACCGCAGTCTAAGGTCCCCCCGCGGTGCTCTGTGTGCATTTGACAGCAACAATGATGCCGACTGGCCATGGATGCCTTCCAGAGGCGCGTTCAGGCGGCCCAGCACCACGCTGACCGCAGCCGTGGCTCACAAGGAGCCCTGTTTTCGCGACGCGCTGCGACGATACAGGCTGCTGATCGCGACTCCTTCGCCCCTCGCAGGCTGTCACGCGCACCATGCCGCGACAGCCTATGGCGCGTCCATGCCGCAGGCTCGCTTGCCAGATTGGCAAGTTCGTCCGCGACAGCCGTGACAACTTTTCGGTCTTCTCGGCCGCTCTCACCGCGTGGTACGATTTGCGCGGGTCGGTTTGTTCTCAATCTTCGCGTAGATCCCGGCGCGTACGCCGCACTTGGGAACTGAGCACCGACCCTCGGCAACCGAGGCACGTGATGGCAGCGACTCCAACGACACCCACACAAGAACAGCGCAAGACCCCTCGTTATGAAGTCTCAGCCTTGGTGGATCTCAGCGGCGAAGAGGTCTACCTGCGACACAAACTGCTCAACATCTCATTGGGTGGGCTGTGCATGCAGGTTGACTCCCCGGAAGAAGTGGGCAGCGAGGTCGATCTGTTGGTGCATTTTCCCGATCTGAATGTCTCGCTTCCGCTGCGGGGTCAGGTGATCTGGGCCAACCGCAGTCATCCCGTCGACATGGGCTTGCGCTTTGTGGGCCTCGACGATCGAAAGACCGACACGCTTCGTCAGTACCTGCAGAAAGTGCAGCAAGCCAGCAGCGCAGCTGCATAGCGCTCCCCAGCCATGCCCAGCGATACAATCAGCGGCCTCCTGAAGCAGAACTACTCGGTCGCCGTTGGGCAGCAGATTGGCAGCTATCGCATCGAGCGGCTGCTCGAAGAAGGCGGCATGGGGGCCGTCTTCGAGGCCATGCATCCCGAGATTGGGCGACGGGCCGCCGTCAAGATCCTGCGCCGCAGCTTCGCCCGCGATCCCGAGTTCGCCACCCGCTTTCTCAACGAAGCTCGCGCTGCCAACCTTGTCGGCCACCCCAACATCGTTGAGATCTTCGAGTTCGGTCGGTTACCCGACGAGACCCCTTACATCATCATGGAGTTTCTGTCGGGCCAGTCGCTCGCGTCGCGCCTGCAGAAACAGCCACTGCCTAGCCTCGGCGAGAGCCTAGAGTGGTGCCGTCAGATCGCCCATGCGATGACCGCTGCGCATGAAAAGGGCATCATTCATCGCGATCTCAAGCCCGAGAACGTCTTTCTCGTTCCCGACCCGGTTCACGAGGGCGGCGTGCGGGTCAAGATCCTCGACTTCGGGATCGCCAAGCTTCGCCCCGAGCAGTCCGTAGGCGGAGCGTCGGTGACCCGCGCCGGCAGCACCATGGGATCTCCGGCATATATGGCGCCCGAGCAGTGCTATGAGCTAGGCCAAGTCACCGAGCGAGCCGATGTATACGCCCTGGGCATCATCCTCTATGAGCTGATTTCAGGGCGCCTGCCATTCCGTGCCGACATGCCGGCGGAAGTCCTGGTCATGCAGGCCAAAGCCACGCCGCCGCCGCTGAGCCAGCTTGCACCCACCGTCCCAGCGAACGTCGAAGCGCTGGTGCATCGTCTGCTGCAGAAGAAAGCCGAGAGCCGCCCCTCCATGGCAGAGGTGCTGGCGACGCTTTCGCGACTGCAAAGCGAAGTGACACGCGACCGCGGCCAGCCCTCAGCCACCAGACCCAGTGCAGGCCTACCTATAAACGGGACCCGCGTCCTCGTCCTGGTGACGGTGCTGAGCTTGCTTGCTGCGGGACTGCTCTTGCGCCAGATCCTGCGGGCACCCAACGGCTCGTCGCGAAGCACGCCGACTGTGCCTCTCGCCAAGCCGAACCCACCCGCGACAGCTTCCGTGGGTAGCGCAGCCGCGCCCGCGCAGAAACAGCCGGCCACGGTGCAGTGCGAGATCGGCAGCGATCCAAGCGGTGTGCAGATCGTGGATGCAGAAACAGACAGGCTCTTGGGCACCACACCGACGAAGTTGTTGCTGGACCGAAGCACACAGCCGCAAAAAGTAGTGTTGCGCAAGCCGGGGTATCAAGAGCGACTCGTAGCGCTCGATCGAAGCCGCGATGTTGTGCGCAGCGAGAGCCTGGTTCCCCTGCCGCGGAGGCCACGGCCGACGGGTAGCCCCGGTACAACGACCGCGCCAAGCGCCCCGAACAGCCCGCCTACGACCGCGCCGAGAGCGAAACCGGGCAAAGACGAGCTACTCGCTCCCGCGCTCTAGCCACGCATCGCTCACCCAAGCTCGCTTCTATTCCCCGAGTCCTGTGCTATGAGCGCTGCTCATGCGCACGCCGCCCCCTGACGAACGAAAGAATTCGCCACCGCCCTCCGATTCCGTGGCCGGCCGGCTGTATGTCGTCGCGACACCGATCGGCAACCTCGAAGACATCACGCTGCGAGCGCTCCGTGTGTTGGGTGAAGTAGCGGTCATCGCCGCGGAAGACACGCGCTCTGCGCAACACCTGCTTCAGCACCACCGCATCCGCACCGGCCGCCCCAGTGCAAAGCTACTCAGCTTCTTTGTTGGGAACGAGGCCGCCCGTACCCGCGAGATCTTGGGAATGCTTCACACGGGCCACGATGTGGCGCTGATCTCAGAAGCTGGCCTGCCGGGCATGGCGGACCCTGGACAGCGCCTGATTGCAGCGGCCCGCGCCCAGCGAGTCCGCGTCGATGTTCTGCCTGGCGCATGCGCTGCCCTGACCGCGCTCATCGGTTCTGGTTTCTCGACGGAACGCTTCGTCTTTTCCGGCTTCCTGCCGCGAACCGAGAGCGAGCAGATCGCCGCCCTGGCATCCCTGCGCAGCGAGCCCGGCACACTGATCTTTTACGAATCGCCCGAGCGCGTTGCGGCCACCCTGGCGACCATGGTCACGGTCTTCGGCGCTGAGCGCCCGGCCTGCGTCGCACGGGAGCTAACCAAGCTCTTCGAGGAATTCGCCCTCGCCCCGCTGTCCGAGCTTGCCCAGCGCTATGCAGAGGCGCCTCCACGCGGCGAGGTCACGCTGCTCGTTACAGGGCAGGCTCTAGCGCGCACCCATGGCCAAGACGCAGACCAAAGCGGCACTTCCCATCCAACGATGGCTCAGACGCTCGCTTCAATTGAAGAGACGATGCGGGAACGCCTCCAGCGCGGGCAAGGTCCCAAGGACATCTCGACCGCGCTGGCTGTCACGACAGGTCTGCCGCGACGCCGGCTGTATCAGCTAGCGCTGACCCTGCAGTCGCGGCTTGAACACGTTGTAGAAGAAGGGGCTGACTAGCTAGCCGAAGAGGTGGGCGCGTCGGAGGCAACGGGCGCGGGGACGATCGATACCTTGCGACGGTCGCCCTTGCAGCGTGAGAACTTCACCGTGCCATCGACCAGAGCAAAGATGGTGTAGTCACGCCCGAGGCCGACGTTGCGTCCGGGGAAGATCACCGTGCCGCACTGCCGAACCAAGATGTTGCCCGCACGAACTAGCTCGCCATCGAAGCGCTTCACCCCACGCATCTTCGGCGCGGAGTCACGACCATTGCGGCTAGAGCCTTGTCCTTTTTTATGAGCCATTGTCTGTCTCCAAACCCTGCGATACCAAAGAGCCCTAGCCCTTGATGTCCTCGATCAACACCGACGTGTATTGCTGGCGATGGCCGTTGCGGCGACGGTATCCCTTGCGGCGGCGAAACTTGAAGACCGTCAGCTTCTCGCCCAGCTCGTGGCCTTTGACTACGCCCTGAACCTCGGCGCCTGCGACGCGCGGCTTGCCTACCTTGACCTGCTCTCCGTTGGCAACGAGCAGCACGGGGAAAGTGACCTTGGCGCCGGCCTCGGCAGCGATCTTCTCGACGAGAACGCTCTCGCCCTTCGCGACGCGATACTGCTTTCCACCCGCCTCAATGACTGCGTACATGACTTCTCTGGCTCCTCTATCGGGTCCGGCAAATCCAGATCTCGGTGTCACCTAGGCGATGGCTTGGGCGGGAAACCGGGGATCGGGGAAACCGGCGAAACAACGTGGTAATTCGCGATCGTGTTGCTGTGAAACGGCAGTGTACGCAAGCGCCTGACGCTGTCAATTGAATTTCCAGACGGGCGCTGGGCTAGTTCTTTGACTTGGGCCGCAGCAAGCGACGTGCGGCCGAGACCTTGTGTACCTCGTCAGGGCCATCGTAGATGCGCGCACCGCGCTCGTGGCTGTAGAAGAACGACAGCACACTGTCGCTGGTCAGACCCAGCGCACCATGCACCTGGACCGCGCGGTCTACGACCTTGAGCATGACGTTGGCGACGTGGAACTTGATCAACGAGACATCCACATGCGCGTCATAGAAACCATCGCGCCCCGTGTGCTCTATTTGGTCAATGCGCCATGCGGTCCGTAGCACCAAGAGCCGAGCCGCTTCGATCTCGGCCCGCGCCTCGGCGATCCATGCCTGGATGATCTGCTTGCTCGCCAGAGTCTCGGTCTCGTCGGTACTTCCGATCTGACGTGTGCTGGCACGCTCGACCATCAGTTGAAAAGCGCGCTCGCAGATGCCGATCCAGCGCATGCAGTGCTGAATGCGCCCTGGGCCCAAGCGCTCTTGCGCGATGGCGAAGCCGGCCCCCTCAGGCCCCAGGCGACTGCTCTGGGGCAGCCGACACGCGGTGAAGCGCACTTCCGAGTGGCTGGGGTAGCCTTCGCCCGCGTGACCAAACAGCGGAATATTGCGCACGCGCCGATAGCCCGGATGGTCCGTTGGAACAATGAACATCGACGCCCGCTGGTGCGGCGCAGCCTTGGGATCGGTCACGGCCATCACCACCGCAAACGCAGCGCCGTCCGCCCCCGAGGTGAACCACTTGTGGGCATCAAGGACATAGCCATCTCCGTCGCGCACAGCGCGTGCAGCCAAGCGCGTTGGGTTGCTGCCGGGAGTCTCGGGCTCGGTCATGGCAAAGCAGCTGCGGATCTCGCCCAGGGCCAGCGGTCGCAAGAAGCGCTCTTTCTGATCGGGACTGCCATGTCGGATCAACACTTCCATGTTCCCCGCGTCGGGAGCCTGGCAGCCAAACAGATAGTGCCCAAGCGGGCTCTGCCCGAGAACCTCGCTGACCAGCGCAAACTCCGACAAGGGCAAGCCCATGCCTCCCCACTCACGGGGGATCTGCGGCGCCCACAGACCGGCCTTTTGCACCTTGGTCCGCACTGCGCGCAGCGTCGGTTCAATGGCGAAAAATGGCTGGTTCAAAAAGGCGTCTTCAAGAGGGTAGACCTCTTTGTGAAGGAACTCTGTGAAGCGTGCGAGTCGCGCCTGCGTTTCGCTGGACAGCGAGAAATCCATCGGAGCCTCCGGTTGCGTGCCGCCAGTGTGCCACGCTTGGCTCGCCTGCGGGCCGACGACACGAAGCCAAGTGCTTGGCGGCCTCTGGCTGTGCGAAAGTTCGCCTAGCCGTCCTGCCGCTGCCGCAGCAAACTCACCGTCGGGGGAACCAGCACAATCAGCGCCTCGACCAGATCGAAGGCCGCGATGGCTAGCTCGTCTTCCAGGCAGTTCCCGACCAGCACCGCGGCATAGTACGCGCACGCCGAGATGGAGACGACCCGCAGCGCACGCGACATCCGCAGGCCAAGCCACGGGGCGAGAGGCAGCAGCGAAAGCAGGTACCACGACTGCGACCAGGGGTGCAGATACAGGTAATAGATGAGCAGGCCGGCACCCAACCAGCGAAGCAGCCCGTGGGGCTGTTGCGAGGCGCGCCACGCCACGTAGCCCAGCCATATCCCCGCCAACAGACGAGAGGCCACGCCCACGAACAGCGCCTCACGAGGGCGGTGCAAGATCGATCGCAAAATCGATCGAGGCAGACACTCGATCGAGCGGGTGCAGTGTTCCCAGGGCAAGTGGCTTGGGCCAAAAAGCGCCTCGGGCCGCGCGTAGAACAGCCAGCCACCAAGTCCCAAGAGTGCGAGCGCCGCAGATAAAACCAGCAAACCACGAAAGCCCCGTCGCTGCCGCACGCGATCAAGCTGCGGGGCCAGTCGACGCAGAGCCAGCGCAGCGAACAGCAGGCCGGACAGAAGCAGCGACGACACCTTGACGAGTAGACCTGCCCCGTGAGCCAGCAGCACACCGCCGCGCTGTCCGCGCTGCCAGGCCAGCACGAAGCCGGCGCACGACAGAGCCAGCAGCGCATCGTTGTGCGCGCTCGCCGGTCCCTCGATGACCGACAGCGGGTTGAACACCACCAGCGCCGCTCCATACGCGGGCCGCAGCGTCGAGCCGCGCAGAGCCAGAGCCGTCAGCCCGCCGGCCGCTAGAAGCGATAGCCCAGCCACCGCCTGAAAACACCGCAGCAGCATCACCAGCGAGCCCCGGCTGGCCCAGGCCAAGCCAGAGGCCAGGACGTGAAAACCCGCCTGATAGGGACTGCGACCGCAGCGCCAGTGGGGAATCAGCCGCTGAAGCAGCGCATCGTCGGCTGGCATGATCTGACACAGCGGCTGGTACGGGCTGGCTTGATACTCGGCCTGCGCTCGTCCCAGCGCGGCATAGAACAGCGGATCATCGGACAGGGCGGGCGGTCCCATGCCGGCGACGAAATAAAGGACCATGCCGGCGCAGACAATCTGCCGCGCGCTGGGGCCGGCTTCGCGTTGGCACAGGCGCAGCAGGCGCAGCCACCCCACGCTCAGCAGCGAGACGGCAAGCAAGAACAGTGCAGCCGCCCATAGGTTCGTCTGCAAGGACGGCCACGACGAGCAGCGCAGTGCGTCAATGCGATAGCGCCCGCCTACCAGCGATAGCAGTGTGGCGCCCGATAGCGACAGGGACAGCGGTACAGCCAAGCGGTCCCAGCGATCCATCGGTTGGCGGAACTCGCGTGATTCCTTCGCCGCTGCGGCGCCTCTAGGGTGAGTGCGAAGCCGCTGCCGAGGGTGCGCTTGCCCCCATCGCTCCCAACGCAGCACGAGTGGCTGACGCCTCGGTCGCATCCACGACCTGCTCGCTGGCATGGCCGTATAGAGGGCGCAGATCGTCGGTCATGACCAGCTTGGTGCTCTCGCTGACGCGCCAGATCGTGTGTTTGTTGCGGTTGGTGCGAAAGTCGACATAGCCCAAGGCACGCGACAACACTTCGGTCACGATCGTTGCCAGGATGTACAGCGAGGCACGCGGCTTGGCCCGCCCTAGCTCGGACAGCGTCAAGCGCAAGACACGCATCGCATCCATCGTCGACACGGTGTACCCACTGCTCGCCCGCAGCCAGTAATGCCCCGCGGCGATTCGGCGACGCTGGCGCAGAAATTCGCGGAAGTTTTCCGGCCCGTGGTTGTGAACAACGGCATCCCCGACATACGCCAAGCGATAGCCATCGCGACACACCATCTGTTCCAAGCTGGCTTCGTCGACTGCGCACTGCTGCGGCAGGTGGCCGGCCAAGTTGGCGCGGATCATGATCAGCTCGCCCAGCTTGGGGGATTCCTCTGCGACGCGGTGATGCATCTGCCACAGAAAGCGGGTCGCCTCTCCGGTAAACGTTCCGACCCCGTTGGTTGGCAGCGGTCTACCGCCACACATGCCGACGTCGGGATGGTCGCGCAGGCAACAGACGAGCTTTTCAATCACGTCACGCGTCACCAGCAGGTCCGCGCTACACAAGCAGACGGCATCGACATCGGGGTGACGCTCGGATAGATAGGTGTTGATGGCCGTCACCTTGCCGCGGCGCTCGGCTTCCTCGATAAGGACGATGGGAATCCCTGGACGGGCCTGCCGCTCGCGCACCAGCGCCGCCGTCCGATCGGTGCAGCCGCTGGCAATCACGACGATCTCAACGATGTCCGCGTGGTGGATATGCTGCGCACGCAGGGAATCGATCAGTTGAGCGATGTTCCGCTCTTCGTTGTAGGCCGGAACCGCAATGCTGACCTTCATGGGAACCTCAAGAAATAAGCTAAGGACGACTGGCCGTTACGCTACCCACGACGGGGCGACATTGTCAAGGTAGGCTCTCAACTCGGCTTCGGCCCGAAAAACAGACTGCAGCGAGCCAGCGCCTACGTGCCATGCGGCGCCTTGACACACCCCAGAGTGACGCTGCGCAGCAGACCCACCGGATGGCCGGCGCCCTCTGCCTAGACGAAGCTCAGGGCATCCCCGGCTCGCAACAGCAGCGCAGGCACCAGTGCCCGCGCGTGACTCGGAAGCTCGGCGGCGACCGCTTGCAGAGCCCGCGATAGAGGCTCACCTGCCCCGACCTTCTTGCCAGCGGGACGCAGCAAAAGGGCCGATAGACGCTGCGCCGCAGTCGCCAAGTCTTTGGGCAAATCCTCGACGGTAAGTGGCTGGTTGAGGACAGCAGGCTGATCGACCCGAGCCAGCAGATCCCGCAGCGGGGCCTGCGCTTGGTACAGCTCGGTCAGGCTGCGCAGCGACAGGGTGTGGCTCGCCTGCGGGGACGGCGCTCCTTGGATCGCTGCGTGCTCCACCCCGTACGCCGCAGCCGCCTTGCTCGCCAAGAACCAGGCAGCCAAGAGCTGGGCCGGCTGCAGCAGTGCCCCCTCGCGATAGGCAGGCGCCGCGCGACGAAACAGCGTATTGAACCGCAGCGATGGAGTGAGCAGGGCCATGCGCCGCGTACACAGAGCCGTTTCCTCGGACAGCTCACCAAACAGCGCGCCCCAGCACGCGAGCAAGCGGGACAGCGATTCCAGCGCCGATTCGGTCGCCGCCCCGCTCCGCAGCCCAAGCTGACGAGACGTGAGCTCAAGCTGTCTTGCGGCAAAAGGCAGGTAGCTGCTGGCCGTGAGCGCCTCGCGGGATGCCTCGACGATCGACTGTTCAAGGACGTGCCAGCGCAGCTCACGCGCGCCCTCGGGCAGCGGCAGGGGCGTGTTCACAAGAGGGCCTTCTCCAACGACAGCCAGCTCGTTTGCAAGCTCTGCGTGGCTGACTCCGCGCCCGGTTCCCAGCGCATCCTGCAGCGGGCAGACGACGCTGTTGAAGTCGACGATGCGCAGCGATCCGACACGGAACACGCGATTAAACGGAAACAGGCGGCATGTCGTGAACTTTGCCTCGCGACCGTGCGCGACCTCATACGCACACATGCCGTCGTGGCGCAGAAACCAGCAGCCATCGGTCACGTCGGGCAGGCGGACATATCCCCCTGGCAGAGGCGACAGCAAAGACGCGATCTGCGGAGCGCGCCGCAGAAGCGGGACCAGATCGCGCTGGGCATCGATGGCCACCCCCTTTCCTCGGCAACAAGCCTGCCCGCAGGCCGCGCAGTCATAGCGGAACGCCCCGTCGAGGAACGTAAAAAACAGCGATTGCACGCGGTTAGCGTATCACGCCCACGACAGCGGTCGGCAGCCCAAGACACCGCTCTTGCAGTACGCTGCCAAGAGTGTGCGGCATTGCCGGCATCGTCACTGCGCCTCTAAACCGGGATCGACAGCCTGAGCTGCGCCAACTGCTCGCGCGCATGCTGTGGCTGCTTCGTCACCGTGGCCCAGATGGTGAAGGCAGCATGGAAGACATCGCCCCGAGTACCCTGGCGCAGGTGTACTTGGGCCATCGCCGCCTGGCCATCTTGGCCCCTGGTCCCGAGGCACAGCAGCCCATGCAAACCCCCGATGGGCGCTTCACGATCGTCTTCAATGGCGCGATCTACAACTACTTAGAGCTCGCATCCGATCTCGGTCTGCCGGCGAGCCTGGCCCGCTCGGACACGGCGGTCTTGCTTCACGCCTGGGCCCAGCTCGGACCGGCCTGCCTGACGCGACTGAACGGCATGTTCGCCTTCGCGATCTGGGATACGCGGGCCCACACGCTGCACCTGTGCCGCGATGCCTTCGGTGAAAAGCCGGTCTGCTATGTCCAGCCTCGCGAGAGCCGACACAGCGGTCTGCGCCTAGCCTTCGCATCGGAAGCCAAGGCGCTTCTCGGCTGCGGCCTCGCATCGACGGACCTCGATCTTGTGCAGCTGTGCGAATTCCTTGCGACGCACGACATCGATCACCATCCAGGGCAGACGCTGTTTCGCGATGTCGTCGAGCTTCCTGCCGGCCATCACCTGACCCTGTTTCCCGATGGCTCGCTGCGCGTGCAGCGATACTTCCAACTGCAGCCACCGCAGCGACGACGACAGCTAGACGGAGCCGACGGGCAGGCCCTGGTCAGCGAAGCCATCGAGCTTCTGCGCGACGTCGTCCGCCTACGCTTGCGCAGCGATGTTCCGCTCGCCGGCAGCCTGTCGGGAGGCCTCGATTCGTCGCTGCTTACCGCCTTTGCGCTGGAAGCCACGCGGCAGCCCGACCCCATTCGCCCTGCCCTGCCCTATCCGCTGTTTAGCTGCCAATTCCCGCAGGCCCAGCTCGACGGCGACGAAGCCCACTGGGCTCGGCTGGTACAAGCGCATCTAGGCATCCCGGAGCTGCGCGTCGTATCCCCAGGTCCCGAGGATCTGCTCTCGCTCCTCGATACGGTGCTCTATCACCAAGAGGCGCCGTTTGCCGATACGTCCATCGTCGCGCACTTCGCGCTCGTGCGAGCCGCACGCACCGCTGGCATTAAGGTGCTTTTGTCCGGCCAAGGTGGCGACGAGGTCTTTGTCGGCTATCCCGGCTATCAGCACGCGCTGATGGCGTCGCTGCTGCGTCGCGGTCAGCTGCCAACGCTGCTGCGGGTCGCGCGGGCCCGACACCGGGCCGCCGATGTGGGCTTTGTTCATCAAGCGGCAGCGACGCTGTATCACGCACTGCCGAGTGCCCTTCATCAACGGGTCTATGCACACCGACGCCAAGGCTCGCTGCCCCTGTCAGCAGATGGCCAGCGACTGCTGCAGAAAGCGCCGCCGCGTTTTTCGGATCAGCTGCCTGATCTGTGCGCCGGTTCACCTGCCGACTGGGACTTGTTCGATCGCTACGTCTGCGACAGCATTCGCCGCTTTGCCCTGCCGCACATCCTGCGCCATGACGATCGCAACAGCATGGCGGTGGGCATCGAGTCTCGCGCCCCCTACCTCGATCCCCGCCTGCTTGCCCTGGTGCAGACGATCGATGAAGGCAGCCTGCTTGGCGACGGTACCAGCAAGCGCCTGCTGCGCCAGATGGCCCGCGGTCGCTTGCCCGAAGCACTGCGCCTGCGCCGCGACAAGCGCGGCTTTTTTTCACCGCAGCGTGCTTGGCTGCTGCATCCCGGCTGTGAAGAGCGCGTGCGCGCGGCCTGCCAAAATCTGCCTGCGCCCCTCGATGCCTTGGTTGATCGCACGCGCCTGGCCGGGCAAGTCGACGCGTTCTATCGCCAAAGAACGATGCAGCGCATGGATGCGGTATGGCTGGCCTGGGTCAGCGCCGAGTTCCTTGCGCACACGCTGCCTCGACTGCAGACGGGCGAGTCCCCACCACAGGTCGCAGCCGATCACAGGCCGCGCTGACAAGACGATCCTCACCCCGCGCGCCGTGCTCGTCGGATGGCCCGCTCGACGGTGTCGATGAGCAGCCGACGTTCATCCCGCCAGCGCAAGCTGTTCATGCCATGCAGATAGGCCGCCTGCTGCATCGCGCGCAGTCGGTCACGATTCGTGCTGAGGATCCGCAGGCAATCAGCCAAGCGTGCATCATCGCCCGCGGGATAAAACAGCCCAGCCTGTGGCGCGATGCAGTGCCGATTCCCCGTTACGTCGCTCGCCACCACCGCCAAGCCGGCTAGCTGGTATTCGTACACCTTGCTGGACGTCGTATAGACATAGCTCAAGCACAGCGGTGGATGCACGGCCAGCCCGACATCCGCCCCGTCGAGAACGGCCGATCGCACCAAGGCCTCGGCACCGGGAACCGGCGGCATCAAGCGCACGTGGGCGGAAATACCAAGCTCGGCGATTCGCTGCCGAAGCCCGCGGTCTTCCGACGGCGAGAGCCCCCCGCGCAGCGTCAAGCGCAGGCGCAGCGCATCCCCCGGTGAAACCAGACGTGCCATCGCGCGCAGCAGATCATCGACGCCGTGCTGCGACAGGCCGATGTGCGCACCGTGATAAAGGACATGCAGCGTCCCCGTCTCTCCGAGTGGCCGCTCGATCGGAGGCGTGATCGGATCGGCCTCTGCAAGCTCTGGCAGGTTGCGCACCACCGTCGGGGTCGGCAGTCCATAGCGCTGCCTCAGATCCTCTGCAAGCAAGCTGTTGACCGTCAGGATGGCCGCGGCCTTCCGCGAGAAGTAGGCCTCGCTGCAAGCTCGTGCCAGACGAGACTGCGGGCTCAGCGCGGGATGCTCATCGACGTAGACCTCGTGCGCGTCATACACGAAGGGCACGCCGCACAGCCTGGCCGCCCACGCCGCCGCCGGCAACGTGTCCAGATCATTTGCGTAGATCAAGTCGGGTCGCTGCCGCATGGCGGCCCACGCCAGATCCGGTGCCGACGTCGCCACGGCCAGCCCGGCAAGCTGAGCCAGCCCGATCTGCGCGCCAGGCTCCGTCGCTGATCCGGGCAGCCGCTGCGCCAGCCCGTACAGTGCCAAGGACAGGCGCTGCCGACTCGCTGAGATCAGCCACCTCAGTCGCGGTTCCAAGCCATGCCGTCTGCGATCGATGCGCAGCCAGCGAAAGCGCACCGCCGCACGCGCCTCGGGATAGGCCGCCTGCGCCTCGCTCGGCAGCGGAGGCTCGTCGCGGTCATTGGGTCCGACCACGCCGAGGACACAGACGTCGTATCCCGCCGCCGCCAAGGTGCTGGCATGGCGACGCACACGCCCATCGTATGTGATGGGATTGGCGACGAGAATCACGACGCGAGCCGACGCCTGCACGCGCGAATGATAGCGCCCCACAGCGAGCGCGTGCCGTGATATTTCTCTGCTTACTCCGATGAGCACCGCTCCCTCTACTCCGTCGCCCTCGCCGCAGGCTCTGCCTACGGTCAGCCTGTTTGACTCGCAGCAGCAAAAGAAGGTGCCGCTTGTCCCTTGCACGCCTGGCCACGTGCGCATGTATGTCTGCGGCCCGACGGTGTACAACCTGTTTCACATCGGCAACGCCCGTCCGTTTGTCGTCTTTGACGTCGTCGCGCGCCACCTGCGGGCTCGCGGCTATCGCGTCACATTGGTCTGCAACGTAACCGACGTCGACGACAAGATCATCCATCGAGCGCAAGAGCTCGGCGAGGATCCATCGGCCTTCGCCGCCCGCTTCACCGATGAGTACCACCGCGACCGTCGTGCGCTGGGCTGCCTGCCCCCCGACGTCGAGCCGCGTGCAACCGAGCACATCGCCGAGATGCAGCACCAGATCCAGCAGCTTCTCGATCGCGGGCTCGCCTACGTCGTCGACGGAGATGTCTACTACGCTGTGAACCAGTTCCCTGGCTATGGCGAGCTATCCCGCCTGCCGCGCGAAGAGCTTCTGGCCGGTGCCCGCAAAGAGGTCGACCCACGCAAGCGCGACGCGGCCGACTTCGCCCTGTGGAAAGCCGCAAAGCCCGGCGAGCCGTCGTGGCCTTCGCCCTGGGGAAATGGACGCCCCGGCTGGCACATCGAGTGCTCGGCGATGTCCGAAAAGTACCTGGGCCCCGTGTTCGATCTGCACGGTGGCGGCATCGACCTGCGCTTTCCTCACCACGAAAACGAGCGCGCCCAGGCCCAAGGCGTCCATGGCCCGCACGCCTTTTCGCGCCTGTGGATGCACAACGGCTTTGTCGGCTTTCGCTGGGTCCATAGCGGTCAAGTCATGGCCGAGGGCAGCAAGATCGCCAAGTCCGACGTGGCCATGCGCCCGCTGTACCACGCCTTCGTCGCCCGCACCTGCATCGAACGCCACGGTGGCGAGGCGGTGCGCCTGTGGCTGCTCACGACGATCTATCGCAACCCGATTACCTTCGACGTCGACATGGCCCCTCCGACGCCCGAGCGCAGTGGATCGCCCGACGCCGCGGTGCGTACTCCCGGCCTTGAAGAAGCCGAGCGACGCTTGGAATACGGCTATCTGACCGTCCTGCGCCTCGATGAAGCGCTGGCCGTCGGGAAGCCTGTCAGCGATGGCCCTGTCTGGAGCGAATCCGAGGGCTGGCTCGATCGCCTGCTCGCCGCGCTCGACGACGACTTCAACACGCCCGTCGCGCTGTCCGAATGGCAGGAAGGGCTGGGCTTGGCTAACCGTGTTCTCGACGGAAAAATCACGCCGCCTTTGGCCAAGGATGTCCGCCGCCGCACGCTAGAGCGCCTGCGCGCCGACCTGCGCCGCGCCGCGTCGGTCCTCGGCTTGCTCGAAAGCGATCCCGCCGCCTACCTCAGCGCTCATCGCATTCGCCGCGTCGCCGCCCGCGGTCTCGATCAAGCGCGCATCGAGTCGCTCATCGCCGATCGCGAAGCGGCTCGCCGCAGCAAAGACTTCGCCCGCGCCGACAGCCTGCGCGGCGAGCTTCTGACGCTCGGTGTCGAGGTCATGGACACCCCAACGGGCCCGCGCTGGCGCGTGCAAGACCAGGCCCAAGCCTCATGACCGACTCGGCGAAATCCTCGTCCTCGCCGCCTGGCTCGCCTCCCGGCTCCAAGGACAGCGGCGGGCAAGCGCCCGGCAGCGGTACCGGACGCGGCATCACACTGCCGGTGCATGCCTATGCCTTTGCCACAACCTTCCGCCTGCGCGAGCTCAGCGTCATCTTTCACCAGGCCGGAGCAACGGGCGAGACGCTTCTCGAAAAGGACTGCCTGACCGTCGTCCTCGATCGCTCCGAGGCGGCACGCTTGCGCATCGCGGTGCTCTTCGACTTCGGCGCCGCCGTCTTCATCGGCATCGACACCGCCCAGCGCGACAAGTTCATCAAGGACATCCTCGACCGTGTCGGACCCGAGCCACACGCCCCGCTGACCGAGGAATATCTTCTGGAAGTCGGGTCCGGTGGCCCGAGTCACGTCAAGTTCGACCGCGTCGTCATACACGAGCCGACGCTGCCGGCGCTCAAGCTGGTCAGCCTGCTTCTGGCCCAGTCGGTGGCCATGGACTACTACAACGAAGACGTGCAGGAAATTCAGCGGCGCAGCGACGACATCACGTTCAGCATGCGCACCGCTGGGCGCCTGCCGGGGCGCGTCGGCGATCTCGTCCGCTTCATCGGCACCTGTATGGAGACCAAGAACGACATCATCGCCACGCTGGCCTTGTTCGATAAGCCCGACGCCACCTGGGAAGATGCCGAGCTGGATCGCATGTACAACGCGCTGCGCGCCGAGCTTGAGCTCGACGATCGCTTCCGCGCGCTCGAATCGAAGCTGCGCATGATTCAGGAAAACCTGGTGCTGCTCGTGGACCTGTCGCAGCACCGCAGCACCTGGCGACTCGAAATGACCGTCGTCGTGCTGATCATGTTCGAGGTCCTTATTAGCTTGTGGCAGCTGGCAAACGGTCGTGCTCACCCCTGACCCTTCCCCCGATCTCGACCGTTCACGCTTGGTCGTGGACGTGATCATTCCCGCCCTCAATGAAGAGGCGACCGTCGGCCACGTCGTGCGCAGCCTGCGCGACCAGGCCGAAAAGCACGGCCCGCGCCTGCGTCAGATCCTCGTCGTCGACAACGGATCCACTGACAGCACGCAGGTGGTGGCCAAGGCCGCCGGGGCCGTTGTGCTTTCCGAGCCCAAGCGCGGCTATGGCGCCGCCTGCCTGCGCGGCCTCAGCTTCCTGGCCAAACACGATCCGCTGCCCGACTGCGTGGTCTTTCTCGATGCCGACGGCTCCGATGAAGTCAGTGACTTGCCCCGCCTCATCGACGCACTCGTCTGTGGCGCCGACCTCGTCATTGGCTCACGCACGCTGGGCAGCGTCGAGCCCGGATCGCTGCAGCCTGCCCAGCGCGCCGGCAACGCCGTGGCCACCGGTCTCATCCGCGTCGTCTATGGCCAGCGCTACACCGACCTCGGGCCCTTTCGCGTCATTCGCTATCCGGCGCTGCGCGCCCTGGGCATGAGCGACACCGGCTACGGCTGGACCGTCGAGATGCAGGTCAAAGCCGTCCGCCGCGGTCTGCGCATCACCGAGGTTCCGGTCCACTACTACCGTCGCAAAGGTGGCGAGTCGAAGATCTCGGCCACAATGAAGGGCACCGTGCAAGCCGGCGCCAAGATCCTCTACACCATCCTCCGCCA
>JAEUJZ010000066.1 GCA_016794505.1 Myxococcales bacterium
GCAGCAAGAGGAGCGGCAGGCTCGCCTGTCTTCGGAGCAGAGCCGCATCGAAAAGTTTAAGACCGCCGTGCTTCGCAAAGAGTCGAAGGCGCATCGCGTCGCGATCGACTTCGGCGGCGGCGTCGTGGCGCAGGCCAGCACAGAGCTGATGAACTGGGGCATCCGCGCGATCGGTTGCTGGTCGAAGGACGGCTTCTGGGCCAACAACGTGGATCTGTTGCAGGGGGCTCCGCACTTCGTGCTCGGCTTGGGTCTGTACTTCGCTGAAATGCTGACGCGAAGCGATCCCAAAGGCGGCGGCGAGTGGGTGACGCCGACGCGTGAGGTCATCAGCGAGGCGTCGAAGATCTTTGGGCAGCTTGGCTTCTCGAACCTGATGCGCGCGATGCGCGTGCGCTGGGGCGATGGCAAGAAGCGTGAGGTCGCGTACCAGGCCATCGCGCAAGAGAAAGCGCAGCTTGAGTCCAAGCTGGCGGCGCTTCAGGCGGGCGGCGGAGGCCCAGCGAAGTCATGATCGCGAACCTCTTTCTGCGTGGCGCATCCGCCGGCACCGAGCTGATCCGATCGTTCGGCGCGCGGCTGGTGCTGGCGATGGGCTACGGGCTGCGGCAGGTGCCCGCAAGTGAGCGCAAGACGATCTTGGAAAAGGGTCTGCGCGAGCTGTGGTTCCTGGCGATGCTCGTCGTGCAGTGGTGGGCTGACAAGCTGCCTGCGGCGGAAGCGAACCCACAGGTTGCATACACCGCGCAGGACATCGGCCTGCAGACGCCGACGGGACCGTCGCTGCTTCACCAGGCGGTGATCAGCTATCCCGTGCTTATCGCGTATCTGCGCACGCAAGAAGCCCGCGTGGCCCGCGCTGGCATCGCACAAGCACACGCGCAGACCGATGAAGAGCGCCGTCAGCTTCGCCTTGCGATTGGTCGCGCCTATTTGGCTGCGCTGTTGTCTGACCGCTGGGCGACACTGGAAGACGATGCGGCGACCCTGGCTACGGATGTGGTCGTCCAGGCCCAGCGCCGTCTGCAGCATGGCGACATCGGCACGTATGACGTCGACCGCGCACGCGCAGAAGAACTGGATGCACGTCGCAGCGCGGAACACGCCGGCCGACGCCGCGATCTCGATCGCCTGTCTCTATCGATCGCCGTTGGCGCTGATGAGCCATTCCGGCTACAGCTGCGCGATCGCCTCGTCGATCTCGCCATCCCGTTCACTGCGCATGGCTCCATCGGACCCGATGCGCGCTTCGCCCGGGCTCAAGTCGTCCGTCCCGACTTGCGCGCGGCTCGTGCCGCCCTGCAGCGTGCGATCGAGCAGAGTCGCTTGGAAGCTCGCCGCGCCTTCCCACTGGCTGATCTACAGATCGTCGGCGGTGTCCGCATCGCCGACCCTGGGATCGGTGGACTGCTGGCGTTCGGCGCGCCGCTGCCCCTGTTCGATCACAACGACGGCGGACGCACCGCCGCTGCGGCGCAGATCCTGTCCGCGCGTTCTGCCCTGACCCTGCTGGAACGTCAGCTGGCGGTTGAGCTTCTGTCGATGGAGCGCGACCATCGCGGCGCATCCGAGGCCCTGCTGCACTTTGCCCGACCGCAGGTGGCGCTGCGCGAAGCCGCCCTCGCGCCGCTCGTCATTTCTGGGCAGCACCAGCAGCTTATGGGGATCAAGAAAGCGACCGCGCGCACGACCGAGTTTGCCGGGATGATTCGCACCTCGGGTCGCCTCACCTTCGATGAGACCCGCGTGCATCACATCCACACGCGTTACGAAGCCTACGTCGAGCACGTCTTTGCGGACTTCACGGGCAAGGCAGTGCGCAAAGGGGAACCGCTGGTGTCGCTTTACAGCCCAGACCTGCTTACGGCCGAGCAGGAGTATCTATTGGCGCTTCAGTCGCAGCGATCTGGCTCGTCAGCCTTGGGAACTGCGGGCCTGAACTTGGTCGATTCTGCGCGTCAGAAGCTCTTGCTGTGGAATATCAGCGCGGCTGACATCGCGCAGCTTGAGCGCAGCGGTAGGCCGAGCCGCACCATGAAGCTGTACGCGCCTGGCTCTGGCTATGTCATCGCCAAGACTGCGGTGCATGGCATGCGGGTCAAGCCCGAAGACTCGCTGTTCGATATCGTCGATCTGTCACGCCTATGGGTACTCGCCGATGTCTACGAATACGAGCTGCCGCGGCTGCGCATGGGGCAGACCGCGACGGTGAGCGTGCCGTATTGGCCTGAACGATCGTGGTCAGGGCGCATCACCTATATCTATCCATCGGTCGATCCGCAGACGCGCACGATCCGCGTTCGCATCGAAGTCGCCAATACCCAGGCCGAGCTGAAGGCCGAGATGCTGGCCCAGGTCACGATCGCGGTCGCGCCGCGCCGGGCGCTGGTCGTACCCGAAGACGCAGTGCTGGAGACCGGCACTCGCAAGGTGGTGTTTATCGCCAGCAGCGATGGGCAGCTCACGCCACGCGAAGTAACGACGGGCGATCGCGCTGATCGCATGTACGAGATCACCTCCGGGCTGCGTGAAGGCGAGCAGGTCGTGTTGGGCGCGACGTTTCTGGTGGATTCCGAGTCGCGGCTTCAGGCGGCGCTACAAGGCATGACGAGCTCGGGCAGCAGCGCTGCGAGCGATGGAGGAACAACACGACGGGATGCGCCGGCTGGACCTGACCCGCACGCCGGGCACGGTCCCCATGCCGGCCACGCTGGGCACTGAAGGAGACCACGATGCTGAAGCGAGTGATCGAGTTCTCGGCCCACAACAAGTATCTGGTCCCTTTGCTGTCTGCCCTGTTGGTCGCACTGGCTACGCTGGCGATGCGACACGTCGCGCTGGATGCGATTCCTGATCTGTCGGACACGCAGGTCATCGTCTATTCGCGCTGGGATCGCAGCCCCAACGTCATCGAAGACCAAGTCACCTATCCCATCGTCACGTCGCTGCTTGGAGCACCCAAGGTCAAAGCTGTGCGCGGCCTTTCTGACTTTGGATACTCCTATGTCTACATCCTGTTTGAAGATGGCACCGATGTGTATTGGGCGCGGTCGCGCGTGCTGGAATATCTGTCCAAGATCCAGTCGCGTCTGCCCAGCGAGGTTCGCACCGAGATCGGTCCTGATGCCACGGGCGTCGGCTGGGTCTTCCAGTACGCGCTTCTCGATGAGTCCGGCCAGCACTCGCTCGATGAGCTGCGCTCCTACCAGGACTGGTTCCTGCGCTACGCCGTGCAGACGGTTCCCGGCGTGGCCGAAGTGGCCACGGTGGGCGGCGGTGTCAAGCAGTACCAAGTGACGCTTGATCCGACGCGCCTAAACGGCAATCGCCTGAACCTGAACGACATCACCGCCGCGCTGCGCAAGAGCAACAGCGAGGTCTGTGGGCGCTTGATCGAGCTCTCAGGGCGCGAATTCATGGTGCGCGGGCGCGGTTACATCAAGGGGGTGCAGGACATCGAGCAGGTCGTGGTGAAGACCAACAACCTGGGAACCCCGCTGCGCATTGGCGACATCGGTCGCGTCACCATCGGACCCGATCTGCGACGGGGCATTGCCGAGCTGGACGGCCGTGGCGAGGTGGTGGGTGGCATCGTCGTCATGCGCTACGGCGAAAATGCGCTCAACCTCATCGAGCGCGTCAAGGCCAAGCTCAAAGAGATCGAACCGTCGCTGCCATCGGGAGTGAAGATCAGGACCACCTACGATCGCTCAGAGCTGATCGAGCGCTCGATCGACACGCTGAAGGAAAAGCTGCCGGAAGAGATCGCGATTGTCTCGTTGGTCATCCTGATCTTCCTGTGGCACATCCCGTCCGCGATCATTCCCATCGTCACGATTCCGGTATCGGTGCTGCTGTCGTTCCTTCCCATGTACTTCTTGGGAGTCGGCGCAAACCTGATGTCGCTGTCCGGCATCGCGATCTCGATCGGCGTCCTGGTCGATGGCGCCATCGTCGAGGTCGAGAACGCCTACAAGAAACTTCAGCTCTGGGAGGCAGGCGGACGAGTCGGCGACTATCACGCGGTACGGCTGGAAGCGCTCAAGGAGGTCGGTCCCTCGGTCTTTTTTTCGCTGCTGGTGATCGCCGTCGCCTTTCTGCCCGTGTTCTCGCTGCTCGATCAGGAAGGACGGCTGTTTCGTCCGTTGGCCATCAGCAAGAACCTCGCGATGGCCATTGCGGCACTGTTGGCCCTGACGCTCGATCCAGCGATGCGGATGATCTTCACACGCATGGAGCCGTTTCGTTTCCGGCCCCGTCTGTTTTCCTGGATCGCGAATCGTGTGGCGGTCGGCACCTACCACGCCGAAGAGAGACATCCGATCAGCCGCGTCCTGTTTCGCTTCTACGAACCTGCATGTCGCTGGGTGCTGCGCTATCCCAAGCGGACGATCGCAGCGGCGCTGCTCTTGGTGCTGTCAGCAGTTCCGGTCTATCAGCGCCTGGGGTCTGAGTTCATGCCTCCCCTTTACGAAGGCAGCATCTTGTATATGCCCACGACGCTGCCGGGAATTTCGGTGACCGAGGCGGGCCGTATCTTGCAGACCCAAGACAAAGTCCTGCGCAGCTTCAACGAGGTGCAGACCGTCTTTGGCAAGGCGGGCCGAGCCGAGACCTCGACCGACCCAGCACCCTTTTCGATGATGGAGACCACCATTGTCCTTAAGCCAGAGCATTCCTGGCGGGAGCGCACGCGCTGGTACTCAAGCTGGGCACCGGGCTGGCTGAAAGGTCTCCTCCGCACCGCCTGGCCGGATCGCATCAGCCATGAGCAGCTAGTCACTGAGCTAGATTCAGCATTGAAGATTCCTGGCACCACGAACGCCTGGACCATGCCGATCAAGGCGCGCATCGACATGCTGTCTACCGGAGTACGCACCCCGATCGGCATCAAGATCGTAGGCGCCGACATCGTAGAGATCGAGCGCATCGGGATTGAGGTCGAGACCATCCTGAAGGCTGTGCCTGGGACTCGGTCGGTCTTTGCTGAGCGCGCCGCCGGGGGGTATTTCATCGACTTCGAGCTGCGGCGCGATGCGCTGGCCCGCTATGGTCTGACGGTCGATGATGTGAACTCGATCATCGCTTCGGCGATCGGTGGTGAGACGGTGACCACGACGATCGAAGGTCGCGCTCGGTATTCGGTCAATGTTCGCTACCCGCGCGAGCTACGCCAAGATCCAGACCAGCTGGGTCGCATCCTGGTGCCCACGGCTTCGGGAATGCAGATTCCCCTGCAGCAGCTCGCCGACATTCGCCTGACAACTGGCCCGTCGATGATCCGCAACGAAGGGGGCCTGGTGACAGCGTACGTTTATGTCGATTTCGACACGTCCAAGATCGACATCGGCAGCTATGTCGAGGCCGCGAAAGCCGCGGTCGATGCCAAGCGCACCAAGCGTCCGGGCTATGCCCTGCTGTGGAGCGGCCAGTTCGAAAACATGCTGCGCGTGCGCGAGCGCATGAAGCTCATCCTGCCGATCACGCTGCTCTTGATCTTCCTGCTGCTCTACGCCAACACCAAGTCCAGCATCAAGGCGCTGATCGTTCTGCTCGCCGTTCCGTTTTCTGCCGTCGGTGCGATCTGGATGCTGTACGCGCTGGACTACAACGTGTCGATCGCCGTCTGGGTCGGCGTGATTGCGCTCCTCGGGCTGGATGCCGAGACTGGCGTATTCATGCTGATGTTCCTCGACATCGCGCACGACGAAGCCCGAGAAAAAGGAGTGTTGCAGAACCGCGCCGATCTAGTCGAAGCCATCATCCACGGGGCGGTCAAGCGCGTGCGTCCCAAAGCCATGACGGTGTGTGCGGCCTTCATGGGCCTCTTGCCAATCCTCTGGGCATCGGGGGCTGGGTCGGACGTGATGAAGCGCATCGCCGCCCCAATGATCGGGGGTCTTGTGACCTCGTTCGCGCTGGAACTTCTGGTCTATCCCGCGGTGTATCTGCTGTGGAAACAGCGCAGCTTGCCAGTGCAGCCGGCGTACACATCCCTTGAAGTCGTAGAAGGCGCCTCCCATGGACCCTAAAGCAACCTACATCCCTGCTCTGCGGTTCTCCTTTTTGACGCGCCTGTACGACCCGCTGATGCGTGTGACCCTGAAGGAGGAAAAGTTCAAGCGCAAACTGGTGGAGCAGGCCAGCATCCAGTCTGGTCAGCGCGTCTTGGATCTGGGTCCGCGTCCCCTAAATTCAGGCGGACTTGACACGTGGATGCGACAGTCCTGAGAGTCCTTTGCCCCCCTCTTGGCTGCGGGCCTGTGAGAGGGAGGAATGCATGATAGGTTCGGACTAGATGCCGCGATTCAAACAAGGCCCCCGATGCGCCCTCGATCCTGCGGGTCCGTGCAGGCAAGATCATTGTCCGGGGAGCCAAGCGGACTGCCGATTCATAACGCGGATGGATCGAAACGCGTTGTACTTGACGTATGACGATGGGCCGAACGGAGATACGACACTGCGTTTGTTGGATCTCCTCGATCGCGAGAATGCCCACGCTACATTTTTCGTTTCAGGCGAGTCGATGACGACCGCGAGTGATGCCGCGATCATTCGCGCCACCGCTGCGCATCACCACACAATTGGAAATCATGGACTTCGGCATCTTCCAAACGTCTGCCCGGAGTTCTGCACGATGGCTCGGCGGCTGTGGGAAGAGTGCAGCGTTGCGACCACGCTGATTCGCCCGCCTTTTGGCAGCCGGTGCGCTGCGAACAACGTATTGAGGACCCATCGGTCAGCGGTCGGGTTGGGCTGGTCGCTCGCGTTTTCGGACTGGTTGCCGGTCGACCTCGACGAGGCGAAGGCGCAGGCAGAAGCACAGGTCGCTCCTGGAACGATCGTGCTTCTTCATGACGGAGTCGCGCCTGGTTCCCGCTACGCCGATCGCAGCCAGGTTCTGCCGTTGACTCAGTTGCTCGTGCGAGTCGCGCGGGACCAGGGATTGTCGTTGGAAAGCATTCCAAGCGATTTACATAGGTACGGGAACCGCTAG
Organism: Myxococcales bacterium; assembly: GCA_016794505.1. GTDB lineage: Bacteria > Myxococcota_A > Polyangia > Palsa-1104 > JAEUJZ01 > JAEUJZ01. Next base: position 6,998 of record JAEUJZ010000066.1, read on the forward strand.
GAGATTTTTCTAACGACGGACTCCTTCGCGTCTATATTGCCGTCGCATGTGCGGCATTGTGGGCGTCATCTCCTCCGGCGAGCCACCGCGGCAGTTTGTCGACGAAGCGCTGCGCGTGTTGGCCCATCGGGGTCCCGAGGGCAGCTCCTCGGCTCGACACGGCAACGCATACCTCGGCCATAGCAAGCTCGGCTTCGTCGATATCGCCGACAGTCGGCAGCCTTATGTCTCTCGGAGCGGCGCCACGATCACAGTCTTCAACGGTGAGATCTATGAGCGCCACGAGCTGCGGGCCCGCCTCCGCGCAGCGGGGCACCCGGCTGATGCTCCTGGCGAGGTGGCACTGATTGGTGAAGCGTACGATGCATGGGGTCTGGATGCCGTCGCCGCTCTGGACGGAATGTTCGCGATTGTCATCTATGACAAGGCTCGCGACGAGACCTTCCTGTTCCGAGATCGCTTCGGCAAGAAGCCGCTCTATTACTTTCTGGCGGACGGCGGGGTGGTATTCGCATCGGAGCTGGCGGCACTGCGGCGGCATCCTGGCTGCCCCACCACCGTCGATCCGGAGGCCCTGGCGCTCTACTTTACGTTCAACGCGGTGCCGGGGCCGCGCAGCCTCCTGGCTGGCGTGCGCAAGGTTCCGGCCGGCAGCGCTATCCGCGTGCGCGCCGGTCGAGACGAGCAGGTCGCGGAGTGGGTTCCTCGCCTGGCGCCACAGCGCAGCGCCTCCTACGGCTCGGTCGAGCTCGATCGGTTCGAGCATGCGCTGATGCGCGCGGTGCGGAGGCGGCTCGACGCCGAAGCGCCCGTCGGCGTGCTGCTGAGCGGCGGCTTGGACTCGGGCCTGGTCGGCGTACTGGCCGCCAAGACAACGAGCGCTCCTCTTCGCTCTTTCTCCCTTGGGTTTGCAGAGGATCCCACATTCGATGAGACCGCCCAGGCCGAGCGGATGGCTCGCTGCGCCGGCACGCTGCACACCAGCGTCGTGGTGACCCGCCGTATGCTCGCAGACGCCGCGCCGGACGTGCTCTTGACCATCGATGAACCGATCGCCGACCAGTCGCTGATCCCCACCGCCATGATCTGCCGGGAGGCGCAAAAGCATGTCAAAGCCGTGCTCACTGGCGACGGAGCAGATGATCTGCTGATGGGTTATCGCATCTTCCTGGCTGCGGAGATCTTGCGCCGAGCGCGGGCTCTCGTGCCGGAGCGTATGATCATGGGCGCGCTGGCATGCATCGGCGAACTACCGCCAGGCGACAGCAATCTCCACCATGCCCATGTGGCCAAGCTGCTTGCGCGCGCCTTCACGGCGCCTCCCGAGCACCAGTTCTACGTGGCTGCTGCGGCGTTCCTGCCCTCTGAGTGGGCGCAGATCCTCCATCCTGATCTCGCGCCATGGGCCAGCGGCGTCCAGCCCTTCGCGCAGATAGATGCCCTGGTCGCGGCCAGTCCCAGCGCCACGCCGGCTGAGCGCATGGAGCTCGGCATGGTGTGTCATTTCCTGCGCGATGTCATCTTGACCAAGTTGGATCGCGCCAGCATGCGCGCATCCGTGGAGGCTCGATCCCCTTTCCTTGATCGCAACCTCGTCGAGCACATGCTCGCCCTGCCAGCTGTGGCCAAGCTGCGATGGCTGCGCACAAAAAGCATCGTGAAGGAGATCGCCAGCCGCCACATGCCCGATGAGCTGGTCCATCAGCGCAAGCGCGGCTTTCGTTTACCTACGGCGCCATTGCTCCGCGGCGAGCTGCGCGAGTACATGCTCGACACTCTGTCGAGCGCACGGCTTCGCCACGATGGCCTGCTACGCACGTCGGCAGTCGAGCGCTTGATGCGCGAACACCTCTCGGGGCGATGGGATCACCACCGCCAGCTCTGGTCCTTGCTCTGCTTTCAGAGCTGGCGTATAGGAGGAGCGATATGAAGATCCTGGTCGTATCGATGAGCACCTGGGGAGAGATGGGGAACTGGCTGTCGGGCCGAAGCCTGGTGGCCGTGCTGGCCTCATCCTTTCCCGCGGCAGAGGTCAACCAGGTGCTCGCGGAGACCTACGTTCCTTGCTTCGCAGAGATTGGCGCGGACATCAAGCGCATCACCCGGGCGAGCGGCAGCCCTGAGGAGCGGTTTGAGCGCTATGCGGCGATCATGGGCGAGCTCGACCGACGCTATCCGCAGGGCGTCGAATCCGCAGCGCCGCTCGCTTCCGCGCTGGCAGCCGAGCTGGAAGCGTTCACCGAATATCTGCGCGCCGCGGCTCCCGATCTAATCATCGGCACAAAGGGCCTAATCTGCCGCATCTGCGTCGCGGCTGCGCGGCATGCCGGCCTGTCCGTGCCTGTGATCAACTACATCACCAATCATGGGCACTTCCAGTTCCGTGTCCATCACTGCCCGGACGCAGCGTTACACTTGGTTCGCTTCGCGGCGGGCCAGGCGTACGTGCAGAAGCGGTGTGGCTTCCGCCCGGAAGCGGTGCGGGCTGTCGGGTATGTCGTGGCCGCGCAACCGCTGCTGCATCCCACGCGTGCTGCACCTCTGGCAGAGCAAGGGGAGGTTCGCGGTCCGCTGTCTGTCATCATCGTCTCGAACCGCGGCGGTACCGAGTACGTGGATCTGGTGCGCCACCTGGTGCCGCGGGGCAACTCGATCCAGGTCACGTTCATTGCCATCAATGATCCGGACCTGTGCGCGCAGGCCGAACAGATCATCGCTGCGAGCGGCATCACGAACTGGCGGACCGCTTCATTCTTAACGCAGGAAGAGTTCTTCGGACTGCTCGACCAGACCCGCACCCGCGGCGGCAGCGTACTCGTGTCCAAGGCGAGTCCCAACTCCATCTTCGAAGCGGCCTACTTCGGCATCCCGATGTTCCTCATCCGCACCGGCCTGCCCATGGAGGAATGGGGCGCCGACGTGGTGATCGAGGAGAAAATCGGATACGTGGTCGAGTCGATGGCCGCACTCATGCCGGTACTCGATCGTTGCCTGGATGACCGTGAACGCCTCGCACAGACGGGTCGGCACTTACAGTCATTTATCGCGCGCTACCTTGACCAGCCACGGACCATCGAGCTGATCGCCGGGGCAGTGCGCGACGTGCTCTCTGGGACTACGGCCGCGGCACGCGCTGCCGGATGAGCGAGCCGGAATCGGCATGTTCGCACTCTTCCGGGCTCTGCGACCGTGGATCGCGCGAGGCTACCAACCGAAGCTTAGCGCTGTCGCCGAACCGCTATGGGCGCCGCCAGGTGCGCCAGCGTGGCCGCCTCTTCCTGCATCGCAGCGAACGGCAGGCGATCGAGCCTGGTCGGTTCTCGCATTCTGCCCGACCTACGTGGCTCCGGACAACGCGGGCCCGCAAGCCGAGACCATCGCGCAGGTTGTCGCGCAGCTCGCCGCCGCTCAAGCCTCCCTCCCTGCGCTTCGTGTCGTCCTGGTCGTGGGCATGCAGCATCAGGACGAGCAGCAGGACGAGGCTATCGCCAGACTCGGCCTTCTGAAGGCAGGGGCGGATGGCGCGTCTGTGCAGTTTGCAGGATTTCTGCTCCCCGAGCGCGGCAAGGTGAAGTCAGTGAACGTGGCACTGCGCACCGCGGCGGCCATGGGCGCCGATGGGCTCCTCCAAGTAGACGACGACATCTGTCTAGAGCCGGGCTGTCTAGTGGCTATGTGCCGCGCGTTCATCGATCAGGGCGGTCGCGGTGCCGTGGGCGCCACCAAGCTCGGCCTGCCGAGGCAAAACTCAGCGTCGCGTCTTCTGCACTGGCTCAAGGACATCACCCGTCCGGCCTGCAACTATCCCCACGCCTGCTGCATGCTGGTGGAAGTGGAGCGGTTTTCCACCGGGATTCCGCTGCGCTACGTCTCAGACGATGGTTATATCTGTTTCCGCCTCTTGGCACCCGCGGCGCCACGGCCATTCATTGACCTCACACTCGTCGAGGATGCTCGCTGTCGGCACTATGTGGGCGGCCCTCTGGGACCGTCGATTCGGCGCATCCGACGGATGCTGCTCAACCATCACATTCTTATGGCCGATGCCGAACCTGCGGTCGCCCGCTTCTACCTGAGGAGAATTCTCTTTCCCGGGCTCTGGCCTATCGGAGTGCTCGATCTCGATCCATCCAAGGGCATTGCGGTGGCCGCGGGCCGGTGGGGTCTGCGCTTCTTGTACTTTTGCTGGTTCACGCGCATCGGCCTTGAGCTGGCTCTGCGCGGCTTGCTGGACCGTCCCCTCGAGCAGGTCGAGTGGGCCGGGTTTGTCGAGCGCGATGCACCGCGCGCGGTCGGCGGCCCAAGCAAAACGTCGCGCCCCATGCGCACGTATCGATCAGCATGAAAGGGAGCACAGCATGAACATCCTCGCGCTCCACACCATGGGGCACGACACCGCGGCATGCCTGTTTCGCGATGAGACGCTGGTGTTTGCCATCGAGACCGAACGCCTGACACGAGTCAAACACGACCATCAGGTGATACACGCGCTGGAGCACCTGATGGCGCAGTGCGCGTTGCGCCCCGAGGATGTGGATCTCATCGCGCTCAGCACCAACGTTCGAGGCTCGATCGCACGCGTTCGTGATCTGGACGCCATTCAGAGCCGCATCGAGGCCGGCGCCCTGCACGTCGAGGGCATCTGTGAGCTGCTGGGCCAGCCGATTCCGTGCCTGGTAGTGGCCCACGAGGCCTCGCATGCGGCGGTCGCCGTGCATTATGGGGGCTACGTCAGTAACAGCGTGATTCTGGTCAACGAGGGGCGGGGCACGTTCTCGCGCAACTCCTGTTTCTTGCACCGCGAAGGCTCGCTGACGCTCGTAGATCAGGACGCACTGCCCTGGTACGGCACAGGATTCGGGTGGTCCGCACTGGGCTATCTAATCGGATTCGGCAAGAGTCCGTCCGCGGCGGGAACGCTGATGGCTATGGGTGCCTATGGCCGACATCGGCCCGCACTCGAAGCGCTGCTGCGCGGGATCAAGGACGAGTTTCACACCAGCGAGCGCTGTAAACAAAGGCATCAGGCGTCGCCGCTCATCGACTATCTGGATGCACACCCGAGCTTCGATGACCGGGCGGATCTCGTGCATACCTTCCAGCTGCTCTTCAGCGAGACGGTCCACAGCTACCTCGTGCAGCAGCGCAACACGCTCGGCGTGGAGCACATCGGGCTAGGCGGCGGCTGCGCGCTGAACCTCCCGACCAACACGAAGATCCGGCGTGAGCTCTCGCCTTCCCTGTCGATCGCGCCGATGTGCAATGACGCCGGGCAGGCACTTGGAGCCGGACTCTATGCGCTGCGCTTCTATCTGGGCCAGCATCCGGCACCGTTCAGTCCCTATCAGTGCGGCGCGCCGCTGGTTGGCGACGAGATCCAGGCGGCCATCGCCCGCGCCCAACTCATTCCGCAACCCTATGATCCGGAGTTCGTCGCGAAGCGGCTTGCGGACGGCGCGGTCGTCGCGTTCTCGCAGGGGGGCTCGGAGCTCGGGCCGCGCGCGCTCGGCAATCGCTCTCTGCTCGCGTCGACCACTCGACCTGGAATGCGAGCGCGGGTCAGCGAACGAATCAAGGAGCGTCAGTGGTTCCGACCCCTGGCGGCCCTGATGCGCGAAGAGCGCTTTGCCGCGCTGTTCCCCGGAGCCCCCCCGTCGCCCTATATGCTGTTCCAGTACGATATGCCGGCAGGCCTGGCGACGGAGGCCACCCATGCCGACGGCACCAGCCGGCTACAGACCCTGGCCCGGGACGTCAACCCAGCGCTCCATACACTGCTCGCTGAATACGAGTACCAGACTGGCGAGCCTGGGCTCATCAATACGTCTTTGAACGGCCCGCGGAAAGCGATCGCCTACACCGCTCAGGACGTAATCGATGACTTCCTCGAGCGTGATGTAGATCTATTCGTTTTTGATGACGTGGTGGCGCTTCGGCCGCAGGCTCGGCTGAATTCCTGAAGTGAGCGCGGCGAATCGGCGACGATGTTCGACGGCCGTCGAGAGCGTCGATCAGTCTGCCGCCCTGCCCCGGAGGGTGCCTAGGAACGACCGCAACTGCGTCAAGGACTCCGCATCTACCGCCACCGTGCGCGGCCAGGTCAGGCCCTTCGCAGGCGCCGGTTTTTCACCATCGGGCATAGAGCCGCTGAGGTACCGCCGTCGCCGATCGAGGCCTGCCCCCTGCCTGGCATGGACGCCGGAGCTTGCGCCTCGGTTCTCGACCAGTGAGACGCGTGGGCACAGGGCCAGACCTCCAGCGAGGAACATCGCCAGATACCAGCGGATGAAATAGGACTCGAATCGACCCGCCAGCGTTCGCTCGAGCAGCGCGGCGGCTGGATAGGCGCCATCTAGATCGAAGGCGCGGCGTGCCATCGGATTCTCGAGTACACGGCTCGCTCCTTCAGCCTCCCAAGTAAAACGTCTCCAGGCCCGCTCCCAAGTCGCCCAGCCCCACGGCATGGGCACGGGCAGGAAGAACGCAGTCGGGGCAGTGGGCATCACACCGCCCAGCGTGTAGCCAGAGACATGAAAGACCCTTGGGTCCTTCGCGTAGGTTGCCAGCGCGCCGTCGATGAAAGACAAGAAACCGGGGGCCAGAACCAGATCATCCTCGATGGAGACGGCACATCCATGCTCGCTGCAGAGCTCGGACATGGCCTGGGTGATGTTGCGAAATCCAAGGTTCTGCGTACGCAGTACTAGGCGAGCTCCGTAGTGATCACAGAAGGAGCGGGCCAGCTCGCGGACCTGGGCCACGCCTGCTTCGGAACCAGGACCCTCCGGAGCATCACAGAAGAGATGTACACGCCGGCCGGCAAAGCCGCTGCAGCGCGTCAGGGAAGCGACTGCCGTGGCGAGTGCATCAGGGCGGTCGTAGCCCATCACCGCGATGGGCGCCGACAGAGCATCGTGCATGTCAGAGGTCACCCAGGCTGGGGAAGAGCGGACCTGCGATGAGCTCGCCGCGCGGTACCGCCGGGCAACCAGGACCCACCGGGCGCTGGGCGTCCGTACTGCGGGTATGCGGGTGCATGAAGGTCAATGAGATGCCCCGTCGTATCTGGTTGGTCCGGTTGCCATACGAAGCATGGACGGTCAGGCAGTGATGAAACACACAGCAGCCGGCCGAAACCGCTACGGCTCGCGGCTCGCGGCCCTCGCGCATGAGCGTCGGCAGTCGCTGGAGCGCAGACTCCATGTCATCGCTCATGTTGATCTTCGGCAAGATGCCCTGGGTATGGCTACGCGGCAGGTAGTGGATGCAGCCGTTCTCCGGGGTTGTGTCATCCAGCGCGATCCAACAGGTCGTGTGCGTCGGCGGGGTGGTGTGCATCCAGTCGGAGTAATCCTGGTGCCAAGGAACCAGACCAGGACTCAGCGGCTGTTTGACAAAAATCTGATCTCGAAACAGCAGCGGTCGCGGATGACCGAGGAGCTGGCTCACCGGCAGCGTGACCGCCGAAGCGAAGACCAGGTCGTGAATGGCTTCGGCAACGCGCCAGGCGCCGCTTACATGCCACTGCTCATGGCCATCACCACCGCGTCGATCACTGCGCCGCAGCGGCAGCCGATCCATGCCGCTCGCGCGTCCAGCAACGAGGTCGTCCACCGCGCAGCGAAGTGCGTGCAACTGGTGCGCATCGAGCAGCCGGGGACCGAGCAAGAAGCCCTCACGCCGGAACTCCTCGACCTCGGCAGCGCTGAGCGCCCTCGGCGCCTGGGTCGGACGAAACAGCTCGCCGATCAGGCCGTGGATGCGGGACAGATCTGGGCTCTCGATCATCGTCGGCTCTCCGGTCCGGGACGCCCCAGAAGCGCCAGCGCCTGGGCGACCGCCTCGTCGTCTTCTTGAAGAAGGACAGGTGTCAGGGCCAACAGGACCATGGGCGGGAGCCCAGCGGGTACCTGCGCCCGACGACGTTCGTCCACCGTCTCCAGTGCGCGCCCTGCCAGCGCTGCGAGTCGATCGAACGAGAACGACCGCGGCAGTTGCGGCATCAGGCGGCGAAGCAGGACCCCGGCGCCCGAGCGCTTGAACATGCTGCGCAGCCAGCGACGGTGCTGCGATGTGATGGGCAGCCCGTCGTTGCCGTTCTCGATGGCCGCCAGCCGCGGGAACATCCGGCAAAAGGCGATGCGTCGCGCACGTTGGCCGTTGAGGGCCCGGCGATCGGCCGATAGCGCCAAGCGCAGCAGCCGTACGTCGGCGAACGGACACGTTGGACGCGCGAAGTTCCATGCCAGGCGCATCAGGAAGCTTATGTAGCGCCGCTGGCGGCCGTAGAGGTTGATAAGCAGCTCGGGTGGGAGCGCAGGCGCATCGACTGCCATCATCAAGCGCTGCGGGGGGGCTAGCAGTCCTGCGGGTTCGCCAAGTGCCTGGCGAGTATAGGGCGTAAGCGTATTCTCACGTAGGGCCGCCAGGCCGGCGCTCGCCGAAGACGCGTGTACACCGGCCCCTGAGAGCGTGCCCCCGAGATAGCCGAGAAGGATCGGCACCGCCGGATCCAGCTCCTGATAGAGCGGAGCAAAGATTGCGCCGTGCCAGTCGCTCGTCGTCCCGAGCACAGCGTCGAGGAGCGGCCGATGTTCGGTGATGGCGTACTCGCGCAGCGGCTCGATCCGGTGCGAGATGCCAACGGCGGCAGCGATTCGGGCTGCGATCGGTGCATCCCTGCGCTGGCCGCCGTCCAGGGTTACTGCCTCCACGTCGCAGCCAAGAGCCATGGTCGCTCCCAAAAGGAGGCGCGAATCCTCACCACCGCTGAGCGGCAGGCGAACCTTGTGGACGCCGCGCAGGCGGATTCGTACTGCGTCCTGGAAGATCTCGGGAAACGCATCCTCGAAACGCGTCGCAGGATCGGCCGGTGGCGGCAGGCCAGTCTCGACGGCGCACTCGAGCACGCCAGCCGACATCGACCAGCGCTCGGCAGTGGCCGCCGGCATCACCTCCGTGCCCACACGCAGCGTGCGGTGATCGGCCTGGTAGCCCAGGAACAGAAGCGAGCGCAGGGCGTCGATATCGAGTGGACCTCGGCCGGCGAGCCGACCTGGCTCGCTGCTCCATACCCGACCGGCGCCGTTGCCAGCGCGAAACAGGAGCTGCGCACCGATGGCATCGTTGGCGACCACGAGGGTGCGTTTCGCCGAATCCCAAAGGATCAACACATAGAGCCCGTTGCCGTTGCGCAGCGTCGCCCAGGTGCCGCGCCGGTACTGCTTCGTCAGGTCGGCGGCAATGGCGTCCTGCGCGGTCATGGCGCCATCCTGGTGATGATACTCGCCATGGATCACAACCAAGACATTGTCCTCGGTAACGTGCCACACCGTCGGAGCGAGCGCTGTAGGTAGCGTGAGGGCAATGGCGAAGTACGCGTCCTCATATCGCTGCGATGTGAGGTGCCCCGGCGCATCGGGACGCGATGCATGCGGGACGGGTGGCAGCAGCTCCCTGACCTGGGTCGCAGCCCAGCCCTCTCGTGCGCTCAGCGCGAACAGCAAGCCAGCCACGAGTTCATTCCAGGGGCATCAGGTTGAATGCGACATCGTTGCCGGCCGCCAGAAGGTGCGTGTCGCTGAGCCGCCCCAGGCGATATCGGAGGAGGTTGGCATAAAATCGCCGACGGATGCACCGTGCGTAAGCGCGTCGACTCGGACTTCCGAAGCCGGTCTGGGACGACTGGGTGAGCGAGCCGGCGCGGAGGGTGTAGTAATAGAGCGCCTCCGGGTGATTGTGGACGGCCCCGCGGAACACGGCGCGGTAGATCAAGTCGGTGTCGGCGCCGAAGCGTGTCGTGCCATCGTAGCCGCCCAGGCGATGGACGAAGTCAGTACGACACAGCGCGGTGGCCCCGTAGATGACCCCGCCGCGGCAGCGCCAGGACAGCGCCTGGTTGACATTCTCGGGTGGGCGCAGCGCAGCCAGCGGCACGCCGCTTTCGTCTACCTGTACAAGCCACGAACCGAGGACCGCGCAGCCGCTCCGGCGCATGCGGATGAGCATCGTCTCGAGACGGCTTGGGGCGCTCCAGTCGTCGGCGTCATGAAACGCCAGGTAGGGCGACGCGATGTCTGGCAGCAGGCGGTTGTATATGCGGTACTGGCCGACGTTGCGGCTGGTCCGAAGCGCGATGAGGCGCGGCTCAGCAAGCTGGCTCAGGATGGCGCGCAGCGGCTCAGGATCGGCGCTGCCGTCGTCGATGACGACAAGGGTCCAGTCTTGGAATGTCTGAGCGCGTAGGGAATCGATGGCTCGGGCGATCAGGTGTTCGCAGCCGTGGTGTGCCATGAGGATGGTGAGCTCGGTGCCTCGGCCTATCGCGTCACCGGGGTACATCTCAGTCGACCTCCAGCTCGAGGAGCAGCGCCAGGAGCTCGAGCACGAGCGCTTGGACGTAGGCCAGGCCACCGTAGTCGCCGACATGCGCGGAGTGAAAGAACACGATGAAGGGCCAAAGGCCATCCTGGCTCCGCTCTGCCCGCACCCGCTCCCAGACTGAGCGGAGCCGGGCGATGATACTGCGGCGCTCGATAAGCCCTGTGACTGCGCACCAGGCCGCGCAGCTCAGCCAGTAAGCCCGCGTGCCGAACCCGCTCATGCGCGAGTACGCGTCTTCACTCACCTCAAGGACCGCACGCCTCAGCAGTGCCTGGGTCTCCGGGGTCAGCAGCTCGCCGCCCATCAGCGCGTGATCTTGAACGAGGAAGCACAGCGGCGCGAAAGGAAATCGCGGGTAATAGGACGAGGCAAAGTCGAGCCAGGAGGCATCGCCCTCTAACAGCCTTTTGATGGCGCAGCGTGCCAGGGCATTGACGAAGTGGACGCTCGCACGCTGGGTGGGCAGCTCCGGATCGCCGCCGAGCAGATGCACGACAGCAGCGATGTTGGCCACCGTGGTGAGTTCTACCGAGTTGGCTTGCGGCATGATCACCACGGGCGCCTCGATGCCAGCGGCCCGCCGTGTGATCTCGGGATCAGGGCCGGGTAACACCCAGCTCTGGTACACACCGGCCGTCACGCCGGCAAGTTCCATGCGTCGCACCGACTTGGGCACCAGCAGGTGGACGCCGGGTGTGTGGGCTGCTTCCAGGAACAGCTCGATGGAATGGGGGATGCGCGGCTTAAAGGGCCCGAGCTGGGCGAGCTGGGCCGCGATGGCGGTGTCGTCGTAGTCGTCACACAGGGCAACCACCACACCGCCGGGCCAAGGATAGTCGACCGGTGACCGGCAGCGCGAGGCTTTGCCGTGGTACCAGTTTCCGGTTCCCAGCGTCGACTGGTATTGTCCGGGCACCAGAGCCGCCGTGGCGAGGATGCCCTGTAGTATCGAACGAGCGTTCTCGGGCACACCGGGACGCTGGCTCGCCAAGGCCACGTGCCGCAGGGCATAGCCGCTCAGGAAGTTGTGATCGAGCCGGTCCACGGTCCCTTGAATGCGCATGGGAAACTCGCCGCGGTACCAGTCATGGCCATCGCTCTGGTACTGCATGGCTGCCAGGCGACGCGCCGTGTCGAAGAGAAGCTGGCGCGTGCTATGGCTCATGCCATCCTCGCTGGGGTCGACATCACCCTAGGCGGCGACGCCGAGTACCAGACCGACCGGAGCGGCCTGCCGAGAAAGCCGCGGGCCAGCATCTCGGCCTGCACGAGTAGCCAAAAGCAGCCTTTTGCCGTGTGCACGCCCAGCTTGGTCCAATACGCTGCAGAGACCAGCTCGCCTGGCGTTCGCGGCGGACGTAGACCGGGCAGCAGCAGGGTTCGACGGAAGTATCGCACTGCGTCCGCGGGCGTATCGGCGAGTACGCGCTGGACGTTGCGATAGTTGCGCGCAATGCGCCGCAATGCCGTCAGTGGGTCGTTGATCATGGGCACGCGAACCACAGAATCTGGCACCACGCGCAACAGCTCGAGCGGATCGGACGCAGAGGCATCGAGAAATCGAAACAGGTAGTAGTGATCATCGGTGATGTAGCGCAGGGGGATGCCGTCTCCGAATACGCGGCGCGACAGCAGGATGGCGCATCCGTGCGGATAGAGATTCACCGGCTCGCCGCGGTTCTTGAAGCGCGCCCAGCGCGATGAGAAGCTCGACCGGTCCTCAACGGCCACCTTGCGGGCCCCGTAAATGCCTTCAAAGCTCGGCGCGAACGCGGTCCACAAGGCTAGGAGACATTTCTCGTCGACCTCCACATCGTCGTCGAACCATGCCACGCAGGTTGCACCATTGACATCGAACAGCGGAAGGCAGCAGTTGAGCGCCAGCAGCTTGGACGGCAGCGACACCGAGATTCCTACGCATGGGACCTCGGACATTTCAGTCCACTGCCGCTCGATGTTCTCGATGCCCTCGGTGCGCCGCTCTTCGCCAGCACGGTCTTGCATGACCACAGCAAGCGCGCAGGCCGGCGGTGCAGCAGCCTGATCAGAGATGAGCCTGGCGATGCTGGCGCAGAGCCGCGCCAGCGCCCGCGGCAGACTGCCCAGCCCACGCACCGGGGCCAAGGTCGGCACGATGATGATCAGCCGCTCGCCCCCCGCCGTCAGAACCCGCGGCGGCAGCTCAGACCATGTTCCGCCGTGGCGATACCGGACGCTCGGATGCGGCATTGAATCCACGAACGCCCGGCGCAGGAGCCCCCGACAACCCCCTGGGAGCCTGCCTAGCTCTCGCGTGAGCGGCGCGCCTGGGGCAGAGCTCACGCCACCTTCTCCTCCCGCATGTAGCGCCCGCTGTAGCGCGACAAACACGCCTCGACATCTGCGAAACGCAGGTCTGGATGGAGTGCATCGATCGCATAGAGCTGTGTGTAATTGCCAAGCACGGCGTGCGGCGCCCCGCTCAGGCGGAGCTCGCCGCCACTGCGGAGAAACAGGTCGGTCACCTCGCAGCCTGGATTTTCCTCGGAGCTGGAACCGAGCAGCAGGGTAAGGTACTTACCAGGAACGGTGTTTCGCTGGATGTTCTTGGGCAGATACGAGCCCAGCGTACGGACCGAAGCCATGGACTGGCAGTGCTCGATGAGAGCCCACAACATCGGCTCACCCTGATGAAGCAGCACGTCGAGATCGTCGCTTTGGCGACGCTTCAAGTTGAGGCTGGACAGGAGGAAGATATCCAGGTGCGTAATCTCAGGTATCGCAAAGAGCGGCTCGATGATCTCCTGAACGAGGACGCGATAGCCGATCGCATAGGCCTGAGCCAGAGAGATTCCTTCCCGATCTGCATAGCGTCGGTGGCCGTCGGGAATGTAGAAGATCTTCATGGAGAGGGCTCCCGTGTATCAGGATGCACGCAGCTATTTCACGCCTTGCCATACGCCGAGGCGATGAACTGCGAGAGGAGTTCGGAGAACGATTTTCCCTTGCGCCGTGCGATGCGACCCAAGCCGTTGTCTGCGAGCACAGGCGCGGCGTTGACATCGAGCACCACGGGGCCGTGCGCACCCACGATCAAGTCCACGCGCGAATAATGCCGGAGTCCGCAAGTCGAGTGAGCCCGCAGTGCGACGCTCCGAACCTGGGCTCGCATCCGGCCCGTTAGGGCAGGCTCGATATCGAACATGGGCGCGCGGGCGGGCGGAGACTGGCCGCCACGACCGACGCCGCTCAGGTTCTTGCCAACGTTGGTAAGGATCGGACTGTTGCGCGGCTTGCGCACTTCGACGATCGCGTAGCACGACGGTCGGGAGCCAAGATCCCGAACCCAGACGGTCATCTCCCGTCCGGGCACGAAAGCCTCGACCAATACATCCTGCTGTGAGTCAAGGAGTTCGCACTCGATAGCCCGGCCCAGATCCGAAACCGAGTCCACGTAATGCACGCCCACACTCGCGCCGGTATCCACGGTTCGTTTAACCACCAGTGGAAGCCCCAGCGCGCGGATGATGCGCTCTGGCGAAGATGGCGCACACCGTCGCACTATGCGCGCCGCGGGCACGGCGACGACTGGGCTTAACCAGCGACGGGCAAGGATCTTGTTGCCTGAGCTCGAGCGCATCAGCGGCTCGTAGCGGCTGCCGAAGTAGCGCGCCTGGATCTGGTCGAGACAGCGGCGGAATCCGTGTGCGCCCGGCCAACAGCGGGCGCCCTCGGAGCACGGCGCGAAGTGATCGGCGACCACCACGACGAATCCAGCAGCGAGTCGCTCCTTGAGGGTTACAAGCGGCTCGTTGATGTTGAGGAGCCGGACCGACTCCTTCGCTTTTTCCAGCGCCTCGACCAGGGCCAGCGCACGCTCATAACCAGGGCCAAATCGCGTCCCGCCCCGGTAATCGATGCTGACCATCACTGGCACCGGCAGAGGCATGGTGCTGTGGACCCCAGTGAATCCGCCTGATGTTGGCCCGCCGTTAAGCCGCTCAGGCCTTCTTGCGATCGGACAACGTGAAGCGGCCCTTGGTGTTCTCCAGATGCTCTTTGACGCGCCCCTCGACTTCCCCGATGTACTCGATCTGAGCTTTGATGGCTTTCGCCTTTAGATCATCGGCACCACGGCCTTTGGGAATACTGGCCTTAAGCTTGCTCTTGGCTTCTCGGAGCTCGCTAAGGACTGGCCGAATCACGTCGCTAATGTACCGTTTTTCAGCGTGGCGCAAAATTGACTTCACAACTGGAGGAGGCTCTTTTCCCATAAGGGACAAGTAACCCAGCCGTAATGGCCAATGCAAGCAATAATTGACTCTTGCGAGGGACTATCTGGCTAGCAGAGAAGAGATGGTGACCAGCTCATAGCCCCTGGACTGAAGACCTTTGATGATGTCCGGCAGTGCTGCCCGAGAGGCAGCTCGGCTATCGTACATCACGTGAAGCAGGATGATCGAGCCCGGTCGTACGTGATCGAGCACATGCTGGACGATCCGTTCCCTGGAACCGGCGATATCGGGATAGCTCTCGGGCTCGATATCCCAAAGCACGCTCGTCCTGTGGGTCATTCTCAAATAATAGGGAAGGAGGATGAATCTCTTGCCGTAGGCAGGGCGGAAGTAGATCGGACCCTGGTAGCCGACGGCACGGATCAAGCGGTCGGTGGTCTCAAGCTCGTCCTTGATGAAGGTGAGTGAGCTACCGAGCATACGCCTGTGGCTATAGGTGTGGTTGCCGAGCTCGTGTCCATCTCGAACAATGGCTCTGCCTCCGTCCAGATTGCGCTCCAGCTCCGATCCGATGACGAAGAAGGTCGCTCTGACTCCATATTGCCGAAGAATGGCTAGGACCTGTTCAGTGTGCGCTGCAGTGGGTCCGTCGTCGATGGTGAGGGCGACTGTCTTGCGGGCTCCCTCGACGCGGGCAACGGACTGGCCAAGGAGCTGGAATTCGCGACTCCGAGAAAGCTGCCATGCAAACCCCAGCACTGCGAACGCTGACACCGAGGCGGCCGCGCCAACACGTAGTACGACGAGGCGTCGATGCCGGGATTTACCTCCTAGCCGACTCCAGGTCGCAAGAGAGAACCAGCAGAGTGCAGCGATGCATCCCAGCAGAATCGCAATCTCTATCACGTGCCACCATCAGCCTGTGTCGACCGTAGGCCAGATAAGCCGGCGCCGCGAGGTATGTCAAGTCGACCTGCCCCGGTAACCACTAAAAGCCCCCGATCACAGCTTCGCGGCGGGAGGCAGCTTCAGCGATGATCCACAGACACAGGCCTGACCGGTCGTCTCCTTCCGTGACGACGGGCGTAGCATAGGAGCTCCCTACGGGGGGGCAATGGAGGACTTCGCCAGAGATATTCCCACTCGCTGCGCGCATCACGGAGCTGTCGGGAAAGCGTTGGAACTGCTCGGGGCGGTTGACCTTCTCGGGCGTGATTCGCTGGGCCACAGAAGGACGTGCGCCGCTGGGGTGCTGCGCTCGGTGCCTAATGCTTGGGTGGTCGAGCGAACGCCAGATGTGCCGGCGCTTCGCGAGTCATCGATCCCGCGAGCAGGCAGTACGGCCAACCGTGCGCCGCCCGCAGTCAGCGATACAGATGCCCCAACAATGCGTTCCACGGTACGACGGACTCGATGTATCGTGGCCTGGGACCTCGCACGCCCGACTACGCGCCACGGTAAAATCGGTCGGCGCCCTGGTGAGCCCACCATTTGTCCGCGCCCTCAGCGACGATGCGCGGACAAATTTCTGCCATTCCCAGACGGATGAGACATTGTCCGGTTTGA
>JAEUJZ010000173.1 GCA_016794505.1 Myxococcales bacterium
TCAGCCGAGCGGGCAGCCAAGTGCCGTCGAAGCGCGCTGGTACAGTCGGGGGAATCTCGGCGGGCCGGGTCGCCTGGGGCTGTGGCAGGAGCGGCGGCAAGGGCACTGGAACGGGGGCAGGAGTCTGCAGCCATCCGGGGCCGCTGCGACGCGCCACAAGAGCGAGTGCCCCGATGGCGGCAACCCAGAGCGCAGCGGTGGCCGTGCGCGTGCCCTTGGCCATGCTATCCGCGCTTGGGTCGGCAATGGATGAAGACCAGAGGCCGCGTGTCATCGCCCTCCAGGGATATGAACGTTCCGACGCTGTCGCCTTCGTCGCCGGCCCGCTTGGCGCGGGCGTGTGCCTTGTCATCGGACAGCACGGGGTCTCCTGGCTCAAAGCCGGACGCGATCCCAAGATGCAGCGTGGCTTGTTCCGTGGTCTTGATAAACAGCGGCTCGCCGGGCTTGGCTTGTGGGTGTCTGATATCGAGCGCGCCGAGGATTCCGCGCGCTCCGTCGGTGGCCGGGACTGCTCGCCACTGAAGCCGTACGTCAAGGGGCCCCTTGGGATCGTCTCTGGTTCACACCCCGGATCCAGAGCGCAAGCTTCGGCTGTGGGGCGAGGCACACAAGGCCCAAGCACATCGCGACGCAAAAAAGGAGCGAGAGCACGCAGTCCGACAGGCGCGCCGGCAGTCGCCGCACGGCCCCGCGGCCGCTGTCGCCCAGACCCTTTTTTCTGCCCGGCACCAGCTCGCCGCCCTCATTCGCGCCCACGTCGGCGCTCCATGCCGGGCTCGGATGCTTACGGCAACGGTCTCCTAGCCGGGGCTACGGCGCAGGGGCCGTTGCCGGGGCTGCAGACGGGGGGACGGCAGACGGAGAAGCGGCAGGCGCGGGGCTTGGCGAGGGCGTGTCGACTTTCGGCGCGGCAGGTGCATCGAGCGCGGGCGGTGGCGCGGCGACCGGCACCAAGGCCAAGCGCAGCATGGGCGTAAGCGGCAAGCGGGTCGACTGCAGCGCAGTGCCGGGCTCGGCATCGCGGGCAAAGACATGGGCGGGGCCCGTTCCGTCGCTGGGGGTCGCCCACAGGCGCGCTGCGCTGGGGCCTGGGCTGGGCACGGACAGACCCACGAAAAGCGGTGCGGTCTGCTTGGGCAGATCGAACAGCGGCTCTAAGAGCCACTTGCCATCGTGGCCGTTTGACGTCTGCTCGGGGGCATAGACGCGGTCGAGCGTGCGCAGCGTGGCGCCGGGGCGGCCGTGTTCGTCGGCGCTGTACAGAGCGAGGCGCAGGGCACCCGGCTGCGCGACCAAGAGGCGCAGGCGCTGCGGCTGGTACGCGGCGAGCCCAGGCTCGAACTTGATCAGCCACTCGAACTGGGCCGGCGGCAGCAGGGGGCGCTCGCTGGCTGGGCCGCTGTCATAGGCGAGCTCTAGCTCGGTGGTTGGCGGCGGCTCTTTGGCGGGCTGCGTGGTGGCGCAGGCGGTCGAGATGCAGGCCAGCAGAAGCAGGCTGCTGCGAGCCCGGTGCAGGCGCGTGGGCACGACGCTGCGCGGGCGGGGCCAGGCGTGGGAAGAAGGGATTACAGCAGGCATAGGCTTCCTTGCTCTTGTCGATAGCCGCTGCCGCAGCGCTCGCACTGGAAAGCGAACGACGGCAGAAAGGTGTCAGGGGCGTCGGGGGCGCGCAGGATCTCGCCGCAGCGACAGGCCCAGCCGACCTGGCGGGCTGGCGTGCCAACGGAGAGCGCAAAGGCGGGCACATCGCGAGTAACCACAGATCCAGCACCAATAAATGCGTACTCTCCGAGGCTGCGACCGCAGACGATGGTGGCGTTGGCACCGATGGTGGCGCCGCGTCGCACCACCGTCGCGTCGTACGCGTGCTTGCGCGAGACCTCGGCGCGCGGGTTGCGCACATTGGTGAACACAGCACTCGGGCCGACAAACACGCCGTCCTCTAGCACCACCCCATCGTAAATCGAAACGTTGTTCTGCACACGCACGCCGTCACCGAGGACCGCGGTGGGCGCGACATAGACGTTCTGACCGAGCACGCAGCCTTTTCCCAGGTGGGCGCCGCTGGCCACGTGGCAGAAGTGCCAGATGCGGCTGCCTGCTCCGACGAGGGCTCCGTCGTCGACATACGCCGACTCATGCTTGAAATAGTCGCTCATGGGTTCCTTGTGGCCGGCGGCGCGGCGAACAGATCGTGGACGATGGACTCGGCGGCGCCACGGGACGCGACCACCGCTTGCACCAGGGAAAACTGACCTTGCGCCCGCAGCAGGTTGTGCGCGGCGCGCGTTGGATGACGTGCAGGGTCGACGCGAAAACGGAAGTAGTTCTGCCGCACGACATCGACGGCGAAGCGCACGGCCAACTGAAATGCGATGCGCAGGAGGCCCGCGACCAGGGCTTCGCGCTCGGCAGGGACAAGCAGGGCCGACGCGGAATCGGCATAGCCGCGCAGCGCGCCTTCAAACAGCGAAAGGTCAAAGCGAGCCTCGGCGCTGTCTTCGCCCAAGGGGCTGGCGTTGCACCACGAGCGCAGAGCGTCGCCCAGCTCAAGCGGCAGGGGCAGCCATCCCAGCGTGTCGAGATCGAGAAGGCACACCCCCCGCCCCGCATCGTCGAAGCGCAGGTTCGAGACCTTGAGATCGCCGTGACAGATGCGCCGTGGCAGCGCGGCGACGTGGGCATCGCTGAGCTCGATCGTCTCGGCGAAGCGCAGAAGCTGTTCGGCCAAGGGGAAGAATGCGGGCGGCACCTGCGCTTCGCTGGGCACAAAGTCGGGCCGACTGGCGTCGGACAGCGCCAGATGCAGCTTGTCGATGTGCTGCGACAGCACGTGCGCTCCGGGACGACTGAAGTGAAAGTCGTGCTGCAGATCGGACACCGCGACGTGAAAGCGGCCGACCAAGCGACCCGCCGGCCCAGCCAGAGCCGCTGTCATGCGTGGGTAACAGTGGCCAGGGATGAAGTCGAGCAGGCGAAAGATGCTGCCGCGATCGGCTGCGTCCAAGCCGTCGCCGTGAAGCTGAACCGAGAGCTCTTGGTTTCGCGTGCGCAGCAGGCGCGGCGTGGTGTGGCCTTTTTGCGCCAGGTGCGCCGTGATGGCTTCGATGTCTTCATGCACCGCGCGACCAAAGATGGGACTTACGCGCTGCAGGACAGCGCGGCGCAGCGTCGCGGAGGAGGCGGTGGCTTCGACGAGATAGGTCTCGTTGATCAGGCCATCGCCAAGCGGCGAGACGCGGACCTGTGTCGGATCAAAGACATCGTACGCGGCCAGCGCAAGCTGCCACGGCGGTACGGAACAGGGACGAGAAAGCAGGGCAGTCATGGGATGGTAGTGGGCTCGGGAATGACTCGTCTATGACGTGGGAATGACTGAGGGGTGGCTGCCTAGGCGACGGGCGTTTGGGCCCAAATCGGGCCCAACTTGGGTCTAGATCGGGCGCTGAGCAGGCAGATCGTCCAGGCTGTTGTCGTGGCTGCGCGCGTCGCGATCCGCACCTGGCTGGCTCTCGCCGAGCGCGTCGCCGCTGTGGCCGGCGGCCCCTTCACCGTCGGCAGCACGCTTTCTGCGCCAGGCGCTCTCGGGGATCAGGATCTCGGCTTCGCGGCGTCCAGCGTGCTGCGCGTGGCGTAGCTGCCAGCCGTGCGCTTGCAGCAGTAGCTCGGCGATGGCGTGGTGCAGGACCACGCGTCGCTGTTCGGCTGGAATCGCGGGCTCGTTGCCGGGGCTGTCGGTCAGGGCCAGCAGGCTGGGTCCAGCTGGGCCAGCATCGGGACGTTGTGCATCACGTTTTCCGTCGAGCGTCGGCGCTGCCATGTGTGCTTGGCTGTACCAGATCGACACGCACAGGCGCTGATCCGGTTCGATGCGCGTGGTGATGCCGACGCGTCCTTCCGCTGGGCAGTCCGAAAGCGCGTTGTCGAGGAGGTTCGAGATGATCAGCGCCACACTCTCGCGGTCGCCGTCGAGCTCAAGGGCTGGCAGCAGATCGAGCTCAAGCAAGCGGGCGCGCAGGCGATCGTGCAAGAGCAGGCGGCCTTGCTCGATCACGGCGCGCAAGCGCAGCGGTGCCAGCTTGGGTCGAGGCGGCTGTGCCAGGCGTTCGAGGGCGCGCTGCAGGTTCGACAGGGACGCGGGATCCGCGGGCAGAGCGTGCCGGACCTCGTGGGCAAGCGCGCTCATGGCCAGATCGGCCTGCGTGTGCAAGAGCGACTCTTGCGTGCGGCGGCGAGCCTCGGCCTGCTCGGACAGACCGGCGCAGAACAGCGCGAGCGCGGCTTGGTTGGCAATGGTGCGCAGCAGGCTCTCGGTCGCGGGGGTAAAGACCTGGGCCACGGACTTCGGCGCGACGGCGATCAGGCCAATGATGTGATCGCGAAAGCGCACCGCGATCAGCAGCCACGACCACAGCGCCTGGACGGAATAGGTCAGCTGCTTCACCGGGGCTAGATAGACCAGCTCGCCCTTGAGCAGAGCCTGCTCTTGCTCGGGCGTCAGCGAAAACAGGCCGGCGGCTTTGACGGCGCTGCGCAGCGGCTGCAGGCCTTGGGCCAGCGGCGCTTGATGGGGTGGCGCTGCGGCCGGGGCCGGTCCCTCGCCAGAGTCGCGTCCCACCGTCGCAGAGCGGGCCTCGGCACGGTCGCTATGAACCGCGGACTCAGGCAGATCCGTGCGCTGGTTTTCGATGGCCGCGGCCATGACCTGCGCCACTTTGGGCAGAAAGCGCCCCAAGCCTTTTGAGTCATTGCCGGCGCTCCACACCGGGGCAGCGACAGGGAGCAAGCGAACACGGGCGCAGTCGACCGAACGGACGAGCGCTTGCTCGACGACATCGGCGACCGCCGCGGTGCTCGCCAGATCCGTAAAGCGCATGCTGAGCTGCTCGACGGTGGCTTGATACCGCACGTCGGCAGGGAACAGCTTGGCGTCGATCCACTCGCTGGCGCGGCGCAGAAAGACCCCAGTGCCTCCGACCATGCCGACCAGGTACAGCACCTGCACCGCATCGGGCAGGCCGCGCGTTCCGACGAAACCGATGGCCGCAAGCAGGCTGACGACGAAGGCCAGGACCACCGAGAGCAGCGGTCGCAGGCCTGGCTTGCGCAAGAGCGTGCGACTGTCCCACAGATCGAAGCGCAGCAGCGCATAGGCCATGCCCAGTGCGCCCAGCACCGTGGCGGGAATCACGACGACGTACAGATACGGCGCGGCGTGCTCGGGCGACCACAGCAGCATGCCGCCGACCAACAAATAGATCGGCAGCAGCAAGAGCAGCGCGACCAGAAGCTGTACGCGCCGCCGGCCTTCGGCTTGAACGCAGCGCAGCGAAAACAGAATGGTCAGCGCGACGATCGATACGCCCGTCGCGACATCGGCGATGCCGCGAAAGCTGCGGTGGCGAATGAAACCGTAGAGCAGCAAGCCAGCCAGCGCCGCATCGCACAGGCGCAAGAGCCACAACAGCTGCGGTCGCGCTTGCAAAAGCGGGATGCGCTCGGGAAAGCACAGCCCGATCTCGATGAGCGCGGCAGGCAGACAGGCATAGGCCACGAGCGTGATCGGCACCAGCATCCGCGTCGTGTGGAAGTCGAACAGCGTGATCAAAAGGACGGCGGCCACCATCACCCAGCGCACAAAGGATCCGACGGCTCGGCTCTGCGGGCGGGCGGTGTACAGGATGCCGGCAGCGCCCAGCCACACCCAGGCCAGAAGCAGGTAGCCCCCACAGAGCACCAGCCACGCCGGCACGCCGACGCGCTCGACCTGCACCGACACCATGCGGAAGCCCTGGGTCTGCTCGACAAGCAGGCGCAGCGACGGCTCAGCGGCCAGGCCGTGCGGCATCGACGCGCCGCCCGCATGCGATGGCTCAAGCGGGGCGCTCGTACTTGTATGGATCGATGAGATCGTTCCTTCTCGTACGTTCCTAATCTTATCTGACGCGATGCGATCCAGGTCGTCGCCGGGGGCTCGCAGGTCTAAGCGGTGCTCTCCCACGGCATTGATGCGGTCGGGATAGGCCAGGCCGTGGCGATAGCCGCTCCAGCCGGGCCAGCCGAAGTTGTCGACCCAGCCGAAGGGGTCGACCAGCATGCCGGCGATCGGCCGGCTCCACTGGCCAATCGACAGGCCCAACGCGACGACGGTCAGAAGCGCCATCAGCAGAAAGCCCGTCCACAGCGCTGGGAACGGACTCTTGGCGCGCAAGTGCGGCGACGAGGGCAGATCAGCCATGTCCTAGCGTCTCGCTGGCATGAGCGCTTAGGCCCCCAGCAGGAACTGGCAGGCCTGCTTTAGGGCGGCGTGGCCCCCCGTCTGCAGCACCTCGCCATGGGTGACGATGATGCGGTCGAAGTCCCAAGCCAAGATGCGCTCGATCGAGGCGCGGGCCGCGGCTTTGTCGCGAATCACAAAGCGCAGGATGCGCGACACCCGCAGCCCACCCAGCGCGCCATCCAGTCGCAGGAACAGCCGCGTGCCAAAGCCCTCCGCGTTTTCGTAGTTAAACACCAAGTCGGTGACGATCAGGGTACGGCTGTACAGAAACACCGTCTCGTTGATCGAGGGCGCACCGTCGAGCAGAACTTGGCAAAGCTCGCCACCCCACGAAGAGGGAGGACGCTCGGAAAGGGGCTCGCTGTTCACCAGCGCGCGGTTCTTTTGCGCCAAGCCAGGGGCGACATACAGACGGGCTTCGGGATAGCAGCTCTTGAGCTCGGCAGCGAACAGGTGATGAACCTTGCTGGGCGCGACGATGTGCGCGACGCGACCCAGCTGATCGATGGCCGCGCGCTCTTCCGGCGTGGTGCGTACCGGTGAGTGAACCCACAGGTCGCCGCTTTTCAGCCGCACGACGGTCATCCGCACGCCCAGCTCAGCGCCTGGGATGTGAAACGGCTTGTCGAGCACCCACAGGTTCGTGTCCAACTGACGCAGCATACCCAGGCCTCCAGTCCTCTTGGCGGCCAGCCTATCACGGTCGCCTTCCTCCGACGTCGACAAGTCCTGCTTGGAGTGGTGTTTGGCGGACTAAAGGCAGCCTGATTTGCCTGGCTCGCCCCGTTTGCCTAGCGCGACCGTGATCTCGGTGCCGGTGTCGGTCTTGAGGACGGTGCCGGAATACAGCATCAGCATGTCCTTGCAGCCGTCGCGATTCACGTCGACATACTCGACAGCCCGCGGTGCCGCGCTGCCCGTCATTTTTCCGAAAGAGCCTAGCTGTCGAGTCTTCTGGCTGCTCTGCATCACTTCCTGATTGCGGAACAGCAGCATGTCGTTGCCGTCGGTGTGCGCGAAAAGAACGGTGACATCGGGGAAGCCGTCTTGATCGAAGTCATGGATGTGAGCACCCAGGACTCGGCCATTTTCCAAGGGCAGCGCCTGCAGCTGCGACACGTTAAAGGTGGGCGCACCGCTGCTGCCGCTGTTGCGCAGAAAGTGCACGCCGCCGCTTCGGTTGACTCCATCCCACAGCTCGACGAAGAGCAGGTCGTTCAAGCCATCGCCATCGATGTCCACCGGCATGACGAAGTCACTTTCGGGGCCCTTGATCACGATGCGCCCGGACAGCGAATACTGCCCACCGCTGATGTTTAGCTGAGCGATGGTGGCGGCCGCGCGATCCAGGGCCGAGATCAGCCCCACGTTGAAGCCGCTTTGGCCCGTGGTGTTTGCGTGCTGAATCGTCGCTGAGATCAGTTCAGCGTCGACGTCGGATTGCCCGGACAGTCCGGTGATCGAATCCAGGCGGTAGTCCGTCGTCCCGGCGCCGACCCAGGCCAGCAGCTTGCCTTCGCCGCCGCCATACACCGATGTGCCAAGGGCCAGCTTGGACGAGGTCAACAGCAGGTCTGGGATGCGGTCGCCGTTCAGATCGCCGACCGAAAGCAGCTTGAAACCGGACAGCGGCGCTGACGGCATGCTCAGCATCGCATTCGTGCCCGTGATGCGCAGATAGGACGCCCCCGTTTGCCCGGCGAGCACATCGCGATGACCCGCCGTCCCACCGACGAACGATGTCAGGAAGCAGGGCTGCGAGGGCGCGAGGATCGACGTGTTCTGATATTCCAGATTCGTGCTGTTCGGGATCAGGCGGGTCAGTGACATCGACGAGCGCTGGCTTAGCCAGATTTCGGGAATGTCCATGTTCGACGTCGGCGCTCGCGTCGCCATAGTCAAATAAGGTTGGTTGCCCAGCGGCTGGTCGAGCTTGATGCGGGTCGGCGTCTTGAACAGCTCGTCGATGCTCGTCGGCGTCGTGCCCATGTCGGGATTGCCGCCCTCGCAGTACCCCGTGCTGGTGTTGCAGGTGCCCCCTCCTACACAGCCGACCTTGGCGCAGCTGTCTTCGGAGTCGTTGACAAAGCCGTTCCACAGATCGCGAGCGCAGCTCGATGAAAGCGCGGTGCTGCCAACCATCGCGAAGGCAGACAGTAAGCCAAGATAAGTACGCATTCGCAGACTCCTTCTACAGGTTCGATTTCGACGGCACGCGCAGAGAGGCTCGCCGCTTTGCCTAGTCCGCAAGCAGGGCGGCCAGCTTGTTCAGCGTCTGTTCCGCAGCAGCCAGCGAACGCGCGATGCGGCCCCCCGGCTGCACATCCGACGCGAAGATCGCGGCGCGATGTGGCGCTGCATGGGCCGGTGCATCGTCGGCCGCTTTTGAAAACGCAAGCAGGACCTCGCAGGTGGCCAGGGTCATGACGGCAGTCATGCGCGGGGCTGCTTCCACCCAGCGCAGATCCGGCTCAAGCAGGCTAAGTCCGACGCGACGCAGCGCTTCGCTGGCGGCTTCTCGCTGCTGCTTGCGGGGCTCGCTTTGGCCAGGCTGTGGCAAAAAGCGCAGGCACAGCAGCGTGCCTTCAAAAGCCAGATCCAGCTGAGCGCGGCCACGGCGCACCGAGCGCTGCGCCACGCGGCAACCCAGCACCGAGCCGTCGGCACTGGCCATGCGTCCAATCCGCAGCGCATCGTCGCCGCGCGCTTGTCGGCAGGCTGCATAAAAACCATACAGCTCGGCTTCGCCCCACTCGTCGACCGGGCGAGCGCTGAAGCTGCGCAGGCGTTCCTGCAAGCTCCACAGCGCGTCCCGATAGGCCATGGCCAGATCGCGGGCATCGCGCTGCGCGCTGTCTGGATCGATCGAAGCAGGCAATGCGGGCGATGCAGGCGAGAGCAGCGTCGGATCAGACAGCAAGGGAATCAGATCGCTGGCATCGCGCAGCGACACGCGATCCAGCAGATCTGGGCGCTGGCTGTGGTGACCGATGCGGGCAATTCGTTCGCGCAAGGCGACGCGGTCGGTGGTGAGCGCGCTGTACCCGAGCAGCAACAGCAACAGATGATCGCCGTCCTGCATCCGGCCAAGCTGCTGCGCCAGATGATCCTCTGAAACGGGCGCGTCGAGCTTGACCTCGACCAGCACGCGAGCGCCGTGGCCGATGACGCCCAGATCGAAGGCTTTGCCCAGCGGATCAAAGACCAGGCTCTTACGCTGCGGGCCGGCTGTGTCGTCGAGCCCGCGTGCTCCTGCAGCGCCGCGGCCGGGCACCAGCCGATCCACAAGCGCTGTCCGCGACAGCAAGGCACCCAGCACAAGCTGGTGCAAGCGCTCTGAGTCGCGCTTGACATCGAACAACAGGTCGATCGCCCCCATTGCGTTCCCCCGTCGGACTTTGGCTCGCGTTGCGTTCCGGTTGGCAGCGTGGCCAACGTCGTGTCTCGGTCGGCTGGCTGACGTCGCTTGCCGAGTACTCATCATTGTACTTTGCTCGGCTGATAAGAGGGGGGCGCCCGTCCGCGTGATACAAACAGACCATGCCGCTTGTGCTGATGCTATGGATCCTGCTTGTGCCCACAGCCGCGGCAGCGGAAGGTCCCACGGCCGCCAGCGCAGCGGTGCAGGCGCAGGAACGATCGAAAGTGGACCGCGATCCGCAGCGTATTTTTGTCTCGGCAGAGCAGGCCGCCGCGCTTTCTGCCGCGGGCGCCACGGTGCTGGATGCGCGGGGCAGGGGCTTCTGGCTGGGTCACCTGCCTTTTGCGCAGCCCATCGACTGGCGCGACTATGTCGACGGCTGGGGACGCACGGGGCGACTGCCGTCCGATGCGGCGGCCATGGCCTCTGGCTTGATCGCGCGCGGGGTTGACGTCGCGCGCCCGGTGCTGGTCTATGGCGATGCTCACCGCGGCTATGGGGAAGAGGGCCGCATCGCTTGGCTGCTTTCGTATCTGGGGCATCCACAGGTGCATATCCTCGACGGTGGCTATGCGGCGTGGCGGCAGGCAGGACAGCCTATTTCGCGTGGCCCTTCGGGACGGCCATCCGCACTCGGGGCTTTGCGGCCACAGCCGCAGCCCGCCGTTCGCGCCGACAAAGCCCAGGTGCAGGCCGCTGTGTCTGGGGTGTCGCGATCGCTGGTTCTGGATGTGCGCAGCGAAACCGAGTGGCGTGGAGCCACGCCGTATTTCGAGGCCCGTGGCGGCCATATCCCCGGCGCCCTGTCGCTTGACTGGCGGCAGCTTCTCGACGAAAACGGCCGCCTGCGGGACGCCGCGGCGCTGCGCCAGGCCCTCGCTGCGCTCGGCGTGCGCAGTCCCGATCGAGAAGGGCGCGAGATCATCGTGTATTGCACGGGCGGGGTGCGCTCGGCCTTTGCCTGGGCGGTGCTGCGCCATCTCGGCTATGCGCAGGTGCGCAACTACGATGGCTCGTTTTGGGAATGGGCGGCCGATCGCAGCCTGCCTGTCGAGACCGTCCCCGCGCGCCCGTGACCCGTGCAGCGCCCGGCCCTGGCGAAGACCGCTGTTTCAGGCCGTGAAACATCCTGAAACAGGTTGAAACATAGGGGCGCGGCGTGGGATCGTCGTCGGCCGAGGCGCGACCATGAAAAAAACACCGTCCCCCCGGCCTGGGCAGTCCAGGGCCGGCCACAAGACCGCTTTGCGCGTGGCGGCAGAGCCGACCGGAAGCCCCATGGAGCCGACGGTGTTTTTCGGCCTGCGCACCGCCGACCCCGCGATGCAGCGCGTGTTTCAGATCGTGCGCAAGGCAGCGAGCAGCGATGTCAGCGTGCTTCTGCGCGGCGAGACCGGCACCGGCAAAGAGCTCTTGGCCAAGGCCCTGCACGAGCTGTCGCCACGCCAGCGAGGCCCGTTTCACGCCATCAGCTGCGCCGCGCTGCCGGCGAGCTTGCTCGAAAGCGAGCTGTTTGGTCATGTGCGTGGAGCCTTTACCGGCGCCGTGCGCGACAACCCCGGCCACTTTCGCCTGGCCAACAAAGGCACGCTGTTCCTCGACGAAGTGGCCGAGATGCCGCTGGATGTGCAGGCCAAGCTGTTGCGCGTGCTTGAGACCCACTCTGTGATCCCCGTCGGTGGTCAAGAACCGATTGCCGTCGACGTACGCATCGTCGCCGCCACTCACAAGGCGCTGCGCGCCGAGGTCGAAGCAGGCCGCTTTCGCGCCGACTTGATGTACCGCTTGCGCGTCGTGCCGATCTTTATCCCGACGCTGCGCGAGCGGAAAGACGACGTCCTGTTGCTGGCGCAGCACTTTATCTTCGAGCTCAACGCGCGCGGACAGCGACACATCGAGCGCATCGCCCCGGATGCCGCCCGACGCCTGCGCCAGCACGACTGGCCCGGCAACGTGCGCGAGCTACGCAACGTCATCGAGTACGCCTTTGTCATCGGCGAAGGTCCCGTGCTCGACATCGCCGATCTGCCGCCTGAGCTGCACGAGACCGCCCCGCCGCCGCGCTCTGCCGCGCCTGAGCCGCTCGCGCACTCGACGAGCGACGGCGAAGAAGCCAGCCGCATCCAGCACGCTCTGCAGAGCAGCGCGGGCCACATCGGCGAGGCCGCGCGCAAGCTCGGCTGGAGCCGCGTCACGCTGTGGCGCCACATCCGCCGCCTGGGCCTGGCCCCCGCCAAGAAGGCGTAAGCAAACCTGTCGCTGACGCTGTGTGCCGCCTTGTTGCTGCACATGGCCCGAAGGCCGCTCTTGCGCCCCTAGCCCTCGTCTTCGTCTTCGTCTTTGTCGCGGCGCAGCAGGCTACCGAGCAGAGAGCGGCGCGGATCGCGGGCCCGCACCTGCATCAGCCGAGCGATCTGATTTTCGACGCTGTGGCGGACTTCTTCGCGCAGGGCACGCAGGGCCTCGGGGTCGTCTTGCCGCCCGGCATAGCGGCGCGTATCGATCGGCTCGCCGATGGAAAAGTAAAAGCGCTCGGGCCGCGGCAGCAGGGTGAAGCCCAGTCCGCGCGAAAGCGGCATGATGACTTCCCCGTCGCGCAGAAAGCGCTTGGTGATGCCCGCGCGGTCGAGAAAGGTGCCCAGCGGCGAGCGCATCACATCGTTGGCGTCGACGACGATGTCATAGCAGTCCTCGGGCCCCACTGACGCAAACGGCGTGATGGGATAGCTATGCGCGATGGCCATGCGAACAAAGCCGGTGCGCTCTTTCCAGATCAGCTTGTACGCCTCGCCCTTGCGCTTGGCGACCTCGCGACCCCCGCCGGGGAACACCAGGATGTGCTGGCCGCTTTGCATCAGCTTGGCGCAGTTTTCGCGTGTGCCGACGACGGTGCCAAAGCTCTTGAGCAGATCGCCCCAGCCCGGAATTTGGAAGTGCAGGTGATCGCCGAGGCTGCGCAAGAACACGCCGTGCCGACGATAGATGGCCAGCGCCAGGTGCGGCACGTCGAGGATGCCGTAGATCGTGTGGTTGCCCACCAGCAGGCTTGGGCGATCGGCCGCGATGTGATCCAGGCCAAAGATGCGCGGTCGGTGATACGCGCGCAGCGGCGCGGACAAGCGCCACAAAAGCTCGGTCGGGGGCGGTCGAAAGGCCAGCGGGTCTGGTTGCGCGGGCGGTGACGGCCGGGGCGTCGCCGGGGGCGCTGCGTGGGCTTCGTTTTTGGGGTGTCGGGTTGGTTTGCGTGTCTCGCTCATCGCCGGTTCCACTATCATCTCGCACGTTCGCTTCGCAGCGATCGCTGGGGACGTACCTGACCCAGCGATACGCCCAGCGACAGCGATAGACCAAGCCAGGGTCCGGCGATGGCCAGGGCTGGCTTGCCGTCGACGCGAGCCGTGGCTGACCACAGCAAGTATCCGCCCTCGGCCGACAGATCGATGCGCAGGCGGCGCAGGCTGGCCGGTGCCAGGGTGATCGAGCCCGCGATCAGCGGACCGCCGAACGGGGCCCAGCGCTCGTTGCCTTGGGTCTGCGCAGCATCGCTGGGGGTGCCGCCCAGACGGACGGCTCCGGCTCGCAGACCCAGCCCCGCGCGCAGGCGCAGAGCCCACAGCGCGACGTGTGCCTGCACGCTGACGCGACTCGACAGAAGATCGCTGCTTAGCTCGCCCAGCGCTGTGCGCCGCCGGACTGCTTGAACTTGCGCGTCGAAGTCCCAGCCCAGGTGATAGCGATGATCGCCGCCGATGCGCAGGGCTCCACCGACGTGAAGCGGGGCTGGCTGCAGGGCAAACGGCAGCAGCAAAGCCAGGCCCGCCTGCACATACAGACCGTCGGGCTGCGGCTGCGAAGTGGGCAGCGCGGGCGTGGCGGCATCACCGCTTGTCGCGGTCAGCGTGGCGTCTTTTGCCGGGCCGCGCGGCGGTGCAGCACCCTCGGCGACGTCTGCGCCGACGGCCCGCGCCGGGCCCTCTGCCGTCGGATGGGGCGCCGTCGGTGCGACCTTGGGCTGCGTCCGCGCGGTCGCCTGTGGGGGGCGCGAGGGCTCAGCGGCAAGAGGGGCGCGGCGCGAGGGCTCGATCGGAGCGCGCGGGCTGGGCAGCGGGGCATCGACGCTGTCGGGAACATGGGCCTGGACAAGCTCGGCCAGGGCCAGGGCCAAAAGCCGCGCTCGCACGGGCTGCGCTTGGCGTGACAGATCGACGGTGCGCAGGCTGGCACTGCCGGTATCGGCGTCTTCCAAGCTCAGGTCGGCGAGCTGAGCATTGCCGTCGCTGCAGTCGAGCAAAAGGTGCAGACCCACGGCCGTGCCCAAAGGGTCGCGCGGCAGGGAACGCAGCGGCGTGCCAAGCTCGATCGCCAGCAGGCGTCGTACCTCGGACTCGTCGAGGACGGCGGCCATGCAGGGCGATAGTCGCAGCGTGACCGTGCGCTGCGGGGATGGACGCAGCGGGCGGTGCGGCGCCGCGTGTCCCGACGATGCGGACGCGGCGAGCGTGGTGAGCGCAAAGACCAGTCTGGCCAAGCCAAAGCCCCTGCCCCGCAGCCCACAGCGCGCCCGCATCATCGCCTGCATCATCCGTCGGGCGACAGTCGAACAAGCCCGGCTCGCCGTCAACCCCTGAATCGGGGCCGATCGCAGGCTCGCGGCACCGCGCGATGCATACGGCACAGCCGAGCCCGGACATCTGGATGAGTTCGCTATGCGGGAATCCGTGTAGGTTAATTTGCATTATTTTGTTGACAAATAAAATCCACTGCGCGATGTCCCACGACAGAGGAAAACCCATGCAAATGCCAACCGTTTCAGCGGAAATGAAGCAACTTACAGCCCTGTTTGCGGGCACCTGGCAGGGGGAAGAAACCCTGTATCCATCCGACTGGGATCCGGCGGGCGGCACCGCCACTGGAACCTGGGTAGTGCGCCCGGACGTCGACGGATTTTGCTTGCTGGTCGACTATCGCGAGGCGCGCGGAGGCCAGGTTGTCTACCGCGGCCACGGCGTCCACGGCTGGGACGCCCAGCAAGGCTGCTTCTTTGCGTACTGGTTTGACAATATTGGCCTGATGCCGCAGGCCGGAAATCGCGCCAAGCTCGAAGACAGACGCTATACCTATCAAGAAACCAACCCGATGGGGTATTCGCGATTTACGTATGAATGGAAGGAGGATGTCTTTACCTTCCGCATCGACCGCTCGAAGGACGGGCAGACCTGGTCGCCCATGCACGAAGGGCGGTACCTGCGACAGGCGTAGCGAAACTCGCGCTGCTAAGGCCGGAAGTCGACTTCAGAGATGGCGCCTGTGATCTTCGAGGGTGCGGTCGATGTGCCGCCGAAGTACAAGCCCGAGGCCCACTTCAAGGCGGTGGGGGCGCTGCTGGGACAGGCGCGGGGCAGCGTGGTGGCGGCGTGGATGGTGCGGCCGCGCACGGTGCCTTGGACGGTGAAGCGGTACTGAGCACCCTCGATAAAGACGCGGTAGCGCAGCGGTGCATCGCTGGCCAAGTCGGCCTCGTCGAGCGTAAACAGCGGCGCCGTGGGGGTCAGGTGCTTGCCGCGGTTGTTGGCATAGGCGGTGATTTCCAAGACCGTGGGCGTGGTATCCACGCGCCAGCGCCAGCCGAACATGGCGCCGTCTTGCGATAGATCGAGCGTGCCGCAGTCCGAAAAGCCGGGCAGCTTGTTCCAGTCAAGCTGGTCTTCAGGCTGCGTCGGGCGCGTCAGCACATAGCGAGCCGACGGGTTCATGCGGAACTGGAAGTCGCGACCGAGGACGCGCGTGAACCACTGAATGGGATTTCCTGGCTGGCCTCCGCTGATGCGGGCGCTGTGGGCGCCGACATCGATCGTGTAAAGCGCCCAGCCCGCCGATAGCTCGGCTCGACGGGTGGATGCAGGCATCAGCGAAGCGTCGGGCTGCGCATCCGGCTCGACGGGAGAGCAGGCCAAAAGGCCGCAGCCCTGGCCCAGCGCAAGAAGCGATCGAAGAAAGAAACAAGGCGTTGTGGGCGCTCGGTTCGTTTGCATGCGCCGCACTGTACGACGGGCTGCGGGGCAGGGGGACGAGCGATCGTTCACGCCGGACCGCGCCTGCGATCCGCCCGCGCCTGTGGTGTGGCGGCGTGCGGGACTTGGCTGCGCGCGGCGCTTTACACATCTTTACGTTGCGCACATGGGGCGGACACAGACGGCTTTTACGTTCAAACCATCGCAGCGTGACTGCGACGAAGTGAGTGAGGAGGCTGTCATGTTCTGTTCCATGGTCCTTGGGTTTTTCGTCGGTGCTCTTGCCTTCAAGATGCTGCGCCACGCGCTGTTCTTCCACGGGGGTGGCTGCCATGCGCGGCGCTTTGGTCCGTATGGCGTCGCGTTCTACGGACGCGGCTATGGTTCGGGCTGCGGACCGGGCTTCGGTGGTCCGGGCTTTGGTCCGGGTGCTGGCTCGGGCTGCGGTCCGGGGCGCGGCTGGGCGGGCTATGGCGGACCGGGCGCGTATGACGGCTGGGATCCCCGCGGCGATGTTGGCGTGCGCGGTGTGTCGCGCGGCAAGGCCACGGGCATCACGCTCGACGAAGTGACGCGCAGCCTAGAGCTTCATGAGCGCCAGCGCGCCGAGGCCGATCCGGTGCTGAATCGCGTCAAAGAGTGGCTGGGCAGCCGTGGTCCGCGGATCGAGGCCGTGCTCTCGGTCTTGGCCGCCGAGCGCTTCGATGTCGACGCCCTCTTGCCCATCGTCGCTGAGCTTCCGCCGACGGAGCGACGCGAGCTTCTGGAAGGCCTGGAACACCTGCACACGATCCTCATCAGCGAGCAGCGCGAGGTCCTGCGCAAGGCCTTGGGCCTGAGCCCCTCGACCCCGAGCTAGCCGCGCGCTGCCAACCTGAGCGAGGGCCTCAAGATGCAAGGCGGAGGCGCGGAGCGTCCGACGGTACAAACAGGCTGCTGAATTCCGTCTGATCGTCGACTTCTGCGGCGTCAGAGAAAACCTGCAAGAGGCGCTATCGATCTTTGCGCCGGGCGATGTAGTGGGGGCGCTCTTGCCCAAGCGCGATGAGCTTCCCCGCTTGCAGGCGCGGCACGCGGCGGCGATGCGGTGCTTTGCGCGGATCCCACTTCGCGATCGCGACGAGGTCGAGGCCTGCGTCGCCGCGCTTTCTGCCGACGATGTGCGCGCCGAGTTCCGCACGGCGTTCCGGCGCTCAGATCCTAATCAAGCCGTGGGCCGCAAGGCTGGGCGTGACGCCGTGACAGATCTGGATCCGCGATCCCAAAAGCCGCTGGGGATCAGCCGACCGCGACGGCAACCTGCGCTTCAGCTGGCGCATCGTGCAGGCCCCGACGGCGCTTTTCGACTACGTCATCGCGCATGAGCTGGCCCATCTTCTGCACCCCGATCACACGCCCGCGTTCTGGTCCACCCTCGGCCATGCCAGGCCCGACTACGAAGCTCGCCGCGAAAAACTCCACCGCCTCGGGTTGGTGTTTACCTCTCCAGTCGCGTATGAGACGCTTCTACGATGTCCAGATGGATTGCTTGCCGTCGGCCCTCATAGGTTATCTGCCCGGCAGCTGCCCCAAACAGGCGACTCGGCTCACGTTCACTCGACTGACCGGACGAACGCGGCAACGATAGAAAGGAAAATCTCTCTTATGCAACCGCCCATCGCTGTCCCATCTGCCCCCGTGCGCTCGCTGGCAAAGATGCACCTGCCCGATCTGGTGCGGGCGGTGATGCTCGTCGTAGGGGTTCTCGTCTTGGTCTGGCTGACCGTGCTGAACAAACACCTGGAGCTCAGTCCGGTTGCATGGGTCGTGTTCGTCGCCTACGTCGGTCTCGCGCTCACGGCCGCGTGGCGAATTGTTTTCATGGACGCACTTCCCCCGCGTGATCAGGCGTTGCGGGTGATGCGCACGGGGCAGCGCGGCATGTTCACAGAGTTCGCGATCGCAGGTCTGGGTGGAATCTTCTTAATAGTGCCGGTCGCGTATCTGATGATGACAACTTCCAAGGAGGTATGGGCCGGTGTTCCACGAGAGTCGCACTACTCTACCGGCCAGTTCATCATCACCTTGTCCTTTTTTGCCGTGGGATTCTTCATGGTCTTCTGGCGCCCCCAGTTTGTGCTCAATGTGTCGCTGCGGAAGATCACCCGACACGCATTTGCCCAGAGCCTATCGATGCGTGCGCAGGAACTGCCTTATGCCGACCTAACCGTGTCTTCAGAGGGCTATTTCATCACCAACAGAGGCGTGCGCCTGGGCGACATTATTCGCGGGCGAGTAGGCAAGTACACATTTGATCTACAAATGCTACATGGCAACCTCCGCGCAGAGGACGTGCAAGCACATGCGATGCGATGGGCGGCGGCACTCATGGCGACTTACAAGACTCCCGAGCAGGCCGGCAGCGATGAACTCAAGCAGTGAGCCAACCATCGGCTCATGTACACAGTGCATCATTATGGAATCGAAACTCACATTGCTCGGGGCCAATGGAAGGTACTCATGCCTCTTCGTCCACTTCGCGTTCTGCCGATCCCTCGAACCCTGCTGGAATGGCATGTCCGCCATCGTCTGATATCAGCAGCTTTTCGGCCAGATGCAGGAATCCAACGGGGCTCCATCTGGGGAAAGTGAGATCTTATTATTAATCTGTCCTATGGTTCCTACTGCAATCGGCTTGGCAAGTGCTAGGCGCATTCTGCGCCCGCCCAGCAAGAAGATATTTCCTTACGCAAAGGAGATTCCCGTGGCCAATATCTCTGACTCGCTAAATAAAATCATGGAACTAAGTGGTTGCGTAGCCTGTGCGATAGTTGATTATAATAACGGTACAGTGCTGGGCAAGAAAGGTTCTGGGGTAAATCTAGAAATCGCTGGAGCAGGCAATTCCGAGGTAGTGAAGGCACAACTTAGAGTCATGAAACAGCTAGGCATTCCTGGAGCAATTGAAGATATTCTAATTACGCTCTCAAATCAATATCATATAATTCGTCCTTTAACTTCAAGAGTCGGTCTGTTTATGTATATTGTACTAGAAAAGGACAAGGCAAATCTTGGTATGTCTCGTTATAAAGCGAGCCTCATTGAGGCAGATTTGATCGTTTGAGAACTAGTCAACGTCTGCGCCCCTCCTAGCGCCGCCAATCGTACAGCGCTCGCGCTTTGCCTGCTTCTCCTGCCAGCGGGAAGGTGCGGCGTCAGTCGCGGTTAGGGGCGACCGGAAAGAGCGGTGAGGGTTTCATCGATCAAGGGGGAGCTGCGCAGGCATTCCCAACAGTCACCGAGGCCGAAGGCCATGCAGCCTCGCTGGGACAGAAGCGCTTGCACCAGCGGCAGGGCCCGCGCATCGGCAGACTCTTTGACGCGCGGCAGAGCCGCTTGTTTTTGTTCGCAGGTGGTGGCCAGCCCTAGCTCCAAGAGCGCCAGGGTAGCCGGCGAGAAATCACTGCGATGCTTTAGGTTGGCCAGGCTGGCGGTATAGCGCGCTCTTTGTCTCAGGGGCGCACGCTCGGACCATGCCAAGAGTAGGTCGACACCGCGATCGCCAAAATCCTTTTCAATGGTGCGCAACAATGCGGTTGCGGTCTCTTCCTTCGGACTCAGAGCCTGCCTGGTCAGGAAGCGCGCGATCTCGGGTTCGTCGAGGGCGGCAGGCTGGTCTCGAGAGAGCTGCGCGATGGCTTTCAGCGCGGATTCAGTCTCTCCTTTGAGCACATGGGCCAGCGCTTGGTTGCGTAGCAAATCCGCTTGTGCAACTGCCAAATGGACCGCTGGGACGTTCGTGGACACACTCGTTGGCGTCGAGCGAGCCAGACGCTTTCCGGGACTGCGGGTCTTGGGCTCTTCCAGTGAGTCTGCCCGCACTAGCCAGATAACAAGCAGCGGCCCCGCCAACATGAGTAGGCCCAGGATCCCCGCCAGAGCTCCAAGCTTTTCTGGTGACATTCGCTGCAACGGCCCAGGCATTCGCTTCTGAGCACGCCCGACGGCTCCAAGAAACATCACCATCGATGCGGTTTGCGGCACGACCCTGGCCGTGCTTGGAATCGGCAGGACAGCGCTAGATCCCGAGACGGCCTGAGGCTGCGAGTTGCCGATTGAATGCGGCGCAGCCGGAGCGTTCTGCATGCTCGGAGAGCTTGAACGCGCACGCTGAGGCACCAGCACAAGGTTGTTCGCTTCGACGGCGGATTCCAATGCGTCTAGAAACGCAGCGGCAGAGGCGAATCGCTCGTTTGGCTGCTTTTCGCACAGCTTGCGCGTGAGCGCCTCGGCCCAAGGCGGCACCGCGACCAGGGGGGCGCGCTGGGCAAACGATGGCAGCGGTGTCGCCAGTTGATGACGCAGAAAGTCGGAGGCTGTCTTGCCCTCGTAGGCCAGACGCCCGGCCAGCATTTCAAAGAGGATCATCCCGAGCGCATATAGGTCGGTGCGGCCATCTACCTCTCCGCCCGCAGTCTGTTCCGGGGCCATGTACTGCGGCGTGCCGAAGATCTCGCCAAACTGCGTCAGTTTCTCTGCCGCCTTCCCCGTTTCTCCCATCCCGGCGCTGCTGGAAAGCTTGGCCAAACCGAAGTCGAGGACTTTGACGAAATCGGGATCGCCCTCGCGGTGCGTAAGCATGATGTTGTCGGGCTTTATGTCCCTATGCACGATGCCCAGTTCATGCGCGCGGACCATGGCGCTGGCGACTTGCTGAGTGATGTGAAGAGCGCGCCGGAGGGATAGAGGTCCATCGGAAATCACATCGCGTAGGCTGCGTCCTTCGATGAACTCCAAGGCGAGAA
Source organism: Myxococcales bacterium (assembly GCA_016794505.1). GTDB lineage: Bacteria > Myxococcota_A > Polyangia > Palsa-1104 > JAEUJZ01 > JAEUJZ01. The sequence goes on from JAEUJZ010000173.1 coordinate 20,500, forward strand.
ATAGAGTGCCGTCTTCGGCCTTCCCACAATCGGTGGCTGCTGCCACATGCGGGTGGTCGATGTGGGCCGCAGCCATCGCTTCGCGCTCGAAGCGAGCAGAGAACTCAGCAACCTGCGAAAGCTCGGGTCGCAAGAGCTTGAGCGCCAGCCGCTTGCGCATGACCGTATGTTTGACAAGGTACACATCACCCATGCCCCCCTGCCCGATGAGGGACTCGATCTGATAGCGACCGGCGATGATGGTGCCGACGGCTCGCGCTGGGGCGGCGGCGGATGTGGAAGGTGGGGGCGACATCACTTGATCTCCCGCAGGGTGGCGCTGGCGCGATCCTTGACCTGCTGCCGCCAAGTGCCCTGCAAGACTTCTTCCAAATAGGGCTGTGCTGGCTGCCCAATCTGCTGAACCAGAAAGCGCCGAACTTTGAAGTGATCGCCGTCGTTGCCTAGGCCAGCAACGACGGATCGGATCAGAAACGAATTTTCGCGATAGCTAGGGTCTAGTGCAAGTGTGCGGCTGAAGTGATGCAGGCAGTCGGAAATCCAGAGCTTTGCGCAGTATAGTTGCCCCAGGATGTACGCGACATCGGCGTTATTGGGGTACTTGTAGCTCAACTTCTGAAGGTCTTTGAGCGTGCCCATGCTGCGGTCGCCGCGGATCACACGCTGACGAATGACTGCCACCTCCGGCGGCTCGGGAGGAGGCTTCTTGAACACCGGAACTGGCCGCCGCACTTGCTGCGCGTTGACCGCCGCCGCGCCAGCGCCCTGTCCAGCAGCAGTGGCTGGCAGAGTCGGACCCGTCGGCGGATCGGTGACGTCAGCGGCGCTGTCGTCCGTGAGCTTGGATTTTCCAGAGTTGTTGCAGGCCGCAAGAGAAAGCAACGCCAGCACGAGTAAACAGGCACCCAATCTCTGCAGCTGCATCACCCCTCCCAATGAGCACAATCGAACATTGGCCACGACGGTAACGATATCAGATTGACACACTGGAAGTCACTTCTTTGGCGGCACCGGGAAGGCAGCAAAGAAGTCGACGACCTCCAGCACTTGCAAGAGCAGCGCGTGGCGGGATTCCGCGAGCTGCTCGATGTCGTACGTGTCAAAAAAGCAGGTGATCTCGATAGGGATGGCGAACTCGTTGAGCCCGGTGAAGTTGACGCTGACTTTGTCTTGGATGCATAGGGGCTGCTCCTTGACGCAAGCGAGCAGGGCATCGCGTAGCTCGCGCAGCTTCTTGGGCTTCAGGCTGTGGGCGATGTTGAGTGAAAGCACGACTCGCAAACGGTCGCGTGCAGCCAACGTCTCAATGTTCAGATCGGCGAGCTTTCCGTTGGGAATCGTCACCAGACTGCGGTCCTGCGTGCGGATGCGTGTGCTTCGAATACCGATCTGCTCAACATGGCCGAGCACATCGCCGACCTTGACTTGATCGCCAACCCGCATCGGCTGATCGAGACTGAGCGTCATGCCGCCGATGAGGTGTTCAAGAGCGTTCTTGGCAGCGAGCGCCACCGCGAGACCGCCGAGACCCAAGCTCGCCAGGACCGCGGTTACCGAATAGCCCATGGCCTGGATGCTCCACAGCACCGCCACTGCCCAAAGGCCCACTTCGATCAAGCGATGCAGAAGTGGAGCCATGCCAACCAGCGCCGGACGCGCGGTTAGCCAGGCCGACTGTCTCACGCGCCCTACCAGAACATCGGTGGCGCGCCAGATCGAGAAGACCATGCCGATGATGAGCGCGACATTGCACAGCCCGCGCACGATCTGCTCGCCCGTGGCGGTCATGAACAGTGACAACAAAAGCAAGCGCAGGGCCAGGGCAGCTCCCAGCACACGCAGTGGAGCCGTCTGGCGTTCCAGCACCGCCTTAAACAGCTCGCGGCGGCCGAATAGGATCCACGCCACCAAGCGGAGTACCGTCGAAAAAAACAGTCCGAACAGCCCGCTGAGGACAAGAAAGACCGGCAGCATCAGCCACTGGAAGTACAGAAGTCCTCCCGGTCCGGTGACCAGTAGGAAGTGCGGCATGTGATCGAGCAGCCAGTGATCCGGCAGGCGCTGAAACCACGCGGGCGTCCTCTCGACGGTTCTTTGTGAAAAAACCCAGTGCGTCCCCCCGTTTGCCTGGCGCTTGCGCGTCATGCGCACCGGCTCGGACTGAAGCGGCATCTGGATGCGCCCCAGCTCGTCTTGATCGGGCAAGCCGTCGTCTATGTTTCCCGATGGAGAGTCTGAGATTTTGGCCAGCCGCTCTGCGTCAAACGGTAGCCTTCGGTCAAGCACGGCTAGTAGTTTGCGGGCGAGATGAGTCATCTCTTCGGCGTCTTTCGACACCGGCCATAGGTCGTCGGCCGCCTGTTCGAACTGACCGTCGTGGGCGTTTTGCATAAAGCGTTCGAGCGCCCGCCGTGGCGAGTCGGTGTCCACAGTATCGCCATCTTCCTGAGCAACCACCGCAGGGGGCGCGGCCGGGCGGGCCACTGGCTGTGGCGATTTCGGGTCGCTGACCACTGGTGGGGCCCCCATGGCAACCCCGATGAGCAGCATCAGCACAAGACCGCCAAAACTGCTGCCGATGCCAATGGTGCCTCGGTGAAAGCTCTCGCGAAGTCGCATGCTTGCCAGCTCCCGCAGCGGTGCCTAAGCCGCCCCCTTTTGCCAGGATCTCTCAGCTCTTGGGCAAAGTCCATCACTGCAGCGAGAAGCGTTGCCAGTCCATTCGGTCCACTCCGCTGCTCCTTGGCGTGTGCTGCCACCCGACCTACAGCAACATTGGAACGCTTGGGTCCAATATATTGAAATACAACGCTTCCCATGAAAATACTCAACGCACATGAGAAGCGTTCACAAATAGCTGTCGGATACATTCGCGTAAGTACACAGGAGCAAACCTGCGAGGGAGTGAGTCTTGGCGCATAATGGGATAAGCTAGCGCTCTATTGTCAGCTTCAGGGGACTACGCTTGTCGATATCAAGGCGGATGAAGGGGTGACGGGCGGGACGCTGGAGCGACCCGGCCTACCAGCAGCGCTGAAGATGCTTTCCCGCGGCCAGTCGGACACGCTCGTCGTCGTCAAGGTCGATCGGCTGTCGCGGTCTCTCAGGGATCTGGGCCTGCTGGTCGACGCGTATTTTCGCCACGACCGCTATCACTTGCTGTCGCTGTGCGGCATGGCCAATACGCATACGGCTGCGGGGCGGATGCTCCTGATGAATCTTGGCAATTACGCTCAGTTTGAACGCGAAATCATCTCGGAGCGTACCCGTGAAGCGATGCAGTATTTGAAACAGAAAGGCATCGTTTTAGGTTCGCCGATTTACGGCTATCGTGTGCCCCGCCAATTGGATGATAAAGGTCGGCGCGTGGTCGAGGAAGACCCGACGGAGCAGGCCACGCTCCGACGGATGATCGCGCTACGCGAGGCGGGATTCTGAGGGTGCATGCGTCGGAACTCGCTGATGCACGTGTGCTCGGGATGCGTGTTGCCAACGAGCACGCGGAACGCGATGTCTTCATGCGTGCGCGTTTCGATCTTGCGCGACGACGGCACACCGACGCAGTACGCGTACAAATGCAGCGCCGTCATCATGCGCGGATCGTGCGGCGGAAAGCCGCGGCGCTCGCGCTCGTAGTAGGCCGTGATACGCGACAGGTCGGTGCGCCAGGCACAAGCTGACATCAACCAACGGGTGGACGTCCCGTCGGTGGAAATAGGGATGAAGCGGGAAATCGCCATGCGCGGTGTCCCGCAGAGACCCTCACCTTATCGAGTCTTGCATGGGCTGTCGCGAGGCCGGCTGCGAAGCGTAGACAGGGAGTGTGCAGGCCGTAATGCAGCGTGCGTGAAGGGATCGAGCCCCGTTAAACTGCATCTTCCGTGGTGGCCGAGCGAGTCGACGCATCGCGAAGGCAACATCGGCGGTCGTAAGACCGTTGGCACCACCGGGGTCATAGACCATGGCATGTACAGACGGCTGATGTCGGAACCTGGGAGATCTCTTCGGGGTGGGGCCCAAATTCGCCAGGGCTTCTTCGTCGCTGGGCAAGGCCTAACCGCCAAGTCGGCGACAAGTGCCCGAAGAGAAGTCAGATCTCGTCATAGTAGCGACGAAGTGGGGTAACTCCCATGGAGCCAAGGGCGAGACGGGTTGTGAACCAGAGCAGAAGGACTCCTGGGGTCTGCGCAGACGGACCCTTCGCAGGATATGCCCGACTGCACTGGATACTCGCGGCCTCGCAGAGCAAGCCGGCGGAGCCGATGCGGAACCTCATGCATCACCTCAACGTGCACAATCTGCGGCAGGCATTCCGCGCTTTGGATGGCACCAAGGCCAGCGGAATCGATCATGTGACCAAGGACGTCTATCAGCAGAACCTAGACGAGAATCTGCAAGCCCTGGAGCAGACGCTGCGTGGCGGTGGGTGGCGTCCCAAACCCGCGCGGGAAGTGCTCATTCCCAAGCCGCAAGGCGGAATGAGACCGCTGGCCGTTGGATGTCTGGAGGACAAGATCGTTCAGACGCTTGTGGCCCGCATTCTCGAAGCGATGTATGAGCCGCACTTCCACCGACACAGCTATGGCTTTCGGCGCGGCATGTCAGCGCATCAGGCGCTGGGTCGCGCGTATGAAACCATCTGTCGTCGCAGAGAGTCTTGCGTTGTGGTCGAGATGGACATCGAAAAATTTTTCGATTCCGTCGATCATGACTGGCTCCTGCGTACACTCGGGCAGCGCATCGGCGATCCGCACTTCCTGCGGCTCATCAAACGGATGCTCCGCTGCTCGATGCTGCACGCAGATGGCACCATGGCGGACAAGCTCGCTGGCACACCGCAAGGCTCGCCGGCCAGTCCCCTCCTCGCCAACGTCTGTCTCCATGTCCTTTTGGACCAGTGGTTCACTCAGCACTGGACCCACAAAGGAGAGTTCATTCGCTATGCAGACGATGCGATCTTTGTCTTCTCGGATGAGGAAACCGCGCACGCATTTCAGCTCGCGCTGCTCGCGCGCATGGCCGAGGCTGGGCTTCGTCTCAACCTCGACAAGACTCGCATCGTGCCTTTCAGTGCCGCGTCTCCCAAAGGGACCATCACCCTTTTGGGTTTCGAGCTGTACTGGGGAATCAAACGAGGTGTCGGCAAGCGCTTGAAGGTGAAGCCCCTCCCCAAGCGCCTTGCTCGCGCAGCGCAGAGCTTTACGACGTGGATCAAACGCGAGCGACAGCGGAAGACCACCGCCTTCCTGTGGCGCGAGGCGGCCGCCAAAATGATCGGCCACTTTCGCTACTACGGCGTGATCTGGAACGAGTCCAAGCTTGCCCACTTCTACTGGCTCTGCGTCGGGGCGTTGTTTCGCTGGCTGAATTGTCGCTCACAGCGCAGCTCCTACACGTGGGAGCAGTTCGAGCGGCGACTGCACTTCAGCCCGCTGCCACAACCCCCTCGTGCTTCTGATCTGCTCGACATATCCTCCGCGCATGCCGCCACGAGGAACCGCAAACCGAAGAGCCGGATGCCCGAATTGGGCACGTCCGGTTCTGTGAGGAGCGCCAGCCTTGAGCTGGCGTTTACTTGATAGCTGCGCGACGGTTTCCAGAATGAAGTAGGCGAGATGATCCGCCGCCAGCCAGTCAAGCGGACTCGGCGGTAACAGGAACCCCTGCCGAGGCTGGTACTCCCGATACGTCTTCATCGCGCCCTTAGATCACGCCCGCGCAAAGATGTCGATCGATTTTCAGATTCTTGCTCCAACGGCCTCCTAGCCCGCCCGCCGCAGCCCAGCCCTAACAAGGCCTGGGGAATGGCCGGCACGCTGCATAACGCAGAAGCCTGAGAGCCTTTGGCTGCCGTTCCCGAAGACCCCTGCCGTGCCGTCCGCATCCGGGCTGAGCCAGGAAGCTTACGTGCGGACCGTACACCTGCCCGCTACGTCTGCCAGGCCGATGCAGACCCGCCCCAGACTTGACTGCTGCCCTCAACGACTTCCCCGCCACATCGACGCGACACCGCCCCAGGGGAAACCACCCCCCGCACGTGCCGCCGAGGACAAGAGTCCACCGCGACCCCTTCGCAGGCAGAAGAACGCCCTGATTTCGCGGCCTTGTTTGCGCCGTGAAAACGCGGGGGAAATCGCAGCAACCGGGACTTCCTGGCCCGGCTCGGTCCGCGCCGCGGCACGCAATACGCACGAAAAGAAAAAAGCCCACCGACCCAGGCTTTCTGGCGTCGGTGGGCTTCCATGGAGGCGCCGGGAGTTGAACCCGGGTCCGAAAGTGCTTCACAGGGGCCACTACGTGTGTAGCCGGTATTTGATTCACCCTTTGCGGCGCCTACCGGCGAGCCCCGCTTCGGGCTATTCCGTCTTTGATTTCGCCCTCCAAGCGACGGACATCAAGGAGCGCTAGCCCGGCTATTTTGACACCCCCTCTCGGGTCACGGACCCTACCCGAGGGAAGCGGCTCTCTTACTGGGTATTAAGCAGCGAGAGCGTACGCGTTATCGTTCGCGTTTCTTACTTTCCGTTGGATTTACGAGGTAGCGGAACCTCGACACGCGACCTTCTGCGGAGTTCACCCCCGTCGAAACCGTTTCGCCCCCTTGACTAGAGGACCCAAAGACAGTGGCAGCATAGGCACCGCTCCGTCTCTCGTCAAGGGCGGCGGCGCTGTGTACACTTTGCCTATTCGATGCAGCCGCTTCCCACCCCGTCAGGCCACATGCAGTCAGGACCCCGCTTAGGGCGACTGGTCGCCGTGCAGCGGGCGCTTCTGCGGGTGCGCAGACGGCTGCGCCTTCTGCGGGCGGTGCAGTATGGCGTCTATGGCGGGCTCGGCGGGCTGAGTCTGAGCTTTGCAGCGACGATCCTGTATCGCTTCGGCAAGCTGACCGCCGCGGATCTACACAGGACCGCGGGCCTGGCCGGTGGGCTGGTGCTGGTGGCCATTGCCGTCGGTGCGCTGCGACGCATCGATCCGCTGCATGTTGCCGCGCGCATCGACCAGAGTCATGCCCTAAATGACCGCGTTTCGTCAGCGCTGCAGTTTGCGGGGGTGGGCAGCACGCCGCCGCCATCGCCGCTGGGACCGGAAGCGGCGCTGCGTGAGCTGGCTCTTTCCGACGCTGAACAGGTGGCCCTGCGCGTCGAGCCGAGTCGCGCCGCGCCGTTCGTTCGCCCGCAGCACCTGAGCTGGCTCGCCATCGGACTGCTTGCGACGCTGCTGGCCTTGACGGTGCGCCTGCCGCGGCTGGCATCGCCGCCGCCGCCGCCGCCCCCCACTCGCCCCCCGACGGCGCCTGAAGCGCGCTTGATCGTCGACGCCGAGCTGATCGAGCCGGAAAAAGACGAGCTGCGCCGCCTGCTCGACGAGGCCGAAAAGCGCGGCGATGAAGAGGCCGCGGCGATCCTGCGCGAGCTTCTCAAGCTGCTGGATCGGATCGAGCGGGGCGAGCTGACGAGGAAAGAGGCCTTCGACACGCTGTCTGAGCTAGAGCAGCGTCTGATGCAGGGCAAAGACGGCGCGCTCGAAGAGCTAAAAGAGCGGCTGCGCAAGGCCGGAAACGAGCTGTCCGAGGCCAAGCTGACCAAAGAGCTGGGGCAAGCGCTGGTCAAAGAAGACCTAGCCAAGGCCCAGGCCGAGCTGAAAAAGCTCGCCAGCGAAGCGCGCACGAAGGCCGAGAGCGACAAAGAAAAAAGCGATCGTCAGGCGATGGCGCAAGCCTTTGAGCGGGCGGCACGCGGTCTGGCTCAGGCCAGGGACAAACAGGCCAGTCAGAAGGAAAACGAGCGCGACCGCGCGCAAGCCGAAGAGCGGGCGCGACGCATGCAAGAGCTGCAAGAAGAAGAAAAGCGTCTCAAAAAGCAGCTGGAGCAGAACCCTCAGGATCGCGAAGCGGCCGAGCGCCTAAAGAAAGTGCAAGAGGAGCTAGAGCGGCTGCGCAAAGACGCGCAGCGCGACGCCGAGCAGCGCGAAGAAGAGCGCCGCTTAAAAAATCAGAAGGACGAGTGGCAGAGCTCGACGAAGTCCGAAAAGGACTCGCAGCGTCGGCAGGAGCTGGAAGAAGAAGAGCGGCGCCTGAAGAAAAAGCTGGAAGAGAACCCGCAGGATGAAGAAAGCGAACGGCGCCTAAAAAAAGTGAAGCGCGAGCTAGAGAACCTGGAGCGCGAACGGCAAGAGCGCGAACAAGCCCGGCGCGAACTAGAGCAGCTTGAGCGCGATATGCAGCGGGCAGCCGAGGAGCTTCAGAAGCAGCTAGACCGCATGACTCCCGAGCAGCGCAAGGCGCTGGAAAAAATGATGGAAGACATGCAGCGCCTGCAAGAGCAGCTTCGCCGCATGGGCCAAGGACAAGGCCAAAACCAGCAGCCACAGCCGGGACAAGGACAAAAGGGACAGCAGGGACAGGGGCAAGGCGGGCGCGGCCCGGTGACGATCGCGCTGGGCTCGATCAAGCAGGTGCTCCGTCGCGTCGGACGCAGCGGCCAAGGACAAGGGCAACAGGGGCAGCAGGGACAGGGACAAGGGCAGCAAGGACAGGGACAGCAAGGACAGGGCGCGCAGGGACAGGGCATGTCCGGCTCGATGAAAGACTTCATGAACCGCGCCCGCGGCCAAGGACAGGGGCAGGGACAAGGGCAAGATGGCGATGTCCTGATCGAGGGGGAAGGCCCCGGCAAAGACGGGCAGCAGACGCTGCTTTTGGGTCAAGGCAACGATCCAGTGATCATCCCCGGCATGGGAATGGGCAGCCGCGGCCCTGGGACGGGTCAGGGTCAAGAGGGTGCCAACGGTCCAGGCTCGCAGCGTCCGGGATCCGAGCGGCCAGGGACAGGGCACGACCCCAACATGCAGGGCGATCCAACGCAGCTTGACAGCAAGCGGCGACTGTCACGGGTCTATGGCAAAGAGGGCGCGGGCCCGACGCGATCCGAGACGATCCTGGGCGCCGCCGAGAAGGGCTTTGCCAGCCAGCCGTACCGGCGGGTGTACGGCGACTACACAGCAGTGTCCGAGCGAGCCATGACGCAGCAGCGCGTGCCGCCCGGCTATCGCTTTTACGTGAAGCGTTACTTTCAGATGATCAAGCCGCGCGAGTAAGCTCAGGCCGGCATGGCGCAGGCCGCAGGGTGGATGGCCCGCAGGGGAGACGGAGAGAAGGACATGGACAACACGGTGGCGGTTGGCAGCGCGCTCTCGCCGGAGCAGATGCGCGGACAAGTCGATGCGTTTCGTCAAAGAGTAAAGCGCCTGCGCAGTGAGATCGCCGAGGTCATCGTCGGTCATGACGAGATCGTGACGGGCGTGCTGGTCGCCTTGCTATCCGGCGGGCACGTGCTTTTGGAAGGCGTGCCGGGGCTGGGCAAGACCATGCTCGTGCGCACGCTGGCCGAGGCCGTGGACCTGACTTTTTCGCGCCTGCAGTTCACGCCAGACCTGATGCCGGCCGATATCTTGGGCACCAACGTGCTCATCGAAGAAGCCGGCACCGACGGACAAAGGCGGCGCTTTGAGTTCCAGCGCGGCCCGATCTTTGCGCACATCGTGCTGGCCGATGAGATCAACCGCGCCACTCCGAAAACGCAGTCGGCGCTGCTTGAAACGATGCAAGAGCAGACGGTGACAGTGGCTAAGACGACGTACCAGTTGCCGTCGCCGTTTTTCGTCATGGCAACGCAGAACCCGCTAGAGATGGAAGGCACCTACCCGCTGCCAGAGGCGCAGCTTGACCGCTTTTTCTTTAAGCTCAAGGTCGAGTTCCCATCGCGGCAGGCGCTGCACACGATCTTGGATCGCACGACGACAGATCACCCGGTTCACGCCAAGAAAGTCATCGGTGGTGAAGAGCTTCTGTCGCTGCGAGCGCTGGTGCGGCAGGTGCCGGTGGCGCGGTCGGTGCAAGACTTCGCGATTCGCGTGCTGCGGGCCACGCATCCCGACAGCGGCAGCGCGGCTCCGACGAGCGGAAAGCCCGATGCCAAAGCGCAAAAGGGCGAGCGCGATCCGGTGCGCCGCTATGTACGGTATGGCGCCTCGCCGCGTGGCGCGCAGGCGCTGCTTCTGGGCGCCAAGGTGATGGCCCTTCTGGACGGGCGCTTTGCTGCGTCTTGCGCCGACGTGCAAAAGGTCGCGCGGCCAGCACTGCGCCACCGCCTGATCTTGAACTTTGAAGGGCAGGCCGAAGGGGTTGATCCCGACGACATCATTGGCTCGATCTTGGAACGCACCCCCGAGACCGCCGCGGATCTGGCCTCACTTTCCCCGCTCGGCGCCCCGGCGGCGCACGGTGCATAGGGTTCACAGTTCACGCACCACGATGGCCACCCGCGACGAGAACAGCGCCGCCCAAAGCGGCTTCGACCAGGCCTTCTTAAAGAAGCTGGAATACCTGCATATCGTCGCCAAGAAGGTCTTTGCCGGACGCCTGCGGGCCGAGCGCCGATCGCGCAAGACGGGCGCCGGCATCGAGTTCGCCGATCACCGCCAGTACACACCGGGTGACGATCTGCGGTACCTGGACTGGGCGGTGTACGGCCGCATGGATCGCCTGCTTCTGCGGCTGTTTGAAGAAGAAGAGGATCTGTACATCTACATCCTGGTTGATCGCAGCGCGTCGATGCGTCTGGGCTCGCCGGGCGACGGTGCGCCCCTTCTGCAGCACGGGCGTGATGGGCGCATCGCCAAGCTGGGCTATGCGGCGCAGGTGGCGGCGGCGCTGGCCTATGTCGGTCTTTCCAACCTGGACCGCGTCGCGCTGCACGCATTCGCTGAGGACATGCAAGATCAGCTTCCGGCAGCACGCGGCAAAGGGCGCATCTTCAAGGTCTTTGATTTCTTGGCCGGCCTGTCGCCGAGCGGGCACACCGACCTGCGAGCGGCGATCTCAGAATTCGTACACAAGACGCGGCGGCGCGGCGTGGCCGTGGTGCTGTCGGACTTTTATGACGCAGCGGGGTACGAAGAGGCGCTGAACCTCTTGCGCTATCACCGCTTCGAGCCCGCGGTGATCCAGATCATCGACCCGCGCGAGGCACGACCGCAGCTTCGAGGTGACCTTGAGCTGTTCGACATGGAGACCGGCGAAGGGCGTCAAGTGACGCTGACCGATGCGATGTGTGCGGCCTATGCCAAGGTCCATGCGGAGTACTGCCACACGCTCGAAACGTTCTGCGGTGCGCGCGGCATCGGCTATCTGCGCGCATCAACCGACGTGCCGTTTGAAGATCTGATGCTGCGCGTGCTACGCGAGGGAGGCTTTCTGCGATGAGCTTCCTCGGCCTTGCTGTGCAGCAGCTTGCGCTGATCTTTGCGGCGGCTGCCGTGGTGCTCACCGCGCTGTATCTCCTCAAGCAGCAGCGGCGCCGCGTCGAGGTGCCCTTCATCCGTCTGTGGCAACAGGTGCTGCAGCGCAGCGAGGCGACGAGCTTATGGCGCAAGCTCTTGCGCTTGCTTTCGCTGTTGCTGCAGCTCCTTGTGCTGCTGCTGTTGGTGCTTTCGCTGGGCGATCCGCGACTGGGTCGCTCGCAGCGAGGACGCACGCTGGTGCTCTTGATCGATGCCTCGGCCTCGATGCAGGCGCGCATGCCGTCGCCCACCGGCCGCGGCGACAGCACGCGCTTGGCCGCCGCGCAAGCGCAAGCACGCAGCTTTGTGCGCTCGCTGGGCGGCGATGATCTGGCTGTCGTGGTTGCTCTCGACGGTCAGCCTGCGCCGATGGGTGGCTTGTCCTATGAAGAAAGCGATCTGCTGGCGCAGATCGATGGGGTGCAGGCGCGCGATACTGGCGCCGATCTACCCGCCGCGATCGCGCTTTGCCGAGCGCTTCTTTTGGGGCGGCCCAGCCCAACGGTTGTGCTGTTTTCTGACGGAGGATTCGATGAAGCCAGCCTGCCCACGCTGACGGCTGGGCAAGACCTGGATGTGTACTTCCAGCCGCTGCCCCAGATCAGCTCTCCAGCTGCTGATCGAACGCTGGGCAACGCAGCGCTGACCGCACTTTCGGTGCGCCGCTATCGCCGCAACCGGCTGAGCTATGAAGTGCTGGTGCGCATGGCGTGGTTTCCCCGCCCCGTCACATCGGGTGTGCTGGCCGATGGCACGGCGCTTCCCAGCACAGCGCAGCGCGCCACCTTGGAGCTGCGACAAGACGGCGAAGTCGTCGACGTGCAGACCGTCGAGCTGATGCCCAACCAAGCGGTCGAGCGTATCTACAACAACCTCTCAGGCGCTGGCCGCAATATCGAAGCCCGGCTGCAGCTGGTTGGCGCTGCCGACGGAGACATCCTGCCCCTCGACGATCGCGCCTATACCGTTTTGCCCGAGCGCAGACAACAGCGGGTGCTGATTGTGACGCCCGGCAACCTGTTTCTGGAAGGCGCTCTGCTCGCCACAGGCGCCGGAGAAGAAAACCACCTGCGCGTCGAGCGCGTGACGCCGAGCGCCTATGACCCAGCCCGCGCCGATCGCTATGACGCAGTGATCTTCGACGCCTTTACGCCCAAGGCCCCGCCCAACGCGCACGCCATTTATCTGGATCCGCAGGGACCGAGCAGCCCATTTCCGCTGCGCGGCACACTGAAGTCACCCCTTGTCACCGATGTCGAAGCGAGCCATCCGATCCTGCGCTGGGTGTCACTGACCGACGTGAACATGAGCAAGAGCTCGGTCTTTGTGCTGCAGCCAGGTGATCGCGCGCTGGCCGGAATGTTCAAGCAGCCGCTGATCGTTGCTCGCGAAGAGTCGACGCGCAGCGGCCTGCGTCGCAGCCTCGCCTTGGGGTTTGATCTACGAGCTAGCGACCTGCCTCTGCGCGTCGCGTTCCCGCTCTTGCTGATGAACGCGCTCGACTGGTTTGCGGGCGATGTCGACGAAGACTTGGGCAGCCGACGGACGGGGCAGATCTGGCGCATCGCGCTGTCAGGTATCGCGCGTCGAGCCGGCGCGCCGCGCCCCTTGTCTGCCACCGCCAACCTGTTGCTTCCCGATGGCGAATCGATCACCACCCCGGTCAGCGAGGGCTATGCCCTGCACTATGGGCAGCGCGTCGGCTTTTATGAGCTGTCGCTGCCCGAGAGTGCCCCGCTGCGTTTTGCGGCCAACCTCAGCGACCCGATCGAATCTGCCGCGACACTGCGCAGCGAGCTTCGCGTCGGCGACAAGCGCCTCGCCGCACCAGAGCCCGGTCAGCGAGCACTGCGCCGCACGCTGTGGCCCTATCTGCTGCTCGCAGCCGTTGCGCTGCTCTTGCTCGAATGGTGGAGCTATCACAGGCGGTGGACGGTATGAGCCCGCTGCGCGATCTAGGTCTATCGAGTGCGCAGCAGAGCGCGCTGGGCGGGGCGTTTCTGGTTGCCGGTGCCCTGCTGTGCTGGTTTGCATACCGTCGCGGTGGCCGCAGCCTGCTGTGGACGACGCTGCTCTCGCTGCTTATGTCGCTGGGCCTGTTCGTCGGGGGCTCGCTGTTTTTGGCTCGCCCGCCCGCGTGGCTGCACAAAGGCCTGGCTTTGGCTGGCAGCGCACACATCGATCCGCGAGCGCTGGCGCTTGCCATCGGCTCGCGCGTGCTCGTCATCGAGCGGCCGAGTGCTCTTTTGTTGCTTTCGCTGTGCCCGCTTTTGTGGCCCGCGCTGCAGACCTCGCTCACCGATCTTTCGCGCCTTCAGCTCGTCGCGCAGCTTGTCCTGCGCAGCGCGCTTCTTCTCTGCCTTTCGTCGGCGCTTGCCCTGCCCGCAGCGCTGCAAGAGCGCACGCGCGTTTCTGCCGTGGCACTGGTCGATGTCTCGGACTCGGTCAGCGATGCACAGCTTGGCCAAGTGGCGCGCCGCTTGGATGCCCTGCGCGAGCGAGCGCAGAAGCAAGGCGACGATCTGCATGTGGTCACCTTCGCCGGTCGCCCGCGCGTGCTGCCCGACGCACGTAGCTGGTCAAGGCCGGCCGACGTGGAGCTGCTGCGCGGCCCCGCAGGACATCGCGAACAGGCCATGGCCTGGCAGCATCCCGAAGTCAGCAACCTGCAAGCCGCGCTGCAGCTAAGCTATGGCCTGCACGCGCCCGACACGCTACGCCGAGTGCTGTTGTTTACCGACGGCAATCAGACCGAAGGAGACATCACATCGGAAGCTCTTGCAGCCCGGCGGCGGGGCGTACGTATTGGCTATGTCGCGCTGCCCAGCGAGGGCGCAGAAGAGGTCCTGGTCCGCGATCTGCGCCTGCTCAGCGACAGTGGCGAGGTCGCGGGGATCAAAGTGGGATCGCCGTTCACGCTGGAAGCCGAGGTCTTTAGCAGCGTGCCGCAGCGTGTACGCGCGACACTGTTTGAAAGCGCAGGCGGCGGCGAGCGAGAGAACCCCGGCGACGGGCACCGCGATGTTGATCTAACGGCAGGTCGCAACCTGCTGCGCTTCCGTGGCCAGATCGACAGCGCCGGAGTAAAGAGCTATCGCGTCCAGCTCAGCGCAGCACCTGGTGGATCACTCAAAGACCGCTTCGCCAAGAACAACCAAGCGCTGCTGCCGCTGTTCGCCAGGGGCCGTCCACGCATCCTGTATGTCGAGGGAGAGAGCGCAGCCAAGGCCTATCTTTCGCAGGCGCTTGCGCGCGAAAACATCGATGTCGAGACGCGCGGGCCGTACGGTCTGCCAAGCCATGCCAAGGATCTATTGGGCTTTGACTTGGTGCTGATGTCGGATGTGTCCGCGACGCTGGTCAGCCAAGCGCAGATGCTCGCCATCGAGACGTATGTCCGCGACTACGGCGGTGGCTTCATCATGGCTGGCGGCGAAAACAGCTTTGGCTCGGGTGGCTACCAAGGGACGCAGCTTGAAAAGATCTTGCCGGTGCGGTTCGAGCAAGAAAAGAAGCGCGATCAGCCAACCTTGGCGCTGGTGCTGGCCATCGATCGCTCGGGCTCGATGAGCGGTCGCAAGCTAGAGCTTGCCAAAGACGCCGCCCGCGCCACGGCCGAGATGCTAGGTGGCGATGATCTGATCGGTGTCGTGGCCTTCGACAGCCAAGCGATGCCGCTGGTGCGCTTGCAGCGAGCACAAAACCGCGTGCGCATCAGCAGTGATATCGCGCGCTTGACGGCCGGCGGTGGTACGCAGCTTCTGCCGCCGCTGCAAGAGGCCTATCAGCAGCTTGCTGCAGCCACGGCACGCATCAAGCACGTCATCCTGCTGACCGATGGCCAAGCCGAATACCAAGGCATCTTGGAGCTCGTGAATCAAATGGTGGCGCAGAAGATCACCGTGTCGACGGTTGGCGTCGGCTCGGGTGCGGATCAGACGCTGCTTACGGCCATCGCGGAAAATGGCGGCGGCCGCTTCTATTACACGCAGGATGAAAGCTCGATCCCCAAGATCTTCACGAAAGAGACGACCCAAGTCGCGCGCTCGGCCCTGGTGGAAGATCGCGTACGGCCGGTAGTCGCCAAGTTCGTCGAGCTTCTGGATGGCGTGGGAATCGAGAGTGCTCCAGCCTTGCGCGGCTATGTATCGACCAAGCCCAAGCCGCTTTCAGAAGTGATCTTGGTGTCGCCGCAGGGCGAGCCGATCTTGGTGCGCTGGCGACAAGGACTGGGACAGGTAGTGGCCTTCACCAGCGACGTCAAGAACCGCTGGGCTGTCGACTGGTTGCGCTGGCCGGGCTATGCACGATTCTGGGCGCAGCTTGTGCGATCGTCGATGCGCCACGACAGCAAGAACCGCGGACCGGGCTATCAATTGACCGCGGCTGCAGTGCCACCATACGTGCAGGTGCGCGTCGATGCCGTGTCCAGTGACGATCGCTTTGTGTCAGGACTGGACTCGCAGCTTGAGATCTATGAAAACGATCCGCGGCGGGATGAGACCGCGCTGTTGAGCGCCGCGACGGGCGGCAACCCCGCCACAGCACTGCGACAGAAGCCCGTGCTGACCCTGCCGCTGCCACAGACCGCGCCGGGGCGTTACGAGGCCGAGATCTATCTGCCGCGCACTGGAGCCTTTCTGCTGCGCGCCGTGCATCGCGGCGCACCGACCCGTGCCGCCGGAGCAGCGCAGTCAGGCCCCGTGGTCGCCGAGTCGTGGGGCACGCTATCGGTCTCATACCCGCGCGAATATCTGGCGATTCCGCCGGATCTCGATCTGCTCGATCGCATCGCGCAAGCCACGCAGGGATCGCGCTATGAGCAGGCGGAGCAGATCTTTGATCACGGTGAAGAAAAGCTGCGCTATCTGCGCTCGCTGTGGATGTTCCTGGTCGGTGCAGCGGTGGCGCTGCTGATCGTGGATGTGTTCTTGCGGCGCGTGCGGCTGTTCGGTTATCGCGCGCTGTCGCTGTGAGCCGCGTCAGACCACCTTACGAATGCAGGCTGAGGCAGCGTAGCGGGCAGCCATGGCGCCGGGGTGCCAGCGCCGAACTGACGCCGCAGCCACATCTTGAAGTACAGCCAGGCCGAGCGCGGGCGGCTGTGCCCCGTCTCGTGTTCGCGCGCAGCTTCCTGTTCAGCAAGTGAACGAAACGAAGGGCTGGGTCGGACGCGCACGCTGGCCAAGCGGGCGGCAGCGCGTTCGAGCGTGTCGTGGATCGCCCCGCGATCGATCGGCAGCCCAGTGCAAGCGAGACCCCAGCCGGTGATCATGCCGCAGCCCCCTTTGGCCTGCGGGCCATGCGATGCCACGGTTGCATGCTGCCAGCCAAGCTCACGCGCGATGCGCACTGCGTTGCGCATATTTTCGTCGGTGTGCAGCGCGTGCGGATCAAGATAGATCCGATCCGCCGGCACACCCAACACCGCCACCGCAGCCGCTAAGTGCTCGGCTTCGACATACGGCGTGTACACCGCGGATCCCGACGTCAAGACATGCGCAGCCTGTCCGCGCTGCCACAAGATAGCGGCCCAGGCGGCGCGCTCTTTCTGACAGCGCGACAGCGTGCCGTCGGCTTCACTGGGGCAGCCCGGAACCACCGCCACGTCATACGGTTGCCCGACGCGCGGCGGGCTGTTGTGGTAGCAGCCTGCCCATAGCATGACGCCGATCGATACGCTGCGGCCTAAGCTCGCGCTGACGACGTGATGCCTGATCGATGTTCGGCGCCACGGGTTGCCCTGCCACATCTTGCGCAGATCGCTACTCATGCCGACGTCCGACGGTTCACAGCCGTTGGTGACGCTTGATCGCTGGCCAGCATGACCACTTCGCTGATGTTGACGTGGGCCGGACGCGACGCGCAGAACAGCACGGACTCTGCAACATCGGCGGCACGCATGGGCGTCATGCCTTCGTACACGGCCTTGGCGCGCTGCGCATCGCCGCGAAAGCGGACGACGCTGAACTCGGTCTCGACCATTCCTGGATCGATCGTCGACACACGCACGCGCGTCCCGAGCAGATCGTGCTTGAGGCACTCATTGATCATGCGCACCGCAGCTTTGGTCGCGCAGTACACCGTGCCCCCAACATAGGCGACGCGACTGGCGATAGAGCCGATGTGGATGATGTGCCCGTGATCGCGCGCCACCATCTGCGGCAGCACCGCGCGACTGATGCGCAGCACGCCCTTGACGTTGGTATCGATCATCTCGTCCCACTCGGCAGGATCGCCTTCGTACAGCTTGTCCCGACCGCGACCGAGCCCTGCGTTATTGACCACGATATCGATGGCGCGCAAAGGCTCGGGCAGCGACGGCAGTATCTGCGCAACAGAGGCGGCGTCGCGCACATCCAGGGCCATGACGTGTACGTGCGCTGCACCTTCGTGCCGCAGGGTCTGTGCAAGTGCAGCCAAGCGGTCGACACGACGTGCGGTCAGGATCAGGCGACAGCCGCTCTGTGCAAATGCCTGCGCGCAGGCCGCGCCGATGCCACTTGATGCCCCCGTGATCAGGACGACCTGTTTTTCAAGAGCGGGATACGTTGGATAGCGATGAAGATCCGCTGTCTGCGACATGGCTCGGCATCATATCAGCCGCAGACCGCAGCGAACTCTGAGCGCTAGCTCTTCTGTGCGCTGCGATCAGCCTTGAGCACGGCGCGTACGTCCGACAAGAGCGCTCGCCCCAGCGTCGGCTGCACCATGCGCACGTACGACGCAAAGCCAAGCAAGTACGCACGAAAGTCCTTGCGACCCCGCGCATGTGCGGCCAGCCCATCGAGCCGCACGTTGTGCAAGAGCGCGCGGAAGGTGTGGCGAGCGCTGCGCGGAATATGCAGAGCGCTGTTCACGACGATGCCCGTGATGCGCTGCTGATTATGTCGCTGCAACACGCGTCGCTTGGCCGAGTTTTCAACGAAGCCTTCCTGCTGACAGATCTGATCGACCCACCATGCAAAGCGCCCGATGCCTTTGTCCGGCACCGCAGAGAATGAAAAGGTCAGGTCATCGGCGTAGCGGGTATAGACGCCCCCCGCTTGCTTGGCCAAGCCAGACAAGCGCGCATCCAAGCGACGGCACAGCAGGTTGGCGATGGCTGGCGATGTGGGCGCCCCTTGCGGCAGCACTCCCGGCCACAACACATAGCCATCGGCGAGCTTTCCACGATGCGTGCAAAGTCCGGCCAGGATCTGCGCGACATCCGCCGCGTAGCCGATGCCCTGAAACAGGCCGACGACACGACGAAAGTGAATAGTGGGAAAGAAATCTCGCAGGTCCATCTTTAGGACCAGAGCAGCCCCCAAATGTGGCTTGGCGTTGCTCACTACAGAGCGCCCGCGGACAAAGCCATGGCTGGCCGCATGCACGGGCAGCTTGGCCAAGATCTCGTCGAGAATGCGGCGCTGAAGCTTCTTGAGCGGCAGGCGGGGAGCGCTGATCGTGCGGCTGCCTCCGCTGGCTTTGGGGATCGTGAACTCGACATACGGCGCGCCCGTGCCACAGCCGGGCCGCAGCAAGCGCAGAAGGTCTTTCTTGCGCTGGATGCCCAACCACGCCCGCAGCTCTGACTCTGAGGTGAGCTTGGGCAGCTTGTGTTTCTCAAGCAGCGTCTTTTTCGTTGGCTCCTCGGGCTTGCCGCGCCGCCGCCACCAGCGATGCATATGCGGATACAAGCCGAAGCACCAGCCGGTGACGTTCCAGCCGCCGAGCTGTCCCCGCCCGCGCTTGGGTGCGGGATAGCGGCTGTCGGGCAAAGCTACATCATCGAGCTTGAGCACACGCATCGAGGCCCGCGCTCGGACCGCCACGCTGGTGTCCGCTTCTTTGATCAGCGGCCGCAGCAAGTGGCCCGCCGTCTTGCGCGTGCAGATGTAACGCACCGCCTCAGCGCCACGGCGACGGACCCGCGGGTCAGGGCTGCGCAGCTCTTTTTCGAGCTGTGGGCCCAAGAAGCGCGAGACCCAAAAGCGCGCCACTTCGTACTCTGCGAGATCGCGATGACGACGCAGAAGCTCGGTGATCGCGGCCAGATTCTCCTGCGGTGCGGCAAGAAGAGGTTTCAGCTGAACAAGTAGCGCGGCAAGACTCACGAGCGACTCCGCCACCCAGCGTGATGGTTTCGGGGTTCAAGGCGCTGCAACCACGCAGTGGTGCTCTTGCGGCCCAGCTACTTGCTCTCAGCGGTGGACGAGAGGAGAAAAGCCGCAAGCGGCCTCTCGTCCCACTGCATCTTTCAGTGCCGGTCAATAACAGCCGCGACGTTCCATCGCAGCATGGAAGCTAGCTCGCGAGACCCCACCGCTTCTTGCACAACAAGCCGCCGTAGGGACCCGATCCTAGGCCGCAAGAGCACCTCTGACCGTCACATCTTCTCAGGTTTGCGACGCCGCGACAACAACGATCTTAAGGGCCAGGGCGAAGACCACGGCGAGGGCCACGGCGACCACAAAGACGCGGCAGGCGACCCCGCAGGTGAAGAGGTCTGGCTGGCTTTCGTTCTCGCTTGCGCGCCGTCGTATCCTTCGCCGTCTTTGCCTTCGCCCTCGGCTCCATCGGCAGCGAGCGCTTCTTGGCTGCTGTCCTCGCGCGCCGTACGCAAGCGAGCCTCGCTCTCATAGTCTGCTGGCTCGGTCAAGACTTCGTGTGGCGGCAGTGCCGGATCGGAATAGGGGGCCCCGGCTTCGGCGATCTCGCCGAGTGCATCTGCGATCGAAGAATCGACGGACTCGCCCGTTCCAGCATCGCTTTCGGCATAGGACATCGGGGCCGAGATCTGCCCCAGCACTTCGGGGGCGCCATCGTGTCCTTTACGCAGAAAGGCTCGAAAGCGACGGTCTTCGGCATGCACAAGCTGACCATGTCGACGCAGGCGCTCGCAGTCAGCGCTCGGCAGGGGCTCTGCGGACAGCACGGCCAAATTTTCTGCCAGCTCGCTGTAGCTGCGCGGCGCGCTCCAGCATGCGCTAACCCCAGGCTGACTGAGCGTATAGCGATAGCAGTCCACAGCCGTTGGCAGCGGGCCAATCTGCTCGCCATGTACCACCGGCATCGCGTCCGAGACAGCGAGCGCATCGGTGGCATCCCCATCCGTCATGCGAACCAGATTCGGCGAGCCAGCGGCGTACGTCTGCCCGTGTTCCGAGACCGCAGGCTGCGACCGCAGCAAGCGACCATACGAGAGCGCGCTAAACGTGATGACACCGATCTGCTTTTCTGCGCACAGCGGCAGCAAACGATCTTCGGCTCCAGGATGGGCGGCGCTGTGACGCAGCATCAGCACATCCCAGTCCCCCGTCTGCGTGGCGGCTTCGGCCAGTTCGCGCTGGTGCGTGGAAAAGCCAAACGCGCGGATCGTTCCGCGCCGCTTGAGATCGCGCAGACAGTCGAGCGCTTCCTGCGACAGCCGCTCGGGCGAGCGCACCCACAAGAGCAGCAGCACATCGAGATAGCTCGTGCGCAAGCGGCGCAGCGCGCAAGCGACATCGCGCTCAATGCCAAAGCGGTCGCCTTCAAAGCTGCCCGCGACGATCACCAGGTCCTTGCGGCTCTGCGCTCCGCTCTGACACTGCCGTCGCAAAAAGCGCGTCAGTTTTAAGTAGCTGGGCTCCCAAAAGAACAGATTGACCCCGGCTTGGCGTGCGCGGTGCAGTGCTGAGAGCGGCGGTTCATACGCGCCCGACAGACCAAGCGGTGAAATCTGAATACCGGTACGCCCGAGAACTCGTCGCGCGACCGCGGCAGGTGCTGCTGCAGCAACTGATCGACGCGCTGTTTCGGGTGCTGAGACCGGTTCCTCGATCAGCGAGCCTTCATCGCCACTGGCCAAGAAGCGCAGCGCAGGCAGGACACTGCGCACAGACGCTGGCTCGCCCTCACTTCTGGCTGCTCGGTCCAAGAGAGCCAGAGCCTCGGGCCCGTCGTGTAAAGCGATCCAGGCATAGGCCGCGACGCGCTCGTCCTCACTCAAGCGAGGCGATGCGCTTCCAGGCATCGTCTCTTCCCCCTGCAGCAGCGCACACAGGCGAGCAGCCATCGCTGGATCCTGCAGTCGATCTGCAGCGGCGGCGCGCACGCTCTCTTCCGAGTCGCGCGACAGGCGAAGCAGCGCGCGAAGCCCGGCATCGTGAGTCGTATCGATCAGGGCGGCTGCATGCGTGCGCAGCCAGGCATCTGTTGCTGCGCAGGCCACGAGCCCCGCTTGCGCCATCTCATCGGGTGGCAACACCTCGCGCGCTCGCTGCGAAGAAAGCAGACGCAGCGCCGATCGTCGCACGCAGGGATCTGGATCGTCACGCAGCGCAGACAGCCACGCCTGCGGCCGGGTCGGCAGCACGGCCAAGCGAATCTCGGGATCGCGATCCGCGAGATCGCTGGATAAAGACGCCGCGCTCTCACCCGCCTTGCTTCGCTGACAGCGCAAGGCCCGAGCCCGCACCAGTGGATGC
This sequence comes from Myxococcales bacterium, assembly GCA_016794505.1. Lineage (GTDB taxonomy): Bacteria > Myxococcota_A > Polyangia > Palsa-1104 > JAEUJZ01 > JAEUJZ01. The sequence continues at coordinate 42,297 of JAEUJZ010000173.1, forward strand.
GAATCGCGCACCGCGCGCAGGACGATCGCGCTGTGTTGATGGCGCGCAGCCAGATCGACCAGAGCCACACGTGCGATGGGAAGCAGCGAAGACAACGACTGCCGCAGCGCCAGACTCACCAGCGCGGCATCGCGGGACTGCACGATTCCGAGCATGGCGAGGCTGCGCACCTCGATGTTTTCGTCAGCGAGGCCGCGGCCGAAAAAACGACGAAGCGCGTCAGCATCGCCATCGATCGCGCTGTCGGGCTCTGAACCGAGCTGTCGATTGCGCGGTGCGATGGCAAGCACTGCCGCCATCACAGCGGCCCTGGCCATGGCTTTGGGGTGCTGGCCATGTCGCAGCAACGTCGGCAACAGCTCTGCACTTGCAAGCTGCGCGGCATAGCTCGCGGCCCAGCGCAGTGCTCCAGGGCGCGGCTGCTCGTGCGCCAGAATCGCGCGACAAAGCACCAAGGCAGGCTCGCCAAGTCCGTCGAGAAACACCGCCGTCGTCTCCGCAGCATGGGGCAGCGTCGGCGTCTCGACCCATGGCAAAAGCTCGCGCAAAAGACCCTGTACTTCCTCGCTGGCGCTGCCGTGCGGCTGCTGACGAGCGCGCACGATGGACCGCAGGTGCTCAAAGGCCAAGCGCCGCAGTGGCTCATGCGGATCGGCGAAGAACGGAATCAGCGTGCGCGGATCGATGGAATCAAACGCTTGCGCTCGCAAACGCGCCGTGGTGACGGCCGGATCGGCGTTGGCAACAGGTCCGTCGGGGCTGCTCGCTGAAAACGAGTACACCTCGATTGAGGGCTGGAAGCGGGCGCGCAGATACCACAGCCCCGCTTGCGCTGGGCCCGACAGATCGGGGGCTGGCGCGACGATCGATTCGCGCAGCTCGGGAGCACGCAGGCCGATGGCATACAGCGCCTGTGCTGCCGCATGGCGCACACGCCAGAACGGATCGCCGAGCTTGCCGCGCAAGAGCGGCAGTACGCGATCTGGCTGCAGGGACAGCAGGGAACCATAGGCAAGCAAAGCGGCGCGCCGCACCCACCAGATCGGATCGTCGGCCGAGAGCACACTTGCAGGCTTGGCTAGCTCGGCCCGCGACAGCACGGGCAGCCGGCTCGCCATCCGCGATAGAGCCCGCAGTGCGGCCTCACGCACCAGCGGTGCCTCGTCTGTGCAGGCATCTCCGAGCCAGCTCGCAACCTCAGCCACCGTCGGAGCATCAGACTGCGCCTTGGTGCGCCCAAGCTGCAGCGCCGCGGCGGCCCGCACGGTTGCGTCACTGTCTTGCCACAGCAAACGACGCAGCGCGAAGCGCCAAGCTGGCTGACTGATATCGCCGTGCGCAGCGGCCGCCCGTCGAGTCCACGCGTCTACACTCAGCAGGTCAACACGCGATAGGTATAGAGGGGTCACAGTATCGATCAGCTTATGCGATCGACTGACAGCGACTCAACGTCGACTTCCCGACGCGCTGGCTAGCGCTATAGATCGTCGCAGGGTGTGCCGAGTCGTTCGCCGGCATAGACACCCAGCTCGGTGTAGATCATCGACAGGTTCTCGTCGACGGGCACGGGCAACAAGGCCTTGCTCTTGCCCTTTTCGATCCACGTCGGCTCTTTCTTGCCGATGACCAAGCGCATGCTGCCGGTCTTCGTCGAAAAGACATCGCCCTCGGAATCCGAGACGATGTTGGTCATCTTCTGCAGCTTTAGGTTGCCTTTGGGCCCGATGAACAGCCGAAAGTTGCGCCCGCTCAGCTTGGCATCGGCATCGCTGGCGCGGCGATCGATGTAGTTGTGATCGACGTAGTAGTAGACACCTGCCGAGTTTCGCGCGAGCGCATAGGCCTGCCACTTGCGCGGCGTCGCTTCAAAGCTGGCCGCGGCCAGCATCGGCTTGGCCTGCGCCTCGGACACAACGGTCAGCGCGGTCTCGGTCTTGCCGCAGGTGACCGCGTACTTGCCGTCCTGCATCGACAGGTCCGACTTCTGCGTGAACTGAATGTAATAGCGTGGGTCGGAAAAGATCACATTGAAGCGCTCGCGCCCTTGCGAGCCACCGCCTTGGATCGGCACCGCGAAGAAGCGTTTGCCGTCGCCATAGAACAGCGAGCTTTCATCTCGCTCGAAGGGAACCACCGCGATGTAATGAGATTTCCCGTCGGTAAGCACCACCATTTTGTCGCGGGCAGGGGACAGTGCGCGCGGCTTGTCGGCCTTGGCTAGGGGCAGCGCGGCGCTGGCCCACAGCCCAAACCCCAAGCCCAAGCCCAAGCCCAACCCCCAGCGTGCAGAGCGAATATGCAGTCTTTCTCGCATAGCAAAAGTATATGTCGACCGCGCCCAGGGCTTGTTCGCGATCTCGCTCTAGGTTGCGCGGGCAGCACGCCAGCGATGCCGAGCCCGCTCGCCACGACGTCGCTAGTCGTTCATATGCTCGTCCGGCGCGGCGCTCCAGCTGCGCAAGATTTTCCACGCCACCGTCGAGGAAAAGCCAGCGCGGGCCAGCATGCGCAAGATGCGCGCTTTGTCGCGATCGCTGCCGGGGTCGGGCTTTGCCACGCGCTTTTTCGCCAAGAACGCGCGGGCCTGCGCTTCTTCCGTCGTGCCTTCGTAGGCCATCGCCACTTCGCGCGTGATGATCTCAGCGGGCACGCCCTTGCTGCGCAGATCGTGGGCGACCCGACGCGCGCCCAAGCGGCGGCCTTCACGTCGCAGCGACGCATAAGCCGCGGCATAGCGCGTATCCGACAGATACTGGTGCGAGCGCAGGCGAGCCATCACCGACTCGATCAATGCGTCGGCGCGGGCGGCTCGCTCGCTGCCATCGCACGCGTGATCCCCCTGTTCGTCGCGCGCGATCGACAGCGTGTCTAGATCGACGGCGTCCGCACTCGCGGCCCTTCGGCCTTGCAGCGTCGCCGGAGCCAGGCGGCGCTTGAGCAGTCGGCGAAGCTCTGCTTCGGTGCGCATGCCGCGCCCGAGCACGCCCAGCGCGTACTCATACAGCGCCTGTTCATCGATCGGCTTTTGTGATCGGGGGCGAGCAGGGCGGCGACGATTGGAAGACACAGACGAGGAATCACTGCCATCGCGAGATGAAGTCATTCCGCGCAGCGTACTTGGCGGAAAAAATTCTGCTACTTCCCCGTCTCTGCAGTCCTTGCAGGGACAGGCGTCGCGGGTGTTGCCGGCGCTGCGCGGACCGCCTCTGTCGGGGCCGATGGGGCAGGCGGGACTGCAGTATCGTCCGTCGGAAACAGGCTGCGATCGAGCTGCGGAAACAGCGCAAGAGCGTTTTTGTAATAGATCTTGCGCAGCACCGCGTCCGGCAGGTCCAGGCCATAGATCTTCCAGTGCGCATGCCGCTTGCGGTAATAGTCGAAGTACTCGTCGGCGGTCTCTAGCGTGCGGAAGTAGGTGTGGTACTCGACGGGACTGTAGATATCTTTGCCGAACAGCACGCGATCTTGATAGCGAGTCAGCCACTCGCGGGCGAAGCGCGGCTGACGACCGAGCTCGGCCAAAACGGCCCCGATCTCGGTGTACACATTGGGAAGCTCGTCGAGAAGCGTGCCCAAGCGCGCCAGATCGTTGCCCATCCAGCCGAGGTGCGCGTTGATGAAGCGCGTCTTTTTGTGCTTGCGAAAGACGCGGTGCTGCTCGGCCATGATCGTCTCGAACGACGGATAGCGCTCGGCGGGACGATAGCGATCCGGCTCTTGCTTGAGCTCCAACCAGCGCTCGTTTCGGCGGTCTTTCGGTTGCCAGAACGGCGAGGGCTCACCGGAATGAATCAGCACCGGCAGACCCAGCTCGCCACACTTTTCCCAGATGGCATCCAGCCGCGGATCGTCGACGGGAATGCGCGTGCCGCTCTTGTCGCGATCGGTCAGGCCCAGGCCCTTATAGACCTTCAGCCCTGCCGCGCCCTGCTGCGCGCCTTGCGTAAGCTGGGCCAGCGCTTCCTGCGGCCAGCCCGGCGAGTCGACCTTTTCAAAGTCGAGGTTGATGAACACCAAAAAGCGCCGCGCTTGGTGTTTCTTGACGTTGTTTAGCGACCACTCAAGCAGCGTGCCGCGGAAGCCGCTCAAGTTCACCATCACACCCATGTTCAGCGCATCCATCTCGGACACCAGCTTGTCCAAGTCTTGCATCGGCATGAACCACTGATGGCTATGAACATCGACGAAGGGATAGCGCGCCCGCGTCAACGGATGCTGCGGCACCTTCAGCGTCGAGACCGGCTCGTACTCTTCGATATCCATGACGTTGAGCTGATACTGGATGCGACGAATCAAAAGCGTCGTCGCGCCCAGAAAAAGCAGCAGCCCAAGCGGCCAGAGAAGGAAGCGGCGGAACAGCGAGCGCGCCACTTAGCCTGCCACCACAGGAACGCGAACCACCGTCGTATCCCAGATCAACTCGACGCGGGCAGCGCTTGGCTCGCCGCTTACACGGATGGTGAACTGTTCCACTGAATCGGCCCCGGTTTCCGCCGGAACTTCGACGCTGAGCACATCCTTTTCGTGATCCGGTTCAAAGTAGCCAAACTTGCCCGGCTGACTGTTCAGCACGATCTTCCACGTCGTCGCGCCGGGAATCGCGTACATGCGATACGTGCCGGCCAAGAGCGGCTTGCCCGCGAACTGCACGTTCTTCGAAAGCGTGATCTCCGTCGCGGCGTTCGCACCCAAGCGCCAGTATTTACCAAACGGCACCAGCGCCCCCGCGGACTTCTCACCGAAGATCAGGCGACCTTTTTTGTACGGCCGGCTGTACGACACCTTGATGTCCAAGCCGCCTTGGCTGTACGTCACCGTGTCGTGGGGGCTGGCAGGTGGCGCGCTGCGCACGCGATAGATCAGCACCAAGGTCGTGACCAAGAGCACAAGTCCAAGGCCAGCAAGAGCTTTCTTCATCATGACCACACGGTACTTGAGACCGAGCGGGCGCGGCAACGGCTACCAACGCAACGTCGCCGCGCCCCGGCTCGCAGGTGGGATGACTAGCAGCGCGTTGCAAACGTGGTTGCGGCCTTAATCTGCTCGTAGGCTTCATAAGGCAGTTGTGTGGAATCCTGAGCCAATAGACGGGGACTATCAGACGCCGCGCCGGATGGATGACCAACGTAGAACTCGCGATTGACAGCAGAGATTTCTCTCTCGTCCGTATCGCCTTGGTAGGATCGCAACATCGAGGGGGGTATTCATGTCCATCCTTTCACACTGCGCCATTACGCAAGAGAGCGATTCTCGGCAGGCGGCTCTGCTAGTCGCGTCGCAAGTTCGTGACCACGTTGGCCTGCAGAACCTCAAGGCCGTGGTGGTTTATGCCGCAGTCGATCACGACCAAGAGGTGATCCTGGCCAGCGTGCGTGAGGCGCTGGGTGATATTCCCATCGTGGGTTGCTCGACAGGCGGATTGATGGGCAAGGGGCTGTTTATTGAAGGCGGCTACGTCCTTGGGATGCTCGGCATCGGTGGTTCTGCGATCCACGTGACCGTGGGGCACGTCACGGAGTACCAGAATCATTCAGAGGCGAAGGCTTGCGATCTGGGACGAGTTCTGCGGGGCGGGCACACAGAGCCACCCAAGGCAGTGATCCTATATGCCGATCCACTGTGCGGCGCCGATATGGAGACGTTTGCGCGCCGGGTGCAAGCGGAAGTGGGCTGCCCGGTCATCGGGGCTGGCGCTGGCCAGCCGTGGGGCTTTATGGTTCAGACGAATCAGTACGTGGGCACGCAGGTCCTAAGCCACGCAGTGGTTGGCTTGGCCCTTTATGGCGATTTCGTCGCGGAGTGCGCCACCAGCACAGGCACAGAGCCGACCACGAGCAGCGCCATCGTGACGAAGGCCGAAGGCAACGTCATTGTCGAACTGGATGGGCGGCCGGCGATCCAGCTTTACAGCGAATTCTTGGGCGACACGGTGCTGACTGAGATCACCAACGAAACCAACAGCGCCGTCGCTCTCGGGGTCGAGCTACCGAAGACGACCCATGGCTCCGATGTGCAGTCTCCGTACGTGGTCCGTGGGCCGTTTATGTTGGACAATGCGCGCGGCGGGCTGGTGATGGGGGCCAGCATCCCGACCGGAACGAAGATCGTCTTTCATCGCCGCTCGATCGCCGCCGCGCTGGAGGGAGCCGAAGCCGTGGCGCAGACGCTGCGAAAGCGACTGGCTCAACGCACGGTGCGTGTGGTGCTCGGCTTCGAGTGCGGAGCGCGCACTGCTCCGCTTCTCGGCCGTGCCGAAGCCCTGCGTGAACAGCTCTTGGTGCAGAGGATCTTGGCTCCTGATGCTGCGTGGCTCGGCATGCTGGCCTGGGGCGAGCTTGCTCCGTACAACGGTCTGGTCACCTACTACAACTACACGCTGCCGCTCTTGGTACTCGCGGAATAGGCCACACGGCGATGGGTCACGAAATCGACCTGGGTCTTGCCAATCGACAGACCCAGCGGCTTGTGCAGCTTGAGGCCGAGCTTCACGCCGTACGACAGCAATACGATCGGGATGTGTCTTGGTGGAATGCCTACCAGACCCTAGCCAGCAACCTGCGGGTGCCTCAATCACCGCAGGCGCTGTGGGACACCATCACCAAGAGTCTAGTGGCGGTTCTTGAGCTTCCCTGCGTCGCGATCCTCGAACTCACGGCACAGTCCGCGACGGTGCTGAGCCGCCTGCCTGCGCAGGCTGCTCCAGCCCAGAGCGCCATCGATTCTGAGCTCGCCGCTCGCGTCCGTGCGGTGGGCGCGGGTCTGTGCAACGGCAAGGGGGAGGCCTTTTCCGGCCTGGGTGTGCCTACGGGACTCGATCGATTCTTGTTCTCCACCATCGCAACAGAAGCAGAAGCGGATCGGGTCTTAGTGGTCGGGGTGGATGCGCGTCGAGCTAGATATCGGAAGCCCTTTACTGAGCCGGATCTCAGGCAGTTTGAGCGCATCGCGGTTCATCTTCAGACACTGCTGAAAAACATCGAACTGGTGCGGCAGCTCGAACAGCAACGGCAAGATCTCGCCGACCGGCTGGCAACAATCAGCAGGCAGGCGGCGTTGATTCGGCAGTTGTCGGCACCGGTCCTCGAAGTATGGCGGGACACACTTGTCCTGCCGATTCAGGGCGAGATGGATCCCGAGCGCTGGCGCAACATCACGCAGGATCTCCTGGCTCGGCTAACGGAGTCGCGCGCCAAGTGCATCATTTTGGATGTCACGGGAATGGCTGAGATCGACACCAGCGCCGCCAATCAGCTGATCCAAGTCACCGCCGCCACCCGCCTCCTTGGGGCTCGCTGCATTCTCACCGGAGTGCGGGCTGGAGTGGCCATGACTCTGGTCAGACTGGGCGTCAATCTGGCTGACATCAAGACGTTCCGCGATCTTCACGCAGGCTTGGCCGATTGCCTTGTCCACCTGCCGTCTGCGCCGAAATAAACAAGCCCCCGGCATCGAGCACCAAACGCCCCGCCGCCCCGCTGATGGAGAAATGACGGCCTCCGATGGATGACGGGTGCATCGCTTGTTTGCGGCGCTGCAGCCAAACAGCGCGTGAAGGCCTCGCGGGCGGCGGCCCAGGCAAACTGTCGTCGCTGCGCCTCGCCTGCATCGCACAGCCATACGGGGTTTGCGGTTCGTTGATACAACTCCATCAGCCGCGGCGCCGCCGCAGCATCGTCTCCGCGCTGCATCGCCTCGTCAGCCTGGGCGACAAGCGCCTGCCAATCCGTTGCGGGCTGCGTCTGGGCGAGGGCCAGGATAGGGGGCGGCGGCGTTGAGGACGGTCGCGATCTATGAAGTAAATCAAGTCCAACCCCGATACCAAAATAGCCGGAATGTTCCGCTATACTCGGAAGTCGCCAGGCATCTTGACTGTAGGGATATACTGGATAACGCCCGCCATAGCCCGGCTCAAACATTACGGCGGTATCGCTGCGCGCAGTGTACCGAATGCCAATTGCGACTAGAATGGTTCTGTTTTGATGTGCTGATTATTGGTCCATCGAATCTTATGAAGAATAATCTGGTAGTGGATACCGCATCATTGCAGGCAAGGAACAATAGACGCACTGCGTCAATTGGTCAACCGCCCGCACCAGCTGGCGCGCAACAAGCCTGTTGCTCATCAGGCCAGTCGCCTGGAGTAGTGCCCATGCGTATATACCAGTCATGCCCAGTGGGCAGCCCTGGGCACGGTCTGGCGCTACCAGCATGATTTCATGTACCAGTCCGGTGGAGAGCTGGGCACTCAGGTTCACATTTGCTGCTTGGCGCGAGTATTGCTTCCCTAACGATCCTGTCGCCTTCCTCAACCCCGGAGCCAACCATGAGTCGCTTGCTGCTTGTTCTCGCCCTACTCTGCGCCTGTTCGCCTGACCTGCCGCTGCCGTCTCCCGCAGCCCCGCAGTCGGTGCCCGCGGCCGGCAAGATCTCTGTTCGTCTGATGAACAAAGACGTGATGCTAGATTACGTTGTTCGTGGAGGCTTTCTCATCGCTGAAGACGATATGATCATTGCTGCGATTCCCGATACCGGCGAAGAGCTACATGCCGCTGCTGCTTTCAAAGTGACTATGGGCAGCACATGGCCAGGGGGACTTGTTCCATATGTCATCGATGCAAAACTGCCAGCTACGACTGTCCGAGACATTAGGACTGCCATCGCGGACTGGAATGCCAGTTCGTCAATCAAGCTGATTCCGCGGACTACTGATCGCGACTATGTGAACTTTACGGATGGTGGAGGCGGAGCTTGCCAATCATATGTCGGCAAAGTGGGCGGTCAGCAGAACATCGATCTGGCACCGAACTGCGGCCTGGGGGCGGCTCGCCATGAGATCGGACATGCACTCGGACTGTTTCATGAACAGTCCCGTTCTGATCGCGATGCGTACGTAGATATTTTCTGGCCGAATATTGAGGCGGGAAAGGCATTCGCCTTCAATAAATATCCACCCGGTACCGGCTGGGATATCGGTGGTTACAACTATCGTTCACTCATGCATTACGAATCATTGGCATTTTCATCGAATGGAATGCCAACGATTCTCGCCAAGGGCGGTTACGTTATTGCTCGAAACAATGACATTGCGCCGAGTGATCACTGCACAATCTCTTTTATCTATTTTCGCACTCATCGGATCCCGACGGGAGTACCTGCGCCCGCTGACTATGATGGAGACGGCAAGATTGATATCAGCGTTAAGGATTCAGCTTGCGGGCTCTGGCTCATCGACTACGCGGGCAATGGCTTCGGTAGTTGGGACGCTGCGTATATCGGCTATGGCGGCGAGTCTTTTCACCCGGTTCCTGCTGACTATGACGGAGACGGGAAGGCTGACCTTAGCGTCAAGGGTGATAACGAATATTGGGGAATCGACTATGCCAAGAATGGTTTTGGCCACTGGGATGTCGAGCTGACCGGATATGGCCCTCGGATATTCCATCCAGTCCCAGCCGATTATGATGGCGACAGAAAAGCGGATTTAAGCGTAAAAGGAGACAATGCATACTGGGGACTGGATTATGCTGCGAACGGTTTTGGTCTCTGGGACCGCGACTTAGGTGGCTATGGTGACTCCAGCTTTGTCCCCACCGCGGCAGACTTCGACGGCGATGGCAAGGCAGACATCACCGTCAAGGGGACGAACGGTTACCTGGGTATTGATCTCGCGAGCAACGGACACGGCCTCTGGGATCTTGAGTTTGGTGGCCGCGGGGGAGCAGGTTATCATTTTGCTCCAGCTGACTTGGATGGAGACGGCCGTGCTGATATCAGCATAAAAGGCAACGATGGCAGTTGGCGAATCGATTACGCCAAGAACGGATTCGGGGTTTGGGACCAGGAACTAGGAGGATATGGCTCGGGTGATTTTGTTCCGGTTCCGGCAGACTATGACGGCGACCGCCAGGCCGACCTCTGCGTGAAGGGTCGAGATGGGCGCTGGCTAATTGACTATGCCAGGAACGGCTTTGGTGCGTGGGACGTCGTCATCTCTCACTAAGCGCTGATGCAACCCGACCACAGCGGGTAGCGCCACCCGGACTACGAGATGGTTCGATAGGTCGCCGTAGAGACAGCCCGAGTGACTGTGCGACGTCTATAGCTTCGCAGCGCTATCATTGAGTAATTCGCAGCACTATCATTGAATAAAACGTCAGGTCATGAGAGGGATGCCGGTGGCAGGGTTGGCGACAAGTTGCGCTTGGCAGAGGGGATTGCGAGGGTTGCCGCCGGTTACCTCTCATGAGCGACGCGGGTTCAAGTGGTGCTCGGAAGCTCCCAGGTCTTGCACTGCGAGTCGGAGGCACCCTATGCCGGGCCCATGCGGCTGACGAGGTCTCGATCGTTTGGATCCTTGAGCAGGGTTCCCAAGTAGGGGAGCTCCGCCGGGCGGAGGCTGCTCAGCCGCTGCGGGTCGATGCCACCAACCAAGGCTACGGTGCGCAGCCATACCAGGAACTCGGACAGGCCAGGGCGGTGGCGCAGACCCGGCGTGTTCTGCAAGACGACAAAGCGCTTCACCGCGTGATCCACCAGACCGGGATCGATGCGCAGATCCCCCAGAGCCATGCGATGGCGCACGATCTCGGCCAGCCACACCGCATCAAAGCGCAGGTGGTGGTGAACACAGCGACGCAGAAATGCATCGGGAAGCTGGCGTTCGCCGTTGGATGTCAGCACCATCAGCGTCAGCCCATCGTCGGGTCCGCCACGGCCCGAGATGCGACGGGGGCGGCCATCGGGCTCTGGCCACTCGGGGACTTCAAACTCTAGCAGCTCAAACTCGTGCAGCAGATCGTTTGGGAAGTCGCGCGGGGCCTTGTCGATCTCGTCGAGCAGCAGCACCGTGGAGCGCTTCTGCGCGGCGCAGAACGCCAGCCACAGCGGTCCGCGCTGCAGGAAGCGCTCGCGATCTTCGTCAAAGGGGATGTTGCGCAGCGCCGAGGCTTGCGACTCGCGAAAGTAACGGACCGCATCGAATTCGTACTTCAGTCGCGCGGCGCTGGCATCGGATCGCGTCTGCACGTGAAAGAAGTCCTGCGGCGAAAGTCCCAGGCGCCAGGCGGCCCAGTAGGCAGCGCCCGTCTTGCCGCAGCCGGGATCGCCGGTCAAAAGCAGCGGCTGGCGCATGGCCATCGCGATCTGCAGCGACATCACAAGCTCGCGATCGGCGCGATATAGCGGGCTCTCTTTCCACTTGGGCGGCGCGTTGCTGGGGATGGCGGGCGGCGGCGGAGCCTGCTCAAGGCGATGAAACGAGCGGGGATTCATGTCGCGTTCCCTTGCATCGGGTTGTGGTCGGGGGGTCCTTGCGGCAGAGACTCGGGCGAGGTCCGCGCATTGTGGCGGGTCGTCCGCGCATACGCGTCGGCGATATGCCGCAGAAAGTCGTCGGTGCTGCGGCTCTGCCAGCGGGTCTTCAGCACAAACCAAAGCCGCCGCCCGCCGCGTAGCTGCAGAAGTCGGCTCGCCGCAAACAGGTCGCGAACCGTCAGCGGCTTCAGCTCGGGCAGAACGCAGACGTCGACGCGTCGCCTCTGCAGTGCGAGTCTCATGCGAACCTTAAACTGTCGGGCCGGCTCCTGCTGGGACGTGACAGGCCCGCGCGCAGGCACCTGCTTCGCTGTGCTTCTGCGGGCGAGCCAGGTCGCAGTGCGCTCATCCCAGCGGGCGAGGCGCGGGGTATCGGTCCAGCGAACCGGCTGCAGGAAGATCAGGCGCCCGCGCCCCCCCAAGCTCTGCAGATCGCGCAGCAGTGCTGGAAGCCACATCACGTAATAGCGGTACATGGCGTCAGAGGCATTCGCGTCGACGGCATCGTGAAGAATGATCACATCCTGGGTCGACAGCCTATCGCGCAAGGTGGCGCGTAGCTGCTCGGCGGAGCAGGCAAAGGCCTGGGCCAGGGCGTCCACGATCGGCGCCGATGGCCGGCCTTCTGTGGCCGCGGTGTCGTCGCTCACGTCTTGCCAAGGTCCCGGCACGGACTTGAAGAAAAAGCGGGGATCACTGCGAAGCCGCAGCGTGACCCCGGCGAGGAACTGCGCATCGCCCTGTCCGACGGGGGCGGGGATCAAGACGAGCTGAGCCAGAGCGGAGCTACGGCCCTGTGACAGCGCCTGCTGCAAGCGATGCCACTGTGGCTCGCGCCCCAGCAGCAGCAGCGTGTCGTCGGCGGGGAAGGCTACCGTGGGCTCGTTCGAGGCCTCGTCCACGTCTGCCGACACGGCCCAGCGCTGCGGCGTCGTCGACAGATACGCCGCAGCGGCACGAGCTTCGACGGGGCTGCGCTGCCGAACCAGCCGCAGATAGCGATCGAGCCCCCGCAGCGGTGCTTCGTTTCCTTCGTCCCAGAACGCCGAGTGCCAGCGCAGCAGGCTGGGGCTGCGCGCTCGCTGTCGGTCGGCTCGCTCCAGCGCCCCGTTCCACAGCGTCAGCAGCCGATGAACAACAAGTGGCCGCAAGAACCGCTGCCCCCACCCCAGCAGCAGACCCAGGACCGTTCCGGGAAGCCACAACACCTTCTCTTGGGACACGTCGCCTGCAAGCGCCGCAAAGAGCAGAACCAGCGGCACAATGCGCCCCGGCGCAGAGACCCGCCCAACCCGCGCAAACACCCACACAGGAAGTGTCAGTGCAATGGCCACAGCGTTAGAGGTCGCAAATCCATCAAACAAACCGAGAAGGAATTTGTTTGATATTTGTTCAAAAAAAGTTAAGGGTGAAACCATTGTTGCGATAATACCAAAAATCAATATAAAATACATATAAGTTCGCCGCGAAACTTGCTGCAAGACAAGAACGATTGCGCCACAGACAATTGCATTAAAAATTAGTAAAAATCCAAATACATACACGAAGATATCCGACGGAGGCATCCACCAAGAACCCGAACCACGAGATGAAGAGGCTCCAAAATAACCTTCCAGAAGAAAACCAACAGTCCCAGACAAGCACCCTAGACCAGACGCCACGACCACGGCCACGGCATATCGAGAGATTGGCACAGGGGGCGCTGGCGGTTTTGAGTGGTTGTATAGAGAACAAATCTGCCAAACACTTAACGAACCTATAGTTAATAATAAAAATCTCTCAAGTGGTCCTATTGAGTTTATTAGATGCCAGTCGAAGAATAATTGCAATGATATGTATGAATCGCCAAAAAAGAGAAGCGTTCCACCAAGCGCAATTAACCCAAGCAGGGCTGCAGGCTGCCCTCCCCATAGTCCGTTAAATGAAAACATAAGAAATGCAGAAATCGTTGCTCCAGTGAATCGCATGGGTTCGAAGCCAAACATCCATGCTGCCTCGAACATCACCACAAAAGGCATGGAACAAACCAATGGCACAACAACATAAAACTGCAGCAGAAGGCGGCGGATTTGTGGGTTGCGGAGCTGCGGGAGGGTGAGCTTGGCTAGGTACAGGAGCGGGTCGAGCGTTGGGTCGATGCGCTGCAGATGGCGACGCCAGGCAATGGGACGAAAGAAGATCGCGAACAGAAGCTGCAGGGTGCCGATGATCAGGCTGCGATGTAGGTGCAGATCGCCAAAGGCGGGCGGAGGCAGCGCACCAGTGGGCGAGGCCGTCGCGGTTTCGACGAGCATGCGCAGGCGACGAAGCTGCGGCTGTACGCGCTGCGCGATGTCGGCGGGCATGCGGATCAGCCGCCCAACGGCGCTGCTGCGCTCATGTACGCGTCGGGCCAGCGCCTCGCGGTCGGCTTGCGAAAGGAGCACGTGCAGCGCGGTGCGCACCGCGGGCTCGTCGGGCGTATGTTCTTTTGCCAGCGCCCGCTGCAGCCGCACCAGCGCTAGCTCGCGCTCGCGGGCCAGGGCGGCGCGCGATGCGGGGGGGGCCGGGATGTGCCACAGCCGCTGCTCTTGCCAGGCCAGCACCGCCGATCGGAAGTCGGGTCCTGCGCGCCTCGTCAGCCACTCGGTCAGGTCTTGCCGAAAGCGCCACCCGGCCGGGTCGGCGACGACGCCGTCAAGCTGCAGGATGCGCTGCAGGCGCGAAAACGGCAGCCGCGGGGTAAAGCGGCGCCGTAGCTGATCGGCGGTGGCCAGATCGCAGGGTTGGGCCAGAGCACAGGCCACCGCCAACGGCAAGGCATCGGCCAAAAGCGACAGGCCGCTTTCCTTGCGCCGGACGATAAGGGGGCTTGGACGCAGCCCGCTACGCGCCGCCGCCAGCGCCGCCTGCAGGCCGACCCCATCGGGCGCAAAGACGCCAACAGGCAGGCCCGCAAGCTCTGCCCCCCACAGCCCTGGATCGCGCGCCTCGACGACTGCGACGTGGGGACGCTGCAGCCAAGCGGCAAGCTCACGGTGTCCCTCTTGGGTCAGCTCGGCGGTATGGATGAAGATCAAGATCAGGTCGGCCTCTTCGTCCTGACATGTCGCAGCGCTGCCCTCTGGATCAAAAAGGACGTCTACTCCGCGTCGGCGAATGCCCTGCACCAGGCAGTCGATCAGTACGCGGCTGACCAGGTCCAGTCGCTGCAGCGTCACGACCTGCAGCCGCCCCGGACGGCGCGCCGGACGATAGCGCGGGTCCAGCACACCCCCGCATCGCACCGTCGCATTCACCGTCTCGGGCACGTCCAGAAGCGGCGTATCCGACGTCAGGACTAGGCCGGTCTGGTATCCCAGCACATCCAGCTCGTGAGGACTCAGCGGCACCGCAGCCTGCAGGCTGCGCAGGTCAAGCTCCTGCCCTGTCTCCGCCTCAGCGTTCCAGACCACCGGCTGTGGCAGGTCCGCTTCTTGGGCCGCTTGGCTGCGCAGCCAGCGCCGCCGCTCATGACGCCACCCCAGGATGACAAACGCGGCAAGCAGCCCCAGAACCAGCGCAGCCAAGGCGGTCCACTGCAGCCACAGCGGCCGGTCATTCGGGAAGGCTATTTTGGGGATCGGTCCTTCGGTGGCCTTCGTCCCTTCGCCTATCGCGGCTCCGCCATCCGGCCCGCTTCCGCCATCGGCGACCGCCAGGGCGGGCGGGGCGGATGGCGGTTTCCAGGGCACCGAGAGATCGACGCTGTGGTTGCTGAGCCACATCAAAAAGCCGAGCAGCGCGAGAAACGTGATGCCGGCTGCAGCGACGCGCCAAGGTTGGCTCTTGCGCGGGGACCATGCCATCGGTGCGGTCTGGAGCAAGTCGTCGTCGTGCGGTGCGCGCCGCAGGTCGGCCAGGGCGTGTTCGAGGTTCCACGCGACCCCCGCGACCGCTTCGCCAGCTAGGCGACGCTGCAGCCAGTCAGGAAGCTGCTCTTCGGGAAAGAAGGTCGCAAAGGTGCGCTCGAAGCGCTCAAGCTCTTCGGGCTGCAGCACCAGCAGCGAGCGCAGCGTCAGGCGCAGCCGCTCGCGATCCCACGTGCCGGCGATGCCCAACGCCTGATAGACGCGGGCCCGTAGATCAAATCCGTCGGCTCCACCGGCTGCAGCCCAGACCGTCAGAAACGGGTCGATGGGGTGCTGGACGCCGTCGTCGCTCATATCGCCTCAAGCTGGTAGTGATGCACCAGCCAGTCGATGAGCTCATCGTACGGACGCTGCACCATCTCGCGCAGCTCCTCTTCGCTGTACACAAGACCAGCCATGTCCAGCCACTTGCGCAGCTCGTCTTCTGGCACGCACTCGTGCAGTCCCGGCAGGATCGTCGTCAAGAAGTAGCGCTCGGCACAGGCAAGCGGCTTTAGCTCGGCTTCCTGCGCGCCCTGCACGGAAAGATGCACCAGCATGCGCACGTCATAGCGCACCAGCTCTTCAGCCAGCGTGCGCAGCACCGAAAGATAGCCGCGCAGCTCTTCAACGGTCATCTGCCGCAGACCGTGACGCAGGGCCTCTTCTTCGTGCAGGCAGACGGTTTCGTGGCGGATCCAAAACAGCGCGCGATGGCCGTCTCGCTTGGCCTGGGCGCGACGGGCTTCCTCAACGATGCGCAGCACCATGCTGGGTCGCCCCTGGGCCTTAAAGCCCCAGAACAACACCTGCTCTTGATTGCGCGGATCATCGGCCCAGCCCAGATCCAGCTCGATGACTGGAATCGGTTCGACATCCATGCCGATAGAGAGCGGGCGGCGACGAAAGCGCTCAAGCCCGGATCGATCGGGCCCCGGCGTCAGCACGGCCTGCACGCGTCGTGTCGACTGCGGCTGAATCAGATAGTGCAGCGTGGTGTTTAGAACTTCGGACTGCTTCGAGCGATCGACGCGCGTGAACCACCCCATCGGCAGCGCAACCTGCGGCTGATCGACGTGCCAGCTACTGAATGCGCCGCGCAGCCAGCGTGCCTGCCGATCTTCGACGGGGCCACGCAGACCCGCTTGCGCGAATGCTTGCTCGGGCGTGACCCCGCGCAGCAAAAGCGACAAAAATCGGATCAGCCATGGCACCTGCGCTTCGCGGGGCGGGGCAAACGGGACGCTATAAATCAATACAACGACGTCACTACGGAGGTCGTACATGGCGTCAGAAAGACAGACAAAAGCAGTCGGGTACGTGCATCTAGTGACGGTATGTGGGGTGGGTGGTTCGGCGCAGATCCAGCGACATAAGGATACCATCATTGCCTACTGCCGCGATTCGCGGATATCATTAACGCATATGATTGTCGACATTGGGGGGCGGCAGGGGCGAGGGCGGGCGCTCGATCTGCTGGTCATGGAGCGGGCCGCCGTGCTCGTCGTGCCGAGCCTGGCGCAGCTTGCGCGGAAGACGGCGGAGCTTGCGCCGATGTTGGCGCACTACTTCAGCGCTCCGTCGGGCATCGCGGACTTGATCACCGTCGGGGAGGGCATCGACACGCGCACGCGGCAGGGACGCATCGCGATCGATGTCGTGTGTTGCGTGGCCCGATTCGAGAGAGGGAGCGTCTACCATGCGTAAGCCGATGCCAGCAACGATAGGTACGATGCAGCGACGGCTGCGCGCCGTCGGTTATGTGCGCGTCAGCACGGATCAGCAGGCGCAAGAGGGCGTAAGCCTCGACGCGCAGCAGGTTCGCATTCGTGCGCACTGCGTCAGTCAGGATCTCGACCTCGTCGATATCATCGTCGACGACGGATACTCGGCGAAGTCAT
Organism: Myxococcales bacterium; assembly: GCA_016794505.1. Classification (GTDB taxonomy): domain Bacteria; phylum Myxococcota_A; class Polyangia; order Palsa-1104; family JAEUJZ01; genus JAEUJZ01. The sequence continues at coordinate 59,380 of JAEUJZ010000173.1, forward strand.
TGGAACGGCCCGGCATCAAGCGGGCGCTGGACCTGCTGACGGCGAAGAAGGCGGATGCGATCGTCGTCGTGAAGCTGGACCGTCTGACGCGCAGCGTGAAGGATCTTGGGGCGCTGCTCGATGGCTACTTCCGCGAGGGGCTGCCATGGTCGCTGCTGTCGGTCAGCGACTCGATCGACACGCGATCCGCGGGCGGCAAGCTACTTCTAAACGTGCTGATGTCCGTCGCGCAGTGGGAACGCGAAGCCATCAGCGAGCGCACGCAGGAAGCGATGAACGAGCTGAAACGCCGAGGCATCCGCACCGGCGGCGCCGCGTACGGCTGGCAGTGGTCAAAGGAACCCGACGCGACGGGACGCAAACAGCTGATCCCGCATCCGCAGGAACAAGCCGCCGTGCGTCGGATCTGCGACCTGCACCGTCAGGGCCTCGGCATCCGCACGATCGCGCTGACGCTCGATCGCGAGGGCATCCCGGCGCGCAAGTCGCGCACGTGGGAACCGCAGCGCCCGTCGATCTACCGAATCCTTGAACGCGAGGGCCTAATCACACTACCCCGTCGCCCACCCGACGACGAAGACGCAGGCCGACGTGGCAAGCGCAAGATCACACGCGACAAGCCCACCGCGATCGAGCGCGCCCACGCCCTGCGCGCCGACGGTCTGAGCCTGCGCAAGATCGCCGAGCAGCTACAGAAGGAACGCATCCTGCCCGCCCGCTGCGACGTGTGGCACGCGGCGAGCATCCTCGACCTGCTGCGGCAGCCGGTGCCCAGCAGCGCCGATCGCTAGACTCGTCTAGCGACCAGTACCGCTACTGGGCCGTCGCCACGCCCACGCCCGCTATCCCTCGCGCAATCACTGGCACTAGGCGTACCCACCAGTCCTGGCGCTGGCCAGGGGGGGCGCTCTTGTTCTTCTAGCAGTGTCCTTGTCGCAATTGGCCAATCGCTGCGGGAACATCGACTTCGCACTCCCATCGCTCTAAGCTAGTCAGTAAACTAGGCAATCTCCAAGTGCGGCCAAAATGCGGGATTTATATAGAATGATATTTGTTTTCCTCTTCGCTCAAGTGATTGAATAATTCCGTTTAGCCTATGGATATCATATTGAACCGAGTAGATGTAAAGTACGGCATCATCATTATCGCGAAGCACGCCAAAAACGCCTTGCCAGAGAAGTATCTCAAGCAATTTACTTTTTTCTTCTTCGCTAAGTTCGTATTTCTCTATCGCAGATGAAAACTCAGACTTAGAGATAACAGATCGCACATTCTGAAAACAATACAGCAGCTTTTTCGCCTTTGGGAATACATCCTCAATTTCAAAATTAATATAGTACACAATATCTTTGGAATATCGAAAAAACGCTTTCCTGATGTCGTCCGGCTCTATTATGTTGTGGCCTCTATTAATTGCAGTGCTTCTACAGAGCGCCAACAGATCCAATAGAAACCTAGGGCGCATCAGTGAACGATCAATAAGAAATTGAGAACTTTCGATTCCATCGACTGTGGGGGTGCAGAAATTTGTCCACAAAGTGGCAAAATCGTAACTGTCAGGCATCCCACTATAGATGAAGCGCCGGCGCAACAGTTCCCGCAGATCATCGGGTTCCTTCCAGTCTAGCTCTGCGGTTGATTCCTTTCCCCTATCTGGGGTCTCCTCGATAATCCAATCATACACGTCATTGCGTATAAAGATGAGAGCATGGCAGTCGACACCCATGCGTCGCAGATCTTGCTGAAGCTTGCGTGCCGCATCTAATAGACAACGAATGCTCAGTGCCTCAGAAGGTGTGAGCCCGTGCGTGGACCACCCTTTGTCTAAATTATCAAATAATATCCATAACCCTTTCTTTATTTTCAGATAAGCGGCAATCCTCTGACGTAAATCGCGAACATCATGTGAATAGAGGAACTCTGTAATCTCCGACCTGGATAGCTGTTTTAGATTCGCTTCATCTGGAACACCATACTTCTGCGAGTAACTCTCCGTGATGCTTTCTATCAGCCTGCTCATACGCTCGGAGAAATCGGCTTTTTGATAAGTGTCTTTTTGATATAACTTGGACAGCCCTTCATATAAAGGCTTTAACTCGGCATCGGCATAATAGTTTCTTTCATCCTTTTCGAGAATCTTGTAACAGCTTTCCAACAAAAGAAGGTACTCCCAGAAGGCAGTTATTGTATGTTCCCTTGTCCCAGACTCAAGGTAATTGAGGACCTTCTCGTTGAATTTTCGGATCTGAAATCCGTCAGGCTTTAGGTCGATAACTATACATTTTTTATCCGACCTTATCTTGTCTCGAACTTGCCCGAACAAGGCCGTCTTCCCAGAACCTTTTCGCCCAACCACGAGACGCACATCGCCTCGTAATGCTCGCTCAAATTCATAGGTTTTTAAGTAATACTGACTGAGTTCTTGGAATTCATTTTCTGCGCAGGAGGAGCCGAGGTTCAACGTTGAGAGCAGGTTGCCCGCAGGAGCGTACGGTACTTGGCTCAGTGCAACCTTTTTCCGCGCAACGCTGTCAGCGAATGACAAGACATGCGACTCCATCTTAGCATTAGAGTCATATGTTGCGACCGTGTGACGGTGGTCTCGAGGAATCGGCCCATCCGATGGATGGAGCAGTAATGACATTTTTCCCATGCCGGCAGAAATCCCCGCCAAAAGTGCGGCTCGATAATTGGTAATTTCGCCATTGTCTTCAAAGCCATTAGCAAACTGAATGACAACACCAATGGACTGACCTACCTGCCGGATGGCTTCATCCGTAGACAGACGAATCTGCTCAGTGGGATCAAAACTGCGAAAGTAGTGTATGCTTTTCTTAATATAAGAGATCAGCTTACCTGCATCATCGGTGATGCTGCTTTTCTCAACAACATACACAGGGACCTTCATATTGACTTCTTCCTCCAATATGCTGGATGTGGATTCTGTTGAATTGATTAATTCAATTGCTTCCGCGATATCTTGAGCTTTGTCATACTCAACAATGGAGAGTGACTCGAAAATGCCAGAACGATTTATTAACTCCTCTTGATGTAATGGCATCATGTTTTTATGCTTCAATAGTAGTATTTTTTTTGCCTTCGCCACGGAAAAACCTATCTCATAGATTAAGTTGAAATTCAGAAACGTAATATCCACAACAAAAGACTTTATCCCTCTTAATCGGCTATGGACAGTTTCTGTAAAGCAGTAACCGGGAATCTCACTTTGCGGCCATGGCTGGCACAATGGGCCATTGGCTAGTTCCAAACCTTGCTTTATCGCGACATTAATCTTAGCTTGATATTTGGGAGGGATTGAATAGGCAAGGAAAACCTCTATCTCCGCTACCGGTTTCGCAACAGACGATCGCGGGTTAATTTTTGCAATAGCCTGCCCAAATCCTGGCTTTGAGAACGCGCTGTGAACTGATTCCAGGTCTACCGATTCCTCCCGAATCCAATCAGACCCGTTATCTGAAACCCGAGTATCACCAATCCACCGCCGTTTTTGGATATCATAGCAGCGCGCATAAAGGAATATCTCCCTGGGAAAAATCTGCAATATTTGGTATTGATTAGGCACTTCTTCAGGACGGGCATCCGCCTTGACTCCGGTACTGCCGGTTGAGAATATCGGCAGGTGCTGGTTAACCCAGCTGATGCTTCCCAAATGGGTATGCCCATGAAGTATTATATTCAAATATGGGCCAAGTATTCGTTTTAAGTCACTTTGATCGCGCAAATATTCGTCATCATCTACTTGATCTCTTTCCAGATTATGATGAACCATGCCAATGCGCAGCCAACCCCTAGATTTGTATTCTTTCAGCTTTTCTTGAAACCATCGCAACTGCTCCATTCCCAGATATCCGTAATGATCTTTTTCGTCATGGCTCTCTGCCATTGATGAATTTAGTCCGATAAGAACGGTTTGAAATTCAGGGAAATCAAAGAAACTCCAAGGTTGATCCTCCCGAAAGCTTCTACCTGGAACATCTCGGAAGAATTCATTGAAGAACTGAGAGTAATATTTAAACTTTGGCCAGTATGGGCGTTTTGCATCTATTTCATCAGCTGCGCATGTGTTAATATATGCGCGACAAGCATCTCGGTTGATGTCGTGATTTCCGGGTATAATTGCAATACGATTCCGCGATAGTCGAGTAGCGCCAAGAATCGTATCTAAGAACTGGCGGGCCATCCTAAACTCCGATTCTCGTCCCCATTCGCTAATATCGCCTGTCACGACAACCAAGTCAGGTGTAAGCTTGTGCTGCTCTGCTAAGAATAGTAAATCGTCTTTGACATTCATTTGCAAACTACCAAAATCAAAATCGGAATCTAGAATCCCCTCTCTGCCGAAGAGGTGATTCTTGCCAAATTGAAGGTCGGAGACATGCAGTACAGTGAGAGAGGGTTTGCTTGCCATGAGATCGCTTCCTCGACATTGTCTTAGCCTGGGCACGTGGACGCGGTCAACCGAGCCTTGTTTCTCCGTCTGCTGGTTGGCTACCTAGTCAGCCTGGACCGATAGGCTCGCCCTGGCTGCACAGCGGGAGGTTATGTCAAGCTCACTGCCTGGTGTCGGCGCCATCACGATGAGAGTTTGCCCGCCCTCTGCCCATCTAGCAGTACCGCGCCATCCACCACTTGCGCTCGCTAGTTCCGTCGGTAACGGACTCATGGGGACGAGATCTCTGGTTTCAGTAAATGTCCTCACCAAAGGCTATTTGGCTCAGCATTCGCCGGGCAGCGATGCAGAGACCGACTCGCGCAGCGGAAGCTATCCTTTGCGCTGCTGGACTCGTGCGAATAGGTTGAGGGCGGCCAGCAGGATCTCCTGCCCCGAAGCGCTCGGCGATCCAGCCTTGCTGGGATTTGGCGGCGGCGGGGTGCGGAGGGGTTGGGGGGCGGCGGGCTTGGGGATCGGCGTGACGGGCCGGACGCGCTGCAGCTCGGTGATGCGGCGTTCCTGGTCGGCGATCTGCTGTTGAAGGGCCATCACGATCCGCAACAGGATCCGACTGGCGGGGCTGATCTGTCGGATGAAGCGGGGGGCCGACAGCGTCTCGAGCAGCCCTGCGACATGTTCGGCCTGCCGGCGGGTGGGCCAGCTGTCGAAGTCCGACGGGAGCGTGGCGATTTCTACGGGGGGCCGAAACCTGGCCATTAGCGGGCCGCCCTGGGAAAATTCTCCGTCGCTGAGCGTGTAGAAACGAACACGGACAGGCGGGCCGGGTTCGATCGCTGTCTCATGCCCGATGGGCAAGGGCCGCTTGCTCGTCGGGCGAAAGCGGAGCTTGCCGCGGGAGTAGTTCCAGTGGGTGCAGCCCGCT
>JAEUJZ010000042.1 GCA_016794505.1 Myxococcales bacterium
CTCCTTGCCAGGCCGGTTCACCCGATGGTGAACGCGAAACGTCCTGCCAAAAAGCGGATGAGTCCGGTTCTGGATAACGACCTCATCTACGTCGTCATGAACAGTTGCGGGGGGCGTGGCATCAAGTTCTGATGCCTTACCGCTCCGCCAAAAGTAACGTTTGACTTTATCTGTCATATGTGATTCAAGCTGCGCCTTCTCCCCCGGGGCTCTCGTCGAATGTGCCCACCCTGGCCCGGGCCCACCGCCGGGATGCCAGTGCGCAGATAGGGCTGCTTGACGAGCGGGCTCAGGCCGATCTCGCCAGGGTCGTGAGGGCGAGCCTGTGCCAGAGACCAGTGGCAAACCGAGCGACGGCTATCGGCAAGCAGTGTGTGCCGAAGAACCGGGATGCATGGCCCGCCGCTCGCAGCTCTGCTTCGTGAGCGTTCGCTCTGGGATCTCGGCTGGCTGGCTCTGGTTGTCCATGTGACGCATCGCCGCATCGGACAGCGCCATGTCGTGCTTCGGAGTTCGCATCGCAGACCCCCTTCGTGGATCGCGCACCAAGCCCAAGAAAATCGCGGCGCACGCCACCCCGCTGCGAACATCGGGCTCAGAGAGCTGGCGTCCAACGCCCAGCCGCGACGGCCATCTGATCCGAGCAGCTCTGGTCGGCATCCAGCCCGAGGTCTGCCGGAGTGCGACCACCGATGAACGGAGAAAGGCTGCGATCAACCGGGGACGTTGGCGAGACCGAAGCAGTTTGCTGCCTGGTCGCCGACTATCACGCGGTCGCCAGGCACTACCCAGCAGATGGTGGTCACGCGGTCACGCGATCGCAAGCGACGACCTACCCCGCATCGTGGGTCGATCTCGATGCGACTTCGCATCCGCTCGGTGATATCGCGCACGGTCAGCGGCACGCGCAGGCGCTCCGCGAAGGCGCGTTTGTGTCCGGCGCAAAGCAGACCCCACCGGTGCCACGCCGCCGGGCCAAGCAGCACCGTGGTCCGTGTGGGAGTCGGCTCGTAAGCTGGAATGTCAAGGCGGGCAGCGCTGCAGCGCTGCGGTCAAGGCGAAGTCCGAATTGCAGTCAGAAGGCAGCTCGCCAATGCGGCCTTGTCGTCCGGCCGAACGACGTACTCGCATGGGAGCGGTGCGGCCTTGCCGGCTCGGCAGGAGGCGGCGTACTCGCACGGGTTGGATGCGGCCTTGCCGGCTCGGGAGACGGCGTACGCGCATCAGGGGCGTGCGGCCTTGCCGGCTCAGCAGGAGGCGGCGTACTCGCACGGGTTGGATGCGGCCTTGCCGGCTCGGCGGGAGGCGGCGTACTCGCATCAGGAACGTGCGGCCTTGCCGGCTCAGCGGGAGGCGGCGTACTCGCACGGGTTGGATGCGGCCTTGCCGGCTCAGCGGGAGGCGGCGTACTCGCATCGGGGACGTGCGGCCTTGCCGGCTCGACGAGAGGCGGCGTACTCGCACGGTTGGGATGCGGCCTTGCCGGCTCGGCGGGAGGCGGCGTACTCGCATCCGAAGGCATCGGAAGCACGGACGGTACAGGCTTGCAGAGCACGCTGGGCGACGATGGCCACGCCGTCCCGCGCGATGTCTGCGCTCCTGCAATGACACGTCGAGCGGGCCGCGCCGTCTGCGCAGGGACCGACTCTGCCTGCTCTGGTGTCATAACGATAGCTGACCCGGTTGATAAGCAATCGTCAAGTCTATTTTATAAACGCCCAAAAGGCTTCGATTTTTCGACTAGCAGCGATCACCCCTTGGCGGTGTCGTTGGTCCATGAATCGCCGGATTATAAACAGAGAAAGGCCGTGTTATTCGTCGTCAGAGATGCGGTTTCGTCTTCGCCCAAGCGATTACCTATGCTTTCATTTCTGAGACGGATTCTGGTCTGTAACCCCTGATCATTGCTTGGTTACCTGTCGTGGCCATCCTGCTGTTTTTCCGAGCCCAGACGCTCAAGATATCTACACATTCGTGAACAGCTTCCGCGGCCTCTTCTGAGCCTTCCAGCCCAGGCCCTGGACCTCTCGATGGCGTGCCCAACGTGGGCAGCGCTGCCAGTTTCCCTGCGACGCCGGCCAGCCCACCTACGCCACCACCACCCGCCCGCCGTCTTGGGCAGCCCGTCGCTCAAGCCGCAGATTAGGCCGCGGCCGATTCCGCTTCATGGCGCGCTGCGGACTGCGAGGCCGCAGGCGCTGCGCGGGCGGCAGGTCTGACCGCGTCTTGCTCGACAGGCGCCGCTGCGCGCACGCCGCAGCCGGTTCCGCAGCGCAAACGCAGCCATTGTCGATTTTTCGCCGCGCGCCAAAATCGGAGTCATCCATCGACCATTCCTCAGCTATCTGTTGCGGAATAAATCTTGCAGAATGCCGGCCGAGAATGGCTGCGGAAATGGCTGCAGACAAGGCCACCGCACAGGCTCAGAGTCGGCATCCGAATCGCCCGCAAGACCCGCTCCACGGACGCCACAGGATGCTCTGCGAAGCTGCCTTCAGATCGATCCACGATAGACGAATAAAATTCTTCATAAAAATCACTGAATTTCGACTCTTGCCGCCGAGTTTTCCCGCCCTGCTCTATTCTTTTCTGGGGGGACTTAATTCGATGTATGAAGCCCTGTGCTGTGCGGTCTGTCGGGAACCAATCCCCGCTACGCGGGCCCTATCGGCGAAGTACTGCGACCGGAAGTGTAAGAACAAAGCGCTGACCCTGGAGCGCCATTCCGAGCGGCTGCGACGGAAGCTCGACGCCGACCGCATCATCGGGGCCCACGAGCTGTGGTTCGCGGTCTTTCATCGCGAGCTGATGCGAGCCGCGCCCCCCGAGGCAGGCGGCTACCAGCTGGGCCTGTGGACCGGGCAGT
>JAEUJZ010000044.1 GCA_016794505.1 Myxococcales bacterium
TGAAGTTGGTGTGCAGCGGCTTGCCGGCGGTGGCGCGGTCTTTGCCGCTGGCGAAGACCACCAGATAGGCGCCCGGCTGCAGCGTCGTGCCGGCTGGGAAGGTCCAGCGCATCGCATCGCTCTTGCGGTCCGTCAGATGGAAGCCGGCTAGGTCGATGGCGACCGCGTGCGGGTTGTGGAGCTCGATCCAGTCCGAGGTCTCGCCGTCTTCGTCGAGCAGGCCGGCTTGGTTCTTGGTGAGAAACTCGGTGATGATCGGCGGCGGAGCGCTGTCATCGATGACCGTTCCCGAGCCCACGCCGCTGTCGGTGCAGCTAGCTAGGCCGGCAGTCAAAGCCACCGAAAGCACACTCGCAAGGCAGCGGTTGGTCAGCATGGCCTAGCCCTCCCCATGGGCCGTTGCCGCGTCGTCTTTGTGCAGGGCGCACCCAGACCGACGCGAACCAGTCAGAACAGCATCCAGAAATGGTAGGTGGCTTATCCGCCGAGGGTCAAGCCAGCCGTCTTCTGAGCTCCGTGCGGGCTTGACATTCGATGGACGGACGCGCTACTTGCAGATAAAAATGAAATTGGTTTTCAATATCACTTCATGCCGCGCCTCAGCCTTTGTCGATCGGCGGTGCGGCAGGGGGATTTTTCCTTTGTTGCGCAGCGCATGGTGGAGCGGTTTCTTGTGGGCCTGTCTGTGGTTCGCGGGGCGTGTCGCGGCGCAGCCGGCTCAGCCCGCCGACGCGCAGCCTGGCGTGAGCCCCAGGCCGGGCGCCGCGGATCCCTTGTCCGGTGCTGAGACCGCCGTACCGCAGCCGTCCGCTGTGTCGCCGGGTGCGCTGCCTGCGGTACCGGTCGTTCAGCCGCCAACGGCACCGCCGCCCGCCGCACCGTCTTCACCGCGCGTGGTGGCGCCTCCTGCGCCTGGCATGCCGGGCTGGGCGCGTCCGGGGGCTCCGGCGCTGGGTCCGACGATCGCGCTGGATCCCGCGGATGAAGGCGGCTCGCAAGCCCCCGATGCCCCCCCCGATGAACGCGGGCGCATCGAGCCGCGTGCGGCTGCGCGCAATCCCACGATGACGCTCATCGACCGCGTGCGCGGCACCGTCAGCAAGTCGACGCTGGGCGGCTATGGCGAGTTTTCATTCAGCAAGTATCCCGGCAGCGACTCGGCCTTTGATGCGCGCCGCTTCGTGCTGTTTTTGTACTCGCCGATCACCGATCGCATCAGCCTAGCGACCGAGCTGGAATGGGAACACGGAGGCACCCCGGTTCGTCGCGAAGGGCAGCTTGCGTTGGGCGAAGCGCTGCTCGAATTCGCCGTCATCGACGTCAAGCTGTGGGAATGGCTGACGCTGCGGGCCGGCCTGGTCTTGATTCCGCTGGGGCGCTTGAACGTAAACCATGACGCTCCGTCGCTGGAATTTACGGATCGGCCGCTGATGCACCAGTTCGTGATTCCGACGACGTGGTGGGAAGCCGGCGCGGGGCTGACCGGTCGAGTCGGGCTTGGCCCCTGGCTGCTTTCGTATGAGCTGTATGCGGTAAACGGCCTGACCAGCGCCATCTCGGAAGCCAACGGCCTGCGCTTGGCGCGCGGCAGCGTGCTGCAAGACAACAACGGCGACAAGGCCCTGACCGGTCGCCTGTCCGCGTATTTTTTTCAGCCGCGCGGGCGCTTCGTCCCGACGGCAGAGCTGGGTGTGTCGGGCTATACCGGCGAGTACAACCGCAGCGGTCGCCGGGCCAGTCTGCTGGCGGTCGATCTGCTGGTGCGCAACGCCTATCTCGAACTTGCGGGCGAGTATGCACGCGCGTTTCTTGACGCGGGCTTCGACGATGACTATGCCAGCAGCACACGCGCGGCCTTGCCCAGCGGCATGCAGGGCGGCTTCGTCGAGTTACGCGGGCGCCTGCCGCTGCGTCTGCTGGCGCCGCGCTTGCGCGCTCTGCCGCTGTGGCTGGGGGAAGCCTCGCTGCTCGTGGCGCTGCGCTATGAAGAAGTCGATACCAACCTGGATATCCGCAGCCAGTACGACCAGCGGCGCGTGTCGCTGGGTCTGAACCTGCGCCTTTCGGCCGCGTTTGTGTTCAAGCACGAGCTGCAGTGGACAGTGAACGACGCCAGCGGCAGTCGGCGCGAGGTCTTTTCAGATCCCTCGCTGGGCTATGTGTCGTCGGTGGCCTTCCTGTTTTAAGCGCGTCTTAGGAGAGCTGTAATGACCCATCTTCCTTCGTTGGTGCGAGTCGCCCCGCCGCGGCGGCTTTTTCTGAACAGCGCGCTCGTGCTTGCCGCGACGGCGCCTGGCTGCAAGAGCCCCGAGCCGATGATGAACCCACCCAGCGGGGCTCGCTTTGCGCTGCGCAGCGGCGATGCCAAGGCCAGTGTGGCCGCGATGATGCGGGCGGCCATCGACATGCAGCACAACGGCGAGCCTTTGGCCGAAGCCATGGGGCGCGATCTTGCAGGCTATGACCGCAGCGCGCTGCGCCCCGATGTCTATACCGATCCTGCGACGCAGCAAGCCAAGCCGGACTTGGTCGGCTACTCCTCGGCGGTCGAGTCGTATGAGTACTCGAAGCTGATGATGAACTACCTGTCCTTTGAGTCAGGGGCCGGCCTGTCTTTGATGTATGGCCCGCTGCTCAATCCGACGGCGCAGACGGGCATGGCGGCCATTGCTTTGTTGCGCAGTCGCGTGCAGGCGCTGGCCTTGGCCAGTCGGGCGGGGGTCGACATGAACGGCCCGTGGGTCATCGTTCCGGCACCGGTCAATAACCCACTGAACCTGCTGGGCTTTCCGGGGCTGTGGCCGCAGTTTGCCGAGCTTGCGCGCTTTGATACCGCGATCGAAGCCTCGGGCAATGTGCAGCGCGGCTGTTCGCTGGAAGGCGGCTATGGCGCCTCGGCTGGCAGCAAGATCACCGTCGGGGATTACGAGTGCGGGTACAACTCGCTGCACATCGCCCGCGAGCGCGCCGAGCTGGCGCTGCACACCGAAGCGCTGGGCAACGCGGCGTGGAAACAGGCGCTGTGGGTGATCAACTATCTGCAGCTTGCGCACGACACAAGCGGCGCGCAGTGGAGCCACATCGCAGCCGCCGCTCTCGATCAGGTGGGCAAGGTCGGCAACAGCGTGCAGGCCGACAACAACGACGGCAAAGAAAAGGGCCTGCCGGGGACGTACATCGGGGCCAGCGACCTGGAAGGCTTTCAGGCTCTGCTGATGACCGAGCAGATCGACAACAAGGCCGAGCTGCTCTTGCGTCGGCTGGTCAGCGACGGCACCAGCCTGGTGGGGTTCGCCGACTCAGCCGCGGCGCTTTCCTATGATTATCAGGCGCCGCTGCGCTTTTTCCCCAGCCAGTTCAGCGTGACCGAGCAGGCAGGGCAGGGCGGGGCCGACCCACAGCCCACGGCGTACGCGCCGCTGGCGCAAGAGAGCACGCTCGCGAGTCTGAGCAGCCTGCTTGCCGCCTATGCCGAGGCGTTTGCTCTGACCGACCTCACGAACAGCAGCGTGGGCGGATCGTCGACGGTGCGGCCGGTGTTCGATGGCGATCCGTTTGCCAAAGACAACGGCATGCCAGACGGCGAAGCCACGCTGCATGACCGCAGCTTGGCCGTGATCAAGCTGTCGCTTGTGAACATCGACCGCGTCCACTTTGACAGCGCAAGCGGCGCTCTCTGCGACTCGGCCACCGTCGCGGCAGGTGGCACGGTATCGCGCACGCGTCGCGCCAGCGCCAGCGAAGCGGCCCGCGTGATCAGCGCGCTGCGCACCGGCTATCGCGCGCTGACGGCTCAGCTCACGCTGTACAGCGATGCCACCCCGGACACCTTGGTCACGACCACCGCGCTCGACGGAACCTCGCTGCGTGGAGTGCCCGGCGGGGTCGCCTTGGCCAGCCGCATTCAGCAGCTCATCAAGGCTCAGGCCGATGTGCTGCGCACGCGTCTGGTCGACGCCAGCGGCTTGGCCACAAACTTTTATGACTTCGCGCAGGGCCAAGGCGACAGCCAGCCAACGCGCATCGAGTCGCAGGCCGCCGCCGTCGTGGGCCTTTTGGATGCCTACCTGGCGACGGGGCAGTCGACGTATCGCGACCTGGCCATCTTGGCCTATGACGTGCTGGAAAAGCGCTTCCACGTGCCGGCCCTGGCCACCTATCGCACGACCCTTGGCGTCGATGACGCGTTTACCTGGACGCCCGAGCGCTTTGCCGTCGTGCAGTCCGCGCTTTCGCGCATGTATGTCCTCGTCGCGTCGCGGCCCGGCGGTGACTCGCTGCGGGCCCCGCTTGAGGCGCGCTTGGCGCGCTTGAACAAGCTCGTCCTAAACGGCTGGGACGACGCCAATGACAACGGCCAAGTCGACTATCCCGGCGAGTGCGTGAAGCCTCCTTCCGGTCTGTCGAGCGGCTTGATGCTGGCCGAGCGCGCCCTGACCGGAGAGCTTGGCAGCGACCAAGGCGCCCTGACCGCCGACCGCGATCGCGACTGCGTCGTGGAAATCGACGATGCCAAGCGGGCCGCGGTCTTGGGCTCGTCGATCACGCTGGCTCCGATGTTGGCTTCTCCGCTGCCCGCGACCTCGACTTTAGGCGCAGCCAAGCAGTGAGCCAGCCCGTCGACATCCGCACCGCCTGCGCGCTGGGCCTGCGGGTCTGGGCCGCGCTCGCTGCGCTGTACGTCGGGCTGCTGCTTGTTTCGGCCCGCGGGTCGCTGCTGTTTGCCGACGGCTATGACGGCGTGGGCTTCGTGCTCGCGGTCACGGACTTCGATCTGTCGCGCTTTCAGCCGCACCCGCCGGGTTTTCCGCTGTTGGTCCTGTGCTCGCGCCTGCTGCACGCCGTCTTTGCGGTCTCGCCGTCGCTGTCGGTGGCGCTGGTCAGCGCGCTGCTTTTGCCCCTGGGCCTGGGCGCCGTCTCGATGTGGCTGGCTGTGCTGCACGGGCGCGCCGCCGCCCTTTGGTTTGCCCTGCTGGCTGGGCCCAACATCCTGGTCTGGGGCCTGGGGGTCGCCACGCTCAGCGACGGAGCCGGTCTGGGGCTCACCCTGGCAGCGCTGTCTGCCGTCGCCGGGGCTCTATCGACGGGATCCCGCCGTCTTGCCGTCGTGGCCGGAGTGCTTTCGGGCTGCGCGCTCGGCGTGCGTCCGCAGTCGGCGGCGCTGCTCGCGCTTGGGCTCGCCTCGCTGGTTGTCTATGTCGGCTGGCTGCGGCGTCCCTGGCAACGACCGCTTGTGATCGCGGCGGCCACGTCGCTGTTCGTCGGCTTGGCCTGGCTGCCGCCGCTGGTGCTCACCGTCGGTCCGCAGCGCTTCGCCGCGCTGTGTCTGAGCCACGCGCGAGGCCACTTTGCCGACTTCGGCGGACGCGTGCTGGGCACCCCTGCAGACGCGCGGCTGGCTTCTATCCAGTTGTTTCTGCGTACGCTGGCCGCTGCTCTGGGCCCCGTGCTGCTGGTCGGGCTGGCGCTCTGCGGGCTGTGGTTGGCTCGTCACCGTCGAACGATCGAAATAGGAACGTATTTTTCAGGCGTATTTTTCCTAGTGTCGGCCACTGCGTATCTGGCCCTTGCGCTGCTTGCGGTCCGCGTTACGGGCGACGGGCGTCATCTCGGGCCGGTGCCGGTGCTCGTCGCTGCAGCCATGGCCCCGGTCCTGACCACCGCCGCTCGCCGTCGCGGCCTGCGCGTCGCCCTACTCACAGTCGCGGTCGCAGCGGCGCTGCTGAATGCGCGGGCGGTCTTGGCCTTTCGTCGCAACCCCGCAGCCGGAGCCCAGCTTGCCGCGGCCCTGCCCGACTGCTCGGTGCCGGTCTATGGCGCACGGGCGGCGCGCTACGTCGATTTGCGCTGCGGCGCGGGAACGGCGCAGCCTGCCGTCTATCTCGGCGAAGTCCTCAGCGACCTGGCGCGGCGCTCGAACCCCCCGCGGGAGGTCTTTGTGACCTCGGAAGTCATCGCCTCGCCGGCTTCGCAGCGCCGGCTTCGTTCCGTCGGGCGCTTCTGCCTGGCCGCTGATGTGCCGTCGATCCTGCGCATCGAATCGACCCCACGGCCGCCGAAGTCCACGAGTTTATACGTGGATACGCCCGGCTGTGTTGAACTCTTCGCGTATCGGGTGTTGCCGTGACCCAGATCCTGCCGTTCATGCGACCTGCCGTGCCCTGCCTGCCACGACGCGACGTGCTGCGCCCGCCCGCCCGGTTTCTATGCGCGCTGTCGGCGTGTGTCGCCGGGCTCGGCTGCGGCTCGGCGCGCACCAGTCCTCCGTCGGTGCAAGAGTCTTCCAGCGAGCCAGCCAGCCTGATCGTCCGCATCACCGCCGGCCAGGCGTTTACGGCCGGCTGCGTCCTGGTCGAGCGCGGCGCCACCGTCGAGTGGCGCAACCTGACGCCGCATCGCAGCGTCGGCGTGCTCAGCCCGCGCGAGCCGTATGAGCTCTCGTCGCCGGCCTTGCTGGCGCCGTACAACTGGGTCGGCCCCAAGGACAGCGACGAGTGCGCACGGCGCGTGCTGGGTAGCTGCCAGGAAGCCGCCCCCTATTCGTACTGGCGGCACACCTTTTCCGAGGTCGGCGTGTTTGACTATCGCGACCCCGGCGGCAGCCTCGCCTTGGCGAGCACGGGGTACAGCTATGGCCTGCCCGCCGGCATGGCCACTGCCCCGGCCAGCGTCGCGACGGGTACCGTCTGTGTCCGCAGCAGCCTCGCCGGCCGCGAGTGTTCACAGGTCTGCTGCACCCAAGCCAGCGACTGCGCCGAAGGCATCGCCTGCAGCGCCGGCCGCTGTGGAGGAACGCCATGACAGGTAAATCGTTTCAGCTGCGCGCCGGGAATCCACGTCGACCGCGACGGAATACACCGCACCGTGCCGGGCGAACCGAGGGCGCTTTTCGTCCGGCGCGGCAGCGGTCCCCGTGGCGTTCGCTGGCCTGGCTGCTTTCGCTAGGCGGGCTGCTTTGGCTGGCTGGCTGTGCCGCACCGTCGACGCCGCAGACCTCCTATCGTCCGCGCCAGTCGCAGTCGCTTGCGCTCTCGGCCGATGGCGCGCTGTTGGCTGTGGTCAACCCCGATCTCGACTCGCTGTCGATCGTCGATACCCGCCTGGGTCGCCTGCGTCGCGAGATCGCACTCGGGCCGCGTCCGCAGCCGAAGCCCGATGGCCGCTATGAGCCCGCGCTCGGGCCACGCAGCGTCGATCTCAGTGACGACGGCCGCCTCGCCTATGTCGCCTGTCAGTGGTCTGGGCAGCTTCTGACCGTCGATGTCGAAGCCGGCCTGGTGCGCAGCGCACTGCGTATCGGGGCCGAGCCGGTCTCGCTGCTGCGCCACGGCGACGGCAGCGCGCTCTTCGTCAGCGTGTACCAAAGCGGCGAGGTCGTCCGGCTGCCGCTTCTTCAAGACGGATCCCCGACGCTTTCCGGCGCGATCCGAACCAAGACGCGCGATCGTCCGTGGGGCTTGGCGCTCGATGAAACCGGACGGACGCTCTTTGTCTCGCGCTTTCTGCTCGACCCCGGCATCGATCGCTTGGACAGCACCAGCCTGGCCCCGCTTGGCCACAGCGAGATCGCGCAGGTGCCGCAAAAAGGCAGCCGGCTGGTGCGCAATGGCGAAGCCCGTGGCCTGTACAGCATCGCCGTGCGCCCGTCGCCGCCCGCCGCATCCATGGCCACCGTGCGGCAGGAGCTCTGGGCCGCGCATCTTCTGCTCAACGTGACGACGGCGCAGCCCGACTTGGACTTTGAAAGCACGGTGTTTCCCGCCGTGACCGTGCAGGGGCTCGATGGCACGCCGCACGCGCTGCTTAGCACCGATTCCCGCTTGCCCGGCCTCGACGGCGAGTTCGCCGACATCGTCTCGGGACCACGCGCCTTGGCGTTTACGCCCGATGGCCGCTTGGCCCTGGTGGTGTCGATGTCCAGCGAGGATGTCCTGGTGCTGGATGCCGAGCGCAAGGTTCAAGTCGGCTTGGTGCGCCCGCTGCCCGGCGATCTGCCCGAAGGGATCGTCATCTCGCCCGATGGCACAGTCGCCTATGTCGACGAGCGCGCCTCGGCCGATATCGCCGTGCTGCGGATCGCGGCCCCCGGCGAGCCCGGTGCTGCGGTGCGTCGCGAGGGCGAGGTGATCCCGCGCCTGCAGAGCCGCGACTCGATGCCCGCCGAGCTACGCTTGGGTCAGCGCCTGTTTTATTCGGCCAACTCGTCGGAGTTCCCCATGACCCGCAACTTCTGGGTGGCCTGCGCAAGCTGTCACTTGGAAGGGCGCTCAGACGCCGTCACCTGGCGCTTTGCGCAAGGGCCGCGCGACACCCCCAGCAACGCGGGCGGCACGCGCGACACCGGCTTTCTTCTGCGCACCGCCGGACGCAACAGCCTGCTGCAGTACGACGAGACGGCCCGAGCCGAGCAGGGCGCCGACATCGACCAGCGACGGCCGCAGGACCGCACGCTGCTTGAAGCCTTGGCGGCCTATGTCGATCGCGGCATTCCCTTTGCGCAGAGTCCCGAGCGCGATCCCGACACCGGGGCGCTTTCGGCCGCCGCCGAGCGCGGGCGCGAGGTGTTTTCTCGTCTGGGCTGCGCCCGCTGCCACAGTGGGCCGCGCTTCACCGACAGCGGCAGCGGCAATCCCGCCCTCGACCTGCGCGGGCCCTTGACCCTGCACGACCTGGGCACCTGCGCCACGACGCCGCACGCCGACCAGCCCAGCCAAGCGTACGACGGCAGCCCGCGCCAGGCCTGCCTGTTTGACACCCCCAGCCTAAACGGCCTGTTCGACACGCCCCCGTACCTGCACGACGGCAGCGCCGCCACTTTGGGCGATGTCATCGAGCGCAAGGTCCGCTTCTTCAAGCTGGCTCCCCCCTCGGCCGGCGAGCAGGCGGATTTGGTCAGGTATCTGCGCTCGCTGTAAGCACCATAAATTAAACCGCAAGATAGATTGATAAATAGATGAATAAATCTATTTATCAATCTAATTTTATTGCTATGGCGCGGCAGCGATGGCCGTGGCGGGCTTAGCGGGCGGTCAGCGTGGCAAAGACTTCGCGGCCATGGTGGCGGACGGCTGGGACCAGGCCACCAGCCTCGGTCAGTGCCGTGATCAGCGGGCTTGGAAGCTGGGCCTGGAAGCGGGCGCCGCTTTTTTCGTGGACGATCTGGCCGCTCGCAAGATCGATCGCGAGTGCGTCGTCTTCCTGGCAGGCGGCATAGAACGCGGGGTCGGTGACCAGCAAAAACGGCAGCGCTTCGTTTACCAGGTTGCGTTTGTGAATAAAGGCATAGCTTTTGGCGATTACAGCGCGCACGCCACAGCCGACCAAGGCCCAGACGGCGTGCTCGCGCGAGCTACCCGAGCCCCAGCCCTCGCCCGCGACGACGATGTTCTGTCCTGCGGCGACGCGGCTGGGAAAGCCGGGGCGCACGAACTCAAAGCAGTGGCTGCCGATCTCGGCCAAGTCGGTCAAGTGGCAGAACTGGCCGGGGATGATGGCGTCGGTGTCGATGTGATCGCCAAAGACCTGGATGCGCCCGGAAACGGGCTCGCGACTGCTCGCGACCGCGCTCGTGCTGACCGCAGCGGGGCTGGCCTGCGAGGCGAGGGGGGCTGCGTCCGGTCCCGAGGCTTTTCCGGCTTCTGCGGTGGGCTCGCTGGGCTGGAACGCGACCTCGGGGATGCGTCCGACCTCGCGGCCCAGGATCTTGGCCAGGCGCTGCGGCTCGATGCGCCCGAGCAGCGGACGCGGATCGCGCACTTCCATGCCCAATGCCGTGGCCGCCACCGTCGCAGCCGATGCCAGATAGGCCAGCGAGCCTTCGCCCATGCGGTTTGGGTAGTTGCGGTTCTGTGATGACAGCCAGGTCTCGCCTTTTTCCGCTCGCTGGCTGGCCACACCCAGGCACATCGAGCAGCCCGGCGGATCGATGCGAAAGCCGCAGCGCTCGTAGGCGCGCCACAGCCCCGCCGCATACAGGCGACCTTGGATCGACAGATCCCCCGGCACCACCAAGCGCCGCGCCTCGGGCTTGCGCAGGGTCTCGCCGGCCGCAAGCGCCGCTTCCAAGAGCAAGCCACCCAGCACCAGCTCTTCTTCGGTCGTGGTGCAGGCGCCAATGAACACGCCATGCACCGGCATGCCCAGGTGAGCCGTCACCGGCACGACGTTGTCCGGTGAAAACGGCTTGGCCAAAAGTGGCTCAAGCTGGCTGAGATCGATCGGATAGCGCGCGGCATAGGGCGCATCGTCGTCAGCGCGGAAGTAGCGCGCTTCGGCTAGATCAGCCGGCGTCTGCTCGCTGCGGCTGTCCAGCCAGGCAGCGACGATGCCATCGGGCTCGAAGATGCCGTTTAGGCCGCCGAATTCGGCCGTCATGTTGGCGATGGTAAAGCGCATGTCGGTCGAAAAGCTGCGGACGGCTGGACCGCGGTACTCGACGCTGCGCTCTAGCGCCACGGTGTTGCGACGCAGGGTTCCCAGCGTCTTTAGGATCACTTCTTTGCCCGACATCGCAAAGGGCAAGGACCCCGTGTACTCGACCGAGATCGCTTCAGGGACCTCGATCCACGACTCGCCCAAGACGGCCGCGGCCATGACATCAGCACCGCCTAGACCGATGGCAAAGGCGCCCATTCCGCCGTGGGACGACGTGTGCGAGTCGGCGCCGATCACGACCTGTCCGGGCAGCACCAAGTCGCGATAGAACTTGGTGTGCAGGATGGTCTGGTTTGAGTCGTAGAAGTGGCGAATGCGGCCTTTTTCGGCGAAGTCGCGCGACAACTGCACCAGCCGCTGCGTGCGAGCATCGCGCAAAAGCGTCGTCGGATCGACCGTGTGATCGACGGCCAAAAAGAAGCGGTCGGGGCGCGGCAGAGCCGGCCGACCCAGCGCCTGGTAGGTCTTGTCCATGCCATTCCAGGCCAGCTCGCTTGCGATGGTCCAGTCGACGGCGATGCGCAGTACATCGCCGGTCTTTACATACGGTCGCGCCGCGGCGCCGTTCTGGCTGTGCGACGGCAGGCCCAGCGCGTGGGCGGCCAAGATTTTCTGCGTCAGGGTCATGCCCCGACCGGTTGAGGACGCGGGCTTTTCGGTTCCTTGGTGCATCGGCTTCTTGTTCCTTATCGCAGCGCCTGCAGAGCGGCTTCCAAGCGCGGCAAGAGCGCCCGCACGTCTTCGACGCTGACGGCTCCGACGGACAGGCGCAGCCAGCCGCTTTCTTGCTGCAGGCCAAAGGCCTGAAACGGCACGACGGCCATGCCCGCTGCCTGCAACAGATAGCTGCGGATCTGTTCGTTTTTGGTGAGGACGGTTCCGTCGGGCAGCGAGCGGCCATGCAGCGCCATACGCACCGACAGATAGATCGCGCCTTGTGGCGGGATGACGGAAATCGGCAGCTCGGGATAGCGCGCCGCGATGCCCATAATCCCGTCGTGCAGAAGATCCATGCGCTCGCGCACGGCCGCGGTCATCTGTGCGTGAAAGGTCTGCATGCTAGAGGCGTCGCGCAGGACTTCCGCCACCGCGAGCTGTTCCGGGCGCGGCGCCCACGCACCGACGTGACCGATGATGTCGCGGATGCGCGCGGTGACGTACGGCGGTGCCACCGCCCAGCCGACGCGCAGCCCCGTGGCGCACAGCGACTTGCTGATGCCGTCGACAAACAGCGTGTAGGCCGCCATCGCGGGTCGCAGGCCGGGCGGTGTGAAGTGTCGCGTTCCGCCAAAGGTCAGCATGAAATAGACCTGGTCGAACATGACGTAAAGCGGCTTGCGCTGGGCCGGATCGGGCAGCGTCTGCCGTCGAGCGTTCTCGGCCAGCACCAGATCGCAGATGCGCGTCAGATCCGGCTCGCTGATCACCGTGCCCGTCGGGTTGAGCGGGCTGTTTAGGCACAGCAAGCGGGCGCCTTCACCGGCTGCTCCCTTGGCCAAGAGCTGCGCCAGGGTTTCCGCCGTCGGCATGAAGCCATCTTCCGGGCGCGTCGGACACTCGACCGGCACGCCTTCGCACAGATGGATGTAGTGGTTGTTGTTCCACGAAGGCGTCGGATAGATGACGCGATCCCCGCGCTCGACGACCGCGCGATAACAGCCATAGATCGCTGGCCGCGCACCCCCGCAGATGACGACGCTCTCGATGGGATAGGCCAGGCCCAGGGCTTGACGATAGAACTCGACCACCGCCTCGCGCGTCTGCGGCATACCATCCGACGGTGGATAGTTCGTCTCGCGCTTCTGGTAGGCCCGCGCGATGGCCTGCTCTAGCTCCTGCGGAATGGGGAACTCTTTCGGCAGGAAATCGCCGACGGTCAGGTTGCAGACCTTGTGGCCTTGGGCCTGCAGCGCGCGGACGCTGGCGGCGATCTTGAGGATTTCCGACCCAACCAGCCCCAGTGCCACCGGGGACAGGCCGGCTTTTGCTGCGGCCTCGCCGGCTGCGCCCATCGGCATGTGTGCGGCGCAGTCGAGCGAGGAAGAGAGCGAAGGGATAGACATGGCGCGCATCATAGTCGGTCGTTTTTGCCGAGCAAGCCCGCCGCGTACGCGGAAAAAATTTCGTGCCGCGAGCTCCGCCGAATGCGGCGCACAGCGACGATGCGCGCCGTACCGCTACAGCATGGACACGAGCTGGTCGAGATAGTGACCCAGGGCGTAGTCAAGCCAGCGGCGATTTGGGACATCGCGGCTGACATAACCCAAGTGTCCGCCGCGCGCTTCCAGGTGCAGGTGGACGCCCGGCCCAAGAGAGGCGCGGTGAAAGTCCGCAGCGTCGATGAATGGGTCGTCTTCGGCATGCACGATCACCGTCGGTCGAGCGATACGAACCAGGTGCGGCAGCGAGCTCGCTTTTTCGTAGTAGTCGTGGCGATCGGCAAAGCCAGCGAGCGGGGCCGTGAAGACCTCATCGAATTCGTGCAGCGACATGCTCATGCGGATGGAGTGGCGACCTTGGCTGCTGAGCCCGTCGGCCTCGCGCTCTCGCGCATACCGCACGCAGCCTCTGACGAAGTACAGGTTGAACAAGCGGTGGTTCGGCGCGCAGATCCGTTCGGCGCAGCGCGCAAGGTGAATGGGCGGATTCACTGCGATGGCGGCATCGGGGTGGTGATGCGGGCCGCCGTGGCCGTCGCCCAGGCACAAAAGCAGCGCGTTCGCGCTCAGCGAGAAGCCAAGCCCGACGATGCGGCTGTCCGGCTGGCGGCGACGAATCTCGGCAAAGACGCTGCTCAGATCGGCGGCGACCCCGCTGTGATAGATGCCTTTGGCCAGCCCGCGTCCTGGGCCGCAGCCGCGATGGTTGACGGTCCACACCTCGCAGCCACGACTCGTCGCGACGTCGACGACGCGCTGCATGTACGGGCGGTCGCTGTGGCCGCCCAGTCCATGAAAGGCACAGACCACCGTCTTTTTCGCCAGCTTTGGGGCCCCAGGCGGCGGCGCGTACACCTTGGCGACCAAGCGATCGCCGTCGGGCAGCAGCACCTCGGTCTGCTGCGCCGGGACCATAAGGGGCGGGTTGGGCAGATAGTTGCCCAAGATCGACTGAAGATAGCCGCTGTCAGCCCAGATCGGCGCACGGCAGGGCAGCAGCGGGCGCATTAGCTTCATGCCCCATTTTTCGCCGATCCGCGGGCGAAGCACCACGCTGTGTTACAGGTCTCAAGAACGGAATCTGCGCGTTCCTACGTCTGCGAATTCCTTGCGATCACTGTGCGGTCTAGCTGCGCGCGGCGGCCCTGGAAAAAATTCGGCTCCCATCAACGTGAATGCGCCTTTGCGGCTGGCATCAGCAGGTGGTCAGCCCCGCCCTCGCGCAGGGTCTATCTGACGAGAGGAGTCTGGAAAAGAGGCGCTGCGTGGCCTCTATCAGGCCGGCTTCGCAAGCGGCCAGCCTGCCGGAAATCATGGCTTTGATCATGAGCCGGCTGAGTCTGAGACTGCGGGCTCTGCTCGCGGAGCGTGCCGAAGCGGAGCCGCGACAGCATCCGCGTCCGTCTTTTTGAAGAGCGCTGCAGCGATGGCCTGTCCTTCCGATTCTGTTCTGGTGCAGTTGTGCCAAGGGGCGCTCGCTCCCTCGATGTTGGCGGATGTCGAGACGCATCTGGATACCTGCGATACCTGCTGTGCCTTGATCCTCGGCTTGGCCGCGAACTACTCGAATCGAAGGACCGCAGCGCAACGAACCGCGAGGCATGGAAAGCCGCGCCCAGCGCGGAGCCGGGGGATACAGTCGCGGAGCATCCCATTGTGGGGCAGTGCTACGTCATCCTGGCCAAGATCGGACAAGGCGGAATGGGCCAGGTCTTTCGCGCTCTCGATCGGCGGACGGGGCAGATTGTCGCGCTCAAGAGAGTCTTCCTAAGCCCCGCTGCCAGGCCTTCGCGTGTCCGTGAATCTAGATGGGTATCAAGCGCCCAGACCGTCATCACGCACAGTGCGTTGCCCGTCGGAATGCACACGCCGTGCGATGTCAGAAGGCAGGCGCTGACTCAGGAATTTCGGACTCTCGCGACGCTGCGTCACCCCATCATCATCAGCGTTGTCGATCATGGGTTTGATTCCCAAAGACACCCCTTTTTTTGCGATGGAACTGCTGGATGGATCGCGACCGATCCTGCCGGCAATGGCGAGCGCTCCCCGTGTTCTGAAGATCAATCTGCTCCTGCAGCTTCTGCAGGCACTTTCCTATTTGCACCACCGCCGCACCCTGCACGGCGATATCAAGCCGAGCAACGTCCTGGTGGTTGATACCCCGCAGGGAGCGGTCGCCCGACTGCCCGACTTTAGTCTGTCTTCAAGCGAGGGCGACTTGTCGATCGAGCGGCTCGCCGGCCTATTGGCGAAAGAGCGCTTTGCAGGCGCTGCGCAGCGCTGCGCAGCGCTGCGCTCGTCGAAGGCGTCCTTGTTGCGCGAGGCCAAGCCGCCGAAAGAAGCGGCACGGCGTATCACCTTTTCCGCGATGTGCTGCGCATCGTGGCCTTGCATGTCCACCTGGATGAGACGGAAGCCAGCGTGCTTGGAACCATCCTGCCTGACCTTGGCAAGCTGATATGGACCGACCCGTCAAGGTACCGCCAAGCTGGCTCTGTATTTTTTCTGTTTAGCGGTCTTTGCAGCCTCCGGGCAGGCGCACAAGGGCGAGGCTTGGCATGTTGCGTGTCGACGGTATTTCAGTCTGATATCCGCGGGTCAGCCGAGGCTGCCGCATAGTCTCTGATCCGTCCAGACCTGACTCTGACTCGTGTCGCGGGTCAGGGCATGCCTGCCGCATAGGAGCGTCGAGCATTGTCCGTGGTTCCGTCGCCAAGCCTCGCTCTTGTGTGCCTGCCTCCTTTTTCATGATTCCGGTTTTGGTTCCGATTCCTATTTCATGACTCCGGTTTTGAATCGAATTCCTTTTTCTGCGATCTCGATTCAGGCTCTCTGCACAAGGGGGGTCGTGTTTTGCGCTGGTGCCTGCATTTGCGTCTGTACTCGCTGCGCGATCGCCCACATAAATCCAAGGAGCTCACGACCCACCGCCACCGCGGCGCGCGGCGTTGGTTTGCCTCGCGCCACCAGCCGACGATACGTGTCGTGCAGTCGGCGATGCGCTTTGTTCGCAAGCTCGATCACCACCGCGTCCTACCCCGCGCGTCGACGCCGCAGCTCGGCGGAGACCTTCGGCGGATGACGATAGTGCCACGCGGATTCGGTGACAATGCGACGCAGATGCGAGTTGCCGGCCTTGGTGATGGCGCCTCGCCGTTCGTTGCCTGGTCCGCCGCTCGAGTGCTCGCTGGGCACCATTCCCGCATAGCTGAAAAGCTGCGGCGCTTTGCGAAAGCGACTCAGATCGCCCGTCTCTGCGACGACGGTCAGCGCAGACAGCTCGGCCACGCCGTACATGCACTGCAGCGCGCCGACTAGCTGCTTGCACATCTGGGGCAGCGTCTCGATCTGCGCGTGCAGCGCCGCATCCAGACGAGCGATGCGCTCGTTCTGATGGTCCAGCTCGGCCAGGTCTTCTTGCAGCACCACACGCTGCGCCGGCTGCTCCATCCAGAGGCTCTGCAACCACTGTCGATGCGCCGCGCCCCACGCCTTCACACCGTCGGGAGCGTGCCAGCCATGCCGCAGCAGAAACTTGCCGAGCTGATTTCGTGCGCGCTTCTGATCGGCCTTCGCCGCCTCGCGCAGACGCACCAGATCGCGCAGCGCTTCATGCGCCTCGTCGGGCACCCACACCGCCGTCAGCTCCCCCGCTCGCAGATAGCGCGCAAGCTTCACCGCATCGCGGCGATCCGTCTTGACGCGATCCCCCGCCTTGACCGGAATCAGCGTCGGAGCCACGACGATACACTGGATGCCCAGCTTGGCGAGCTGACGACACAGCACATACCCGCAAGCGCCCGCCTCGTAACAGACCGAAAGCGTCGCCCGCGACGACAACTTGCGCATCATCCGCGCGATCGCATCGGGCTGATTGGGAATCGTTCCCAGCGACGTGACGCGCCCCGCCTCGTCGCACAGCGCGACGGCAATCGTTTCCTTGTGGACATCCAAACCGACAGAGTGGATAGCGTTCTTCACCGACCGGCTCCTGTCGCATGTAGCTCTGCGTTGGGTTCTGCTCAACGGCGCGCAACGTAACCTACTCCGCTGCGACCGCGAGCCGGTCGGTCCATACTGACTCGAATCCCTCCTCGAATCCCTCCTCGAATCCCTCCTCGGCCCCCCCCGGCCCCCCCGGCCCCCCCGGCCCTCCCCGGCCATGACCCCCGACTCATCGACCTACTCGCGCGGGAAACCGAAGGGAACAGTAAACCAGCGCACAACATTTTCATCGCAAGTAAATACCTTCCATCAGGACCGCACACTGCGGGTCATCGGGTACGTCCGAGTCAGCACCGACATGCAAGCGCAGGAAGGTGTCAGCCTGGACGCACAGCGCGAGCGCATCCGCTGCTACTGCAAGGCCAGCGGCTTCAAGCTCGTACATCTCGCGCAGGATGAGACCTCCGCCAAGTCACTCGACCGCCCCGGCCTGACCGCCGCCCTCAAGCTGCTTGAGACCGGCAAAGCCGACGCGCTTCTCGTCGTGAAACTGGATCGGCTCACCCGATCCGTCATCGACCTGGGCACGCTGCTCAACGGCTACTTCCTCAACGAGCAACACTACTTGCTCTCGGTCACCGAATCTCTCGATACCCGCAACGCCATGGGCCGCTTCGTCCTCTATATATTGGCGCTCATCGCCCAGTGGGAACGCGAAGCCATCGGCGAACGCACGCGCGAGGCGATGCGCCACCTGAAAGCACAGGGCGTATTCCTCGGACGCGCTCCCTACGGCTATCGCTTCGGAACCACTCGCGATGCCGGCGGTCGCGCACGACTGGAGCCACACGTCGAAGAGCAAGCCATCATCGCCCGCGTCCTCGACATGCACCAAAAAGGAGTCCCGCAAAAAGACATCGTGACCACCCTTCGCACCGACGGAACCCCATCCCCACGCAACGTCGAATGGAACCGCACCATGATCCTCCGCATCCTCAAGCGCGCGGGCGTAATGCCTGAGAGAATCCGCGAGTATAGGAAGCGCGAGAAGCGCAAGGTACAGCGCGACAAGAACGCGGCAGTGCAGCGCGCGAAGGAACTACGAGCGGAAGGGCTGTCGTTGCGGGCGATTGGGGAGCGGTTGTTGAAGGAGGGGCTGTATCCGCCGCGGGGAGATAGGTGGCATGCGGCGACGGTGGCGGAGTTGTTGATGGTGAAGGGGGCGGAGGAAGCGGCGAAGAGGGCGCGACAACTTTATGCCCAGGGACATAGCCTGCGTGAGATTGGCCGACGGCTTCTCTACGAGGGGTGTCTGCCATCCAGCGGCCAAAAGTGGAGCGCGGGCGCTGTGACGAAACTCCTCGCAGCTTGCGAGCAGCATTCTGATTGACACAAATGCTCCAGCCAGGCGATGCCCTGGGCCATCTCATGATGCGAAAGTTGGGCCCTATCTTGTTCCTAGTCTGTTTGTCGAGCGTAAGTCGGGCCGAGCGCCCGCGGGAAGAATGGGCTCGTGGCCTGCCGGCGCTATCCAGCAATGGTAAGCAGCTAGCACTGCCCGTGCGTACACTCTTTTTTAACTGGGTAAAGAACTCGCTCTCGACGGCTGTGCGCTTTGTGCCGGTTGGAAAAACTCAACGCCAAGCGATGCCGGTGCTTGACCTGCAAGCTCCACACCCTTGTGTCTCCATCATGGATGGAATCATCGGCGAGCTGCCGGACTCAAAAGCAGAGCAGCTCCGCATGCACAGCCAAGACGAGGCCGAGCTGGCAGCCTTCGACATGCCAGATCGCCCTGCGCACTGCCAACTCAACAGCGAGACCGATGAGCCTATCGAAAGGGAGAAGGCACGGCTCGAACAGCTTGAAAACCGCCTAGCGCAGAATGACTTCAAACCGCTACGCTTCTACCGTCCCAAACAATGCGTTCAAGCTCCCCTCACGCAGCTTCGCGTGGATGAGCTGAGCATCGATATCATCGTACACCAGAGCATCACGGGAAACCCGGTCCGCGTCGAGCTCATGCGCGGGGACAAGCGCTTAGGCCATGCATCCTTCAGGCGCCCTGCTCCGATGCGCACTGGCGATCGCGCAGGTTCGGGGAGCCGCGTTGTGCTGGACTTCGTCGACGGACTACTGGTCGTTCCTGCAAGGAAACCAATGTTCTACGTCCGTCTCGTTTGGACGGATGAGCTGAACGGGCGGAAGGTTTCCTATCGCTTCGATGACTGGGTTGTCATCAGTACCGACGGCACGCTTGGCCCCCTTTGAACGACAAGTCCTGGATTCCTGGCTGTGCCAAGGCACACGCTCGTCGGCGCTGTCTCCTTGACGACCCAGCCGCCACTGCTAAATCTCCCCGCCCATGCCCAAGCTGCACGACCTTCTCTGCAAGCATCTACTGCGCGAGGCGCTGGACCCGATCAGCACCGTTGAGTTGGAAAAGCCGGTCGCGCCGCTGGACGAGCAGCGTATCGACGTCTACTGCGAGCTACGAGCAGAGCTGCCGCCGCCTGACGCGCTACCGCATCTGGGGCTGGTTCGTCGCATGGCGGAGGTCGAGCGACGATTTCTTATCGAGCCGTTCTCTTCGACTCCCTCGGTTGATAGCGTCGATGACAACCTGCGCAAGAAGTTCAACCTGCACCACGGGCTGAAGAAGGCGGCGAAGGGGGCGGTGCTGGCGAAGCCGGCGCTGTGGGTGCTGTCGCCGGGACGGCCCGAGGAAGTGCTGCAGGGGTATGCGGGCGCGTCGGTTGTGGACTGGCCGAGTGGGTTCTATCGCTGTGCGCCCGAGCTTGCGACGTGGGTTGTCGTGCTGGCGGAACTACCGAAGACGGCGGACACGATCCTCCTGCGGCTGCTCGGACCGGCGACGATGCAGCTAGAGGCGCTGCGCGAGCTGGATGCCTTGCAGTTGTCTGAGACGCAGCGTCAGCCATGGATTGATATGCTGGCCGATGTACGTTACTTGTTGGATGAAGCGCAGGAACCGAGTCCCGAGGAGCAGACGATCATGACCGAACTACGACAGCGATGGGAACGCGAGAAGGCGGAGCTGCGCGCCGAGGGCAAGGCGCAAGCGATCTTGACGGTCCTGACGGCCCGAGGCTGCTCTGTGAGCGATACGGTTCGGCAGCAAGTGCTGGGCTGTAAGGACCCTAGCGTCTTGGATCGTTGGCTCGCGCGTGCGGCTACTGCTGCATCCGACGCCGAAGTCATCGCGGCCTGATCTCAACCTCATCCCGATCCTCTTCCCCGCCATCACCTTCCCCCCGCATCCAACCTCGCGGCCTTCTACATGGCCAAGCGATCTGCACGGTCGCGGATTGTGCTGCGGTTCCACCCTGTTGACAGCTTGTCGATCGCTCCCCCCGTACCGACGGTACAATCAAGCGGTTGCACCAGGGGGAAACGGCCATGGCGGCGCTCATGCCACGCTGTTCTGTGTGTGTGCTCTGCGGAGATCCCATCGAAGGTAGGGGGCGGATCGACCGGATCTATTGCTCGGCAAGCTGTCGCACGCTGGCGTGGCGGGCGCGGAGTGGTGACCGCTGGGCCGGACGGCGCAAGAGTCTGCCGCCGCAGCCTGGCAGCTACGTTGCGCGGCGGGCGCTGCCCTTGTTGGCGGTGCGCATGCGGGCCGAGCTGGATGCGGCGAAGCGGCGCATTGCAGAGCTGGAGAAGAAGCTAGGCGAGCGGGCCGGCGGCGTAGGGCATGGCGCGGCGAAGATTGCGGGCGGCGCAGTGGCGGCGGTGGCCGGTGCGGTTGCGATTGCGGCGGCGGTTGAGCAGGAGCGGAATCGCGTGCAGCAGGCGGAGCGGGAGAGAGCGCGCGCGCAGGTGGAGGCCGAGCAGCAGAGACACCAGGCCGAGCTGACTGCGGAGCGCGAGCGGGCCGCGCAGCGAGAAGCGGAGCTGCGGCAGCAGGTGACTGCGCTCACGACTCGGGTGGAGGAGGCCAGCGCCCGTGAGCGAGCGGCAGCCGCCCAGGTCGCGAGGCTGCGGCAAGACGAAAACGCGCTTCATCAGCGACTGGACGACGAATCGAACCGCATCTGGAAGATGCACTTCGAGCTGGCCTCGCTGCGGACGGCGGTGTCGGACGCACGCGCGCAGGCCAATCGCAACTACGAGGCGATTCTGGCGGAGTCGGCTCTGCGTCAGCACGTCGAGATGCGGCTTGCCGAAGCATCCGAGCAGCGCCGAGAGATCGCGTCACAGCTAGCTTCCGTGCGAAAGCAGCTCGCGGGTGAGCGTCGAGACTGGAAGAAGGCACGCGCCCAGCTTATGCAGCAGGCCGGACAGGGAACGCAGCGCCAGCTTGGAGGTTACCGCGAGCTACAGCGGCAGCTTGAGATCGTGCAGGTGCGGGCCGAGACGGCAGATGCGACGGTCAGGACGTTGCGGAGCGAGGCCAAGGAACAGCAACGTCTCTACCTCGAAACCATCGAGCAGCTGCAGAGCAGGCAGCTTCCTCCGGGTGACGACGAGCGCAAGCGGCTGTCGGGCAAGAAACACGACAAGCGCCTTCCGGGCAAGAAGAAGCGCAAGCAGCTTTCCGAGGGAAAGAAGAGCAAACAGCTTCCCGCGCGCTCGGGGATCATCGAGAAGGTGGCGATGACCGTGACCAGCGCTGTAGTTGGCGCAGTGGCTGGCATTGGGCTGGGAAAGAGGCTGGGAGATGGCGACGGGAAACTCCTACCGTCCAAGAAAGAAACGATCGCCTTGGAGGTGATTCCCGTGGAACGGAAGCTGCTGCCGCCGAAGAGAGATTAGGCGGGTCGCACGGGTTCAGGCGCAGCGTCGAAGCGCTTGAGCGCATCGCTGAGCGAGGTGCAGGGACGGAAGCGCACGCCGGGAACACCGACGGTGTACTCGATGAACTCCCAGGCCAGGTGTCCGTGAGCTTCGCGCAGCGCGACTTCGCGCACGCAGCGCATCAGTACGGGCCGACCGTCGCCGCAGGTGACCAGCGATCCATCGGCCTGCGCCACCGGGCAGTCGAGCGTCTTGATGTGGACCGGGATCAGGCGCTTGCGTCGCTGATGCAGGCGATAGAAGCAGCCAACCCAGAACAGCATCTCGTTCTCGGTTGTCGTCGAGCCGGGGATGGTCGGCGATGGCTCGATCGCGAGCGTCGGCGTGAAGCCATGATGGCGTAGCTGCCTCGGTCGGGGCTTTCGTTTGGGGTGTCGGGGCTTTGCAGATGACGAACGACGCACTTCTGGCATGATGGCTCCGGTGCGTCATCGTGCTGGAATCACGACGACGCGCTACGGGGCCGACGGGCCGCTTTCCCGTCGGCTCCGATTTTGGCAGTCCCTTTCCTGGGACGAAGCGGCTCGATGCGGTTGGGGGCTGTCCACATGGCAGCGCGACTGGAACGCGAGAGTTCAAGAACCCAACGAGCTACCAAGTACCCATTGTTGTTCAGGTCGTCAACTAAAAATATTTCGCTTTCGTATGTAAAATCAGTGACTTTGCGACGGGCGCAAGCAGCGTGCTACGCGGTGCCGTGGTACGCGGTCGCAAGAATCCCCTCTACACGCAGTTCTCGACTCGACTCAAGAAGGCTCGCAAGGCATGCGGGTTCTCCAAACGTACGCTTTCGGATCAGGCGGGCCTCTCCAACATCGTCGCTGGATACCTAGAGGAAGGTGGCCGAGTTCCCCGACTGATTACGGTCGAACGTCTGGCGGCCTTGCTGTCTGTATCGCCTGCCTGGCTCGCTTATGGGCTGGAAGAATCACCGGCCGCCCGTGACGCTAACTCCGTCCGCAACCTGGCGGAGCGACTACGCGAGCTGCGGCAGACGCAGGGCATGTCGAGGGCGGCTCTCGCTGTGTGTTCTGGGGTGGCGGTAGGTGCCATCCAGCACATTGAGACCGGGAACGCTTCGCCAGGGATCGACACCGTCGAGCGTCTTGCGATTGCCTTGGGTGTTTCACCCGCCTGGCTCGCCTTCGGCCCCGCAGCCAAGGAAGCTCAGACGATGTCGGTGGCTCTGACCCTGGGCCGCTGACGGGGCTTGCTGTCACTCGGCTTGCCCTTCAGCGCGTCTCGGAGTCCATCGAGCCAGCCACGAGCCGGTGCCTTCTTGCTCGGCGTCGTCACGACTTCCTGAGGCGGAGGTGCTGTTTCCGCGGGCGCAACTGGCAATTCCGATTTCGTGGCCTCTGGAGCGGACTGCGCCGCAGCAGGCTCCGTGTGCATGAAGAAGAAGGAAAGCTGCTCCGGGTTACGAAACGGCACCACCGGCTCGAACGGGCGCGGCTCGTCGAGATCGCGCTGCGCTCGCTCCTTTTTCCTACGCCGCTGCGCCTTCAGCTTGCAGCTAGCGGAGCAGTACAAGGCATCGTCCCGCACGTCCGCTGGCATCAGCCCCGCGCACTGCCGGCACATTCGCATTCTCTGAGCTTACCGAGTCTTTGAACCTCGGGGTATCGCTCCGAATCACGAGCCGTATCGCCACATCCGCGAGCCGTATCGTGCCCCTGAAAAGCCATATCGCGCGCCTCCGCGATGTGCTCCATCAGCGTCACCCGCGCAGCCCCAGCACACACCGGAGATGCAGACTTCCTGCTTGCATTCCTGTGCGCAGCCATCGCATGTTCCCACGCACGATTTGGCCCACCGAACGCAGTTTTGGGGCCAGATAACAACACCGCCAGCGACGGAGGCTCCCGATGAGACAAAAGGGAACCCCTATAGAACATTTGGAGGCTCCCGTCGCTGTGCGAATGTTGTATTCTATCCGTTAGATCGGACAACGGATAGAAAAGCACGGCTTGGGATGAAGGTCAAGGTCGCATAAGCTAGATGCATGTGTTGATACAGAAT
>JAEUJZ010000045.1 GCA_016794505.1 Myxococcales bacterium
CCGTCGCGTGGATGGCTCCGCTGATGGAGCTGGGGCTGGTGCGTCCGAGTGCGGCGGCAGCGCATGTCGCGGCGCTGGCTCCAGTGCAGACCCGTGGGCGCTGGCTTCAGCGCGAGCGACGTCGTCGCGAGCTTTCGCAGGTGGCTCTGGCTGCGGCACTGCAGGTTCCGCCGTCGCTGCTCGCCGTCGTCGAGTCTTGCGACGTACCCGCGCCAACGGAGTGGAGACCCGCGCTACGGCGGCTTGGCTTTCCCGACGCCCGTGCGCCCGAGGCAGGGCTTGCGCTGGATATCGCCCCCTGCCTGGTCTCTGCTTCCGAGAGACCGGCGCGGGTCGAAGTAGGCGGAGCCCCAGACACCGGGCAGCTCATCCTGGCGTTTCGCCTGAGCTTTGCCCGCCGGATCGGGCAGGCGCCGCTTGAGACGCTGACGCGCATCCTGGGCGACCTGCGTGAGTGCGGGCTTGGAGGGGAGGTCTCGCTGGCAGATGTCGAGGAGATTGCTCAGCGACTGCTGCGAGGTCGCGAGCCACGGTCGGGCGACCTCTGATCGCTGCTGCCTGCTCATCGACGCGGCGGAGCTTGATCGAGCGCGCGCGCTAGGCTGGCATGCTCGGCGGGGGTGGGCTCGCCGCGACCTGCTTCGATCGCCTTGAGGCGAGTGATGCCGACGAGGCTGCCGATGGATAGCTCCTCTTGCGTCATGCCGAGCGCTTCTCGGCGCGTGGTCCAGACGGTGCGTCGGGGATTTGGGCCAGGGTTCATGTGTCGGTCTCCTGCGCAGACCGGTGGCCCTCGCCTGCGTGAGACGCGGCCATGGCCTACAAACACGGCCTACAGCAACCCGCGAGCCAACCCGAGCCACATGAGCGATGCGACCGTGTCGTGTACACCAGGCTGATGTAGACCCGGCGCAGGCGGTGGGCAGGTATGGGCGAGATTGGGCTATCGGTGAAGAGGTCATCCCTCGTCGCTGCCCACAGCGCCCATCTCTGCCCACCGGACAAGCAGGGCTGCCATGCTGGTAGATGGGCCTGCGCAAATGCTGCTAGTCAGGCGACCTCAGCAGTGAGAGAATCAGCGCTGTTCGTCCGTCGCTGGGTAGGGCTGTCCGATGGCTTCATCCAATGCACCCGCAAGCAAAGCTCGTGAACTTCAGACCGGGGATGTGGTCGGAAACTACGTCATCGTCGGCAAGCTAGGTCAGGGCGGCATGGGGGCGGTGTATCGCGCCAAGCATCGCGAGCTGAATCGCGAGGCAGCGATCAAGCTTTTGACCGGTGAGCACGCGCACAGCCCAGAGATGATCGCGCGCTTTCTGAACGAAGCGAAGATCGCGAATCAGGTACAGCACGCGGGCGTGGTGCAGGTCTATGAGACCGGGCGACTCGACGGCGGCGAAGCGTACATGGTGATGGAGCTACTGGCTGGCGAGACGCTGCTGGATCACCTGCGCGCGGCGGCGAAGTCCGGCCAGCCTGCAATGGGCACAGATGGTTTGTGGATTCTGCGCCAGATCGCTGGCGTGATGGCAGCAGCGCATCAGAGCAACGTCGTGCATCGGGATCTAAAGCCGAGCAACATCATCCTGGTCCCTGACCCCGAAGCCCGCGACGGGGTGCGTGTGAAGATCCTGGACTTCGGGATCGCGAAGTTCATGACGCGGCCCGATACGCCACTGCCAGATCACTTGCAGGCGGTTCACACCAAGACCGGCGTGCAGATCGGCACCGCGCCGTATATGAGCCCCGAGTTATGGATCGCATCAAAGACGCTGGATGACCGTGTCGACGTGTACGCCCTGGGCGTCATCGCTTATCAGGTGCTGGCGAACGACTGGCCGTTTCCGTCGAAGGCGAACTGGGAATTCGTGCATCGCTACGAAGACCCACGGCCGCTGAAGTCGCTGAATGCCACGCTGCCGGATCCGGTCTGCGCGCTGTTCGAGCGCACGCTGGCCAAGCTGCCGACCGATCGTCCCACGATGGCCGAGCTTCGCGATGAACTCTCGAAGCTCTTGGGCCTGAAGCCTGGCGCCTCGACGCACTCGCTGTTGGCCTTGCCTGCGGCAGCCCCTGCGGACGACTCGCCTTCGCAGTTGCCGACCGCTGATGGGCAGACGGGCAGTGGAGCGCTGAGCCAAGCGGCGACGGCCGATCGCGACCGCAGCGATCTGCGCGCCGGTCAGCAGATCACGGGCGAAGACACGCGCGCGGCCCGCAAGCGC
Source organism: Myxococcales bacterium (assembly GCA_016794505.1). GTDB lineage: Bacteria > Myxococcota_A > Polyangia > Palsa-1104 > JAEUJZ01 > JAEUJZ01. The sequence continues at coordinate 2,226 of JAEUJZ010000045.1, forward strand.
ACCCGCAATCGAGTGGTGCTGGGCGCAGGCGCTGCGACGATCTTGGCGCTGGGTGTCGTCATCATCGGGCGAGTCGTCAGTACCAAGGCTCCACTGCCTGCCACCACGCCAACGGCTATTGCGACACCGCCGACAGCAGCTCTGGCTTCCCCATCGCCCACAGCCACCAGCCCGACTGCTCCTGGGGCTCCGCCAGCAGCGGCTCCACAGCCAGCCCCCGCAGCTACCAGCGCGGCAGCCAGCGACGATAAGTCGAAGCCGGGTGACCGCAAGAAGCGCGCGACCAAGAAGAAGCAGGTCTTGGTTCAAGACTAAGCCGCAGCGCGATGGGCAGCGGTGGGCGCGATGGGCAGCGACGGTAGAGCGCCACACCAGCGATAGCCTACAAGCCTGCATCCCGCCCGCTGTTCCTTAGCGAATGGCTCTTCGTGAAGCCTCAGTTCCCGTCGAGCCAACGATGCTTTGGCCCTCTGGCACGAAGGTTGCCAAGGAATCCTCTCTGCCGCGCGACTTGCGCGCATGGAGGGATCCTCATGCGGCTCTATCCCCAACCTCATGCAGAGGTCACAGGCGCAGCACCGCCGATAACGCCAGATTTACGGTCGGATCAGCGTGGTAGCTTGCACCGGCTTTCTCCCGCTCTGATTTCCTGCCGCATCGCTCTCAACTTCTTGCAGCACCTGGGGTTCCAGATGTCGTGCCGATGTCCCTATCTCTGGCGTGCATTTTCCTTCTGTGCCTTCGTCGCGTTGCTGCTGACACGATCTGCTGCAGCGCAGTCGACGCCACAGCCATCGCCAGCCCCACTGCCTGTGCTGCGGATGCCCAACCTGGCGGTCGGTACGCGCTGCTTCGGCTTTCTGCCCTGCACGCAGATCGATCGCTTTGGCCTCCGCCTGCGGGCTGCGGCGCTCGTCGCGTTCCGACCGGAGCGAGCGCACGAACGCGACCTATACGCCGCGCGGGTTCAGCTCACGCCGTCGATCACGCTGATGGAGTGGGCCGAGCTGGGCGTCGCAATCCCGATCACGCTGTACAAAAAGGACTCGGGTGTCGCGCCGATCTACGAACCGCTGGCGCCGTTTGGTCGCGTGCGTATCCCACTCGAAGGGTTGCTTGGCAACGTCGCCACGACGGCGTTCGTGCGTGTGCCCATCGTCGCGGGGCCGTTCGTCGGAGGGCTGCCGACAACCACGACGGATCTACCCTACCGGCCCGCGTCGCAGTTCGAGCTGGGCTTGGCGCTGCACAAGCGCATCGATCCCATCAGCGCGTCCGCGGCCCTCGCCGCGGCCGTCGCACAAAACCGAGTCGAGATCTCCGGTGGTGGCGAACTTTCCTATCGCTTCAGCATCCTGACGCTGTTCGTGCAGGGGCATGGCGTGGGCATCCCCAAGTGCCCTAAAGAGGAAGCCGATCTGAACTTCTGTGCCTCGGGATTTCGCTTCGCTGCGGGCGCGCGGTTCACCTTCGACTTGGGCCAGGGCGGACTGTTCGTCGGCGCAGGCGGCGGCAGCGTAGAGCCCGGCTGGATGATCGGCGGGCAGTTTGGCCTGGACTACGACGAAGGCGTGCGACGCATGCACGGCGACGGGCATGCGGCCGCGCAAAGGTGGTGGCAGGCGCGCTTTGATGCGACGGCTGCCGCGTGGGCGAAGTGGCGCAGCGCCGCTGCGGTCTGGCACGAAGACGAAGCCGTTACCGCACGCCGCGTGCTTCCGACACCGGGAATCTTTACGCCAGTCTTAGGCGCACAAGCGCCGCCGCAGTCGCCCTGGCTGGATCAGCTCCTCGATGATGCACCGCACCCGTTCCCGTCTGCGCCAGTTGCCCCCGCGCCGGCCAGCGCCAGCACCGGCAGCACGCCAAGCTCCGCGCCGACCGCCACCCGCGCCAATGCGCTGCCGCGCTCGCACGCTGCGCATCCACGACGAGCTGCGCCGCATAGCCCGCTGAAGGCTGCACTTGCCGATGCTCGGCGCGGTCAAGTGCCGCCGGTTCCGGGTTTCATTGTCGGTTGGGAGGATCCCAACAAGCTGCGCGATGCCGAGCTGGCGCAGCTGGCATGGCAAGTCGAGCGCGAGCGACAAACGCAGCATGAGCAGGAACGCTGGCGGCAGTCTCCGACCCTGCCTCCGATGGAAAAAGTGATGCTGAACTGGGTGGCGACTGCACCCGCCCGCGGTGTGCTCGGCCTGCTCGCCATGTCCGGCCCTGGTCGCCGTGCCGAAGCCGAAGAACAGATGCGCAAGCTTCGCCCGCTGCCATGCAGCCCTGCGGAGGAGGAAGCCTGCGGCGCGGTTGAGACGATGCTCGATCAGACCGTGCTGCTGCTTGGCCCTGCGGCGGCTGAGACCGCGCTGGTTCGCGGCAGCACGTTGCTCGCGGCGCGCGAGGCTGCGACGGTTGCGGGGCGAGGGGCTGAGTTTGCGGCAGCAGAGGCCACTGCACTTGCAGAGGCTGGCACTGTCGAAGTCGGCGAGTCGGCTGCGCCGCGCTTCGCCGGCCTGCTGGATCGCTTTACTGCGCGGCTGAACCCCGCCAACTACGAAGTGCAGGGACTGGGGAGCAACTGCGGCAATGTTCGCTATCGAGGGCCGAGGCCAACTTCTGCCGACGTTTCAGCGGGCGGGGATGTCGCGGAGCATGTGGTGCCTGCGTTTGGTCGAGATGGAGCCGAGGCCGCGGAAGGCAATGCAGCAAGAGGCGCACAGGATGCGGTAGCTGCTGGTCTGCCGCGACGGATAACGATCTCTGAGAACGCCGCACAGGGCGCGGCGTTTGAGGCGCAGGTGGCCCGCGATCTGGAGCAGACCAGCACAAACATTTATCCCCAGATGACGATTCGAACCCCAAGCGGTACGCGGACCCGAATTGACTTCATCAGCAAAGATCGGACGACTGGCGCCGTGCAGTTGACCGAGGCTAAGTCATCGCCGACAGCGCCTCTTACCAAGAACCAGAAAAAAGGATTTCCAGAGGTTGAGCGAGAGGGAGCAGTAGTGGTAGGCAGAGGGAAAGGTGACTTTACGGGTGGAACAGAACTGCCTCCGACTGAGGTGAGGATCGTTCGGCCCCAGAGGTAGCGATGTCAATCGAGCAAGTAGACCAAGTGGACTTCGTCAGCATTGAACGGTCGTCAAACATCGTCGTGCTCACGGTCTCGGATCATCTGGACTGGAGCGACGAGCTGAACCATGTTCGGCTGTTGCAGGACAAGCTGGATGCGTACCTGCGATTTATCGAGGGTGGCGAGCTGATGGAACAGTACCCCCAAGCTCGTGGCCGCACGATCACTGTGGAAGTAGTCTGCAAACATGAGCCGACAGCGCTTGGCCGCGAGTTCTTTGGACACACCAGCCAGGTTCTGCGGGCTGCGCAGCTAGGTTTCCGCTTCCGACTTTTGTCTGCGGACCTCAGCTCGGAGCCTCCTGTTGCGCATACCTGAAAGCAGGGCTGCCTGCGGCAAAGCGGTTCAGTTCCAGAAGACCTGGAACCCCTGCGATGGGTAGTAGTAGCCCCAGATGATGCACATCTCGTTCGACAGCGCGGACTCGCCAAACTTGATGTAGCTGGAGGTTGTGTTGTTGTAGCTGCACACCCAACGGAGACCCGTTCCAGGGCTGAAAGTCATCGGTTTGTCGTCGGGTAGACGGTACAGGGGCGGGTGTTCCCAGTCTTTGTTTTCCGTGATGAACGTACCGGGATTGGTGGCGCTATCGGACTGGCTGATGATCACGCTGGTGCCTAGCCGATGCTGGTGAGTGGTCAGCCCGAACAGCTTGATATCGGGCGGAACCTCGACGAACATCGCCGGGATCGTGGTTGCGGTATTGGGAGGCAGGCCGGACTGCTTTTGGTCGTGCTTCAGGTTGATGCCTTGCGTGTTGTTGTAGAAGAGCATGTCGGCGTAGACCACGCTCTCGTCGGGGGCCTTCGGCACCAAGTAAGCATCGGCGACAGCGGTCGCTGGTTTGATGGATGCGTTGAGCATGTGGACTTCGAGCATGTAGTAGTCGCTGGGCTCGAAGTGGTAGGCCACGCCCGGTGGTAGCTGCAACTGGTTGTGGGCAGGATCGGCGGACTCACCAATGAACAGCGGTGCCTTGAGGCCGCCGCCCCCCAGGATGTTCAGACCGGTGCAATCTTGCGGCACATCATTGAGCTGCGGGGGCATCGCACTATTGCCGTAGCGATAGAGGATGACGTGGTGACTTAGCGTCTGCCGAATCTCCACCTTGACGATATCCGCCGCGACATCGAGGGGAAACTTTCGGGTGACGCAGACGGTGCGTTCTTGCCCGGCATTAAGCTGCACGGGCGGCAGACTTAGCTGGATGGTGCCGCTTGGAAACGGAACGCCCAGGTCTGGCACGTCCATCTGCATCTCTGGCTGCGAGCAGCCGAGTTCGCCCAGCACAGCCCACAAACTCAGCACCCCAAGGCCGCATGCAAGGCGATTGGCTCGCTGCATCCGCTGCATCTCCTGCCGGAGCGCCCGGCTGGTTCGTCTTATCGTCGGTAGTGGAGGATGGTGCCCCCCTGCCCATACACCCAGTAGTCCGACGGCACCCCCATGATGCCGGCCAGGAAGTTACGGGTGCCAACGTCGAGCAGGTTCCATGTCACTCCATCGTACCGCGAGACGCCCTGATCGTGCGCACACCAGACCTCTACCGACGAGCCGAGTGCCAGTCCACGAATCGAGTTCGCACCGGAGACCGTTTGCTTGGTCCAAGTCGAGCCGTTCCAGCGGTAGACGGCGTTGCCTTGGGATGCGACGGCGATGTTCGAGCGATCAGCCGCCACGATGCTCGCCAGTTCATCAGCAACGCCGACATTTTCTACCGTCCAGCCAGCTCCGGTCCAGTGATGCACGGTCCCCGCGCTGCTGGTGATCCAGGCTTCGTTGTCTACGACAGCCAGGCCGCGTAGAGGACCAGCCGGTGTGCCCGGCATCACCGACCAACCACTGCCATTCCATCGAATTACCTGAGCCGCAACACTCAACGCCCAGATGTCATTTGGGCCAGATCCAGCGATGGCGACCAGCCGATTTGTAACCGGATTGGAGCGCTGCACCCACTGTGATCCGGTCCACTGCACAATGTTTTCGCCTACGCCCCAGACATTGTCGGCTCCAGTGCCCCACATCGCATATACGCGCTTCGATGGGTCAGGCAGGCTGACCGATTGCCACTGCAGGCCGTCCCAGTGAAACATGAACTCACTGGCGACCATGAAGTCGCGACCGCTGGTTACCCAGGCGTCCGTAGCGCTGGCTGCCCAACCCGAGCGAAAGTTCACGTAGTCGCCAGCGACCCCTTTTGTCTCACGTACCCAACCAGAGCCGTCAAATCGAACGATTGTGCCGTTGGTACCCACTGCCCAGACGTTGCTGGGAGCATTGGCAGCAATGGCAACGACATTGCCGGTGTCCGAGGCCGGGATGGTTGTCCAAGCCAAGCCGTTCCAGCGATCGATCGCCCCATAGCGCCCGGTTACATAGACGTTATTCACGCCTGTTCCAACGGTTCGCCCCATGGTTCGGCCGCTGAAGTTGCCACCGGAAACAAAAGAACTTCCGGTCCAGTGCAGTACAGCACCGTCACCGGAGACCCATGCGTCATTTGGCCCGCTGGCCCATACGCCACTCAGAGTCGTTGTGGTTCCCGTGGTTTGACGTGCCCAAGACGTGCCGTTCCAGCGGATCGCCGTCCCATTATCGCCAACAGCCCACGCATCCCCAGCAGTCGACGCCCAGGCTGCATTCAGTGTGTCCGTGACACTGGCATTGATGAGCGCCCACTGTGTCCCGTCCCAATGAACCACTGTGCCGTCGTCGCCCACACCCCAAATGTCGTTCGCGGCGGCTCCGCTGAGCCCACGTAGGGTCTTGGCGGTGTCGTTCCGCACCGCCCCCCAACGGCCGCCTTGGTAGTGCAGCATGACGCCCCCCACGCCCGTCGCCCAGACATCGTCTGCGCTGCTACCCCACACACCGTACAGATCTGCAGTGGTGCCGCTATCCATCAGCCCCCATAGCCCTCCAGACCAGCGGATGATCGTGCCGCTACCTCCGACCGCGAACACCGTACCGTCCGCCGCCACCCAGACATCCCAGAGAGCATTGCCCTGGATCAGTGGATTTTCCCAGCACCACTTGAAGGTCTTGCTGGCGTCTTGCGTGCAGACTCGTGGGGTAAAATCAACATTGATGGTCTCGGGGCCAGCGACGGTGAACTGACATCCAGCAGCGCCTCGACACGCCCCCGACCAAACATACTGCGCGGTCGGTCGGTCTGGCGTAGCCGTAATCGCAACGGGCTGGCCGATGGCAAATGTTGTGGAGCACTCCTGTCGACAGTCCAGCCCGGTCGGACTCGATACCGCGCGGCCATCGCCGTTGACGCGCAGCGTGACCTTGCACAACGCCGCAGGCAGGACCGTCATCGCGAGGTTGGCTTCCAGATAGGGCTCGCCAGCAATCTGTCGCTCCCAGCGACTGTTCGAGGCGAGGCAGCCCGCAGCCTGCGTGCCCTCCAGCGCAATGCTCAGCAAGCCGGCACTGCCTGGATCCAGTTCCACCCAGAAATCAGATACGGGCGGCTCCAGCTTGTATGGGCTCTGGCGCTGCGGCACTCCGTCGATTGTGACTACGACGCTTAGTGCCTTGGTGTCTGACGGGAGTTGCGACAGCAAGACGCGGACGTAGACCAAGCGAGGCGGCTTATCCGAGCCACACGTCAAGCACAGCCCCACCAGAGTCAGGAACAGAGCCCACTTCGACGCCCATTTGATCCAGGTCATACATCACCCTCCGAGCGGATCACCGCAGCACCACGGCGCCATCGCCTGGCATCGGTGGTGGAGACTCTGGCTGCCGCCAAGGTTGCGCAACTAGCACTCCGACCAAGGTCGCGGTAACAGCCACGCCAGCGACGGTTCCCCAGAACCAGCCCGTCTTGTAAAATGGCTTCTTCTCGGTGCCGACACGCCTATTCTGATCGGCCAACATCTGCGCGATCCGCGCTTGATCTGCCGCCCGCTGTGCCTCCGCTTCGCGCCGCTGCTGCTCCTGCAACTTGATCGTCGCCTTCGCGATGCTCGACATCACTTCGTCGCGCTCGCTGCGGGTGAGCTTGGCTTTCAGTGCTTGTTGGTATAGGTCGAGCGCTGCCTTGGGCCGGCCAGCGAGGTAGTGGCAACGGCCCATGCTGACCAGAAGGAGCGGCTCTGGGTCGAGCTTGTAGGCAGCATCGAACTCTTCGATGGCTTTGTCGTAGTTCTTTTCGCCATAGAAGCGCTGCGCATCGGTGATGTGCTGGTCGTAGGCAGGAGAGGTCTTGGCAATCACAGGGCCAACGCCGAGACAGACCAGCATCACGGCGAGCACTACTCGCTCTGTCCATCGTCGAACTCTGCGCGGCGCCTGCTGCATGGTCGTATCTTTACGAATTGTAGCAGATTCCGTTCTGTGCAGAGCGACGATGCGCGGTGCTATTTCGGGACGCGAAAGCGATCGATGTTGAGGCCGAACTTGTCAGCCCAGCGTCGAAGCTGGCGACGCGAATATCCTTGCTCCTGCTCGATGCGAAGCAAGTTGCCCGCGTACTGCTCCAGCAGAGCCGACAGTTCAGCGCGGTTCGGCGCTGGGCGGGCTTGGGCGGGACCGGCAGCAGGCGTTTGGCGGTTGTCGGCTGCGTTGGCTTGCGGGCTGGCTTTGAGCATTCTCAACAGCGCAGCGTCAGTAACTTCTGCCTGCATACGGGCCACGATGTTGCGCAGCTCGCGCACATTGAACGGCCATGGATACAGGACCATCGCTTCAGCGAGAGATGGCGACACCGACAGCGTGCCGCCCGCGAAATGACGAGCGAGCAACAGCACGTCTTCCCGGCGCTCGCGCAGGAGAGGCAGTGCAATAACAGCGGCTGCAAGACGTGCCAATAGGTCGGCCCGAAAGCTGCCACGCTGCATTTCCTGGGCTAGATCGCGGTTGGTCGCAGCGACGATTCGTACATCGCAGCGCACTGCCTTGGTCGATCCCAGTGGCAGGAATTCGCGCTGCTCGATCGCGCGCAGCAGCTTGGCTTGTAGTTCAATCGGCAGCTCGCCGACTTCGTCGAGAAAGAGCGTGCCGCCTTCCGCTTCACCGAACACGCCGGGGCTGCTGAGCGCGCCCGTAAACGCGCCGCGCTGCACACCGAAGAACAGGCTCTCGGCAAGCGTCGATGGAATGGCCGCACAGTTCACGGGCACCAGCTTGCCCGCCCGCCCGCTCAAGCGATGGAGAGCATGCGCCGCCACTTCCTTGCCTGTGCCTGTTGCGCCGAGTAGCAGCACCGGCTGCCCCGAATGAGCCGCCTGTGCGATGGAGTGTCGCAGCTGACACGCCGCCGCCGAAACGCCGACTATCGACGCAATCTCGGCGTCGGCATGCGTCGCTACTTCATGCCGCACCAGCAGGATCGACCGCCCCACGCCAATGACATCGCCATCCGAGAGCGGCAGGCATCCTTTGGCCGGCAGGTTCTGCCCGTTGAGCTGCGTGCCGTTCTTGCTACCGCAGTCGTGAAGCACAACCGCATCGCCCACTTGCTCCAGCCGCGCATGCTCCCGCGAGACTCGCTCGTCTTCCACAACCAACCAAGGCCCCGCTGCCCGCGGCGGGGCGTGCCGCCCGATCGTCAGCGGCAACACCCCATCCCACAGCTTCGGAACACTCTCGACAATCCCGGCAGCCCCTACATACAGCGGACGCAGTCTCCACAGCCGCGGATTCTCACCGACCCGCACCCCACTTCGCTGATCCGTGACCGTCGAGTCCTGCGCGTCCATCAAGCCATCTATCCGGTTCGCGATAGTAGGCGTTCGCCCTGGCGATGTGCAAGCCGCGTATGGGCTCTGCAGGCTAGCGGCGTGATGTACGACGCCAAGTGGCACTGAGAGGGATGGAATTGAGCAGAATCCGCGACACCGTGAGGTACCGCAGGGTTTCAAACGGCTGTTCAGGTAGGGGCACTGCTTACAGTCAGTCGGCGTGGAGGAACAGACAAAGGATGTCAAGATATCGATGCACTCATGAATAACTGTGCTATGCTATATTTTGCTGATGAACGACAGCACTTCGCTATGGCAAGAAGCAATTTTCATAAATCAGTCCAGGACGTATACATCATCGTACCCTGGAGCAGAGGGAGGTAGCCAAGTGTTTCCAGTCATAAGCATGAAGGTCAGAACTGTCGATCATTCAATCAATGTGAGGGTTGGCGCAACTTGACTACCATGTGGTGATCTCCAAACTCGAAGCGCAAGTCGAACGATAGCTTCCAGAAACTAATAATTATTCAACCATCTAACATCACAGAACTGCCCATGAACACTACACTACTTCCAGGCATCGCCTCAGTGCAAGGCATCGCTTGGCTAGATCTTACACACGCTGAGCAGATCCACATAATGGGTACTCCGCCAGCTTGGTTTAAAGAACTTTTCTCCGAAGATCAGTTAAACAACTTAACCGAATCTGCGCTCTGTCTGAGATTCAGCTATCTTGAGCATTTCCTGGTAGATGCTCGCAAGTTCTGGTCACATCCAAGCGATACAGGCCTAGAATCTGGGGTATGGACAGAATCTCTGCCGGACGGACGAGAACTTCAGTTTCATTCCATTGCATATCAAGTCGACGGACGCAGTGTTCTGGCATTCGATGGCAATCAGACAAACCTGGCGCGACAAGTTGAGATCTTACAGCAAGCTCGGGAAGTCAATTTAAGATACAGTGAGTCACAGCGGAAATTAGATCAGCAAGGAATTCTGTTTCATTGTATGTTGCACGATTTAATATCATTGCACTCCACTGTGCGGCTCAGTTTTCAGTTATTGCAACAAGAATTCTCAGGAAATGACAAGATAAGAGGAATAATCGAGGATGGCCTGCAAGCGACCCAGAAACAGGAAAGCTTCATTAAGGATATATTGGAATTTTTTTCCTTGGCACGGGGTATTCCCATGGGCAAGGTGGACTTTCGGGAGAAAGTAGATTTACGCTTTTGCTTGAACGAAGTGATAACGTTAATGAACCTTACTGCCATGCAGCATGGAGTGTCGCTCCGTATTGAACCTTGGAAATCACCGACAGAGGCCTGCTTGGTGCTCGTGGAGCAAGCACGCCTCATGCGAGTACTCATTAATCTGGTCGAAAATGCGCTAAGATACGCGCCACATGGATCGGCTATCACGATTGGCATGGCCGGGCAGCGAGACTCCGTCATCGTGTTCGTTGATGATGATGGTCCCGGCGTCGCACCTGACATGGTGCCGACGCTGTTTCACAAATTCTCGGGAGAGCGCGGAAAGGGGGGAAAATTGGGTATAGGCTTATATTTTTGTTCACTTACTCTCAACCGCTGGGGTGGCTCGATTGGGTATGCGCCACGCACCCCCACCGGCGCTCGTTTCTGGTTTAAACTACCGAGTCACGCTCATGAATAATAAACCTTCTATCCTTATTGTCGAAGATGACTGCCGGCAGAACAAGCTCCTCACAGATTTTCTCCTTGGTCAGGGGTATAGGGTGCGAAGTGCGCTGGACTGCGGCCAGGCTATCTCGCTGATCGGAGAGGAGGAACCCCATCTAATCCTTAGCGATGTAAACTTACCAGATCATAGTGGCTTATATATCCTAGATCACATACAGGTTGCCAGACACTTAGAAATTGCCTTTGTCGCGATGACTGCGTTTACCTCGATCGACGTGGCAGTCGAATTTATGCGCAAAGGAGCAGATGATTATATTGCAAAACCAATCAATCTAGCCGACCTGCTGGCGAGAATCGGTCGCGCATTGGAAACGAAGAAAGTGCGAAGTCGCCTATCTCAACTGGAATCGCAAGTTCATGAAAGATATTCACTCAATCAGATTATTGGACACTCACCGACCATGCAACGCATATTCCGTACAATTGAACGGGTTGCACCCACGAATGCGACGGTCCTCATAACTGGCCGAACCGGGACAGGCAAGGAAATGGTCGCCAAGTCTATACATATACATAGTGGCCGTGCTCGTGGCCAATTCATTGATGTGGATTGCGGGGCGATGCCAGAACATTTAATCAACTCTGAGCTTTTTGGTTACCAAAAGGGGGCATTTACTGGTGCGACAGAAACACGGAAAGGACTTTTTGAGGTTGCAGGAGGAGGCACGATTTTTTTAGATGAGGTGCATAATCTTAAGTCGGATTTGCAGACAAGTTTGCTTCGCGTATTGCAAGAGAGAACATTCAGGCGCATTGGCGGACGCGAGAACATTGATATCGATGTCAGAATCGTAGCCGCCAGCAATGTCGACTTAGCAGAAGCGGTTCGTCAGGGTAAATTCCGCGAAGATCTTTATTATCGCCTGAATGTTATTTCGATTCATATACCTGACCTATCCGCCAGAAAAGAAGATATACCGCATCTGATCACGCATTTCTTGAAGAAAGGCGCAACAAGGGCAGAATTTAACAAGAGCGCGTTCCAAAAGCTAATGACCTATCCTTGGCCCGGTAATGTCCGTGAGCTGCAGAATGCAATTGAGTACGCACTGGTCATGGGGCAGCCGCCATTCTTGAAACTCGAGGACCTGCCAATTCATATCTGCGAGCATGCAGAGTCCGAAGTGCCTCGGCGTACCTCGGACGCTCGCTCA
>JAEUJZ010000046.1 GCA_016794505.1 Myxococcales bacterium
TGAAGTTGGTGTGCAGCGGCTTGCCATCATGGCTCGACGGTGCGGCGCGTCGAGGCGGGCCTGCGGGTCCCGCTGTCGTCCCGTTGCTGGATGTCGGACACGGCCCCCACACCGCGGCTGCGTCCGGCGTCGCTCAGCAGCGGCGCATCGCCTCATGCCGGTTGCGCGCGTCGCCACAGATTGCAGCATAGATACCGCGATACAAACGGGTCCGCGTCTTTTTGATTTTTAATCTAAGAGTCATCTTAGGGACGTAATTATTTCTGAGTAAATTTCGCAGTGTTCAAAAATTTTCGGCCGCACGGATTTCTGAAAATTACCCCTTTGACGCACGAATTGCGCTCTATTGTGCTCAATAGGCGAAATATAGGCTGGCACTGTTGTCGCATCGATGGCGTTTGCCCACCTGTTTGCACCCAACGACCGATGGAGGCTGGGATGCGCCTACAAGACCTGATGAAACAGCCCGTCGAAACGGTGTCGCCAGATACCACGATTCACGTCGCCACAGGCCCGATGGAACGGCTGAATGCGCACCACCCACACATCGAGCGGAACGTGAAGCCAGTGCGCAGTGGCCGCCGCCACCGGGACACCGCCGCGCACAAGCCCCAGCACCTGCGGGGACAGCGCAAGATAGCCTTCAAGCTTCCGCGCAAGCTGTCTTCCTGCGTCAATCCGGTTTCGAAACAGCGCGACGTCATTCATAAGCCAGCGGCGCTGTCCAAGAAACGTGCCGTGTGTTCCCAAGTCGTCCCAGCGCAGCCAACGCCGGCATGGCCGCTGCCGTCGCAGTGTGTGGATCCAGCGGCTGCGTCGCCAGGCAGATCTCGCAGGGGCTGTCTTTCATCATGCAGCGACGGAGAGTCCCAACAACTCGGCTCAAGAATCGTATCGAGGAAAGGCGCTCGCCGGCTCTGACGAAGAATGCTTCTTCTTCTCGAAGCACCTGCCGATACGATCGGGCAGCAAGGCTGTGCGCGGTCAGGGCACAGGCCATCCGGGGGAATCGATGACGCTGCACACGGGAGATGGGTTCGCCAACCGCTTCGAGATCGAACGTACCGCAGGCTCCGGGGGCATGGGCACTGTCTACCGCGCCAGGGATAAGCTGAGCGGCCAGCCCGTCGCCCTCAAGCTCTTGCATGGCCAGGCAGACGATCTGCATAAGAGCGATGCCGAGCGCTTCGCCCGCGAGGCGCAGCTCTTATCTGAGCTGCGGCACCCTGGGATCGTCGCCCACGTCGCGCACGGTCAGACGCTGCAAGGCCAGCGCTTCCTGGCGATGGAATGGCTCGACGGCGAAGACCTCGCACAGCGCTTGGCGCGCGGCCCCTTGCCTCTTGGCGAGGCACTTCCACTTATCCAGCGCATCGCCGACGCGCTCGCGTTTGCGCATCAGCGCGGAATCATCCACCGCGACATCAAGCCCACGAACCTGTTCCTGCCGGGGGGGGATATCCACCGCGTCAAGATCCTCGACTTCGGCATTGCGCGGCGGCTGACCGCTGCCACACCCATCACCCGCACGGGCGTCGTCCTCGGCACACCCGAGTACATGGCACCCGAGCAGGTTCGCGGTGAGCGAAACCTGACTCCGGCGGCCGACCTCTTTTCTTTGGGCTGCATCCTGTACGAGTGTTTGGCTGGCAGTCCGCCTTTTGTCGCCGAGCACATGACGGCGGTGCTGGTGTGCATCCTTTTTGAGGAACCGATCCCGATTGCGCAGCGGCGTCCGGGGATTCCCGCGTCGGTCAGCGAGCTGGTGGCCAGCATGCTGGAAAAGAGCGCGGCCAAGCGGATCGGCGATGCGCGACAGGTTGCGGCGGCACTGGCGGCGATTGGCGAGGTGCCGGATCTACCTCTGCAGCCGACGCTGGCCTCTCTGCCCAACGACATACCCCAGCGGGCCGATGTAGAGAGCGAGCAGCAGCTGCTGAGCTTGGTGCTGGTGCGCCCTCGGCGAGATCTTGACGCTGCCGGTCCGACGCTGCCCTCAACCGAGGCGCTCGCTGAGCTGGAGCGGCACAGCGCGCTGCTCGCGGAGCTGCGGTCCTTTGGCGCACAGGCCGATCTGCTGCTTGGTGGGGCGCTGGTCGTCCGGGTGCCGCAGCTGCCGAGCGCCAGGGATCAAGCCGCGCTGGCCGCGCGCTGCGCGGTGACCGTTCGGGAGCGCTGGCCCAAAGCGGGCGTGGCCGTGGTGACCGGGCGCGGCTCGCGCAGCGGTGGACTCTTGACCGGAGAGGTCCTCGATCGCGCCTGGCGGCTGCTCAGCGGCGCGCCGGGATCTGGCACAGCCGCGGAGTCGAGCAGCGTCGACATCCTGATCGACGAGGTGTCAGCCGGCTTGCTTGAGACGCGGTTCGAACTGCGGCCGAGCATCGGACAGGGCTTCATCCTAGGCAGCGAGCGGCTCGATGAGGATGCGGCGCGGCTGCTCTTGGGCAAGCCGACGCCGTGCGTGGGCCGTGAGCGTGAGCTGGCGACCTTGGAGGCGACGTTTGACGAGTGCCGCGACGAGTCCGTGGCTCGCGCCGTGCTGCTGCTGGCGCCACCAGGGCTTGGCAAGTCGCGGCTGCGGCACCAATTCCTGCGGCGCTTGCTCGCACGCGCCGAGCCAGTGCAGATCCTCATCGGTCGCGGCGATCCGATGAAGGCCAAGTCGTCCTATGGGCTTTTGGGAGAGGCGCTGCGCGGGCACTGCGGCATGCGCGATGATCAGGATCTGACGCAGCAGCAAGCCCACCTGCGAGACTGGGTGACCCGCCATCTGGACGCAGCGCACGTCCAGCGGGTGACCGAGTTCCTCGGCGAGCTGTGCGGCATTGCCTTTCCAGACGCTGAGAGCCCGCAGCTGCGGGCAGCGCGGCAAGATCCGCGCATCATGCTCGACCAGGTCGAACAGGCTTGGATCGAAGCGATGCGGGCCGCCGCACGCCAGCATCCGGTCTTGCTCATCCTGGAAGATCTGCACTGGGCCGATGCGCTGACTGTGAAGCTTACGCACGCGGCGCTGCGCGGGCTCGCCGAGCGCCCATTTATGGCGCTGGCACTGGCGCGTCCGGAAGTCCAAGAGCTGTACCCAAACCTGTGGGCGGGCATGGTGCAGGCTCAGCCGCTACATCCTCTGCCCAGAAAGGCCGGTGAGCGGCTGGCGCGGCAGATCCTTGGGTCCGATGCGTCGCCCGGTTTGATCGGGCGCCTCGTCGAACAATCCGCCGGGAACCCGCTGTTCTTGGAGGAGCTAATCCGCGCTGCGGCCGAGGGCAAAACCGGCGAGGTTCCAGGGACCGTGGCCGCGATGATCCAGGCGCGTATTGGTCGGCTCGATGTCGGCACGCGGCGCGCGATGCGTGCGGCGAGCGTGTTTGGCGAGACGTTCTTTGAAAACGGAGTGCGCAAGCTGCTTGCGACGACACACGGGTCCGAGGCGTTTGGTGATGCGCTGGCAGAGCTGATCCGGGAAGAGATCATCGAAGCCAAGAGCGAGCGCCGCTTCACATCGGAGCCCGAGTACCGCTTTCGCCATGCGCTTGTGCGCGACGCTGCGTATGGGCTGGTCAACGCCGAAGAGGCCGCCGCGTGGCACGCCGCCGCCGGGGCATTCCTGGAAGCGGCAGGCGAGCGCATGCCCATCATCCTGGCCGCGCACTACCAGCTTGGACAAAAGTTAGATCAAGCAACCGGCTACTACTTCAAGGCAGCCGAGCAAGCCCTCGATGCGGGAGACCGAGAGGCCGCGCTGGCTGCCGCCGAACAAGGCCTGGCCTGCGGCCCGCAGGGAGCGACCCGCAGTGCCTTGCAGAGCATCCGGGTCGTCATCGGAATGTGGCGCGAGAACTTCGCGCAGGTTGCCGCGATTGGCCTGGAATCGTTGGGCCTGGTTCCCGCGGGCAGCCGATCCTGGTGCCGATTTTTCGAGGCGCTTTTTCCGGCTGTGGTGCTCACACAGCCCGCCATGCTTCCATCGCTGATGGCCCAGTTTTTGGAAGTTGAACCCAAGAAAGAAGCGCGTGTCGCCTATGTCACGGCGGCGGCCATGCTCGCCGGGATGTTGTGCGTGGCGGCGCAGAAGCAGCCGGCGCTTCTGCTTCTGCAGCGGCTGCGTCAGATCACCACCGGCTTGGCGGACGATGACAACGTGCTGTCGTACCTCTGCTTCGCCGAGACCAACTTCGACCAGATGATCATGAACCGGCCCTACCGGCGCTTGCTGTATGCCCAGCGGGCGATTCACGCTGCCGCGCAGACCGGCAACCGGCAGCTTCAGAGCCAGCAGGGAGTCAACGAAGGTCAAGCGCTCTTCCATTTGGGGCAGCGTGTCGCGGCGCGAAAGGCCTTGGCGTCCGCGCTGGCGCTGGCTCAGCAAGTACACAGCGATATCTCGCTGTCGTACGGGCGGGTCGAAATGGCTCGCTTGCTGGCCTGGAGTCCGGCGCCTGACGAGTTACCAGAGGCCGAGGCGCTCGCCCTGCAAAGCATGAGCAGCGGAAACCCCCATGCGCTGGGCTGGGCCCACTCGGTACTGGCGCAGATCGCGCTGCGCCGCGGCGACCTAGAGAAAGCCGAGTCCGCCGCCCGCACAGCCTGTGAAATCTTGAACATCCTGCCGGCCTGCAAGCCCGACTGTGTCGCGCTCTACGCGAGGATCTTGGCTGCGCAGGGCAAGCACTCCCTGGCCTTGCAGATCTGCGAGGCGACGCTGCGCGAGCAGCAGGCACTAGAAATCGAGCCGTATGGAATCATCGACCTGTACGTCGCGCTGGCGGAAGCCCGACAGCAGGCCGGGCTGAACGAGAGCGCGCGGCAGGCCATCGAGCAGGCGCTTCCCATCCTGCACTTTCGCATGGAGGACATTCCTGATGCCGCGCTGCGCGCCGCGTTTGTGCAGGAAGTGCCGGGGAACGCCCGCTTGCTAGCGCTCGCCGAGCACTCGACGCGGCCTTTGGTCTAGTCAGTATGGACCGACCGGCTCGCGGTCGCAGCGGAGTAGGTTACGTTGCGCGCCGTCGAGCCAACCCAACGCAGAGCTACAGGCGACAGGAGCCGGTCGGTGAAGAACGCTATCCACTCTGTCGGTTTGGATGTCCA
>JAEUJZ010000061.1 GCA_016794505.1 Myxococcales bacterium
CACCGCCTCCCTTCCCAAGCGGTCTACATCAAGCAACCTGCAGACGGCTCTGCACACCGCTGATGGCACTGCTCGGCGCTGCCATCACCCAGCCCGCAGGAAAGATCGACCACCGGAGGGAGTGGGGGGGCGGGGCAACAGTTGGCCAGCTGTCGAATTCGAGGCCGGAGCCGTATTCGGGGTCGGCGCCGCCTTATCGACTTTTTCGGTCGGCGGGTGTGCAGGCTGTGGCGTTGCCGGCGCCGCGCTGACTGTCGGACGACGGGCTCCTTCGGCCAGCCATTCGGCGTCGAACTGGATCAGCTCATTGCGATCATAAAGATCGAAACGCCCGGTTGCGTAGATCTGGGTGGTCAGCATGTTGGCCAGAGACTTTCTCAAGTCGTGACCGCGACCGCCGCTCGAATCAATCGCGTTGAGGATGGTGTCAACGAGATTTTGTTTCTCGACGAGAGGTGCCTTAATTCAGCCGACCGAGGCACGGCTAGACTAGAGCAATTGAGGGTGAGAGTGCGTACAGGCTGGCGAGCGAGTAACGAAACACGACGGGTTGGAAGTGTCCAAGCAGAGCGCAAGCGATCCGCAAAAAACGTCCGCACGAGTTCGCGGCCTCTGAAACGGCGAACTCCATTGACTATGACATCGCGAACATTTGCTGTAGCTCAAGCGCACTTGACGAGCGTACAGCGAATTAGCAGTTTGGGAATCATGCCATCGCCTGCGACCACGGATCTTCCTCGGCCGAAGTCTTGGGATGAGTTCGAGGACATCACGGCAGAGGTTTTTAAATTGCGCTGGAAGACGCCCAATGTCACGCGCAACGGCCGCAATGGCCAGGCCCAAAACGGAGTAGACATCTTCGGTAGGGCTCGCCATCTCGACGGACAGTACGCTGGGGCTCAGTGTAAGAAACTGTCAGACTTGATTAGCTGGCCAACGATTGAGGCGGCGGTCGCAGAAGCGGAGGCTTTCGAGCCCCAGCTGGTTGAATTCTGCGTAGCGACGACGGCACCTCGAGACGTAGAGATTCAGAAGCGCGTTCGACTGCTGAATGAGGCGCGACGAAAGATTGGCAAATATCCTGTCGAGGTCCTCTTTTGGGAAGACATTTGCATTGATCTAGTCGGTGACAAAATTCTGCTGGCCAAATTCTTTCCCGACTGGGCCAAGCTCACCGAGTCGGAGAAAGTACCGTCGATTGATCTCAAATGGCTCGATGAGAAAGGAATCGAAGTCGACGGTGCTCTGACCGTGACAGCTCCGGCACTTGATTTAATAGACATCGACACGGAGTTTGAACCGTATCAAGAGGAGGAACTTGAAGAGCTTCGAAATAGATCGCCGAAGGATCTCACGAAGGCACTGTCCTATAACGCAGCGGTCGTGGCTGCTCGGGACGATGCTGAATTAAAAACGGTATGGCTCAAGAGCCATGCTCGGGCCCGTTTCGACAAAGGTGCTGTGTTCGGGCTGTCTGTTGGCGTGGATGTAGTGGAGGCAGAAGATATTCTAGTAGTGCTTACTCTCCCGCCGGAGATAGAGGTTTACGAGGCTCAAAAGCCGCCGAAGTACGCCGACGCTCCAGACATTCCCCATATTCCACGGTTGCATGTTGCAGAACGTCGAATAAGTGTTCACGATCCGTGGCATTCAGAAGGTTTTATCCGGGCGCTGGCACCAGCCCCCCTCTCAATCCCTCGAATCCCAGTGGTTCGCCAAGACCCTATCTGGGTGGAAGACCGCGAGGTCCACATTCGTATTCGACGCATGGCCAAGCGTCGTCGAAAGAATTATGCAGGCGAGCAAGATGGACTTGTACTGGTCCCCCTGGTGCCATCGGGGCGGTTTACCGCTCGATGGCACATAGACGCAGAGAACCTCCCAAATCCTATCGAAGGTGAACTCGTCATCGATGTTCTACCCTCACCAGAGAGCCAGCGGTTGGGTCTCCGTCGACCTTATGTAGGTCCGAAGTTAGCCTTAGAGAGAGAGGATAGCTTCGAGGAGCGCTGATACAGCGGCAGAAAGAGCATACATCGCGTCGGCTAAGTACCTTATGAGCCTTGGTGTCCACCAATGCGTCGGCGGTCTTGGTTGCGTGGCAGAAATCCATAAACAAAAAAGTCCAGCAGCTCAAAAGGTGTCATGGCTGGAGCCGGGAGCTGAACATCTTCGGCATTGAGATGTAGGTGTGAGCGCATTCCCTTGTCGACATTTTCCCTCGCCTCTCCGGTAGGGCTGTTGAGATCATAGCGGAAGAACCGATTCTCGTCGGGAACATACATTTCAAAGTGATAGCCCAGTAGAAGCAGTTTCGAGCGCTCCGGCGCCGCGGTTCCTATGATGAAAAAATGAAACCAGCAGCCGTCCTCTCGTTCAATTTTCGGGCGATTGGGGTCGTGTAATTCATTTTTGTCAGCCCCCTCGAGCAGGAACTCGTCTCGTTTTTTTGGAGGGAGGAGTTTGACTAGTTGAAAGATCTCTCCTGGCGAAGTAATGAGCTTTCGCTCATTCGAAGCATCGACGAGATAGTTTTGGATTTGCCTTAAGAGTCGTTTAGGGTTATCGCTCTGAATCAGTGGCAGCGGATCACAGATGCGTCCCTGCAGTGCGAGGCTCCGCGATAGTCGCGCTGTACTGGGGTCTTGATTTGCTCCGTTCACAGTAGGTCTCCCCGACCTAGGAGGAGGAGCCACTGTGCAAACTCCGGATCTGGCGGTAGTGTTTTCGCCTTTGCCATTTCAAGGATGGCGTCGTCGTCTTTCTGCCACGTGGAGCGGAGAACACTCAGCCGCTCTGCAACCTCTTCGGGGGCAAGATAATCAGCTTCCTCGTTTAGCTGCCAAATGGCAGCGCCAACGAAGCTTGATAGGTGAGGCGCAAAGCGTTGCATTTGCTCGGCAGCCGACGCGGTGAGCAAAAGGGCTTTAATGCCTCCACCCTCAAGCTGCTTGCGCAGAAGATCCAGGTGGCGCCATTCGGCATCGATATAGGCTTTGGCTCCGTAAATGAGCGCAGCCTTCGTACCGGCCTGATGTAGTCGAATAACGAGTTCCTCCGGGCCTGGGGTGCCATTGACGAAGGCCGTCGGCAAGCCCAGTGTATCGTGGATCTCTTCGGCCAGCCGGACGGCGGCAGATTGCTCGTCGGTTGAGTCAGGCAAAACGAGGATGAACCAGGCATCCTCCTTGCCGTTCTCCCCAAGCTGAGTCACGAACTCACCGGGGCCGATCGTGGGCAGGTCGTGGTTCATGGACTGTCCACCGCGAGATGTAGCAACGGTAGCATCGTCGGATGTACCGCGAATCGCGGCGGCTTATCAGCTTGCGGATATTCAAGGACCCGCCGAGTCATCAAAAGCGCCAGATCCCGATCAGACGTTGTAACAAATGACCCCTGCTTGCGGATCCGTTGCAGCACCTTGAGATCGTCATCACCCAGCCCGAGGAAAAGCGTCCGAGCCAGTTGGTCGCTAGCTACCAGGACATCTGGCCCTGTGACTGTGTCCCGTCCAAGCATATAAGCGTTGCGGGCGGCTGCCTTTGCCAGGGCAAGTAGATCGCGCAGCACCCCCCCAGAGTCGCGTGCAAGAATTTCGCGCGCCTCTGAGCTGAGCACACCGTCTGGATCTCGTGTCTTGAGCACTTCGCAAAGAAACTCATTCTCTCCTCTGGGGCCCGAAATATCGACGGGATGCACTACAATGATGTGTTCGAAACGCGACAGTGCAGTCCGGTACTTTCCAAAGAGCGACAGCAACGGGGCCGTGACAACTAGGCCCAATCCTTCTGCCTGTAGGAAGCGTAGATCTTCATCAATAGCTTCTTGGAACTGCTCAATGCTGGCAAGTCGATCAAGGCCATCTATGAAGCCAATTAGATAGGCACTAGCGTACGCCTCACGAATCATGGCGAAGTTCTTGCGCTGACTTTCCAGCTCGTCACTCAGCTTGTTGGGGAGTGTTAGCTTGCCCGGCTCCTTCACTCTAACGAAAGAATCCTCTTCTTCTTTTTGCATCCGTCGCAGCGCGAGTTCGTCATATGGGATCCATTCTTCCTGCGGCTCTGCCCATTGCCGGAAAGATTGGATCGCTCGCTGCAACTCGTTATTGAGTGAGTCGCGTGCGCTCTTATCCACTAATTTGCAAAGCGCCAAGCCTACCGCCGCAACGATCACCCCAGTCTCGATCCGCTGTAGGTCGTGAAACTGGCCGACATCAACGTAAACTGCCCGAGTATCCTCTGCTTGGATGAGTTGCTTCATTGCGACGAGCAGTGCGGTGGTCTTGCCGGATCCAATTCCGCCGACGAGTGCGATGACCGAGGTCGGGCTCAGCTCCATATGGGAAGCGATCTGGTCAGCAGCCGCTTGACCGGGACGCTTGACATAATGGTTCTGCTCCAAAGCAGACGCGGCACTTGTCAGACCAAGTCGCGCATTGAAGGCCCGATATCGAGTAAGTCGGTTCGGCACAAGCCGAGTATAATCGCGTCTTGTTCGATGGAAAGGTGAATGTCAGCCGGCCTCTGGCTGCGGGTCAACGTCGACCCATATGGCTCCTTGATCACACGCCCAGTCGGAGGTGCGAGTTGCCGACGCACGGTAGACAGGCTTCATCACCACCTTACTGAGACACTCTCTCCAATCCGACTCTGTATCTCGTCGAGACGCTCCAGATGATAGTCAGTAGGTCGCTCTCGAATCTTTCGTCGAGAAGGCAGCCGAGAATCCGCCAAGTTGGGATCGCGCCCAGTCGGAGGTGCGGCTGATCGACGAGTCGCCAGCGCACGGCCAGAGCGGCGGCGTAGGCCTGTTCGAGGAGAGGCTTCGAACGCCCGTTAGCTTACTCGAAGGTAATGCCAGTCGCTGACTTGTACAGTAGCGACTGGCATCGCGGAGAACACTATTTCGTTTTCTGTTGTCTCATCGCTCAGTCGCTGAAGCGCTACCCCTTGCTTCGGGCAGCGACGGAACACCACGCCTGCCCCGTTGATGCACGAGCAGATCAACATCCACTCAGGGCAGGCTCCACGTCGCTGAGGCTGAAACCTCGCCGCGTCGGTGACCAAACGCCGCAAATCTGGACGTTATGTTGCGCTGTTCTCCTGTTGCTGCGCAGGTCTGGCTGTCCGACGCTGGATCTCCTTCAGCCCCATCCCAAACGCCAGCCACGTGGGAGACACTGCCAGTGCCATGGCCAGGGCTTCGACCGTATCCAATGTCGGATCGCTGCCCGCTTCCAGAGCACGCACCGCCGCCGCAGAGCTATTCGCGCGTCGCCCCACCTCGCTGAGCGAGAGGCCGCGAGTATCACGGATGTCCTTCGTCCGCGCCGCAATGGCCTTCCATCGCTGCCCAATACCCGGATCAGGTACGACTCCATCCGCCAGCCCGAAAGCCAGCCAGGCAGGAGAAACCTCCAGCACTGCCGCCAGTCGCTCGACGGTGCTCGTGCGTGGCAGACGTTCTCCCGATTCCATCAGAGCCACGCTGCCGCGACCGATGCCGGCCGCTAGCGATAAGGCGACAGCGGTTAGGTCCCTGCTCTTTCGTGTCTTGCGCAGACGCTCTGGGAACTTCCAGTGGAGGGGGTTTTTTCTGCCACGGACCACGTGCCCCGGTAGCATGTGCCCCCATTGTCAGACTAGTTTGATAGAACAGCGCCGATATAGGCTCTATTTTTTTATGGAAAAACAGTGTGGCTGCGGTAAAAGGCGGGCGGGCAATCGAGCCCAACCATAAAAAAGGTCGCCCAGCACGAACTGGGCGACCCACAGCCCGCGCCAGACCTGGCCGTTAACCATCGGTCCGGCGCGAACAGGAGCACTCTATGTCGCGTCATGTTCTCATCTCAACCAAATCTTCCTGCCGTCGTCGTCCGTTGCTGCGAGCGCGTACGGCATTGCACGCCGCGCGCCTGCCTGTTGCCCTGGCGCGGGTAGACCTGAGCCAGCCCGGTGAGCTACAGGCGCATCAGCTCATCAGCAGATTCAGCACCGGGCGCTGGCCGCGTTGGCGACTTCTGGGAATATGCCGACAGGGACAATCTCTTTATGTCGCCGTCGAGTGGCTGCGCAGCCGCGCCAGCAGGCCGTTCTCGGTCGTCGAGGTGTCGCTGGAGTCAGTGGCGCTTTCATGGAAGGAATTCGCAAGCGCGCGTCAGGCTCGTCTGGCCTTGTCGCAGGTCGCCATCCGCCGCGTGTTTACACTGGGGGCTTGCGCGACGCCCTAGCTGCCGGAACTCGCGCACGCAGGCCGCGCTCACCGACGCTGAGCCGAGCACTCGGTGCTGCTGCTGCTCGGCTGCTTTCTCGCTCTGTCCTATCTGGCATGCGTCCCAGCTAGATTCCTGGCGGATCGCTGGCTCGGTAGCTAAGGCGCGATCCTTGTCGGCTCCATCTGCCCGGCCATCGGCTACGGCATTCTTGCGCTCGACCGAAGCGAGCTACTCGGGCTGGCGCTGTCGCTCCAGCTCATCGGGCACGGACTCTTCAAGCCAGGTGTCAGCGTCACTACTGGACAGCACTAAGCCGTCTGCGATACGCGGCGGGGCGCAGCTGCCTGGTTCAGCACATTGCAGTCAACGTCGGCGCGATAGCGGGGCCTCTCGGCTCCGAATGGTCGCGTGTTCATGGCTGGCCAACGATGTTTCGCTGGGCTGCTTGCGGCATGGCCGCAGCCATCATCGGCCTGGTGGTGGGCTGGCACTGGCTTGCGTCGGCAACCACCTACAGGCCAGCGATCAGCTCGATGGCCATCGCCCCATCGGCCGCACGTAGTCGGATGCGCGCGATCTGGCTGCTGTGCGTTGGCGGTGCCGTTTTCTATCTCACTGCTCAGCCAGCGGGTACGTCGCTGGCTCTCTTCGCTGAGCGACACACACGCTCCCCTTTGACGTGGCTGCACCGCTCCCTGGAGCTTGGTCCTGGGCACTTCGCGTAGTTGCACGGACTGCTCGTGGTGATCCTGATGCCGCCCCTGCTTGCTGTTATCGCTGCGCTGCGTCGCCGAAACTGCGAGCCGTCCGCACTGGCAAAGATGAGTTGGGGGTACTTCTTCACTGCCGCCGCCTTCGTGCTGATGATGACGGCGTGTCTTCACGGCGGCGATATGGGTCTCGTGAGCCCGGCATGCCTCACCGGCTGCTGCGTACTCCTGTCCGTGGCCGAGCTGCTACTCGCGCCCATGAGCCTGTCGCTGATCACCCAGCTTGCGCCGCCCGGCAACTCTGCGCGCATGGTCGGGCCGTGGTTGGCCGCGACCGCTCTGGGCAACGCGCTTACCGCCGTAATCGGCCTCCGCTGGGGAAGCTAGCCAAACTATCGCTACCTTGCGTTGCTGACCTGACGCAGGGTGGACGGGCGGCAGGGGGG
Source organism: Myxococcales bacterium (assembly GCA_016794505.1). Lineage (GTDB taxonomy): Bacteria > Myxococcota_A > Polyangia > Palsa-1104 > JAEUJZ01 > JAEUJZ01. The sequence continues at coordinate 7,374 of JAEUJZ010000061.1, forward strand.
GGCCGAGAAAGGAGCGTGTCTCAGCGGCAGGCTGCGAACTCGCACCATCCATCGGCGTCAGTGGACCAGGAACCTCTCCCCGTGAGAACCAATCGATTCCGTCTCCTGCTTCATGAACCGGCAAGCAGGACGGGTCATGTTGACTCCAGCTCATCCATACGAATATGTTGCCGCATCTGAGGAGACCAAAGCCATGCGCCTATCGGGTTTCAAAATTCAGAATTACAAAGGGATTCCTCTAATCGAGATTACAATGCCCAAAGAAGATCCCAAACGCTGGGGTTCTGCGGATTTTCTATCTATTGTCGGCCCAAACAATATCGGAAAATCTTCAATATTGGAAGCCTTGATGCTCGGCTTGGAGCATGATGCGAAACCGGAGTTTGATGTATTTCCGCAGCATAAGCCAGAAACATATCCTATCGAGATTAATATGGAGTTCGATGACTTAACCGAGCGCGAGAAGAGTCTAAGGGCCGTTTCAAGACATATACACAATGGGAAATACCGAATAGCAAAGCGGTGGAAAGTTGCAGGATCCAAACCCGAGCGATACGGGATAGGAGTGACTTATAATTATATAGGGCTGCCGAGTGAGCCTCCAAGTCGAGAAGAATTCTTGCAAATAGACGGTTGGAATGATGTCATCGTAAAATATGAAGAGCTGACTGGCGGGAAATATCGAAAGAGTTCCCGCATTCTGGATAGATTAAAAGAAGTTGCCCGTGACCACGGATTCCCCGTGGCTCAACAAACTGGGAAGATCGATTATGTTGCTGACGAATCAAAAGATGAAGATTGGTACACGGAAGAAGAGCTAAAGCGCAACCCTGGGGGATTTTCTTCAAATCTGGCCAGTGCTTTACCTCGGATTATCTACGTGCCTGCGCTAAAAGATACCAGCGAAGAAACAGACTCTCGGAAAAAAACATCTGCAGTTCGTCAAATTGTTCAAGAGCTATTTGAGCGTAAGTTTCAACGCGAATTTGTAATGGCAAGGCTTCGTCGCGCTATTTCAGAAGTAGAAAACTTGTTCCGCGGTGACTCAAAGAACTCAATGGTTAAATCTATTGAGAGCCAAATTTCAACGAGGATGCAACAGATAATAGATATTGAAGCTCAGTTAATTTTCAAGCCAGATGTATTAAAAGAGATATGCTCGCACTTGGCCGCTGGCACTGAATTCAAACTCCAAGATACGCGCTCTGGTTTATCGACCAATCCCGAACATCAAGGGCACGGGGCTCAACGCGCATTACTATTGTGCTTACTTCAAGTGCTTGCTGATGTGATGGCTAGGGACTCGGATATGCCCGGGGGTGATGTGCCGCATCGCGGATTGGTATTGCTAATTGAAGAACCAGAAATTTATTTGCACCCGGAGATGTGCCGGAAGATGCGCGATACATTGCTGCGGATCTCACAACAAAAACATGCTCAGGTTATTTGTACGACACATTCTCCTGTATTTCTTGATTTGGCAGATCGGCACGACGGCATCGTAGTCCTACGTGAGAACCAACAAGGTCAATTCAGCTACCTTCAACGCACCACAGATTTATTTGGCGAAGACGAAGACAAGCCAGAGGAACAGCAGCTGGAAAATAATGAGCGTCAGCGCCTCAAGGAAGAGCGTCAACGCCGCCTTAAGGAAGAGCGTCAGCGTCTACGAATGCTTCTGGACTTTGATCCATCTGTAAAAGAAATCTTCTTTTCCAAGAGAATCTGCCTAGTAGAAGGAGATACTGAAATTGCTGCTATTGAAGCATGTGCAGATAGACTTATTCAATTGGGTCTAATTGACAGACACCGTTATTTACAGGAACGGAGGAATGTTGTGATGGTCAATTGCCGTGGCAAATGGACGATTCCGGCATTCCAGCGGGTTTTGAATGCATTTTGCATCCCTTACCGTGTCGTTCATGATAGCGACACAGTTGCGATTGAAGAGGAAGATCCAGAGGATAGCAACAAGGCAAACGAACGCATTAAATCACTGATTTCCGATAAGGATGTATTGTTCGTGAACGTCCCGAACTTTGAAAACGATGCATTGAATAGCCTTATCAAGGTCCGCACAAAAAAGGATAAGCCATGGCGTGCGACACAGGCGATTCGTGCATTAGCGACGATTCCGCCACGACTTTTATCGTTTTTTGAATTCGTAATGGCTAGCTCCGTGACAGACCTGAACGTCCACAAACAGATGGATGAACGGTCTGATTTTGAGCTTTCCAAAGAGCGGAGGCGAAGGAATTTCCGATCGAGCATCAAGCCGATTCAACTTATCGGCAGTGCTCACCGGGGTGAATCAACACTAGAGGCAGCTTTCGGTATTTCTGCGGGTCCTGGCAGGCTCGACGAACTCGATGCCAGAATTTCTGTTTACCATGATTCTAAAGGACGAGAGTTATACGTTGCCAAAGTAATTGGGGACTCGATGGCTGATACACTGCAAGACGGTGACCAAATTGCGATACAAATGCTCCCGGATGCCTTTCTAGAGCCTCTTCAAGACGGGAATTCTTTACCCTTATCGGATTTTCAGTCAAAAATTACCAATGGAGGAATCTACGTTGTTGCAGTAAATCAGCACATCGATGATAAGCAGTACACCATTAAGCGCGTTGAGTGTTTTGAACTAAAGAATGGTGGTTGGGGCTGCAAGCTTGTTGCTGATAATCCAGACGCTGACTGGGGCGATCGAGGCCGGTTCTATGTCAGGAAGAACGACCGCGTGCATTTCGCTGCCGAGGTACTCGGATTCGCATTTCTCGCCGATCGTGAGGACTCTGTTCCGGTCGCACACTGTGATGCCAATGTGCTGAGCCGTGCCTAAGCCAAGCATTTCTGGGCTTCCCCGTCCGAGCAGAACAAGCATACGGTGACACATATGGCTACCGCTCCATCCTCGGAGACCTCGCGAGCGCAGCTTGCCGCAGTGGGCTTGGCGCTGGGACTCGCCACGATCACATTCCTTGTGCCGCTGGCGTTGGTGATACTGGCAACCACCGCGCTGGTGGCGTTCGCCGCAGGTGCTAAGTCGCTGCACCTTGCACACGGCCTTGATCCTGGCTCGTTCAGCGCCGGCTTCTATCTGGCGACGTTGCTTTTGCTCGGAGCTGGCGGCTGGCAAGTCGCCCATGCAGTTAGAGCGTGGCGAGCCCGACGTGACCGACAGCCAGAAGTGCTAGATGAAGACGAACCCAAGGCGCTGGTCCCGGCCAAGCCCAAGGGATTGCCTGCCTCACTGGCGCAACGGCCCTGGATGCTGCTCGCTGTGGCGCTTCTGCTGGTAGATATGTTCTTGGTGCGCTGGGAGATTCGTGGGCGGCTGAACAGCCCAGATGGGCTTCTCGCCGCTGCGATTCTCGCGTCGATGGTCTGGGCCACAATGTTCATTGCGGTGATGAGCGTCCGGCTTACCGGCCTGTTGTGGCGGACCCTGATTCGTAGTTCACGGCGCTCGCCATATACCGCCGGCTTGGTGACGGCGTTCAGCCTGGCCATCAGCCTGGCTTCCGTGCTGGCAATCCGCAGCTACTCCCGAGAGACCGCAGAGGCTGCGACTCAGCAGAACGTGGTCACATCTATCGAGGAAGCACCGTCTGCGAACTCATCCCTTGAACAAATCCGCTTGGCGTTCGTGGAGTTCGCCGAGCCAAAGAAGTCTAGAGACGACGCGCAGCCTCTCATCAAAGAGGCGGTGCCCAGCATCCCGCCGCAGCCTCAGCCAGCCGCAGCGCCGGTAGCCGACGAGGAGCCGACGGAAGGGCTAGAACCCACAGCGTTGGGAGTCGCTGGCGCGGGTGCCGCTGGGCTACTTCCGCCTTCAACAACACCGCCCGAAAGCGCTCCCGCCGCAGCGCCGCCGGCCGATGTCGTTCCCGCATCGGCGGCCCCCGCTGAATCCGATAGCCCCTTCATTGATCTCTCCTTTGGCCCTCCGTTCGCAGACTGCGTCGATCGCCTCACGGATCGAGCTACGGATGGAGACCCCGTTGAGCTGCACATCCGCCGTCTCGTCGCCCGATTCGGCGTAAGCGAACACGACGCTCGGGCTATCGTCATCGAGACGCTGGTTTCGGTCTGTGTGGCGAAGGCCGAGGATCGTGAGGATCTGCGACGGTATTTCTTTCGCTCTGTGACGAATGCCGCGCGCAATTTCGTGACACGCCACCTCAACGGACGCCGAACCTGCTCGATTGAGCTGGTACCTGTGCGTGACTTCCCGGAGGAGCAGAACATCTGGCACTACGCCGAGCAAACAGAGCAGCGTGCTCAGCAAGCCTTCTGCGAACTCGACGAAGTGGATCAAACGCTTATCCAGGCTCGCGTCCTGCGTGGTTTGAAGTTCCGACAAATTGGTGAGATCACCGGACTAGGCGAAAGCGGGGCAGCCAAGGCTTTCGACCGGGCTCTCCGACGGCTGAAAGAAAAATTTCAAAAAAACTAGGCTGGCGATGTCCGATTTGGCGTCCTGCCTGTGTGGACCTGCCGAACCCCCGAAAGGGGATCGGAGGCACACATGGACACCGCACCACGTAGCACCCTCGCCTACCCACCATCCGTAAACTTCCACCTCTGGGAGCCGTGCAACATGCGCTGCCGGTTCTGCTTCGCGACGTTTCAGGACGTGAAGCAGACCGTTCTGCCGCGCGGACATTTGCCGCGTGACCAGGCGCTTGCCGTGGTTGATCAGCTTGCGGCGGCAGGCTTCGACAAGATCACCTTCGCCGGGGGCGAACCGACGCTGTGCCCGTGGCTGGGCGAGCTGATCGGGCTGGCAAAGCAGCGCGGGCTGACGACCATGCTGGTCACAAACGGCTCGCGGCTGCTTGTGCCGGGCTGGCTCGATGCGCACGCCGCGCACCTGGATTGGGTAGTCCTCAGCATCGACAGCGCCGACCCGCGCACGCACGAGCGACTGGGGCGCAGCGTCGCTGGCCAAGCCGGACGAGCCCTCGCCGTGGAGCACTACCTGGCGATTGCCAGCGAGCTACGCGCCCGCAACGTGCGGCTCAAGGTCAACACGGTCGTCACCGCCGAGAACGCAGACGAGGATATGGCGGACCTACTGCTGGCGCTCCGACCCGAGCGATGGAAGGTGCTGCAAGTCCTGCCGGTCGGTGGTCAGAACGATGGCAAGGTCGAGCCGCTACTCATCGATGAGCTGACCTTCCGTCGCTACTGTGCTCGCCATCAGCAGGTCGCCGATGCCGGCATCGCGATCGTACCGGAAGACAACGAGGACATGACCGGCAGCTACGCCATGGTCGATCCGGCCGGTCGGTTCTTCGACAACACCGCCGGCCACTACCGATACAGCCGCTCGATTCTAAGCGTGGGAGTCTCTGACGCATGGGGAGACATCCGCTTCGACACACAGCGCTTCGAGGAGCGAGGCGGTGTCTATGACTGGCGTGCTCCGGCAACTAACCCCCTCGTCCAGCTTCGGCTGGGTCGCTAGGTGCGAAAGGAGCAACCACCATGGGCTTTCGCAAAAGCACGACCTGTATCGGCAAGACCTCGCGACAACCAGTGACGGAGTATGACTCCGAGTATGAAGCGCACGACGGCGCAGCGCACGCCCGAGTGGCTTATGGGCAAGACCTCGTACCTTACGCATGCGGCAGGTGCCGTCGCTGGCATCTCGCCCCGCGGAGTCGCCAGACTCCCAGCACGACCTGCGGCCACTGCTTGGGGGCGGATGGCAGGCCCAAGGCTGCATACGTCACAGAGCGAGATGCCGAGCGGCGGGCCGAAATCCTCCGAGCTGAGCGCGGCATCGACCTTCGCACGTATCCCTGCGACTTCGGACAGGGCTGGCATTTGACTAAGAGCTGACCCAGCCTCGCCACTCGCCCGCGTTCGGCAACCCAGACTCGTCTACCTACGGCCGCACAAGAGCAGGCGCCGCCCCCTGCACCGACCAGGATTCGCCCGCGGCCCCTGCCCAATAGACTAGTGTGCCCCTTCTTTCACGACTGTTGCGTTGCTTCGTTTGCTCCGGCCGTCTCCCCCTACTGCTTCGGAGGCTCCTCAATCACCGTCTCTCTCGGCTCCCCGCCAAGCTCGCGGATTTGGTTTTGCAGGTCTAGGACTCGGCGGCTGTTGCACCAGTCGTAGTACTTGTAGAGGTCGGTGCGAATCTGAAGCACGCGCTTGGCTTCGTCGCGCTGGGATTCGGCGTGGCCTCTGCGGCTCTCAAGCTCGATGAGCTGTTTTTTGAGGTCGGCGATCTCGGGCGGCGGGGCTTCCTGGCGGGCGCGGAATGCGCGCAGCGCGGTCAACTCGGCTTCCGTGCTGAACTTGTAGCTGGCGAGTGCTTGATGGGCATTCTTGGCGGAGTCTTTGATGGCGGTCACCGCATTGGCGAGCGTCTCGCAGACGGTCTTTGCCTGGGCAAGTCGGTCCTTGTAGTGAGCGTCTCGCTCGTCGGCCTGCTGTAGTAGGGCACGGTGCTGCTCGGCCTGGGCCTGATAGGCACTTACCTCTTGGCTCAACCTACCGGCATCGTCGGTCAGCGCCTTCATTTCCTTCTCTTGCTCTGCGATGCGAGCCTGGGCAATGTTCAGCGACTGCGCCTGTTCCGTCTGTCGTCGCGACGCAGCTTGCCGAGCAGAGCTGAGTCGCTGATGCACGGCGTGCAGGACTTGGACGTGCTGCGAATAGAGCGTGCGCACCTGCACAAGCTTGCGCCGCAGACGGGCGATGCGACGGTGGGCGTGGTTGTACGCGGCACGCTGGTCGTCGGCCTCGCGGGACTTAATGGCCAGTAGCCGGCCCATCTTCTCGACCGCGGACTCGGTTCGGCAGACCCGTTCCTGCGCGATGTCGCGCTCTGCCCGGACCGTGCGGGCATCGTGGCGCGCAAGATCGCGCTGGCGAACTGCGTCGCTAAGCTGCCGGTCCAAGTCGGCGATGCGTTTGTTTTGTGAGGCGGAGGACTCGCGCGTGGTGGTCAGCTCGGCCTGTAGCTTGATGTCCCGCTCGACGCTGGCTGCGGCATCCTGGGCGGACTGTTCAGTCTGCGCGGCAAGCTGCTGGCGCAGCGCAGTCAGGTCTGCGGCTTGCTGGCGGAGCGTCGCCTGCGCGTCGGCAAGCTGCGCGTGCAGCGCCTGTGTCTCGCGATGCTTGGCGGCCAGGGCGCGCAACGGACTGTGGGCCAGGCGGCGATACCACAGCAGCACCCAGGACCGCGTGTCGGTTGGCGTTCGCGACCACGCCCAGCGGCGGCGTAGCTCGGCGGTAGACGGTCGCCCCTCCCGACGCGCCCGCGACGCACGCACGCGACACGTCGAGCCGCAGTAGCGCGTGTCCTTGCGCTGCACGGCAGGCAGCCGGACGCTACAGACCTCGCATCGATCCACGCTCGGCATCGGCCCCCCTTTTATCCGTTACTGTACCCGCTTCCCCCGCGACATCGCAGCGCTTTTCCGCGACAGCGAAATCCCCCGCAAAGTCGCGAGGATCGATTTTTCTCGACGGGCGTGCGCCCTTCCGCCCTTGCCGACCCGCCGCGCGTGGTCTATCTCCCCGCGCCCCGCCATGACTGTGTCGATCGAACATCAAGCGCCGATTGAGCTGTGTCTGCGTCACCCCGATCTGCTGCCCAAGCTGCTTGGCCTGTGCGGTCAGCCGATGCCTGCGGAGACGGTTGCAGAACCCTATCCCGCCCGCTTCAACCAGATCTCCGTCGAAGAGTGGGAAGCAGACGGGTCGATGGTACTGAAGCAGGGGCAGGATCCCGTCGGTGCGGTGGTGCTGGAGATCCAGCGCCAGCCCGACCCCGACAAGCGGTTTAGCTGGCCGCTGTACACGGCGGCGCTGCATGCCAAGCATCGCGGGCTACTGAAGACCTACCTGCTCGTCATCGCGACCAACCGCTCGACGGCGCGCTGGGCGCAGCAGCCGATTGCGACGTGTCAGCCGCAGGCCCCCTTCCGCCCGCTTGTCGTCGGCCCCGACGATGTCGGACGCCTCGATTCCGAAGATGCAGCAAGTGCCGACCTGCCGCTGGCCATGCTGTCGGCGGTTCTGCACGTCAACGATGAAGGCGGCGAAGTCGATGCCGTGCGCGCACTGCGCGCGGCTGATGCCGTCGCCGGTCCTGATGCTGCCGTCTGGTTGTACGGCCTGCTTCGTGGCATCGTTGACGACGCGCGGCTCCTACTGTTAGAGGAGATGATCAAGATGCTGAACCCGTGGGCCAACTTCAAACCCCGAACCCCATCAGAGCGCGAAAACTACAACGCCGGAGTCGCCGACGGTGAAGCCAAGGGCGAGGCCCGCGGCGAAGCCAAGGCACTGCTGCGTATCCTCGCCTCCCGCAGCCTGAGTGTGACGGAGGAGCAGCGCGGCCAGATCATGCGCTGCGACGACACCAACCAGCTTGAGCGCTGGATCGAACGTGCGCTGTCGGCCCGCTCGGTTGCCGAAGTCCTCGCCGACTAACTCCCCGCCCTACAGTTCCTTCGTCCCCGCGTAGTACGTCTCGAATCTCCCCTCCAGCACCTGCTGCACCTGCGCCGGCCACCAGTGGTCGTAACCCTTTGGCGTCCGATACCCCGCTTCTTGCAGCAGCAAAGCCAAGCGAGGGAATCCCGGCCTCTTAAACGGCTCATCGGGATGTGAGCGGTGGTGTTCCTGTTCCATGTTGCGCAAAAGCCCGCCCAGGTACTGCTTGGGGGTCAGGTACTTCGTCGGCTCCGTCGCGCGCAGCAGCTTCCCAACACTCGACTCCGTGAACCGCTTGCCCTTCACCGGCAGCCAACCCTGCTCATTCAAGATGGATGCGATCTGCGCGTAGGTGTGGCCGTGGTTGCGTAGCTCCATCATGCGGGACTTCAGCTCTTCGTCGCTGTGCGCACGCTCGTTGTGGGCTTTCGGGGCCAGCCAGCCCTGCCTCTGCGTAATCAGATACAGGAAGCTGCTGCGCCACCGCTTCGCGCGTGGGGGACGAACACCCTCCGCATTCAAGCGCGCGGCGATCTCGGGAATTGGGACTCCGGCATCGACCCACGCTTTGATGCGCCGCAGGACTGCTTGCTCATCAGGATTCTCGACGAGGATCTTGAAGCGAGAGCCATCCCCCCGTGGCACCTTCATGAATCCATACGGCGCCTTGCCGTGGCGATAGCCGCAGGTCTTCATGTGGCGCAGTGCTTCGCGCGTTCGCTCCGCCGTCGCCTCCCGTTCCATCTGCGCGAACACCAAGAGAATGCTCACGAGCGCGCGGCCCAGCGACGAGTCCAGCCGGATCGATTCCCGAATCGCGACCAGCTCCTTCTCTCCTGATTTGAAGTACGTCTCGTACAGCTCGCAGAAGTGGCGGATGGACCGGGACAAGCGATCAAACTTCAGCACGACGAGAACCTCCGCCCCGCGCTGCAAGGTCCGCAGCGCATCCTGAAGTCCCGGCCTGTCCGATTTCCCACCCGACAAAACGTCGCGGTGAATTTGCACCAGCCGCAGTCCGGTCATCGCGCAGTACTGTTCAATCGCCGCCGTCTGCGCATCCAGCGACAGACCATCTGCTGCCTGCATGTCCGTCGAGACGCGGATGTAACCAACCGCCCGCCGCCCCAGGGCGTTCCCGTTCGTAATGTCGCCGCGCGAATTCTTGTAGGTGCCCTGCGTGCCTTGCATGACCGCTCCTTCCGTCGCCCGTTTGTCGGGCCATGTCGTTCGGAATGGGAGCGGTTTAATCGCGTCAGAGGATGATACCGTCGCTGCCCTGCGCCACCTTGGCGCAGGCCACCCAGGTGCCGTTGGGACCGAAGCTGAAGACGTCGCTTAGGGACAGCGGCAGTAAGCTCGGCACGGGCTGCCAGCGGGTACCGCCCCAGCGCAGCATAGTGCCAAAGTTGCCGACGGCCCAGATGTCGTTGGCGGTACTGCCGTGCACTGCCAACAGTGTCGCCGGCGTATCGGTGCGTACCGCTGGCCATCGCGCGCCTAGATAGTGGAGTGCGCTGCTGCGACTACCGACTGTCCAGATGTCCTCCGGTTTGGCGCCCCACACAGCGTGTGGAGGGTCTCTTCGTCGGCGGTTGTTGGCGCCAGTTTTTTGATCCCAGCGTCACGGGCCACCAAGTTGATGACCATGCTGCTAGAGACATCGCGCCCGTCGAGCCAGAGCGCCTCCATCAGCCTGTGCGCGAAGCCGAACGCCAAATCCGGGCTATGTCGAAGAGCGGCTACGATGGCAAGCGAGGCGGGCTCCGTGTTCGGCCAGGCCGGCGGCACACGCAGCCGCACATGATCCGCGGGATCCTCAACTCTCGCGATGCGCTCAAAGTAGTCCGCCAGGTTGCGTTGCTCTTCTTGCGCCGGTGGCCGTGCAGGCTGCGGCAGCGAGCGTTCGTGCCGGACGGTCTGGGGCACGATCAGCAACTCTGCCTTGCGGGGGCTCAGCCTGCGCGACTGCACAAAGCAGAACGGACACCGCAGATCGAGATAGAAGCGAAACGCAGACACGGTCTTGTCCTCGCATGGTAGCGCACCCGCGAGCCGTCCCCTCCAATAGGCCATGCGACGCGGAGCCCTCGTGGCATACCGACGCTGTCTCTATGAGAACGCCAGCTAGCCAGCGGCCGGCTGCCGCTCGTTTTTCCTCGATAGCTCCTCGTCGGAAGCAGTGCACTCCAGCCTCGATGTCCCTGATTTTCCGCCTAGAGTTCCTCAACCCGGCAGTACCACTGCAGTAGTAATGTCGGCTGCACCAAGCCTGCTACGCCGCACCAGAACAGCGCATGCTGTCGTACGATCTTCTCCGACACACTGAGCCAACGTACCGACTGTGAATTAATCTTCTTTCGTCTGAACGGAAAAAGTTCTGGACACGGACGGGTCAAGAGATTTTTCCGGCCCGTCGAGAAGGCTTAATCGGTGGGGCGTAAGATCGGCCAGAAAGCCTGTGCGCGGCAGCACATCTGTAGGCTCTCGGAAACCCTGCCGCAGCTCAGGTGGGACCGCTTCGCTGGTGGTCCCTGTGGCCGATGAGCAGAGAGCCTGAGACCCTCCCGGCAGGGTCACGACGTGCCACTACATAGCCTCGCTACAGCCATTATGCCGATAACGAACCGCCCTCTATCAAACAACTACGCCCTCGTTCTGCTGCTGTTCCTGCTTCAATTTCAGCGTGATTGTTTCGATACGCTCCTCCCCAATAGCCAGCAGATACTTCTCGCTGGCTTCGTCGAGCAGGAATCCGATGATGTGCCAGACGGGTGGCGTCGGCAGGCGCGCATGCGGGCGGTCGATGAGTCGCCAGCGTGAGGCGAGGGCCGAGGCGTAGGCTTGCTCATCGACGGTCTGCTCGGGATCGAGCTTGCGGGCGCGACGGCGCATGTTCCGGGCTTCCTGAATCGCGGCCCAGTCGTTCTCGACGCGCAGCTCGCGGCGCTTCAGCGCAATCAGCGGGTCGGTGACGGCGTCGTAGTTGGCGGTCGTTGCGTGGGCGAGGTACTGGCCAGGCTCCATCAGACGCAGCAGGCGTCGAGATAGCAGGTCGCGTTCGTTGCTGACACCGTCGCGCTGCTGGCGCAGTGACTTTAGCTCACGCAGCAACGCCTGCTCTTGCTGCGCCGCCGTCCATGCCGGTGTGCCGTCGCTGCCAAGCGCGGCAAGTTCGATCCGGCGCATGGCCTCTCGCAGTTCTTCGTTCATCGCCTCGACGCTCTGCCTCCGCTCTCGTTCAAGCTCCAGCGTGCGCTCGGCGGAACCCACCATCTCCTTCGCTTCCTGGCTGACGCGCTCCTGCGTGCTGCTCAGCGCCTGAGCATGGTCACGCTCGCGCATTTGTGCGAGTCGGCGTGCATCCGCAACATGCCCCTTGTGCTCGTCGCGGCTGCGCTCCAGCTCTGCCTTCTCCGCGGCCCACTGTTTGCGCTCCTCTGCGATCGCGGCAAGTTCCTTTTTGTACCCATCGACAGTCTGTCCATGCGCAGCAAGCTGTGTCTGTAGCGCGGAGATCTCCGCCTGCTGGGTCTCTGCCTTTGCTCGCAGCTCTGCGACGACGCGCTGAAGCTCTGCCCGCTCGTTCTCCAGTTCCTGAATGCGCTGCTGAGCCTCCCTTTGTAGCTTCTCGATGGCATTCAGGAACCCCTTGGCGAGTTCTTCACTCTTCCTCCGAAGTTCTTGTTGTTTGGCCTCTCGTTCCTTTTTCTCTGCCGCCCATTCCTGTCGTTCCTTCGCAACCCCCGCAAGCTGTTTGCGCTGCTCGTCGACCGTCTTCGCCTCCGCCGCGAGCTGCGTCTTCAGCGTCGAGATCTCTGCCTTCAAGGTCGCAATCTGCGTTTCCAGATCCCTGACGCTGCGCTGAAGCTCTGCCCGCTCGTTCTCTTGCGCTGCAATGCGCTGCTCGACCGCCTGCTGTTTCTTGTCGAAGGATGCCAGGATCTCCTTGGCCAGCTCTTCACTCACCTTCCGCAGCTCTTGGTGCTTGGCCTCTCGCTCCCTTTTCTCGTTCACCAGCGTCCCGACCTGCTGCTCAGACTCGGTCAGTGACTGCCGCAAGCGAACGATGGTGGCTTGTTCATCCGCCAACTTCTTCTGCGTTTCGCGCTCGGCACTTGCAGCAAGCTCTGCCTTTGACTGCCAGTGCGCGGCCTCTCTTGTTAGCCCGGTGTGCTTCTCGGCAAGCGACTTGTGATCTTCGCGCAGCGTCGATAGCTGGCGATTCAGCCCATCGCGTTCTCGCTCGCGATCTGCCGCCACATTGTTCGCGCGCTCATTCTGTTTCCTAAGCTCCGCACACTCTGAATCCAACTCGGACACTCTGGCGTTGAGAGTCTGCCGATCCTTGGCATGGCTATCCATCAGCGACGAGAGCCTGCGGTTCAACTCTCCCTGCGCAGTCTCTTTGTTCTGAAGTTCCTGATTCAGCGTCCGCAGTGCCGTCTTCTTGCCCTCGATCTCGTCCTGTAGCTCGCGCCGTTCCTCCCCGCGCAGTCGTCGTGCCCTCTCAAGTTCGTTTGTCAGCGACGCGACCTGCTGTCGAAGATCCCTGATCACAGCGTCGCTAGCCGCTGCAGTAGCGTCCGATCGAGCCGATGCCCGCTCCATCTGCGGCGTGCTGGATTCGCCATCACGCCACCGTCGCCTGTTGCCCAGAACGGAACCGAGCAGCAAGCGTGGCCCATAGGATTCGCGCCGGACTTCATCACGCCGAGATGTCCAGCGTCGGTCGTGATCCTCCGTGGGCGGGGCGCGTGGTGGACCATCCTCCTGACGAGGATCGCGCTCGGAGTGCGGGGTCTCGCGCTGGGATGGAGAGGACTCGTGCGGTTTCTTGGGCTCTGCTTTGGCCTCTTTTTCTGCCTCGGCAAGCTGCTTTTCTAGCTCGGCGACTTTCTGTTCGGCGGCCTGCGCTCGCTCCTGGGCTGCGGTCACGGCATCGCCGCCCTGTGCGGCGCGCTCGCGCTCGCGGATTAGCTCGGCGCGAAGCTCGGCCTGCGCGTTCTGTTGGTGCGTCAACTCCAGCGCCAGGGCTTCGGCAGAGGCTTCGAGCTTGGCGGCGTAGGCGCGCGTCTCGGCCAAGAGGCGCAGGGCCTCCGCCAAGGTCTTGGGCTTGCGCAGGCTGACCTTGCGCGGCAGCGGGACCGTGCCCCGTAGCCGATGGACTCGCTTGTGCCCGAGATGGCGCTGCGACCACTTGCGGCAGACATCGGAACAGGTCCGCCGGTCGGTGCGGAGGATGATTGGAATGCGGACATCGCACACGCGGCAGTAATAAACTCGCCGACGCGCGTCACGTTTTAGCCGGGACATGCGAACCCCCAAT
>JAEUJZ010000095.1 GCA_016794505.1 Myxococcales bacterium
CGCGCCGACCTCGCCGCCGACCGGCAAGACCAATGGCCGATGGCACAAGGTCATCACCGATTGGACATGGGGCGCAGGCGGTACAAATCTAGGCGCGAAGACGAGCGGATATCTACAAGTCGTCACCGCGTACAGTCGCGACGATGGCCCTGATGCGATTCTGGAAAGCGCGATGGGCAATACGCCTGGCTGCGTGATCCAGTTTCAGGGCGACCGTGTTGAGAACCTAGACCAGCATCCCGGCAGCTTCTATCGCAGCACGCTCGATTTCACACTGCTGATCACGACCCGCAATCTGCGCGGCGCGACATCGGGCACGCAAGGCCCGCCTTCACAGCTCGCCGAAGCCGCGACCGATCCCGGTGCGTATCGCATCCTTGGTGACTTGCGCAAGCTCATCATGTCTAACGCTCTCGCACTTGGGGTTGATGGGGTTGCGTCCGTGCGCATCGGTGACGCACGCCAAGAGCTAGAGGACGCAGACCAGCGCGTCTTTGTGTACTCGCTCGGCGTCTCCGTTCGCGCATCTTTCTCACTAGAGGACGAAGACCTAATCGATCCCGCGCCGATTCGCTTGCAGCCCGCTCTAACCGAGAACTGGCCAGCGCCGATCTGGGATAAAGACAACTACATCTCGTCGGGCGGCGGCTTTAGCGAAGGCCCCGGACCCGGCGCCGGGCTTACCCGCACTATCGAGCAGACGATTGCAAAGATCAGCGGCACGGCGATGGCAGCGGCAGAGCTTGTGGATCACACGTTCACCGCGTCAAAAGACACGTACCGAGACCTTGCGCCAGATGGCGTGTGGCACTTCACCGAGGTTGCCGTAGGCGCCCCTGCCCCTGCGCTGGCATCTGGTCGGTTGCGCGTTGCTGTGACCCGCACTGATGCCGCTGACATCATCGGCGATCAAGCTCTTTCCTCTTTCTCGATTCCTTACGGCTCGCCGATCGACCTGTAACCCCTGTTTACCTTGGGGGTATGGCAGAACCCTTTAGCATTGCTTCAATCCCATCGGGAGTTCATGAACCCGGTGTCTACATCACCCTCCGCACCGACGGCGACCCCGGCCTGTCGGCTCCCAACAACCGATGTTTGATTCTCGGCTATCTGGCCAGCGGTGGCACTGCGACGGCTGACCAGCCGATTCGCGTATTGTCCCAGGATCAAGCTGATGTCGAGTTCCGTAGCTATAGCATGCTCGCACACGCTTACGCGGCTGCGAAGCGTCAGGTGCCTGTGGGCTGCGAGATCTGGTGCGTGCCTCTGCAAGAACCGTCTTCGGGCACTGCGCAGGTCGTCAACGTCGAGATCGTCGGCGAGCCTTCGGCGGGTGTCGTCTCGGCGGCGACCACCGCAGCGGCAGCCGACACCATGCGGATCAAGTACCGCGGCAGGGGCATCGCTGTTTCGTTCAAGGCCGGCGATGCTTTTACTGATATCGCGCTTGCTGCGAAGACCGCATGGGATCAATTCGACAACATGCCTGCTGTGTGCGGTCGAAGTGGCGCGGCCCTGACCTTCACGGCTCGGCACAAGGGCGCCTTCGATGACGGCGCGGTCGAAGTCAGCTTTGACAGCAAGGGCGCAAGCGGCGTCGCTGCGAAGCTCGGCACGATCACTTTCTCTGGCACGGCTGGCACGACCGGCAGTGCCACGCTGATGATGAATGCGAAGTCTGCGCAGATCACGATCACAAGTGGTGACGCTGAGACCGTCTCTAGCACGGGTCTGGTGAACAAGCTGTTGACCGGTTCGTATCCAGTGCGCGCCGCGCAGCCTGGCACCCCGACGGGTGTTGTGACGCTGTACTACGCCAACGGTCGCCCGGTGCGTCCGCTGGGTGTCTCGATTGCGCTGACCTCGGTTACGGTCCAGACGGCGACTGCGTCTGTCGGCACCGCTGGCGCTGGTGTTCCTACGCTTACCGCAGCACTGACCGCGCTGGGCAGCTCGGACGATGCCTATAAGGCATGGAGTCTTTTTTACACCTCGACTAGCGAGCTAAGCGCGACCGCGACGCATATCGAGACCGAGAGCGGAGTTGCCGAAGGCATGAAGGGCCAGCACGCGATCTTCTGCCTGACGAATAGCGCGGCGGCGATGGCTACGGCTAACATCCCGACCGCGACGACACCCCGCCTCGACAGCTCGCGACGCTACCCGATTTTGTGGGCTATGTCCGCAGCGAATGCGGGCTGGGAGCTGGCTGCGCGCTACGCAGCTGAGATTGCTGCAGAAAACTACGTTGCGCGCAACTTCAACGGCATGCAGTTCATCGGCGACGACTCCGCGCCCGTGGTTCCGATTCATCCGCTCGACCGTCCCACACGCGGCGAGCGCAATGATGCGATCGGACTGCGTCACAGCCCGGTGTCCGTCGATAGCTCGGGCAACATGGCGGTCATCTGGGCGGGCACGTCATACAAGCCCAAGGGCTTCAAGGATGCCAAGCTGGTGAAGTTGAGCGCGTCTCTGACGTTGGACTATTACAACTACGATCTCAACAACACCTTAGACGTGCAGTTCCGCGGCAAGAAGCTGAAGGCCAACAGCCCTGCGCGTACCGCGAACAGTGTCACGACAAGAAGTCTTGAGGAGGCTGTCTATCGCTGGGCTCGTCGGCTCGATGACGCTGACCTGTTCGATGGCGCTGAAGCCAAGCGCGACGCGATCAAGGCTGCGATCGTAGTCAGCCCCACGCGCGTTGACGTTACTGCGATTTTCGCACCCCTCGCAGACCTCGACATCATCGCGGTGTCTGCGATCTTGGAGTAATCACCCATGAATTACGCTGGCATTATCCCTGTTCGTATCGGCGCTTCGACCGCGCCGAGTGTGCGTCAAGTTCAGTACAACAAGAAGGTCACAACCAAGATCCACAAATTCAGCGACGGTACTGCGGGCGGAAGCGAAGGCCGTCCCGAGTACGATTGGTCGCTGACCTGTAGCTGCGACCGGGACAAGCAAGCCATTCTCGATTTGATCGAGGATGCGAAGGCCACGGGTGAGCTGACGATCACTTTCGACATCGGCAGCCGTAGCCACATGCTTGTTGGCTGTTTGGTTAGTGGCGAGAGCTATAGCAGTGACAACGACGGCACTGCGGACCTGACTATCACGGGCGTCGCCCCCGATTTGATTAGGGTGCGCTAATGCCGAGTCTAGGCAACATCCTAGCCCGTAGGGGCGGAACGGCGATGACGGGTCGTGAGGTTAAACTCACGATCTTGATTCCTGCTACGTCCGGCCCGCCTACCGTAGAGCAAGTGACGGTTGCGCTCTATCCGGTGACGGAGTCGCGCAAGAGCGCGGCTTTCCGCGCGGCTGAGCACTACATCGCCGAATGCGATCGGCAGGCGCAGGAAACGCAAAGCGTGAGTGTCGCCCCCAGCAATGAGGATGAGCGTGCTTTGCGCTTCCTAGCTGAAGCGATGCGACTACCCGAAGACGCTCGCCGGCCTTTTGTCGAGAGCGAGCGCATCGACGATCTGCGCAACGTCATTCTCGCCGATCAAGTGCAATACCTGCTGCGGCAGTACAACGAGCTGATTCGCGCCGAGTACAGCGAGATTCACGGTTTCGATGAGGCCCAAAGGATCAAGCAGCAGGCCGAAGCAACTTTTACGAGCGGCCAGGGCTAGCGGCCAAGCTCCTGGCCTCGACGCTGCCGCAGTGGTTCGGCGTGAAGCGCGCGACAAGCGTTCACGATGTCGATGCGCTGCGCTTTGAGATCTGTCAGATGGCAGCGCGACAGTTCCTTGAAATGATCAAGTGGACTTTGTACCCACCACCCCCTAAACCGAGGAAATAGCGATGCCGTTTGATCAGGCTGAAATCCAGGCAAAGCTGGTTGGTGGCGCACAAGTTGTCAACGAAGCCAGCAAGATCGACGCGGCTCTCGGCAAAGTCGAGAAGAAGAGTTCTCTTCTAAAAAGCACTGCAAAAGAGGTCGGCGGTGCTTTCCTCGGCATGGCGTCTACGGCACTTCAAGCCGCTGGCGTCATGCAGACGATTAGTCTCTCAAATGCGATTGAAGACGTTAAAAAGCTGGACCTTGCGACAGCCAAGCTTGGGCAAATCGCAGGCGTTTCGGGGACACAGCTAAAAGAGGGCTTTGATCGGGCCGAGAAGAAGACGCTTACAAGTGCTGTGGTGATGGCCGACCTAGCGCGGCAGCTTGGTCGTGTTACATACGACGGACGCTTCGCGACAGAGTCGATCGCCGCGCTCGGTGATGAGGCGCTAGCTGTCGGTCGCGACCTGGGCGACGAGCTGCCGCTTGCTGCAGCGTTGCGCGATATGGGTGTCACGGCTGAGCGTCTACCTGCGGAGCTTGGCCGTATTCGCGACATGGCCGAGCAAGTCGGGACAGCCGGGGGTCACTTGGCCCTTAAAGATCAGATTGCAGCGCTACAGCCACTGCTGAGTGGCGTAGCGACAGAGAGCGATCAGGCGCGCGCGCGGGTTGAAGCACTTGTCGCGGTTCTTGGCAAAGGGCTGAAGCCCGAACAGGCGAAGCAAGTCGGTGCTGCGGCGTTGCAGTATATTCGAGCCAATGCAATCAAAATTGAGAACATAACAGGCCGTCGAGTCGCTGATGCCGATGGGCGGCTGATAGATCCCACGCAGACTCTAAAAGATCTCAAGAGGCTGCTGGATCGCATGTATGGCAAGAATGAGTTGGCAAAGCGCCGCGGTGCTATCAACGAGTTCGGACTAGAGTTCGGATCTGCGCTGCTAAAGACCGATCTCAACGAAGTCGATCGTGTCGCTAAGGCAAGCGACCGGGGCAAGACTGCCGCAGAGGCTGAGAAAGCCAGGTTGTCGAAGGAGGGGATGCGTCTTGACGCGCAGCTCACCAAAGATCGGGCATTGCGAGGGGCTGGCTCACAGGTTCTCGAAGCCAACGACGCGCTGATCAACAAGCTAGGCCCTTGGGGTGCCATGGCTGTAGGGGGTGTGGGTAGCCGGCTTGCTCTGTGGGGCGCAGGGCAGTTGGGAGGCAAGCTGCTCGGTGGGGGTGCAACGGCGGTGGCAGGCGAAGCCGCCGCAGGTACGGCTGCGGGGGCTCTTGCTGTTCCTGCCGCGCTGGGTCTAGGCGCGGCTGCGGTGGGCCTCGGCACGTACTACGCAGCGGGTGAAAACCAGAAAGTCGAAGCCCAGCGAGCGCAGGACCGGGCTACGGCTGCAATGCAGGGCTTCGACAATGTCGAGGCGATGAAGTTTCATCGCTCGCGGATGGATCTGGATGTCGCGGCCCCAACCGATGAACAAGCCGCGATCACAGAGGCCCTGCTAAAGCAGATGGTTCAGCTCAACATGACACTGCAGAACCAACCTGTTGCGTTTGCCGAAGCCATGGGCCGCCGGACGCTCAAGGTCGCGCAAGCGCCTGACCCTAATGCATCGAGGGGGAACTAATGGTTGTAGCCTTTGACTTCACAACCACCAACGGCGATAGGCTCGATCTCGTCGGGTCGCTCACTAGCCACAGCGACGAGATCCAGACCGGCGCGGTAGAGAAGCGCGTTGTGCGCCGCGATGGTGCGCTACACCAGTTCGTCGGCGCCCCGCCACGTCAATTCAGCTTCTCTTGCGTCATCACGGGCAGAGATGCACAGCAGCGATACGAGCGGCTGTGCGCGGTGATTCGCTTCGCGCCAGAGGGCAGGTTGACGCATCCCCGCTTTGGTTCCATACGTGCCGTGTGTCTCAGCATCAGCGC
>JAEUJZ010000104.1 GCA_016794505.1 Myxococcales bacterium
AGAAGTGCAGCTTCTTTCGCGAGCGCTCGTGGACCGTCGCTAGACCGGGGCGGCGGGTGTGCCTGTGATCCCACCGTGATCCCTCCGTGTTCCCCGCTGCGATCGGGTCGGTGATGCCAGCGACGAAAGCTGCCGGTGTCCATAATGGGGCCGTCGGATGTTCAAAGCGCGGACGAGGATTGCCTCTCGGCGTCTCCAGCGCAGCCGGTTTGTTGCCGCAGCGTTCCGAAGCGACTCATCCAGGATGTGACGCACACGCAGGTCCCTGGATATGATCAGCGTATGGTCCTCTCAACCGTAGTTCCCGACGCGATCTGGGTCAGCGAGCGAGCTGTGTGGTTCGCGGGTGTGCGTCTTCGCGCTCGTAGCACGGTGGTGCGACTTGCGGATCGGCGTCTGCTGATCCACAGTCCGCCGCAGCCCAGCCGTGAGCTCTGCGACGCGCTCGATGCGCTCGGCCAGATCGCGTACTTGGTGGTGCCAAACTGCTTTCATCACCTCGCCACCCCGGCGTTCGCCGCGAAGTATCCATCGGCGACCGTGGTGGGTCCAAGGTCCGCCGCCGCCAAGAACCCCGACCTAAAACTCCACCAAGAGCTCCATGTGGACATCGTTCGCGCGGCCCTCCCCGAGTTCGCTGCGCTTGCGCTCGATGGCTGCCCCTTCCTCGATGAGACCGTGTTGTTCCATCGGCCGACCGGCTCGCTGATCGGCGCAGACCTTGTTATCTCGGCCTGCGCCAAGGATCACTTCACATGGCGCTGGGCGGCACGGCTGACCGGGTGTTACGACCGAATCTGCGTCCCGCCCGACGTACGCTCACGAACGCGGCCCAGCGCTGACCTCGCGCATGCGATCGATCGCATGACGAGCCTGCCGCTCGAACGCATCTTGGTCGCCCACTGTGATCCGATCGTGGATCGCCCCGCGGCCCAGCTTGCCGAGGCCTGGCAGTTCGGTGGCGCGACCCGTCGCTGACCGATCGCAGGCCCCCAGCGTCGCGAACCACCTTGGCCACGGAACCACCGGTTGATGGGTCGACGCAGCCTTGATGATGTTCTGCACGACACGCCACAGACTAGCTAGAGTCGCGCCATGCGTACGCTGCTTCTTGCGATCTGGGTCCTCGCCGGGTGTTCCAGTCGGTTTGCCAGCGTCACCTCTGGCGCCTATGACTGCACGGCCCTCGTCGCCACGAACACGTGCGGAGTACCGCTCGCAACAAGCATGAAGACGGTCGAGCTGTCCGGCGGCGGCACGGACGTGATCTCGCTCTCGGCTCCGACTTCGGCCGCGCTGACGGCCGCGCCCGATGTTCCCTGGGGCACGGTGCAGTTCGGCGCCCAGATAGAGCCGCTCAGGTACCTGACAAGCGGCAACCTACGCTGCGGCAGTGCGACGGCGATCCTGGGGACCCAAGCAGAGCTTACCGAGTTCGGCGGCGACTGGCTGCGCCTCACGGTGCTCCACCGCTACATCGGGGCTACGTCGTGCGTGCCGTCGGGTAGCGAGCCGTGCGAGCTGACATTCAACGTGACCTGCAGCCATCGCAACTGAACCGGGCGCGCAGGCGCTCGTCAAGGAAACGAGCCCGGCGCGCCCTGGAAGCTGCCGTCTGCATGCGACGCAGGTGGGCAACCATCTGAGGCCCGATTTCAGGCACCGGGCCAAGAGAATGAGTACAGCGTCGCCTCGCCCGCTTGGTTTCTCGCCACGGCGAAAAGGGCACAAGCGGGCGGGCGCGAAGCGCTAGTACCGACGGGAACGACCGCCGCCACCACCACCGCCACCGCCGCGTCCGCCGCCAAAGCCACCGCCGCCACCACCACCGCGGTCCTCGCGGGGGCGGGCTTCATTGACGGTCAGCGAGCGGCCTTCGTGCTGCTTGCCGTCCAAGCCGGCAATCGCGGCCTGAGCCTCTTGGTCCGATGCCATCTCGACGAAGGCGAACCCCTTGCTGCGGCCGGTATCGCGGTCTTCGATGATCTGCACGTTTGCCACGCCACCAAACTGCGCGAATAGATCGCCCAAGTCAGCGCCCGTTACCTGATAGCCCAAGTTTCCAACATATAGCTTCTTACCCACTTGATTCTCCTGTACCCACCACTGTGGTGGGTGATGTCTTGGCTGTGCAGTGTTCGCGAATGCAAGGACGCGCACGGACCAAGCTGGCGCAGCCGGTTGGCTGCCTACTCTTCGCGCAGGGGCTGAGGACCCGGCACGATTCCTTCTAGATCAGGATCAACGTCGTTTGCGTCGTCGGATCCTGACGAAGAAGTCGATTTTTCAATGCGACGCTGAGCGCGCCGCTCCTGTTTTTCTTGATTCTTGTCGCGTCGTTGTTGTTCACGCAAACGCTTTGCCTGGGTGGCCTTATTGGGTCTGGGAATTGGCGCCTCTCTTGCGTCTTAAAGCTTCAGCTCATTCCGCTACCATGCAAGACAGCCGACTCGGTATTTTGGCATGTTTGCTTTGGCTGGATCCACACAGCGGCCACCTGCCGAGAATCCCCGACGGGAAGATGCAGCGGGCATGACAACAGGTTGCGATGCGGACAGGGGATGTTTTGTGAGGAGGGAAGGGCTGGATATGTCTACCACCAACCGCCAGATCAGTAGCCGTTCTGTGAAGTTACTTTCTGCGCTCGAAGTACGGGGACCCTACAGGAGCCACTTTGAAACGCCTAGACATATCTCAAATTATTTTGCGTTCCCGAAGCTGAGATCGATCGCCGCAGCGGGTCTCGCAGCGTGCTGCCACACCCAGCGCGGATCGCGATCGTCTTTGCTTGCTCAGAAAAAGGCGCACGACCAGCTCGGCTCTAGGTGGCCCCGCGGGCCGGCATGCATGGGGGTCACCTCGCGCCGTCGAGGGACGCATCACCGTCCCATTTCGGCCAAAGCCATACAGATTGGCGATTATTTTCCATAATTTTCTTGCACAGATATTTTTTATCTTAACAGATAATCACAAATATCTGCTCATTGCATGAGCAACAATAAAATAACATTACTATCCAAGTAGAGTTTCTTTATTGCGCCTGGCCAGGCAGCACGGCCGCGACGCCTGCCGGACTGCACGGCCGCGTCGATGCCTATCTGCCGAGTGGGTCCGGCAGTCCCTGCTCTCGGGCTAGCTCGCGAACGCAGCGCTCGACCGCCTGACGCTGGTCGCCGCTGAGCTTGACGTAGTCGTAGGCCTGGTCGACATCACGCGTCAGAAATACCCGGATCTGGCTTGGAATGAACCAGCGCAGGGCTCCCACCGTGCGAACCACCAGCAGCGACGGGGTTACTACCGCGAGCGGCGGCAGCTTGGGCTGCTGCTTCCAGAACTGCGAGGCCTGGCTGCGCTGCGCTCGGCTCAGCTCTCCATGGGGAGCGAACACCAGCACGCCGTCGATGAGCTCGATCCGGCGCCCGATGTCGGCCAGATACTCTCGCCACTCGTCATCGCTAGGCGGCCCCGGTCGATGCACTGCAATGTGAATCCGTCGTACCAACCGATATTCGAAGGTCTTGGCGGGACTCATCCTTGAATCATCGCATACGTGATCGCGGATCCGAGAGGCGACGGGATCCGCGGCGGCGCTGGGTTTGTTGTACTCGCCACCGTGCCGCAATACATCGCCCACGAAGCGGCTTGCTTACGTGTCCAGAGCCGATCCGCGCCAAGCACGCCGTACGCCGACACCTGCGCGCCGCCTGAACCGCCGAGAGCTTGCAATCCCGACCGCTCTATCGTGCAACCCAATATCCCTTCGCTCGATTTTATGTTGATAATATATCTTCCATTAAACAAGCGATAAGCACGCAGCTTATCCCGCTGTACGTTCAAGCTCATTCACTCGGTGGCTGGCTCCCCCCGCGCTGACCCGAGCGTATTCGATGGCGGTTTTATTGGTCTGTATATGGGCATGTTCTCGCATATCAGAATTATTAAATAAAAGAGGGATTCTTGCTGGACGCGGGTTGCTTGATCAACCTCGCCGTTGCCGAGTGGGCGAGGCGCCGGAAGCGTCGTGCCGTATCGCGGGCGGTCTGTGTCCTGCTCAGCACAGGCTGAGCAGATCGCGTGGGTCGAGCCAGGCCGCAGAGCGAGCCCGCCTAAGTTGCGGCCTATCTTGCGCTATCTGAAATGTGCGTCGCGTTCGGCTGATCTTTGCGAAGATTTCTTGAATGAAAACACGACTCACCCTGGCTGGAATCTTGGCGCTGTGTGCGTGTCAGGCGGGCCCTACGGGCGGGCCCGATGGCCCCGGCAACGGCTGCACCACGGACATCACCGCCTGCGCCCACAGCGACGGCTGCTGCCCTGCCGGCTGCGATGCCAGCAGCGACAACGACTGCTCGCAGAGCTGCGGCAACGGCGTCCTCGACAAGAACGAGACCTGCGATCCACAGGGCAGCTGTCCGCAGACCTGCAGTGATGCCGATGTCTGCACTGCCGACGTCATGACGGGCAGCGCGGCGAACTGCAACGTTGCTTGCAGCCACAGCCCGATCACAAGCTGCGCCCCGCAAGATGGCTGCTGTCCCGCTGGCTGCAGCAATGCCAATGACTCAGACTGCCCGCCACCTCCGGGCACGGCGCTGGCAGATCGGCTGCAGGTTTCGACGGTGACCGCCGCCGCGGGTGTGATCTCTGGCGTCTCGAACTATCGCATCTGGGGTTCCAGCAGCTTGGGCGTCGGTCCGGTCTATACCGTTCCCTTTGCGGACTGCGGCACCTTGGTCGCGTACACCACGGGAACGGTCGCGGCTCCACGGGCTCGCGTCGCGCGCTTGGATCCGCAAGACAAGCTGGTGACGACCTATGACCTGGGAGCGTTTACGGTGCGCGGTTTGGCCGCCGAGCCGGATGGCCACTTCGCGGTGCTGCTGTGGGATCAGTCGACCAACCCCAAGTCGCTCAAGGTGTCGCGCTTTGACGCCAGGGGCGCAGCCGGTTGGTCGACTTCACTCAACGACACGCTGGCAGCGCCAACCGACTTCGGCATCGGCGAGAGCCGCTTGGAGTTCGGCGGCGGCAGGTACGGCGCCTATTTCCACGTGCATGGCATCTCGGGCTTTGCCAACGGGCACGAAGGCGACGCTCTGCACTGGCTCGATGCGGCCACCGGCAATCGCACGCTGGGCTGGAACTGGGGCTGTTCCCACTCGATGAGCGAGCTCTTGCGCTTCAGCCCGGCTGCCAACGCCATGCTCGCCGTCTGCGTGACCGACTGCTATCCCGGCACCAGTGGAACCAACTTCGCGACCGATGCCATCGGCGGTCTGTATCTGGAAAAAGCCACCAAGGTTCGCGACTTCAACGGCGCCTGCAATGGCAGCGTCGCCGCCGAGCTAGGCAGTGCAGCCGTCGGAGCGACGGGCTGGAAGCTGGTCTTTAATGGCCATCGCAACGCTGCCACCAATGGTCAGTCTTCGTACAACCCGTCGACGATGAACCAGGACATTGGCTTTGTCAGCGTCGGAAACAACAAGATGCCGGGCAGCATCGTCTGGCTGACTTCGACATCTGGCAACGAAGCCAACTCGTCGATCGCGCGCTGGCAGCCGATGGGCGACTCCAGCGAACAGTATGTCGTCGGTTGGAGCAGCGGCAGCACGTTCCGTCTGTCCCGCGTATCCGGCACCGGCACCTTCCTGGAAAATCCCGTCGACCTGAGCACGGCCAAGTGGGGACATCGCGACGATCCCTTCCGCACGCACCTAAACGGCGACATTGTCTGGGCTTGGTTCGACGCGGCGGGCTCGACGAATCTGAAGTTCGCTCGCCTGCGCTCGGGCGGCAGCGCTACCTGCGCCAAGCTCTAGCCTGCGTTCCGCTGCGGACCTCGGTCGAAAAGCGGCGGTACGCAGCGGCGTGGCCACGAGCGTGATCGGCTACTTGCGTCGCGCCGGAGGTCCGGGCTTGGATGCTGGCTTGGCGACGGGGGCTTTGCTCGACACCGGGCTGCTTGGACGCGCACCCGCCGGGTGTGGCGCGACGCTGGGGGTCGGGGATGTGGCAACGCCAGGGCCGAGCGGCACGGGGCTAGGGCTTTTCGCAGCGCCGACGCCCAGATCCTGCGGACTGCGCGCAGCTTGCACGAGGGTCGGGTCCGGGCCAGGTCGACGCAGGTGAAGTAGCAGCGCGATGATCAAGGACACTCCGGCAGCCGCACTGCCTGCGAGCAGCCAGCGCCGTCGACGGGGTGAAGCGGCCCGCTTGGTGGTTTGTCCCAGGCTGGCATCCAGGGTGGAGTCCGTGGGGCTGGCGCGCTGGGGCGCAGGGGCAAACGCCAGAGCCTGCGTGGCCTCCGCGGTGGCGCGATCCGCTGCAAGCTGAGAGTCGTCGGCGGCAGGCAGAGCAGGCGGAGCCGATGGAACCGGCGGCAGAGAGCGCGACGATGCCCCAGCGTCCATGGCCTGGAGCCGCTCGGCAACCTCCGTCATCGTCGGACGATCGGCAGCGGCCTTCTGCAACATCTGAGCGATGAGCTTGCACAGAGCGTCGGGCGCACCGGGCGCAAGCTGCGACAGCTCAGGGGGCGGCATATCCAGGTGCATGCTGACCAGCCCGATCTCGCCATCGGGCGAGACAAACGGCGGCCGACTGGCCAGCAGGTGAAAGAGCATCGCCCCCAGCGAGTACACATCGCTTTGGCCATCGACATGGGCCGCCGAGCGGATCTGTTCCGGCGAGATATACGCCATCGTGCCCATGAGCTGCCCGGTGCGGGTCTGGCCTCGCTCGGTCGCCAGCTTGGCGATACCAAAGTCGAGGACCTTGACGCGCTCGCCACCTGGCCCGGCGGGGTCGGAAACGATCATGACGTTGGACGGCTTGATATCGCGATGCACAACTCCCTTGCTGTGCGCGGCGCTTAGAGTCGAAGCCATCTGCCAACCAACGCGGATGGCTTGCTCGGGCGATAGGCGCTTGCCACTGCGGCGGGCCCGCGCTGAAAGCGTCTCGCCCTCCAGAAGCTCCATCACCAGGAACAATCCACCGTCGGGTAGCTCACCCAGATCAGAGATCTGCACAATGCCCGGATGATTGATCGCATTCACCGCACGAGCTTCGTTGAAGAAGCGGGCGACGACGGGGAATAGCTTCTCTTTCTTCCCCAAAAGCCTTCCTGCGACGGCAGAGACAGGGAAAGGCTGGTAGCAGCCCCCCGTCGCGGATAGCAGGCGCTGGTGGGATCGACTTCGCCGGCAAGGCCGCACGGAACTGATCGAGAACGTTGGCGCGGTCTGACCGAATGATCCAATTCTCGATATGATCAATCGTGCATCAAGGACACGCTGGCGCGTCAGGGCGTCCTGCGAGGACCGTTCGGAGTCCTTTTTCTCATCGTTGGGAAGCACATCACGGGACTCCTTCGCTGGCTCGTGCTTGCCCGTCTATTCCTGTCGTGGCCGATTGCCCATCGCGAGGTCTGCGAAGCCAGCCTGTTTCACGATATGCTGATTGCTCGCTTTCGAGCTTCCGACGTGAAGGGAACCGTCGTGGGCACCAGGCACAAGGGACAGGCGGTGTGCATTCGCCATCCATCGCCCGTCCTTCATTCGTGGGGACTGCGCTATCTGCGCCGAGCCAATGGCTCTCCGCCCCGCGGCATCGTGGTCGGGGCCCAGCCAACGGATACACCCCCCGCGACCGCATATGAATTCCGCATCTCCGAGGACATGGCCCACCCGCGCTGACCCTATCGGCTGGACTATCCCGGTAACTTTCCGCTGATCCAGCACATCTGTCGCCGCAGCAGCTGTTGCCGCGGCCACCGCACCGTTGCTGCCAGTGGTTCTCTGCCCGCTGTGGGACCTGGAGGGCTTGCTGTCAAAAAGGCACATCAACCACCACCACTGCGCCCCGCCATCTGGAAGACCTTGGCCGGTGGTCGCCTCGGCGGCGGTCTAGCACGGCCTCAGGGCAGGGGGATCCTGTTCTTGATCCTGGGATGTGATGGCAGCGGGGATGGCTCAGGCGAGGCGAAACGACGTGATGCCGTGCGCGGTGGAACAAGCGAACCGCCGAGCCGCTCGCCACACTTCCTACCCAGCGGCAAACTGGGCGGGACCCAAGGTTCACGCTCGGGCGGAGCGCGCATTCGGCGGCGCAACAAGAGCGCCGTCAGGTCGTCAGGGGGCTTGGCCATGGACTGGCGACGTGCTGTCGAGTGGAGCAGCGACACGAGGCCGACGCTCATGCGAATGTCACGTGCTCGCCCTGCTTGGAGCACCAACGACGCCTGACGGCATGCCAGCCGACGAGCCGCCACTGGTTGCCTGTTGCAGCGCCGCAGCAAGCGCTAGTCGAAAAGACGAGACAGCTTGATCTTGCGGTTGCCCTTCCGACGAGACTTGAACACGTTGTAGGAAAAGTCGCGAAGCCATCCGTCGCGGCGCTTGCGGTTCGACCGACGGTGGCGGTCCAAGTAGTTGTCGGAAGCGGCCTGGTTGGCCTGCGCGGCTTGGTGCGTGGCGCGTTCCAGAAGCTTGAGTAGCCCCTTGCTCTGTTTCTTCTTCTTTCGCTTCGTCTCGACGACGATGCGTTCGCTGGGGCCGCTCTCAGCGTCGCTCTGATCACTTTTCAAGATCGTGATTCTCTTCACAGATTTCGGCAGCTTGGCCTTGATGGTTTGCGACGTCATTGGTTTGCCTCAATCCAACAATTGGGATTGAAATAAATAGTATTCGAAAATACATTTTTTGTTCTGTGAATCTCACGCGAGAGAGGGCCCATGACGACCGATAACTCCGCCAACAACACCGCCTCTGCCAAGCCCACCAAGACGTCCGGAACTGCCGAGGCCAAAGGCGCCGGTGGTTCCTCTACCATCGTCGTGGATCTGGGAAAGAAGAACCGCAAGCAGATCCGCAAGCTGCGCAAGGGCAAGGCCGGCAACCTGATGGATCGCGTGGAAGAGACGCTGGCCCACCTGCGAGAAAACGGCGCCATCGCCGAAAACGCCCAGGCGGTCGTGTTTGTCGTCAAAGAGCGACGCCGCGTCGGTGGCAAAGTGGCCAAGATGTGGGGAATTGGCTAGTTGGGTTCGCTCTTGGCCGAGCCGCTGCGATGCGTTCGAGTGGCTCTTGGCCGACTGCCGCCGAAATCTGCTGCCTGTCCAGCGCCCTCGGTGCCCTGCCCCGCCTCGCTTATCTGTGTAGGATGACTTCGGCTCCGCTTCCGGGAGCGTAGGTGAAGCCGCGCAGCACAATGCGCGCCGGCTGCGCGTGCAGTTTGCGCAAGCGGTAGCGCAGCAACACCTGGGCAATGACAACGTTCATCTGGTGCAGGGCGAACGACATGCCGATGCAGCGCCGAACTCCCCCCCCAAACGGATAGAAGGCATAGAGGTCTGGCTTCTGGTTGAGAAAGCGCTCGGGCAAGAAGCGCTGCGGCTGTGGGTAGGTCGCAGCATGTTGGTGGGTCAGATACGTTGCAGGCACAACCATGGCCCCGGCATCGACAGTGTAGTTGCCAAACTTCATCGGCTGCAGTAGACGCCGTCCCGGACCGGGGATCACCGGGCGCAGGCGCAGCACTTCTTTGATCACAGCATCCAAGTACGGCAGCGCGCCGAAGGTGGTGGCAGCCACAATCTCGGCCTGCAGCGTACTTAGGACGTTGGGATGGCAAAGGATCAGATCGAAGGCCCAACACAGCATCGTAGTGGTGGTTTCGTGTCCTGCGATCAGCAACGTCATCAGCGCATCGCGTAGCTCGGCATCGGTCATCGTCTGTCCCGAATCGTCGCGAATCCGCAGCAACGACGAAAGCATGTCTTCGTGCTGTGATTCCCCCTGCGCGACTTGGGATCGGCAGCGCTCGATCTGGCGATACAGCAAGCGATCCGCGATGGCCAGATCGCGACGAAAGCGGGCCCATGGTGAGAGCCCGAACAAGTCGCGCTGCAGTGGCTTCCACATCCACAGCGCATCCAGACCTTGCTGATGCTGCAGCACCCGGCCCAGCGCAGCGCCCAGATCGTGCAGAGACTGTTCATCGGCAGCACCCAGCACAATGCGAAGCAAGAGCTGCAGCGTGATGCGCTGCATGTAGCTGTGCAAAAGAAGGGGCTGCTCGCGAGGCGCTTCGGCCATCACTTGATCGGTGACCGCGCGAATGGTCGGCTCGTGCGCCAGCATTCGTTCACCGCGAAAGGGCGGCATCAGCAGACGACGCTGACGCAGGTGTGGAGCGCCGTCTAGCAGCATCACGGAGCGCGGCCCCAAAAGCGGCGACAGAAGCTGGTTGGCCGCTCCTGCTAGCACTTCTTCCGTTGCCCCAGTGAACAGCGTACGGACGTCTTCCGGGCTGACGATCAGAACAACGGGCCCAACAAATGGAGTTCGCAGCTCAAACACATTGCCGTAGCGCCGCTGACAATACGTCAGATACTCCGCAGGACGAGCCGCGTATAGAGCTGCTTGCGCCGCCGCTGGCAGCGGCGGCGCGGGAATCGAAGACATCGCCGCACTGTGATGGAAGGTCGCCCGGCACGTCAAGCGGCCAACGCTCCTAATCAGTGGCCGCTGCCCACGGATGACTCAGACACGCTTGGGCGAGGCGGGCGCATCGCTGGCCCGAGCCAACGAAGGCATCGGCATGACGGGCTGAATCGACCCAGTGCGTTGCGTCGCGTGCAGCGCTGCCAGCGGAGTCATCAAGGGGGGACGCAGGATCTCGCTGCGCGCCAACAGGGCCGCCTTCCGTTGGCGATTGCGCAGCGTCCGTAGCCCAAGCCAAGCGCTGGCCAGTAGCAGCGCCATGATCAGCTCGCGAGCGTTGCCCGCGCTGACCGCATCAACGCGCTGCCACAGCGTGCGCGCGTACATCGCCGCCAGTCCGCTTGGGCCCTGGTGCATGTACGAAACAGCGAGCACGATCGCGGCGTACAGCACGATGCGCAGCAAGCTGCGGGAAAGGACACGAAACATGGGCAGCAGCTTTTCCAGCCGCGCCGTCTTCGGCGGACGCATCAAGCGACGACGCATCCATTCACCTTCGAAGTAGGTGTTCTCGATCAGAACGGACAGCGGCGGTCTCGGTGGATCAGGACTCAGCGACTTCTTTGGCGTTTCAGAGCGCTGCTGCGCTTCCTTCAAGTAGCCACGCATCTCGCGAATGATGTTCATCTGCGGTGACAGGCCGCGAAAGGAAGCATCCAGCGTGAACACACCGCGTTGGTAACGCAGATATTCCCAAGCAGGTGGCAGATGAAAGCGGTTGTACACCTGCCCAATGTCGTTGAGCGATCCAGCGAGCGAGCGCTGGTTGTACGGCAGGTTCTTGCGCTCGACCCGTTCCGTCCAGGCCCGATAGGCTTGGATAATCTGCTGCTTGGCTTCGTTGACGTCCTGGATCGGCAGGCCCGGCATCTCGATCAAAAGCAGGTCGGCGATCTTGTTGAAGTCCTTGGCCGCAATCGCCGCGAAGTTCATTCGGAAGCGCTCCAGGAACGAACGCTCGAAAGACCCCACAGAGCCGAAGTCGATCAGCACGATCTGGTTCTTGCGCTGCAAAAGGATGTTGCCGGGATGCAGATCGCAGTGGAACAGGTTGTCTTCCAAGATCTGCCGCAAAAAAGTGAACAGCAAGCGACGAGCCACCACAGGCGGCTTGATGTCGTTTTCGTGCAGCCATTCCTCGACGCGCTGGGGATCGTGCTGCTGCATGTACAGGTACTCGGACATGAACACGCCCTGCACGAACTCCATGACCAGCATGCGGGGCGTGCAGTGTTCCAGAAACACTTGAGGCGCATAGATGTTCTTGTGCTTCGTGATTCGGCGGCGCATGCGATGGATTTGGCCGGCTTCGATCCGGTAGTCCAGTTCGTCCAGCAGCGTGCGTTCAAGTTCCCACAGCATGTCATCCCAGTGGCCATGCGGGACCGCGCGTTTCAGGAAGCCGGCCATCAGGTGCACGTAGCGCAGGTCGGACTTGAACTGCTCAACGATCATCGGGCGCTGAACTTTGACTGCCACGTCGATGTCGCCATCGCGCAGTCTGCCTCGATGCACTTGGCCAATCGATGCCGCGGCGAGCGGAGTCGGATCCAGGTACGAAAACACATCCACGATCGGGCGGCCAAGCTCGCGCTCGATGATGGCCAGCGAGACCTCTCCCGGAAAGCCGCGCGCATGGTCGTGCAGGTTGGCCAGCTCTTCGCAGAACACCATCGGCAGCAGATCGCGCCGCATCGCCAGCACCTGGCCGACCTTGACCCAGATGCCGCCCGCCCGCTCCAGGTGTTCGCGCAGCCGACGGGCACGCACTGCAGGAGAAAATCGCCGCGGCCCGATCCCTGGCAACAGGGATCCAAAAAACGGCAGCAGCACGGCGCCTAGAAACGAAAGCAGCGTACGCAGCGATCGCAGGCGACTGTTCGGTTGCAGCGGCGCGATCAGCAGCCGCTTGCGCGAAGGAGCCGATGCCGACGAAGCATCAGGCCGCGAAAGTGGAGTCGGAATGTACGCGCGCTTGTTCATGCCAGGAGGTCAGCGGGCATTCAATGCTCGCATCCACGCAGCCTGCAGACCTCCCTTGGGTCCCCCCCGCTGCGTGATGAGCAGACTTGGCCACTATCCTTGGTACCACCTGACTGGGGCAGAACTCAACGCAACTTTCGACTCCGGCGATGCCCGCAACCAGCGGGGTGCATCGCTGGCTGGTCGCTGCACCCCTCCTGCGCTCGGACGATGTGGCGTGTCTGAGCTTCTTGTCGGCTTGCTGCCTCCTTCTTGTCCTTCACCGACCGTTTCGCGGTACGATAATTCGTTCCGCATACTTACGCGCGCACGTGCTCAGCCGATGGGGGATCGCAACAGGCCTCGCGCAGCGGCAGGCAGGGCACCGTCCGGCGCACCGGAAAATAGGGGGAGGGATCTTGCAGAAGCAGAACGATCTGCCGACGCAACTGCCGCACGACATGGGAAGCCCACGCCAGCTGCAGCCACGCAAGGAACGACGCCACGCAGGCTGGCTGTACGTGCTGCGATTCTTCCTGGGAACTCTGTGGATTCTGATCAAGGCAGAGGTATTCCCCTCACTGGCAGGCAGCCGTCTATCGGCAGATGCGCGCGTCGAACGCTATGTTCGCTTCTTTGTGCGAATGGGCGGCGCGTGGATCAAAGCAGGGCAGATCCTGGCGATGCGCCGCGATCTGTTGTCGGATTCGATGTGCGCGGCGTTCGCCCATCTGCGCGACCAGACGGTGCCCATGTCCGGCGCGCTGGCGCGCCAGATCCTTCAGGCCGAGCTGGGTCCCCAGGCCGAGGACATCGTCGACTTTGACGAACAGCCCTTGGCTTCGGCCGCGCTGGGTCAGCTGCACCGCGCGCGCTTGCGCAGCTCCGGAGTCGAAGTCGCAATCAAGATTCAGCACCCCGATGTCGCCGAGCACATTCGTCACGACCTGCGGCTGATCAAGTTCCTGGTCTTTCTGATCCGCCGCTTTGCCCTGCTGGCTCACGTGCCCTGGGACGACATGCTGTGGGAGCTAGAGAAGTCGCTCAACGAGTCGCTGGACTATCGAGTCGAAGCGGTGAACACCCGCCGCATGCGACGGCTTTTGCGCAAGCAGAAGATCTATGCACCCAAAGTCTTTTTGGATCACAGCACGCAGCGCGTGATGGTGATGGAGCTTGTGCATGGCGTGTTTCTAAGCGAAGTGGCATCGCTGCAGCAGCACCACCCCGATCTGTGCCAAACCTGGCAGGCTGAAAACGGCATGCGCCCCCTGCGCATGGCGCGCCACCTGTTCGACAGCTGCATGCGCCAGATGCTTGAGCACAACCTGTTTCACTGCGAGCTGCGACCCGACAACATCCTGCTGCAGCGCAAAGGGCGCTTCGTGCTGATCGACTTCGGCACGGTTGGCACCTGCGATCAGAACACGCTAGATCGTTTGCGCCTGCTTCATCGCGCGCTGGTCGAAGAAGACTTCGCCAAAGCGGTCGACCTGTATCTGCTGTCTGCTCCCGTCTTGCCCAATGGGGATGTTGCCAGCATCAAGGCCGAGATGGTTCGCGCGCTGCGGGCCTGGTCGACCCGCGCCGTGATCAAGAGCTTGCCGGTCGCCGACAAGTCACTGGCGCGCATCCTGGCCGAGCTGATGGCGATAGGTGGCGCGCATGAAGTGCATCCGTCCTGGGACATGCTGCGCGTGTACCGTTCGCTGGTCGCCATGGACGAATCCTTTGAGGTTCTGGCGCCGCACACCAACCACGTCCGCCTGTCCCTGCGATACCAGCAAAAAGCCCAGAACCGCGCGCTGAAAGAAAGCGCCTCGCCCGCCGCCATGCGACAGCAGCTATTTCAGCTACGAAACGCCATGCGGCTGCCAGCCATGCTTGCAGAGAACGCCTACTTCGACGGCGAGTGGCTACGAAAGCGCGCCATGACCTTTGAAGCAGACATCAGCAAAGCCGCCTTTGTCGGCAAGGTGCTGTTCGGCTGGCTAGCGCAGGCAACCTTGGTCTTTGGTCTGTTTGTCGGCGCCAACCTGCTTTACCAGCAGATCGTGGGCATGCGCGCGACACGCAGCGATCTTTTGCATCGCGTGCTTAGCGTAGTGCCGCTGTACAGCTGGGAGATCTGGGCTGTCGTGCTGCTGGGTTCGATCTCGCTGTTCCGAACGTTTGTCGACATTCGCCGACGCTTTGAACGCAAGGATCCTGGCAACACCGTATCTGGCCAAAGATGAGTTCGCTTCGTCGCTGACACGCCGGCCTTCCTGCAAAAACTCCTGCGCATTTTTGTTGTTCAAGGCCGCGCGATTTGGGCATAACTACGCCCGTCGTTGCTGCCGTCCGCGAGCCTTCGCGGAAACGACGTTGGACTGCGCCTTCTTCGCGGTCGCTTGCGATGCATGGGAAACGTGTACCCGCGCATCGACCTGCCTGACATCCATATCCATCGATCCGACGCCATGCCCTTGCCGAACAGCCTGGAACAGACGCTGCAAGTGTCGCTTGCCAGTCTGCTGAACACCCTGCCCGCTGCGATCGATCGCATGACCTGCTTTCAACAGCTAGGCCTGAGCTCTCTGCTAGCCACGCAGTGGGCCGAACAGCTTTCAACCCAGCTGCAGCAGCCGATCTCGCCGCTGATGTTCTGGGAATACCCCAGCGTGGCTGCGCTGGCTGCCCGGCTGCAGCCGCCGCACAGCGCGCAGCTCAGTCCGCCAAACGCGCGCCCGATCGTTCCGCCTAGCCAGCCCAGCGCACAGTCCATCGATCCCGCAGAGCCCATCGCGATCATCGGCCTGGCCTGCCGCTTGCCCGGCGCCACGCATCCCAGCGAGCTGCTGCCGTTTCTGCTCAGCGGTGTTTGCCAAAGTGCCGACATCCCGGAAACGCGCTGGTCTGCGGATGACTACTACTCGCTGGCCACCGATGCCAAAGGGCGCGCCAATTCTCGACGGGCCGCACTGATCGAAGACCGATTAATCACCGACTTTGATGCGGCATTTTTCGGCATCTCGCCGCGGGAAGCGGTAGAGGTCGATCCGCAGCAGCGCCTGATGTTAGAGCTGGCCTGGGAAGCCCTCGAAGATGCTGGCGTCGCGCCCATGCTTCGCCAGGGACCGCAGGTCGGCAGCCGCGG
Organism: Myxococcales bacterium; assembly: GCA_016794505.1. GTDB lineage: Bacteria > Myxococcota_A > Polyangia > Palsa-1104 > JAEUJZ01 > JAEUJZ01. The sequence continues at coordinate 15,607 of JAEUJZ010000104.1, forward strand.
CAGCCCCGATGCGCTCTGCGGCGTGTTCATCGGCTGCATGTGGGCTGACTATTCGCATCGCACGGTGGGTCAGCTGCAGTCGATGAGCAGCTTCCGCGCCACCGGCACCGCGCCCAACATGCTAGCCAATCGCGTGTCCTATGCCCTGGGCCTGCAGGGGCCGAGCCTGGTCGTCGACACGGCGTGTTCGTCATCGCTGACCGCGTTGCACCTGGCCTGCGACAGCCTGCGCCGCCGCGACTGTTCGTTAAGCCTGGTCGGCGGCGTAAACCTGATCCTGTCACCCAATACGCAGGTCGCGCTGTCCAAGTTCGGTGGCCTTTCGCGCGATGGGCGATCGAAGGCCTTCGCTGCATCGGCCGATGGCTATGGCCGTGGAGAAGGCGCGGTGATGTTGGTGCTAAAGCCGCTGTCGCAGGCCCTTTTGGATGGCAACCCCATTCACTCTACGATCCGCGCGAGCTCGGTCAACAGCGACGGTGCCAGCAATGGACTGACAGCCCCCAGCCCACAAGCCCAGCGCGACCTTTTGGCCATGGCCTATGCCAAATCAGGGCTGTCAGCGGGTCAGGTCCACTATGTCGAAGCGCATGGCACCGGGACCGCGCTGGGCGACCCAATCGAAGCGGACGCCCTAGGTCGAGTCCTGGGCCAAGCCGCGGGACGCACGCAGCCACTTCTAATCGGCAGCGTCAAGACTCACATCGGCCACCTGGAAGCGGCCGCTGGCGCCGCCGGCGTGCTGGCCACCGTCCTTGCGATGCGCCATCGCGAGCTTCCCGCCAGCCTGCACTTCGATGTGCCGAACCCGCACATCCCGTTTGCTGCTCTAGGACTGCGCGTCATCGAGCAGAACCAGCCCTGGCCCGCCCCAAGCCACGTGCCGGCTCTTGCGGGTGTCAGTTCCTTTGGATGGGGTGGCAGCAATGCGCACGTCGTGCTGCAGGGGCAGGCCGTGACGCCGCACATGGTGCCGATCGCAGCCGCGTCGCGAGCCGATCTGCGACGACAACTACAGGCCCTGCGCGGCGCACTTTCCGCATCGTCGGTGCCTGCCCTGGCGAATGCAGCCCGTGAAGCGCTGGCACCCGGGCCAGAACGGGTTGCGATTCTGGCACGCACACGCGACGAGCTTCTTTCAGCGCTGGACTGCGCGCTTGCGGATAGTCCCCACCCCCAGCTGTGGATGGGTACCGCCGCCCCTCCGACTCGCATCGTCTGGGTCTGTTCGCCACACGGCGCGCAGTGGGCCGGCATGGGCCTGCGGGTGCTGGAACGAGAGCCGGTCTTTCGTGAAGCGTTTGCCGCTTGCGACGAAGCCATCAAGGCTCTGGGGGGGCCGTCGCTATGGGCTTCTCTACGCGGGGAGTCGCCACAGCTTGCCCGTGTCGAAACAGCGCAGCCGCTGCAGTTCGCGCTGCAGATTGCGCTGGCCGCCCAGCTTCGTGCATGGGGCTGCCACGCCGACGTTGTGCTGGGTCACTGCATGGGGGAAATCAGCGCAGCGTATCTGGCCGGGATTCTGGACCTGCAGTCGGCAGCGCGCGCGATTTTGCACTTCAGCCAAGCCCAGGCACGGGTGGCGGGACAGGGCGGCATGCTGGTCGCCCCCATCCCAGTTGCCGCAGCCGAGGCGATGATCGCGGCCGCAGCGCTGCCGCTTGCCATCGCCGGGGAAAATGGCCGCCGATCGACGCTGATCGCCGGACCACAAGTGGCCTTGGCGCAGCTGCGAGCCGCATTGGCACAGCAGGACAAGACCTGCGCCTGGGTGGCCATAGATGTGCCCGTACACAGTCCACAGATGGCCGATTCAGCAGCCCGCCTGGCAAGCGAACTGGCGGATCTGCGACCGCAGTTCGCGCAGATCCCCATGTTGTCCACCGTGACCTGCGAGTGGCTGCAAGGGCCAGAGCTGACCGGCACGTATCTGGCGACCAACCTATGCTCGCGCGTGCGGTTGGCGGCAGCGGTGCAGACCGTGCTGCAGCAGGGGCCGACGACGTTCATCGAGCTGTCGGCACACCCGCTCTTGACCCGGGCCATCGCGGACGATCTGGGCGAGGCAGGTGCGAACGCGCGTGTGTGGCCGAGCCTACAGCGTCCAACAGCGCCTCCTTCGGCGCCTGCGACCGCGACCCAGGAAGAAGCCTCGGCCACGTTGGCCGACGATCACGAAGCGCTGCTGCGGCTGCGTGCCCGCTTGTTTGTGGCGGGACAAACGTCACAGGAAAACCTCCGCCTCGAGCACGCCTTGCCCTTTGCCGTCTCGGCCCAGGACCGCGCGGCCCTTCGCGACCGAGCGCACGGGCTGGCTTCGTTTGTCACATCGCAGCAAGGGCAGGAGCACAGCCTGTCCGACATCGCGTTCACCACCAGCCAGTACCGAGCTCCGCTCGACGAGCGACTGCTGGTCTGGTCCCAAAGTCGTGCCGAGCTGGCCCAGGCGCTGCGCTCGGCCACAACGCGCGAGCCGGCGGCGCAGTCCACGAACCCTGCCCGATCCGGATCGTCTGCGCTGTCGGCTAGGCGCTGGCTGTTTGTGTTTTCGGGACAGGGCTCGCAGTGGGCGGGCATGGGGTCAACGCTGTACAGCGATCGCCATCCGCTGACTGCGCCGGGGCGTGCGCTGCTTGCGCGCTGTGAACCACTGGTGCAGGAACTTGCCGGATTTTCGCTGAAAGAAGTTCTGTGTGCCGACGCGAACCAATCGCGGCTGGCCGAGACCTCCGTCGCCCAGCCGGCCCTGTTGGTACTGGCAAGCGCATTGTGTGCCTGCCTTTGCGAAGTCGGTGTCCAGCCCGCCGCGGTACTTGGACACAGCGTGGGCGAGATCGCGGCTGCTCACCTGGCGGGAGCGCTGGACCTGGAATCGGCGCTGCGCCTAGCCGTGTTGCGTGGACGCTTGATGGAGCGGGCACGTGGGCAAGGCGGGCGCATGCTGTGGGCAGCGCTGCCCGCATCGGAAGCCCCCGCCGCACTGGCCGAGCTAGGCGAAGACTGGGCGGATCGTGTGACGGTCGCGGCTGAAAATGGCCCCCGCTCTTTGGTGTTTTCTGGAGACGGCCGCGCGATCGCAGACCTGGAGTCTCGACTGGCCGCCCGCGCCGTCGTGACGCGGTCCCTGCGCGTCGAGTACGCCTTTCACAGTCCCCACACGCGCACGCTGGGCGATGCGCTGCGTACGCAGTGGAAACAAGAATGGCAGCCAATCGCAGAATCCGGAGCCTGTGCGTTCTACAGCAGCGTCACCGGAACTGTGCTGTCGCCACGTTCGCTGGATGCGGCGTACTGGGGACGCAACCTCTGCGACCCGGTGCGCTTCGGGCCAGCCGCGCTAGCGGCGATGGCAGACGGCTACACGGACACCATCGAAATTGGCCCGCACCCGGTGCTCCTACATGAACTGCGCGACCTAGGCGCCCAGCGCGCGCTCGGCCCCGCAAACAGCGGCGCATCCACGCAGGCACAGCGGTTCGCCAGCCTGCGTCGCGATCACCCAGCCCTAGGCTGTCTGCAAGAGCTGCTCAGCTCGCTTTTCCAGTGCGGGCAGCCCCTCCACTTGCTGCCCCTGTTCAGTCCGCTGCCCGAAGCCCGCACGGGCCGAGTCGTCCCGCTGCCGCCCTACCCATGGCAGCGTCGGCGTTTCTTCTTGGACGCCGATTCGCGGACTGCCGATGCGCACCGTGCGGGGACGCAGCCGGTGGTGATGTCACAGGCCGGCCAGTCTCTGTCGCAGATCCGTGTCCAGCTGCCAGCGGCATCCGGGTCTCGGGGCCTGCCCGTTCTGCTTGCAGCCATCGAGGTCGCGCTGAATCGCAGGCTGGCCCGGGTTGGCTCCGCCTCGGTACAGCCGGACGTGGCCTGCCCGGATCAGATCGAAGTGCGCGTGGTTGGATCGGACGCCGATGGAAAATTGTCTGTCGAAATCACGGGCGCTGCGGGTCCTCCCATGCCCATCGCTCGCCTGGATGGCGTTCAGCTTGGCCCACCCGCTGCCGACGCAGCGGTCGATTCCCAGCCACTTGCCCAGTGGTCCTATGAGCTGGCCTGGCTGCCACATGCGTTCACGCAGGCGTCGGCGACGACATCGCCCGCCGCTTGGCTGGGTCGCTCGGTGCACATTCTGACAGATGGGGAGAAGGCGCCGGATGTCCTGCGAAGCGAGCTTGTCCGGCGCCTGCTGGCACTTGGGGCTCAGGTGCAGACGCACGAGCCGGACGAAGCCGTTCACCTGCGACCCGTCGGGGTTGATCGAAAGCCTGACGTAGCGCCCGGCCAGCCAACCTTGGTGCTGTATCTGCTCAGCTCAGACGTTGATCGGGCGGGCGAAGCCGATCCGGCGCTCTTGGCTCAGCAGCGCTGCCTGCGACTGCGTCAAGCCGTGCTGGCGCTGACTGGTGATCGCTCGGCCCGCTTGTGGGTCGTGACTCGCGGGGCACAGTTCGTAGACGGACGCGGGACGACGCTGGCCCAGGCCCCGCTGTGGGGCCTGGGGCGTGTGCTGGCCATTGAGCACCCGATGTCCTGGGGGGGGCTGCTTGACCTGGATCCGCTGGACGACGATCACAGTCCGCCCGATGCCGCGCACAGCCCGCATGTGCAGCATCCATCGGCCCCACGGTCAGCAGACTGCGCGAAAGTCGTGGATCTGCTGCTTCGCTGGCTGCTCGCCGACGACCCGGAAAACCAGCTTGCCGAGCGCGACGGGGTTCTGTTCAAGGCACGGCTGCTGCGCGCGGCCACAGTGCTGCCCCAGCCGCCTGCGCAGGGCGCTTCATCCGCTTTGTCGCTGCGCCCCGACGCCACGTATCTGATCAGCGGTGGGCTGGGTGGACTTGGCCTGTGCTTGGCTGACAATCTGGTCGAGCGCGGTGCCCGCCACCTGGTGCTGCTGTCGCGACGCCCACCGTCCGCCGATCAGCAGGCCAAGGTTCAGCGGCTGCGTGATCAGGGTGTCAGTGTGCGGGTGGCCGCGATGGCCATCGAAGATGCACGCGCGCTCTGCGACCTGCTGGACCAGCAGATACAGCCGTTGGCTGGCGTCCTGCACTGTGCCGGCGTCTGTGAATGGGTGACTGTCGATGATCCGCGCGCCCCGCACACAGTCGAGGCGGCGTTTGCCGGCAAGGCCCGCGGCGCTTGGCGGCTGCACCAGCTCACCGCGTCGATGAAGCTGGATTTCTTCGTACTTTTCGGATCGGGCGTAGGGGTTTGGGGAAGCCGGGGCCAGGCAGCGTATGCAGCTGCGAACCAGTTCCTGTCCGCTCTGGCACACGCACGTCGCCGGTCCGGTCTGCCTGCCCTGTGCGTCGACTGGGGTCTTTGGCAAGACGGTGGCATCGGCGATGCAGAACAGCGCCGCTATCTGGCCGCGATCGGCCTGCGAGGCATGGAATCTCGGCCCGCCCTGACAGCACTGTGGGAGCTACAGAGGCAAGGCGTCGCGCAGCGCGTGGTGGCCGACCTCGACATCGCGACCTTCCGCTCGGTGTACGAGTCGACGCCCGGCTTGCGCCTGCTGACCGATCTGAAGCCACCGCTGGCCGCTGCAGCGTCTTCCATCGCGCCAGCTGCGGAATCGGTCCACGGATCCGCCGCATCGCTGACTTTCCTTTCAGCCCTGCGCGATCCGTCTTTGTCACGGGCCGCGCGGCATGACCGGCTGGGCACACGGATCTGCGAACACCTGGCCCTGCTGCTGGCACACGAAGACCCCGAAAGTGTGCCGCGCAGCCGAGGCTTTGTTCAGCTGGGCTTGTCGTCGCTGCTATCGGCGCAGCTGATGCAACGGCTGGGCGCCGATCTGGAACAGCCCTTGCCGACCCTGCTGACCTTTGAGCACCCCACCGTAAACGCGCTCTCCGATCACTTGCTCGACCGCCTGCGCCTACCGACCGCCTCCGTCGAAGCGCCACCTGCGGGCCTGGACGACCCATCGGAAGACGCCGTGGCCGCCCAGCTTGCGCAGCGGCTTTCCCGTCGCTTGTAAGCAGTCCTCTGCCCCTCTGCCTGGCCTTCGTATTCACCAAGGACGTGTCATGACCGACGCTGCTGCCAACGCTCGAAAACAGCTGATGCACCAGGCCCTGCTGCGCATCGATGAGCTGGAAGCCCGCCTGGCCGAGCGCGCCGGAACCCCAGCAATCACCGAGCCGATCGCCATCGTCGGCATGGGCTGCCGATTCCCCGGCGGCGCCGACGATCCCGAGACCTATTTTCAGAACCTGCTCGATGGGAAAGACGCGATATCGACAATCCCGGACGACCGACTGGCTGGGGCCAGCTTGGCCGCGCTGTACGACCCCGATCCGACGGCGCCGGGCAAGATCTACGTGCGGGAAGGCGGCTTTCTGCGAGATGTCGACCGCTTCGATGCGCAGGCCTTTGGTGTCTCTCCTCGCGATGCGCAGGCGATGGATCCGCAGCACCGCGTGCTGTTGGAAGTCGCATGGGAAGCACTCGAGCGCGGCGGTCAGCGACCCGCCGACCTGGCCGAAAGCCGCACCGGCGTGTTCTGCGGCATCACGCTGCACGACTATGCCCGTCTGCTGGATCAAGGCGGGCTGGCCGCCATCGACACCTATTCAATGACCGGCAGCTTGCTGGCCTTTGCCGCCGGTCGCCTGTCGTACTTGCTGGGCCTTCAGGGACCGGCGCTGGCCGTCGACACTGCCTGTTCGTCATCGCTGGTGGCCGTCCATCTAGCCTGCCAAAGCCTGCGCCTTGGGGACTGCGACATGGCCTTGGCGGGCGGTGTAAACCTGATCCTAAGTCCGCACCTGCACGTCATGATGTGCAGGGCGCGGCTGCTGTCGCCGACCGGACGCTGCCGCACGTTCGACGCATCGGCCGACGGCATGGTGCGATCTGAGGGCTGCGGGATGATTGTGCTGAAGCGGCATCGCGATGCGCTGGCCGCTGGGGATCAGGTGCTGGCCCTGATCCGCGGCTCTGCAGTCAATCAGGACGGCCCAGCCAGCGGGATTACGGTGCCAAATCGCGGTGCGCAGCGGCAGGTCATCGTGCGTGCTCTGCAGGTCGCTGGCCTGGCGCCGCACGAAGTCAGCTATGTGGAAGCGCACGGCACCGGCACTCCACTGGGCGATCCCATCGAGGTCAGCGCCCTTGCCGAAGCACTGTGCCAAGGTCGGTCGCAGGCGGCGCCGCTGCGCATCGGGTCGGTGAAGACGTCGATCGGCCACACCGAATCGGCGGCCGGCATCGCCGGGCTGATCAAGACCGTGCAGGCGCTGCGCCACGGCGTCCTGCCGCCGCAGCTACACCTGAGCCGGCTCAATCCGCAGCTGGACTGGGCCCGCCTGCCGATCGTCGTTCCGACGCAAAAGACGCCCTGGGGGCCCGCCGCGAAAGTGGCCGGAGTCAGCTCGTTTGGGGCCAGTGGAACCAACGCCCACGTCATCGTGCAGGCTGCGGACGCGAACGACCGCGCGCCCCCCGACCTGTCGGTCGATGATCGGCACAGCGATTCGTCGCCACCAGTGATACTGCCGCTATCGGCTCGCAGCGAACCGGCCCTGCGCGCGCTGGCCGCTGCCTACGCGACCGAGCTGAATCGACCGTCGGCGCCCGCACTGGCCGACGTGGCTTACACCGCCGCGCTGCGGCGTAGCCACCTGCCACATCGGTTGGCGGTGTGGGGCCGCAGTAGACCCCAACTGATTGACCAGTTGTCGCGATTTGTCGACGGGGACTCAGCCGCATGCAGCGGGCGCTGCAGTCCCGATCAGCCCCCCAAAGTGGTCTTTGTTTGCCCGGGTCAGGGCTCGCAGTGGCCCGGCATGGTCGCCGATCTGTGCGCCAGCGAGCCGGTCTTTCGCACAGCCCTTTCGGCCTGCGACCAAGCCATCCACAGCCAGACCGGCTGGTCGCTGCTGTCTGCGCTGACGGACGCGCGAAGCGACGCCGCCGCCGACTGGATCGACTCGATCGACCGCGTGCAGCCGGCACTGTTCGCAGTGTCGGTGGCGCTGGCTGCGTGGTGGCAAAGCTGTGGCATCAGGCCCGCCGCTCTGATCGGCCACAGCATGGGGGAAGTCGCCGCCGCCCACATCGCGGGAGCACTGAGCCTGACCGACGCCGCCGCCATCATCTGTCGCCGCAGCCGCCTGCTGAAGCACGTGCGTGGTCGCGGCGCGATGGCCCTGGTGGAGCTTTCGGTTGCCGAGGCCAACGAGGCGCTGCTGCCCCACCGAGATCGACTGTCCCTGGCCGTCGAAAGCGGGCGTCGATCCTGCGTGCTGGCCGGCGATAGCGATGCCCTGGACGCGCTGCTGGCAGACCTGCAGACCCGGGGGGTGTTCTGTCGCCGCATCAAAGTCGATGTCGCATCGCACAGCGCGCAAGTCGATCCAGTGCTGGAGCCGCTTGCCGCGGAGCTTGTCGGCCTGCGCCCGGGCCGCGCGCAAATCAACATGGTCTCGACCGTGACGGGGCAGCCCCTGCGCGGGGACGAGCTAGGGCCCGACTACTGGGTCGCAAACTTGCGGCAGCCGGTGCGGTTTGCCAGCGCTGCACGGTCCTTGCTGGGCCGCGCACCGACGATCTTTGTGGAGCTGAGCCCCCATCCCATTCTGATTTCATCGCTGCAAGAGCTTCTGCAGGGACGCAGTGATCTAGCGCTGCCATCGCTGCGCCGGGATGAAGACGGCCCAAGCTGCCTGCGAGCCACCGTTGCCGCGCTGCACGTGGTCGGCGTGTCGCCAAGCTGGTCCAGCCTGCTGCCCGCCAGCGGTCAGCTGGTTCCCTTGCCGACCTATCCCTTCCAGCGCGAGCGTTTCTGGCTGCCGTCGCCGCCACCGCAGGCGGATGCTGTGGATGCGCCCGAGGCCGCAGCGAATGTGGAGGAAGATCGCCCGCTGAACTCGACGCAGCCTGCCCATGGCGTTCGCCTGCCGCTGCTGTCCGTTGGGCGGACGCAGATCTTTGCCGGGCGCGTGTCGCTGGCTCAGTTTCCATGGCTGCGCGACCACCGTTTGCGCGCACAGCCCGTGATGCCGGGCGCGGCCTGGGCTCTGCTGGCTCTTTCGGCTGCGCAGGAAGCGGCCCGCTGGGGATTGGCGGAGCTCTCGGATGTCTCGTTCGAGCGCTTGCTAGTGCTGGATGACTCCACTCGTTTAGCCCTGCAGTGTGCTGTCGAACTACGTTCAGGACAGAGTGCCGCCGTCACCCTTGGCGTGCGCGCCGCCAACAGCGAGACGTTTGATCGCTGCCTAACCGCCACGCTGCGCCCACTTTCCCCGGACAGCCAAGCCGCGCTGCCACCGACACTGCCCATGCCAAGCGATGCGAGGCGCGTCGGCGTCGAGGCTCTGCACGCCCATTTTGCGCGCCATGACATCACCTATGCCGGCGCCTTCCTGCAGCTTCGTCACGTCGACGTCGCCACCGATGTTGCGCACGGCCAGGTCGAAGCCGACCTAGCCCCACTTCTGGCTGGGCTCGCGCACCCCGGAACGCTGGACGCCTGCTTTCAGGTCGCCGCGCTGCTGCTGCCGCCAGCCAATGTCCCCGACCTGCCCTGGGTCCCGGCCAGCGTGGAACGGCTGCGTATCTGGCGGCCGCTCCACGGGCGCCTGCACGTCGTGGCTCAGCGACGGGGCACGCGATCGGCAAGGGCCCTGCTGGTCGACCTGCACATCCGAACGACGGACTCGCGAGAGCCAGTAGCCGAAGTTCAGGGCTTGCTGCTCAAGCCGCAGGGAGCGGACATGCACGTCCGCCCAAGCGAAAGCGCGACGCCCCCAGGTCTGCCGACGCTGCATGCCCGCATCTTTCGTCCAGCTCTGCGTCCGCAGTCGCTTGTGCGGCCGCTTTCGCTTCCCCTGGCGAATGCCGCCGCACAAGCGTTCCATTCCGATCGGCCAGCTCCGTCCGGGACGGTCCTTCTGCTGGCGGACGACACGGGTGTGGCGGATGCGCTGGCTGTGCAGATCGCAGCCACGGGCCAACGTGCGGTTCTGGTGCGACCCCAAGCGTCGTTCGCGCGGCTCGCGGACGATACGTTCAGCGTCGATCCGCGGCAGACCGAGGACTTTCACCGCCTGCTGCGTGAAGCCATCCGGCCCAGCGACGGGCCGTTGACCCACGTCCTGCACCTGTGGAGCCTGTCGCTCGCGCCGCTGCGGCCCGGCCTGGATCGCGCATCGCTGGCGTCGCAACAAGCGATGGGCTGTTTGAGCCTGCCCCCGCTGCTGCGCGCGCTGGCGCAGCGTGGCGGTCGGGAGCATCCGCAGCTTCTGCTGGTAACGCGCGGGGTGCACGCAGTGCCGGGCGCGGCCCGCCAGACCTCGCTTTCGATCGCGCAGGCGCCGCTTTGGGGCATGGCGCACAGCCTGGCCAACGAACATCCCGAGCTAAGAGTCCGCTGCATCGATCTTTATCCACCCGCCGCTGATGCGCCGCAGGAAGGGGCGGCCCAGACGCAGGCATCGCTGTTGGGCGCCGAGCTTGCCGCCGACGACGCAGAGCCCGAGGTGCTAAGCGGCCAGAGTGGCCGCTTCGTCGCCCGCTTGGTGCCTCGACCACCGCCGCCGGCTCAGCCGGTTCCCGCACTGTCCAGCGACGCCACGTATGTGGTGACGGGTGGACTTGGCGGCCTGGGATTGCACACCGCGGCGTGGCTGGTCGCTCGTGGCGCCCGGCACCTGCTGCTGGTCGGACGCAGCCCGGCCACTGCCAGTGCGACCGCTGCCCTGGATGCCCTGCGACATCAAGGCGCAACGGTTCGCGCTGTTGTTGGCGATGTTGCCTGCCCGCACCAGCTTGCCAAGGCGCTGACCAGCGCAGCCGATCTGCCGCCGATTCGCGGTGTCTTGCACCTGGCTGCCGTGCTGGACGACGGCCTACTGCTCGAACAGACCGCCGAACGCTGCCTTGCACAGCTCGCTCCCAAGCTGCTGGGTGCGTGGCATCTGCACCAACTGACCCGCGATCACGCCCTGGACTTCTTTGTGCTGTACGCCGCTGGCGCGACGCTGCTTGGTTCGCCGGCGCAAGGTGCTTACACGGCGGGGAACGCGTTCCTCGATGCGCTTAGCCACGAACGGCACCGCCTGGGACTGCCGACGCTGGCCATCGACTGGGGCCCCTTTGCCGAGGTGGGCCTGGCCGCCAAGGCCGGACGCGTCGAACGGCTGGCTGCGCGCGGTCTGGACAGCCTACGCCCCGAACAAGCCGACCGCGCGCTGGATGCCTTGCTGACCTACCCCGACCCACAGGTCGGCGTGTTTGACTTGGACCTGCAGCGCTGGCTTGAGTTTTTCCCGACCGCCGCCACGTCCCCCTACTGGTCCGAGCTCCCACGAAAGCGGGCCGTCTCATCAGCATCCGCTGAGGGCCCGGTTCTGAAGGAACAGCTGACTGCGGCGCCGCCCGCATCGCGCCCCGCGCTGCTTGAGTCGCTTCTGGCGGATGTGTTGGCGCGCGTGCTGCGAACCTCTGGATCGCGCATCGATCGGCAGCTTCCGTTTTCGGCCATGGGCGTCGATTCGCTGATGAGCCTGGAATTCCGCAACCGCCTGGAAGCCGGCCTGGGTGAGCGGTTGTCGGCGACGCTGCTGTTCACCTATCCGAATCTGTCCGAGCTGGCCGCGCACCTGCTGGAAACGCTGTCGCTGCCATCGCCCGGTCTTGCCGCGCATGCTGTTGAACTGGCTCTTCCACCCAGTGCTTCGGCAGGTACCAGCCAGCCCCATGATGCCGCCCCGTCGGACGAAGCCATCGCGATCGTCGGTATCGGCTGCCGCTTTCCCGGTGGTGAGGACGGCCCCGACGCCTTCTTCGATGCGCTGCTGTCTGGCGTCGACGCGGTTGGACACGCTCCGCACCAGCGCTGGGATGGCTTCGTTCAAGCCGGCCTCGACGAGAACAGCCCGGCCGGTCGTGCTGCCCGCTTCGGCGCGTTCCTGTCGAGCATCGACGGCTTCGATCCGCTGTTCTTCGGCATCTCGCCGCGCGAGGCCGAGCGCCTGGATCCGCAGCAGCGCCTGCTTCTGGAAGTCGCGTGGGAAGCCCTTGAGCACGCTGGCATCCCGGCCGATCAGCTGTCGGGCAGCGCCACCGGCGTCTACGTCGGCATGTCGACCCATGACTATGCCCAGCTCGCCACAGCCAGCGGGACCGAGCAGCTAGACGTCTATGATATGACCGGCAACTACCACTGCTTCCCGGCGGGGCGACTCTCCTACGTGCTGGGCCTGGCCGGCCCCAGCATGGCGGTGGACACCGCGTGTTCTTCGTCATTGGTTGCCGTGCATCTGGCCTGCACGGCCCTGCGTCAGCGGGAATGCAGCCTGGCCTTGGCCGGTGGCGTCAACGTCATCCTGTCACCGACGCTCAGCGAGCTTCTGGCGCGTGCTTCGGCGCTTTCTCCGGATGGGCGATGCAAGACGTTCGACGCACAGGCCAACGGCTTCGTCCGCGGCGAAGGCGCCGGTCTGGTCGTCCTGCAGCGTCTGTCGGATGCGCAGCGAGCTGGCCAGCGCATTCTGGCGGTGATCCGCGGGTCGGCCGTCAACCAGGACGGCCGCTCGACGGGCTTGACCGCACCCAACGTTCGATCGCAAGTGGCCATGCTGCGATCGGCGCTGCACAGCGCCGCGGTGCAGCCGACGGACCTCGACTTCATCGAAACCCACGGCACCGGCACCGCGCTGGGCGACCCAATCGAGCTGGATGCCTTGTCACAGGTCTTTGGATCGCCCCGTCCCGACGACCGCCCCTGCTGGCTGGGAGCCGTAAAAAGCAACATCGGTCACTTGGAAGCCGCCGCTGGCGTAGCCGGTCTGATCAAGGCCACGCTGGCGATGCAGCGCGGCGTGCTGCCCGGCAACCTGCACTTTTCGACGCTGAACCCACGCATCCAGCTGGATGGAACACCGCTTGCGGTCGCGCAGGGCCCGACGCCGCTGCCCATGCGACCCGAGGGCCTGCTGGCCGGCGTCAGCGCCTTTGGCCTAAGCGGAACCAATGCGCACGTCATCTTGGAATCGCCACCGCGTCCGCCTTCCGTCGCAGTCGTTGAATCCGTTGACGCCATCGGCCCCACCGAAGCCGAGCCGCAGCTTGTCCCGCTGTCGGCGCGCAGTCGGCCCGCTCTGCGTGCTTTGGCAGCGGCCTGGGCGGACGCCCTGCAGGCTCAGCCGGCGTCATTGCGTGACATTGCGTATACAGCCAGCCTGCGCCGCAGCCACCATCCGGTGCGAATCGCGCTGATTGCGACGTCCACGGACGATCTGCGGCAGAAGCTGCTGGCGTTGGCTTCCGAGACCGGTAATGCGCAAGAGGAGGCTCTGCCAGCAACGACGCCCAGCAAGCGCGTCTTTGTATACCCCGGGCAAGGGGCTCAGTGGCCTGGCATGTGCCGCAGCCTGCTGATCCAGGGAGCCACGTCCGATCTGCCCTGGCTGCGCGCCTTCTGCGATTCCTTGTCCACTTGCAGCGACGCCATCCAGCGCGAGTCAGGCTTCGCACTGTGCGAAGCCCTGCTGGCCGATGACGCCACGTCCGAAGCCCTGCTGGCTCCGATCGATCGCATGCAGCCAACGCTGTTTGCGATCTCGCTGGCGCTGACCGCCCTGTGGCGCACGCTGGGTCTGCAGCCTGACGCCGTCGTCGGACACAGCATGGGAGAGATTGCTGCCGCGCATGTTGCCGGTGGACTGGATCTGCCCGATGCTGTCCGCATCATCTGCCGTCGCAGTCGTCTGCTGCGACAGATCGCCGGCCAGGGCGCCATGGCCTTGGTCGAGCTAGATGCCCAAGCAGCCGCCGCCGCCATCGGCCCGGAACCGGCAGAGCTGTCGATTGCCGTCAGCAACTCGCCACGATCCACGGTGATTGCCGGCCAGCCACAGGCGCTGGAACGACTGCTGCAGCGCCTATCAGCCCAGGGCGTGTTCTGCCGTCACGTCAAGGTCGATGTGGCATCGCACAGCCCAATGGTCGATCCCCTGCGACCGGCCTTGCTGGCGTCGCTGACCGAGCTTGCGCCACACCCCGTCGTGCGGCCCATGCTGTCCAGCGTACGTGTCGACTGGCTGCACGGTCCCGAGCTAGACGCCGACTACTGGGCCGATAACCTGCGCCAGCCGGTGCGCTTCGCCGACGCCATCGCAAAGCTTCGGGACAGCGAACACTCCTTGTTCATCGAACAGAGCCCCCATCCCGTACTTTTGCCCGCCATCGACGAAGCGGTAAGCCCGACAGGCGGTGTTGCCATCGCATCTCTGCGCCGACAAGCCGAGCCTCGCGCCTGCCTGCTGGAAGCACTCAGCATGCTGTACCAGCGCGGCTTCGATCCCAACTGGTCGGCGCTATTTTCCCCCGGCCAGCGACGTAGCTGGGTTGATCTGCCGACGTACCGCTTCCAGCGCGAGCCCTACTTTATCGCGCGGCCGCAGTCCACCCCGGACCAGCCCAGCACGCAGACCAGCCACAGCCGGGCTGACGAAAGTGAGACGTCCGCAGCGATGGCCACCGCATCTCTGTTGGGCACTCCGCTTTCGGTGGCCTTGCCCGGCGTTTGGTTGTGGCAGACGCGCGTGTCCTGTGAATCGCCAGCCTATCTGACCGATCACCGCGTTCACGATCTGGCGGTCTTCCCCGGCGCAGCCTGCATCGATCTGGCGTTGTCGGCCTTGCTCGCCTCTCAGAGCTCGTCCCCGTTCCCATCCGACGCCACGCCGGGCCGTTGTGCGCCGGAGCCGCTGGCTCTGCAGGATGTCGAGTTCGTGGAGCTTCTGGCCCTGCTGCCAGGTCAGCCCCGCCTGCTGCAGATCGCGCTGTCGCGGGATGCCGTGGCCCCCTCCACGGTCACCCTGTACAGTCGACCAGCGCACAGCAACGAAGCGTTCCGCGTGCATGCACGCTGCCAGTCGGCTCGCATCAGCGGTCCGCCACCGCGTCTGGATCTGCCGACCGCGCCCGAACATTGCGAGTCCGCTGATGCGCTGTGGCTGCAGGCACAGCGTCGGGGAATCGGCTACGGTCCGGCGTTCCGTGGCCTGCGCGCCTGGTGGCCCGCGAGCGACGGCGCGGTCCTGGGGCACGTGTGTCTGCCCGAGGGTCAGGAGGCCCTTGGCTCGCTGCTGGATCCGCGGGTCTTGGACGCCGCGATGCAGCTCTGCTTGGCGCTACTTCCCGACGGAGAACAGACCTTCGTGCCGGTCCGTGTGGATCGAGTGCAGCTGTGGCGTCCCCCCGCGGCAGAAACCTGGGTGCGTGCCGTCCGCGTCGAGGCGAGCGACCGGCCAGTTTTTACCGTCCAGCTACTGGATCCCACCACGCACGAAGTCTGCGTCGAACTGGAAGCGCTGCGTCTGAAGGCAATCTCCGCATCCTCCGCGTCGGTGTTGTCGCCATCTTCAGCGGGCGGGCTGCCGACCGGGCTTCTGCAGCAGGTGCGCTGGCAGCAGGCACCGGCCTTGCCCCCTCCGCCCTCGACTGCGCGCAGCGTGGTGGTCGTTGGGCCGGTCGGTTCGATCGTCGCGCAGGCCGTGGTTTCCGCGCTGCGGGCGGGCGGACACGCCGTGCGCTGGGCCCCAAACGACCTACGTTGCGACCCGCAAGCCGATCCGAACCAGCCCTCTGTGCTTGGGGACGCAGCCGACGACTTCGCCCGCTGGCTGGGACAAGAGCTCACCGTCGACAGTCGCGTCGATGCCCTGTTGATCGTGCCGGCCCTGCCCCACGCGGCGACGCCCAGCGCGGACGATTCACTGCATGCGCTGACCACACCCTGCCGCGCCGCGCTGGCCGTGGTACAGGCGCTGCTGAGTCATGGTTTTCGTGACCTACCCCGGCTGTTTCTGCTGACCTCAGCCGCGCAGGCCGTGCATGGGTTCGAGGCCGTCGATCCCGTCGCTGCCGCGCTGTGGGGATTTGGGCGCACGCTGGCCCTTGAACACCCCGAGCTGGCTTGCACCTTGGTCGACGTGCCGGCGGATGTAGCGCCTGCCGCCGTCCTTGATCCGCTGCTGGCGCGCCTGCTCAGCGACGATCCCGAAGGACAAGAAGCGCTGCGCCCAAGCGGACGATATGTCGCGCGTCTTGGCCCAGCCGATCTGGACGAGACGCCACCCGTGACGCGCCCAGCCGACGGCGCACCATATTTCTTGGAGTGCCGCCAGCCCGGTCGACTGGGCAGCCTGCACATCCGGCTCGACCGCCGTCCGCCGTCGTGCCCCGGCCCCGGTGAAGTCGACGTGCAGGTCGCGCTGGCCGGTCTGAACTTCTTGGATGTGCTGCGTGCCCTCGACGCACTCGGCGACGACGCAGCAGCAGAGCGAGCTGCCGACGGCCCCGGCCTGCTGCTCGGCGGTGAGTGTGTCGGTCATATCGCAGCGGTTGGCGATGCGGCGTCGGCGGATGGAGAGGAGCCCCCAGCGCCGGCCCCGAAGCCAGGACAGCCTGTGCTGGTGCTGACCGAGCCTGCGTTTACATCCCGACTCCGGACACAGCGCAGCCGCCTGTTGACGCTGCCCAAAGGCATCGATCTGCAAGGCGCAGCGACACTGCCCATCGCGTTTCTAACTGCGGTGTATGCGCTGTCGCGGGTGGGTCGGCTGCAGAAAGGCGAGCGGGTCCTGATCCACGCCGCCGCCGGTGGAGTCGGGCAGGCTGCCGTGCAGTGGGCCCAGCATGTCGGAGCCGATGTCTTTGCCACGGCCGGCAGCGACGAAAAGCGCGCCTTCGTGCGCGGCCAGGGCGTGCGCCATGTGTTCGACTCGCGCTCGCTGCGTTTTGTCGACGACATTCGCGCGGTCACAGACGGCCAGGGCGTCGATGTCGTCCTGAACTCGCTGTCTGGGGACTTCATCGAAGCGGGCTTGTCTCTGCTGCGCGACCACGGACGCTTTGTCGAGATCGGCAAGCGCGACTACTTCGCGAACCGACCACTGGGCCTGCGCCCGTTCTTGCGCAACCTAAGCCTTTCGCTGGTCGATCTGCGTGCCCTGATTCACAGGCAGCCTGCGACGCTGGTTGCGCTGTGGGAAGCGCTGCTGCCGCTGTTCGAAGCCGGTCGGCTGCGCCCGCTGCCCGCCGTCGTCTACCCCATCGAACAGGCCCCCGCCGCGTTCGTCGATTTGGCCGGGGCCCGCCACCTGGGCAAGCTGCTGCTCGATCTGCGAAATCCGCAGGTCCCCGTCGAAGTGGATGCCGATCAGCCGGTGATTCGCAGCGACCGGCTCTATCTGATCACGGGTGGCCTGGGTGGCCTGGGCCTGAGCCTGGCCCACGGCCTGGTCGACCACGGGGCTCGGTACCTGCTTTTGGTTGGGCGGCGTCCCCCGACCGCGGCCGCCGAGGCACAGCTACAAGCCCTGCGCCAGCGAGGAGTCAACATCCACGTCGAGTCCGCCGATGTGTCCAAGCGAGCCCAGGTTGCGCGCATCTTGGACGGTGCAACGCTACGCGGCGTCCCCGTGGCCGGCGTCTTCCACGTCGCTGCCGAGCTTGCCGACCAGACCGTGCGGGCGCTGCGGCCTGAGGGGCTCGATCGCGTGTTTGCCGCCAAGGCCCTGGCCGCGCTGCACCTGCATGAAGCGACGCGCTCGTTGCCGCTCGATCTGTTTGTCGTTTATTCGTCGGCCGCGTCGGTCCTGGGCTCGCCGGGGCAGGCCAACTATGCCGCCGCCAATGCCTTCGTCGATGCCCTGTGTCAGTCACGTCGTGCCGAAGGCCTACCCGCCCTCAGCATTCAGTGGGGCGCCTTCGCCGATATCGGTCTGGCTGCGGCCCAGGCGCAGCGCGGCGCGCGCCTGGCCAGCCGTGGCGTCCTCGGCCTATCGGCGGACGAGGGCACTGCCGCGCTGATGCAGCTACTGCGTCGTCCTCCACCGCACGTCGCGGTCCTGCGTCTGGTGCCGCGACAGTGGCTGGAATCAAACCCTGTCGCGGCGACGCTGCCGTACTACGCCGATCTGCAGCGCATCGCCCAGTCCCGGGCCGCCCAGACGGGCTCTGCGTCCGCAACCCTGCGCGACGAACTGGCGGATCTTCCCGTCAGCGAAAGACTGGAACGCCTGCTGCAGCACATCGCCGAACAAGCCGGGCGCGTGCTGCGCATGCCTGCGGCCCAGATCGGCCGACGGACGCCCTTTGCCAGCCTGGGAATCGATTCCTTGCTGAGCCTAGAGCTGCGCAACCGCCTGGAAGCCAGCCTGGGCCTGCGCCTGTCAGCGACGGTTTTGTATACCTTTCCCGACCTGCAGTCGCTGACCCACGAGCTGGCCGGTTCGTTGTGGTCCGCCGCGCCCCCGCCGGACGTCGGTCGCCCCCCGCCACCGCGTCCGCAGGACGTGCCGCCCGATGCGTCGCCATCTCCTTCCGACGCCCTCGTCAGTCCGGTCGACGAAGCCCTGCCCACCGGGATCAGCCGGACGGAAGCCGAGGCCGCGCTTGAAGCCGAGCTAGCCGCCCTTGAGGACCTGCTATGACCCTGCGAAACGACGCTCCGCCCGCGCCCTTGCCAACGGCGGCCAGCCACGAAGCCGACGTTCCTGCTCTGCAGCGCGCTCTGCTGTCCTTGCGACGCGCACGCGAGCGCATCCAGAGCCTGGAAGCCGCCCGCCACGAGCCCATCGCCATCATCGGCATGGCCTGTCGTTTTCCCGGTGGTGGGGATACTCCGCAGGCCTTCTTCGCTGCGCTGTGTCGGGGCGTTGACGCCGTGACCCGCATTCCATCCGAGCGCTTGGTCGGCGCCGAGCCCAGCGCCCCGCTGCCTCGCTTCGCAGCCCTGCTGCCATCGTCGCTGCTTGAGGGCTTTGACGCGGACTTCTTCGGCATCGCGCCCAAAGAAGCCCGGCTGTTGGATCCGCAGCAGCGTCTGCTGCTGGAGCTTTCGGTCGAGGCAGTCGCCGATGCGGGGCTGGCATTGCCCCGGCTGTTTGGCAGTGCGACCGGCGTGTTCGTGGGGCTGTGCAACAGCGACTACCAGAAGCTGCTTTCGGCCCTCGGCGCCGGACAACAGACCTACGCCGGCACTGGAACCGCGTTCAGCACGGCGGCCGGACGCGTGTCGTATCAGCTGGGCTTGCAGGGCCCCAGCCTGACGGTGGATACCGCGTGTTCATCGTCGCTGGTGGCAGTCCACCTGGCCTGTCAAAGCCTGCGGCAAGGCGACTGCGACATGGCTCTGGCGGGCGGTGCCAACGCCATCCTATCGGCCGATACCATGGCGGCCGTGGCGGCCATGCAGGCCCTGTCTCCGGACGGCCGCTGCCGAGCGTTCGACGCGCGGGCCAACGGCTTCGTGCGCGGCGAAGGCGCCGGGCTGGTGGCACTGAAGCGCTTGTCGGATGCGCGGCGGGACGGTGACCGCATCCATGCAGTGCTGCGTGCGTCGGTCGTGAACCAAGACGGGCGATCGATGGGCTTGACGGCGCCCAATGTTCGGTCGCAGCAGAGCCTGATTCGCACAGCCTTGGCGCAGGCCGGCCTTGCGCCCGGGGACGTCGCATTCGTCGAGACCCACGGCACCGGCACCCCGCTGGGCGACCCCATCGAGATGTCGGCGCTGCTGCAGGTCCTGGCGACCCGGCGACCCGCCGATCGCCCGCTTTTCCTGGGCGCTGTGAAGACCAACATCGGCCACCTGGAAGCCGCCGCCGGCATCGCGGGACTTATCAAGGCGGTTGAGTGCCTGCGTCAGCGGCGCATTCCCGGCAACCTGCACTTCCGCAGCCTGAACCCTCGCATCGAACTGCCCGCGGGCGTGGTCCTGCCGACCGAGCCCTGTGACTGGCCAAATGGCCATGGGCCGCGCGTCGCCGGGGTCAGCTCGTTTGGCATCAGCGGCACCAATGCCCACGTTCTGATCGAAGCGGCCGCCGCCCAAGAAGCCTCCGCGGATCACCTTCATGCAGGCCCGGAATCCATCCACACAACGACGCCTGCCGAGCCCGTCTGTGTTCCGCAGCTTGTGCTGGTATCCGCCCAAAGCCAATCAGCGCGCGCTGCCCTGGCTGCAGCGCTGGCCGACCGCCTCAAGGTCGCCGAGGGTGCTGACCCGACCGATGCGACCCGTCTGGCCGATGTGGCCCATAGCTGCCGGGCTCGCGACAGTGCCTTGCCCGAACGGCTGGGGCTGGTGGCGGACTCGCTGACGGATCTGCGCACGGCGCTGCACGACGTGGCCCACGATCGACCGAGTGCCGGAGCGTTCGTGGGCACTGCGCCGTCCACCCCGCGCGAGGATCTGGTCTTCGTTTTTTCCGGACAAGGGGGACAAGCGGCACGGCTTGGTCAGGGACTGGCGGCGCTGCATCCCGCCTATGCGGCGACGCTTTCCGCCATCGAGCCGCTGGTGGCGCAGCACGCCGGCTTTTCGCTGCAGGCCGAGCTTTCGGCCCCCCAAGAGCATTCGCGGCTTTCGCTGACGCAGGTTGCCCAGCCGGTGCTGTTTGCCGTGCAGGTGGCGCTGGCCTCGCTGCTGCAGGCATTGGGCGTTCGCCCGCGCGCGGTCATCGGTCACAGCGTCGGCGAAATCGCCGCGGCACACATCGCAGGAGCGCTGGACTTGCCGACCGCCGTGCGCCTGGTGTGCCTGCGCGGCCAGACCATGCAGGGACTGGCTGACCGCGGCAGCATGGTGTCGGTCTCGTGCTCGCAGGCAGCGCTGATGCCGAAGCTTGCCGCCTTTTCAGGGCAGCTGGACGTGGCCGCGCTGAACGACGCCGACACCTGTGTGGTCTCGGGAGACCGGGCAGCCGTGCAGGCGCTGGTCGAAGCGCTGCAGCACGACGGCATCCGCTGCCGAGCGCTGCCGGGCACCTATGCCTTCCACAGCCCGCAGCTAGACCCGCTGGTGCCACAGCTTGCCGCCGCGCTAGGCGACCTGCGCAGTCACAGCGACACTTTGCCGTTCTATTCGACGGTGACCGGGGACCGCCTGCCCGGGCAAGACCTGGGCGCCGGTTACTGGGGCCAAAACCTGCGACAGCCCGTCCAGTTTCACGCAGCCGTCCGCAGCGTGCTGCGCGATGGGCTGTGCGGCTTTGTCGAAATTGGCCCGCACCCGGTGCTGACGCCCAGCCTGCAGCGCTTGTTGACCGGTGTTTCCGACGGCATGGTGGCAAGTACCCTGCATCGGGATCGGTCGGCGCCGCGATCGCTTTTGCACACGCTGGCGGCCTTGTACGTGCATGGGGTCGCTATCGAAACGGCGCCGTTGTCGACGGGAAAGTCGCCTCGCTTGGTTTCGCTTCCATCGGTGGTCTGGGCGCGCGATCGCCACTTCGTCGATGGTCCCGCAGCAGAAGCCCCGTCGCGTCGAGCAGAACCGCAGCCGGCGATCTACACCACGGAATGGAAAGCAGCCCAGGCGACACGTGCGTCCGCAGCATCCGGTCGAAGCTGGCTGCTGCTGGGCGGGCCGACGGATCTGCAGCACGCGCTGGCCACCGCACTTTGCGATGAAGGCGCCCAGGTCTGCGTGGAACCGCAGGCTCTGCCGCTGGCGCTGGCCCGGCACGCTGCCGTCGATGCGATCGTCGTGCTGTCGGCCGTTTCGGACGACAAAGGCGATCCTTGCGCCGATCGAGCCCGCGCTCTGTGCCAGCAGGTGATCGATTTGCTGCCTGCGCTTCGCCAGCGACCCCGTGCCCTGTGGTTGGTGACGCAAGCGGCTCATGCGGCGCCGCGAGCCACGCCGACCGCGACGGCCCTGTGGGGGCTTGGGCGGTCGCTGTTCTTGGAACATCCCGAGCTGCGTGGGGGCCTGATCGATGTAGACCTGGACAGCGAACGGACCGCGTCGATCGCGGCCCTGGCGTCGGCCCTGGCCAGCGATGACGGCGAAGACGAATACACCGTGCGCGGCCCCAGGCGCCTGGTGGCTCGGCTGCGTCCGCTGACCGTGTCAGCAAAGAGCGGACGGGCCGGCTACACGGCGCGACCCGATGCGGCGTACGTGGTGACGGGTGCGTTCGGCGGGCTGGGTCCGCACCTGTGTCACTGGCTGGTGCGAGCGGGAGCACGCCACTTGGTCCTGCTGGGACGGCGTGGAGAGTCCGCACAGCCTGCGCTTGCCGCTGCACTGCGGCAGGCCGGCGTTCACGTACAGGCCGCCGCCATCGATGTATCGGACGAGTCGGCGCTGTCGACTCTGCTTTCGTCCCTGACGCTGCCGCTGGCCGGAGTGATCCACGCCGCGGCCCAGGCGACGTACCTGCCGCTCGGTGCCGAAGGCTGCCAGGACGCGCTGGCTTCGGCGTTTGCCGCCAAGGCCCACGGCGCCGTGCTACTGGATCGCTTGACCCGGCAGCAGCCCATCGACCTGTTCCTGCTTTTGTCGTCAGCCGCCGCCGTCTGGGGAGGCCGCGCGCAGGCCCACTATGCCGCCGCCTGTGCATTCCTGGATGGCCTGGCGCAGCGACGGCATTCCCAGGGACGGCCCGCCGTCAGCATCAACTTCGGCGTGTGGGAAGGCCCCGGCATGGGGGATGGTCCCGGCGGCGAGCCACTGCGGGCCATCGGTATGGTGCCGATGCCAGCTGATGCGGCTCTGGAACAGCTGGACCGCGCGCTGTCGCTTGGCGGACCGCAGTACACCATCGCAGCCGTCGATTGGGATCGTTTCCGCCCCTTGTACGAACTGCACGGTCGACGCCGCCTGTCTGACCTCGGCCTCAAGCAGCCCACGGCCCCCGCCTCTACGGTCTCGCCTGACGCCCCACCGCCACAGGCTGCGCCAAACGGCCCGCGCACGCAGGAACAGGTGCGGTCCGCCGTGCGCTGGGCCGCGGCGCAGGCCCTGGGTCTGCCAAGCGCGGACGCGCTCCGTCGTGATCGCCCCCTGCGCGAGCTGGGACTGGACTCGCTGATGGCGGTTTCGCTGCGGGACGCGCTGGCTGCGTGGTCAGGACTTTCGCTTGATTCCACGCTTGTTTTTACCTACCCAACCGTTGATGCCATCAGCGACCACCTGGCCCAAGCCATGGGCCTATCGTTTGGCAGCGCTGCAGCCGACACCGATGCCGCAAGCCCGGGATTGCGCCCGTCGAGCGCCGCGACCCCGGAAAACGAACCGATCGCCATCGTCGGCATGGCCTGCCGCTTTCCCGGTGGCATCAGCAGCCCGGCCGATCTGTGGCAGGTCCTGACCAGCGAACGCGATGTCGTCGGCGAGGTACCGACCAACCGATGGGACGCCGCTGCGCTGTTTGATCCCGATCCGCTGGCCGCTGGCAAGTCGACCTGCCGAAAGGGCGGCTTCCTGCCCGATGTCATGTCGTTCGATGCCGCCTTCTTCGAAATCTCGCCCCGTGAAGCACAGGCCATGGATCCGCAGCAGCGCCTGCTGCTGGAAGTCGCGTGGGAAAGCATCGAGCGTGCCGGTCTGTCCCCGCGTCGGCTGTTTGGCAGCAGCACCGGTGTCTTTGTCGGGCAAAGCGGCCAGGAATACATGGCGCTGCACAGCCCGGAAGAACTGGACGGCTACGTTGGCACGGGCAGCGCTGGCAGCGTGGCATCCGGTCGGCTGTCGTATTTCTTGGGCCTGCGGGGTCCCAGCCTGACCATCGACACCGCCTGTTCGTCGTCGCTGGTCGCGCTGCACTATGCCTGTCGCAGCCTGCGCAGTGGTGAGTGCAGCCTGGCCCTGGCCGGCGGCGTCACGCTGATGCTAACGCCGACCACCTTCATCGAGTTTTCGCGCCTGCGCGGCATCGCCAAAGACGGTCGCTGCAAGCCGTTTTCCGCCGCGGCCGATGGCGTTGGGTGGAGCGAAGGCGCCGGCATGTTGGTCCTCAAGCGCCTGTCGGATGCGCGGCGGGATCGCGATCCCATCCTGGCCGTGATTCGCGGCAGCGCCGTCAACCAAGACGGTCGCAGCAACGGCCTGACCGCCCCCAGCGGCCCCGCGCAAGAACAGGTCCTGCGCTTGGCCTTGGCTGATGCTGGCCTGCCCCCCGACGCCGTCGACTGCGTCGAAGCGCACGGCACCGGGACGGCTCTTGGCGATCCCATCGAAGCCCAGGCGCTGCTGGCCACCCTGGCGGCGGGACGATCGCCCGATCGCCCGCTGCACCTGGGATCGATCAAGAGCAACTTGGGTCACACGCAGGCCGCATCGGGAGTGGCGGGTGTCATCAAGGCCGTTCTGGCCCTGCAGCACGAACGACTGCCGGCCTCGCTGCACGCCGACCCTCCGTCGCCGAGCATCGACTGGGCCCAGGCACCGCTGCGCTTGCTGAACACGGCACAGCCCTGGCCGCGATCGGCCAGCCAGCGCCCGCGCGTGATTGGCGTTAGCTCGTTTGGTGTCAGCGGTACCAATGCCCACGTCTTGCTCAGCGATCCGACTTCAGACGATGCGCGCACTGCACCGACGCAGCCCAGCCCACCCGCGGCGCAGCCATCGTCCGGGTCGCAGCAATTTGTCATCCCCCTATCGGCGCGCAGCCCGCAGGCCCTGCGCGATCTGACGCGGACTTTGCTGCAGCGGATCGGTCCCGACACCCCGATTGTCGACCTTGCGCATACCCTGGGCCACGGCCGGGCGCACCACGGCCAGCGCCTGGCGACCGTTGCCCGCACACTGGACGATGCGCAGGCTGCTCTGCGTTCCTATCTGGATCA
Source organism: Myxococcales bacterium (assembly GCA_016794505.1). GTDB lineage: Bacteria > Myxococcota_A > Polyangia > Palsa-1104 > JAEUJZ01 > JAEUJZ01. Next base: position 40,213 of record JAEUJZ010000104.1, read on the forward strand.
AAGTCCGCCGCAGCAGTCACTGTTTCTAGGCGCCGTGCCCATCGACGGTCCGCCACGCTTGGTCTTCGTCTTTCCAGGCCAGGGCTCGCAGTGGCCTGGCATGTGCCGAAGCCTTCTGGCCGGGGATGCGGCCTTCGGCCAGGCGCTGCGCCAGGCCGACGCTGCGATTGCGCAAGCCCGCGCCGATTGCGGAGCGAGCGCCTTTTCTGTCGAAGCCGCGCTGCGAGATTGCGATGCCGCTGCCTTCGATGACATCGACCGCCTGCAGCCGCTCTTGTTTGCCTGCCAGGTGGCGCTGTGCGCGCACCTCCAGGCCCGAGGCATTGTTCCGTCGCTGGTCATCGGCCACAGCATGGGCGAAGTCGCGGCTGCCCATGTCGCTGGAGCGCTGAGCCTGGCCGATGCTGCCCGCGTGATCTGTCGCCGCAGTCTGTTGCTGCGCAGTGTGCGTGGCGGCGGTGCTATGGCCGTCATCGAAGCCACTGAAGTCGAAGCCGAAGGCCTGCTTTCCGGGCGCGAGTCGCAGCTAGCCATCGCTGCCTGGAACAGTCCGCGGTCCGTGGTCGTATCAGGCGAAGCCGCTGCGCTGGATGCGCTGCTGTCCGAATTGACCGAACGCGCCGTATTCTGCCGTCGGATCAAGGTCGACGTCGCATCGCACAGCCCACAGGTGGATCCGCTGTCCGATGCGCTGTTGGCGGGACTTGCCGACCTGCAGCCGCAGGCGGTGCGCTTGCCCATGATCTCGACGGTGACGGGCCAGTCGGTGCTGGGTCCGGATCTGACGGCCCACTACTTCGTCGACAACCTGCGCAAGCCTGTGCGCTTCGCCCCAGTCATCGTCGAACTGGCAGCCGGGGGACCGACCGTTTTTCTGGAAGTCAGCAGCCATCCAGTGCTGTTGGTTGCGCTAGAAGAGACACTGCGAGCGACGGCTGCCGTCGGCTGCTCGGCGCTGCCTCTTTTGCGCCGGGATGTGGACGACTGGACCTGCGCAGCCGAAGCGCTGGCCGCCTTGTACGTGCGCGGCGTAGAACCGGACTGGGAACGCAGCCAGCCGCAGCGCGGGTCGATCCTGGATCTGCCAACCTACCCATTTCAGCGACAGCCCTACCTGCGCGATCCCCGCCGCCGGCCTGTCACCACCGAGACGGTGCTTTCCCCCATCGGCCAGGTGTCGGCTCTGCCCGACCTGCGCTTTGCGACGGTACAGCTTCGGCCCGGCCAGCGGCTGTTCCAAGACCATCGCATCCACCAGCGCATGCTGGCACCGGGCAGCGTGGCCCTTTCGCTGTTCACGACCGCCGCGGAACAGCACCTGCGCGCCGAGTGCGTTGTCGTGGAAGACGTCCTGTTCACGCAGCCTGTCGAGCTAACTGAGTCAGACGGCTTCACTGGTGAGCTACGGATCGAAGCAGGGCCACCAACCGGTGCCGGTTCGCAGTGTCGGCTGGTCTTGTCGAGTCGCGCCGATCGGTGGCAGATCCACGCTAGTGCACAAGCTCGACGCGCCGCGACCGGTCTGGGCGGCGACTTGCCGGCGTGGTCGGCAGGATCGCGACGCCGAGTGGCGGGCGCGGCGTTTCGTGACCGCCTGGCCCGCGCTGGACTGACGCTTGGCCCATCGCTCGAAGGCCTGGCCCATATCGATCTGGGCGACGACGACGCCATCGGCTGGATCCGCGCCACCGCCGCCGCTGTCGACCCACTGCTGCGGCAAGCCACCGCGCTCGATCTGGCATTGCAGGTCTTCGGTGCGCTGTGGTCATCAGAGGGCCCGACGCTACCGATCCTCGCTGGCATCCAGTCGCTGCAGATCGACCGTCCGCTGGCCGGCGACCTGTGCGTGTACGCCCGTCGCACCGTGCCTGTGTCACCGATGCAGGCGGGGGCCGACACGCCGGCGTTGCAGGGTGATCTGACGGTGTACGCCAGCGCCCAGGGGGCAGACCCGGCGCCCGGCCCGGTGCTGGCCCTGCTGCGGGGAATCCAGCTTCGCCCCCTGTCGGCAGCGCCGGACGCACTGCCAACGGGACAGCTTCTGGTCGAGTCGCTGCAACCGCTTTCGCCCCTGCCGCCCGTGCTGCCGCAGCCTGGCCGCTGGTTGATCATCGCCGACCGCGACGCAGAGAGGGTGGCTCGACTTTTCGATCGGCTGCAGGCCCGACTGACGGCGGCAGGTGGTCAGGTGTACGTGCTGCACCCCTCCAAGACTCCAGCGACTGAGCTGCAGCGCGTGATCGACGATCTCAGCGACGGACGCGATCCACCGTTCGTGGCGGCGCTGCATCTGGGAGCTTTGGGCGACTGGACGGCGTCCCCCCCTGACGCCCAGATGCTGCGGCAGGCGCAAGAGGCGGGCTGCGTCAGCTTGCTGTCCGTGGCACAGGCGCTGATGCGTGCCCCCGGACGTCAGCCCCCCCGGCTGATCGTTGCTACGCGTGGCACGCTGCCGACGCCAGGTACCGCGGTATCGCCAACGCACGCGCCCCTGTGGGGTCTGTTGCGCGTGGTGGCCCTGGAAGCAACGGAGCTACGCCCCTTGCGCGTCGATCTGGACCCGGCTTCCGACGATCCGCAGCGCGAAGCCGACTGGCTGGCCGCGCTGTGTAGCGGGGACGATGGCTCTGCCGGCGACGAAGACGAGCAGCTATTCCGTGGCGACCAGCGCCTGGCCATGCGGCTTGGCCCGGCTGCGCCCCACACGCTGCCCGTCGGGTCGTTCGCCGCATCTGCTGATGCCTGCTACCTGATCGCGGGTGGGTTGGGGGGCCTGGGCCTGTGGTCGGCTCGCTGGCTGGTGCAGGCCGGCGCGCGACACCTACTGCTGCTGTCGCGGCGCGGAATCGAAACCGACGAACAGAAGCGCACCCTAGAAGACTTGTCCGCCGACGCCGAGGTCGTGGTACTGCGCGCCGATCTGTGCAACCTGGCGGGGCTGCAGGCGACCTTGAGCACGGCTCTGCACAATCGTCCCCCGCTGCGCGGCGTGATCCATGCAGCCGGCGAGCTAGCCGATGGCCTTGTGCTGAACCTGCAGCCGGATGCGCTGCGACGCAGCCTTTCGGCCAAGGTCGAAGGCGCATGGAACCTGCAGCAAGCGACCGCCGCCGCTCCGCTCGATTTCTTCGTTCTGTATGCGTCGGCGTCAACCTTGCTTTCGGCTCCCGGTCTGGGGGCCTACGTCGCAGCCAACCGATTTCTGGACGCCCTGGCCCACCACCTGCGATCGCGCGGCTGCCCGGCGCGCAGCATCGACTGGGGCGCATTCCAAGCCGGCGTGGGCGGTGCCGCCTTGCAGGCCGGGCGGGCCCACGAACGAGGCATGCGACCGTACTCATTCGACGAGGGTCAGGCCCTGTTCCAGCGCCTGATGTCCGATCCCGGTTTGACGCAGATCGGCGCTGTCGACTTCGACGCACGGCAGTGGTTTGAACACTATCCGCGGGCCACGCATTCAGCCCGCATGCGCCCCCTTTTGCACGCGGCGACACAAGAAACCGTCCTGATTCCAAGTCGCGACTCGCCATCGCTGCGTAGCCAGCTGGCCAGCGCTGCGACCGGCGCATGGCCCGGCCTGGTTGGCGCCTTCGTGCAGCAGCAGGCGGCCGCCGTCTTGCGCTTGCCCGTCGATGATCTGGCCGTGCGGGCGCCGCTGCGGACCCTGGGAATGGATTCGGTCATGGGGCTTGAGCTGCGCAATCGCCTGGAGTCAGGCAGTGGCCTGCTGCTGCCGGCCACCTTGGTCTGGATGCACCCGACGGTATCCGCACTGGCCGAGCACCTGCACGAGCGCATGTCGGAAGCCATGCGCACAGCCCCAGACGTTGCACCCACCCCAGCGACGCCAGATGCCCCGCCGGCTGCGCTGGCCCCCATCGCTGATGCTGGCGACCGTGTGCCAGTCCCTGACGACGACGACGCGCTGCTTCGCCAATTCGATGCGCTCTTGCGCCGCCAGCCCGGTGGCCCGTTTCCAGGATCTTCGCGCAATGACTGATCTGCTGTCTGAATACCGAACCCGCCTGCGCCAAGCCACCGAGGTCATCGGACAGCTTGAGCAGGCCCTGGCCAGCGAACGCAGCCGCACGCAGCAAGCGATCGCCGTGGTGGGCATCGGCTGTCGCTTCCCGCCGGCCATCCAAAGTCCGCAGGGGCTGCTGCGTCAGCTTTTGCAGGGCACCGACCCGGTTGTGCAGGCTCCGCCGCGGGCCCATCCTGGATCGCAGGCCGCCCGCGATCCCGTTCTGCGTGGCGCCACCTGGGGCGCGTTTCTGGACGATGTCGAAGGCTTCGACGCCGACTGCTTCAGCCTGTCCCCGCGCGAGGCACGAACGCTTGATCCGCAGCAGCGCCTGCTTCTGGAAGTCACCTCGGACGCGCTGGAACGCGCCGGCCTGCCCGCGTCCCGCCTTCAGGGCCAACGGGTCGGCGTCTTTGTGGGGCTGGCTGCTAGCGACTACCTGGACCGCTGTCTGCGACGCGCCGAGCAGCCGCACGACTTTCACGCGGTGACCGGCAACGGGGCTTGCTTCGCCGCCGGTCGCCTGTCGTTTCACTTTGGCTTTGAAGGGCCCAGCCTAACCCTGGATACCGCCTGTTCTTCGTCGCTGGTCGCGGTTCACCTGGCCATGCAAAGCCTGCGTCGAGGCGAGTGCGACTATGCGCTGGCCGCCGCTGCCAATGTCGTGCTGTCGGCCCGCGGGTCGCTGCTTTTGGCCAACAGTCAGGCCCTTTCGCCCAGCGGCCGCTGTCGTACGTTCGACGCCGCGGCAGACGGCTTTGCCCGCGGCGAAGGAGCCGGCGCCGTGGTGCTGATGCGGCAGTCGGATGCTGTGGCCCAGCGTGTCCCGCTCCTCGCGTTGTTGCGTGGATCGGCCGTGAACCAGGACGGTCGCAGCACGGGCCTGACGGCTCCCAACGGCTTGGCGCAAGCCAAGATGCTGCGGGCGGCGCTGGCCGACAGCCGCCTGCAGCCCGACGACATCGACTTTGTCGAAGCGCACGGCACCGGGACTTCACTGGGCGACCCCATCGAGATCGACGCGCTGCGTTCTGTCTTTGGCCCCGGGGAAAGGCCGCTGCATGTCGGCGCAGTGAAAAGCAGCCTGGGCCACCTGGAAGCGGCGGCTGGCATGGCCGGGCTGATCAAGACCATCGCCTGCCTGCAGGCCCAGACCCTGCCAGCCAACCTGCACTTCCGCCACTTGAACCCGCGCATCCGCTTGGGCGGCTCGCGCTTGCGCATTCTGGACCAGGCCGTGCCGTGGCCGGCGGGTCCGCGCATACGGCGAGCGGGAGTCAGTGCTTTTGGGCTCAGCGGCACGAATGCACACGTAATTGTCGAGGAGGCCCCACCCCTTCCCAGCGCACAGCCCGCACCCAGTGCTTGCGATGCCGGCGCAGCCGGTTCGAGCGCTCCCCCGCTGTACCTGTTGCCGCTGTCGGCGCGCAGCGATGCGGCCCTGCGCCAGCTATGTCGGGACTATGCCGCGGCTCTAACCGATGCCGAAGCGCCTCTTCTGACGGACGAGGGGCCCGCCGGCCTGCGCAATCTGGCCTACAGCGCCAGCCTGGGACGAACCCACCACGCGCACCGAATTGCCATCCCCTTTTCGTCGCTAGCCGAGCTTTTAACCGCGCTGCCAGAAGCGGCCTTGGGGCGTCCCCCCCTCGACGGAACGCAGGGAGTGCGACACAGCGACCGTGCCCCGGCCCCGGTCTTGGTCCTGACCGGACAGGGCGCGCAGTGGGCAGGAATGGGCGCCGATCTGCTGGATGGAACCGACGCCTTTGCGCAGACAATGCGTCGCTGCGAGCCGCTGGTCGCTCAGCTTGCGGGGTTTTCGCTGCGGGCCGAGCTAGCGCGGCCCGAGTCCACGTCGCGCCTGCAGGCGACCGAAGTCGCTCAGCCTGCCTTGTGCTGTCTGCAGATCGCGCTGGCGGCCGTGCTGCGCGAAGCCGGAGTCGTGCCGGCCGCCGTCGTCGGTCACAGCGTGGGCGAGCTAGCCGCGGCGCACATCGCCGGCGCGCTGACCTTGGAACAGACACTCGCCCTGGCCTGCTTGCGTGGCCGCGTGCTGCAGGCCGAAACTGGGCTTGGGGGCATGGCCGCCGTCGAAGCCCCCGCCGCGCAGGTGGAAGCGCTGCTACATGCGCGGGGACTGCACGACCGCGTGGCGATCGCCGCAGAAAACGACCCATCGGCCTGTGTGCTGGCCGGTGACGCCGCTGCCTTGTCGCAGGCGCTGCAGCAGCTATCCGAACAGGGGCTGCGCAGCCGCCGACTGACCGTTGACTATGCCTTTCACAGTCCACGGCTTCGATCGCTTGTGCCAAGGCTCTCGGCGGGGATGGCGAGCTTGGACCTGCAGCCGTCGCCCCTTGTGTACCCGCTGTACAGCACGGTCCTGGGTCAGCGGGTTACAGCCGCCGCGCTGGATCCCGACTACTGGCTGCGCAATGTCACCGACCGCGTGCGGTTTGCCAGCGCCATTCAGGCCGCTTTGGGCGACGGTCACCGCCTGTTTGTCGAGCTGGGGCCGCATCCGGCGCTGACCTGGAATGTGTCGCGATGCGCCGCCGACAAGGACCTTGAGATCCGCGTCATTCCGACGCTGCGACGCCCCAAGAGCGGCGCATCCGACGCTCGCCGTCCGCTGTTTTCGGCCCTGGGTGCGCTGTACGCAAGCGGCTGCGATCTGCACTGGGCTTCGCTGTTTCTCGATGGCGGTCAGAGCATCCCCCTGCCGACCTATCCCTTCGTACGCACGCGGTATTGGGTGGATGCAGCGCCCGACTCGCCAACCGCCTGGACAACGACCGCAGCGACGGGCACAGCGGCGGATCCGACGGATTCCAGCGCGTTCATCAGTCACAGCGACGGCAGTGCCGACGCAGCCCAGATCTTCACCTGGGGCTGGCGCGCGGCCCCGCCCCGCGAATCGGCAACGCCCCTGGATGCGCGTGGAAGCTGGCTGATCGTCGCGGACTCAGACCCCGAAGCGGCAGGGCTGGCCGAGGGCCTTTGTACTACGCTGCGTACTCTTGGCGGCCAGGTCCGCGTCGTGGACTGGGCCGTCGCGCCGAGCCATCTATCCGGCGCCATGGCAGCGCCGGATCTGCGCGCGGTCCTGTGCCTGGCGGGCTTTGACGAAGTGGGTCCATCGCAGACCAGCCCTGACGCCTGGGGTCTTTTGCGCAGCGGCCAGGGTCTGGCACTGGGCCAAGCGGTCCTAGCCCGCGAGACCCGCCTGTGGCTGCTGTGCGGTGCCGTCGATGTCGGCCAACAACCCGCCGTGTCAGCGCTGCGCGGCCTGGTCCGCGTGCTGGCGCGCGAGCAGCCGCACACCGCCGGTGGTGTGCTGTGTCTGCCGTCGACGTTCGACCGCGATCAGGCGGTAGCCGCCTGCCTGCACGCGCTGTCTCTGCCGACCGGCGAATACCACCTGCGCGACGGCGGCCTGATGTCACCGCTGCTGGTGCCGCACACGCTGCCCGCGATGTCTGCGATGCCCAGCAGCAGCGGGGCGATCGAACAGGCCAAGCCCATCCTGGACAGCGACGCCAGCTACTTGATCACAAGTGGGTCCGAAGGGGTTGAGCTGCTGCTCAGCGAATGGCTGGCTCGACGCGGAGCCCGGCAGATCGTCTTGTGGGGACAGCCCTCGACGACTGTACGCAGCGACCGCCCGCCCGCAGACGCTTCCAGCGATCGCGCGTCCGATGCCACAGTTGTCGCGCAGAAACTAGCCGGTCTTGGCTGCACCCTGCGCATCATCCCCACCAAGTCCGCCCGCAGTGCCGCCGAGGCCGCGACCGAACAGAACGCGCTGACCGAGCTTGTGGCAGCCCTGCAGGCCGAAGGTCGTCCACTGCGCGGAGTGATTCATGCCGCTGGGCAGCGCGACGATGGCGTCTTTGCCCAGCAGACTCCGGACCGCCTGACGGGCCCCCTTATGACCAAGGCCGGCCTGGCGCTGCGCCTGCATCGCGCGACGCAAGCGGTCGACCTGCGGTTCTTCGTGCTGTTTGCCTCGCTGGGTGGCCTGGTCGGGGCCATTGGCCAAGCGAACTACGCAGCGGCCAATGCCGTGCTGCACGACCTGGCTCGTCTCCGTTGGCGCCAGGGTCAGCCGGCCCTGCTGCTGGCCTGGACCGAGCGCGGCCCCGATCTGGGGGCCCAGCCCTTGCCGACGGAGGATGGCCTGCGGCTGCTGGATGCGGTGCTGCCGCTGCCCAGCTGTGCGCTGGCCGTGATTCCGCGGACCGTGCAGGTGGCCTGGGCCAAGTCGATGCCGGTGCGCTTGCCGTGGCCTGATCTGCTGGTCGGGATCGCGCAGACGGCGAACGTCCCCGACGCACGCTCATCTGCCAAAGGGCCCGACGAAGCCCGAACCGGGTGGGCCTCGCTGTCCCCCAAAGACGCCGAACGGCAGCTGCTTTCCGAAGTGCGCCGTGCCGTCGACCAAGTGCTGGACTTGCCGGCAGGACAATCAGCGCCGATTCGCCGCGGCTTCTTTGACCTGGGCATGGACTCGCTGCTGGGGCTTGAGCTGCGCAACCGGCTGCAGCAGGTGCTGGGCATCAGCATTCCGTCGACCGCCATCTTCGACCACCCCACGATCGAGCAGCTATCGGCCCATCTGTGGACGCGGCTTGCGACCGTGCTAGCAGCCCCCGCACCAACCGCCATCCACCCGTCTACCGGCCCGTCTGCCGGCCCGTCTGCTGTCAGCGATCCGCTGACGCCCAGCGCCGATTCCCAGACCCAGCAGCTTCTTGCCGATGTGCGGGGAATGGACGAAGCAGCCCTGTCTGCGGCCATCGATGGCGAACTAGACACACTGCTGGCCGAGGACGATATCCGCACAGTCATCAGCCCATTTATCAACACACAAATCGACTCGGATATCAATTCAGATATCCGCACACAAATCGACACACCGTTCGGACGAACCAGCCATGAATGAGCGACAGCAGCGGGAGCAGCGGGAGCAGCGGGAGCAGCGGGAGCAGCGGGAGCAGCGGGAACAAATCGACCAGCTTTCTCCTCTGCAGCGGGCGACCCTGGCCGTAAAGACGCTGCGGGCGCGCCTGGACGCAGTGACGGCCCAAGCGCACGAGCCGATCGCTCTAGTTGGCATGTCCTGCCGTTTTCCCGGCGGCGCCAACAGCCCCGAAGCCCTGTGGCAGCTTCTGCGTCAGGGCGGCGACGGCACATCGGACGTTCCCGATGGGCGCTGGGATCAAAAGGCTTTCTATTCGCCCGATCCAGACGCGGTGGGCCGGATGTACGTCACGCGCAGCGGCTTCCTGCGCGACTGGTCCGTCGATGGCTTCGACGCCGGGCTGTTCCGCCTGTCGCCGCTGGAAGCAAACGGCCTGGACCCGCAGCAGCGCCTGCTGCTGGAGCTTTCCTGGGAAGCGCTGGAAGACGCCGGCATCGCCGCCGATAGCCTGGTTGGCAGCCAGACCGGCGTGTTCGTCGGCATCGCGACCAACGACTACGGCCACATCGCGATGCAGGCCGGCTTCGAAAACCTGTCGCCCTACGTCGGCACCGGCAACGCCATGAACACCGCGGCCGGGCGTTTGTCGTTCTTCTTTGGATTTCGCGGGCCAACGCTGGCGCTCGACACGGCCTGTTCTTCGTCGCTGGCCGCCTTGCATCTGGCCATCCACAGCCTGCGTCGGGGAGAGTGCAGCCTGTGCTTGGTCGCCGGCGTGAACCTGATCCTGTCGCCGATGATCAACGTGTTCTATTCGCGCATGCGGGCGCTGGCCCCCGACGGGCGCTGCAAGGCGTTCGATGCGGCCGCCGACGGCATGGTGCGGGGCGAAGGTGGCGCGGTGCTGGTCCTAAAGCGCTGGTCCGATGCCCGGCGCGACAGTGACCGAGTGCTGGCCGTGCTGCGCGGATCGGCCTGCAACCACGACGGCCACGCCAGCGGCCTGACCGTGCCCAGTGGGACCGCGCAGCGGCAGGTCTTGCGAGCGGCGCTGACCGACGCTCAGCTTGCGCCGCAGGATGTCACGTTCGTCGAAGCGCATGGCACCGGCACGCCGCTTGGCGATCCCATCGAGGCGAACGCGCTGATCGATGTCCTGGGCGCCAGGCGCAGCGCCAACGCACCGCTGTTTCTGGGCTCGGCCAAGGCCAATGTCGGCCACCTGGAAGCCGCGGCAGGCCTGGTGGGCCTGATCAAAGCCGTGCAGATGCTGCGCCACCGCGAAATTCCACCACAGCCCCACTTTCAGCGCCTGAACCCGCAGATTCAGCCGGAACCTGGACACAACGCCCCGCCGCTGTGTGTGCCGACGACTCTTCTGAGATGGCCAGACGAGCGCCCGCCGATCATCGGCGTTAGCTCATTCGGCATGAGCGGCACCAACGTCCACGTGCTTCTGTCGGCCGCGCCCGAGGGTGAAGCGATCCGCCCGCCGTCGCTATCACTTCAGCCGCTGATGCTGCCGCTGTCGGCCGCCAGCCCGCCGGCCCTGCAGGACTTGGCGCTGCGCTATCGCGACTGGCTGGAGCAGGCTGGCCCCTTGTCGAACGGCGATGCGGTCGCGCTGTGCGCCGCAGCCCTGCACGGGCGCTCTCGACTTGGTCATCGTCTGGCGGTTGCCGGGCGTTCAGCGACGGATCTGCGAGCCGCACTGGATGCCTATCTGGCCCGCGAGATTCACCCGCGGGTTGCCATGGGCCAAGCGCCCGAGGGGCCAGCGCCGCGCGTGGCCTTCGTTTTTTCGGGCCACAGCGGTCACCACGTCGGCATGGGCCGCGATCTGTGGACCGACTGGCCGCCCTTCCGCGAAGCGTTTTCCGCCTGTGACGATGCCTTTGCGCCATATCTCGATCAGCCGCTGCAGCGCGAGCTTTTCGCTGACGACGCAGCCACCCGTTGGGGCCGCCCCGACATCGTGCAGCCGCTGGTCTTCGCCCTGCAGGTCGGGCTGGCCGCCACGTGGCGCAGCCTGGGCCTTGTGCCCGACGCCGTCGTGGGCCACAGCATGGGCGAAATCGCCGCCGCCCATGTCGCCGGCGCGCTCAGCCTGGCCGACGCGGCGCGCCTGTGTGCGCTGCGCAGTCGCCTTTTGGCGGGTCTGCAGGGTCAGGGGGCGATGGCCGTCGTGGCCCTGCCCATGGACGAAGCGCAGGCGCTGCTGCACGGACGCGAAGACCGGCTGGGCATCAGCGCCGAAAATGGCCCGATGTCGACGGTGCTGGGCGGTGATGCGACGGCCTTGCAGGCGCTGCTGGCCGAGCTTGCGGCGCGCAATGTGTTCACCCGACGCGTGGCCGCCGGAGCGGCCGGACACAGCCCGCAGATGGATCCGCTGCTGCCCGAGCTTGTCAGGGCCCTGCAGCCGATGACCGCGCAGCCGGCTACGCTGCCGCTGTATTCGACGGTGACGGGCGCTCGATTGTCCCAGGCGCCGGGTCCGGACTACTGGGCGTCCAACCTGCGTCAGCCGGTCCTGTTTGCGCGCACCATTGCCCACATGGCTCGCGAGGGCTGCGAAGCCTTCGTCGAGATCGGTCCCAGCCCGCTGCTGCTGGGCGCCATCGAACAGACGCTGCGCCCGCAGGGGGGAAGTATCACGCTCGTGCCCTCGCACAAGGCAGGGGAAGCGGGTCTTCTGACCTTGGCCACATCGCTTGCCAAGCTGTTCGCAAGCGGCATCGAGCCCGATCCCCAGGTCCTGTACGCCGGCCCCCACCCGCCGGTCGATCTGCCCAAGTACCCCTTCGTGCGCGAGCGCCACTGGGTCGACGTGCCTGCCTTTCTGCCCGCCGATCAGCGCCGCACCGTGGGCCAAGCTGCGGCGGGAACCGCCGATCGCCCACTGCCGTCGTGGCAGCCGATCCGACTTCAGCCCGTCGACGATCCCCAGGCGCTGTACTGGCAAGTGACCGTGCCGGCAGACAGCGCGCTGCTGCGGGGCCTGTCGCTGCAGGGGATCCGCGCCCTGCCGATAGGCGGCCTGTGGCGCCTGGCACAGACGGCGGCGGCTGAGCACCCGGCGGCCTGGCTGGATCTGGACGTGCTCGATGGGCTGCCGCTGACCGATGGCCAAGCCGTCGAGCTGCAAGCGGTGCTACGCCAGCGCAGCGGCGATGATCCGACGCTGAGCATCCATGGGCGCAGCCGGGAATCGAGCCCGGACGCCGCGGCCCCGCCCTATCGACCGCTGCTGCGCGCCCGGCTGCGCAAGGCGCCCCCCCTTGTGGAGTCATCGTCGCTGGACCAAGTGCTGACGCGCTGCCAGCCGCCGCCGCTGAACGACGCGAAGGGTGCGATGGACTCCCTCGACTCAGCGAACTCGCTCGACGCGCTGCTGGTGCCGCTGCGGGCTCGCGGCCTGCACATTGATCAGAACATCCAGAACATCCGGGACATCTGCAGCGTCTGGGACCTCGGCCCGCAGCACGATCCAAGCGACTCGACCGACGTCGATGCGCCGCGGGGCCATGGCCAGCCGTCCCCAGCACTGCACATCCTGCGCGGACCCGATGGGCAAGCCAGCGAGCTTCTGATCGATCTGTCGCCGCACCAGCCGCAGCCGTTCTTGGGCGCGCCACCTGCGCCTCGACTCGACGAGCCCACCGAACAGGAACGCAGCGCGGCGTCCGAGTCGCCCGCCCCCGGCGTCCCGCTAACCAGCATGCTGTCTGGGCCTTGGGTCGAGCTTCTGGGCGCCGGCATCTCGTTCCTTTCGGGCGGACGGCCCGAGCCGCCGGTTTTTGGCGACGTGCTGTGGCCCAGCAGCGCTCGCCTTTGGGTCTGGGCTGCAGCACGGAACGCCGCTCCGATCCGCTACATCCACATCGCGCGTCCAGCCGGCCCGCCGACCGAATCGACGCTGGCGGCGGAGCGTAGCCCGATCGACGGCGTGTGTTCGCGATCGCCGCAAGGAGATGTCAGCCTGTTCGATGGCGCGGGGCAGCAGGTCGGCGCGCTGCGGGGACTGACCCTGCGTGAACCCCCGCGCAGCCTGTCCCGCCAAGTGGTGGCGCAGCGCTTCGAGCGCTGGATCTACGAACAGACCTGGCTCGAACAGCCATTGGCCGCATCGCAGGCGACGGGACCGCGAGCCTGGCTGATCGTGGCCGAAAAGAGCGGTCTTGCACGGGCGCTGGCCGATTGGCTGCGCCGGCGCGGCGATGTGGTCTCTTTGGCCCAACCCAGCCTCGACCCGCGACCGCGAACCGCGATGCATCTAACCTGGCCAGCCGGGGATCGGGCCGCACTGTCGGGCGTCCTTCGGCATGTCGTCGCAGCCATGCCAGCGACGATGAAGCTGGATGGAGTCGTGGCGCTTTGTGCAGCGGACGATGCGCACAGCACGCAGGCAGCACCGCTTGTCGACCGCGTACGTGCGGCCGTGCAGGCAGGACCCCAGGTCTTGCTGGATCTGTTGCAGGTGCTGCCGGACGTGGCCCCCGAAGCCCGCCTGGTCCTGGTGACGGAGCGCGCTCAGAGTGGTGCCAGCCTTGGCTCTGCCGCCGACGCTGCACAGACCGCGCGCCCCGGTGCGACTGAAGCGGCGGCGCTGCAGTCAATGGTCTGGGGCATGGGCAAGGTCATCGCTCTGGAACATCCCGCCTGCTTTGCTCGCTTGGTGGACCTCGATCTCGGCGTAGATCCGGGGACAGCTCAGACGCCAGATCAGGCACCAATGCAGGCGCCGGATGCGGCGCTCGACGCGGGCCCCCTTCCGCCGCCGGCGCAGGCCGTCTTGGCCGCGCTGTGTGATGAGCTAGCGGTCGCACTGCAGCCATCACCAGCGAATGACGAAGACTTCGTCGCGCTGCGTCCCGGTCGACGGCAGGTGCTGCGCTTGGCTCGCGCTGGGGGGCCCGTCTTCCCCGCCACGCCGCTTTCGCTGCGACCGGATGCGCAGTACCTGATCACCGGCGGCATCAGCGGCATCGGACACGGCCTGGCGCGCTGGCTGGCCGACCGCGGAGCCCGCCACATCGCCGTGGTCGCGCGACGCTCTTTGCCCTCAATAAAGGACCTGCCGACCTTGCCCGCCGATAGCGGCGAGGCTCGTGCGCTGCGCCTGATCGCGTCACTGCAAGCGCGCGGAGTGAAAGTCACGGTGTTTGCCGCGGATGTCGCGGACCTGCCCGCGATGCAAGCCGTGCTGGCGGCCTTGGCCGACCGACCGCTGGCCGGCGTTCTGCACGCAGCGGGTGTATCGGATCCGCGGGCGCTGGCGCAGACCGACGCAGCACAGCTTGCTCGACTGCTGCGACCCAAGGTGTTGGGTACGCTGGTGCTCGATCACCTGCTGCAAGGCCAAGGCAGCGCCGACGGCTTGGACTTCTTTGTGTGCTTTTCTTCGGCGGCCGCGGTGTGGGGTGGTGCAGGGCTGGGTCCATATGCCGCTGCCAACCAGTTCATGGACGAGCTTGCCGCGCAGCGACAGCGGGCCGGCCGTCCCATGCTCAGCATCAACTGGGGCGGCTGGGCCGGGTACGGCATGGCCACCGAAGAGGTGCAGCGGATCGCGACGCAGATGGGCTTGTATTCGGTGCCCGCCGATCAGCTGGTCGAAGCGCTGGATGCCGTGCTGCAGAGCCGGCGAAGCGGCCTGACCATCGGCCCGATCGACTGGAGCCGCTTCAAGCCCGTGTTCGAAGCCCGCAAGCGACGCCCGCTGTTCGAACGCCCCGATCTGGTGGCTGGCCCCCCACCCGAACCATCGCCCGACGCCGATTCCAGCGCCGACGCTGCCGCCGTCGCTTTCGTCGCCCAGCTTCGCGATCTGCCACCGCTGGCGGCCCGCTTGCTTCTGCAAGAACACGTCCGTGCCCAGGCCGCCCAGGTCCTGGGAATCGTGGATGCAAACCGCCTGCTGCCCGACCAAGGATTTTTCCAGCTGGGCATGGACTCCGTGATGAGCATCCGACTGCGCAACGGGCTTGAGCGCAGCCTGCAGCAGACGCTGCCACCGACCCTGGCCTTCGAGCACCCCACCGTCGAGCGCCTGGCGTCCTATTTGGCTGAGTTTTTGTCGCTGCCGGCCATCGACGATTCGCCGGCTTCGACCGCCGCCCCAACCGCTGCTCCGTCGTCCTTGGACAGCCTATCCGAAGAGGATCTGACCGCTCTGCTGATGGCAGAGCTGGCCGATGAATCGCCCGTGGAGCCCCGATGAAGACCCCGTCCGAAAGCACCGCCGCGCCCGACGAAAAGACCGATGTCCTGCGCCGCGCCCTAGTCGAGATTCGTGAGCTTCGGGCCCGCGTGCAGGCCGCCGAGTCCGCCACCCGCGAGTCCATCGCCGTGCTCGGCATCGGCTGCCGTTTTCCCGGGGGTGCGGATAGCCCGGCGGCCTTGTGGCGACAGCTGCTGGCGGGCAACGACGCGACGGGGGACGTCCCACCCGATCGCTGGGATGCCGGCGCGCTGTACGACCCCAACCCCGACGTCCCAGGACGCATGCACGTGCGGCGCGGGGCCTTTCTGCGCGATGTCTATGGCTTCGATGAGGCGTTCTTTGGCATCTCGGCCCGCGAAGCGCGCAGCATGGACCCGCAGCAGCGCCTGTTTCTGGAGGTAGCCTGGGAAGCCCTGGAAGACGCGGCCTGTGCCCCCGACCGTCTTCACAGCAGCCGCACCGGCGTGTTCGTCGGCATCTCGGGCAGTGACTATGGCCAGCTCCTGTCTCCCGGCCTGGATCTGCGACAGCCCGATCTGTCTGGCGTCGACCCGTATGTTGGCTTGACTGCGTACAGCTTTGCGGCGGGGCGGCTGTCGTATGCCCTGGGTCTGCAGGGTCCAGCGCTCGCTATTGATACCGCGTGTTCGTCGTCGCTGGTCTCGGTTCACCTGGCCTGTCAAAGCCTTCGCCTGCGCGAATGCGATGTGGCCCTGGCCGGCGGTGTGAACCTGATGCTGTCGCCGATGACGCACTACGTGCTGTGCAAGGGCCGCGTGCTTTCGCCCGATGGGCGCTGCCGGACCTTCGATGCGCGGGCCGATGGCTACGCTCGCGGTGAAGGCTGTGGTGTGGTCGTGCTGCGGCGTCTGCGCGATGCGCTGGCGGCGGGGGACCGCATCGTGGCGGTAATCCGCGGCTCGGCAGTGAACCAGGACGGCCCATCCAGCGGGCTGACGGTGCCAAGCGGAGCGGCGCAGCAGGCGGTGATCCGCGCCGCTCTGCGTGCAGCCGCTGTGCCCCCGTCGGCCATCGACTATGTCGAAGCACATGGGACCGCGACGCCGCTTGGCGACCCCATCGAAGCGCGAGCCCTGGCCGCCGCGCTGTCGGAAGGGCGCCCGCCCGAGCGCCCGCTTTTGATCGGATCGCTAAAGACCAACATCGGCCACTTGGAAGCCAGCGCCGGGGTAGCCGGGCTGATCAAAGCGGCGCTGTCGCTATCGCACGCTCGCATCCCGGGCCAGCTACACCTGCAGCAGCCCAGTCCGCACATCGACTGGTCCAAGCTGCCGCTTCGCGTAGTCACCGCGCCGATAGACTTCCCGCCAACGGATGTCCCAGGCAGCGACGCAGCACCGCGAGCAAGCCTGGCCGGGGTTTCCTCGTTTGGCGCCAGCGGCACCAATGCCCACGCGATCCTGGAAGCCCCACCAGCGCCGCGTCCCACGACCCCGCCTTCGCGCCCAGCAGAGCTGCTTCTGCTGTCGGCTCGCAGCCCTGCCGCGCTGCGTGTTCTGGCCGAAAGCTACGCCGATCGCCTGGACCATCTGACGGGCGATGACTGGGTCGATTTCTGTTACACCGCCGTCACCGGACGAGCCTTGCGCATGCCGCAGCGGCTGGCGGTCCTGGGCACGGGGGCGGCTCAGCTGGCTGCCAGGCTGCGCGCGGCCGCGCAAGACACGGGCGATGCCAGCGACGGAATCTATCGCTCGGCCGGACCGCGAAGCACAGCGCCCAAGGTGGCCGTCCTGTTCCCCGGCCAGGGCGCGCAGCGAGTCGGCATGGGAACCCAGCTGGCTGCCAGTCAGCCGGTGTTTCGCCGCTGCCTGGAAGAGTGCGGCACTCTGCTGCAGTCCCACCTGGATGTGCCGCTGTCCACACTGCTGTCTCCATCCGCAGACCCGCGATTTCTAAGCAACACCGCGTATGCTCAGCCGGCCCTGTTTGCCTTCGAGTGGGCGCTATGGACGCTGTATCGATCGCTGGGCGTCGAGCCGGTCGCGCTGTTTGGCCACTCCGTCGGTGAATACGTCGCGGCCTGCGCTGCCGGCGTGATGTCGCTGGCCGATGCACTG
Source organism: Myxococcales bacterium (assembly GCA_016794505.1). Classification (GTDB taxonomy): domain Bacteria; phylum Myxococcota_A; class Polyangia; order Palsa-1104; family JAEUJZ01; genus JAEUJZ01. The sequence goes on from JAEUJZ010000104.1 coordinate 57,471, forward strand.
CAATTGGTAGCCCTGCGCGGTCGTCTGATGGCGCAGGCCCCAGGCGACGGAGGCATGGCTGCCCTGTTCGCATCCGAAGCCGATGTGGCGCGGCTGCTTGAGCCCTATTCCGGTCAGCTGGCCACGGCCGCCCTGAACGGTCCCAGCGAGACCGTCGTGTCCGGCGATCGACGCGCGCTTGATGCGCTGTTGGCCGCCTTCGCCGCACGGGGCGGACGCAGCCAGCGCCTGCTTGTTTCGCACGCCTTTCATTCGCCGCTGATGGATCCAGTTCTAGCCCCGCTGACCAGCGCTGTCGCTGCCGTGCGTCTAAGCCCGCCGCGTCTGCCCGTCGTGCTATGCACCAGCGGGCGCCTGGCCTGGGACGAGCTTGCGCACCCTGCGTACTACGCGACGCAGGCGCGGGCCGCAGTGCGCTTCGCCGACGCGGTGTCCACGTTGCGCACGCTGGGCGTCGAGGTCTTTCTGGAACTGGGCCCCGGCACCCAGCTAAGCAGCCTGCTGCGACGCAGCGACGCGGCGCAGGGCACATCGATCGTGTCTGCCCAGCGCCCGCCCCGCGCGACCGATGCAACCGCACTGTTCGATCCGCCAGAGTCCACTCAGCTGCAGGCCAGCTTGGCCGCCTTGCACACGGCGGGTGTGAACCTGTCGCTGGACGCGCTGTACGCCGAAGAAGCCCGCCGCAAGCAGGCCCTGCCGACCTATCCCTTTCAGCGCCGGCGGCATGTCGCGGAAGCGATCGACATCGCCCAGAAGGCGCCCGACGGGGAAGCAGGCCGGACCGCCCCAACGCCGCGCAGCCTGCTCGGCCAGCGGCTGCAGAGCCCGACCCTGCCGGCTGGAGGCGCGCTGTTTGCCACTACGCTGTCGGCGAGCGATCTGCCGGCGCTCTCCGACCATGCCGTGTATGGGCACACGGTGGTATCGGGTGCCGTGCTGCTAAGCCTGGCCAGCCAAGCCCTGCGCAATCTTGGCTGCGACGTCGGCGAGACGGTCGGGCAGGCCTTTTCCGACGTGCGTTTCGAGCGCCCCTTGGTCTTTCACAGCGGTCGCCCGGCCGATCCGCGCGATCTCGCAGCCCCCCATCCTGACCGTCTTCAGGCCAGCAGCGCCCGCGTCGTCCACACGCAGCTTCTGCCACAGCCCGACTGCACGTTTGCCTTTCGCATCAGCAGTCACGAAAGCGGCACATCGGCAAGCAGCACGGTCCACGTCGTCGGCTGCATCCGGGCCCTGCCAGCGTCGGAAAAATCGCCAGAGCACCGCGATGTCGCGGCCATTCGTGCCCGCTGTCCCGACCAGCAGTCGGGCGAGACGTTCTATCGCGATCTGTGGCGCGCCGGTGAACACGAGCTGGGCGCCAGCTTCCGCACGATCACTGCCATCTGGCGGCGCGACGGCGAGGCCCTGGTCGAGCTGCGCAGTCCCGCCGAGTCAGTGCTGCGTCCAACCGGCTGTCCGCTGGAGGTCCCCACCGCTGTGCTTTCTGACATCGCGGTGTCGGAAGTCTATGGCCAGGCGCTGATGCCCGCGACGCCCGACTACCTGCAGCTGGCGCAGCGGCCGGACGTGACCTTCGTCGGCCACAGCGCGGGACAAAGCCGCGTGTGGATGCCGCACCTGGACGCCGCCCGCTTCGCGCATGCAGTGGTGACGTCGTTCGACGGTCAGCAGCTGGTTGGTGACGTCGAGCTGCTGTCTGCTGAGGGCGAGGTGCTGACCCGCGTCGAAGGGCTGTGTGTGCAGCGCATTGATCGTTCGCTTCTGGCCCGTGCTGTCGCGCGTGCAAGTCGGGCACAACCGGGCCTGCCGTCGGCTGATCAGGCGCCCACACCGCAGCCTGGATCGCAGCGAGTGGATCTGCGCGGGGCCACACAGGAACAGACCGAAGCCCGCCTTGAGCATCGCTTGACCACCCTCTTGCGGTCGCTGCTCGGAGGCGACTCTTCGTCCATAAACCCGCACCTGCCGCTGCAAGACCAGGGCGTCGATTCGCTGCTTGGGGTCGAGCTGCGCGCGGCCGTGCTAGCCGACCTCGGCGATGCTCCGCCGATTGCCGACTTCTTGGCGGGACAGACGCTGCGCGGACTGGTCCAGCTGCTGGTCGAGCGCGTCCATCCGCCCCGCGTATCGCCCTCGATTGGCCAGCCGCGTCCGACGCCGCCGCCCGCGTCGCTTTCACCACACAGCGATCGCTGGCTGCGCCGCATCCACCTTCCCCAGCAGTCGGACGAGCGCCTGGATCTGCCGGTGCCTGCCGTTCGCCTGATCTGCTTCCCACACGGCGGTGGCGGACCGGCGGCGTTCATTCCGTGGCGCCGCTTGCTGCCCCAGGGCGCCGAAGTCTACGTCGTGCAGGCACCGGGACGCGAAGACCGCCTGCGTGAAGCGCCGATTCACGATTGGGCGCCCATGCTCGACGAGCTAGCGGCCGCGCTGACCCCACTTTTGCACCAGCCCTGCGCCTTTTTCGGAGCCAGCCTGGGTGCCCTATTGGCCTATGAGCTGACGCGAGAGCTACGTCGACGCGTGGCGCCGCTGCCGCGCCTGCTGTTGGTGGCGGCCAGCCCTGCCCCTGATCTAGATCTCACCCAGATCGCCGGCATCAATCCGCTGCGGCACGCACAAACCGCCCGCGGGACCGATCTACTGCTGCACCTGCGCAGCCTGGGCACCATCCCCGACGCACTGCTGCGCGATCCGGCGACGCTGGACCTGCTGTTGCCCGCCCTGCGCGCCGACCTGGGGCTGTTTTTGGGCTATCGCCACCGTCCAGAGCCTCCCCTGTCGCTGCCGATCCACGCCTTCGCCGGACGACAGGACGCGCTGATTCGCCCCGAGCTTCTGGCCGGCTGGGGCGAGCACACCGACGCGTTGGCCACCTTGCAGCTACTGCCCGGCGAGCACTTGTTCTATCGGTCGCACGCCGCCCAGCTTCTGCCGCTGATCTTCGCAGCGCTTTCGCAGGTCGCCTGAAACGATCCGCAAAATCGCCAGCCCCGTCGTGGCAGTGGCTGCGGCTTTTTCGGCGGGGTCTGTTTGGCCGTGGTTTCTTGGGCCAGGCTATTCGCGGTTGATGGAAAACGCGGTGTAAAAGCCAAGCTCGCCGGCCGTCGAGGCGCGGGATAGCTCGGGAATCTCGTCGAAGCGATAGATGCGCTGATCCATGATCGGCAGCCAGCCATGCTGTTCGGCATATTCCGTCGCGGCCACGCCCTGCGGATACCGCGCATAGTGGGTGTGGATGAACTGATGGCGGGCGATGCACTCGCCGGCGCGCAGAAACGACAGGTTCATGCCTTCGCGCCAGCCCGCAGTGGTGACCACCCCTTGCCGAGCCAGGGCGCGCAGCGTCGCACGAAAGACCGGCGTCCCGATGTAATCGATGAACACGTGCACCTTTTCCCCATCGGTCAGGCGATTCACTTCGCGTAGAAAGATCGACTCGGCAACGATGTACGCGCGGCGATACTCAGGCTCGCTGGCAAAGCGTGCTTCGTCGAAGTTCAGGTCGGCGAACAGTCGGCGATCCAGCGCGGCAAGCCCCAGCTGCGCGATGTGCGAAAGCCGCCGCTCGCTGGCTGAAATCGCCACGGAATGGCAGCCGTGCCGCTGGGCAAGCTCTAGCTCGGCCAGGGTGGTGCCACCGCCCCAGCCAAAGACATGGGGACGTGGAAGCTCGTCGGCGGGAAGCTGCAGGCGCAGCGTGCCAAACGCCAGCTCCCAGTTCGACCATGCGGTGATGTGGCTGCCGGAAAACGCGGCCCATCGCGGCAGGGCATGCCGCGTCCCTGGCGGCAGCGGCAGAAGCTCGTGCCGACGCAGGATCATGCGTGTCGACAGGCAGCCCATGGTGCCCGTGGCGTCATAGGCCAGCGCCTTTTCCGGATAGCCATAGCGGTCAATGCCCGAGGCGCTAAACAGCATGGCCAGCTGCCCTTCACGTACTCCCACCACGTCGGCCCCCACCTGAAGCACGCGCACCACGCCAGCGTTGCCCAGGATGACGCGGGGCTCGCCGCGCTGCTTGCAGACGTCAATCGGTTTGCGCTGCAGCGCGTGGTACATGTTCGCGCCCCAGGCGCCATACAGCGGCTCCGCGAGCACTTCGTCGGCAGCGATCGCGCGCAGAGAGAACTCCTCAAAGCGAAGCTCAGCCGGCTTGCCAACTTCGTCGGGTCGAGCTGGATACAGAAACCATGCCTGCGCACGCTGTGTCATAGAGGCCTTTCTTTTGTTGGGTTGCAGCGGGGATAATCGTGGGTTTATCCGGCAATCATGTGGATTATTTTAATACATTACATAATGCAAATAACCATATCAATCAGTAAATAAAAACCGGTGCCGGATTGTTATCACCCAAATAACTTTTCCCTACTGGTCAATCAGGCCCACGATGTGGGCGGTCATGGCAGCGACGTGGGGACAGTCCAGGGCTAGGCTGTTGGGAAGCTCGGTGCCCAGCGCATGCGACAGCACCTTGACCAGATCCAGGCCCAGCATGGAATCCATGCCTAGCTCGTCCAGGCGCTGCTCGGGCTTCAGGGCATAGCCGGCGGGCAGACCCAAGACGCTGCGCACCGCCGCATCGACCTGGGCCAGAACCTGGCTATGTCGTTCGCTGGGAAAGCACTGCGCAAGCTGTGCCCACGGGCCAAGCAGCAGCGCATCGGGCGCGGGCGCGGACGAATCCGTCGGGGTCGGGGGCGCAGCGCGGGCCGCCCCAAGGTCCGCGGGCCGTAGCTCTTCCATTGGCAGCCGAGACGACAACAGCGCGGGCAGGGGCGCGTGGGTCGCGACGTGTGCCAGATCCGGCACGCGCAGGCCGACCAGGGCCAGGCTTGCGGGAACGCAGTCAATCGTCGCAATACAGGCTGCCAGCGTCGACAGCAGCGAGGGCACAGGCAGGGCCTCGATGCCACGCCGCTCGCACTCTTCGGCGCGTAGCTCGGCCGCCATGCCGATACCAGCCACCGGGCCCAAAGCCAAGCTGACCGTCGGCAGACCGCGAGCCCGCTGCGCTTGCGCCCAGGCATCCAGGGCAGAATTGGCAGCTGCATAGGCCGCTTGACCTGGGTTGCCAAACCAGGCCGCCACGGAGGACAGACATACGAAAAACTGCAGCTCGGCACCGCAGCACTCGATCAGGTTCTGCGCCCCACGCAGCTTGGGAACCAGCACTCGATCGAAGTCTGCGGCGGTCAGCTTGGCCAGGGCTGCGTCGTGCAGCACACCGGCGGCGTGGAGGATGCCGCCAATCGGCGGCAGCTGCCCCATTCGACACGGCGAAAGGGCGGCTTCCAGCCCCTGCGCGCAGCCAACGTCGACTGCCAACAGCCGCAGGTCGGCGTTCGCAAAGCGGGATCGTAGGCTGCCCCAAGATCGGCGGGTGGCGTCGGGCAGATCGGATTCAGCGCGGCGACTGAGCACCAGCACATGGCGGGCTCCCTGCAGAAGAAGGCTGTGGACGATGGCAAGACCCAGGCCGCCCAGGCCACCGCTGACGACGTAGCAGCGATCATCGCGTAGCTCGCCGCGGAACAGACGGCTGGGCAGAGCTTCGCGCTGGGCCCAGGGGGCGGGCTGCAAGTGGGGGCGAAGGAGTGTCCCATCGCGCCAGGCCCATTCCTGCAGGCCTCGCGGGACCTTGGCGACCGCGTGGCTGATCTGCGTAGCTAGCTTGGCTAGGTCCACCGGGGCGCCTTGCGACGGGCCTTCGACGCCATCGGGGCCGACTGCCGCGCTCAGATCGTAGAGGGCGCAGCAGCGCCCGGGGTGCTCGCTGTCGAAGCAGCGCAGCAGCCCCCAAATGGCTGCCTGACTGGGATCGAGTCGGTCATCGGGGCGGGCAGCGACGGCACCGCGAGTAACGACATGCAGTCGCATGCTGGATTGTCGAGCAGCCTGCTGCTGCAGCGCCAACGAGCTTGCAGTCAGCGCTGCTCCCGACAAGGACAGCGGGCGCAGATCAACGACGTGCAGGGCAGCCTCCGGTCGCCCGAGGGTGGTCAGATCGGCCCAGCCCGTGGTCGCATCGCGATGCGTGACCCACGGCACCAGCGTCACCTGGTGACCGTCGCTGACCAGCGCATCCCGCAGCCGCAGACCGCTACCGAACGCATCGTCCAGCACGGCGATGTGGCCCGGTCGCGGTGACGGTTCCAAAACCGGCGTGGTGTCGCCCATCGGCTGCCACTCCACCGCCCACAGACGACGGCGGTCGGCATGCGGGATCTGCCCCTGTTGTTCTTCGGACGAGACCGTCTCGCTGCGCACGCCACGCAGCGACAGCAGCGGAGCCCCCGAGCTGCCAAGCAGGTCCAGGTCACACTCGCCCCCGGCAACCGGCCGCGCACGCAGCCACAAGCGGCCAGTTCCAGCAGACGATGCCGCAGCCCCATGGGCATGGCCTAGCTGCAGGCTACGAATCGACTGCAGTCGGAATGCCGATCCCCCCTGCGGCTCGGTGCAGCCCAAGGCAACCAGGCCCGCCACCCAGGCGAAGCGCAGCAGGGCGAATAGCTCGGCTCCTTTCGCGGACTGCGGATCGAATTGGCCGGGGAGCTGTACGTGCCAGTCGTCCCCGTGCCGCCAAGCGCGGGTCACCGGCGCAAGCGACGTGGGTCCCAGGCCAAGCGAGCGTACGCACTGCGTCCAGTCGATGGGCTGCGCTCCGTCGGGGACAGCCGCGAGCAGGTCGGTTGCAGGCACATCTGAACGCGCGACACGCTGCGCCCGCAGGTGGGCAATCCAGCCGGATTGCTCGACCGCAGCGGGGCGACTGGCCACCAGCAGCGCGCCCCCCGGAGCGTCCACCAAGACCTGCCAACGTCGAAGATCGTCCCCCCAAAGAGCAGGCGGCAGTCCAACTTCAACATCACGCAGCGCGACATCGCTGCGCCCGGTCGCACGCGCGCCCAGCAGCGCCTGCACCACGTACACCAGCGTCGACGCAGCCAGCGAATCTGCCTTTCCCTCAGCCTCCCCAGATAGGGCTGAAAAAGTGCTCGCGCTCAGATCCTGTTCGGCAATCCAAAGAGGCAGAGGCAGCGCAAAGCGGCGTCCCAGCCAATCGGAATCCCGGTCTGGCGACACCTGCGGTGCGCCCGACAGAGACGGTAACGCCATCGATGACGCGGCGGTCGATGACGCGGCCCTGGACGGCGACGCGGTCGAAGCCGGCGAAGGAGCAGTCGGTCGAGGAGCCGCCCACAGCGCAGTGCGCTCGAACGGATAGGTGGGCAAAGCCACGCGCTGACCGGGCTGTCCATCGTGAAACGCTCTCCAGCGAACGCCCAGGCCAACCACCGCGCACGTGGCAAGGGCCTGCAAGGTCAGAAGGTCACCCTGCAGTTCTGTTGAATGGCCGCGCAGCGGTAGATGCTGAGGAGAGGCGCTGCCAACGACGATCTGCAGGGCCTCTCCCGTCGGGCCAGGCGGTCCGGAAGGCGGCGGCCCGGCATGCGCTTCCGCGCGCATCGCAGCCAGAACGGCAGCCACCTGGGCCAGTGACTTCTCACCACGCAGGTACGCCGCTGCCAAGGTGGCACCGTCTTCCGCGCTGCCATCGGACACCACATCCGGCGCATCCAACAGCAGGCTGCGCCACAGCGTGGCCGTCGCCACCAGCAGCACAAAGTCGGATAGCACCGCGGCCTCCATCGGCAGTGCGGCGATCGGCGGCCCCAAGCGCAGCAGGCTGGGCAGCGCCGCGGTCAGGGCTTGCGTCGTCTGCTCATAGGCCTGCCGGAAGCAGGGCCAGCGATCGTAAACAGCCTGGTACTGCGCGCGCTGCTGGGCCGCCCCCGCAGCGCAGAGCAGCGTGCAGCGGGCGCCCGCCCTGGCGTGACCGTGCTGCCTCTGGGGTCCGCTGCTGGCCCCGTCGGCAACGAAGCCCTGTAGAGCCCGCGCGAGCGCTGGCGGGCCATCGGCAACCACGGCTAGACGATGCGGAAAGAAGCTGCGCCCCGTGTGGAGCGTGAACAGCACATCCTGCAGCGCAGGAGCCGACGGCGATTGCAGGAGTGCGGAGATGCGGGCCGCCTGTTCCCGAAGTGCATCTGGAGTGCGTGCCGAGATCACCAAGAGCTGTGCGGACTGCGGGACCACCGTCGTGGGTGCCGGTGGCGCCAGCGGCGCTTCACCCAGCACGACATGCGCATTGGTGCCGCTGATGCCAAACGAGCTGACCCCAGCCACCCGTTGCACAGCGCTCCGCGGCCATGGCTGCGGGCGATCCGCGACGGCCAGCCCGGTGTCGCTCAGCGCGACGCGCGGGTTCAGCTGCTGGAAGTGCAAGTGCGCGGGCAGCCGCTCGTGCTGCAGGGCCAGGACGGTCTTTATGACGCCTGCAACTCCAGCGGCCGCCTCCAAGTGCCCGATGTTGGTCTTGACCGAGCCTAGCCACAGAGGCTGTCCGCCAGCTTGGCGCGCAAAGACATCGCGCAGCGCTTCAAGCTCGATCGGATCCCCCAGGGGCGTGCCGGTGCCATGCGCTTCGATGTAGCCGACCTGGGGCGGAGCCACGTCAGCATCTTGCAGCGCGGCCTGTACCACATCGCGCTGCGCCGAACCGCTGGGCGCCGCCAGGCCCGCGCTGCGACCGTCGTGGTTCACGGCAGAACCCAGCACGGTGGCTTGGATGCGGTCCGCGGCCGCCAGCGCATCCGAAAGACGACGCAGCACCAAGACGCCGACGCCTTCGCCACGGACATAGCCATTGGCGCGGCTGTCGAACGCTCGACAGCGCCCATCCGGCGACAGCGCCCGCATGCGCGACAGCTTGATGTAGCCATCGGGCGACAGGATCAGGTTGACGCCGCCAACCAGCGCCAGATCGCACTGCCGCTGGCGCAGTGCTTGCGCCGCCAAGTGCAGCGCGACCAGCGATGAAGAACACGCGGTGTCGACGGTCATGCTGGGCCCCTTGAGCCCCAGCGTGTACGACAGGCGACCGGAAAGGACGCTGTTCAGGTCGCCCAGCAGCGTGTGCGCATCGATGGATTCGATGCGAGCGGCGCGGCTCTGCAGCTGTTCGTAGTCATGGGCGCAAGCCCCAACGAATACACCGGTACGGCTGCTACGCAAGGAATCGGGGGGAAGCCCGGCGTCTTCCAGGGCCTGCCAAGCGACTTCCAAAAGCAGGCGCTGCTGCGGATCGATCTGGGCTGCCTCGCGCGGCGAAATCTCGAAAAAGCCGGAGTCAAAGCGGTCGACACCGTCCAGAAACGCGCCATAGCGGGTGTACATGCGACCAGGCGCATCAGGAGCTGCGTCGAAGAAGGCCGATACGTCCCAGCGCTCGGGCGGCACCTCACGCACAGCGTCTTGGCCGCCAGACAACAGCTGCCAATACTTCTGCACATCGACGCTGCCACCGGGGAAGTAGCAGCCCATGCCAATGATGGCCAGCGGCTCGGGCGGGTTCGAAAGGAGCCCGGCCAAGGTCTGACGTTCACTTGCGGACAGCTCGTCGAAAAGCTGCTTGATCTCATCGTTCATGGGCGTTCCTTGCGATCGTCGATAGCGGTCGGGGCAGGAGCCGAGGCAGTGGCAGCCGATTCGGGAGACGGCTCGGTTCGTGCCAAGCGCAGCAAGCGAGCCAGGCGTCCGCTCTCACCCGCCGAGGGCTCTGCACGGGTAGCGGGGGCGGCGGTCGCCTGCGCAGCGCGGGCAGCAACAGCCTCTGCCGCACTCTCACGCGCAGCGTCGGGCTGGGCCGGGCCGGTCGCCGTGGCCGCGTTCATCGCCGCCGCTGGTTCCGCCCGCACCAACTCATGCAGAAGATAGGTGGTCAGGTCGGTAATGGTGGGATGGCGGAAAATAAGCGTCACCGAAAGCGGCAGCCCCAGACGCGCTTCCAGGCGGTTGCGTAGCTCCATGGCCATCAGCGAATCCAACCCCCCCTGCCGCAGCGGGGTATTGGGGCGTAGCTGTGTCGGCTCGCAGCGCAGCACGCGCGCCACTTCCGCAGTGACGTGCGCGGCCAGCGCCGCGTGTCGTTCGCGTTCAGGCAGCGCCTGCAGCCGCTCGCGCAGCGAAGCCTGCTGGAAGGCCTCGGCGGTCCCGGCACCCTCGGCGATCGGAGCAAGCTCGGACAGGAAGGGCGAGCGCGCAGCGGCCAAATGAAATTCCTGCCAACGACGCAGCTGAAACGACAGCACTGCCCCGTGCGGGATGCCACAGCGCAGCAGCGTGACCAGACCGGCGATGTTGTCCTGCGGGCTCAGGCTGTCGATGCCGCGGGCGCCCAGGCGTTCTCCGCGCAGCGCCGATGCAGCAGCCAAGCCGACGTCCGCCACTGCTCCAAAGCTGGCAGAGACCGCTGGCAGGCCCAGTGCCCGACGGTGATGGGCCAAGGCATCCAACGCCGCATTGGCCGCAGAATAAATCGCCTGCCCCGGCGAGCCCAGCAGCGCCGCCGCCGAGGAGGTCAGCACAAAGAAGTCCAGCGGCAGGTCTCTCGTCAGCTCATGCAGGTTCCACGCCCCCAGCACCTTCGGTGCCAGCACCTTCGACAGCGAGTCAGGGGGCAGCTGCAACAGCAAGCCATCTTGCAGCACCGCCGCCGCATGGATCACTCCGCCAAGCGGGGCAGAAGTCGCTGCGATTTGCTCCAGCACGGTCGACAACGCTTGCCGGTCTGTGACATCGCAGCGCGCAACATGAACGCACAAGCCGGGCTGCTGCAGGTCGGCGGGCAAGCCACGCAGGGGCAGGCCGCTCCGGCCCAGCAGCACCAGGTGACGGGCCCCCTGCGTCACCAACCACTGGGCCAGCGCCAAGCCCAGCCCTCCCAGCCCACCGCTAATCAGGTAGGTCCGGTCGGCGCGTACCAAGGGATGGGGCGGCGACAGGTGCGGCGGCCTCACGGGGGTGGAAACCGCGTCGTCCAGCGTCAACACCAACTTGCCCAGATGATCTCCACGCGCCATCGCGACGAAAGCGGCTGCGGCCTCGGCAATCGGGCGTGTGCTGGCCGGCAGGGGCACGATGTCACCTTGTGCCGCCAGCTGCAGGATCCGGTCAAACGTGGCCGCGACGCGATCCGGAGCCTGCATGAGCTCGCCGCGCAAATCGACCAGGGCATACGTCAGGCGATTCAGAAATGGGCGAAGCGAAAGCTGGCTGTCCGAAAGGGCGTCGCGCTTGCCGATCTCGATGAAACGTCCGTCTGGGCGCAGCAGATCCAAGCTGGCCGGGATGAAGTCGCCAGCCAGCGAATTCAGGACAACATCGACGCCTTGACCGCCGGTATCGGCCCGGATGGCAGCGGCGAATTCCAGATCGCGTGAGCTGTACACGTGCTGGATCCCGAGGCTGCGCAGATAGGCTCGCTTTGCGTCGCTGCCGGCCGTGGCAAAGATCTCGACCCGACGGATTCGGCACAGCTGTATTGCAGCCAGTCCAACGCCACCCGCCGCCGCGTGGATCAGGACCCGCTCACCGGCGGTCACGCGTGCAAGGTCAAACAGGCCGCGATAGGCCGTCAGGAAAGCCAAGGGCAGCGTCACCGCATCGACCGCAGATAGGCTGTCTGGCCGTCGCCGCACGAAGCGAGCATCGGCCAGCGCATAGCGCGCGGCGGCGGGCTGAACGATCGCGATCACCGGGTCGCCGATCTGCAGGTCTTTCACGCCAGGGCCCAGCCGACGGACGCGTCCAGCGCACTCGCGACCCAGCGCGGGGCCCGACGGCTGATCGGCTCCCTCGCTGATCGAGCCCATGGCCAACAGCACATCCAGGAAGTTCAGCCCGACGGCCTGGACCTCGATTTCGACCTGACCGGGCCCAGGATCAGGCCGGGCGACCGTCCGCAGGCACAGGCGATCCAAGACTCCGGGCCGGACGATTTCGAGTCGGAAGGCCCGATCGAGGGCCGGCGCGAGGAGAGGCGGCGGTAGGTCCTGGTCGGGAAGTCCCGGTCGCATGCGAGCCACCCGGCGGGCCGTGGCCGACAGCGCCACTTGATCCTCGGCGTCGTCGGCCAGGATCTCGACCGCAAGGCGTGCCAGCAGATCGGCCACGTCCGACGAGCCAGGCGTTCCAGGCATCCCGGACATACCGGCGTCGCGCGGCCCGGGCGGGTCTGGCAGGCCGGGCGGGTCTGGCAGGCCGCTCAGGTCGATCAGCGTGGCCCGAAGCTCTGGATGTTCCAGCATCAGCGTGCGGCCAAAACCCCAGCGTGCGGACTGCGCCAACGACAGTCGCCGTTCGTCGCCCGACAGCGGCTGACCACCTGCCGAAATCAAGTACAGGCGGGGTGGGTTGCGCAGCCCCGCTTGTGCCAGGGCCTGCACCAAGGTGACATCGGCTGAAAGCACTGTGTGAACGGACGCAGTCGGATGGCCAAAGCCCATGGCATCGATCGCCGATAGATCCACGACGGCATCCGGTGGACGGTCGAGCTCAGCCCCCGACGCGATGCGCGCACCCAGCATGCGCAGATCGGCACCAGGCTGAGTAAGCAGCGTCGGAGACCACAGCGCACAGTCGTGTCCCAGGTCCCGCAGACACTGCTGCAGGCGCAGCGCGTGGCCCCTGGCGTCGGCAACCAGCAGGATGGCGCGGCGCGGTGCGCGACCGTCTGATGGGTCCTTGTCGCCTGCCGAGGCCAGTGGGCACGACGGCCAGTCCACGTGATACAGGCGACTCGCACGCGGGTCCGCGTGTGTGGGACGGGCCGGCAGGCGCTGCAGCCGCAGGCCGCGCAGCGCGGCCAACCAGCGGTAGGACATCGGTCCGTCGGGGGCGGCAAACAAGTCTAGATCGACGCAGGCCCCGTTGCTGTCTCGCGACTGCAGGCGGGCATGGCAGACAAACTCGCGTGGCAGCGTTGATTCGCTGTCGAACTCTGCAATCGCCACAGGCAGGTGTGGTTCCAGCGAGCCTTGGCCATACAGCGCTGCCGCTGCGATCTGCAGCGCGCCGTCCAACAGCACGGGCTGCAGCGTGTCCAGGGATGTTTCGGCTGCCAGGGCGCTCGGCGCTCGGACTCCTCCGATGGCTTCGTTGGGACCGCTGCGCAGCCAGACGATGGACTGAAAACCTGGGCCCAGATCGATGCCGGCTTCGGCCAGCGTCCGGTAGTGAACGGTGACTGGGATCTCCTGCGGACAGCGGGCGGTCAGGGCGGCCAAGGCAGGGCCATCCTTGGCTGCGACCGGCTGCGACGAGGAGCTTGGACGGAGGAGCTGCCCCGTCGCGTGCAGCGCGAATTCATTTGGTGGCGCGGCGTCGCTTGTCAGCAGCGGGCGGCTGGCCACCCGAAAGCGCGCTCCGGCGGGCGACTGCACAAAGTCAAGCTGCGTGCTTCGCACTTCGTTCGGGTGCAGCACCAGGCTCTGCACAAGTCGCAGATCGCGCAGCCGCGGCGATTGCCCCGGCGGCGCCATCGCCATCGCACGGGCCGCTGCCAGGGCCAGATCGATAAAGCCGGCAGCCGGCAACAGGACCTGACCCATGGCGCGATGGTCAGCCAGGTACGCGGGCTGGGCCGCTGCAACCTGCCCCACAAACAGCGTGCGCGAGGGCTCGGTGGCGATGGGCAGCGGGCTGCCCAAGATCGGATGCGCCCCCGACGGCGAGATCGGCTGCAGTCCCGGCCGAGCCGACGGTCCGGGGACGGCGTCGAGCCAAAACGGCGTCCGGTCAAACGGGTACAACGGCAAGGGCAGCCCACGCGGTCGACGCCCCAAAGATGGAGGCACCACGCGGTGGCCCGTGCCGTACAGGGCGGCCAGCGTGCCCAGCAAGGTCTGGCCTTCGTCTGTTTCGCGCCGCAGGCTTGCAAACAAAAATGGCGCCCTTCCGGCCTGACGCTGCGCTTCCTCCAGCGATGGAAGCAGAATCGGATGGGGGCTGATCTCGACGAAGGACACGTCGCCGTCGGCCAAAAGCAGGCGGGCTGCTTCGTACAGGCGCACTGGCTGGCGCAGGTTCTGCACGAAGTACTCGGCGGAAAGCTCGGGCCCGTGGATCCGCTGCAGGGTCACGGTCGACAATAGCGGCAGGCGCCCCGAACGACCGCGCACCCCGGCAAGCTGGTTGCGCAGCGTCGGCAGCAGCGGATCGACGCAAGGGCTGTGCGATGCGACATCGACGCGGATGCGGCGACAGAACGTTCCCTCTGCTTCCAGGCCGGCCAGCAGACCATCCAGGGCGCTCGCATCGCCCGAGACGACTGTGGCGCGCGGGCCATTGCTGGCAGCAATCGACACACCGCCTTCGCGACCGACCAACCGAGCTTGCACTTCGTCGACAGGCAGCTCGACCAAGGCCATGGCCCCCTGGCCGCCAAGGCCACGCATCAGGCGACTGCGGTCGCAGATGATGCGCGCGGCGTCTGACAGGTCCAGCAGACCGGCGTGATGGGCGGCGGCCACTTCGCCCATGCTGTGGCCGATGACGCAGTCCGGCTCGACCCCAAATGAACGCAGCAGCGCCGCTGTCGCGACCTGCATCGCAAAGATCAGCGGCTGCACCACATCGATGGCGGTTCGATCCAAATCGGCAGGCTCGGCGTCGCCCAAAAGGACGGTGCGCAGCGACCACGGCACGTAGCGGGACAGGGCCTGTTCGCACGACGTGATCGCGTCGCGAAAGCAGGCCGATTTGCGAAACAGACCGCGTCCCATACCCAGCCACTGCGAGCCTTGGCCGGGGAACACAAAGACCAGACGCGGGGCGGTCTGGTTCGCCGGACCTTGCGCTTCTGCGTCGGGAAGAGCCAGCGCAGCGGCCCACTCTGCGTGGCTGCGACCGATCACCGCGCGGCGGATGGCGTGCTGTTCGCGATCGTGGCTAGCGGCGAGGGCCAGATCGGCCAAGTCGCAGGTGGCCAGCGCGCCGCCTGGCTGCAGCGCGTCGATCCAGGCCCGTGATAGCCGGTCCAAGGCTTCAGTGCTGCGCGCCGACAGCGTCAGGATCTGCGGCAAGCTGTCCTTCGGCTCTGTTTCACCGACTGCTGTCGGTTGTGGCGCGTGCCCAGGCGCCTCTTCGACGATGACATGCGCATTGCTGCCGCTGATTCCGAACGAGCTGACACCGGCCAAGCGGGGCTGAGTACCGACTGGCCACGGCTGCGCTGCCGTCGCGATACGCAGGCGCGTGCCCGCCAAGCGAATGCGTGGGTTCAGCGTCTGAAAATGGATGTGCGGCGGCAGGATCTGGTGCCGCAGCGCCAGCACGGTCTTGATCAGGCCCGCGACGCCCGCGGCCGCTTCCAGGTGCCCCAGGTTGGCTTTGACTGTGCCCAGCCAGCAGGGCTGCGAATCCGCGGGGCTGACTGGACCGATGGTCGCCAGAGGGCCGATGACATCGGCAAGCGCCTCGCATTCGATCGGATCGCCGAGCGGTGTTCCGGTGCCGTGCGCTTCGATGTACGTCACGGCCCCGGCCGCCACCCCGGCATCCTGCAGGGCTTGCCGCAGCAGGCGCTTCTGCGACAGCACGTTGGGCGCGGTAAGTCCCGTGGATCGACCGTCCTGATTGGCTGCCGATCCGCGCAGCACGGCCAGCACGCGGTCGCCGTTTCGTTCGGCATCGCGGCACCGCTTCAGCACCAGCACCCCGCAGCCTTCGCCACGCACAAAGCCATCGGCGCGCGCATCAAAGGTCTTGCAGCGACCGTCGGTTGACAGTGCCTGCGTCTGTGCCTCCAAGTGCATGGTCAGCGCCGATAGCAGCAGGTGCGCGCCGCCGGCCAACGCGACATCGCATTCGCCCGACTGCAGGCTGCGCATGGCCAGATGCACCGCCATCAGCGATGACGAACATGCGGTGTCGACCGTCATGCACGGCCCCTGCAAGTCCAGCGAATAGGCAATGCGACCCGCCGCCGTGCTGTGCAGGTTGCCCGTCGCGCAATAGGCATCCAGGGCCGCGCGCGGCTGGGCTTTGACCAGATCTTGGTAGTCCAGATTGCTGAGCCCGATGAACACACCGCTCTTCGAGCCAGCCAGGCTCGCCGGCGGCAGGCCCGCGTGTTCCAGGGCATGCCAGGTGACCTCCAGCAGCAAGCGCTGCTGCGGATCCAGGCTCTGCGCTTCGCGCGGGGCGATGCCAAAAAAGCCCGCGTCAAACGCGCGGATGTCACCATGCAGCAGGCCCGCGAAGCGGGCACCGCGCGGGGTAGCCCCGGCAGCATCGATCGGCCAGCGCTCGGGCGGAACCTCGGTTACGGCGTCGCCACCGTCGATCAGAAAGCGAAAGTAGGCATCTAGGTCGTCGCAGCCCCCCGGGAACCGACAGGCCATGCCGACGATCGCGATGCGGTCGTGGGTATCCGCCACCTGCGCCTTGAGCGCCGCGTTTTCGGCGCGCAGCCGTCGGATGTCGGTGGTGGCGCGCTCAAGCAAGGCACGAACAGAGCTGGGATCGTGGGCTGACATGGGCCTTTGGTTTCTGCCTTAGCGGGGGCTCGCGGTGTCCAGTTCCCGCGCCAGTGCATCGAGCAGCGCGTCGTCGGAAAGCTCGCTGAGCTCGCCGCCATCTGCCGACGAATGCACGGACGGATCTGGGGATGGGTCAGCGCCTGGCAGGCGGGCAATCGCTGGGGGCTTCGTCGAGGCGGGCTGAATCGATGGATCGTCTGAATGGGGCGACGGGTCCGTACTGCGCTGAAGCTCATCGACAAGGAACTCGGCCAGGGCATCTAGCTGTGGGTAGGTCCAGGCCAGCGTCGCCGACAGGCGCAGGCCCAGGCCAACTTCCAAGCGGTTGCGTAGCTCAAGGCCAATCAGCGAGTCCAAGCCCAGCTGGATCAGGTTGCTGGCGGGCCCGATGCGCTCGGGCGGTACCCGCAGAAGGGTCGCCAGCTGGGATTGCAGGATGGCCAGCAAGGTGCGCGGCTGATTAGCGGGCGGGCTGCCGAGTACGACCTGGCGCAGCGGCGCGCGATTGGGCGTGTCCGTACCCAACGGCTCGGCCTGCAACAGCGACAGAAGCGGCCAGCCGGCGAGCGTCGGATACGACTCTGTCCACTGGCGAAGATCCATCGGGACGGCACCCAGCGTCGAGACTCCCGAGGCCAAGGCGTGCGCCAGGATCTGGTGTCCGACATCCACCGACAGCGTGCCCAGGCCGCGCTGGGCCAAGCGCCCACCTCGGATGTCCAGCGCGGCGGCCAGTCCGACGCCGGCAAACGCTCCCCAGCTGATCGATAGGGCCGGCAGGCCCTGCGACTGGCGCAGTCGGGCCAGCCCATCGAGGAATGCATTGGCCGCCGCGTAGTTGGCCTGACCAGGTGAGCCAATCAGCGACGCTGCGGATGCGTACAGCACAAAACAATCCAGCGGCAGGCTGCGCGTCACGCGGTGCAAAGCCAAGGCTCCCAGCGCTTTTCCGTGCAGGACTCGTCGCAGTCGGTTCGCGTCTTGTTGCAGAAGCACCGCATCGTCCAAGACGGCAGCCGCATGAAAGACGCCCGCCAAGGGCAGACCGACCGCCTGCTGTTGCGCAAGCAGCGCGCGCAGTGCTGGCTCGTCGGCCACATCCACGACGGCAACCTGCACAGTCAGCCCGCGGCCCCCCAGATCCGCGACGGCGGCATTTTGGGCTTCGCCGGTCAAGCCCCGTCGACTGAGCAGGGTCACATGGCGAGCCCCGCAGTCGGCCAGCCAGCCAGCCAGAGCCAAGCCCAGGCCCCCCAGGCCTCCGGTGATCCAGTACGTGGCGTCGGATCGCAGAGCGGGTGGCAAGGCCGGCGGCAGTGTCCGCCGTCGCAGTCGAGCGACAAAGCGGCCCTCGGACCGCAGCGCCCACTGGTCTTCAGTGGTGGCTCCGCGAGCCTGGGAGTCCGCGAGCAGCGCCGCCAGGTCGGCCGCTTCGACTGCGGCCGCGCGGTCGCCCAGATCGACGCAGATCGCCTGAAGCTCGGGGTGTTCATAACGCAGGGTCTGGGCCAGTCCCCAAAGCGGCGTCTGCCACAGTGACAGGTCTTCGCGCCCGGTCACCGACTGCGTACAGGACGTAACGATCCACAGGCGCGGCAGGTCACGCAGCGGGGCTCGCAAAAGTTCCTGCAACGGGGGCAGCAGCGCCGCACAGCCGCTGGCCACGCTGGCGAGAAAGACGGTCGGCGAATCATCGTCGTCGCCCGGAACGGTGTCGGTCGCTGCGGGCCACTGCGCATCGGCTCCGCCGAGAACCGGCAAGCCCAGGGCGCCAACGAACAGAACGGTCTGACTGCGCGTACCGTCGGTCAGCGTCTTGGTTAGCCAGTCGGTGGCCGCATCGCTCGGTTCGCACAGCACGTCGTGACCCGCCCCACGAAGCTGCGCGGCCAGCGCCAACGCTACGTCAGACGCTGGCTGCCTGCCGGTCAAAAGGACGATGCGGCCAGGCTGTTCGGTGCGCACCTCGGTCGGATGGGCCATTCGTGTTTCGGAAGCGACTGGCTGCCCAGCTGGCACCCAGGTCCGTTCTAACAGAACTCCATCGAGCGGATCGCGTGGATGCATCGAGGCGATTCTGCCGTCGGTCACCGAGCTGCTGGCCCCACTCGCGTCGCGCCGTGTATCGGACCACGACAGCTGCGGCAGCGGTAAGGCGCGAAGCTGCAGACCTTCGATCGTGATCAGCAGTTTTCCGACCGTGTCTTCGATGCGCAGGTCTGCCCGCAGAGTCGAACCGTGCCCCTGAATGCGGCCCATGCAGTTCACCTGCGCTGGAACGATCGCATGCACGGTCAGACGGTCGACACCGACCGGAACGTACGGGAAGCCTGCGTTCGGGCGAAGCGCAGTGGGCACGCACAACGCGTGCAGGCAGGCATCCAGCAGCGCGGGGTGCACGACGTGTCCTGCCGTCTGTGGACCGTCCAGCAAAGACGCTGGCAGCGCCACCGTCGCCCATAGGGAAAATCCGTCGGAGCGTTCGCAATAGTCCAGCCCACGAATGCCCTGAAAGCTTGGGCCGTAGTGCAGACCAAGACCGCCCAAGGTCTCGTACAGCACTGCCGGCTCGACCGACTGCACGGGCGCATCCAATGCACCTGGGCCAGAAGGCCGGCTCAGAGCATCGCGGGGCCCAGCGAGCGCCGGTTCGATCTCGCCGACCGCATGTAGCGTGAACTGGCATGGCAAGGCAGCGGCGTTCGCGAGCCGGCTGCAGATCTGGAAAGTGCTGCGGTCAGCATCACGTGTCCCGCCGGCCAGAATGGCCAGTTGCACCGTGCGGGCGTCGCGGTATTGGCTCGAATGCCCTGGGTCGGTCGGTGCCTGCGCTGCAAACACCAGGGCGTGTGGAAATCGGACGTGGGAAAGTGTGCAAGTCGCGCGCCCGTCGCTCGATCGTTCAGCCAGCGCGGTCAGCACCAGGTCTAGCCAAGCCGCTGCCGGCACCACACAGGCCAAGCCAACGCGGTGATGGGCAAGCCAAGCAGGACAGCCCACGTCGGCGTGTCCGTCAGCCGACGGCGGCTGCAGCAGATGCTCGTAGACTCGCAGCCGAGGCTGCAGTGGTGTCTGCTGACAGGGCCCCAGCAGCGGATGTGCGTTCGCTGGGTGGGCGGGCTGGTGGTTCCGCGGGGACGAAGCGCCGCCTGGTCGCAGCGGCGATGGGAAGACAAGCGCCGCATCCGGCCACAAGCGCTCGCGCTGAAAAGGGTAGGTCGGCAGATCGACCAGCCGAGCGCCATCGGGGTGCAGGGCGGCGTGGTCTAGCTCAGCCCCTTGCTCGTACAGATGGGCGGCGGTCTGCAGCAGGCAGGTACGCTCGTCTTCGTCGCGGCGCAGCGTGCCCAGGCAGTGAAGCGGGCGCGGGCTGACCTGCGCGCAGTCCTGCAGCGCGTGAAGCAGCACAGGATGGGGACTGATCTCGATGAAGACGTCGTGGTCCAAGGCCAGGTGGGCCACCGATTCGGCAAACAGAACCGGATATCGCAGGTTGTCGGCCCAGTATTCAGCGTCCAGCGGCCGAGCCAGCCAGTCGGCGGACACCGATGAAAGCATCGGCAGCTGCGGCGACTGTGGGCGCAGCGCGGCCAGCGCGCTCTGCAGTCGCGGACGCAAGGCGTCCATATGCGGGCTGTGCGATGCATAGTCGACCTGAATGCGCCGACAAAACACCCCCTGTTGCGTCAGCGCGACCAGCACGCGATCCAGGGCAGCGGCGTCCCCTGACAGCACACACGACCGAGGACCACTGCTGACAGCCAGAGACAGGTCAGCGGCATACGGAGCGATCTGCGCTTCGGCTTCAGGGCGGCCGAGTTCGACCAAGGCCATCGCGCCACGACCACTTGCGTGATCACGGGCCAGGCGACTGCGCAGCGCGATCACGCGGGCCCCATCCGACAGATCCAGGCCCTGCGCCACGCAGGCCGCAGCCACTTCCCCCATGCTGTGCCCGAGCACCGCGCTGGGCACGATGCCCCAGCTGCGCAGCAGCGTCGCCAACGCCACCTGCACCGCCCACAGCGCGGGCTGGACAAACGCGACGTCCTGCAGGCTCTGGCTGGCATCCGCCGAAAACAACGTGGCGATCAGTGGGCAATCCAGGTAGGGCGCCAGAGCCGCCTCGCAAGCCAACAGGCGATCGCGAAACACAGGCTCATGCCGGAACAGCCGCTGCGCCATGCCCGGCCACTGCGAGCCCTGACCCGAAAAGACAAAGACGATCCGCGGTGCGCGGTTGGCCGCAGAGGCTGGCTGCGTTGAGGAGTCCGCCAGGCGCTCGCGTAGCACCCGCTGTAGGTCGGTCGAGTCTCGGGCAACGACGGCCCAGCGCTGCTCGTAGTGGCTGCGACGCACGGTGGATGCATAGGCCACGTCGGAAAGGCGCGGGGGCTGGACAGGCGGGTTCTCGTCGGCAGGCGTGGCATTTAGCCGCGACACCAGTCGGGAAGCGGCGGCGTGCAGCGCAGCCGGGCTGCGCCCTGACACGGTGACTAGCTGGGCGGTCTTGTTCTCAACCAGGGAGCCCGCGCCGAGCGCAAAAAGACGGGCCCGAAGCAGCATGACCGGCCAGCGCTCATCGGCTTCGCGCGCCAAGCTGGTCAGCACGGGAAGCGATGCACCGGCCTGCCTGACGCAGTCCGCAAGCGCAGACGCGAGGACAGGATGCGGGCCCAGCTCGATCAGCGCGTCGATGCGATGCTGCAGCGTCTGCGCAACGGCAGCGTCCAAGCGCACCGGCTTGCGCAGGTTGTCTGCGAAATACTCGCCAGTCAGCTGCTCGGCGGTCAGCCAGCTCCCAGTGACCGTCGAGATCATCGGCACGGCCAGCGCGGTCGACGGCTCGATCTGACCCGGCAGTATGCCTCGCAGCGCGCTGCGCAGATCGTCCAGAAACGGCTGCATCTGCGGGCTATGTCCAGCCACATTGCTGCGGATCAGCGTCGCCAGACATCCTCGCTCGCGCAGGGTGCCGACCAAGCCGCGCACCGCTTCGGCATCGCCCGAAATGACGGTGGATCGCGGACTGTTGCAGCCAGCGATCTCGACACGGCCTGTCAAGTCGGCCAGCCAAGGCTGCAGGTCCACGGTCGGCAGGTCGATCACCGCCATGGCGCCGAGGTTGGCGACCGGTCGCTGCACCCGGCTGTAGTGATGAACCACCTGCACTGCCTGCGATAGATCCAAGAGACCGGCGATGTGCGCGGCGGCGGCTTCTCCTGCACTGTGGCCGATGATCAGCGCGGGCTTGACGCCCCAGCTTCGCAGTAGTGCGGCCAGTGCCACCTGCACGCTGAACAGAAGAGGCTGCGCCAGGATGACGTCATCGAAGCGCTCGGCCGGCTGCTCGCGACACAGGTCGTCAAGAATCGAGCGACCCAGGTGCGGCGCAAACGCGGCATCGCAGCGCAACAGGGCCGCGCGAAAGCTGGGCTCTGTGCTCAGAAGCTGACGACCCATGCCCACCCACTGCGATCCCAAAGGCGAACAGACAAAGGCCAGGCGGGGGGATGCTGTGCTCGTCCCAGCGCCGATGAAACCGCCAGGCAGATCGGCTCCGTCCAGCCAGCCCTGCAGGCGGGTCCGCAGATCGGCACGCGTGCGATAGACGATCGCCAAGCGGGGACCGGCAGAGTCGTCCGCATCGCAGGTCGGCGTCGGCGATGGGGTCGAATTCGAGGCCAGCAGGGCCCTCACTTGCTGCCGGAGATCGGCTTCGTCCGTGCCGGCCAGGCCCAGCAGGCGGGGCGCTTCGGCGGGGCCTTCCAGCACCACGTGCGCGTTGGTTCCGCCCCAGCCAAAGGCGCTGACGCCGGCATATGCTGACTGATCGGGCGCACCTGGCCATGGGGTTGGCACTGTCGGGATGGCCAGTCCAAGGGCGGCGAACGGAATGCGAGGATTCGCTGGTGTGGCATGCAGGCTGGGGGGAAGCTGCCGGGCCCGCATGGCCAGTGTCACCTTCAGCAGACCGACCACCCCCGCAGCCCCCTCCAGGTGACCCAGGTTGCCCTTGGCCGAGCCTATCCATAGTGGACCATCGTCCGCTGCATGGGCACCCAGCACGGCTCCCAGCGCTTGTGCCTCGATCGGATCGCCCAGGGGCGTGCCGGTGCCGTGCGCTTCGACATACTGCGGTCGCCCTCCTGGGAGCGGCAGGCGAGCGCGGTCGTAGGCTAGGCGCAGGACCTGCTCTTGCGCACGCGGACTGGGTGCAGTCAGGCCCTGGCTGGGACCATCGTTGTTCACCGCGGTGGCCCGCACGATCGAGTGGATTCGATCCCCATCCCGTCGCGCTTGGCTGAGCCGCTTGAGCACCAGCATCCCGCCGCCTTCACCGCGCCCAAAGCCATCGGCAGCCGCGCCAAAGGGCTTGCAGCGACCATCGGGGGCCAGACCGCCAAACTTCGACACGAACACCATCGATGCCGGCGACAACAGCAGGTTGACCGCCCCGCACAGCCCCAGGTCCGCATCGCCTTCGCGCAGGGCTTGGCAGGCCAGGTGGAGCGCCACCAGCGCCGACGAGCACGCAGTGTCGACCACCAGACTTGGGCCCTGCAGCCCCAGCGCGTACGACACGCGATTGGCCAGCATGTTGGTGGCTTGGCCGGTGGTGCGGTGCGCCCCCATACCAGGCAGGTCGTTCAACGTCAGATCGGCCCAGTCATGCCACATCGATCCCACGAACACGCCGCAGGACGTCTGGCGCAACCCCAGCACGGGAATGCCTGCGTCCTCCAGCGCTTCAATCGATAACTCCAGAAGCAGGCGCTGATGGGGATCGAGCTCGATGGCTTCGCGCGGCGAGATTCCAAACGGCAGCGGATCAAAGCTGCGCACATCGGGCAAGAACGATCCGCGACGGGAAACGGCCCGCCCCGTGGCCGCCGGATCCGCACTGTAGTAGGCATCGACATCCCAGCGATCGGTCGGGATCTCGGTGGACGCATCCCGACCTTCGATTAACAGGCGCCAGAACGCCTCTGGATCGGGCGCTTGTGGCAGACGACAAGCCATGCCGATGATGGCGATGGGCTCTGGGCTGGCGGGCGTCACACGCGACGCGTTCGCGGATCCGATGCGGGCCGCGGTAGATCGCGGACCCGCTCCCGCCTGCCCATCCTGCAGAAACGCAAGAACCGCCGAAATGCTGGGATGCTCGAACAAGAGGGTCGGGGGTAGAGCCGTTTCTAGCAGGCTCGCCAGATCGCTCGTTAGTGCCAGCGCTCGCGCGGAATCCAGGCCGTGGCGCGACAGGGGATCGGCGTCGCGAAGCTCCGCATCTTCGATCTGCAGCAGCGTTGCAGCACGCTGCCGCAGCCACGCATGGATCGTGCGCAAATCAGGGCGGCATGGGGACGTGTCGAACGGCTTGATCATGAAAGCTCGGCTGTGGTTGCAGTGCTGCTGTAGAGGTCGCTATGGGGCAGCAGCGAGGAAAATGGGCCGGTGACTATAGACAGCCGAAGCGACACATGGGAAGCGGCAATTCGCAGCCAGACTTTGATACGTTGAGCCCATGTTGACCGCGGTTCTGGATGCTGTTTCGTCGGTTCAAACCTCGTACGACTTTCGCGAAGCGGGGCAGGCTCTGCGCGCGCTGATGCGAGATCCCAACGACGTGTCGCAAGTGTTTCGCATCATCAACGCGCTGCCCGGCGGCGCGTTTGAACGGGTGGTGCGTCGCCTGCACCGCAGCCCATCGGGACAGCGCTTGCTGCGCGAGCAACCGAACCTGCTGCGGCACCTGCGCAACCGCGCGTATCTGTCAGCACTGCCCGATGGATCGCTGGGCCGCGAATACCTGCGCTTCATGGATGACGAGGGCCTGTCGCTGGAGTCGCTCCTGGATGCCGATGACGCCGCTGGCTGGGATGCCGATCGCCACACACAAGAGCTTGCGTTTACGCGCCGCTGGCTGCGCGACACTCACGACCTGTGGCACGTCGTCACTGGCTATCACGGCGACCTGCTTGGCGAGCCCGCGCTGGTGGCGTTTCAGTGCGTGCAGAACTGCTGGCACCCAGGCTTTGGGTTTATCAGCCTGATGGTGTTTCTGCGCGGCGGCAGCGTGTTCCCCGGCATGCGGCGAATCCTGGTTGAAGGCTTCATTCGCGCGCTGCGATCGGGCTGGTTTCCAGAGGCCGACTGGGTGAACCTGCTGCCGCAGCCCTTGGCCGATGTGCGTCGCCAGCTTCAGGTGCCGCCAGTGCGCCCGTACAAGCCGCTGCGCATCGCGGATCTGCCGGGCGGCAAGCTGCCCCCGGTCTAGTCGGCTTTCTCAGCACTCGCCGCCGAGGCCACGGCCCGACGGTGTTTTTCTGGCGATGGACCCTGTTCGGCAAGCCGACTCTGCAGTGCCCCGCGCAGGTTCACACGCCGGCGGGCGCTGCATGCGGACTGGGGGCGGAGGGGTGCCGATGATAGATGCGCACGCCGATCATGCCGTGTTCGGGGCCGATCAGCGGATGCTCGGATGGGCCCACTTCGCGCTCAGGATGTTCTAGCTCAAAGCGATAGCGCGACAGCAGCGCATCCAGCACCAGCACAGACTCGTGCCAGTTGAAGTAGACCCCGGGACAGCGTGCGGGGCCCGTGCCAAACGACATCAGGTCCAGCGCCTCTTCGCGCGCGCGAATGGTATCGCGGACCGCGCGGCCAATCGCGCGCAGCGGCGCCGTGGCCTGGGTCTTTTCATCGGGCAAGAAGCGGTCGATATCGAAGCGCTGCGGATCGGGCCAGCGTCGTGGGTCGAAGTGAACAGCCGTTGGGATGCACATGAACAGCGTCCCTTGCGGGTAGCGAAAGCCGCCAATTCCAGTTTCAGGATCAGGCGGCACTTCACCCGCTTGCTGTGCCATGCGCGAGATCGGACCGGACAGCACGTGATAGCGCAGCGTCTCGGCCAGCACCGCGAAGGACACCGGGCGTTCATCGTATCGATCGATGGTGATGGACTCACCAGGGTAAGCGGCGTTGAAGGCATCGATCTCGGTCAGCAGCCGCGACAGTACCTCCGGTCGTCGGCCAAGCTCATACAGCGTCCAGCACAGGCTGTGCCCGGTCGTCTCGTGCCCGCCGAACACAAACGGTAGAAACAGCGAAAACAGCCGCTCGTGCTGACGATCGTCGATCGGGCCGTCTTTGGCGCTGTCCAGCACCATGCGAACGGTCGGCAGATCGCGCTGGCGCGCTGTGAGCCCACCTTTTTGGTCAAGCTGCACCAGGAACTCGATCATCTCGCGACAGATCTTGCGCATCCGCAGGTTGTCGCGCGCCCACTCTGCTGGCACCGGGCTGCCGTACATCAACTGCATCATGTACTTGAACATGCGTCGCGCCGCCGCTGTCAGTTCGTCGCCTAGCTCGTGGAACTCGGCAAACTCGACATCGCCGAACACGGTCCAGATGATCATCATGTAGGCGATCTTGGTCGTCAGAACATTCAGGTCGAAGACCTCGCCGGGCCGAGCACGAATGGCTTCGTCGATCTCTGCGCACACAGCAGGCAGCACCGCGGCCATGGTGGCGCTCATCTTGTCGACTGCGGGCAAGCCAAACATTTGGTTGGCAGCCTGTCGATCTTCGGCCCAGGTCGCGTTCTGCCGGTAGCTGCCCGATCCCAGTCCCCCCGCTTGTCGAGCCGGGCACGACACGATGTCGCGGCGACCGATGACCTGCTGGAAAAAGTAGTAGGGAATCACGCCGCGATCGATGTGGTGTGCGCTGCGCAGTACGTGCTCGATGCCCATGCGACCGCGCAGGGCATAGACCGGCACCAGCGCGGGCTGGCGCTGTCCGTTCCACTCGGTATGAACGGCGCATTCCTTGGGAAAGTCGACCAGCTTGACCGTCGGCAGGGCATAGACAAAGGTGTCGCCGTCCGGCGTGTTCGGCGGCAGCGGTCGCCCCTGGCTTCTGGCCTGCTGCGCGGCGGCACGCTGCGCATCAGCGAAGCGATCGAATTCAACAAAGCGGCGAGGCAGGTGCCGCAGCGGATTTTCGGCCACGTCGTTGATGACGCCGAAGTACGCGCAGGGCAGCACCGGATCGATGTGCAGCCGCTTGCCCACAACGTGGCTGGCGATGTGCAGTGGGTTCAGCGAGACACCAAAGGCGCGCACGTCGACAAGCGGACTGTTGATGGCGCGCCCGATCGAGGCTCCCAGCCAGCGCAGCAGCCGCTCGTGGGGCGGCTTCGGCTCCGGCATGGGAGGCACCAGCATGTAGCGCATGCTGCCCGCCAAGCGTCGCGGTCGCTCAGCTCGCTCGGCCGGCGCGAACACTTCGGCATGAATCGACGCGTCGGGCACACCGGCCACATGCAGGAAGTGCCGCATGTCCTGCAGATACGATTCTGGCCCGCACAGAAAAAACGTGGCGTCGGGATGCGCCTGCACGAAGCCGGCGACCCCCGCCGCGTCCAGACGTCCCTGTATCGCTGTCTCGTGCGGGATCAGGGTCAGGTTGGGCAGGCGCTGCGCCGCGTGCTCTAGCTCGCGCAGACCGGCTGCCTCTTCCTTGTTCTTGTTGCGGAAGGAATAGTGAACGACCATGCGCTGTGCTATGCGCTCGGCGACTGCCGTGCAAATCAGCCCCAGGGCTGGAGTAATGCCGATGCTGGCCGCCAAACAGACGACGGTGCCGCGGCCTTGAAGCAGCAGGAAGTCGCCGCGCGGTCGAGTGATGCGCAGCATGTCGCCAAGCTTCAGCGCACCGAACACAAACTCGGTGAAGCGGCCCTGTGGCTCGCGCTTGATCAGCAGCCGCAGCGGCAACGAGCCACGCGCCGACGCCACCGTATACGAACGCCGAACAAGCGCCGTGCCGACCTGTGCTTCCACAATGACGTGCTGCCCAGGCTCAGCGGCTGGGTAGTCGGCATCCTGGGGCAGCAGGCAAATCGCCCGGACATCGGGAGATTCTTCCTGCACCCCGGTGACTACGGCTCGCACCCACGGTCTCTCGCCCAGGAGCTCCAAGATGCTGGGGACACAGCTATTGCATGCGCTGCCACAGCGCGTCACATGCTGCAGCGCAGGGAAGCTGCGATGGCCCTGCGCGATGGCGGACTGCAGCATGCCCTGGGTGATCGACAGACATCGGCAGATCACGGTGTCAGCAGCAACGGGCGGCGCCGGGGTATGTGGGCAGTGGATCGGTGCGTTATCAGCTGCAACCAGGCCCTGAGCGGAGTCGTTGTTCATAGATCACGATGTCGTTGTGGGTTGTGGAAAGACTGCGCAAGGCAAACCACCAGCACCGAATCCGACGGAGGCCGCCTAGCGAACTAGCTGTTGGGTCGTTGAAAGGCCAGGATGCGGTACCGCAGCAAGCCGCTCTTGGCCAAACGTCCCATCCAAGCCGACGCGCACGCGAACGCTGGCCCATGCTCGCCCAAATGACTGCTCAGGCGGGCAAGAGCGTCGTACGTGGGCAGCGTGTTGTCAGTGATGTCTTCATCGCAGACCACGCGCAGGCCAACCTGCCTGGCCAGAAGGCGATAGAACAGCGACGTGCAGCCCATGTTGCCGCGGCCATAGACCTGGACGACGGCGCGCTCGAAAAAAGGCACCAGCAGGGCCAACACAGGAATCGTGGGACCAAAAGGCACGAAGTCCGAGATCGCGACATAGCCGCCCGGGCGCAGCACACGCTTGGCTTCCAGCAAGAAGCGAAGACGGCTCGCGAAGTGGAAGATGCACTCGACCGCCAGCACGGCATCCACCGAGGCGTCCGCGATGGGCAGCCGGCAGCCATCTCCCTGCACGAAGGCCACACGATCCGGGCCCAGCTGCGCACACAGGCCGGCGGCTCGGCGTAGCTGTCGAGCATCGATGTTGATGCCCACTCCGCGCAGGCTGGGTTGTCGCTCAAGCAGACAGGACAGCGTTCCACCGAAGCCGCAGCCCACATCCAGGACCGTGCGCGCTTGCGCGATCTGCGCGGCCTGCGCAATGCGCAGCGTCATGGCTTCGGCGGCCTGGGCATAACCGGCTGCCGATCGATCGGCGCGCAGCGGGTCTGCCCAATAGCCCCAGTGAACGTGCCGCCCCAGAGTCCGCGCCAGCTCGCTGTCGGTCGCCGCAAGTCGGCTGAGCAGGATGTCGAAATAGGGCATGGCTGGGCTGGACATGGCGGCACGTTATCGTCCTGGGATACAGCGCGGCAACCCTTGATCCGCGATTCCATAGCTCAGTTGGATAGGGCACCCCGCGTCGGAAAGCTCACCATTCCAGATGAGTTCGCTACACCTCTGTTGGTCTGTGTCTCCCGGGGCTCGACCGCAGACGACGTGCGCCGTGCGGCAGCAAGGCCAGCGGTAGAGTCCAAAGACAGCCTGCGGTACCCATGCTCCATTGGACGTGACGCGCAGCGAGACATGACCCAGGAACCTTCTGCCGCGGCTCGCGATGTCGCAGAAATCTGCAGTGACGCTCCTTGCCCATGCCAAAACAAACTTCCGTCGTGCGGCGGATGGCAACGGCGGTTCCCCGGTTCCGCGGCTGCGCCGCGGTATATGCAACCTGGCCGCACATTGCTCGCCCCAAACTCAGCCACTCATTCCGCAAGAAGGGAACGACCGCCTCGCCGTCGGCTGAATCGGGAAACAGCTACGCCTGGGAGGCCGACGCCATGTTCACATCGTGTCGACGCTCTCTGCAGCCTTCGTTCCAGCCGTGCGTCGTCTAGCTCGCCCGCCGCCGCCTTGCCCGGCGGTTCCGCAACGATTGGAAAGGCCGGTCTTGAGATATCTCTCTGCGCCTTGATTCGCCCACTGCCCCAGGCTGGACACCGATCCCCAGAGTGAAGTTGCACAGGAGTCTGAGCCTCAAACGAGAACTTCACTCGATGATCCGCGCTTCGGGCCGCATACGGACACCCGGCGAGCCGCCGTTTAGGAACTCGACGCCCCGACGCTCCAGCGCATCCACGACTTTG
This sequence comes from Myxococcales bacterium, assembly GCA_016794505.1. Classification (GTDB taxonomy): domain Bacteria; phylum Myxococcota_A; class Polyangia; order Palsa-1104; family JAEUJZ01; genus JAEUJZ01. The sequence goes on from JAEUJZ010000104.1 coordinate 86,816, forward strand.
GCCAGGTTCGACTCGTGGGGGCGGCGCTCGTTTTTCTCAAACAGGCGAAGCGACTCCAGCGAGATGCCGGCAGCGTCGGCCAGCTGCCTCTGCGTGATGTTCAACAGCCCGCGCGCAGAGCGACAGTGCGCAGGCGTGAAGGTGAAGTTTTTCTTGTTGACATCACTCATTTTCCGCTAAAGCTGGGTCTTAGACATCGGTTTTTGTTCCAAAAACAAGATGGCCCGCACCGTGGTCGAGACGGTGCGGGCCGTGTTCTCGGTAGCCGGTAAGCCCCGCGGAACGGCGCGCAGCGTATCGCCGGGGCGATCTGATCTCAAGCACTGCGCGCTCTGGAGGCCCCGCGATGCCCGAACGCCCCTC
>JAEUJZ010000105.1 GCA_016794505.1 Myxococcales bacterium
CATCCAGCCGTGCAGCGCTGCGAAGTGGCCGGGGCCCAGGTGCATGGATCGGGAAAACAGCGTGATGTGCTGCTGCGTGTTCGTGGTCGCGAACACGGCGAGCGAGCTGCCGGCCTGCTGCGTCGTGAGCCAAAAGACAACAGCAACCGAACAGATCAACCACACCGCGGCCATGTTGCTGTGTTGCTGCGCGGTTGGCTGAGCTGCGCCCGTCGCACTGGGCTCTCTGCCATCGAGTTGCAGGTGGGACAGGCCGAGCCCGAGCAGGATCGCACTGAACAACGAAGCGACGGTTGAGCCGCAGAATAACGTCGCCCAGCCTCGCGCTGCATGCGCCCACTCACCGAAGAAAGCACCGGCTGCGTAGCCGAGATTCGCGGCCAGGTAGTGCCACAGAAAGCCGCGCTCCCGAGCATGCTCATCGTTGCCAGTGGCGTGAGCGATGAGCACATGCAAGCCGGGGCGAAACACGCTGTGGCCGAGCACCATCAGACCCAGCGCAGGCCAGAACAGCGACGACAAATTGATAGCGAGCAAGACATACGACAAGGCTAGAAACAGAGCGCCGAGCATCGTGGATGCGCGCGTGCCGAGCTTGCGATCTGCGAGCCACCCTCCGGGCAATCCGCCCAGATACGACAGCGCCTGCAAGAATGCGACGACCATAAGTGCCGTCGGTGTAGACATGGACTGGCGATCCTGCGCATACGGAACGAACAGCGGCAGCATCGCCAAGAAGGCGAAACGCTCGCATCCCTGCACTGCGCAAAGCAGGACAAGTGGCCAAGAACGTCGACGAGAAATAGACCAAGGACCAAGACGAGAAGGCATCGAAGGCTCCAAGCGCAGTTGCGTTTTGGACGCACCGCGGAATACGCTGCGCCTCGTTCCGCGGGGTGTTGCCCACCACGGGGACTTGGCCTTCGTCGTGGACAAGACGACGGAGGCCGTTTCGTTTCTGCGCTACTCGCTGTGAGCGATCCCAGAGCGAGCAGCGCGGCTGTAGTACCTGTCGAAGCGACCTTCTAGGAGCTGCTGCACCTGCGCAGGCCACCAGTGCGCGCGGCCTTTCGGAGTCACATACCCCGCATCGCCGAGCACCTTCGCCAGCGTCGGGAATCCGGGGCGTTCGAAGGGTGAATCAGGCTCCACGGATTCATGCTCGCGGCGCATGCGTTCGAGCATGGCTTCCAAGAAGCGACGCGGCGACAACACACGAGTCTCGCGACAGCGTCCGAATAGCTTGCGCACGCTGCGCTCGGTGAAGCGGCGCCCCTTCATGGGCAGGAAGCCCAGCTCGTTGAGGATCGATGCGACCTGCGCATGCGTGTGTCCGCGGGCGCGTAGCTCCAGCATGCGATCCTTCACATCTTCGTCGGTGTGCGACCGGACATTGACTGCGCGGCTCTGAATCTGGCTCAGCCGAAGTCGCAGGTTGTAGATGGTGTGCTTGGTCCAGCGCGCCCCTTGCCGCGGCTTGATGCCGGCGGCATTGAGACGACTCGCCATCTCGCTGACACCGAGGCCAGCCGAGGCCCATTCACTGAACTGCGCGATGATGGATTGCTCGGCATCATCGTCGACTAACACCTTCATGCGCGGATTGTCGGGCGCGCGAATCGCTCGCTTGCCATAGGGCACCTTGCCGAAGTGGTAGCCGCTGCGGCGGATGTGTTGAATCGCTTCGCGCGTGCGCTCTCCGACGGCTTCGCGTTCCATCTGCGCGAACACCAGCAGGATGCTGATCAGCGCGCGACCCAGCGCAGAGTCGAGCCGTATCGCCTCGCGAATCGCGACCAGCTCCTTCGCCCCGTCGCGAAAGTAGGTCTCATAGATCTCGCAGAAGTGACGAATCGATCGGCTTAATCGATCGAACTTCACCACGACGAGCACGTCAGCATCGCGCCGAATCCGACCGAGAGCATCCGCGAGCCCCGGCCGCTGCGACTTCCCTCCCGATAGAACGTCCTGATGCATCGCGAGCAGCCGCAACCCATGCATCTCGCAGTACTGCCGAATCGCTCCCTGCTGCGCTTCCAGCGAGACTCCTTCACTCGCCTGCATGTCGGTCGACACGCGCACGTACCCGATCGCTGTGCGGACCGATTGCACCCGATCGCCCTCCGCAATTCCGTTCCGCGCAGTTGCTGCTCTTCGCTGACTCTCCGCTGCCATGACCTCTCCCTCCGCTGTGCGTGATGTGTGCTTGCGGGGGAGAGACTTAATTGGGTCAGGTGAAGGCCAGCCCGATCCGCAGCCAGTGCTTTTTCGGGCCGCGCTCGACGATGGCGTACACGACTTTCCAGTCGGTGCTAGGCGGCATCGCGCATCCCTCCGGCGCTGCCGCGCGCTATGCAGAGTGCGACGATGTCGGCGTAGATGGCGGGCGTGATGTCGTCGGTGTTGTGCTTGGCGAGCACTTCGAGCGTGGCCCATAGGCCGGTGCGGTTGGCCTCGCAGTCGGGGCACACGTGCTCGATGTCGTGGCGG
>JAEUJZ010000106.1 GCA_016794505.1 Myxococcales bacterium
AGAAGTGCAGCTTCTAAGACCGCCTTCGCAAAAAGCGTGCAGTTTCGCGGCGTTCCGATGGTGTCGGGGCGTGGCGCACAGCGCGCTGTTTGGGCCGCAGACGTGACCACGCTCCTCGGGGATGGACCACAGATGGACCACGCCCGCGTGATACGATCCGCCGGGGGGCACTTTTGGGCGAGGTCATTCGCAAGACCAAGGGCGACAAGTTCGTGGGCTGGTACGTGCGCTATCGCGATGCCGACGGCAAGCGCAAGCAGCGCGCTTCACACCAGCCGACACACGCGCTGGCGCGTCGCTACCTGCTTGAGGTGGAAGGCCGTATTGCGCGCGGCTTGCTCGGAATTCCTGAGCCCGCACCGCCGCCTCCATCCGTTGCTGAGCTGGTCGAGCGATTTCTGCGCGAGTACTCGCGAGCCAAGATCAAAGATCTCGAAAAATATCGTGTGTATGCACGGACGGCGCTGCGGCGTACGCTGCCGCTTCTGGGTACGCTGCGCGCGGATCGGGTGCAGCCCGTCGACATCGACCGCTTGCGTCACTCGCTGAGCAAGACCTGCGCACCGAGTAGCGTGCGCGTGACGCTCGACTTTCTGCACACGGTCTATTCGTGGGCGCAGAAGGCAGGCATCGTCGACAAGAACCCGCTTTCGCGCATCGAAAAACCGCCCAGCACGGCGTCGCTGGATTTCCTTGGCAAAGACGAAGTGCAGGCGCTGTTAAGCGAATGCGAGCGGCGAGCGGCAGCCGGCGGCCTCGCGGATCACATGCGCTATGCCTGCATTCTGACCGCACTTCACACGGGTCTGCGGCGCGGTGAGCTGTTCGGTCTGCGCTGGCTGGATATCGATCTGCATGCGCGTCGCATCACCGTTGCGCGCAGCTATGGCGGAACGCCAAAGAGTGGCAAAGCGCGCCATCTTCGTCTGCCTGACAGCGTCGCGCCGGTCCTTGCTGCGTGGCTGCGGCTGTGTCCGCGCACCAGTGCGGGGCTGGTCTTCCCCATCGTCTCTGGCACGCCGCGCATGGGGGGCGACTTCGACATGCTGGGTCTGCCAGAGCTTCTCGCTGCCGCGGGATGTCGACCGCACGTGCGACCGTGGCACGCGCTGCGCCACACCTTCGCCAGTCACTTCATCATGTCGGGCGGAAACATCCTGTCGCTGCAGAAGATCCTTGGGCACAGCGATATCAAGATGACGCTGATCTATGCCCACCTGGCCCCCGACTTCCTGGGCGAAGAGATGAACCGCATCCGATATCGCTGATGCGACCTCGCAGACCGCAGGCACGCGGCCCCAGGCGGACGCTATGTTCCAAGAGTGTCTGCAGGCCATCCGCGCTGCCCCGCCCACGGCAGCAGCAGGGCTTGCCTAGTCGACGGCTTCGGGGGTCGGAACGGGCGGCGGGTTGTTGGTGACGGGCGGCGGGTAATCAGGCCGGCGACGCGAGCGATCCTCTTCCTTTTCGTCGTCGGTGGCGCGCACCGAAGCCTGCACCTGGAAGCGGAAGTTCAGCGACAAGCCGGTATAAAACGACAGCGTCGTGTACGAGTTGCTGTGCTTGGTCTGGCTGGTATCGCGGTAATCGCCGCTTACGTGTCCGACGCGCAGGCCGAAGATCTCAGAGCCGATCGAGAAGCCGGGCGAAAAGAAGTACTCGGCGCCAAAGGCAAAGGTGCCACCAACCGGCGACAGCAGGGCCGCCTGTGCTCCGGCTTGCTCGCCGGTAACGTTCGTGTTGTCCGTCGTCAGGCTCGCAAAATACTTGTAGAAATCGGCATAGACGTACGGCGCCACCTTCGCGGCGCGCGGCTGCGTGATGTAGATCTTCATGCCCAGCGCCAAGCCAAGCTGGAAGAACGAGTTGTTGTCGGTGACGGGCGTGCCGCCCATGGCCAGCGTCTCGCCCGTCGACTTGGCATACGCGATGTCGAACGAGGCCAGCACGCCGTAGCGCTGCGCGAAGAACAGGCCCAGGTACGGGCTCAGCGCCGTCGCCTGATACGGCCCGGTCTTGCCCTGAAACTGACTCGGTGGACGCTCGGTCGTCATCGAGTACGGGAAGTAGGCGGGCGTGTAGCGGAACGGCTCCATGCGCGAGCCGACCGCTAGCTGCAAGTCGGCCCGAGCCGTCGTCGGAAGTGCCAGCGCAAGCAGGCCCGCCCCAAGGACCAGCGTCCGTCGGTGAGCACGAAGGCTTTCAGTCTGGCCAGGGGACAAAAGAGACAACGAACGAGACATCGAGAACTCCTCCACAGCGGTTGCTGAAGGGGCCGGGGCGTCGATGCGCGCATCGAGTCCCAGCGGGATCGCAGATGGTTTCAGATGAGGCGGGCAATGTAGTGAAATCCCCCGCACTTGCCTAGCGGCTTCTTTGTGCCGCGAAGTCGCGGTGCTGCCGTCGGCGGACGCTCGACGGAGAGGCCCACAGTAGACCGCCGGAATTTCCCTTGCCGCCCAGCCTGAGCGTTGGGCAAGATACCTACGCTAGGCCTTCGCCTGGCTGCTGCTCGCCATGCCCCCTCAAGGTCGCGTCTCGGATCTCGCGCAGGCTCCGGCGGATGCACATGGCTGCCCAGCCTGTCCGCATCCGGTGGTGGGGCCTGCCATCCGCGGCTCAAGCGATGTGCTGACCAATGGTTTGCCGTCTCTGCGCGTCGGAGACCCCGGTGTCCACGCCGCCTGCTGCGGCCCCAACAAGTGGAACGCCAAGACGGGCAGCGCGACGGTGCTGATCAACGGACGACGCGCCCATCGCCTGAGCGACATGACCAAGCACTGCGGCGGCATCGGTCAGCTGGTCGGCGGCTCGCCCAACGTGATCGTCGGCGACAGCGGGGCAGGTGGCAGCGGAGCGGGCCAGAACACCGAGAGCACGACGCAGACTCAAGCGAGCGGGGCGGCGGCGGCGGCGCCTCCTCCAGCGGCTTCGGCCAGTCCGCCTGCGCCTGCGGCAGAGTCAGCGCCAGCGGCCCCGCCCAAGCAGGTACCAGCGACGTGGAACTTGGTCTATGAAGACGGTCGCCCCGTGCAGGGGTTCCGCTCGCGCTTGGCACGCCCCAAGGACAGCGCGCAGGAAGAATCAGAGCTTCACCCCGACGGCCAGGGCCGCAACGAGCTTCAGGCCATGGACGAAAACGAGGCCTTTTCTGTCACGCCGGTTGGGACGCAGCGAGCGAGCGGCACCGTCAAGGACAGCGAGGGCAAGCCGCTGGCCGGGGCCAAGGTTGAGATCCTGCGCGCGTTTGGGCCCGAGATCGTTGCCGTCACCAACGGCGGTGGCACGTTCGAGGCCAAAGGCCTGTTGCTCGACGAGCCGTATGAAGTCGTCGTGCATCCGCCAGACCCGGACGGAAAGGGCCGATTCACCGACGAAAAAGGCAAGCCGGTACCGGTGCGCGCGGCTGTCTGGTTGGATCGTCGCCGCGTCGTCGATCTGCCGGTTGGCGAGGACGGCACGTACACCCTGCGCGACCGCCCGACGGGAGATACGTATGAAGTGTTATTCGTGGCCAGCCTACTCGAAGCCAAGGGGCGCTTTGTCGATGAGCGCGGGGCGCCGATCGCGGGCTTGCACCTGCGGGCCCGCTTAAGCAGCGGTCGCAGCGTCGAGGCGATCAGCAAGAGCGACGGCAGCTACAGCCTGCCCGGCGTCATGCCGGACGAGACCTATTCGCTAGAGATTCTTTCGCCCGCGCCGAGGTAGCCGGGCCGAACAGCGATTCGCTCGCGAGCCTGCTCGCAGAGCCTGAGTGCGAGGAGCCATGGCAGACATCAAGCGTGAGATCCGAGGAGTAGGCCAGCGCCTAAGCGGTCTGTCCGCCGGCAACAGTTACACCTTCGTGCTCAAGAAGCCCAAGCCCACCGTCGACATCGAGAACGCGCGACGAGCCACCAACCGCGCGCTCGATCAGCTTGCCGCCATTGCGCAAGCCGCGGCCGAGCTAGACAGCGCCCGCGATGAAGCCGCACGCGGCGATGTGCAGAGTGCGCGCGGCAGCTATCAGCGCGCCCGGTCGCAGCTTTCAAGCCTGAACCGCGGACTCGCCGACGCCAAAGAGTACGCGCGCTGCGCCGTCGACGATGCCAAGGATGCGCCCGGCGAGGTCAAAGACGAATACGACATCGCCAAAGACAGCGCCGATGCCGCCGTCGAGCTAGCCGACAAGGCCGTGCAAGCGGTCGAAGAAGTGGCGCGAGCGATCGGGGCCATCGTCGAAGCAGCCGCCGCCAAAGCCGCGCAGGACGAACGCGCAAACCAAGCCAGCGGCAGCGCAGGCCAAGGAGGGGTGTGACATGGACATGTCGGCACTAACGCAGCAGCTATCGTCGCTGCGCGGCGACTTGGATACGGTCAGCAAGAAGGCCATAAACGATCTGCGCAAGCTCAGCAGCGATGGTCTGCGCTCGGTGGATCAGCTAAGCCAAGGCCTGGATCGCGTCGAGCGTGGCGCCGTGGCAGACGCGCGCACCGCCCTGCATCAAGCCAAATCCGAGGTGTCGAAAAAGAACACCGAGGTGAAGCAGATCATCAGCGATGCCAAGTCCACCGTCGAAAAGGCCGCGGCGTCGGGATCGCTGTCGGCGATTCGCAGCGTACAAGACGCCATCGGCAAGGTGCAGTCGGCCATCGCGCACTTCAAAGACGTCATCGAAAACGCCATCGCCAAGGTCAAGGCCGCGGTGGAAGCAGCGCTGGGCCCCATTATCGAGAAAGCCAGGCTGTTCATCGAGGGTCTGCGTCGGCACTTGGAATCGCTGTGGGCGCAAGTGCAGGGCGCGTTTGCTGACATCAAGGCGCGCATCGAAAAGATCGTCGCAGATGCCAAGGCCTGTTACGAAGCCTTGGCGCTGCACGGCCCAGCGGCCATCGCCAAGGCCAAAGAAGCCATGGCTGCAGCGCGCGAGGCCATCGAGGCCGTTGGACAGCGCAAGCTCGACGTGGCGCGCAGCAAGGCCGAGGACGCCAAGAAGGCAGGCGAGGCGGCGCTCAAAGAAGCCGAGGAGTGTTACAAGGCGATCCAGCAGCTGATCGGCCAGATCAAGATCGACGGCGGGGCGCTGCTGAGCAGCCTGCGCTCGCACGTCGAGGCGGCGCAGAAGTCGGCGGAAGAAGCGCTGGCCGCGACCAAGCAAGACGCGCTGGCCGTGATCGATGCTGCCAAACAAGGCGCCAGCCAGGTGCAAGTCGCTCTCGAAAGCGGCCTGCGCGAGATCGAGCACGGAGCGGAGCAGGCCAAGGGGCGCATCGAAGCGGCGATCCGCGAAGGTGCGGCCGGTGTCAGTCATGCGGCGACGAGCACGGCGCGGCAGATCTTCGACGCCATGCAGCAGGCGGGGCAGACGCTGTCGGATGTGCTGCGGCGCTCGGCGACGCAGGCCGGCGAAGCGCTGCATGGAGCCTCGCTGCCCGGCAAGAGCCGTGACGAGCTGGTGAGCAGCGCCAGCGAAGCACATCAGCTGTGCGATGACGCTCTGCAGGCGCTTTCGACGCTGCGCGAGCAGGAAGCCAGGCTGTGGAGCCAAGAATTCACCGAGGTCGCCGCGTTTGCACAAGGCCTGCGCAGCGAAGCCTCGCGGATCTCGGGCGCGGCCCAGCACATCGTCGACCAAGTGCGCGGCCTGGCCGGTGATGCCAAGAACGCTTGCGAGCGCCTTCGCGATGAGATTTCCGCGCTTGCCAAGGAAAAGATCGAGGCGTGGAAAGCCGTCGGCGAAGCAGCGGAAAAGACCTTCAACGAGACGCGCGAAAAGCTGCAGAAGCAGGTCGAAGAGATCAAGAAAGAGATCGAGGCCATCGTCGAGGATGTAAAGAAAGCGTACGAAGAGCTGAAGACGGCGCTGACCGACTTCGTGCCTGTGGCGCGGGGGGCGCTGGAAAAGCTGACCAAGCTCGACGTAAACGGTGCGATGCAAGCGGTGGCCGAAGGCAAAAAGATCTTTGACAAAGGCAAAGAGTGGTACGGCAAGTTCGTCGCTCATTTTGAGCGACTCAAAGAGCTGGCCACAGGCGTCAAGCAGACGGTGGAAGAGGCGCTGGCCAAGTCCAAAGACGTGTTTGGGCAAGCGCAGAGCGCGTGGAAGGACACGGCCGAGACGCCCAAGCAGGTGGCGGACAAGGTCAAAGAAGAAGCCAACAAGCTGCTTGCCGATGCGCACAAGCGGCTGGCTGAAGCCAAGCGCAGCCTCGACGGAGCCAAGAGCTCGGTGAGCAACATCGCGAGCCTGGGGCGGCACGCGGCGGATCAGACCGGCCAGGCGGCGCTTTCGGCGATCAATGTGGCGGTGAACGCTGGGCAGTCGGCGCTGGCCGCCGGTCAAGGGGTGGCGCAGCTTGCCAAAGAAGCAGCGGGCACGTTCGTCGAAGACGTCAAGCAAGCGGCGCTTAAGACCTGTGACGAAGCCAAAAACGCCGTCGAGCAAGCGCAAAAAGCCGCCGAGCAAGCCGCCGAAGCCGCTAAGCAGGTCGGCAGTGGCAATGCGGGCGGTGCCATGGCGCAGGCTCAGCAAGCGCAGCAGCAGGCGCAGCAGGCCTCGCAGGCGGCGCAGCAAGCGGCGGGCAACAGCGAAGCGAACAGTCAAAAAGCGCAGCAGGCCAACGCCGATGCCACCAACCCCGATGCAGTGGCACGCAAGCTGGAAGCAGGGGGCCTACCGAAAGTGCCCGCTGGGGGCGCGGGGGCTGCAGCGAACGAGGCTGCAGGTGGAGCAGGGGCCGCCGCCTCGGCATCGGTTACCGCACAAGGGGCGGGTGCAGGGGCTGCAGCGGGCGCAGGTGCAGCGGGCGCAGCGGGCGCAGGGGCCGCCGCCGCAGGGACCAGCGCAGCAAGCAGCGCAGCCGATGCCGCGAAGTCTGCGACCGCAGCGGGTGGCGGCGCGCGGCTCAGCGACGCTGCCAAAGCTGCAAGCCAAGGCGCAAGCGCCGCCGCAGACAAGGGGCTTCTCGATCAGCTCAAGGATCAGATCGATGGGAAGTCAGGCGGCAAGAGCGATGCCAAGCCAAGCGGTCACACCAGCAAGCCCGCTTCCGGCGGAGCGGCGGAAAAAGGACTGGTTGATCAGCTCAAAGACGCGGTCCAGAACAAGAAGGCATAGCCGGGGGCGCTCGTCGGCGGGACTTGCCATCCGCAGCGCGGCGGCTACGGCGTGGGAGACAGCGCGATGCCGCGATAGGTGGTGTTGGTGGCAGCGGTTGCGAGCAGCATGCTGGTGACCGCGCTGGTGGCACCGCCTGCGTCGGTCATGCGCAAGACTCGGGTGGCGGTGGTGTCGTTGATTTCGGACGTGGTGACCAGCAGCGTGACGGTGTTGTTGTTCACAAAGCCGTCCAGGTAGCGCGCACCTGCGTTCGTTCCGGTGCTGATCGTGCCTTCGAGCATCCACGTCGTGCCGTTTAGTCGCCAGCGCTGCACGCCGCCGCCGGTCGCCGGTCGGGTGTCTGCGACGTACATCTGGTCCGCGGCGCCGTTGTTGTCGCGGTCGAACACGACAAAGCCCAAGCTGGCGGGGCTGTTGGTGTCGGTGAAGCCCGTGATGCGCGCCACCGATGTGCCCATCATCGTGGGCAGTCCCGCCCCGACGGTCCCGACGGTGTTCATGCCCAAGTTGGCGCCGGCTGAGCTAGACACATAAAGCTGTGCGCCGTTGCCGATGCCCAAGATGCCAATCGCGCGCACGTTGCTGGTGTTCAACATCACCGGAACCGCAGTGCTGTTGAGGGTGGTGTACCCGATGCCGTTTTCCGAGGTCACCCACAGCATGGTGCCGTCGCTGCTGGTGGCTCCGCGGACCGAGGCGGCGTTGAATGCATTCGATGCCGTTCCGGTGTTGATGTTGCCCGCGGCATCGATGCGAGCGATGACGCGATTGTTGGTGGTGGAGTTAGACGTCGAGATGTCCCTGGTTCCAGGGGCCGCGGCATAGCCGGCAAGGATCAGGTACTTGCCGTCGCTGGATCGGCTGAGCTGGCCTTCGACGCTGGCGAGGCCAGACAGGGTCAAGGCGCGATTGCTGCCGCTGGCCGCGACGGGCATGGCCAGTGCTTGACCCACCAGAGCGCCGTCGGCAATCTGGCGCCTCTCTAGAAAGGTGGCGGTCGCGTCGTTGTTCAGCATGGCGGCCCCCGTGCCAATCCGCACGACGGTAAACGTCGTCGGTGTCGCAGGTGGCGACAGCATGTCCTGCATCTGTGGATCGGCCATGTCGGGTGTCTGCGAGGTCATGTCGTCGCTCGACATGGACATGTCCGCGGGCGGATCGCCTCCCATCTGTTCGTTGTTGCAGTGGCTGGTTAGAAGTGTCCCCAGCGACAGCGCAGCAAGGCAGGCCAAGGTCTTGCGCATCGAGATTCCCCCTAGGTGCTTCGTTAAGTAATCAGGCCCTTACACGCTGCCGTGGAAGCGCTGCAAAGTGCGTGACAATTTTATGAAGCAACACATGCAGGCGATAAGGCCTGAATCCGCGATGCAAATTGACAGGCAGCCATGCGCGCAGTTGTGCAGGGGACTGCTCACTGTCTGTGTGGCCCCTGCTTAAAGACCGACACTTGGCGCCGGAATTCTGGGGCCAGAGGTGTGCAGACATCCGGTCGGCTGGCGCCTTTCGCGGGGTCGTTGTGCCGTTCGATTCAGTAGGAAAAGCGACGCTGCGCCACGCTGCCGAGCATGCCCAGCGCTGCGAACGAGACCAGCAGACTGGACCCACCGTACGATACCCAGGGCAGCGTCACTCCGACGACGGGAGCCATGCCCACGACCATCGCGATGTTGATCGCCACATGCCAGAACAGAAGCGCGGCGCAGCCGATGGCCAGATAGCGGCCGAAGCGGTCGCGCGCATCGCGAGCCACGCGCAGCGCCCACAAGATCAGCACCAGATACAAGACGAGAAGCAGCAGGCAGCCGACCAGGCCCCACTCTTCGGCCCAGACGGCAAATGGGAAGTCGGTCCAGTGCTCAGGCAGAAACTGAAGCTGATTCTGCGTGCCGCGCAGGTAGCCTTTGCCCAAGACGCGACCGCTGCCGATGGCGCAGATGGCTTGTCGCGCGTGCCAGCCCGTGCCCGTCGGATCGCTCTCGGGATGCAGGAACGTAAGCAGGCGCTTTTTCTGATACGTCTTCAGACCAAACAGGAACACCGCCGTCGCCACCGATAGATCAAGCCCCAGCATCACGGCCTTGACGCGCGGGTGCAGGGGAACCAAGAGCAGCAGCGATCCGGCAACGATGACGCACAGAAGCGCCGTCCCCAGATCCGGCTGCTTCAAGATCAAAAGCACGGGGGCCAGCAGCACCACGTGCCAGGCCACGGCGTAGTAGACAGGCCGCGCTCGCAGGTCCAGCGGATCCGACGAAAACAGGCGCGCATAAAACAAGATCAGCGCCAGCTTCATCAGCTCGGAAGGCTGACCGCCGAGGACCCCCAGGCCCAGCCAGCGCTTGCTGCCGTTGACCGTGCGACCGATGACCAAGACCGCCGCGAGCAGCGCCACGCTGCCGACATAGATGGGCCACGCCAAGCGCGCCAAGCGGCGATAGTCAAACGCCATCAGGCCGATGAAGAGGGCGACTCCGGCGACAAAGAAGCCGATCTGATGGGAAAACATGCCCGCAGGTGCGACGCGGGTGGCCGAGTACAGGTTGAGCAGGCTGATCACACACAGCGGCAAAAGCGAGGCCAGTAGCGGCCAGTCCCACTCGATGTGTAACCAGGAACGACGCAGAGTCGACATCGCGGCCAGGCTTGTTGCACAGACCCGCAGGCCAATGCAACCGGCACGGGCCTTAGGTCGTCGGGCCTCCGTCGCTGACCTCGGGCGGATTCGCGGGCGGGTCGTCGGGACGGCGCTCGACTTCGATGGTGCAGTTGCTGACCAGCGCGGCCAAGGCCCCCACCGCCGCCAGCATCGGCATCAGCACCACGCCAATCACTCCGACGGTGAGCGGCAGCTCAAGGATCGTGTGGCCGTCCTGCTTGATGCGGATGTGGCGCACGTTGCCTTCATGGATCAGCTCTTTGACACGCTGCAGAAGCTGGTCGCCGTCGATGGAAAAGGTCTCAAACGAGACAGGGTCTTTCATGGGTCTCTCCTGAGTAAGCGGGTCGCCGCGGGAGCTTCAAACCACACGCGAGCATCTGTCGTTGTGACTTCCTGAAGCCGGGCGACGCCGTGATCGTGCCGTTGACTTCACTCCTAACACGCGGCCTTTCGCGCGTGCTTCGTTATTCACGCGCGTCGACGGTGCTTAGGCGAACGGCCGCGCAAGCGGCAGGCTGCCCTTGTGGGCAATGCGAAGCAGATCAGCCCGCGAGCCCGACAGCGAAGAGGACTGCTCGACGAATGTTGAGAGTAGACGCTGAGACAGGACGCTAGAGCAGAGCCAGCCCGCGCTCGCGCATGGTCTGCCAAATGGGGGACTGCAGCAGGTCCTTAAAGGCGGTCGTATCGTTATGCGCCTGTTTGAAGACGTCCCAGGATGCTTCCAGCTCGCTGAGGGTTGTCGTCGACAGTGCGCGGGTGTTGGTGCGTTCCAGCGCCGCAAGCAGCCACTGCGCCCACGAAAGCGGCATCGACAAGCGATGCGCGCCGTGGGCGTCGTGGATCAGAAGCTCGCCCTGCGCTGGCTTGCCATTGGCTGGCGCGGTCATTCGCACCGAGGGAGAAGCCCCCAGCCACAGCACCCGCCGATCGCGCTGGTTGGGGTCCAAGGTCGGCGCGGCCAGGCGATCCTGCTCGTGGGCTGCGATGGTCTTACCGATCCAGTCGCGGTCGATGCTGACGGTGGGAACGGCAAAGTCGAACCAGCCCTCGACGGGCGTATCGTGGTGAAAGCCGAGCGTGAAGTACTTGAGCGCGCTCTGCAGACCTTGCTCGTACATGCCGTGGTCGGCACCCGTCGGATCCAGGTGCGGGATGATCTGCTCGACGAAGGCTCCCTCGGGCATGGGCAAGAGCTGAATCTTGTACTCCTCGGGACGGCGACCGATGGGGCTGTGCGGAGTCACCCCAAAGCGCGCCCAGCTTGCCGAGGTCAGCAGCCCATGCTTGAAAAGCTGCCGCACGACGTCGAGCGCATCGATCGTCTCTTGTGCGGTCTGCGTCGGAAAGCCGTACATGATGTAGCCATGCACGCGGATGCCAGCATCCTTGAAGTTCTTGGCCACTTTGGCGACTTGCTCAACGCTGGTGCCTTTTTTCATCAGGGTCAAAAGGCGGTCTGATGCGACCTCTAGCCCACCGAAGACGGCGACCAAGCCCGAGGCCGCAAGCAGCTTGCACTGCTCCAGCGTATAGGCCTTGTCGAAGCGCAGCATGCCGTGCCAGGTGATGTGCAGATCGCGGCGCAGAAGCTCCAGCGCAAAGTCGCGCATGACCTTGGGCGGCATCGCTTCGTCGACGAAGTGGAACCCGGTCTGCCCGGTCTGCGCGATCGACTCTTGCACCTTGTCGACCAAGTTCTGCGCCGTCGCCGTGTCATAGTCCCCGACATAGCTCAAGTGAATGTCACAGAAGCTGCACTTCT
>JAEUJZ010000114.1 GCA_016794505.1 Myxococcales bacterium
TGCAGCAACCACAGCGACACCAGCGCGAACAGGCCAAACACGGCCAGAGCCGTGACATCCCCAACGGACAGCGACGGAAACAAGGGCAACGGAGACGCAGACGCAGCAAGCACGCAAGGCATAGCAAGGCCCTCCAAGGCAACGCACGGACCTCGCCTGTCTCGCCCCGCTAGACAGCTACGAGACGGTTATGCGAAGTTCCGACGGTTCACAGCGATCGGGCAGACGATCGCTCAATAAGAACCGTATTGTTTACAATGTTTCGCTGGGGTCAACAGAAAAATGAAAATTTCCGGCCGACAGCTAGCCGCCGCGCGTTCCCTGCTTAACTGGAGCCAGCAGCACCTAGCCACCGCCGCAGGGGTGACACAACAGACGATAGCTCTGTGGGAGACCGAGCAGCAGGTTCCACGGGCTTCTACGCTAGCGCGAGTTATGGCAGTCATCGAGGACCGCGGTGTCGAGTTCACCAACGGCGGTGCCCCAGGCGTGCGCTTCAAGCCGAAGCCAGAAGCAGCGGAGAATGAGAGCGCGGGGAAGTAGCTCGGGGTTCGGGGCCTTACTTGCTAACGGCGGGGTGCAGGCTGGCGAGAGGTTTCGGCTTTTCGAGCGGGAGAAAAAGCCGACCGTTCCGTCGGTGGGGAAGGTATTCTAGAGATCGGTTAGATGGGGGCGCTGGCCACGCTGCACCCACCCGACCCGGAATCCATAGGCGAACGCTTCCGCGGCGGCGCGCATGGTGGCGGGTTCGCTGGAAGGGCTGCGCAATACGACCGAGTAGGACCGATGACCGAGCGGCGCGTACCGCCGATCAGAACGTCGAAGGCTGAGCCCGGAAACCGCAGGCCCAGGAAGGCCGCGCACTCTTCGGCAAGCAGCTTGCCGAACTCGGGACTTCAGGCCGAGCCGGGAGGGTCACGGGCTGTGGCCTTCCTGTGCGCGTCGGGCAAGCAAGCCATGAATGTGGCGCTCTAGCGTCGTGCTGTAGCTCAAATCATGCTCGTGGAGTGCCACCAAGATGCGGCGAAGCCTCTCGTTGGACTGCGAGCATTGCACCGTGGCAAGCAAGCGACCTGTGAGCGCATCCATGGCTGCGTGGAAAGCACAGCCTACCTGCCACGCCTCCGCGCCCGTACTGACAAACTCACGCAGCGCCAGATCGAATTCAGCATCAGACCACACATGATCGCGTTCCTCGTGAGCCATCGCCAGCGCGGCCATCCATCCATCAGCCCCGTCTAATTGGGGATGCCAGGAAAACAAATCGTAGTCCTCAATGCGCCTTGCTGCGTCGCTCTCCGCGTACTGCCGCACCCCCAATAGGAAACTCGAATCCTCGTCAGAGATGTCTCGCCATGTCGGCAGATCGGGAAAGTTGCTGGCGTCGATGATTGCTGCGGGGTTCGCTATTGCTCTCAGCATGAGGGATCCAGCTCGCGTCGCAGCGCCTGGATCTCGGCCTCCAGTCCGGTGAGGCGCGCGGTTTCCTCGGCCAAGCGCTGACGCTCGATCGAGCTCTCTCTGGCACAGAGCTGACACAGCCCGCCGTAGATTGCAGTGTGATTTCGCGGTGCTCGACGCGCGGCCCCTTCCCACGCTGACACACAGGCGCACGCGGCAGCGATCTTCAGGGACCTGATCGCCCGGCCTCCCTCGAAGCGAGCGCAGGCGCTGCTTGGCATACCCGCTGCAATGGCCTTCATGCGTTCGCGGCGCAGGCCACGAAGGAGCAGGCAACCGAACGAGCCAGGAGCAACCACCATGACGATCCGCACCCAGCTCAAAGCCGGCGGCGGCGGGCTCCCTCACAACCAGACCCCGAACCCGCCGGCCGAACACGATGCGGCGCGAGCGCTGCAGATCCTGGCCCCGCTGATCGATCGGCGACCCTTCCCAGGGGGGATCGTGCTGCGGCTTTGGGCCTTGGGAGTGCATGGCACGATGCTGCACGAGCTAGGTCGATACGATTACCGATTGCAGTGAGGGAATTACCATGAGGCAACACGCAGAGATTCTTGATCTGATATCATCCAGCGATGTGAATTTATCCGTACATTCATTACTGAACTACCTCAGTGATGATGTCGAGTACTTCATGCTGGCTAGCTGCCCTGATGCCCCTCTTTTACGGCAGTTCTGCGGCAGAGAATTCGTCGCAGAGTACTTGTCCATCCTGCCGCAAGTCTATGAAATCGCAAGTCGTTCCGTTGCCAAAGTTGTATATGACGGACCCTATACCATTATGATGGGGCAAGACATTGCGACTGTTTATCCCAATAAAAGAAAAGTGATTGCGAATTGGACGTTGATATTAGTGATTCGATTGGGGAAAATACAAAGAATGCAATACATATTCCAGAATATGACAGATGCCATATCGGCTTCTGCATAAAGAGGAAGCCGCCGCGCCTCCTGTTCTTCCATTCCCACCTGCTGCTGCGTTGGCTCAGCGTTTGATTTCTCACCCACGGCCACTTTCTGCGCGCTGGCTCGTGGCCTGGTGCTCGTTTCCAGCAGGGAACGGGCTTGTGCCTCCAGAGCGACGGCCCTGCGACGTGGTGATGCTCATACGCGCCTTTGATATGCTCAGAACGGTCATGGACCCGAAGGCGAGTACGCTGCGACAAACCGGCGCGGGCGACACCAACGAAGATGCGAATACGCGTGTCTCACAGCCAGGACTGGTCGCGGTGTTTTCGGGGTGCAAGCCACAGTGGCAGATCATCGAGATTCCATGCGCCATCCCCAGCGAAGGCTCGGTGGCCGTTGGTGAGCTAGAGCTTGGCCGCGACAACGTGGGTCGGCTGCTCGCAGACGGTCGGATCTCGCGGCGCCATGCGCTGGTGCAATACAGCGAGGCTGGCTTCCATGTGTCGGATCTGGGCAGCCTGAACGGGACCACTGTCGATGGTCAGCCAGCCGCTGGCAAGGGTCCCCTGCCGCTTCTGCGCTGTCTGCGGATCGGCGATTCCCTGCTGCTGCCCGTGGTCGATACTCACCTGTTTTCCGCCGGCAGCCCATTCGTATGCGCTGGCATCGTCGTGGGACCGACGCTATCCCGCCTGTATCAGCGCATCACGCGTATCGCCAAGGCCAGCTCGACGCTGTACATCACAGGCGAAAGTGGCGCGGGCAAGGAACATGCCGCGCGGGCGTTCCATGAAGCCGGCGCATCGACCTCTCGCAGCAGTCCCTTTGTCGCCGTCAACTGCGCCACAATTCCCGAAGGAATCGCCGAGCGGCTGCTGTTCGGAGCGAGGCGTGGTGCCTTTTCCGGCGTGGTCGCGGACAGCGATGGCTATGTCCAGGCCGCGCACGGTGGAACCTTGTTTCTGGATGAAGTCGCGGATCTGCATCCGAGCGTGCAAGCCAAGCTGTTGCGCGTCCTTGAGACACGGGAGGTGCTGGCTGTCGGCGCGACACGACCGCAGACCGTAAACGTGCGCATCTGTTCCGCGTCGCACCGACCCCTGATAGAGGAGGTGGCGGCGGGCAGGCTGCGCGAGGATCTGTACTATCGCATGGGCCGCCCGGCTGAACGGGTGCCTCCGCTCCGCGAGCGATTGGAAGAGATTCCCTGGCTGATCGGCATCGAGATTCAGCGCAGCGGCGTGACGATGGCGCCGCACTGTTCGTTCGTCGAAGCGTGCATGCTGCGTCCCTGGCCCGGCAATATCCGCGAGTTCCTAGTCGAGGTACGCAGCGCAGTACAAGAAGCGGCAGCCTACGAGAGCACTCGGCTGAAGGCAGAGCATCTGGCAGCCACGGCGGGTCAGGAAATCAAGGGGACCGCAAGCCGCGCAGAGGATGCGCTGGCTGTCCCGCAGGTGCAGGCGGCTGCCACCATGGCCACGCCCATTTCTGAAACGTCTTCCGCAGCAGCCCCCGCGGCGCAGCCAGGCAGCACGCGACCTTCGCGGGCGACGATTCTTGCGACACTCCTGGATGTGAAGTGCAACGTGTCTGAAGCTTCGCGACGGCTCGGCATGCATCGCACCGAGCTGCGTCGGCAGCTCAAGATATTGGACATCGACCTCAGCCAACTCAAGCAGCTTGGGCAACAGGGGCGTAGATGAATGAGAACAGAAATCGGAATGTGCGGAAGCTCGGTGGCTCCTACTGGGTCGCTGCGCTGAGATTCCGATTTCAGTCCGTTCCCCACTCGCGCGCTAGCTGCCGCGCTCGAACACAAGCTGGATTGCGCCCGAGGTAGCTGTCCCGCCAAAAAGGCTCGGTGATGTCGTCGGTACGGAGCTGAATCTGTCGCAGGGTCTCCCGCAGCTCTATTCTCGCGCGGTCGCGATGGCCGCTGTCGTGGAAGGCTTCGCTGGCGGCCAAACGGAACTCCACTTCGAAAACTCCGAATCCTCCCAATGTTTGGATGGCATCCAGAAGAGGCGACGCCACATCGACGGCGGCAGTGGCACTTCCCATGTTGAGCAAGGCGCGAATCAGAATCGGCGCGGCGTGCGCCATCCAACTGGGCATCGCAGGCAGGCTCTGAATGACCACTCGTGCGTGAGCTTCTGCATCGGCTGGGCAGCCACGCAAAAGAGCCAGCTGAGCGAGCACGTTCTTGGCCAGGATGGTGAACAGTCCGAAATGTGTCCCTGGCTCCAGCAACGGAGCCACCACCGTTTCGGCTCGGGCCCAGGCTGCCTTGTCATTGGACAGAAGGAGCGTTCGCGCGAGCAGGTATCGCGACAGGCCCGAGGCGTTGACCTCCTGTGTCTTCTCCAAGAGCGGCGCGACCTCTGTCAGGCGGCGCTCGGCGCCTTCGTGATCTCCAAGGTCGAGCCAGCCCCACTCGGCGAATCCAGCACGTAGCGCGAAGCTCATCCTTTTGTCTCCGATCTGATCGGCCAGGCCAAGCGCACGCTGCAGGTTGCTGAGCAGCGTCCAGGGTCCGGGCTCGCGGAATGTCGCCATGGTGGCGCGACTCAAGCAAAGAAACCGCTCAACCGCGGAGTCTAGGACCCTTAGCTTGGCGACGACCTGCATATGCCTTTGCCTGATGGCATCCAAAACGGACATGGGCGCCATGACGACAAGCATGGAAAGGATTCCCTGATGGGCAAAAAGGAATTCTGGGTAGGCGTCCGCGTCGGGGTCGGTTTCAGCCAACGAGGACGCAAGCGCCAGGGCTCGCGCCGTGTCCTGCCGCATCACCGCAGCGAAGACAGCCGGCCCGAGCGCGCGGTACCAGTCCAAGCTTCCAACCCGCAACATCTTCAGCGCCAGGTCCGCCGCTGCACCCATCTGATCGAAGTGCAGAAGCGCTCCTTGCAGCGTGCTCTGGATGCTGTAGAGCTGACCACGCAGCTCTCCCTCGGGTTCGCAGTCAAGCCCCCGCTTGGCGCGGATCAAGGCACCGTTGAAGTCGTCACGCTTGTAGAACGCCTCGGCTGCAAGGAGGTAGCAGCGCGCGGCGCGCGACCGCTCGCCACCACGGGCAAAATGATCGGCGATGACTCCAGCATCGGTCTCGCCGGCAGCGTCCAGAAACTCACCCGCTAGACGATGGCCCATGGTTAAGTCCGCGGGCGTCAGCAGGCCATATGCGGCATCGCGTACCAAGGCGTGACGGAATCTGTATTGCGATTGCTTGGGCAGACAGCTCTCGGATTCAGGCTGAATGAACTCGGCATCGACCAGGGCAGCGAGGTATTCATCCAGCTCGGGCGCCGTCGATGGAATGCCCAGCAGCCCTGCGACGCCACCGCGCCAAAAGGTCGAGCCGAATACCGCGGCGGCACGGACCGTCCGCCCCACACTCCGTTCCAGCCGCCCCAGGCGAGCCTGCAACATCGCCAAGACCGAGTCTGACTGCTCGATGTCTTTCCCCGCTGCAATCGTTCGGATGAGCTCTTCCAAGAACAGGGCGTTGCCACCACTCCGCTCGATTGCGCGGGCTATGACCTCTGCGCTCACATCTTTCCCGAGTACCTGCACGATCAGCCGCTCGCAGGCTTTCTTGCTGAGGCCTTTTAGGAGGATCTCTTGTGCCTTCTGGCCCTGCCACAGACGTGGGAAGACCGCATGAACCTCAGGCCGCGCGAGCGCGAGGATCAGCAGCGGAACGTTGGCTCGCTCGCGCAGCGCTTCGGCGAGGAGGCTCACTGATTGATCATCGCCCCACTGAAGATCGTCGAGGATGAGGAGCACGGGTGCTGAGCCACACTCAGCCGCAAGAAAGTCGAGGAATGTGCGACGTATGCAGTCGCGCATGATCTTTGAGTCCTGTCGCGCCGCGCGCAACATCGGCCGTCCCTCAACCGGAAATGGGATGTTGCACAGCTCGCCCATGAACCAGACGGCGCGCTCTGCCATTTCCCCGCTGAGGTGTCGCGAAATACGACCCGACAGACGCTCGCGTTTCAGATCGAGTGGCTCGCTGCCCCCGATGCCGCATAACGTGTGAAGCGCCGCGCGCAGGATTCCATAGGGCGCTCCTGCGCTTGTCATATCGCCGCGGCCCGCCAGCGCCGTGATCGATTCACCCCGTTTTTCGATCCGTCTTAGGAACTCATGCCGCAGCCGTGACTTACCGACGCCCGGTGGCGCAGTGATAAGCACCAGGCGGGCTTCCGATTCATCGATGCAGCTTCGAAGCTGTGCATCCAACATGCTGAGCTCTGCATCTCTGCCAATGCACCGCGTCGGCTTTCCAAGTAACAGGCGGCCTGTGTCCGCATCGCGATTTTCCTGCAGCAGCAGAGCGCCATCCGGCTGCAGCGCCTGCTCGAAGCGTCCCTCTAGCAAGCTCGCAGAAAGTGAATCGATGATCACGCCGGATGTCGGTTTTCCGTTCGCTGGACGAACGTCGCGCTTCATGGCCTGAGCCGCCAACTCGACAACCTCGCCGGCCGCAGTACGCCCGTGGACAAGGCCGCGTCCCGTCGCCAATGAGACGACCGCATTGGGCCAGCGCTCTTTGATGAGCAGAGCTGCACAGGCTGCGATCGTTGCTTGATCTTGCGCGCTGTCGAGCGGCGGCGCTCTGACCACGAGCATTCCGTTTGCGAGATAGTCTGCTGAGCCTCCGATCGCGGACAGCGCTTGCAGCAGCGACTGCCTGTCTGTTGTGTCCAGCTGCACACAGCTTGCGGCCTGCGTGATGCCCTGCATCATCTCTGCCTCGGGTGGGGCCGCCACCACGATGCTGATCAGGCTTGGCGCATGCTCAGCGAAGCTCTCGGTTCCAGGACGCAGGCTGGCACTGGCCACCGGCAAGGTCTGCTCTAGCGGATCGCCCAGGCTCACAAGCTCATTCCGCAGAGCCTCCGCATTCGCTATCCGTTGCTCTGGATGCTTGGCCAGCAGTCTGCTCACGAGCTCAGCCAGCCGCTGGGAAATGCCGGTGCGGCGCTGCGAAATAGGAACGGGCGCTTCAAAAAGAATTCGCACCAGCACGGCAGCGATGTGCCCAGCTACAAACGGAGGCTCGCCGGCCAGACACTCATAAAGGACGCACCCCAAAGAAAACAGATCCGTCGCCGGAGAGAGATTGGAAGCACCACGCGCTTGCTCGGGAGACATGTACTCAGGAGTGCCAACGATCATGCCGGTGCGTGTCACGACTCGCGGAGCACCAACTCGACGCGCGATTCCGAAGTCGAGGATCTGCACTCGATCGATCTCTCCGCCCGGCAGAAACAGATTGGTTGGCTTGATGTCGCGGTGGATGATTCCTCGCGAGTGCGCAAAGGCCAGGGCATCCGCTACACGCGCCGTTAGGACGATGGCATCTCGCACAGAGAGCGGCCCCCGCTCCAGGCGCTGCGCGAGGTTTTCGCCGTCAAGCCACTGCATGGCCAGGAACGGCTGCTCATTCGGTGAGAGGCCGTGAGCGACGTAGGAAACGATCCCGGCATGATGGAGCCCAGAGAGGATCTGGGCCTCGCGAGAAAAGCGCTCGACTTCATCCCCTCTGGCTTTCAGTTCGAGCAGTAGCTTGAGAGCCACGAATTCCCCAGAGAGCAGATCTTTGGCGCGGTAGACGGTTCCCATGCCACCAGAACCTGCGGTGTGATCGATTGCAAAACGGTTGGCAAAGAGATCTCCCGCACGTAGTGACATGCGCACCTCCGAGAGTGACTGGAAACGGGGGGATACGGGGAAGGCAACCATAGAATACGGTCACGGCGCGTCGACTACTAGGCAGAATATCCTTTGGGCGGGATCAGCGTGGCGAGCTGATTGAAGGTCAGCCAGCACGGCTTCGAGTCACCGCAGAAGTTGGCCGGGTCCGCGACAAGCGCCCACCGGTTTCCGGCACTATCCACCTTGTATCCCACGACGGTGACGTAGTGATAGATGGTGTAGTTGGGATAGCACGGGGGATGGTTCGATGCCGGGGCAACGATATTGGCCACCAGCGCATAGCTGCGGTCGATATCGTAGACAATGTCGCGCCAGAGCAGATCCCGCTGCGCCGCCGTCGGCGGGTCATTGGGCATCCACTTGCTTTCGTAATAGGTGGTCCGCAGCGTCGCGTTGAGAACGCCCGTCACCAGTCCGATGTGGTTCGTTCCTGCGGTCGTCGTACCAAGCTGTGCGGCAAGCGTGGCCTGAGAAGGCGGACTCGCCATGCGAACCGAGAGAGCAATCCTCGTCGACGCTGGACCGCACCAGTATCCGGTCTGCTGCACCTGATAGCTGTACCGCAGGACCCGTTGGGTCGGAGTCAGCGCTGCCGATGGATCTGCCTGTCCGATGACTTGGCCCAGGTGCGCGACATCCTGATCCAGAAGCGAGTCCAAGTCCTCAGCGGCTGGACCGCAGGCACCAACCGCCAACCATAGAAGCCACGAGAGCTGTCTCCGCATCATTATCAGGGCGCACGCCCCCCCTCAGCACCCTGCGCGTGATCGCCTGCAGCGCGGGTAGCGAGCCGTTCCTGTAGGGCGAGCTGCTGCTGAAAGTACTCGGCTCCTTCATAGTCGTCCCGTCGGCTGGGATGGGTGATGAAGGCCAGGGCGTCGCGGTAGAAGGCGGCGGCTTTTTCGTGGTCCCCCATCGCGGCGTAGACGAGGGCGGAGCGCTCCATGCCGTCCACGACGTCTGGAAATTCGTCGAGCAGACGGCGGCAAGCGGCCAGGGCTTCGTCGAAGCGGCGGGCCTTGATCAGAGCGAGGACGGAGTTGGACAGGTCGTCCAAGCCGTCGTCCTCCAGGACCCACGAAGCTCCGGCGGCAGCAGCGGCGCTGATGCGCTTTTGCGCGGCGTCGCGCTCGTCGTTTGCGAGACAGCACTTTTTGTATTTGTTGCCGCTGCCACAGGGGCACGGGGCGTTGCGTCCGATTGCGGCCATGGGATTGCATCTCCTTGTTGAAGTGGACGATGTCTCGTTGCATGACGCTTTGCGAGCTCAAAGAGCGATGGAAGCAGGAGCTTTTCTGTCGAGGCCGCTGCTGCACGTGCGACAGCGAGCGCGTGTGGTTCAACGGAATTCGGCTGCGGAAGGCGACACTGCGCGACGGAGGGCGAAGCACCTTTGTCGCCGACATTCCGGTCCGGCGGCTCTTGTGCGGAGACTGTAGCGCTCGCTTTTGCCGACCCCCCACGGGAGTCCCGACGCGGGCGCACTACCAGCCGTGTGTCGTTTCGGAGGCGGTGGTCAGCGACGTGCGGGACGAAAAGGTCTGCGACTCCGCGGTCGCCAAGGAGCACGGCTGCCATCGACGTACGCTGCTGCGCTGGGTGGCGCGCATTGCACATCTGGCGGAGCCCGCGGCGCTTTTGCGTCGGGTCCTGTTCTAGTCGGAGACGCCGGTCATTCCGGCTCCACCGCCGACCGTCCGGCGTCGGCGCTCGGCGGCGCTGGAGGCGCTGGGGACGCGCGCGGTGTGGGTCCTTTTTCTGCTGGAAGCCCTGACCAGTCTTTGGGGACTTGCGCCTCCCGGACTCCTGCATGCGTCGCGCTTTTCCATGCCCGCGCATGTCTCACCCTCGGAGGTCGCGGGGTAGGCAGAGTGTCTGGGTGAACGACACCCCACGTGACGACGAAAACGCTCGCGCCGAAGCGCTGTTTCGCTACCGCGTGCTGGTCCCGCTGCTCGATGAGCACGCCGAGCAGTCTCTGCGCAAGCGCGTGGCCCAGCGTGCAGCGCAGCTGCATGCGCATCCCTGCGGTCAGCAGCAGACCTTCGCAGAGCGCACGCTGTGGACGTGGCTGCATCGCTTTCGCCAAGGAGGCCTGGAAGCGCTGCACCCGCGGCACCGCAAAGACAAGGGCCTGCTGCGCGCCCTGCCGGCTGAGGCGATGGAGCGCGCCGAGCAGCTCCGCCGCGAGCTGCCCTCGCGCTGGACCAGCACGGTGCTGGACATTCTGGTGCGTGAAAACACCCTGCCCGCGGACCAAGCCCCGCACCGCGCCACGCTGGACCGGCATCTGCTGCGTCGGGGGGCCTCGCGTCGTCAGCTGCAAGTGCTCGGCGAAAAACGCACCTGCAAGCTGTCCTTCGCCGCCTTCGGCGATCTGTGGGTCGGCGACTACCATCACGGCCCCAAGGTCCTTGGTCCCGACGGGCGCGTCACGGTCGCCAAGCTCGGCGCGTTCATCGACCACACCACGCGCTACCCGGTGGCCGATCGCTGGTACACAAGCGAGGATCTGTCCACTCTGCGCGACACGCTGCTGCGAGCGCTTCTGCGCTTTGGCATTCCCAAAGTCGCCTACACCGACCGCGGCGCCGTGTATCGCGCCGAGCAGCTGGCCTACTCCCTGGCCGCGATCGGCTCGCAGCTTGTGCACTCCCGTCCCTACTACAGCCAGGGACGGGGCGTCATCGAGCGCTGGTGGCAGCTCGCCGACGCCTTCCAAGCCGAGATCGAAGCGCAGCAGGAGCTCGTCACGATCCACGAGCTCAATCGTCTTTGGGAGTCCTTTCGCACCTTCCGATATCTCGAAGCGGTGCATAGCGATCTGGGAACCACTCCCATGCAGGCCATCCAAGACCTCGTGCCTCACCCGTTGGATCCGGCCGTGGCCAAAGAGCTCTTCCTGGTCCGCGCAGACCGGAAGGTCCATCCCAAGGACGGCTGCATTTCCGTCGAGGGTCAGCGCTTCCTCTGCGACGCCTCGCTGCGCGGACGCAAGATCACCGTGCGCTACGACCCCCAGGATCTGTCGAGTGTCCTTGTCTTTGTGGACGGAGTGCGCCGAGGCCGCGCGCTGCCGCAGCCTCTCGGTCGTCTGTCCGAGCCGCCGCCCCCCTCATCGCCCAAGGGACAAAAGACCGACTATCTGGCACTTCTGCGCGCCGACTACGACCGGCGTCTGCTCGAGCAAGCACGCCCCCTTTCCTACACCGACTTGGGAGCCCTTGATCCTGGCTTTGACCTGAGCGCCTTCACCACCCTCCTTTCCGACCTCACCGGGGCCCGCGTCCGCGACGGACAAGCCGAGGAGGTCACCGCCTTCTGGGCCTCCTTCGGCCCCCTCCCCGAGAAGCTCTGTCGCATTGCCCTGGATCAAGCCATCCGTCTGCGCGGCACCGACCGACATGTCCGCGTCTACCTCGCCCTGATTCGCACCTTTGTCCTTGCGCGCCTGCAAACCCCAACCCCCACAAAGGAATGATTCCCATGAGCGACTCCCTGATCCGTCACTTTCGTCTCACCCAGCACCCCTTTGGCCGCAATGCCTCCCCCGCGGCCTTGCATCGCCATCGCGGCTTCTCCGAGGCCCACGAGCGCCTTCGCTACACCATCGAGCTTGAGGGTCTGTCCGCACTGGTCGCCGAGCCCGGCTGCGGCAAGAGTCTCCTGCTCGGCCAGCTTGCCACCGAACAGCAGAAGCTCGGCACCCACGTCCACTACTTTGCTCACGCCACCGTCGGCCCCTTCGGCCTCCTCAACGTCCTCGCACGCAAGCTCGGTCTGTCCCCCCGCCGCTCCCGCGCCGAGACCGCTTTAGCCATTTCGGTCGCCATGCTCGAAGACAAGCGCAAGCACCTGCTCGTCTTGGATGAGGCCCACATCCTGCCCGACGACACCCTCGAAGACGTGCGCCTTCTCACCATCGCCGACTTTGACCGCAAGAGCCCCTTTGTCCTCATCCTCTCGGGACACCCTTGCCTCGATGACCGGCTCGCCGAACCCACCCATCACGCCCTCGACCAGCGCATCACCACCAGAGCGGGACGCCGCAAGGCGGTGTGGTGAGCCCAGTGCTCGCGAATCTGTTTCTGCACTACGCGTTCGATGCGTGGATGAAGCGGACGTATCCAGAGGTTCTGTTCGAGCGATACGCCGACGACATCGTCATGCACTGCGCGAGTGAGGAGCAGGCGAAGCGCGTGCTGGAAGCGGTGCGACAGCGACTGAAGGAATGCCGGCTGGAGCTGTCCGAACAGAAGACGAAGATCGTCTACTGCCGAGACAGCAACCGAAAAGGGAAGTACGAGCAGGTGTGCTTCGACTTCCTGGGCTACACCTTCCGTCCTCGTCGCGCGCAGAGCCACAGCGGGAAGCGTTTCTGGAGCTTCCTGCCCGCGATCAGCAAAGAGGCGGCGAACAAGATCCGGCGAACAGTGCGTGCCTGGCAACTGCCATCGCAAGCGCAGAAAACGCTGGCCGAGATCGCGCCCAGCATCGACCCAATTGTACGCGGCTGGATGAACTACTACGGGCGGTACAGCCGCTCGGAGTGCGTCCAGGTGTTACGGTACATCAACCTGAAGCTGGCGAAGTGGGCGCGGAAGAAATACAAGCCTCTGCGCAAACACAACCGGCGGTCTGAGCACTATCTGGGTCGATTGGCGCGAAGGCGTCCTGACCTGCTGGCGCTGTGGACACTCGGGGTGAAACCTCCCGTCGAAGAGGCAAGGACATGAAGAGCCGTATGAGCCGAGAGGTTCAAGTACGGTTCTGTGAGAGCGTGCGGGTGAGATTCCCGCGCGCTACTCGGCGCCGATCGATCCGTCACTTCTGCGAGATCTATGAGACGTACTTTCGCGATGGGGCGAAGGAGCTGGTCGCGATTCGCGAGGCGATTCGGCTCGACTCTGCGCTGGGTCGCGCGCTGATCAGCATTCTGCTGGTGTTCGCGCAGATGGAGCGCGAGGCCGTCGGAGAGCGCACGCGCGAGGCGATTCAGCACATTCGCCGCAGCGGCTACCACTTCGGCAAGGTGCCGTATGGAAAGCGCGCCGTTCGCGCGCCGGACAACGCGCGGATGAAGGTGCTGATCGATGACGATGCGGAGCAAGCGATCATCGCCCAATTCAACGAGTGGGCCGCGGCAGGCATCGGCGTAAGTGAGATGGCGAGTCGCTTGAACATGGCTGGAATTAAGCCGCGGCAAGGGGCGCGCTGGACCAAGCACACCATCTACAACCTGCGCCTGCGGCTGAGCCAGATTCAGAGCCGGGCGGTCAACGCCCGCTCACGCACCGACGAAGATGTGAAGGACCGAATGCTGGAGCTGCG
The DNA here is from genome assembly GCA_016794505.1 of Myxococcales bacterium. Lineage (GTDB taxonomy): Bacteria > Myxococcota_A > Polyangia > Palsa-1104 > JAEUJZ01 > JAEUJZ01. The sequence goes on from JAEUJZ010000114.1 coordinate 13,435, forward strand.
CGCTCGCGGACACACGCACGCGCAGGTCGCATCGATCCTGAATGAGCTGGGCTTCTTGCCGATGAAGGGTCGTCGCTTCACCGAGCGCAGCGTGCGCAAGCTATTCGGACGCTGTCGCGAGACTCGTGTGTTGTCGCCGCGTCGCTTCTTGGAAGCGATGCTCGAACGCATGCGCCGCGAGCACGAAGCCGTGGAGCCTGATGCACCCTTCGAACGCCCTGGATTCCCGACGCTGGCAAAGGTGCTTGGCGATGCGGGGTATGTGACTCCGAAAGGCCGCGCGCACTGGTGGCCGGCGCAGGTGCAGCAGCTCCTGGAAGGTCGCTTCGACAGGTACTACAGCCGCGCTGCTCGCTCTGAGATCACTCACAGCGAGTAGCGCAGAAACAGAACGGCCTCCGTCGTGTACCAGACGCCGGAGGCCAAGTCCCCGTGGTGGGCAACACCCCGCGGAACCGCGCGCAGCGTACGCCGCGGGGCTTCTCAAACGCAACTGCGCTTGGAGCCTTCGATGCCTTCTCGTCCTGATCCCTTGTCCATTTCTCGTCGACGTTCTTGGCCACTTGTCCTGCTTTGCGCAGTGCAGGGATGCGAGCGCTTCGCATTCCTCGCGATGCTGCCGCTGTTCGTTCCGTATGCGCAGGAACGGCATGCGATGTCAGCGCCGACGGCGTTAATGGTCGTCGCCATCTTGCAGGCGCTGTCGTATCTGAGCGGACTGCCTGGAGGATGGCTCGCAGATCGCAAGCTCGGCACGCGCGCATCCACGATGCTCGGCGCTCTGTTTCTCGCCTTGTCGTATGTCTTGCTCGCTATCAATTTGTCGTCGCTGTTCTGGCCTGCGCTGGGTCTAATGGTGCTCGGCCACAGCGTGTTTCGCCCCGGCTTGCATGTGCTCATCGCTCACGCCACTGGCAACGATGAGCACGCTCGGGAGCGCGGTTTCCTTTGGCACTATCTGGCCACGAATCTTGGCTACGCAGCCGGTGCCCTGTTCGGAGAGTGGGCCCATGCAGCGCGAGGCTGGGCGACGCTATTCTGTGGCTCCGCCGTCGCTTCGTTGTTGAGTGCGATCCTGCTCGGGATCGGCTTGGCTCGTCTGCAAATCGACGGTAACGAGCCTGATACGAATGGCGCGAATCTGGCAACCGCGTCTCAGCGCGGCAACATGGCTGCGGTGTGGTTGATCTGCTTGGTCGCCGTTGTCTTCTGGCTGACGACGCAGCAGGCGGGCAGTTCGCTCGCCGTGTTCGCTGCAATGAACACGCAACAGCACATCACGCTCTCTGGCCGGGCCATGCACCTTGGTCCCGGCCATTTCGCAGCGCTGCACGGCTGGATGGTCATCGTGCTGCTGCCGGTGTTCTTGCACCTGCACGGACGGCGACAAGAGAGCCGTGCGTCAACGGCGAGCCTGTTGATCTGGGGCTACGTCGCAACAGCCGCTGCCTTTGCCCTGATGACCACAGCGAGCTTGCTCGGCGGCGACGCAGACCGAGTCAGCAGCGTTTGGCTCATCGGCTGCTACCTACTGCTCTCTATCGCAGAGATTCTGCTCGCCCCACTCGGAATGTCGCTGGTCACTCGGCTTGCGCCGCACGACAAAGCCGCACGCGCCGTCGGGCTGTGGTTCGCGAGCAGCGCCTTCGGCAATGGACTCGCCGCACTGCTTGCGCTCGGCTGGGACCGCTGGCCGCATCATCGCTACTTCGCGGTGCTCGCGCTCGTATCACTCGCTGCCGCAGCAGCACTGATGCGTCGCCGTCCCCCAATGGCATAAATGCCGTGAACCTCC
>JAEUJZ010000116.1 GCA_016794505.1 Myxococcales bacterium
TGTTCAACAGCAACTAGTATTTAGGCTTACAAATTAATAATGATTTGATACAGTTACGAGGCTGACGCCATCGCGAAAGCGCCAAGGTCCGGTGCGCTGCGACGAAGCCTTCGTGCCGTCGCGTGGACCACCAAAGGACCACGGAGACAGCCATGGGTGAAGTGATCCGCAAGACGAAGGACGGTCGGTTTCTCGGCTGGTATGTGCGCTGGGTGGATGCCGACGGACGGCGCAAGCAGCGAGCCAGCCACCAGCCGACAGCAGCGCTCGCGCGCAAGATGCTCGTCGAGATCGAAGCGCGCGTCGGACGTGGCAAGGCCGGTATCGAGGAAGCGGACGAGAGCCATCTGACGCTGCACGAGCTCTGCTCAGCGTTTCTGTCGCGATTCTCCAGTCCGCGCATCAAGGACTTGAACCGCTATCGCATGCGTCTGCGCTGCATCCTGCGTCGCGTCGACAAGCTCGCGCCGCAAGTCGCAAAGGTCCGCGCCGTCGAGCTACGGCCCGCGCACATCGCGCAGATCCGCGATCACGTCAGCCGCCGCTATCCGAATGGCACCGTTCGCAACACCCTTGCCGGCCTCAGCGCCGTCTTCTCGTGGGCCCGACGCGAAGGACTGCTCGATCGGAATCCCGCGCACGGCGTCGAACAGCCCTCGCCCCCACAGCGTGTCGATGAGTGGCTCGATGCGGAGGAGATTCGCCGCCTGCTCGCAGAAGCCGAACAGCGCGGCCACACCTGCCTCATCTGGCGGAGTCGTCACGTCGGAATCGCACTTGGTGTCTACCTGGGCCTGCGTCGCGGCGAGATCTTCGGACTGCGCTGGCGGGATGTGGATCTGACCCGCGGTCGCGTGACGGTCGCCCGCTCCTACGCCACGACGCCGAAGAACGGCAAGCCTCGCCACCTGAAGCTGCCGTCCGCGCTGCTGCCGATTCTCACCGCGTGGCGTCCAAACTGCCCGCAGACACCGGAAGGACTCGTCGTTCCCGTCAAAGGCCGCGACGGCATCTGGAAGCTTTCCAGCGCAACGAATTCCCCGCGCGGACTTCCCGATTTGCTCTCTGCTGCACGCTGTAAACCCATCGCCCGCTGCTGGCACGCCCTGCGCCACTCCTTCGCCTCCAACTTTCTCGCCCAAGGCGGCAGCCTCCTCGCGCTACAGCGCATCCTCGGCCACTCCGAAGTCCGCACCACCATGGTCTACGCCCACCTGTCGAACGAATTTCTCGACGCTGAAATTGAGCGGATGAAGTACTAGCTCGGGTTCTGCGCTGCGATCAGGGGTGCACGATCGCTGCCGTGATATCACCGGGCTGGCTCGCGTGATATCACCGTGGGCGACGGCGCGATATCACGGAAGGCGACGCCGCAATATCACCGCGCGCACATCGGCTGGGGGCAGGAATGCCAAGCCGCGCGCAGATCGCTGTCTCTCTGCGTCCCGTGCAGGGCGGGGGACTTCTTCGTCGGGCTCAGGATCACGAACGAAGTCGCCGTGATATCAGGACCGCTTTTCTTTTTTCCGCGTCCTCGTAGGATTTTCGGCTGGCGCAATATCACGAGGTACCTATGCCAGCGACTCCTATCCGTCCTGCGCGCCTT
>JAEUJZ010000147.1 GCA_016794505.1 Myxococcales bacterium
CGAAGTAGAAGTTCGAGTGCGCGCTAGAGAAAAAGCGTGTGGTTTTGCGCACGTGCAGGGGAGGGGTGCCGCCAGTTCACCGCATGATCTGCTGCGTTCGAGAGACGCCTACATCGCGCGCATGGATACCCCGTGGATGACTGCTGCGTGATACGATCTCGTCGGGGGCGAAGTCATGGGCGACATCGTGCGTGTAGTGCGCAAGGGCCGATTCATCGGTTGGTACGTTCGCTATCGCGACAGCGATGGACGGAGAAAGATGCGAGCCTCGCATCAGCCGACGAAAGAACACGCGCGTCGCTTCCTGGTCGAGATCGAAGCGCGCATAGCGCGGGGCAAGATCGGCATGCCTGAGCCGGCCCCCGCCGCACCAAGCACCGCGCAGCTCATCGCCAGCTTTCTTTCGACGTACAGCCGTCCGCGCGTGAAAGACCTGACGGATTACCGTCGCAATGCGCAGTGTGCGCTGCGTCGAGCGCTGCCGCTGCTTGGCGAAAAACCAGCCGATGCGATCAAGACGGCAGACGTCGTCAAGCTGCGCGATGCCCTGGCCGCGACGTTTTCCCCCGCGAGCGTGCGCGTGACCTTGGCCTTCTTGAGCACGGTCTTTTCGTGGGCCAGCAAAGAAGGCATCGTGCCGCAGAACCCGTGCCGTGGCGTCGAGCCACCCCGGCAGCGGGCGCTGCTGGAGTTTTTGAGCCACGCCGATGCCGCGCGACTTCTTGCGCAGGCGCGCGAACACGATGCAGGGATGCACGCGATGCTCGCGGTCGCCTTGCACTGCGGCCTGCGTAAAGGAGAGCTGTTTGGTCTGCGCTGGCGCGATGTCGATCTGCAAGCGCGCCGGATCGATGTGCTGCGCAGCGGTCGCAAGCTGCCCAAAGGAGGCAAGCCTAGGCATCTGCGCTTGCCGTCGGTGCTCTTGCCGATCCTCGCGAGCTGGCAGGCGCTGTGCCCCAAGACGCCTGAGGCGCTGGTCTTCCCCGTGATTCGTCGCGGCACGGCCAGCATGGGAGACAGCACCGACATGCTGGGTCTGCCTGCGCTCTTGGCGGCGGCGGGCTGTCCGCGCTTGCTGCGGCCGTGGCATGCGCTGCGCCACACGTTCGCCAGTCACTTTGTCATGAACGGCGGCAACATCTTGGCGCTGCAAAAGATCCTTGGGCACAGCGACATCAAGATGACGCTGCTTTACGCACACCTCTCGCCTGACTTCCTCGCAGACGAAATGGAGCGCGTGCGGTTCTGATCAGATCTGCGCTGCAACAACGCGCACCGGATCAGGATGGCCTCGCGTTGCCATCGGCTGCGCGAAAGTGAGCGAGCCCAAAGAAGCGCGAGCGCTATGCCGTCTGCTGTGACGAGGCGTCGGTGTCAGTCGTTCCTGGGGGCCGCAACAAAAGACGCAGGGCCGCACGCAAGCTGCTTCGCAGCGATAGGTCGCGCAGCAGCGCGCGGGCTTCGGCTGCGTGGACCTGAAGCGGATTCGTCGAGTCAAGCGGATGGGTCAGGCCATAGCGCGGCGGCTCGACCTCGGGCTGGTAGGTGCTGAACAGTCGATCCCACACGATCAAGATGCCGCCATAGTTCTTGTCCAAGTACTGCGTCTGCATGGCGTGGTGTACGCGGTGATTCGACGGAGAGTTGAACACGCGATCAAAGCCTGCGAGCGGGCCGATCGACTCGGTGTGAAGCCACTGCTGATAGCCGACCATCAGCAAGAAGCAGGCGATCACCAGCTTCGGATCGAAGCCAAACAGCACGGCCGGCAGATAGAACCACGGGGACAGAAAACCGTCGATGAACGAGACGCGCAGGCCGGTGGTCTGATCGAACAGCGGCGAGCTGTGATGCACCGAGTGCGAGACCGCCCACAGGAAGCGGACGCGATGGCTTATGCGATGTTCCCAGTAATACAGGAAGTCGACGAGGAGCAAGCAGACAGCGCTGCTGCCCCAGCTTGTGGAGATGCGCCACAGAGAATAGGTCTGCGCCCAGGCGTACAGCGACGTGACAAACGCAGCGACGGCACCGCTTACCAGGAGCGTCGGCACAAGCGGGCTGGCGCTGGCGAGCTGTTCGCTTAGCAGTGCGCGATCGAGTGGAGCGCGACGTGAACGCTGCCACAGCTCAACCGGCAGCAATAAAAAGAATGGAGCAATCGCCAAGACCAGGCTCAACGTTTCCAGACGGGATGAGATCGCCATGTGGGCTCCTTGGAATCATAAAGTGAGCGCTCATTCACTTTATCAAAAAGCTGCTTGGTGGCCAGCAAAAAGTGAGTACCCTCGCGACCAGAGGTGCTAAGCGTGCGACGCGCCAACCCTGACCTGCAGCAGCAAAGAGTTGAAGAAATCGTGGCCGCGGCCACTGCCTGCTTCCTAGAGAAAGGCTTTCACAAGACCAGCGTGCAAGACATCGCGGCGCGGGCCGGGCTGAGCATGGGGCTGCTGTACCGATACTTCCCCGGCAAGGAAGCGATCATCGAAGCCGCAGCGACGACAGCGGGGCGGGAAGCACGCGAGCAGATCGAGCGCTTTGCGCAGGCGGACGATCTGCTGGCTGGCTTTCGCCAGCTGGCCCGTGCGCTGCTCGATGTCGCAGCGATACCGGGGTACCAAGCCCTTCTGGCTGAGGTCCATGCCGAATCCTTTCGCAGCCCGACGCTGCGGCGGCTGGAACAGGAAGATGTCGCCGCGATGCAGCGGGCCATGGCCGATGCGCTGATGCAACAGCAGCGGGCCGGTCGCCTGCTTGTCACCGTCGATGCGTCGGCCTTGGCGACCGCGCTCTTGGCCGCCATCGAGGGCCTGGCAGCGCTGGCTGGGCTGCAGTCTGCACCAACCGACAGGCAGTCGCGGCGCGCTATCGATGCGCTGGCGGATCTTTTGCGTTCAGCGCAGCCGCCGCCTCGGCGCCGCACCCGTTCAGGCTCGGGCGCGAAGAGCGCAAGCGAGTAACCAGCGGCAGCCCGCAAGATGGCGCAGCCAGCGCGGTCTGCGTTGCGGTCTGGCGATAGCGCAAGAGACTGCGCGTGCCTTAGGGAACCTTGGGAAGGGCCGCGTCGGCCGCCTGCTTGTACGCCTGGTAGCGCTGCAGCACGGCATAGACATAGCGCTGCGTGGTCTCGTACGGCGGCACACCGCTGTATTTTTCGACGGCACCTGCGCCTGCGTGATAGCCCGCGATGGTCAGCACGAGATCGCCGCGGAAGCGATTGGCAAGCAGCCGCAAGAGGCGCGATCCTCCCAAGATGTTGCGGCGCGGATCAAAGACATCGCTGATCCGCTGCTCTTTTTCGACATCCGGCATGATCTGCATCAGACCGCGAGCACCAGCGCAGCTAACCACGTGCGGGTCGTAATCGGACTCGATGTAGATGATGGCGCGAATCAAGGGCGGAGGCAGCGCATAGACCGACGCCGCCTCGGCGATGAATGCGTCATATCGCTTGTAGCGATCGGGGCTGGTGTCGCGCGACGGCACCACATCGGCGCGGGACTTGGCGCAGCCCGCGACGGCAGAGCTTCCCGAGACGACGGCGGCTTTGCCGGGCCCACTTTTCCATTCGACGCGCCAGCGATGCGCTGCACTGCCAGCGGGCGAGATGTTCGTAAAGTGAATGACGCCGTTCTCTTCGTACGACCAGATATCGGCGTGTGCCGTCGGTGATACCAAGAACAGCACAGCGCCCAACAGGACCGGGCGCAGCCACGTGCAGCGACCACCACAGCGCAGAGTCGCAGGCGCGATGCGGTGCGAGCTTGGATCGACAGTTCGTGGCCAACGACTCATGGCATGGACCTTAGCGCGGAACGGACGCCTCGGCAGCGGGCAGCGCAGCTTTGTCAGGCGGCGGTGGCTGGGTGGCATCGAGAAACAGGATCGTCCCTGCCACCACGAACACCGGCAAGGCCAGCAGGTTGATGACCGGGATGATGTTGACGGCAAAGGCGCAGCCGCCAAGCCCGACGAGCGCCCACAGGTGTTCACGCGAAAGCGCGATACGCTCGCCGAGGTGCAGCCCCTTGCGGCCCGCCGAGACCACAAAAAACCCATAGCCAAGCAGGATCGCGGCCAGCAGCAGCGACAAGATCGATCCCAGAAGCGGAATCAAGTTCAGCAGCGCACCCAGGAGCCCCAGCCCCGCTAGCACCATCGACTGCAACAGGCTGACGAACAGTCCGCGCATGCTGTGTGACAGACCCTCGACGCTGCCGCGCTGACCGGTTAAGTGTTCCTCGATCTCTTCTGAGACGCGATCGATGACTAGCTCGCACAGCGTCAAATAGACGAAGCCGAATGTCCAAGCCAGCGTCAGCAGTACAACCAAGCCGGCCAAGATGTTGAGCAAGAGCGCGGCCACGCCTTTTTCGGGCAGGAAGCGCAGGATCAGCCCGTGCAGCCAGCCATAGCCGTAGTACAGAGCCAGTCCGTCGAGGATCACGGTCAGGAACAGCGGAATCAGCAGCAGGCGAAGCACGTGCGGCACGTGGCCCAGCACAGAGAGCGCGCGTGGGATCGTGCTCAGCCCATGAAAGAACGACAGCGACTTGCTCGGTGTATCCATTGCCTTTCACTATGCTGCGAGCCGGTCCCAGAAAAAAGGGGGACGCGCGGGGGGCGACTGGGGACGGAAAAAAGAGCGAGACCGGGCTCGCACTGCTTTACGATGTGCCTCCAGCTATGAGCCCTTCGGATCGCCTGCCCGTGTCGCCAGCGCAGCCCGTTTCTTCCCTTGCTTCCGAGCGAGGACCGACGCTGCGTATCGTCTGCGTCAACGATGTCTACAGCCTGCAGCACTTGCCGCGACTGATGAGCCTGGTGCGTCACTATCGGCAAAATGAGCCAGCGGATCGCTTTCTGTGTACGCTGGCCGGCGACTTCGTGGCGCCGAGCATGCTGTCGAGCTTGGACAAGGGGCGCGGCATGGTGGATGCGCTCAACCTCATCGGCATCACGCACGTCTGCTTTGGCAATCACGAAGACGACATACCGCTGGAAGAGCTGTGCCTGCGCATCGGTGAGTTTTCCGGCACGTGGCTCAACAGCAACATCACGCACTTTCAGCTGCCACTGCCAGCGTATGACCTGATCGATGTGGCGGCGCCTGCGGGGCGCAGCGTTCGACTGGGGCTGCTCGGCGTGGTCATGCACGATGGTGGCGAGTACCGGCGAGCCCCCTTTGGCGGTGGGCATATCGAGCCAGCCAATCAAGCCACGCTGCGCATCGCGGAACATCTGATGACATCGCAAGGCTGCGCGTGCGTGGTGCCGCTGACGCACCAGGACATCGCGCTGGATCGAGAGCTTGCCCACGCGGAGCGACCGGCCAGTGTGCCGCCGCTGCCGGTGATCATCGGCGGCCACGAGCATCGCATCTATCTGGAACACGTGGGGACATCGTGGATCGTAAAGGCAGGCATGGATGCCGAGCACGCGGTGATTCTGGATCTGAGCTGGCCTGCCGAAGCCCCCCCCGCTGGCAAGCCGGATGTGCCGCGCGTGCGGGTGACGGTGGATGACGTCGCGCGATATCCCGACGATGCGATGCTGCGCGCACGGGTCAACGCCCGCATGCACGCGGTCCGCGAGCTAGAGGCCGCAACGCTGTACCTGATTCCGCCTGGCCAGGTGCTGTCGTCGATCGGCACGCGCCAACATCAGACGTCGCTGTCCACGCTGCTCGCGTCGCGCATCCGCGATGCCGAGTCCGCCGAGGGATGCGTGCTAAATGGCGGCGGCGTGCGCGGCAATCGCGAGTACCGCGAGCGCTTCACATACGGCGATCTGAAAGGTGAAGTGCCGTTCGACAACGAAGTCGTCGTGGCCTCGATCCCAGGTTGGGTGCTGCGTGAAGCCATTCGCGCCTCGCGTGGGCGATCGCTGCAAGGATCCGGCGCGTTTCTGCATGTCGACGATGGCATGCAAGTAGATCCGTCCGATCACCGGCTGACGCACATCGCGGGCGAGCCCGTTGATCTCGATCGCAGCTATCGCATCGCGCTGGTGCGCAACCTGTTGACTGGCATGGATCACATCGAGCCGCTGGAGTCGTTCGGGCACGAACACCCCGAGCGAATTCCCAGAGAAGGCAGTGGTCGCGAGGTCAAGGTGGTGTTGGTGGATGCGTTCTCGCGCGAGCTATTCCAGAGGCTGGGACACTTTGAGCTTTTGGACACCGATCGCGACGGCAAGCTGTCTGAATCTGAGCTCGCCACAGCCGTCAGCAACCTGACCGCGGCGCCCGCTTCACCCATCACCATCGATCTTCTGCTGCGCGCGATCGATGCCGATGCCGACCGCAGCATCAGCCGGCAAGAAGCCGAGGCGCTCAACAAACGCTGAGCTCCTGCCACCACGGCCCAGCGATGCGCTTAACCATCCTGGGGGGCATCAGAGTCGTGTGCCAGCCACGCCGAAAAGGGCATCGATTCGACGGCGCTTTCAGGAACGAACTGCGCGTACTGACCCCCTGAGACCAGCATGCGCTTGTTGACGGTCGGAAAGCTCGCGAGCTCGATGGGGCCACGCTCGCCGCCTTGCAGCAGCACCAGGTCTTCCTCTCCGTTGTTTCGGATGTGATGCACCAAGCCATCCGTCGGAAACCCCAGAAAATCGCCAGGCGCGATGTCGTGCCAGGCCTCGCCGAGCAGCGCTTGGCCGCGCCCGCGCACGACATAGACCCATTCCTCTTGGACGGCATGGGCATGCGGCAGAAAGCTCTCGCGCCCCGGCGGAATGCGCGCCAAATTGACCCCCACGCGCACCAGACCCGTCGGGTCACCAAGCTGCGTCATATGGACGTCTGACAGAGGATTCAACGGGTGCCGAATATGCAGCGTCGCTTGTTTGGGAATCGCAGAACTACGAACCAAGTGCTTGGGCGTTGTCGTCATGCCGTGAGTCTAGGTCCGCAGGCTGCTCGCGTAGCCAAGAATGAGTCGCGCATTCGCGGCGGCAGCCAGCGCCCGACGAGACGCGCCTACTTGGCGCCGCTCTTGATCCAGTTGATGACCAGGCACAGGCTGGGGTCGTCGATCAGTCCGCCGGACGGGGGCATGGGATCGCCGCCGCCATGCGGCACTTTGCGCTGCTCTCCTGTCAGTTTGTACAGAAGATAGCTGCGGTTGATGTCAAAGCCTGGGTCGACGTATGGATAGTCCGAGGCCGATGCTTGGCCGACCATTTTAGGTAGCTCAGCGGCGCTACTCAGCGACGGCAAAAGTGGCCCGCCATGGCAGCCAGGGTTGGCGCAGCGGCTTCGGAACACCGAGCCAAAGACCATCGTCGCAGTGACAGTGGCTGGGGCGCAGACGGCAGGCTGCGTCACTTTCGGAGGCGCTAGATCAGGCGGCGCGTTGGCCAGATCGCGCGGCCTCGCTTGATCGACTCCACCGTCGCTGAGTGGGCTTCCTGTACCCGAGCTATCGCAGGCACCAAGCAGCGCCACCACGAGCTGCGCTGCCCACGATGGGCGTGACCGTGCGTGGAAGCGATCCGATGACATCATCAACACTGTCTCCTCGACGTGAACAGGATTGTGCAGAGGTTCGGCGAGGGGTTCGGCCCAGGACCGCCCCCCTTCGCAGCGCGCCTGCGCAAGGCTATGTCAGCGTGACGATGACCTTGTCTTCGTCGCCGATCTTCTCAGATGCCGTTGTCTCGCGGTTCGGTGCCGTCAGCTGATCGGTGGGCCGTGGTTCCTGAAAGACCGCGGTCACAGCCTCGCTAAGCGGCACGGCATCGCCGCTGGATCGTGCAGCCTTTTCATCGCTGGTTCGCGTGTGATCAAGCTGTTCACGAACCCACTGCCCAAGGTCGCTGCAGGTGACCAGCGGCAGATATCGGCGCAGGCGAGCCAGCTCGCGGCGAAGCTGCTCTGTGGTCGCGTAGCGCGCGGCAGGATCGCGGGCCAGACAGCGGCGAATGATCGTTGGAAGCTCGCCACCCAGGCCGTGCAGATCGGGCGGTGCGGCTTGGCGAATGCGCTCCATCGTGCCCATCACCGACTCGGCGTCATACGGCCGCCGTCCCAGGCACAGCTCCATTAGCGTGACACCCAGAGCAAACTGATCACTGGCCGAAGTCAGGCGCTGGTTATCCACCTGCTCGGGCGACATGTACGCGTACTTGCCTTTGCGCACGTTGCCGCGCGTGATCTCGGTCAGGTGCGTTGCCTTGGCGATGCCGAAGTCGGCCAGCTTCACTTCACCCGATCGACTGATCAGGATGTTCGATGGACTGATGTCGCGATGCACCAAGCCCAGCGGTCGGCCGGCGTCGTCGCAGAAGCGATGCACGAAGTCGAGCGCCACCGCGATCTCTTCGGCGACCAAGAGCGACAGCTCAACCGGAGGGCACTTGACCCGCCGCTCGGACGCAGCGCTGCTTCCTGAGGCCGGCCGAATCAAGCTGGCCAGGTCTGCGCCATCGATCAAGTCCATGCGTACGTAATAGATGTCGCCATCAAGTCCCAGGTCGTGGACCTGCACCAAGTTGCGATGGACAAGCCGCGCGCCCAGTCGTGCTTCATCGATCAGGATGCGCTCTAGATCACCGCGGCCGCGAAGCTCGGGGAGCAGCACTTTGATGGCGACCTTTTTTTCGAAGCTGCTGCCGCCATAGACCATCGCTTCATAGACCTCGGCCATCCCCCCCTGGCCAATGCGGCGCAGCAGGCGGTACGGGCCGATCTGTGAACGCGGCAGACCGCTCGATCCTCGCTCGGACATCTCATCCAGATTACGCGAACCTGGATGGGGACTATGCAAAGCAATGTACCGGGGTCATAGTGGCCTCATGTCGCACGTGCATCACAAGTCGCACGCTCCCAAGCGCGTCCGCGTCTTCGTGCTCACGGTCTCGGATACCCGCACGGAAGAGACCGACGAAGGCGGCGCGCTGGCGCGAGCGCTGCTTACAGACGCCGGACACGTGATTGCCGGCTCGGCGATTGTCAAAGACGACCCAGCGGCCGTGCGCGCCTGCATTGCTGAGGTAGCGGCCCGTGGCACGGAAGAAGCGGGCGTCGATGTCCTGATCTCGACGGGGGGCACCGGGATCTCGCGACGCGACAGCACATACGAAGCAATCAGCGCCTTGTTTTCCAAGCGTCTTGATGGTTTTGGCGAGCTGTTTCGCATGCTGTCGTACTCCGAGATCGGCTCGGCAGCGATGCTGTCGCGGGCAGTGGCTGGCTTGTTGGCCGATAGCCACTTGGTTGTGTTTGCTCTGCCTGGCTCGCCGTCTGCGGTGCGTCTGGGGCTGGAAAAGCTGATCATTCCAGAGCTTGGTCACTTGCGTTTCGAGGCCAGGCGATGAGCGGACTGATCCCCAACGAGACGTCGCACCGAGACAGCGGCCGAGAGCCTCCGGGCCAGCGGCTCTTGCACCTGCCCATCGTGAACAACAGCGGTGTGGTGATGCCGCGCCCTGCGGACTTTCGGAGCATGCAAGACGGACAAAGCCGCGCGATCACATACGTCCGCATCTCGCTTTTGGACCGCTGCAACTATCGCTGCACCTATTGCATGCCCGCCGATGGTGTCGCGCTGGTCGACAAGGCCGACATCCTGCGCTTTGAAGAGATCGAGCTCGTCGTTCGCGCTTTGATGGCGGTCGGCGTGCGCAAAGTTCGGCTGACCGGCGGCGAGCCGACCATTCGCAAAGACCTGATCACCCTCGTCGAGCGCTTGGCCAAGCTGGGCCTCGATGATCTGTCGCTTTCCACCAATGCCGAGCGCTTGGCCGAGCTTGCGCAGCCGCTCAAGGATGCAGGTCTGCACCGCCTGAATGTCAGCCTGGACACCCTCGACCCCGCGCGCTTTGCACAGGTGACGCGCCGAGGCCACCTCGATCGTGTCTTGTCAGGTCTCGATGCTGCCCGCGCCGTCGGATTTCGTCACACCAAGCTAAACGCCGTCGCTATGCGCGGCTTTAACGACGATGAAGTGGGCGCGCTCTGTCGTTATGCCTTTGATCGCGACTTCATCCCACGCTTCATCGAGCTGATGCCAATGGCCGAAGGCGCGCTGTTTTATCCTGGCAGCTTCCTGCCCGCGGCCGAGCTACGCAGCCTGCTTCAGCGTGAGTTTGGCCCGCTTCTGGCGGACGACGAGATCCCTGGGCGGCGCGGCATACCCGGCGTCGGGCCTGCCCGCTATGTCGGCGTGATGTACCAGGGGCAGCCGCGGCGCGTTGGCTTGATCTCAGCGATCACCGAGCCCTTCTGCGACACCTGCAACCGCGTGCGCCTGTCGGCAACCGGTGAGCTACACGCCTGCCTGGCCTATGACGACGCCATCGATCTACGGCGCATCGTGCGCAGCAGCGAACCACAGCTTGCAGATCGCGAGGCTCGCCTCGCTGCGTTGATCGATGCGGCGCAGTCGGGTCTTTTGCGCAAGCGCAGCGGTCACGTCTTTTCTGCGACCGGCTGCGGTGGGCCAACCAAGCACATGGTCTCGATCGGCGGCTAGACACGCACAACATGGCTGCGGCATCGCAAGCCCGGCCTGTTGCGGATCCGTTGGGCAATCGACGATGCCGACCGGCGAACCAGGCGACTGGCTCGACTGTGGGCCACGCGTAACTCGCCAAGAAGCGCTGTGGTTTCGCGGACTTGGCACTTGGCTCGCGCAGGGCTGTGGCGACGCAGTACGATGGTGTCTCTCTTTCTATGTCCGCGCCTTCTTCCACGGCTTCTAGCTTTGTCGGTCGCGTCCTTGCAGATCGCTACCAAATCGAATCGGTCATTGGCCAAGGCGGCATGGGTGCGGTCTATCGCGCTCGCGATGTGCAGCGCGATGTCATGGTCGCAATCAAGGTCATCCACCAGCTTGGCCCCGGATCCGAGGAGTATCACCGCCGCTTCTTCGACGAAGCGCTGATCATCGGTGAGCTGTTTCATCCCAACATCGTTCAGGTCATCGGCTTCGATCGGGAAAAAGACGGCACGCCGTTTCTGATCATGGAGCTACTGCGCGGCAAGGACCTCTACGACACGCTGCAAGACAAGGGGCAGCTTCCGCTGCAGAAGGCGCTTGAGATCGTCAAGCAAGTCGGCAGCGCGCTTCACGCCGCACACAACTTGGGCGTCGCCCATCGCGACATTAAGCCGAGCAATATCTTTCTGCATCGGCAAGCCAGCAGCGAGGGCAGCGAAGCCGAAGTGGTCAAGGTGGTTGACTTCGGTCTGTCCAAGAACATTGACGATCCCGCGATGCGCAGCACGGCGCGCGGCATCATCTTGGGCACCGTTGAGTACGTCAGTCCCGAGGGCACAACCGGCGAGAGCGAGCACGTCGACTTCTTCAGCGATCAGTGGGCACTGGCTGTTGTGACGTACCGCATGCTGACCGGCCGGCTGCCGTTTGAAGGCAAGAGCGCGCTGCAGATCTTAGCGGCGATTCAGAAGCAGCCCGCACCGTCACTCAAGAGCCTCGTACCCGATCTGCCGGACTATGTTGTCACCGCCATCGAGCGCGCGATGGCGAAAGAGAAGAGCAAGCGGTTCGAGACGGTGCAGGACTTTGTGCGAGCGCTGCAAGGCCTGCCGCCCCTGAGCCATGCGCTGAGCAGCGCTGCGGATGCCCGTGGCGGCGCTCGCATCGGGCGTCGCGGCGCCAGCATCAGCGGAGTGGGTGTGGCCGGTCCCGGCAGCGCGCGTGGGGCCGGCGAGACCAGCGGCAACCTAACGCCGCCCGCTGCCTCAGCCAGCCAACAAGCCGCTGTTCCGACCGCTCAGCCAGCGGTACGCAGTTCGCCACCGGCTCCTGCACCCGCGCGTCACACTCTAGGAATTGGCCTCGCTGTCGTCGCCACACTGGTGGTGATGATCCTCGCCTTCGTCATGGGTTTCCTTCTGCGCCGACACTCCGTGAACAAGCAAACATCGACGCCTCCGCCTGCCGTGCAGGCACCGCGCTAAGCGAGCGAATCCGCACACCGAGCACTCCATCACGTACTGCAGCACTGCCAGCCGGGGGGAGGCATGTCCCCAGGCTGTGGAGAGCATCCCCATCTAGATCGTCCCCGCTTTGCGCCGTTAGCATGGCGCCAGCATGGGGAGGGAGAAGACATGAGCCTAACGAACCAAATCGAAAGCATTGCGATAAAGACCCTCGAAAAAACGGCGGTGAAGGCAGCCAATGTGGCTTGGCCGCTCATCGCACAACTCAACAGACGCCTAGAGCGACCCTCGCAGACGCCGAGCTGGGCGCCCGGTCCGCTGCTGAAGTCACGCGAGCGCAGCAAGCCACCGCTTGGCTGGCCGCGCGAGACCGATTCGCTGTGCCCGCGCTGCGTCAAAGAAGTGCGCAGCGACATCCTGTCGGGCCGCAAAGATCTGTCTGAGCTGACCAGCGGCAAGCCCGGCGAAGTGCGGGCGCGCATCGTCGAGCGCAACGGTCAGATCGTGATGGAAAAAGAGTGCGCCAAGCACGGCACATTCAGCGATCTGATGTCGATCGATCCGCAGTTCTTGTCGCGCATTGAGTCGCTGTTTCCTGGCCGCGACTACAAAGCGCTTGAGACCCCACTGCGCAAGCACGGAAGCTCTTCGGTGCAGTATGGCCGCGGCGCCGTGCTGACGGTCGATCTGACCAACCGCTGCAACATGATGTGCGATCCGTGCTTCATGGATGCCAACCAGGTTGGCTTCGTCCATGAGCTCTCGTGGGAGGAGATCAAAAAGATCCTCGACGACAGCCTGAACATCACGCCCCGTCGGCAGATGAGCATCCAGTTTTCCGGCGGTGAGCCAACGCTGTCGCCTTATTTCTTGGACGCCATCCGCTATGCCCGCGAGGTTGGTTACTTCGCGGTGCAGTGCGCGACCAACGGCCTTCGCTTTGCGCAAGAGCCGGGCTTTGCCAAGAAGGCCAAGGAAGCGGGCCTGCGCATGGCGTACCTGCAGTTCGACGGCGTCAGCAACGAATCGAACGCGCACCGCAAGATCAAGAACCTGTTTGATGTGAAGCTGCGCGCGATCGAAGAACTGCACCAAGCAGGCATCGACGTCATCCTGGTCGTCACCGTCGTCAACGGTGTGAACAACGATCAGATTGGACCGATCCTGCGCTTTGCCATCGAAAACAGCGACAAGATCACCGTCGTCAGCTTCCAGCCGGTCAGCTTCACGGGCCGCGATGAAGACGTCGATGACGAGACGCGCGCCAAGCAGCGCTACACGCTTTCGCACTTGGCCCACGATGTGAAGGCGCAGACCGGAGTCACCGAGCCGCTGCGTGACTGGTTCCCGCTGTCAGCGATGGGACCGTTCTCAGCGCTCGGCGACATGCTGATGGATGGACAGCAGAAGTTCGGCACGCTGAACTGCGGCTGCCATCCCAACTGCGGCATCGGCACCATCCTGTTCGTGAATAAAGAGACCAAGCAGATGGTGCCTCTGCTTGAGTTCCTGGATGTCGATCAGCTGATGAAAGACATCACCCTGATCGCCGATGGCAACATGCCGCGCGAAGTGGCTCTGGCCCAGGTCGGCTTGGCCTTGATGCGCAACTTCCGCCCGGACAAGGCGCCGCCAGGCTACAGCGCAGCCGAGCTATTCCGGCAGTTCTTATCGCAGACCGGCAACCGCGGCGCCAAGCCCGGCGAGTTCGAAGCGGACGCCAACGAGTTCAAGTGGCGCGTGCTGTTCGTGGCCGGCATGTGGTTCCAGGATCTGTTCAACTACGACTTCCGGCGCACCGAGATGTGCATCATTCCGTACGGCACGCAGCTTGGCGAGATCAGCTTCTGCGCCTACAACACGGGCGTTGGTTGGCGCAACATCGTCGAGCAGATGCTGGCCAACGCTACCGTCGCTGACTGGTACAAGAAGCACGGTCGCCATCCGGTCTATGCCAAGAACAAGGATCTGGATCTGCCGGAATACGACAACCCGCTGACCAGCAAGCTGCCGGATGTGCCGGGCTATGTCACGTCGCTAAACGAGCAGGGCAAGCTGCGCCTGCGCGTCGTGGCCTAGCGACGAAAAGCGCACGTGCCACGGACCCGGCCTGTTCGTCGGGTCCGCGGCTAGCTGCGTAGCTCGGCGACCAGCGTGTCGCGGATCTCAGGGGGGACGATCAGGCGGTGGAAGTATTTGGCCGTCTGCAGCGCCGCGATGATGCTGCTTGGCTCTTTGTCGATGGGGTTTGCGCCAACGGCCGAGATCTGCGGGCCCGAGCGCGAGCCAGCGCTGCTGTCGTTGTCGACGATCCAGATGCTCTCGTCTGGATCGGCGTTGCGCCAGTCATAGCGGCGGTACGACACTCGCTCGGGCTCATCGACCGAGACGTAGTACTGCACGGTGTTTTTGTCGACGTGGGGCAGGCGCTCGCGCACCAGTTCTTCGGCGCGCTTCTGCAGGCGCTGCATGCGGTTGTACTTGCGCGGATCGACATCAATCGCCTTGAGCAGCGACCGCCGCAGCAAGCGTCGACTGAGATCCGCGAGTACGGGATCGCGGTGGGCCTGCCACTCTTCGATCAGCGCAAAGATGTGGTACTCGGTCAGCCGCAGATAGTCAGAAAGCGGCAGATCCTGCCCGTCGTCGAACAGCGCTTGCAGCGGATGGCGTCGCCCGCGCGGGCCAGCCGGCTCACTGGTGGTTGGCAGAAGCGGAAACAGATCTCGCGCTCCCTGCCGATACAGATCCAGCGCGCGATGCAGCACGCAGCCCAGGTGTGCCGCCGCGGCTCGCGCCGTGTGGTGGTAATAGACCGTTCGATACATCTGATCGAGCGCAAGCAGGTATCCCTCGACGGGCTCGACGGCACGGCGGTACACGGCGATGCGCGTGCGATCAAGATGCAGCAGCATGTCCAGCAAGCGCTCGATATCAAACGCGTGTCCGGGTAGACCAGACAGCGACGCATCGCGAATCAGATAATCCAAGCGGTCGGCATCGATCTGGCTCGACACCAGCTTGTACGTCCAGTGATCGCTGCCGCTTGGCGTCTCGCGCGAGTCACGGCCATTCCCGGTCCCTTTGGCACGCCACTTCTTGCTGACATAGGCCGCAACCTGCTCGGGAAAGCGGGCATCGATCATGCGTAGCGTCGCGTGGACGCTAGCCACGCTGGGATCGCCATAGCCGGCGAGCGCATCGGGCTCGACCAGCAAGCGCCGCGTCAGCCACTCGTGTTCGAAGCGGATCCCGCAGACCGACAGGATCTCTTCCAGCACGTGCGAAAAGGGGCCGTGTCCGATGTCGTGCAAGAGCGCCGCTGCGCAGGTGGCCATACGCCGCCCCGGCTCGACGGGATCTCCCATGTTGCGCGTGATGCGGCTGTACATCTCGCGCGCCAGATAACAGACCCCCATGCTGTGACCAAAGCGCGAGTGCTCGGCGCCATGGAAGACCAGATTCACCAGACCATTCTGTCGGATGTAGCGAAGTCGCTGAAACTCTGGCGTGTCGATCAGGCGGCGGATGAGCCAAGACAGCGCCGCGTCGGGCTGCGTCTCGGACGACGGGGGCGCTGCATGCAGGTCAACAGCGTCAAAGCCAATCTGGCCGTGAATGGGATCGCGAAAGAACTTGGGGCGCGCCATATGCCGTCACCATATCACCGCCCAGGCGACCCGGTGGTCTGTCGCGCGCGGAACCGTGCTGGCCCGCTCATTCCACGGGCAGCACACCATACGGCAGATCAGGATGTGCCTGGACGTAGCCCCAGGCCACCGGCAGCGATTCGCAGAAGGCATAGCCCAGCTTGTTCGGCCCGGTCTCTTCAAATGAGGCAAGGTGACGCACGAGCGCCTGCACCTGCGGCTGCGTGTCGGCGCGATTCCACTTCGCTTGCTGCGCCTGCAGCGTTGCCTGCGGATCCTGGCTGGGATCCTCTGCCATGGCCAGTGACCAACCGGCCAGAGCCAGATCGTCGACCAGAAGACCTTCGATGTCGTGGCGCGTCTTCTGCGTCATCACCAGCTGACCTTTGCCGATGGTCTCGCTGCTTCTTCCATGTGCGCGCCAGTAGAACTCGTAGGGGTGCCACCACGCGATGAACGGCGTTTGCGGCTGACCGGACTTGATCTGCACATGGCCCGTGACCGGAGTCTGCGATACAACATCCGCCGGAATCGATCGCCCTGTGAGCTTTTCAAACTGCTTGCGTGCCGGTTCGCCAAAGATGTTGAGCGGGATCGAGTAAGCGGTCTGCACAGCGTGCGGGATCAGGTGCAGCATCAGCTCGGCGCGTTGGTATTCCAGGAAGTCTTCAATCGGCATCAGGCCGACAAACTGTTTGCCGTTTTCGTCGCAGATCGGGTGTCCCTGGGCATCGGTCACCGGCTTGCTGCCTTGGTCGTCCGGGGCCGCAATGGGACAGCCGTCAATGACGCGCTCGTGCTGGGCCAGGAAGTACGGTGCCGTGGTCTGTCGCGCTTCGGGCGTCCACTGGCTCCACTCAAGTGCCTTGTTCCAGTCGAGGTTGGCGAGCAAAAGCAGCTCAACCTTGGCGGGCACGGGGTCGTTCAAATAGTCGCGGTATTCCTGCAACAGACGCAGCGGCGGATAGTGAAACAACTGCACGCACTTCTGTCGCGACAGCGTCAGTCCATGACCGAAGAACGGACGCCACGCGAGCGCTGGATTTGGGCGGATCACCTGATCAGGATCCCACGGCTTCACATCTTGCTGCGTGCGCGGACCGCGAGCTTTGATGATCGGCAGCACCTGCAGCGCCGCCTGTGCGTTCGTTAGCATCTGCAGATAGCGCGGGATGAAGTCATCGGCGAACTGCTCAAGCGCACTTGCTTGCGCGGCCGAGATGCCATCACGAAACAGCGCGATCTGCCCCAGGTCGCTGCGCACCGCGACGTACGTATCGATGTTCTCACGGCGCAGCGTCTGCGAAAGATAGTGTTGGACCGTTTGGTCTAGCGCCTGCGAATCCGTCAGACTTCCCTCGAACGAGTACAGCGTCGCGAGGTCGTCTTTGAAATCGCTCAACTCAATCAGGCGGTGAAAGTTCGGCACGGTATCCCTCCCCGGTGAGCAGCCTCGGAAATCGAGCTCACGCACAGCGCGGTCTCGTCACGAATATAATTCAAAGATGCTGTCTGCTCGGCAGGAAGCCGAGGTGCTCGCGGGGGCGATTCAGCGCGGCTGGCTGAGCGAAGCGGATCTTGCTTCGCCCGCGTCGCTGCCTTCTGGGCAGCAAGAACCGGAAGCCTATCGCTATGGCCCGACGCTGGACCGCCTGCTGCAAGCCGGTCGCCTGCGCGAAGACGCGCTGCTCAATCTGATCGAGCAGATCCGTGTGACGCGCTCGCTCGCCGAGACCTGCGATCCGCGCGGCAGCGATTCAGAAGCGAGCCGCGATCCCTCTGTGTCTGGCATGGTCAGCGATGTGGTCGCGATCAACCCACTGCCGTCTACCGGCCATGCAGCGGCTGGCGCACAGGCCTGGGTTGCCGCTACCTCGGCCCCGCTTTCGGCTGCGCTTTCGCAGTGGGATCGCTACGAGATCGTCGAGCTCTTGGGACGGGGCGGCAATGGCGTCGTCTACAAGGCCACGGATCGTCGTCTGAGCCGCACGGTTGCGCTGAAGTTTATCCATGACATCGGCGCGCAAGCTGTGCAGCGCTTGATGCGGGAAGCGCGGGCGCAGGCGCGCATTGATCACAGTGGTGTCTGCAAAGTCTATGAAGTCGGCGAGCTAGCTGGACAGCTCTATATCTCGATGGAGTACTTGCGCGGCCAGTCGCTGCAAGATGCACAGCAGGCGATGACGCTGGAAGAAAAAGTCCACGTCATCAAAGACGTCGCCGAGGCGCTGCACGCCGCGCACCAGCTGGGCATCATCCATCGCGATATCAAGCCCGGCAA
>JAEUJZ010000059.1 GCA_016794505.1 Myxococcales bacterium
GCAGCAAGAGGAGCGGCAGGCTCGCCTGTCTTCGGAGCAGAGCCGCATCGAAAAGTTTAAGACCGCCGTGCTTCGCAAAGAGTCGAAGGCGCATCGCGTCGCGATCGACTTCGGCGGCGGCGTCGTGGCGCAGGCCAGCACGGAGCTGATGAACTGGGGCATCCGCGCGATCGGTCGCTGGTCGAAGGACGGCTTCTGGGCCAACAACGTGGACCTGTTGCAAGGCGCTCCGCACTTCGTGCTTGGACTCGGCCTGTACTTCGCCGAGATGCTAACGCGCAACGATCCCAAAGGCGGCGGCGAGTGGGTGACGCCGACGCGGGAAGTCATCAGCGAGGCGTCGAAGATCTTTGGGCAGCTTGGCTTCTCGAACCTGATGCGCGCGATGCGCGTGCGCTGGGGCGACGGCAAGAAGCGCGAGGTCGCGTACCAGGCCATCGCGCAGGAAAAAGCGGCGCTTGAGTCCAAGCTGGCGGCACTTCAGGCGGGCGGCGGTCCCGCGAAGTCATGATCGCGAACCTCTTTCTTCGTGGCGCGTCCGCAGGCACCGAGCTGGTCCGCTCATTCGGCGCACGGCTGATCCTCGCGATGGGGTATGGGCTGCGGCAGGTGCCCGCGAGTGAGCGCAAGACGATCTTGGAAAAGGGTCTGCGCGAGCTGTGGTTCCTCGCGATGCTCGTTGTCCAGTGGTGGGCCGACAAGCTGCCTGCAGCGGAAGCGAAGGTCATCAACCAAGGGCTCGCGCCATTTTCATTAAGTCCTCTCGCAACGAACCTCAATCGCGTGCGAGAGCGCCTGGAAGCGTTCGTGCGCGCGACGTATGAGGCCAGCTCCGAAGCCAACCTGGCTGGGGCCGGTGTCTTTTTCAAAACGCTCTTGGAGGACGTGGGAGCAGATTCCTTGACCAAGGCGCTGCGCATGCTTCCGTTGGATGCGGTGCAAGAGCAGCTCTTCAAAGAGCTGGCTCCGCCCGACGGGCTAGAGGCGGAGTTCAAGCAAGTGCTGGCATCCACGCCCGCGCCGCCCGTGGTGAAGCCGGAAGCTCGCGGCGATCGATTCGAGCGCGCGGATCTCGGCACGCGCAAGGCTCCACCGACCGCCGTGGTCCCACCGCCGGCGGATCTGGCCGCCCAGGAAAAGCTGCGCAGCTACTTCGCAAGCCTGGGCTGGGCAGGCACGGTCCTCGATCGAATCATGAGCGGGCCGTCAGGCTCAGGAGGCGCGAGGAGCTAGATGCCCACCACGCTTGACCCCTTCGTCTTCTATCGCGACTTCTCGGTGGAGTCGCCGATCACGACGGGTGCGCAGCATCTATCGGCAGCGGCGACGCGGCTGGCGTTTTCGATCGTGTACTCGATCACAGAGCTTCCCGACGCGATTTGGCAGCAGTTCAAGGAGCTGTTGTCTCCCGATACGTTGTGGGGCTTGGCACTCGTCGTAGCGGCGTGGCTGCTTGCGACCATCATCGGGGGTCCCATCGGCGCGGCCATCAATGGACTGCTCGCTGCGTATGGGCTGTATGAGCTGTGGCCGGTAGTCAAAGCAGTGGTGGGTGATCTGTGGGCCTGGCTGCGCACGGCCTACTACGCCGAGACCGAAGCCGAGCTGCACGAGGCCGCCAAGCACTTCGCGGAGGCGCTGGCGAAAGGCGGCATCACGACGCTGGAAGCCATCGTGACCCATCGCGTATTCCATGGCGCAGCGAACAAGATCCGCGAGCGCTTCCCGACACCGGACTGGCTGCGGCGTGGCTATGCCGAGCAAGAGACGCAGCGGTCGTCGCGTCGTGTGGATGAAGAGACGCGCCGCAAGCGCAGGCCCATTGAAGAGACGCTGTCTGGTGCCGCATCGACCGTGCTGGTTCCTGCGGGCCGCGGTGCCGGCGATGAGCTGGGCGGAATCGTGATCGGCGGTGTCACCGTCGCAGCGATGCTCGCAGTGCTAGCGGGCGCGGTAGCGGTCAGCCGCTCGGGGGGACGCTGATGTCGCGCAAGAGCGAGAGTCTGGCGTGGCTCCTGCCCGTGGCCCTGGTTGGCGCGGCGGCAGCGGGAGTTGCTGCGGTGGTTGGGACGAGCAAGCCGAGCGCAGTGCCCCCTGCGAACAAGCAGACCCCCGCTGCACCCCTGCCTACCATCGCGTGGTTTGGCGGAGCGTCGCGGGAGAACATAGACGGGCTGGCGTTCCTGTTCGCTTCGGAGAACGAGCACGGCTCGCTGCTTCTGTGGGCGCTGCAAGCTCTCGCCGCCAACACGTTTGCCAAGCAGCTGGGTCGTGCGCATGCGCAGGTGAAGTCGATCGCGGACATGCTGAAGAGCGGAATCCACAAGCCCACGCGCAAGCGGCTGCATGGGCTTCAGTGGGGCTCGCAGTACGACAAGACCGCGAAGATCAAACGCTGGGCTGCGACGAGTGCGGGGCAACATCCGGGCCGGGTTGCGCGGCACTACTTCGAGTTCGCGGAGCGACTTCTCAAGAATCGGATCGCGCTGACTGAGCTGCGCGGGCGACGCGGCGAGACCATGCCGAAAGAGTCGGACTGGGGGCGCATGACGAGCTTTCTGCAATACGAGGGGTTCGGCGAAACCGTCCTGCGTCAAGCGGGCGAAGAGGCCGAGACCGACCCCGACAAGGTGCTGGCTAGCTGGGGTAGCCCGCGCCTGATTGCATCGGTGGAGGGCGTTCGTTTCTACGGTCATTAGGAGTCTGTGATGTCGCGAGCAGAAGAGTTTGATCGCTTGGATTTTGATCTCGATGAAGACGAGGACGATGCTGTGCAGGCCGTGGTGCCGAGAGTAGCGCCAAGCATGCAGCAGGAGTTGAGCGTGCTCTCGGATCGCAAGCCGCCGTGGATGTGGCCGATCAATCCGAGCTTCATCACCGGGCTTGGCGATTCGGTCATGGCGGTGCGACCGAAGAAGAATCGGCCCCACGAAGGGCTCGACATCTTCGCTCCGCCGGGCGCATGCATCTACACCGCCAGCAAGGGGCGCGTGCTGCGCATTCGTGATGGACGCGCATCGCAGCAAAAGAAGTCCCGTCGCGCGGGCCTGTTCGTGGATTTTCTCTCGGACCCTGACGACCAGGGTGTGCAGTACATCCAGCGGTATCTGCATCTGGCGTCCGTCCGGGATCTTGGCAAGGAACCGCTCGCGCAGGGAAGCCCCATCGCTGAGCTGGCTGCGCCGTACACGAGCGGACTGGCCGAGCGCTCGCACTTGCACTTTGAGGTTCGCGCGGTGAAGGCCGACGGCAGCTATGGTCCGCCGATCGATCCGCGCCGCTTTCTTCCACCGCTTTCCATCGCCTAGGAGCAGAGCCATGGCAGACGGAATCGACGCAAAAGGGATCGGCCTTGCAGTCAAAGACATCGTGATTGGCGTGGCTGCCGCCGCAGTGGGTGCTGCCGGTGGCGGGCAGGCCGGTGCATCGGGCGTGCTAAAGGCGGGCGATGGCATCGACAAGATCATCGGCATGGCCACCGATGGGGGCTCGCGCGGTCAGCGCTTCGATCGCGCCGACTACGCCGCCAAGCCGCAGGCCGCGCCTGCTGCCCCGACCCCGCCCGCTGTACAGCGCGGTCCTTCCGATCGCGAGCTGGCGCTGGTTCATCTCGGCGCGATGGGCTGGACGCCCGAGCAGGCCGACAAGATTCTCGCGGGACCGAATCAGTACCGCATGGCGCAGATTGCGCCGCCGCAAGTAGAAGGCCAGCGCGTCGAGCTGGCCCAGGGCAGCGCGGTCCCTCTGCAGGAAGGCATCCCGGTCGCCCGCGCGTCCGGCGAGGCCGTGCCGTCCACAAACGCGATCGCGCTGCCGAAGGTCGAAGGCCGACGCGCCAAGCCCAACGAGCCCGCATAGGAGGCAGAACCGCGTTTCAGTCAAGAAGGAGCAACGCATGCGCTACAGGTGGGAGATCAAGACAACCGACACGTGGTATTCGGGCACCGATGCCAGTGTTTTCTTATCGCTGAGCGGACTCGACGCGAGCATGCGCGAAGTCCAGATCAGCGACCCCGATGCCATCAACGACTGGGAGAGAGGAGATGTGAATCACGGCTCGATCGAGACGCAGGATCTCGGCGAGCTGCAGACCGGCACGCTGCGGCACGACCAGAGCGGACCCGCTGCCGGCTGGTCGGTCGATTGGGTGAAGATCACGAACGAAGAAGATGGACGCGAGTGGACGGCGACCGTCGGGACGTTTGACAGCGGCGGCCGCTTCCCGCTGCTGCGATTCTCGCGGACGAACGATGGACAGTTTGAAGAGATCAAGAAGCAGCGCGCCAAGCGTGCGACCTATGCGGCGGACAAAGAGGCCGCTGACAAAGTCTCGGCGAAGCGCCAAGCGCGAGAGCAAGCGCAGCAGCAGGCTGCAAGCGAGGCAGACGCGGATCTTGATGCCGACCTCGCGAAGCGACAGCGCGAGCTAGACCGCGACATGAAGAAAGCAGAGGCCGAAGCCAAGCTCGCTGAGCAGCGCGCCAAGCTCGACCAGATGCGCAGCGGCAGTGCCGGGACGCCGCCGCAGAGCAGTGGCACGTTCCGCACCTATGAGCTGTTCGGTGTCCTCAACGGCGGCAATGTGCCGCTGAGCCAAGTGGTGCTCTGCGATGCCAACACCGGACGGTGCTCCGTCGTGCCGGGTGGTCGCGTCCTGGTGGCGGAGTCGCCCGGCGAAGGCTTCGGCTTGGCGGGTGTGCCCGGTCGCTGGTCCGCGATCTACAGCGGGCGCTCGCCGACGGAGTTTGGTCTGGATGCCGACAAGGGCGTCCTCGCCTCCGATGGTGCGCGCGGGTGGGCCGTCACAGCGGCCTTCTTGTCGCAGGTGTTTGGCGCGGGGTGGCGCGCAGCCGTCTATTCGTAGGCTTTCTGGTCGCGCATCACCGACGGTGACGGCGCGGCGTTTGAACGACCTCAATTGAGGCAACGCCTCGCAGAAACGCTCTGCGAGGGCAACGGGAGAGGTGTGCCCTCTTCACGGGAAAGGGATAGCCATGGCCAAAGACATTACGATTCGTGTGACTGGACAAAATCCCGACGGCACCATGACGGTGCAGCAGGTGGACGGCGGCAATCCGTTCATGACCGGGCAGCCGCAGAGCACGGCACTTGCGCCGTACACACCGCCGGGCCAGATGACGGCGCCGACGCAGCCAGCCCAGCAAGGCGGTTATCGCGCGACCATCAACGGCGTGCAGGTGACGTTCGCTTCCGAAGCGGACTACCTGAAGGCCGACCGCGCACTGCGCGACATGATCGAGTCGCAGAACATTCCCTCGCTCGGCGGCGTGCCCGCGGTGGGCGCAGGCGGTGGCGGTGGCATGGGCAGCAGAAGCTGGCTGCGCATGGGGGCCAACGCCGCCGATACCGTCGCCGGCTTCTTGAATGGGCGCAACATCCGCCGCAAGCTCGAAGATCTCGACGATGCGCTGATCGACAGCCGCGACGCTCGCGCCGAGCTGGACAACCTAGAGCGCGCCGCGAAGTACCCGGACTTGATCCCGGTCTTGCGTCGCCTGTTCCTAGCCGAGCGCGACGCGACCGAGGCCAGCGTATCGGTGCTGGAAGACCAGCTCACCGCTGTGGACATCCAGACGGGGAGCGCGGTCGCCAAGGTCGCCGCCGACTTCATGGGCGATCGTCCGGCCTCGCCGGCTGGCGGTGGCGATGGCATCGGCACGGCGCTCGCGGTCGGTGGCGCGGGCCTGGGTGTGGGGCTTTTGCTGAGCAACAACCGGGACGATCGCGGCGGTCGCCGCCGTCGCCCGCGCTAGTCACCTATTTGCAACGCACTTGCAGAGGAGTCGCTATGCAGAACCAACAGTTGAATGGTGCATTGACGGGCATGCTCGTGGCCGCGGCTGCGAGCTGGGCGAAGTATGACGATGAGACCCAGCGGCGCTTGCGCAACATCCGCAGCGATGCCGAAGCGGCACTGGATGAGATCCGCATCTTGCAGAGTCGCGGCGAGATGATTCGTCAGCGGATTCCAGTCGTGCAGGACTTTCAGGTCGGCCTAGCGCTGGCGAGTCCCGCGCTGATCACGCCGCAGGTCACGCCCACCGTGATGCAGGCCATTCGTCCCAACCTGACGAACCTCACTCCATCGGCGATTGCCGATCTTCAGTGGCCTCCGGTCGTCGGCTCGTATGACCCGAACGGCATGACCAGCCAGCCCGGCGACATGACCGTGCTGAGCCTAGCGCTCAGCTATGAAGAGGTGCGCGCCTTCATTCTGGGCCTAACGCAGTCCTCGCCGCCGCAGTCCACGACGAAGACGCAGATCTACAACGCGGCCAGCGGACTGGTGCAGGCGCTGGCGTACATGGGCTCGACCAAGCCGCTAACCATCGCTGAGTACGCGACGATCTGGCTGATGCTGTTTCAGGGGACAGCGGCTGGCCCTGGGGGAGCGGGATCGCCCCCAGTCGATCCGCATACTTCGACGGCGCTGCCGCCGGTTGCGACTTCGCTGCACGCGACGGTGGCGATCACGCCGCTCGGGAAGCCGGAGATCCCTGCCTACCCCTACGAACACCAGAACACCGACCGCGCCAGCAAGTGGCGTATCGTCGTGACGGGCACTCTGCCAGCTGGCAGCCCTATCGCTTCGTTCAAGTTCGGCACGATCTTCACGCTGAACAACAAGCCATTCCAACCGGCGGTGACGATCAGCGATGGAATCATGAAGGTAGCGAGCCTGCTGCCCGACAAGTTCACCATCGTCTCCTCAGTGCAGCTTCAGAACGAGACCGTAGATCTGACCATTGCTGTGTCAGGGGGAGCCTAGCCATGAGCTACGCGGCGCAGGTGAAGGTCATGACGGCCGATCCAGGGGCACGATTTCTCGCAGAGGTCGCCGACGAACTGAAGTCGCAACTCGATGCGCTCAAGGCGCGAGTCGACACCTGCTGCGACGACAGTCCGTCACCCCTGGCTCCCCTGGGGGATGCGAAGGTTGGTGCTCCTGGTGGCGCAGACACGAAGGTGCGCTAGCCAGCGTATCGAGCTTGGGATAGCCTCCGTCTTTCAGAGGTGAACCCCATGCGCAAACTGGCTATCGCATCCCTTGTCTTATTGGGCTGTTACAGACAGCCCAATGTCACAATCATCTGCGATGGGTCTCCCTGTGAGCAACGGGAGGACCTTGCCGGCCAATCGGATGGGGCCTCTGGGCCTGACATGGCAGCTATACAAGGCTGCGCGAACGGTGCTGTACCAACCTATATCAGTCCCAATGCCACAGGCTGCGCACGTACCTTCACAGCCGGCCAAGCTCGTCAGTTATGCCAAAACGGTTGGATGGTTCCGATCATAGCTACAGGCATTGATCTCGCGAAATGTGATTCCGACAGCCTCTGGTTCAGTGGAGACAATCCAGCGCACTGGCGTGTAGATATGACTCAGGAAACCTGTGGTACGTCCACCAGCCAAAAACTCGCCTATGGCTGCGGCAAGGATGGAAGGAATGGTAGCAAGATGTGCGGTGGATTTCAGCGAGTGCTCGACACGAATATCAGCGGCTGGGACAGTACAAATGGTGCCCTCGACAACACATCGAACAACAACGCCAACCGGGGTGTGCTCTGCGTCAAGATGTGACGGAACGCTACCGCTGAACGATCAGCCAGATCCCGCCTGCAACCGCCGATCCTAGACCAATCCCGAGCAAGCTCCAGCCCGCGACATTTAGCCTGTCGCCTTGCGCATTTAGATCGCCCAGCTCCGCCATCGTCAGCTTCGCCCCCTCATTGCTTTGGCTCAATTGGGAGCCAGCCGCCGCCACGCCAATGTCGGCAATCAGCAGCGCGCCTCCCACTCCAATCAAGATCCATGGAACCAGGGAACGCTTCTTCCCACTGGGTAGCTTAACCGCCGGGGCTGTGGCGGTAGCCGAAGTCGGCTTTGTGGGCTCACTTGGCCCCGTTAGTTCCTTGACAAAGGAATCGACTTCTGGATCGGGAGTGTCAAGTGTTACGCGGTAGCGCTGCACATAGTCGATCGCAGCTTGCCGATCGCCCATCTTGGCGGCCGCTTTGGCTAAGTTCCATAGAAACACAGGGTTTTTCGACAGATCGTAGCCAGCTTGTAGCTCGATACGCGCGGCTTGGTATTGCTCCAAACGGTAAAACTGCATCCCGCGCTCGTGGTGCTCTTTGGCTGCGGTCGAAAGGAGGGCCACCGCAGCCTCGGGATCGGCGAGAGCGACCGGAACATGGACGAAGCAGCCGAGCAGCAAGGCCAGCAGGCAAGCAAACCGCATCGGAAAATTAGAGCACAGCCCGACGCGATCGGGCAACGGGCGCGCGGTGACTCGGTATCGTATTGATATGTCTTACGAAAAAATGTTTGTTAGATTACTTGAAAATTTATGCTTAATCTAAGGGCATGGCGCTTGAATCAATCTGGGGGGCAGCGCTGGTTTATTTGAGCCGGCAGGACGATGCCGTCGGCGCTCGACTGCGACAGGCTCGACGGACGCTCGACGGGCTGACCGAGGCATTGGCGGCATTCGCAGCGCGCGGAGAGTTCCCTCGGCTGCGGGCTGCGCTGGTGCAGGACTTTCTGATCGGGATCTTGATCTCCCGAACGCCGCGTGGGCCTGGCGTGCTGCCGACGCAAGTGGGGGCGCGACCTGAGCTGAGCCCCGATGAGCCGCAGCACTGGCCTCCACAGGAAGGGCTGTACGATGCGAACGGGCTCGGCAGCCGGCTCGGCGAGCTGGCACAGCTTGGCTTCGCGCTCACTTATGAAGAAGTGCGCACGTTTCTGATCGGGCTTACGCTGGCGCAGCCACCCACGGCAAGTGGACGGCAGCAGATTGGTCGTGCAGCGCGGTCGCTCAGCTCTGTGGTGTCGAGTTTGGTGCTGGACTTGCCGAGCTATGAGCGAGCGTGGCGCCGACTGTTCAGCGGCGATGCGTTGGGCGCGCCGAGCATGGCCCCGCTCGCTCCGCCAGTGCCCGTTGTACCGACGCCGCTCGCGACCTCTGCGCCACCAGAAGTAGCCAACGGCGGCAGCATCGGCACGGCGACCAGCGCAGCGCGGGCTGATCACACGCATGGTCATGGAGATCATGCAGGCGACTCGTTGCATGCGCTCGCGACTTCGACCGCTCCTGGCTTCATGTCCGATCTGGACAAGAGCAAGCTCAACGGCATTGCGGCGGGAGCGACGGCGACGCCGCTGTCGGGCTCAGCGCCTACGAATGTTGCGGCGACTAGCAGCGTAGGCGCGGCGACCTCTGCGG
>JAEUJZ010000002.1 GCA_016794505.1 Myxococcales bacterium
GAACCCCTATAGAACATTTGGAGGCTCCCGTCGCTGTGCGAATGTTGTATTCTATCCGTTAGATCGGACAACGGATAGAAAAGCACGGCTTGGGATGAAGGTCAAGGTCGCATAAGCTAGATGCATGTGTTGATACAGAATACATGCTACTCGTAGTGGCAAATAGTAATAGTTCAAGCATCAACAACGGGGTTGGCTATGACTGAACATGGGAAAACCGTCACAGTTGCGCATCCTGCCGATGATCCCCGGCGTCGAATTCAAGCTTTAGTTGCCAGTTTGAGGAGCTGTCTTCCTGTGACGATGTCCTGACAGCCGTCGAGAAGCCGATAGCGCTCGCCGTAGTCCTCGCCGATCACCTGACTGCACCAAGCAAAGAGCACGCGTAGCCCTCCGCAGGTTTCGGGTCTGGAGAGGACATGCGGAACGTCCAGCATCGCGGCAATCTGCCTACCATGCAGGACTTCGTCGAAACCTGGGGCGATCTTCTTGAGTTCATTCTTGGGATGCCGGATGTCTTCGACGTCAGAGGCATGGTCAACAAGGCTTGTTCCGAGCACTGCGTTCACTGCTGCCGCATGCGCAAAGTAGTAGGCTTCGAGCATGTTGACGAGAAAGAAGACGGCTGCGCGCCAAGCACGGTTCTCTAGTAAACTATCGAGGGCAGTGCGGTATCGGCCGAAGACTTCGGCGTGTTTAGGGCGTCTGTCGAACTCTAGATCGTCAACAAGAAGGACATACCCACTCGGGCGACGGTCAAGAAAACCCCGAGCGAACAAGCCCAGTTCCTCATCTCGACTTGGAAGCGTTCGCTTCGTACCGACCATCTTTAGCTCGTGGTTCCCTGACATCCGCGGGCTAAGCTGACCGATCTGTGTGATCAGTTCGAAGGTACAGTGGCCTGATTCTGCCAGCGAACGCAGCAACCGATTGAGAAACTCGCGCTCGCCCTTTCCCGTGACAATCAATCCGAAGTGTACAAACCTCCATCCGGAGATTGCCGTGAGATCAGTCGCCATTAGGCGCTCCGCTGGCCGCCGTGGTGGGTTCGCCCGTGGTGCCGCCCTGCGATGCGATGGTTTCGCTCATGTAGAGAGAACCGACAGTGTATTCTTGGAGGAGGTCCTGCACCTCCTTTACTTCACTAAGCCGACGCATCGACGTCCTGCCGTCCACCATTTCACTGACGAGAATCTCGGAAGGCTCGAATTGGCTCAATAGGACAGGCGAATGCGTTGCGAGGATGATCTGCTTGTTCCATACTGTTGCAGCCGCTCGCATCGCCCGGGCCAGAACGGCGAGCGCCCATGGGTGTAGGGAAATTTCTGGTTCATCAAAGAGCATCAGCGAGCCTCTGCTCTCCCCCTCGGAAAAGAGAGCGGTCAGTAGCAGAAGCAGTTGAAGGTGTCCGTCCGACACTCCCGATGCAAGGATTGGCTTGCGCCTGCCCTTCTCCAGAAAACTACCGTAGACTGTCGCGGGCCCGGTTGACTCGAACACCAAGTCATCGAACGATGAGGGAAATGCCTCCCTCATAAATTCGAGAATTGTCACATAGCGACTATCGAACTTAGTTCGGTCACGAAGGTTTCGAAGAACGGACCAGAGGTTGTCGCCATAATCCCAGAGGTAAGTCTCGTGGCTGGATTCAGAGCCTTGAGCCTTGATTCTCTGCAGAAAGAAGCGGCGGGCATCGTACTTGTGAACGAACCGCAGGGCGCGGTCCATGTCGGCGGCCTCCGGTGCCGAATCATCAAGGTCAGCATATCTTGCCAGACTCAACTTCTGCGGCTCTCGGAGAGTGACGGTGAGTTCATGGAATTTCGGGTGCCAGAACTTAGCCTTGTCAGTCCCAACCGCACGCTCGATGAGCGCGTGGCCAAGCGGGGCTAGCAGCAGCTTTTCGCCCGGAAATGGCTCGATACGGCCAGCGGACATGCCGAACCTTAGTTCGTACCGGACATCGCCGGAGGTTAGCATGAGTTCCAGGTACGCATCGTCTGCCGCTCCGTCGAAGAGTAGCCCAATACCGTGGCTCCTAGTGGATGACGCGAGTTCGACGTTTCTTGCGGCGCAGTCTCGTGCAAACCAGACCGTGTCGAGGAAGCTCGACTTGCCCGCTCCATTTCGTCCAAAGAGAACGTTGATGTCTTGGAGTTCAACCTCGACATCAGCGAGCGAGCGAAAATTGCGAACATGGATCCTATCGATACGATTCGCCATCTAACCCTCTGAAAATACCTTGCATAGCGAAAGCATCCAACTAGGGCGCCTCGATGTCGAGGGGGAAAGTGAATGACACGACGCAGGGCCAGATGGCAGCCGGCGGTGGGGAGGGAACAGAGGAGGATGTGCTTGCTACGGCGCGTCGCTGGCGCAAGGCCGTTACCAACGGCCAACGAGATTTAGGGCTGCGGGACAGGGCTGGGCGGAGCGTTGAAGGCGGCTGTGGCATCGTCCAGGCTGGCATACCGTTGGAGCGTCACCCCAGGCTGTCCGACGCTCCACGAAATCATGTGCCACTCGACGGCCCCCTTGGGTTCTGATCGAGCGATCTCGCGGATGCATCGCATTAATTGCAGCGCACCGTCGTCGCGAAGTACCGCTGAGCCATCGCTGCGGACGACCGGGCAGTCAACCGTCTTGATCTCGTAGGGTACGTAAGACCGACCGTCGGTGTGGAAGCGGGCGAACCAGCCGACCCAGAACAGCATTTGGTTGTGCGTGGTGTACGTGTCGCCGATGCGCGACGAGGGCTGCGAGAGCATGGCGAGGTGCTTGCTGTTCGTCGCTGCCCGAACAGGCAGGCGGGGTGCTCGGCTACTCTTGGGGCGGGTGGTGGAGCGTTGAGGGTGACGACGGTGTTTCGGCTTCGCGGACTGTGAACGGACCTGTGGCATAGTGCCTCCCTCCCGGTGCGCCATGGTGTTTCCGCACCCTGGCGTGCTACGGGACCGGCGGGCCGCTTACCCGTCGGTCCCGGTCTTGGCGAATCCCCGGTCGGGGATGAAGCGGTGTGTGGGCTGGTGTTGGCCTCCTTGGGCGGCTGGCATGGCGGCGGAGTTTCGTCCGCCGATGCCGAACTCATCGGGGAGAAACCATACTCGCAATCGGGGATCGATCAATAAAAAAGGGCAGACTTTCGTGTGTATATACGCCAAGTAGAGCCACATGAGGCCGCGTGTTAGACGGGGGCGTGGTACGTGGTCGTCGGAATCCTGGTCACTACAAGCTCGCGAGCCGTCTGAAGCAGCTTCGGACAGAGCTTGGATATTCCCGCAGCAGCCTTTCGGCAGCGGCGGGCTTGACCAATCGAGTCGTCGGCTACATCGAGCAGCAGGAGCGCATTCCGCGCTTGAGTACCGTCGCGAGGCTGGCGAGCGTTTTGGGCGTGGCTCCTGGCTGGCTGGCGTTTGGCCAAGGTGAACAAACGCTAGTCCGAAGTTCAGAGGCGACAGAATTCGCGGCGCGTCTTCAGGCCGTTCGTGCGATGCACGCACTGTCGCGGGCTACGCTGGCGGCGGCGGCTGGCGTCTTGGAGGGATCGGTCCAGCGCATCGAGGAAGGCCGAGGCGAGGCGAACGTCGAGACCGTAGAGCGGCTGGCCATCGCACTTGGCGTGTCTGCGGCCTGGCTCGCATTTGGCGAAGGGTCTGCGCCCTTCAGCCCCGCCCGTATGGAAGCGGTCAGCGCAACGAACAGAGCTGATTAGCGAAAAGCCAGAGACCGACGCAACCTAGCGCTTCTTCAGGCGCTCTGCCGCCGACAGGCCGAGCCGCATCACGTATTCCCAAGTGCCTGCCCGTGTGCGCAGCTTCAGCCGACGCTGCGCAGCTTGCAGCTGGCGGTAGGTGCTCGGCAGGATTCGAGCGCAGACACTGATACGGGTTCCGTCGGGAATGTCGTAGGAGCGGGGGTTTCCGGCTGCTCGTTCAAGCCAGGCAAGAACATCTGTCTCGGAGGCGGCGGCGTCACCAGAC
>JAEUJZ010000008.1 GCA_016794505.1 Myxococcales bacterium
GTCTGCGCGAGGCCGCGAAGGCCGATCAGAAGCGCGCTCGCAATCAGCTTGGCAAGTTTCTGCTGCGTCATGGCTGGCACGCTCCCGACGGGGTCAAGGCGTGGGGCGCGGCGCATCGGAAGTGGTTGCAGAGCATCTGGATGGAGCAGCCGGCGCAGCGCGTGGTGCTGCAGGAAAACCTCGCCGAGCTTGACCACCAGAACGAGCGCATCGCGCGTCTGGATGCGGCGCTGCACGCGCAGATCGAAACGCTGCCAGAGGAGATGAAGCAGAGGATCGGCGCGCTGCAGTGCATGTACGGCGTGGCCGAGCTGTCTGCACTGACCGTCGTGGCAGAGACGGGCGATCTGAGCCGCTTTCGCAAAGCGCCGCAGCTTTTCAGCTACGCGGGGATGGTGCCCAGCGAGCACTCCAGCGGCGGACCGGGCAACGAACGGCGAGGCGCGATCACCAAGGCCGGCAACGGGCATCTACGCCGGATCGTCACTGAATCGGCGTGGCACTATCGTCGTCCGCCGAAGGTCTCAGCCGAGCTGCGGCGCCGACGGGCGGGGCAAGATGCGGTGGTGATCGAGCTTGCGAACAAAGCGCATCGCCGTCTGCACGACACGTATCGTCGGCTGGTGGCGCGAGGCAAGCCGACGCCGCGCGCGGCCGTGGCGGTGGGTCGTGAGCTCCTTGGATTCATGTGGGCGATCGCGCAGCGGGTGCAGACGCAAATGCAGCAGTCCTGCTCGAACGGCCAAGCGCAAAGAGCCTGAAGCGAAAATAGATATTGCATAAACGGTCGCGGTCTTGTGGTGCTGTTCGTGCCATTTATGTGGCATATCAAAACGGACCTGCTGCGGCACAGCAGGCGCTGGGACTGGTTTGTTTTATTCATCAAATAAACAATTTGCTCTGCGAGCACCAGAGGCTGCGGCGCGCTTGGCTGCAGCGGTGGGGTGGCAAATCCAGAGCGCCTGACGTTGCCTCGCGACACGGCGCGCGAAAAACTTTCATAGGGTCATAAAATTTGCGTCCTTTCTTAAGATTTTTACATTTTTCATTTTACCGCGGAAACAACTTTCGCTTTTACTGGAGATACTGGCTGGTACGGATTCCAAGAAACATCGGAGACGGGATTTATGAGTGCGAGTTCCGCGTTCGCGACAGCGGGTCGGGGATTCCGGCCCAGCGCATCCCGCACCTGTTCGATCGCTTCTGGCAGGCCGACCGCGCTGACCACCGCGGCGCCGGCCTGGGGCTGGCCATCGTCCGCGGCTTGGTGCAGGCCCACGGCGGCAACATCCGCGTCGAAAGCAGCGAGGGCCAGGGCACCACGGTGTTCTTCAGCATTCCACTGGCCAAGAGACCGCCTGAGTAATTCACCAGAGAATTTAGAATAAATAAAAAACAGAAATTTTAATACGATTCAATTATATTGATTGATAGTCGCGGGGCCGATCTGTCCGCCAGCAAAGACTCGGCTGGGCCAGGCCATACCAGGGCGGGCGCGATCCGGCCGGCGCGGCAGGGCATGGCCGGCATGGCTTTCGCGGTGTGGCGGGCGCCCCCCTTGTGCGGGCGATTTTGCGGGGCCGCTCGGCTCCGCAAAATGACCGAGGGCAAGCGGTGATACGATGAACTGTTCCGCATGTCTGATCGTGACAGAACTGGGGAGGCTCTCACGGCGTGCGCCGCCTGCGGGGAAGCGTTGGTCGGGTCGAAGCCGCATGTGTGCATCAACGACCGCGCGACCGTGCCCAAGAACGCAGCGTCCGGCCAAAGCGATGTAGCGACGGCCAAGGACCCGCCCAGCGGCGGCATGCAGGAAGGCCAGGTCATCGGCGACAAGTACCAGATCCTCGGCCGACTCAGCGAAGGCGGCATGGGCACGGTCTATCGCGCTCGTCACATGACGCTGGGCACGCAGCTTGCCATCAAGCTGGTCAAGAGTGACGGCGACAGCCAGTTTGAACGACGCTTCACGCAAGAAGCCCTGCTGGCGTCGAGCGTGCAGCATCCCAACATCATTTACTTGCTCGACTTTGGCTCGCTGCCCGACGGGCGTTCGTATCTGGTGATGGAATTTCTGCAGGGGCGCACGCTGACCGACGCGATTCGCCAAGGCCCCATGGACGTGGCCCGCGCCTGCGTCATCGCCCTGCAGCTTGTCCGCGGCATCGCCGCCGTCCACGCCAAGGGCATCGTGCATCGCGATTTGAAGCCGGACAACGTGTTCTTGATTGAGCAAGACGGCGTGTCGGACATGGTGAAGATCATCGACTTTGGCATCGCCAAGCGAGCCAAGGCCGCGGGTCAAGAAGGCACGCCGCCGCCTCTGCCCGATCCCAGCTATCTGGCGACGTCGCCAGGGGCCAAGTCGGCGGACGCGCCCGTGGACATCGAGACGCTGACCCGCGTGGGCGCGCTGCTCGGGACGCCTGGCTATATGGCGCCTGAGCAGATCCGTGGCATGCGCGTCGACGCTCGCACCGACCAGTACGCCATCGGCTGCATCTTGTACAAGATGCTGACCGGGCGACCGCCTTATGAGTCGAAGTCCGCCGCAGAGCTGATGGCCATGCACCTCATGGACCAGCCCCGCCCCGTGCAAGAGCTACGCGGCCAGAACGACATGCCCCCCGGCTTGGCGGCCATCGTGATGCGCCTTTTGGCCAAGAAGCCGGACGAGCGCTTTCCCAATCTGTCGGTCGTCGAAGAGGGGCTGCTGGCCGAGCTGAACCAGCTGGGCGAGCGCGCAAGTCGGGTGACGGGGCGCATTCCCGGCCTGCGTGTCTCGGGATCGAATGCGACGACTGGCGCCATCGCTGCGCCGCTGCCAGAGCCCGCCCCGCCATGGTTTCGTACGCGGCGTGTGCAGCTTGCGGCAGCCGGGATGGCCGTGCTGATGCTGGCGCTGGTGGGACTGCTGATTCGTCGCTGGAGCAGCGATAAAGCACCGACGGTGGCGGACTTGCTGCAGTTTCGTCAGCGGGCCATCGAACAGCTCTCGCAGGATCTGCGCGACGGCGATGCCGAAGTGCGGCTGCTGGCCTTGTCGGCGTTGGGGACCAGCCATGACGCGATCGCTCTGCCGATCCTCAGCGTGATTGCCCAGGGATCGGGATCGGATCGCGAGCGCAGCACGGCGCTCTTGGCCATCGGCGAGCTGGGCGATCGAGCCGGCGTGGCAGTGCTGGCCAGTCAACTTGCGCACGCGCAGGTGCCGCTTTTGGCGGAAGCGGCTGCGCAGGCGCTCTTGGCCATGGGCGATTCGCGCGGCACGGATTATTTCGTGCAGCGCTTCCAGGGCAAAGCCGGCGAGACGGCTCTGCGCAGTGCTGTGCGTCTGTGTGAACACGGGCATGTGGCGGCCGCCAACAAGCTGGCCGCGCTGCTATCGGAAAAGCGCCTGCCCGAGCACGTCGAGCTGGACGCGCTGACCTGCCTGGCGCGAGCCGGCAGCGTGCGCGCCATCGATCAGCTTCGCAGCGCCTTGGCCGGCGGTCCCGATGTGCTCTTGCTGCCTTCGGCGTCTGCGCTGCGGGTGCTGCACAGCGCAGAGCGCTTGGCCAAGCTGGGTCATGCCGACGGCGTCGACTTTTTGCTGCACGTCGCGCAGGGCAGTGGTCCGCTGAAGCTGCAGGCCGCGCGACTTCTGGCCAGCCCGCTCGATCGACGCATGCTGTCGCTGCTTCGCGCGTCGCTGGCGTCCCCTGCGCTGAGCCTGGACGAGCGCAGCGTGGTGATCGCCGGTCTGGCCGATAGCGGGGACAGCAGCGACCTGAGCGCTCTTTGGCCGTGGGCACGCGCGACGCAGCCGTACACCGTGCGCATCGCAGCGGCGAGCGCCATCCTGCAGATCTCGTCGCTGGCCCCCAACCTGCGCACGCAGAGCGATCTGCAGCACGCGCGAACCGGACTGCGCGACAGCAACTGGCTGGTTCGTCACTCGGCGGTGCCGCTCTTGGAACGCAACGATGAAGCCGAAGCGCTGAGCCTGCTGGGTCAGGCGCTTCAGGACGAAAAAGGGCAGGTGCGGGCGCGGGCGATGCAAGTGATCAGTCGATCCGGCAGCAAAGAAGCCCTGCGCTTGATCGAGACCGCGCTGCGCAGCGAGCCGCAGGATGTCCGGCAAGCGGCGCTTTCGGCGGTCATGCAGGTCGCGCGAACCGCCTATCGCCACGGTGGATCCAACGCGGCGATGGTGCGCAAGTGGCTGCTCAAGCTCAGCAAGTCAGACAACGCGGCGCAGCAGGCGGCGGCCCATGCCGGTCGCTTGCTGCTGGGGGAACCCGAGCGCTGGCACGATCTGCGAACGCAGCGCAGCTCGCCCGATCCGCTCTTGCGCGTGCTGGTGGCGCAGTCGGCGGTCGACGATCGCGACGTGCTGGGCGCGCTTCTGGCCGACGAGGCTTCGGCAGTGCGCTTGGCCGCCGCCCTGCGCTTGGCCGCGCTGAAAGATCGCCGCGGGCTTTCCGTCTTGCGCAGTGCCTTGGATCACGGGGGCGCCACATCGATTCACGCCGAAGCGGCCCTGCGCAGCCTGGGTGAGACACCGGGAGGCAAAGACAGCCTGCAGCGCTTGCACGACAGCGAGTCCATCGAAGAGCGCATGGCCTTGGTCGAGACCGCCAACAGCCTGCCCAGCGTCGAGGCGCTGGCGCTGCTCAGCGAAGCAGCGCACGACATCGAGCCCTATGTGCGTCGCTTGGTGGCCGAGATCGTCGCTGAAGCGAGCGTGGTCGGCGATCTGGGGCCCAAGCTGGCCATCTTGGCGCACTTGAGCAGCGATCCCTCGCCGATGGTGCGCACGCGTGCCACGGCTCTTTTGTCGCAGCTTCTGCATCATTTGCCCAGCGTCGACAAGCCGCACCACAAGCCAGCGGTCGCGGCGATCTCGCGCGCCTTCCGTCCAAGCGAGGCTCCAAGCCCGCCACCGACCCCAGCCACCGTCGAGCCGGCACTGCCCGGCGAGCTCAGCGTATCGGCCAGCAACCCCACGCTGTTTCGCATCGACGGACAGTCCTGGCAGCGCACGCCCGTACGCCCGTTCAAGCTGGTGGCTGGGCCACACCGACTGCGCTCGCTTTCGGCGCAGCACACCGTCGAGATTCCAGCCGGCGGTGCGCTGCAGTTCGAGCTACCCGAGTCAGCCATCGAACAGGGCGTGCGAGCCGCGCGGGAGTCCTTGGCCAAAGGCGACGGTCGGCGCAGCGTCAAGCTCTTGGAAAAAGCCCGCGTCAGCTGTCCGCAAAGTGGGGACCTGGCGTCGCCCTGTCGCGTGATCCACAGCGAAGCGGCGTACTTGCTGGGCAGCGTCTATGAAGCCGAAGAGCGCTGGGGGGACGCGGTGGCGCAGTACCAGCAGGCCACCAAGCAGAGCGGCGAAGTCATCGGCCGCATCGATTTTTCCGTCGAGGCCGAAGCGGCGCTGAAGCGCTTATTGCCTCGCGTGGGTAGGGTGCTGGTGCCGCAGCAGAAAGGCCGCAAGTGCGTCGAGGTCACCATCTGGATGACGGCTGGAAAACACGAAGTCGTGGTGGGCGGTAAGAAGACCGAGGTCACGGTGCGACCGGGCACCACGGTGCTTGCCGGGGAGTGTCCAGGGGATGAATAGGCTGCGTCGGCAACGAGATCTCGATTCGTCGCTTGCGTCGGCTGCGTGGCGTCGCTCGCTGGCCCCACGATGGGCTTGCCTGCTGGTCTGCGCGCTGTGTTCCTGGGGTTTGCAGGCAGCGCAGGCCAAAAGCAAAGCCAGCGGCCCGGAAAGCAGCAAGCCCCCAAGCAGCGCACAAGCCGCAGGCGCAGGCAGCGATCTCGATGCGCTGCGACGAAGCTACCGCAGCCAGCCCAGCGCCGATCTGCTGCTGCAGATTGGCTTGGCCTTGGGCAAAGCGGGGCAAGCGCTGGCTGCGCACGACCACATCCGACGCGCTCTAGCCGATGGACCCAGCGCCAGCCAGGGGGAACAGATCCAGCAGGGTCAGGCGCTTCTGGATAAGAAAATTTCCGCATCTGAAGTTGGGGAATTGCGTATCAAGGGCCAGGTCGGCGGCTTGGTTGTGGTGGATGGCGTGGTCGTCGCTGTGCTGCCGCTGTCGCTGCCGCTTCTGTTGCCAGTGGGCGCGCATCACGTCGAGATCCTGCAGGGCAGCAAGCGCTGGCAGGCCGATGTCACGCTGCCCAAGGCTCGCATGGTCGACTTGCGCTTTGCCCAAGACACCAGCGCGGCCGTGATCACCACGCCCCCTGCGGTCTTGCTGCTGCCGGCTGCTCCACGCGAAGGCGAGATCTCGTTTGCGCTGCTCAAGAGCGTCGACCGGGCCTTGCGGCGAGCGAACCTGGCGCGTGCGCCGATCGAAGGCAGTGCCGCCGCACCGCTGGGCGGAAGCGGCTGTGTGGCGTCGCTGCCGTGTCAGCTCAAGCAGGGCGAGCAGCACAGCGTTGACTTTGTGCTCAGCCTGCGCACCAAGGCGGCCGGCTCACGCTGCGAGGCGACGTTTCAGCTGATCGACATGGCGGTGGCCGACGTTGCCATCCGCAAAGATCTGAGCGGCGAGGGCTGTGACTCTCCCGCGCTGGCTGCGCAGATCCTGCAAGAGCTGGAAAGCAGCCTGCCCAGCGCTGCGACCCGTCCCCGCGGCGAGCTGCTTCTGACCTCGGACCCGGCGACGGCGCAGGTGTTTCGCGGCGAGGTGCTCTTGGGGTCGACGCCGCTGCGACGGCCTGCGTGGCCCGGCGCCTTGGAGCTGACGCTGCGCCTGCCGGAACACCAGCCCCAGACGCTGCAGATCACCGTCGTGGAAAACCAAACGGCACGAAAAAAAGTGCAGCTTGTGGCGCTGCCCAGGCCGGCCCAAGCCGCTGGCCCTGGCGACTTGAAACCGGCAGCGCGCCCCACCGTGCCGCGCTGGCGCCTGGCCCTGGGGGGCGTCGCGCTGGGAAGCGGGCTGCTCATGCTGGGCATCGGCATCCCCGCCTTGGCGGTGCATGGTCGCTGCGTGCATGAAGCCGTGCCGCCGGCCCGTGTCTGCGACGGTGTGTTCGATACGCTGGCCGTTGGGCTGGGGCTCTCGCTGTCGGGCGGCGTGCTGTCGGCGGTGGGCCTGACTCTCTTGGTGTTGCCGCCCAAAAAACCCCGCTAAGAGCGAGCCTGCGCTGCGGCAGGCGCTGTAAGTCCGCGTCATCTTGGACAGGCCGCGCCTGGCCCGATTGTCTCGACGGAATTGCATAAAATACAAGAATGCGGACCTCTGTACGTCGTGCGCGATGGAGCGGTTGGGCGGGCCTGCTTGGACTTTCCGTGGGCCTGCTTGGGTGCGATCAGTTTTTTGCGCCCTTTATCAAGAACCACCCCGACAACTGCGTGCAGAACCCAGGCATCTGCAGCCCGGATGAGTTCTGCAGCTCCGAGACGCAGGGCTGTGAACCCAAAGTCGACTGCCGCACCGCCGCGGCAGGCTGCACCAGTGGGCTGTTCTGCAACCAGAACACCGGCCTGTGCGAAACCGAGCCAGCACCGCCCCGCGTGCCCACGTTTGGCCTGTGTCGACAGCCGACGTACTGCTGGGACTATCCGATGCCGCAGGGCAATGCGCTAAACGCTCTTTGGGCTAGCTCGCCGAGAGATGTCTGGGCCGTCGGTAGCTCGGGAACCATCCTGCGCTACAACGGCTCGGCCTGGAGCGCGCTTGAAAGCAACGTGCAAGTGAGCCTGCGCGGGGTCTCTGGGCTCGACAGCCAGAATATCTGGGCGGTGGGCAGCGACGGCACCGCGCTGCGCTGGGACGGCAAGACCTGGGCCATCCTGCCCAAGGCCCCCACCAGCCAGATCCTGCGGGCGGTCTGGGCAGGCTCGCCGAGCATGGTCATTGCCGTCGGAGATTCCGGCACGGTCCTGCTGTGGAATGGCACATCATGGGTGACCCAGACGCTCGACGGTACGATGCAGAACATGCATGCCGCCTGGGGGGCCAGTACGACGGATGTCTGGATCGCAGGCGCATCGGGGCGGACCTATCACTTCGATGGCACGGCGTGGACGCGCAACGTGCCCATGATGGCCACCTCGTCCCAGCTACGCGGCCTGTCGGGCAGCGCGGGCAACAACGTCTGGGCGGTCGGCAACGGCGGCACGACGCAGCGCTACACCACCGGCTGGGCCAACCCGGTCTCGCCGTTTGGCACCATCAACTTGGCGGCGGTGCATGTCCTTTCGAACACCAGCGCGCTGGCCGTCGGCAATGCACAGTGGATTCAGTCTTGGGATGGCACGGGCTGGAGCATGATTGCCCTGCCGACAACACCCCTTGTCGACTTGAACGCAGTATGGGCCGAGTCCCCCAACACGGCCTGGGCCGCGGGCGAAAAAGGAATGCTGGTGCGCTTGGCAGCCGGAATGCCCAGCCTGTTGACTCCGTCGGTGGCCGAGACTCTGCGAGCTGTCGTGCGAACGCCCAGCGGCGAGCTATGGGCCGCCGCTGACAGCGGCAAGCTGTTCCGGCGTGGCACAAGCGGCTGGGATGCCACGACGGTCACGACCCCGCGCATGCACCGCGTCTTTGCCCTGCCCAACGGGCGCCTGTTTGCCGTCGGAGACGCCAGCGGAACTGCCGCGCACTTTTTCGAATACAAGGGCGGTACTTGGATGCCGATCGATCTTGGGGCGTACCTCGGCGAGGACCTGGACGACCTGTGGGGGACCGACGAAAACAACCTGTGGCTGGTGGGCGGAAACGGCCTGCTACTGCGCTACAA
Source organism: Myxococcales bacterium (assembly GCA_016794505.1). GTDB lineage: Bacteria > Myxococcota_A > Polyangia > Palsa-1104 > JAEUJZ01 > JAEUJZ01. The sequence goes on from JAEUJZ010000008.1 coordinate 8,746, forward strand.
CGCCGGTACGCTGAGCGCCGCTCCACGCTTGAACCCCATGGTTCACATGCGCGCCGTCTGGGGCCTTTCAGCCAACAGCATCTGGGCGGTGGGCGACCAAGGGCGCACGGTGAAGTTTGATGGCCAGTCATGGAACACGGTCCTGACCGGCACCACGGAAGAGCTGCGCGGCATCTGGGGGCGCAGCGAACAAGAATTCTGGGCCGTCGGCGCCAACGGCACCAGCCTGTTTTATGACGGCACGCGATGGAAGCCGATCGCGGTTCCTCCGACTCCGACCAACAGCAAGCCCAACCTGGAAAACGTGCATGGGCTGGCCAAGAGCGGCGAGGTCCTGGCCGTGGGCGATTCGGGCACGGTGCTGCGCTGGAAAAGCGGTGCGTGGGAGCTCGTCTTCGTCGGCACCAACAACAACCTAAGCGGCGTGTTTGTGCAGGATCGCAGCAATGCCTGGATCACGGGCGAGTTCGGTACCGTTCTGTCTGTCGTGCCCTGATTCAGACGGCGCTTTCGAGCTGCACAAGGGCAGCGATGGGCGGCTTGGCTTGGCGACGCAGGCGCGAGCGAGACATGCGGCGCGGCAGCGCGCTCCTGCGCATCGGCTGCGATGGCATGCGGCCCGTTGGCAACCGTCGCTAATAGCGGATTCGATCCATCTCGTCGGCGAGGAAGTCCGGGGCCAGGTGGGCGTAGACGAGCGTGACCTTGACGTCGCTGTGTCCGAGGATCTTTTGCAGCGTGAGGATGTTGCCGCCCTGCATGATGAAGTGCGATGCGAACGTGTGGCGCAGCGCGTGCCAGGGATGCGCGTGGACGCGGCAGCCAGCAGCCTGCAGCAGTCGCGGTAGCCCGCGTAGGCTCGCCGTGTCGCGAAGAAGCCCCCACGTGCCGTTGCGAAGGCGGCCGGGGAACACCAGGCCCTCGCTCGTCGTGGGACAGCGCTGCGCCCAGTCCGCGAGGATTGGCACCAACACCGCGGGCAGGCGCAGGTGGCGCGGCTTGCCGGACTTGGGCGTCCCGTCATAGCTGCGCGCAACGGTAAGACGACGCGCTGCCACGTCGACGTCGCGCCACCTCAGGCCAAATAGCTCGCCTTTGCGCAGGCCGGTGTAGACCGCGGTCGCGATCAGCGGGTGCCGATCCGGCGCGTGTTCGCGGGCATGCGACAAGAGCGCAGCGACCTCGTCTCGCGTCAGGTAATCGATCGCGGGCTCGGTGGTGGGGCGCTCGACACCGCGGCACGGGTTCTGTTTGACCAGACCCTCGCGCTGCGCCCACGAAAACAGGCTGCCCAGGTGCGAAAGTGTCGTCCGCACCGAGGCCGGGCTGTGACTTGCCGCGAGCCTGTCGCGGACTTTGGCGATATCGGTCGCCGCGATGGCGTCCGCGGATTGGCTGCCGAGATGCGGCACGGCACGACGCAGCGCCGCCCCGGCAAAGACGCGATAGCGCGCGATGTTCTTGATGTTCGGTCGGCTGTACTCGATTAGAAAGCGCTCGATCAGCTCGCGGACCGGCTGTGCTTTCGGCGACGGCTTGGCAAAGGCGGTCTCGCCGCGGGCGATGCGCGCTTCGATCTGCAGCAGCAGCTTGCGAGCCTCGGCCTGCGTAGGCTGCTTGCTCGCGCGCTGCCGCCGCGTGCCGTGCTCGTCGTAAAAGCGCAGATACCAGCCGATGAAGCGGCCGTTCCGTACCACCCGGATCACCTCGCCCATTGCGATCCCCCCATGTCATCGTGCCCCGCCTTCGTCCCAGGGTCGTCCTCTGGCGTGCTGTAGGTCCCCGTCGAGACGCGGCTTGGTCCGCTAACTGCCCTTGGCGCCCGCGACGGAACCGCGCGGAATCCTTGCAGCCCCTGGCACAGAGCGCTTGAAGTTGGTGTGCAGCGGCTTGCC
>JAEUJZ010000009.1 GCA_016794505.1 Myxococcales bacterium
GCGCATTCGTCTGTCCGAGCTGAACGCGCTGTTTCGCAAGCTGCCGATCCGCCAGCCAGTCGAGCAACCGGCGCAGCCAGTGTTGGCGAAGACGAAGCGCTGGACCGCCAAGGCGATTCTTGCGAAGGCTCGCGCGGCGGGTCTGCGCGTCACCAAGGGGAGCAAGTACGGCGACATCACGATCTGGAACCGCACGGGCGGCGTCACCCTTTGGGAAGACGGCAGCGCAACGCGAGCCGATGTGCGCGCGGACCTCGCCGTCAGGATGACGCTGCGCCAGGCCGCTGAGTTCCTGTTTCCCGACGAGCGATAGCCGAAGGAGAGAGTCATGCCTGAGTGTCCAGATTGCTATTCCAGGGTCGGGAGCATGCCGAAGCATCGCCCGATCTGCTTGGTGCGAAACAACAAGGCGCTGCGCGATGCGCTGGTTGCGATCGAGCCGTGGCTCAAGCGCATGGAGGACCACCTGAGCGCAGCGTATCGCGCCATCGCACGCTACACGCAGGTGGGGCCGCACCCGATGGAGTACGAAGTGGCGCACGAGGAGTTTGCACGGGCTGCGGCGGTGCTCAAGAGGCTGCCTCCGCAGCTCGAACGCATCCAAGGATTCGCCTGCGAGCGCGTGGCTGCGGCCAACCTCAACGCCAGCGTGGTCGGCATGCAGGCCGCAGAAGTGCGCGACATCCTCGGCAAGCTCAACGCACCGAAGAAAAGGGGGATGTGATGGCCGACCGTGCAGATCGATTTGACCGCTCGGACTTTGACGGAAAGCCCGCGGTGCAGGCAGTCAAGGCGGTGTTCGCGGAGGACTCCGAAACATATGACTACATCGTGCAGCCCGGCGACACGCTGGAGCGGATCGCGGCGAAGTGGCTGGGCGATGGGTCTGAGTGGCCGCGCTTGGTTGAGGCGAATCGCAGCCGCATCAAGGATCCGAACGTCATCAGGCCGGGGCTGAAGCTGGTTATCCCGCCGCCGCGCGAGCCAGAGAACGCAGCGCGCAGCTCGGTGTCGGGGCGGCGAGTGCCCCTTTCTCCCGGTGCTCGACTGCCCAACACGGCGAGTCGGCTGATGCGCGCGTATTTGACGTACAAGAATCTGCCGAAGCTGGAGCGCATGCGGTTCCTGAAGATCCTCGATGAAGTGGAGCAGGACTACACCAAGGAAGAGATGCGCAAGGCGGATCAAGAGTGGCTGAAGACTCTCTCGGGAACGCCGCTGCCGCTCGAAACGGGAGTGGCGCTGTATCGGGCGTATCGTCGCCTGCCCATCGCGCATCGCATGGCGCTGGTGCGTGCGGCGCTGGAGAACGAGACCGCCTTCACGCTCGATGAGCTGAACAACACGAACGTCGGAACGATCGACCCAGCCGAGCTGGAGCCGAACTGGAAGACGACGATTTGAGGGGGAATCCGATGGGGAACAGACCTTCCGTATTCCGAAGGCAGGTGCTCAGGCATCTGCCGCCGGGGGCTCACTACTACTACCTCGTGCGCTACAGCGAGCATGGTGCGCCGATGCGCGTTCCTGCGATTGGGGCGCTTCAGGCCACTCCTATTTTTCAAGACCCACCCAAGCCGGGTGCGTACGTGGTTGAGTATTGCCAGGACCCGCAGGCAACGAGGCCGGTAAAGACGAAGGCATGCCTGCTGGTCAATGTCACCGAAGCAGATACCGCTCGCGTGAGGGGCGAGGCAGAGCATCGTCGCTTCTTGCGGACGGTTCGCGGAGCAGCCCCCGAGGGCGCGACCCATTACTACCTGGCTACGGTTGACGGGACCGAGGGACCCGATGGACTGCTGAAGCTGTGGTCGCGTTTTCAGTATCCGACGTTTGCTGCCGCAGGATGGTGGGAGGTGTGCTATTGCGGCGAGCACGCTGAGCGGTGCGCTCCACGCGTGCGCCCGATCCTAGTGGCGCTACGCGAGCCGATTGCGAGCCGTGGAGCAGCGGTCCAGGCTCACTCGCAGCCAGATTCGAGAACAGATATGTTGTCGCTTCTGGATCGGCACTACGAGCTGAATCTTGAGCTGCGCTCGACCCTGCGTACCCTTGCCGATCAGTGGTCGCGCATCGAAGGGCACTACCAGCGCGCGGCGGTAGCCCCGGATTACACCGCGGTCTTGACGTATCTGGCGGACAGCCTCCGCGAAGCGGTTCGCTCGCCCGCGGGCAGCGTTCCTGTAGCGCAGCAGGTCCAGGCGAACGATTCCGTGGGAAAGCCATCATCGGGATCCTCAAGCGCCGCGGCCATTGCTGCGGTGGAGGCAGCCACCCTGCAGGCCATTGCCGAGGTTAGGAAGTCAACTGCACGGCCGAAGCGTAGCTCGCCTGAGAAGTTGGAAGCGGAGGTCGACGCGCAGATCGCCGAAGCGCTCACCAGGCGCGACCCAGACTTCCGACTGAACAGAGCCCATCTGATTGAACTAGAGAGGAAGCCGACGTGACGCACTGGCTGCGGGTACACGAGATCCAGGATCGCCTTCGCTCTGCGATGGCGCGGGGCGAGCACTGCAAGGTACGCGAGTCCTACTTGGAACTCTTGCAGACCAGCAAAGCGTGGCTGCTCGAAGTGCAGCAGTCAGACTCCTTGGCTGCAAGGCGACGTGCCCGGCAGCTCACCGAGAGCCTGGAGTCCATCGCGAACATTCTCAACCGCAACGAGCAGCTGGTGCGCATAGATGCTCCGTTTCTGCTCGGCGAGCGCGTCGAGATTGAGCGCGTGGAGTTTGGCCTGCGCTTTGTCTGGGTGCCTGGGACCGTCACAGATTTTCGTCCGGCAGCGATTCGGGCGAGGCAGCTACGCAACCCACGCGCCCTTGACTATCTGGTGCGCGAAGACGACGGCGAAGAACGGTGGCGTGCGGATGAGGGCATTCGCAGGCGCACTGATTGAGATCAACCACGTCGGATTGAAGGGGGAGTTTCGATGATGTCATTTCAAGATGAACGCGACTCGGCCGAGGTTCGGCTGATGCGGTCGATTGTCGAGCTGAACTACCGCATCTTGCGCACGCCATCGCCGAGCGAGCGAACAGCGCTGCGCACGTCGATCACGGTGCTGCGCGCCGAGCTGGTCAAGCTGATCGAAGCGATGCCGATCGTTAGCGAAGACGACGTTGAGCGGGCCAGCACGCTTCATGGGTTGAGCCCGATGTTGATCGGCGCAGGCGTGCCGCGCGGGCCGTCGTAATCACTTCACGCGATCAGTCCGTGGCAAGAGTCTTCTTGCGGCACGCTTTGAGGTCACGCCTTTGGGGGGCGAACATGAACAAGCCATCGGCATTGCGGGGACAGCGCGTTGCTAGGACAGGTGCGGACCGTCGTGGACGGACGGGCTGTGCTTGCGGGGCGCCACTCGAATACTCGCAGCAGTACGACGCAGACTTCTGCCGACGCTGTGACTGTTGGCGCGAGAGCGCCTGTCGCGACCCAGCGTGCGAGTTCTGCGCGACCCGGCCGGCGCGGCCCTCGTTGTCACCGCGCACGGAGCCAACCGCCCGCACGCCATTCAACACACCACGGCTCAAAGCTGCAAAGCAGCGGGCCACCACAACGCCGAAGCGCGATGGGGCCGCCGGCTCAAACCACAAAGATCGACACACCTAGCGACCATCAACACTGGAGGAGGCCATGCGCTACGTTTGGTACATACAGACAGGCAATGAGCACTTCGCGGGCACGGACGCGAACATCTATCTCTCGCTGAACGGGCTCGATGCGGTGATGAAAGAGG
>JAEUJZ010000031.1 GCA_016794505.1 Myxococcales bacterium
CCATCAGTCGTCAGCGCGCCTGTGCCGGCACCGTGAGGCGCATCCGCCGCGAAGCCGGCAAGCCCGAAGGCGGTGCCCAAGCCCGCTTGGCCTACCCTATCCGCCTGCTCCATGTCACCGCCACCGCCAAGCGGCTCGGCGTCCACCGCTTGTGGCTTTACCACCACATCTACCGCGGCGTGATCAAGATCGACCGCGATCCCACAACCGGCCGCTACCTCTTCCCCGACACCCCAGACACCTTCGCCCGTCTGCAACAACTACGTGACGGACTCATCCTGAACATCGACCTAACAATGGAGCACCAAGATGCATAGCCTTACTGCGCAGCGCATAGCAGGCATCGTATTCGCTGATGGCCAGCCTCTTGCGTTCCTTCGCGAGCCATGCGCCGTCCGGCGATCCCGACGCGGGCGTCGGGCGGGTGTTCGGCACGGACAGCGTGGCCGGCACGCGCAGCCCGACCTGGCGCAGAGTGGGCCACCAGGATCGCGGCAGCACGACATCTGGCGTTTCAAATCGCGCATACGTTGTGTGCGCCACATGCCGCGCCTGGGTTAAGGCGTGAACGCTGAGCCCCAGCCGATCGCGCTCGGCCTTGAGCCATCGGCCATCGATCGTCTGGCCGGTCCCTGCGCGCGCCGCCTTCTTCGTGCCACGTTGGATCGCCTGCACCGGAGACACTGCGGTCGAGGGATCAGCCTTCTTTGTGCTCGGAGTCAGGAAGCCCAGCCGGCGCAGAGTAGGCAGCCAGCCGGGCGGCAGCGTCTGATTCTGGGACTCGCAGCGCCACAGCTTGGTCTGCTTCACGTTGAGCTGCGGGCTAAGCCACACCTGCTTGATGCTCCGCTGCAGACGAAACTGGCGCAGCCACGCTCCCGTCAGCGACTTGCTTGTTGATGTGCCTTGCGACGTGGTCACTGGCTTGCTGTTGGGCGAGTGCGTGGCGCGAGCCACTCGTCGCTTTGGAGCTTTGGGCGTGTATTCGGGCGGCGTGGCCTCTGTGCTGGGTGTGGCCAGGGCCAAGCGCGCAGCTGCTGCCTCCGACACCGGCAGACCCAAGCGATGCAGAGTCGGCAGCCACTCTGGAGGCAACGGCCAGTCGCGCGCCTCGATGATTTCTAGCGACGCGCTCGCGACGTGCAGCGCGGGCGCGATGGCGATGTGCAGCATGCATCGACTCTTGCGCTCGCGTCGAAGCCAACGCCCCGTGTAGCGCACAGCGGCCGGTGGTGATGCGGCCAATCGCTCCGAGCTGCCGTCGGGCAGTAGCCCAAGCTCCGCAAGTTGGGCAGCCACGCAGACGGGATCGGCAGATCGTTCCGTTCCAGGTGAGGCAGGCTGGTCTTGGGAATGTCGAGGGCGAGGCAGAGGCGCTTCAAAGAAACATCACATGCCTGGCGCTGCGCTCGCAGCCATCGCCCCCGCAGCGGCGTTGAATCTGGAATGGCCGTGGGGGGACGCCGACGCGGCGAGGCGGGGGATGTGGCGACCCCAGGTGACTCGACCGTCCAGACCGCATCGCTAGGCGCTGTACCGGCGCGGGGGCTTAGCTCTGGGCTGGGTTGCCGCGGGGGGCTCAGCACGCTCAGGTGAATCGCTTGGCAAAAGCGCGGCGCTGGGTGCGAAGCTGGATGAGAGGGGTGGTTCTGCGCTCGGTGAGGATGGGAGCGCAGCAGTCTGCGGGGCCGCGACACTCCGCTCTGCTGCCGGTTCGGAGGCAACTTCTGGGGGCGGCGGCGAGCGTGGCGCGACTTCTATCGCGCACGCGCCCGCAGCAGAGACCGCGGAGCTGATCGGAACTGCGGCTTATGGCCTCCGCCATGCTGGCTGGCTCGACCGGCGGCGGTGCATCCACAAGGGCTGGGGGGGGGGCACTGCGTCTGCTAGCGCTGCCTTGAGGTCTGGGGAGGGGCCTCCTCCGGAATTGGAAAGCCCAGCGCCGCCAGCCCAGCGAACCAGCCCGGCGGAATGGGCCGCTTGTTCATCTCGACGCGGATCACCTGGCTCTCGGGCACACCCAATCGTTCTGCGACCTGCCGCCGCCCAATCGCGATCCGTTCGCGTTCGCGGCGCAGCCAAACGCCATCCAACACCAGCACCTCGGCTTCAGTATTAACCGTCAAAGAATCGTCACGCATCCGTCCCTGCCTCCGTTTCGCGAACGCCGCTGGGCGGTGATCGCAGCGCCGGTCCCCCCGGCAAGCCATCTAGAACATCCTAAACCCGCATAGGGTACCGCGAATCGCCGGGTGGCGGCCTGGCGACTCTTGGGCGATGCATCGGCTGTCGTCGGCCCTCCTCCCGGCTGCACCCACTCGCACGCTAGCTGCGTCGCTGCCCACGGTTTCCCGTCGCGGCCAAGCGCTGGCCACGCTTTGCTCTCACGCGGCCTCTGCGAAGTCCCTGGCAGGGGCGGAAGCGGCAGGCCGAGTCGGATTCTGAGGACGTGAGATTGAGCTGCAAACTGCTCCATTTGCACCTCCGCCAGCGCCGCTTATGTTGATGTATCTGCTGGCATTGTAGCGGTCGCCGATAGGAGGACCGGTGTTGCCAGACCCACGGTTCACTCTGCTGCCATGCTTGCTGGCGTTTTGGTTGGCATTCCTACTGGCATCGTCGAGGACGGCCTATTTCAGATCGATTGGCTATCTATGCGAATGCAAATACCTTTCATTTGGCAAACATCTTGCTATGAGTGTTGTTTCTTGCGGCCAATGTGCCATCAGAAATGCCAACCAGAGCAGCAGTAAGAGGCCCAATCTTGGCGAACGACCACACGCCACAGAAAACATCCACCAAAAGGGTGGATCGAATGGCCAGGCGTTTCTCGGCGTGACGGAGCACATCCACGCAGCATCGCGAACATCACGCCCTACGCGACGCGTTCGCGTTCGCGTTCAGCAGAAAACAGAGTCATTCCGGATCGTTGTGAATGCCCAAGAAACCGCGTCACGCCGGAACCCGAAAAATGGGTATGCAGTGTCGCCAGTGCGAACGACAGCTTCGGGTGGGTGCGCCGAGGGGGACCAAGTATTGCAGCGCAGCATGTCGATCGGCGGCGTATCGCGAACGGCAGCGCAGGGCCACGCAGTCAGGTGGCGGTGATGGTCAGGTTTCTGAAAAGACTCCTCGGACTGCGCGCTTGCATGCACGCACGCCACGCAACGCGTATCCGCACGGAACGAGCGAGCGTGCGCATGAACCCGAACGTCCTCACCGCATGGGGTGGCGTGTCGCCTTCGATGCGCAGGTACTTGGTCAGGCCCCGGATGGCGCGGTCGGCTATCGCGTGGTGCTGCCTGGGCGCAATGAGTGGGATGCGCCGCGCGTCGTGCCGGACCCCCACGTGATGGGCTCGCCGTCGTTCTGGCGCCTGCGACCGTTCCAGCTGCCCGACGATATTCGGCTGCGAGCTGGGAAGCTGTATCGACTGCTGTGGGTGGATGCGCAGGGCGCGCTGGTTCCTCCTGTTGGGAATCGCCACCTGCCAGCGCTGCGATTTTTTCTGGGACCACCAGATAATGCACGCGTCGTCAAATCCGTTTCGCCAAGATCAGGACGCGGTCACCTGAAGAGGAAGCAAGCAGCGCCGAATCACAGAGATCTCGCAGAGCATCGTGCCGCGATCGAGGTTCCTGGCGAATCGCCACGCGTAGAGCCGAGCGAGCATGAGCAGCTGGCGGCCTCGACGGAGCAAGACCCAGTTGTTCATGATGACGAGACGCTTAGAGACGCTGAGCCTCTTGCGGCCCTCGTGGATGTGACAGCAGCTGCGGACTCAGGAACCAGTGCAGCCGATATGCAGCCGCAGGCATCGACGACTCCGGCGATGACGAACGATGCAGAGGTGACTCCGACGCAGGTGCCGGGAGATGTCGTAGCCACGCTCTCGCCAGCGCAGGATGCTCATGCGGTGGCGCCAACTCCGGCATCTTCGAGTGTCGAGCTGCCGACGTCCTCGACCACGCGTGAGGATGCGGCGTCTCCGAACCCTCTTTCGCCCGAGCCGCGCAGCGACGATGAACCATCGAGTTCCCCCATGGTCACGGTGCAGCTTGGGCAGAGGATGATTCAGGTTGCGGAGGCGACGTGGGCGGCAGCCCAGGCTCCGCTGGAAGCTGCACAAGCGGGAGCCTCCTGCATTCCCCGGTGCTCCCCTCCGCTAACGGAGGCGGAAGTCAGGGAGTTGACCGGGATCGTCATGCACACCGAAAAGTGCGCAGTGTTCATGCATGAAGTGGAGTGCTTCCATGCCCGCGCAATCGGCAAACTCGCACCGACCCGGCCTGAGTTCAACCTTCACCCTGACGATCAAGGGCGCATCCAGGCTGTAGCCTGTGATCCGCGGCTAAGTCGCGCGGTCCTCGAATTACGCAGCGCATGGCTGGGTTGCTACATGCAGGGACCGGACGCGATGTATCGCCTGCCGCCTCCGTTCGTATCGCTGACCGACGTCGAGGCCAGGCGCATCACATCGATCCTAAACAACTCCGAGCGACGCTCCTACGCAGCGTATGCAGTGAAGCGGATCGAGGCGCTGCAGACGGGCCAGCCGCTGCCCCCTCAACCAAGGTTGGAGCTGCCCCCGAAGGTGCGTAGGCAGATCCATCAGCTCTTCAGCGATGCGAGACTCCTGACCTTGATGCAGCTTGGACTCTGGAGCCGGAAGCCAGAGGTCGAGAAGAGCTCAGATGCTGTGGCCACGGACGACGGCAGCACTGCACCCACGACGGTGGGATAGCTGGCGGTTCACCAGCGATCCGCTCATTCCGATGACAACGATCTGCCCGTTCGCGTTCGTAGCCGTGACGCAGTCCATCGGTCAGATGCACTGCACGCAGAAGCTAGCCGACAACGATCCAGACCGTAGCCGGAACACAGCCGGAACATAGCCGGACTGTAGCCGAACAGCAGCCGGACTGTAGCCGCGCAGCAACCGGAACATAGCCGCACCTGATTCGATCGATAGGGCTATCCCAACGTCCTGATTCTGTTGAACTCCGATCGTCGAGTTCCGCTTGGCTGAGTTCCGGCTACGGTCCGGCTGTGTTCTGGCTACGGCGCGGCTACGGCGCGGCTACGGCGTGGATACCGTGCAGATGCCGCGCGGCTGCTGTGCGGCTGCCGTACTGGCTGGGGCTGCTGGCGTTCGCGTTCGCGTTCGCGTTCGCGTCGCGTTGGGGGGGTCGCGCCGTTACGCGTGTCCACTTCGTGATGCTGGCTGCGACGGTTGCGGTGATCGTTGCGTAAACGGCCTCGCGACCCGCTACGATGCCAGCATCAGAAGCGGCGCGTTGGTGGTAGCGGGGCTGGCAGCGATCGGGACGTCTCGACAGCCTGCGGAACTGGCCGTGATTGGTTTCGCGTTCGCCTATGCACGTCACACAAAGGGCATGTCCGCGTCAGCGTAAGTCGCTGACCTGCGTGTCGGTAACGCCAGCTCCAGCGAGCGCAGAGTATTCCCGTTCGCGGCCTGGCCAACTCCGTAACGTCGTGACGACCCCAACGTCACGGCTGCGTCACGGCTACCGCCCTTTGCATTGCCAGTTGTGCGGCCATCTCCTCCGCCACCTCTGTGGCCGTTTCCATGGCCAACTCCTCCGCTATTTCCTCGGCCATTTGGGTGGCCATTTGGGTGGCCATTTGCGCTGCCATGCTCGACGGGTGCTCAGCAAGATTCGCACCCAGCCGGAACTGAGAGCGTTCTCGCGGACTTACTTGAACTTTTTCGCGCTCCTGAAAATTCGACAATGGCCGCGATTGTGCAGCGCAAATGGCAGCGCAAGTGGCAGCCCAATTGGCGTCGCATGTGGCCATAGACTCGACGTCGCAGCCGGCGACAGAATCGGCATCAGAGTTGTCCGCGGCGCTGACCACAGAGCTGACAACGCACACGCCACCGACATGCCAGGTCTGAGCTTCGCGTTCGGTCGTTCGCGTGACGGTTGCAGTCGTAGAAGACGGCTGTTCGTCTGCTCGCCGCATTTCGGTCCATGACGCCGGAGCTCCCGTTCGCGATCTTGGTCACTTTGGGGAGCAGGAAGCGACACTGCCGAGCCAGGGGCCTCGACAGCGCATCTCTCGCCATCGGGTCGTATGCAAGGCCGTCTGTTGGCAACCACCACGCCGTGCACTGCTCGCTGCCGACTGTGCCCGGCTATCAGCTTGTGTCGCGTCCCGTTTTGGACGGTGGTATTGGGATTCACACTGCGCGCGGACGCTTTGCAGAGTCGAGTGACTCGCGGCCCTGGGCTTTGCATGACCCAGCCCTTGCGGTCCTGCGGGCCACACTCGCAGCAAGATCATAATTGATTGGCTTCACCTGCGATGCGGCAACCAGTACGCCTGCAGCAAGGGCGCCTAGCTCGGGCCTTCTGATTTGCCCTTCTGCGCGGAGGGTGTGCCAACCACGAGGGACGCGGGTTGCACGTCTCTGAAAGGCGCCGTGACCCGGTCGATCATCGTCGCGGGGGCGTCCACGAACAAGGCGCTGCTGTCGTGAACCCCGAAGGCGATGGATGCGCCGGGCGCATCGAAACGCGCATCGAGGTCATAGAACCACTCGTCTGTGCCCTCGCTGATACGCGCCAAGTCCTCCGCTGCAACCGTGACTTCGTCCGCTTGGTCCAGAAGGGAATCCCACTGACAGACTTGTTCGCCGTAGCCTTGCGAGCGTCGGAGCTGCACCACGCCGTTTGCCCCTCCGGTCACTTCGCGAATCCTGGCCAGCAACCTGCCTAGCGGGAGCCCTTGGGGCGTATCTTCCCGATCCAGTATCCAGTATCTACTCATAGTGACTCCGGCGGGCCGCGCCTAAATCCTCCCTGCGGCGCAAGCTCAGGGTTGTTGGGGGTCAAGCGGTGCTGATGCGGCTTGGGGTGAATGCTGGGCGTGCCATGATCCGTGAAGTCGATGTCGCGCTGCGGCTGCAGACTACCATTAGACCCGTGCTGCCATTCCCTGGCCTGCGGCTCGGAGCCGTACTTTGGTTTGGAGCGGCCGAGCTGGCTGTGCGGATCTGGCGAATCTGGGATGGGAACGCCGCGCTTGTCGGTCGGCAGAGTTCGGTCGGGCGTGTACGATCCTGGGCTCCCCTGGGCGGGTTGGACCCGCTTTGTGGCTAGGGCCTCAGTTTCCTTCGCCGCCCTTTCGGCTGCCTCACGCTCCGCTCGCTCCGCAGCCTTCTTTGCCTCTTTCTTCGCTCGTTCCTCCGCTTCATGCAACAGCCGACGCGCAGCGGCTTCATCAACATGCTCGATGATGGACTCCTCAGCCTCGCGAATGACCTTCTTCCCGATGGCTTTGCCGACCGCCTTCTCGCCGGTTCGCACGACTCCGCCGAAGACAGCGCCGGCACCAGGGACCACAGCCGAGGCGGCAGCGCTGGCGGCAGCGTCGAAGCCCCAGCCGCCGACGGTGTACAGCTTGTCCTCTGGGGATTTCTTGCGGAACTCGTTTAGCTCATCGGCGGCTTCGTGGGCCTTCTTCTCCAGGCAGTCCTGCACATGATCGAGGCACTGGTGCTTGAAGTCGCTGGCCCAGGTCTTGATGTCCTGTTTGCTGGGCACGACAGCGCCGAGGCCGTGGTCACGCACGACACGGGCAAGCTGGCCGACGTGCTCCGCGGCTTTCTTGCCGCGATCGACGAAGCCCGACGCGATCGGCGAGCCTGGTATCGACGCTGTCTGTGGATTGTAGTGATCGCCTGCGTGCTCAGCTCGTGGCGCTGCGTGGGCCGGGGCGACTACGGACGCATTCGCGGGTGATGTCGGTAGCCCTGGCTGTACGGGGATGCTGGCCGGACTCGCCACGAGCTGCGGAGCCGACACGGCTGGACGTGGGCTTGGGCGTGTGTGCCCGATGCTGGGCGCTGGCCCCGAGGCCAATGGGGGCGACGCTGGCCCGCCCACTTGCGGAGGCGACTTGGGCGGTGCTTGCTCGGTATTCGCGCGGCCTGGCTGCGGTGGCGCGATGATCGCGCCGAGCGGCAGGCGCAGGCCGTCCCACTCGCAGTATTCGCCGCTGCGATCGATCCGGCCGACGCGCAAATGAGGACTGCCATCGAACGGCACAAACTCGCAGGGATGACCCCACAGCGGGCTCGGCGGCGCGAGTCGCGGCATCACGCATTCGCGGCTGGGCGGGGGAGCGGGCACGAGACCCGGCGGGCACTTCCTGGGCAGCGGAGGAATGGGCACACACTGCACAGCATCTGTGGGCTGTGGCGCACCGGGAGTGGCGATGGCCGGCGGCGCAGGCTGCATGCCCGGTGGACACAACGCGCTTGGCCCCTGCGGGTGCAGCGCGACATTGATGTTTGGCACAGGCTCCGGCTTTGGCTTCGGTGGAAATAGCGGCTTGATGTGCGGGCCGACCTCGAAGCTCAGCAGGCGGAACAGCAGATCGACGCGCGTTTCCAGATCGGACTTGGTGAGCATCAGCGTCAGCCCGACGCCGAATCCAAAGTCAGCGCGCTGCTGCGCTCCGATCGCGAGCGTGCCGGCCACAGGAGGAGATAGGTCAACCTTATTGACCAATTCTGAATCAAGCAGCACCGGCCCCCATGACGGCATCTGCAAGATCGCCTGACCAAAGATCCACAGGTGCTCACCAAACGGCACGCGATACCCCGCGTGCGCGCCGATCTGAAGCGTCCCAGCTCGGCTGATGTGATCGAGCAACACCGTCGCTGCACCGGACAGTTCCAGATCGCCGAGCGGATGGCGGTACATCACGCTCACCTTGGACAGCGGCCCTGGCAAGCCGAGCTGATTCAGGCCGGCGAACGGACCCGCTTGGTACTCCAACAGGTATTCCGCGGCGATGGCGGGATGCCGATGTGGATCGCGAAAAATCGGCAGTATCACGCCTTTGGCCGCGATCCACATCGGGCACAATCCCGTCGGTGTCGAAGCTGCGGGCGGTGGCAGTGGCGACGACTTAACTGAAGATGCCCACGCCATAGCGAAGCACGAGCCCGCGCCGACTTCTGCTCGGCCCAAGATCGGAACGGATAGCGCAAACGGCAGCAGCAGCGATGTGCTGCCGTCGGGGGCCTTGGGTCGAATGAACAGCTCCAGCTTCGCGTTCAGCGCGAAGGGACGATCGATGAGAGCGCAGGCGAGTGGTGCCAGCGAACATAGGCTGCCGAAAGCGGATCGATGCTGAAAGGCCGCGCGCTCGATTGGCGAAAGAATCTGCGCGGCGTAGTGAGGCGGCAGTATTGGCTGCGTGGATGCCAGCGTCGACTGCGCAAGGCCTGGTCGCGGCAAGGTCAGCGCGAGGGCAAGCGCGCATAGAGCGATCGCTCGACGGAAAAACGAAACGAGGAAAGGCATCACGAACTCCGGGGCTGAAACAATGGCGATAGGGCCGCTGGTCACCGCAGCGGCAAGGGGCAGAGGAAAGTGGGCGGACGCTAGCACATGGATGAGTTCGGTTGGTGGACGATAGCTGGCGGCAGCGACACTTGACATGGCCCCCGGCGCTGCTCTTTCGAGTGCCTGGCCGTGACAGCACTGGGTCTGCGATCGGGCAACGAAGGCCCCCTGAACACACGGGCTGCGGCGCCGGGTCTGGATGCTGCAGGTCGTGATGTGCTCAACGGCAGCGAGGGCGAGCGGCTTGCCATTGCGGCCAGATGTTCACAACGCCGCAGAGCCCAACCGAAGCGCTGACTCTGGACGTGCTCGTCAGCCTATCTTCAGACCGCGCCCCAGCCAGCCATGCTCATTCTGCGGGCGGCGGTGTGGTGCATGGGGTAGGCGAAGATTGGGTAGATCTCACGTCACCGTGGGGCAGCAGTGCAAGGCCCGTGGATAGAACGAGGAGGGCGCAGGTCGGAAGGGGGAGCCACTCACGCTCAGATCGGGCCGAAACGGCCCCAGGGCAAGTGTAAGATGACTCCTGATATGCGGAGTACCGCCCAAAGAGCGCCATGGACATGAGAGTCCCGGCAGAAATCTTCTGCTGTCATGCGGAGGCGGACGCGGCCTTCGTCAAGTCGCTGGAACTGCAGCTAGCGCAGTTCGTGCGCGAGCGCGGCGTCAGCCTGTGGCACGAGGGCTTGGTCCCCGCGGGGATCGTGCGCGAAGAGGAGGTAGCCGCACACCTCCAGTCCGCCGCCATCATCGTGCTCCTGGTCAGCGCAGACCTGCTCTCTTACGAGTACGATCGTCTCGTCGCACCAGCGCTCGCTCGCCACCGGGGAGGCGAGGTCCATGTGGTTCCCGTGATCGTGCGGCCCTGCGACTGGACTGGCTCGGCCCTTGGAGCATTCAGGGCGCTGCCCACTGGGAGGCCCGTCTCTCTGTGGCCCGATCAGGATGCGGCCTGGCTCGATGTGGTGCACGGGCTCAGGGCCCTGCTTCCGACGTCAATCAACATCGGTGCGGCGCCGGCGCGGGAGCGGGAGCGGGAGCGGGAGATCTTCGATTTCTCCTCTGAGCGCTCGCGGCACCGGACGGTCCAGGGGCGAGACGAAGCACTGGAGCAGCTCGACCGCTGGATGTTGGAGGAGGACGACCCGCGCTATGTGCTAGTCACAGGGGGGCCGGGCTTCGGTAAGAGCGCCCTACTCTCGGAGTGGCTCCGTCGACGCGAACGCGCAGGTGACATCGTGCCGCACCACTTCCTGCGGCGAGGGCACAGGAACTGGGACCAACCCGCGCTGGTCCTGCGCAACCTGTCGGCGCGCATCGAACGGCTTTTTCCGGCGCAGCGCGATGCCGATGCAGAGCCGGAGCAGCGTCTTGTCGAACTCCTTGGCCGGGTCTCGGCGCAGGTGCTCCTTCCGGAGCGTCGTCGACTGCTGCTCCTCATTGACGGCCTCGACGAGGCGGCGGGTGTGGGGAACCCTCTGCCGCAGTTTGTCCCCTACGCGTTACCGCCGGGCGTCCTCCTGCTGTGTGCCTCGCGACCGACTTATCCGGGTCTGCCCTGGCTGGAGGCCCGAGACGGTTTGGTTCGTATGGACCTGGACGGCCCCCGCTGGGCCGCGTCCAACGATTCTGCCTGTCGCGCCTTCTGGAGCAGCCAGCGCTTCGAGCCGCCCCTGCACGCGTGGCTCATCGAGGAGGCGCTCGAGCGCGGCGCCGGGAACCTGCTCTACGCGGTGAAGATGGCGGAACGCCTTCGCGCCACAGCATCATCCGCGCGACGGGTGGAGCTCTTGCCCCGAGGGCTCGATGGCTACCTGCACCAGGTCTGGGAGGGCCTGAGTCAGTTGGGACGTGAGCGCTCGGGAGTGCTGCGGGGGCTTGGGCTCCTGTGCGCGGCGCGAGATGCGCTGCCGCTGTCGGTGCTGGACGGACTTCTCGGGGGTCTCGACGCCCGCGAGGCCCTGCTCCGGGCGTCGAGGCCGGTGCTACTAGAGGAGCCGGCGGAGTGGCGCGCGGCATCGCAGGACCGTGGCAACGGCGAGGCCGCCTATCGACCTTACCACGACTCATTTCGGGGATTCCTCGCGGCGCACCTCGGCGCAGAGCAGATGCGGGCGCACCACGTGACGTTGGCCGAACAGCTGGCCCGCTGGCCCGCCGAGGGCGCTTTCAGGCGCAGATATGCGCTGCGCCACGCGGTCTCTCAGCACGCCGACGCAGGATTGTGGGACACGGTCTACGCGCTGTGTCTCGACACGCGATACCTGCAGGCACGATTGTCGGAGGTCGGCCAGCAGGCGCTGGAGGATGACATCGAGCAGGCCGCACGGCGCTGCCCGGACCTGCAAAGGAGAAGTGAGCTGCTCGGCGTGGTCCGCGCGCTGCGTGCGGCGTCTCACTGGCTGCGGGCGATCCCAGAAGAGCTGCCGATGCTGCTCCATAATGGCCTGGTCAGCCGAGGCTGGTCGGCGGAGTGCCTCGCGCCACTGCTGACCATCGACGGAGACGCCCCCCAACTCTGGCTGCGCCACCCGCTGCAATCACAGGAGACGGCTGAACGTGTCCTCCAGGGCCACACGTTCTATGTCGCGGCTTGCGCGATCGGCCCGGACGGGCGGCGGGCGCTTTCCGCTTCCGGGGACGAGACACTGCGGGTCTGGGATCTGCTTCGAGGACATTCCCTGCACGAGCTGCAAGGACATTCAAGCGCCGTCGTGGCGTGCGTCTTCAACCCGGATAGGCGACGGGTGCTGTCCGCCTCCCACGATCACACGCTGCGGGTCTGGGATCTGGTTAGCGGCCGGTGCCTGCATGTGCTGGAGGGACACTCCGACGGGGTCAACGCATGCGCGCTCAGCGGAGACGGGCGGCGGGCGCTATCCGCCTCCCACGACCACACGCTGCGGGTCTGGGACCTGGAGAGCGGCCGGTGCCTGCATGTCCTGCAGGGCCACTCCGATCGGGTCATTAGCTGCGTAATCAGCAGTGATGACAGGAAAGCGCTATCCGCCTCCCACGACCATACGCTGCGGGTCTGGGACCTGGAGAGCGGCCATTGCCTGCACGTACTGCAGGGCCA
Organism: Myxococcales bacterium; assembly: GCA_016794505.1. Lineage (GTDB taxonomy): Bacteria > Myxococcota_A > Polyangia > Palsa-1104 > JAEUJZ01 > JAEUJZ01. The sequence continues at coordinate 12,463 of JAEUJZ010000031.1, forward strand.
CTCCGATCGGGTCAACGCATGCACAATTAGCCCCGACGATCGCCGCGTGCTCTCGGCATCGGACGACGGCACGCTGCGGCTCTGGAACCTGCACGAAGGCGGTCAGGTTCAACTCCTTCGAGGTCATGATAAACGGGTGCACTTCTGTGTGATCAGTCCTGACGGGCAGCGGGCACTATCCGCGAGCGCCGATTGTACGCTGCGGACGTGGGATCTGGAGAGCGGCCAGTGCCTCCACGTGCTGCGTGGGCACCGGCAGCCGGTCGATTCGTGCGCGATCAGCCCGGATGGCCGGCGGGCGCTATCCGCCTCCGACGATGGCACCTTGCGGACGTGGAGCCTGGAGAGCGACCAGTGCCAGGCGGTGCTGGAGGGGCACTCGTCCACGGTCGGGGCGTGCGCAATCAGCCCGGATGGCCGGCGGGCGCTATCCGCCTCCGACGATGGCACACTACGGGTTTGGGATCTAGATGTCGCTTCTGCTCCGCAGGGGGCACGAGGCCACTCGGGTCCGATCCAGGCCTGTGTGGTCAGCCAAGATGGCCGACGGGCCCTGTCCGCCTCCCACGACCATACACTGCGAGTGTGGGATCTCGACAGTGGGGCCGCCCTGCACGTGCTGCAGGGCCACTGGGCCCCTGTCGTTAGCTGCGCGATGAGCCTAGATGGCCGCAGGGCGCTGTCCACCTCCCACGACCGTACGCTGCGGGTGTGGGATCTCGACAGCGGCGCCATCCTGCACGTGATGAAAGGTCACTCGGCGGCTGTCGTTAGCTGCGCGATGAGCCTAGATGGCCGCAGGGCGCTGTCAGCCTCCCACGATCATACGCTGCGGGTGTGGGATCTCGACAGCGGCGCGCCTTTGCATGTGCTCGAAGGCCACTCGGCGTTCGTGCGGCGATGCACGATTAGCCCCGATGGGGCGCGCGCGGTGTCCACGTGTAATGACAACACGCTGCGGGTGTGGGATCTCGACAGCGGGCGTTGCCTGCACGTGCTGCGAGGCCATGGATCCATGGTCCTCGACTGCGCGATAACCCCCGATGGACAGCGGGCGCTGTCCGCCTCCTCGGACAAGACGCTGCGGGTATGGGACCTCGACGATGGTCGATGCATCGATGTGCTGCAGGGCCACGCGGCCAGCATCCATACATGCGCGATCAGCCAGGACGGACAGCGGGCGGTGTCCGCTTCCTCCGATCGAACGCTGCGGTCGTGGGACATTGATGGCGGCCAGGTCCTGCATAAGCTGGAGGGTCACTCGAACATCGTCCACGCCTGCGCGTTCAGCCCGGACGGGCACCTCGCTGTGTCGGCTTCCGAAGACCGCACGCTGCGGGTGTGGGACCTCGACAGCGGCCGATCTCTCTGCGTACTACTTGGAAACAATCCGTTCTCGTGTCTGGCGTTCGCCGCGCCGCGACTGGTCGCCGGCGACCAGTCCGGAAACCTCTGGTTCCTCGAACTCCGCAACGGACCGCTGTCCCCTAGGTCTTCAGGCTAGGTCGGCAGCCAGCATCCATTCCGCAGCGTCCACCCCGGGGGGGCGGAGCAGGAACGACTGCCTCATTTGAAGACGGCGGCATCTCCGACTCGGATATCGTGCTGCTCCTCGGGAGCTTCGATAATCACGGCCGTACTGTACTTATGCTCCACCTCCGTCACCTGGAACTTGGCGAGGTAGCTGATGTGCTCGGCGCAGCAGCCTTTGCTGGTCAGGATCTTGTTCTCAATCGCGATGACGTAGCCACGCATTCCAGGCAGGACGTGATGGTCCTTGCCCATATCGATAGTGATCCGATCGCCATCGATGCTAACGACTTGCGCCTTATGCGTCCGATCGGGGTTGGGAAAAACGTTGAAGATCTCTTCAGCCAACTTCTTGAGGTCTTCACGGTTGTAATCCACTTCGTCCGCGCTGCTGCTGGTATAGCGGACCTCCTTTGAGGCGGCAAAGAGCACGATGCTGTTCTTGGGGTTCGTGCTCACGATGCGATAATCGAGGTGAAACTTGCCACCTCCCGCGGCGCCTGTCCGCGAGGTGATGTACGAGACCAGCATGCCGTCGGCTGAGTGTCTGATTCGTTCGATCATCTCGCTTTGATTGGCGCTGTCGATCACCCGTGTGGTGATTCCAACGGTATCATTGGCTACGGCGTTTGCTGGTTGGCTGTTGCCGCGCACGCTGCGTGATGGCCATCGCAGCAGGGTCATGGATGGCCATCAGCGGCGTGCAGGGGTAGGCGCAGGGGGTTGATGGCCATCGCGCGGGCGGGTGGGCCAGGAGGGGCTACTCGGCGGGGTCTTGGGAGTCGATGGAGAGGGCTTGGGAGACGATGGCGCGGTCGATGAGGCGGCGCTTTTTGGCGGCGGCGATACGGAGGGCGTGGGTGGCGAGGCGGTCGAGGTCACGCATGGCGCCTTGGGTGGCTTGGTGCAGGAGTGCGAGGGCGTCGGGGTCGAAGAGGTCGCGGTCGCAGCCAGCGCGCCTTAGGCGGAGGCGGAGGTACTCTGCGGTGTCGCTGGGAAGGAGCGGCTCGATGCGGAGGCGGGAGTGGAGGCGTGAGAGGAGCGAGCGGTTTTTGCGGAGGGCGAGCCGGTCGGCGAGCTCGGGGAGTCCGACGAGAATCAGGGACAGAAGGGGTTGGGAGTCCCATTCGTAGTTGAGCAGGATGTGGAGGTGGTCGAGGGTGTCTTGGTGCAGGAGGTGGGCTTCGTCGAGGAGGAAGACGGGGTGGGTGCGCTCGGTGGCGAGCATCTGGACGTGG
>JAEUJZ010000069.1 GCA_016794505.1 Myxococcales bacterium
AGCGTCGGCTCCCCCCTGGGGAGCCTCCGAACCCCTTCCCTTCGTCAAACGCCGTTGGTATACGACCTCACACTTCTTCGATGTCCTCCCCTGGCCCCATGATCCTGGCGATCACTGGCCCCATGGGGGTGGCGATTGGCAGCCGCGGTCAAGGCGAAGTCCGAAGTGCAGTCAGAAGGCAGCTCGCCAATGCGGCCTTGTCGTCCGGCCGAACGACGTACTCGCATGGGAGCGGTGCGGCCTTGCCGGCTCGGCGGGAGGCGGCGTACTCGCACGGGTTGGATGCGGCCTTGCCGGCTCGCTCGGAGACGGCGTACTCGCATCAGGAGCGTGCGGCCTTGCCGGCTCTGCGGGAGGCGGCGTACTCGCACGGGTTGGATGCGGCCTTGCCGGCTCGCTCAGAGACGGCGTACTCGCATCAGGGGCGTGCGGCCTTGCCGACTCGGCGGGAGGCGGCGTACTCGCACGGTTGGGATGCGGCCTTGCCGGCTCGGCGAGAGGCGGCGTACTCGCATCCGAAGGCATCGGAAACACGGACGGTACAAGCTTGCAGAGCACGCTGGGCGACGATGGCCACGCCGACCCGCGTGATGTCTGCGCTCCTGCCATGACACGTCGAGCGGGCCGCGCCGTCTGCGCGGGAACCGACTCTGCCTGCTCTGGTGTCATAACGATAGCTGACCCGGTTGATAGACAATCGTCAAGTCTATTTTATAAACTCCCAAGAGGCTTCGATTTTTCGACTAGCAGCGGTCCTCCTTGGCGGTGTCGTTGGTCCATGAATCGCTGAATTATAGACATGGAGAGGCAGTGTTATTCGTCGTCAGAGAGGCAGTTTCATTCTCGCCCAAGCGATTACCTAAGCTCTCATCTCTGAGACGGATTCTGGTCTATAACCCCTGAAGATTATTTGGCTACCTGTCATGGCCCGCCTACTGCTTTTCCGGGCCCAGACGTTCAAGATATCTACACATTCGTGAACAGCTTCCGCGGCCTCTCTGAGCCTTCCAGCCCAGGCCCTGGACCTCTCGATGGCCTGCCCAACGTAGGCAGCGCTGCCAGCTTCCCTGCGACGCCGGCCAGCCCACCTACACCGCCACTCCCCGCCCGCCGTTTTGGGCAGCCCGTCGCTCAACCCGCAGATTAGGCCGCGGCCGATTCCGTCGCACGGTGCGCTGCCGACTGCGAGGCCGCAGGCGCTGCCCGGGCGGCAGGTCTGACCGCGACTTGCTCGACAGGCGCCGCAGCGCGCACACCGCAGCCGTTGCCGCAGCGCAAACGCTGCCATTGTCGATTTTTCGCCGCGCGCCAAAATTGGAGTCATCTCTCCACCATTCCTCAGCTATCTGTTGCGGAATAAATCTTGCAACATGCGGGCCGAGCATGGCTGCGGACATGGCTGCGGACATGGCCGCAACGCAGGCGCAGGGTCAGCATCCGAATCGCCCGCAAGACCCGCTCCACGGACGCCACAGGATGAGCCGTGGAGCTGCCTTCAGACCCATCCATGATTGCCGTATTAAAATGTCTATAAAAATCCATGAATTGCGATGTTTGCCGCCGATTTGTCTCGATCGGTTCTATTCTTTTCTGGGGGGATCAAATTCGATGTACGAATCGTTGTGCTGTGCGATCTGTCGGGAACCAATCCCCGCTAGGCGGGCCCTATCGGCGAAGTACTGTGGCCAGAAGTGCAAGAACAAGGCGCTGACGCTGGAGCGCCATGCCGAGCGGCTGCGACGGAAGCTCGACGCCGACCGCATCATCGGGGCCCACGAGCTGTGGTTCGCGGTCTTTCATCGCGAGCTGATGCGAGCCGCGCCCCCCGAGGCAGGCGGCTACCAGCTGGGCCTGTGGACCGGGCAGT
>JAEUJZ010000071.1 GCA_016794505.1 Myxococcales bacterium
AGCGTCGGCTCCCCCCTGGGGAGCCTCCGAACCCCTTCCCTTCGTCAAACGCCGTTGGTATACGACCTCACACTTCTTCGATGTCCTCCCCTGGCCCCATGATCCTGGCGATCACTGGCCCCATGGGGGTGGCGATTGGCAAGTTTTGAAACTGAGTCAGTTTTGAAACTGAGTCAGTTTTGAAACTGAGTCAGTTTTGAAACTTCGGAAATTCGCTCATGGCACCCGCCGCTACATAGGTACTCGCCACGGCGGCATCCGCAGGGTTACGAGATTGATGTGGCTCCGAGGTTTTCGCAGGTTGGAATCTCCAAGGATCTCGCGCCCCTGACATATGGACGCAGACTTGACGGTCTCGTTGACGGTACGCTCAACCGAAGTGCCCAGGAGCGTCTATGACGGACTATGCTCGCTCGTTCGCCCCCATCGCCCCAGTCTGTCTGAGCTGCGGTGAGCCCCTGCCAGAATCCCGAGCCAAGACGCGGCGTTACTGTTCTGCGAGCTGCCGGACCACGGCCTACAACCTGCGTGTCGCGGAGCGCTTGGCTCCGCTGCGCGCGGCGAGAACTTCGGAGCTGCCGTCGTGGGTCAGCACCCCAAGCGGCGAAGTCCCGGTGCTCAGCCAGACGCGAGCAGCACTGAAAGAGATCGGCGCGACCCTCGCTGCGCTGGCGCATCGCGTCGAGGCCGAGGAGTCGGCGCTGCGCCGCGACCTGGACCGAGTGCGCGCCCGCGTATCGAAGCATCAGGGCCTGGAACGGGAGCTTGCGCAGACGCGGCACCATCTGGCGGAGCGCGAGGCCGAGCTGCGCCAGCTGCGGCAGATGCTCGCCGAGCGAGAGTCGCGCCCCCCGCCGGCGTCAGATGCACAGCCCACGCCGCCGCCGACGGCGTTAACGACATTCCCGTCCCTCAGCGTACCCGAGAGACTTCTGGATGGGATCGCGCTACTAACCCATCAGCTCGACTTCGTACGGCGCTTCGCGCGGGCGCAGGCGCAGCGTGGGGAGAGCGAGGTCGTGACGGGCTTTGCCGTGGGCCTGGACCTCATTCACGCGCATCTATGCGCGGCGACCACGAAGCTGGATGCGCTGCTGAGCAGCCCAGATGCCGTAGTGCCCCCGGCGGCGCTGCGCTGGACGTTGGTCCATGACATCCTGCCCGCCTTCGACGATCTCTATCGCTGCGTCCGTGCTCTGCGCGGGTCGGCCAGTTCCCAGCGAATCGATTCGCTGTGCGAAGCCGTGGAGTGGGTATTCGCTTGCTTTGTCGGGGTCTTGGAACGACGGGGCGTCGTGTTGCTCTACCCGCTGGGTAGCCCCTTCAACCCGCACGAACACGAAGCCAGCGCCCTCGTAGAAAACGCCGCGCTGCCACCCGGCAGCGTTGCCGATGTGATTCACGTTGGCGTCGGCCTCGACGGAGTGCTTCTGCGCCCCGCGCGTGTGGTGGTCGTAGCTGCCCGCTCCGTCGCTTCCTCCCCCTGAACCGTCGCAGTTCCGTCACAACATGCAGTCCAGCGAGTCTGCCCGAGCCCGAATTGGGCAGACGGCTGCATCCGTCACGTCTTACGAGTTATGGTCACGCGTGCCAGAAAAAAACTGAGACAAAATCACGGCTCCGAACGAAGTGACCAGCGTCTCAATTTTCTCTCAGTCAGTTTTCCGATAACTCGGACGGCCAAGTGTGCGAAATCCCGTGGTGGGCGTTTGTGCGATGCGGGCTTGGATGCCCAGATCGAGAGAAAACTGAGACAAAATGGGCTGGCAAGACGGCTGTCTCAGTTTTCTCTCAACGGTGCTTGGAAGGCGTTCGCCACGGGTCGTCTCAATTTTTTTGGCCAGCCGAGCAGGTTAATTTTTGGCGTTGCAGGGCGCGGTCGGTCCCTGGTCCGGCAGCAGTGAGCTGGCTGAATGCCGAGCCGATGGAGAACGATTTCGTGTTCTTTCTCCGACGCCGGTATGCAGCCCATGCCAGACGACGCCGGAACTGCGCGAATCGACGGCGACCGCTGTGTAGGCTTCTTTCTCTCGCCAGCACGGCTCAATAGCGGCGGTGCTCTTCCCCCAGCTCCTCTTACCTTGCACTTCCTAGCGCATCGTCTCCCGATTCTTCGCTGGTCCTGCGAGCTTGACCGCTGAAACACCTCGAAGTAGCGTCTTCGTCCAACCGAGGCTAAAAGCGATCGGTGACGCACGAACGGTCTTGCAGCGAGGCACTTCCATGATTCCAGAGACGCTGGGCGGTTGGACTCTGGAAGTCATCCACCGCTTGGTCGAGCAGGGCATCTTCGAGACGGACCGGTTCGACTTCAAGGAGATGCTTCCCAATCCGAAGGATGATGCTGGAAAGCGCCGGCTCCGACGAGATATAGCCGCGTTCGCCAACGTGGAGGGAGGCTTTCTCATCTACGGTGTCAAGGATGATAAGAGGCTACCGGCAGAGCAGCGCATTGTTGGTGTTCCGAAGACCCAGGACTTTCCGGTTGAGTTCGGCAACTTTCCGAGTGCCTGCGAGCCTTCGGTCGCTTGGGACTTCAAGAATAGCCCGCTCATGATCGATGGTGGCCGAGCGATTCACGTAGTGCATGTTCCATCGAGCAGAACCAAGCCACACGGAGTCTTCGAGGAAGATCGCTGGTGGTTCCCCAAGAGGACGAACAAGGGCACCGAGCCGATGTCCTACGAGGAAGTGCGCCAAGCATTTCTCGATGCCGGCCGACGACGATCAGAGCTGGCTTGGCTCAAATCGGAGGTCACGCGAATTCGGGATCTGTCCCAGCGCGTCAACATCCTGTCATCCCGTACAGGGGACTTCGACGAGCATGGAGAGTTTCACCCGCTCGACCCTGCACCGGCTGAGACTGATCCCGACCACCAGCTTGATGTCCTATCGGCGAGGTACAACGCCGACCAGCTCAAGGGCCTCATCCTCTCGGTATTTGGTGATATTGGAACCGATCCGAATCTTGTCGCTAGCCTCCAACGCCTCGTCGAACGGTGCGCGCAGGCCGACGCTGCCGTTGCGCCGCTCGCCATCTTTGCACTCCGACCGCGAGATCGAAGTTACTCGGGAGGTCGATACAACCTGCTCGATGTTGCCCGAAGGTTCGCCTTTCAGATCGTCACGGAGGCCGCTCGCATTGTCGCTCTGCTTGAGCAACTGGGGCTGTAGAGCCTCGACGTTCACCGTTCAGGATTGGTTCGCATCAACGATCGGCAGAGGATAATAGCCAGCATGGACGACGTAGAAATCGAGCTAGGTCCTGATGCATATAAGGCAAGGATGCTCCCTATTTTAGCCAGCATGGTACCTAAGTATGGATGTTTAGCTGTTACTGGAGAGCAAGGCCGCATCCTGACTAAAGGGACTGTAGTCTTCGTCAAATCTGACAGCGCTCATTTTTTGTTAACCGCAAAGCATGTAGTGGATGGTTTGCTGGCGCTGTCAGAGCGTCTTGAGATTATCAGAGCTGGACATCCGTCGATGCCAAGTTTTCCGCGGCAAACACTCTACATCAGCAGGGCTGATCTTTTCTGGTCTTCAGAACAGCTCGACCTTGCGGTGCTTCGAGCCCCTGAATCGCTATGCCAAGATCCGAACACCAAGTGGTTTGATCTACGCCATGGCAAGCGTCTGATCCAACACATCCGCGATAGATGGGAGAAAACGAAAAGTCCCTATCAGATGCTTGCAATAGGTCATCCAAATTTTGGTCATCTTGGAGGTCAGTTGACAACCGGTCAATGGGCCGAAATTCTCAGCGCGACAGCCTTACCAGCGGTTATTGTGCTCCTGAAGCCGCGACCGGATGGATCAACATATATGATGCTAGAGATGGTCGAAGCAGATCCGATCCAATCTGAGAATACAGGGCCTCTCGCACAGAAAGTATTTGAGACAGTTAAGGAGAACCCACCATCTAAAAGCATCGATCTGGGCGGAATTAGTGGTGGGCCGTTAGTCACTATAACGATCTCTGGCAATGCAGAAATAGTTGGAATCGTTACCGAGGGCTCAGTGATGGAAGCTGAGGGTTCGGGCGTGAAGCTCTTGCGAGCTACGCCCATCGATGAGGTGGCGGTCTAGGTCTAAATCAGTCGGTGCCAGCCACCGCAGGTATGCGCAGCATGCTCTGCAATTCGCCAGCTCATTGAGACGGTGAGGAACGGCTGGTCCTCCACGCTGGTCCATGCCAGGTGTTCGCCACCGACGAGAATCCGTGTGCATTTTCTTCCGAAGGGACGGATGGTAAGATACCCCTTCGAGCAGTTGAGCTGCTCAAGGATTCTGCCATGATGAAGCCTTTCACTTCACTATCTACGATTGTTGGCCAGCCTATGCCTCCGGGCGAAATCATTCGCGTAATCCGGCAATATAAATGGTCCTTAACATTTGTTAAACTTGCAAGAATTGCAGCGGCTATCTCTGCTGAAGAGAATCTATTAGGGTCCTTCGTTAAATTACACTCCAATCAGATCTTGGCATCGTTTCAAAGTAATGATCCTAATCGAACATCGCAACAGGCAGCTATCGAGACCCAAGTATCAACTTATTTTCGGCAAAATCCAGATTCCATAATTTATCATGAACAGCTAATATACTTTATGCAAGCGCTCTGCATATTAGAAGGAGCTGAGCATGGAGAAGAACCTCCCGATACGCTCCTAGCTTTTTATTGTTTAGCAGCAAACGATTATGTACACTCGTGGAAAGATCAAGATAGCTCTGCATTAACGGACCTAGAACGATTGGTGGCCGAACTAGCGTTATCATCACGGTTTAATCGTTCCAGCGATTCGTTACGTGATTTCATTAGAATGTATATGATTTTGAATGAGAAACCGCTCAAATCTAAGCTTATCGAGCGGTGGAGTGAATTACAAAACGAAGCATTTGGTATGCCATTTGAGGAGTTTTTTCATATCGTTATCGGTCCCGCTGTTCTTATGGCTGAGGGTTGGGGCCAGATCAATGAGCACGGAAGGCGAAATAATCCCAATGTCAAGCCCAAAGAGTGGTTTAGCCATACCAAGTTACTGCAAGGCTCTGATAGATCACCTAGTGTGGCGCACACCTTCTTTCGAAATTTGACTTCCAGCCGTACCGAAGCGCGCGAAGAAATCCATCCACATCGAACTAGTGACGGCTTGCCACATGCGCCTATTCTGTTTTACAAAAAGCCATTTATTGAGATCGAAGACGACTTGATATATGCGGCTTCTCCAACTGTTGCACGACAGCAGCTAAGTACAGGAATATGGGCGGCAGGTTTAAGTGCAGCGAAGAAATTATTCCCTAAAGAACCGCTCCTTTGGTTTTATACATTTGGCAAGATGTTGGAGTTATGGGCGCGAAGAGTAGCTACTGAGGCATCGAAAGGAGATCGATTTCGCGGAAGACTTATTCTTTCTCACGATGTAGGTTCGCATGATGAAATTGAAGATGTAATCCTTATGGAAGGACGCAATGTTGCGCTATTTTCTGTTAAATCTTCTCTGATTAGAGAGAAAAGTATCAAGCGTGCCCTTTCGAGATCGGAGGCTATCAGTTGGTATAATGAGTTTCTATTTTCGGATAAAACTAGCGTCCCTACTGGCTCTCGGCAAGAGACGCGCGGCGGTGCGTTTCGTCTGCTTAACGCAACCATTGACAGAATCCGCAATGGAGAGAGTGCTGAAATTCATGCCAATCAAAAACTCTTTCCGGTATTAGTTACTTTTGATGACTTGGGAGATAATGAAATCCTTTACAAGTGGATACGAATGAGGTGTAAGCAAGAAAGCCTATTTCGGCCGCGTAATGTTATGCCGCCTTCTATTATGACTATTTCTGAGTTTGAGATGCTGATGGGACTTGCGTATCAAGGTGCTTCTATTTTTAAAGTACTGCGGCAACGAGCAGATTCGCAGAAGTGCGGGCTTCCTACAAAGGAAGTCTTGCTAGAATGCAGTATCAAATCCGAGCTTGAGATATTGCCGTTTTTAAGAGATATATTTGAGCAAGTAACCAATCGAATTCAAGAGCGATTATTTCGCACAGCAGAATTACCAGAATAGACTCTTGAAGTTACCAAGCCTATACCGCAGCATGGCACAACGATTTCGTCCTATTCCCTAAGACGGGACGGCGACGAGTGAGCTTTTTGGGGGACTACAAAATGCTCACGCTGGGATTTGGGGTCCTTCCGTTGGACGTGGATGTCACTGGGGATGACCCATCGGGCAGAGCTTGGGGTTGCCGCCAGGCTGCAAGTCGAGAAGCGAAGCTACGTGGAAAGTTGTGACCAAGACTGGATGGAACGCTGGCTGCAAAACTGTGAGGACTGCGGTGCGGACTGCGGCGTGCGACGAGCACGCCTGTCCCCGGAACGAAAGCAGAACTTGAAGGATCGCGATGCCAGAATCCCTGCCGTTTTCCTCACAGTTTTGCAGCCAGGTTTCGGGGCGGTTTTCGGTGCAGCTCTCGGTGCAGTTTTCCATACATCGTTGCGGCCAGGTCTTGTGCCAGCTTCCATGCTCGGTTTCGACATCTGACCGTCGCTACCCGGAACCTCTCGGATGATTTCAACTCCGCGTCCCGACGCTAGAACAGAGGACGATCGCAGATGGCGGTGCTGTACGACTGTTGGGGGGAGCCGATGGCTCCAGCCTGGCCTACGCGACGGTAGCCGTCTGGCCAAGTGTCCGGTCGAGCGACCGCTGCTTGATCAGCAGCACGAGCGCTGCCCCGATGGAGCTGATGACGAGGAGCGCGAAGTAGCGATGATTTGGCCAGCTCCCCCAGAGGAGCCCGAGTGCGCCGGCAAGCGCATTGCCCGAAGCGGTCGCTGCCAACCACAACCCGACCATGCGCACAGACTTACCGGGCGGCGCAAGCTGGGTGATGAGCGACAGACTCATGGGAGCGAGTAGCAGCTCGGCCAAGGACAGAAACGTCTGGAAACGGACCTTAGCGCGTCAGGCGCATCGAGCGCGGATGGCTCGCTCGATGCTGCGGTGAGCAAGTACCAGCGCCCCTAGCGCCGACAACGCATGGCCCGCCAGCGTCACGAACAGCCGAGCATGCGGCCACGTCGCCCACTGCGCCGCGACTTCGCCTGCCAGCCACTGCCCGCCTGCCAGCGACACCAGAAACAGACTCATCGCGATCGTGCTCGTATGCGGCGGTGCGATTCGCGCCACCAGCGCCATGCTCAGCGGATAGACCAGAAGCTCACCGACCGCGAGCGCGATGAAGCAGACGAGCAGCCACATTGAGCTGACTGGCGCACGGTGGGCTGCGTGCGTCCAGGCCGCAACGAACATGAACAAGTAGGCCGACACACCGCAGGCCAGGCCGGCACCAATGCGAGCGACCAGTGATGGTTCGCCTCTCCGCCGTGTCCACGTCGCGATTACAATGCGAAGCAGCGGCTGTATCGCCAGTACCAGCGCTCCTGGCAACGAGAGCCAGATGGATGCTGGCAGTTCGTGGCCCAGCACTCTGCGGTGCGTGCAGTCGCGCGCCTGCGCCCACAACAGCTGGTTGCCCCACTACCAACGACGACATCGCGGGGTCGGCCAGCGTCAGCGCAGCCCTCTATCCGGCACGTAGCCCCCCAGCAGCCGAGCCGCTGGCCTCTTGGCTTCGGCCCATCGCCCCACCCTCCGCGACCTGGATGTAACGCACGGATCACTTGCCCAGCCAGTCGTTGCGTGCGTTGCGTGTTCGTACTGCCCAATCTGCATCTCGACCGCTTGGCCCAAGCCGAAATCGCTCCACCTGCGCAGATTCGCTGCGCTTTTTCGGCGGCAATTCAACGCAACGGCCCCGTGTCCTGCGCACAGCAGGATGAAGTCGAAGTGCTCACCACAGATCGGGCTAGTCAAGCAGTGCCAGTGCGATCTCGGGGCCGCCAACCTGCTGATCTTTCGATGGAATTTTGGCGGGCTTTACAGACGGTGTTTTCCGTCGGTACGATCGCTCCTATGAAGTGCCCTGTTTGTAAGAAAGATTTCGTGGCGATCCGTGCAGATGCTCAATATTGCAGCGTAAATTGTCGTTCGCAGGCGTATCGGCTGCGGTTGCGCACTGCTGCCCGTCGGGAAGGGGTTGGCGATCAGGATGCCGACGGGGATGCGACCCGTTCCAGCAAGCGTGCCGAGCTGCTTACGGCTGCAACGGGTCGCGGGAAGCGGCCGCGTGTCGCAATCGAGCAGCAGGTGCTTAGTCAGGTGCCACCGCAGGCGTTTCGCTATCGCTTGGTGCTCGGTGTCATCCCAGAGAGCAGCGAGCCCGTGATGGTGCCGGAAGAAGGGGCTTGGAACTTGATGCCGTTTGAAGCCCCGAGTGACCGGCGTCTGCTGTCGGGTCAGACGTACCGCATCATCTGGATTGATCAGCAGGGCGAGGAAGTGTCCCCGCTGGAACGGGCGGCAGCCCCCTTCCTGCATTTCTTTCTGGGCGAGCCGGACGCCGAGATCTCTGCGCAGCAGGTGGAGAGCAGATACCAGACTCAGCTGGTCATGCAGCTACGTCGTCAGGTGCAGGAGCTGGAAGAAAAGCTCGCACGCGCAGAGCGCGAGCACCGACGAACAAGGAAGGCGCTGCAGGAGTTCAAGCGCCGGGCGCGCGACAAGATTCGGGAACTTAGGCTACTTCACAAAAAGGACTCGGTACGGACCTTCATCAATGACTGGGGTCCCGTCGTTGCGCTCGGTGCTGGGCTGTATTTGCTGACGCGGCACCGGCGCAAGAAAAAGGCGGAAGCAGCAGCGGCAAACCAGGAACTGCGACCGAGTGAAGCGCCTTCCGATGTGCAAGAAAAGCCAAGCACCGTCGAGGAAGTGACACCGAAAGCCGCGCCGCGGGTCCACTCCTTGCGCGACTCCTTTCAGTTGCTGACGCAGCTGGTTGAAAGCAACGTGTCTGCCCCCACGCAGCTGGAGCTTGCCCAGCTCTCGTCTGGCGAGCTGTGGTCGCACATCGGCAAATGGCTGGAGTGCTCGTCATGTGCAAAGAAGGTTGATCCTCCGCGGTCTTCCATTCGGTCCGAGTGGAAGGCGCTGAGGCGGGTGGCCGCAGCGACTTCGACGTTGGCATTCATGTCGCAATCGCTTGTGACCGGAAACGCAGAAGAGAAGCACTCTGCTTGTACTCGTAGCTTGCTGCAAGCAAGCGAACGCTTCGATGAACGATTTCGTGCATGGCTCGATCAGAGGGATGCTGCCGCGGCACCCCAGCAGAAAGACAAGCAAGCACTGCGAGCGTTTGGCACCGAACTGACCACTCTTTTGCGAGGCCAGCGACCAGCAGCCGGCGATCGGTTCGGTCAGGTCTTCCACGACGCACTCAACGCGACGCGCATCCGGCTATTCAAAGCCATCGGCGAACAGCCCGAGCCGGTCGACGCCGTTGAGCCGCCGAGCGAATCCAGCCTGATGGACCTCTTGGAAGAGGTCGCCGCCGTTCACGGCCCGCAAGTACTACAGCGAGCCGTGCAGGATCTGGCCCCGAAATGGACCGGGGCGAACATTGGCCATGGGATTTGGCCTTTTGGTACAACTGCGGGCCGCGATGATGAAGAAAGTGCCGGAGCCAGCGCAAACTGAAGCGTCGATAATGCGGACGTGGCGCGTGCTGGGCAGTATCGGTCCCCTGTTTTCAAACGGAGGTCTGAAGAATTGGGAGCTGCTGGTGGGGCGCGACATGCTGCTCGCGCGACCGCTGGGGATCGGCCTATCGATCAAGTCGGGTGTCATGGCGGGAATCGGCGGCGGCGTGGGCGTCGATCTGCCCGTGGACCCGTACGCACGCCCCGCAGACTGGGACAGCGCACGGGTCATCGAAGATCCAGGGGACGCTTCGTGGCGTCGATATCCAGTCCAAGAGTTGGCCTTCGTCGAGCTGCGGCGCTGCTTGTCGGCAAACGAGCTGCGCGTGCAACCGCACGATCGCAAAGCGCAGGTCTATGGGTTTGGTGACCGATCTCTGACGGAGTCGGCGCGTGCATTGCTACGAGCCTGCTACCCCGACCTCTATCAAGAACGAAACTTCGAGAAGCGGTGGTACTCGTTCATCTACCGCTGAGCGTTCACGTCAGCGCGCCATCGCGACGGTGATGCTCTAGGGCGCGGGACGTAGCAGCTCCAACCTCAGGCGAGGTGTGGCGTCTTGCAGAAGTTCGTGAACGGCACGATTCAGCACATAATCCGGTAGGCTGTCGATAATCCCGTCGGCGATGTGGGTTGCATCGACGTGGGCACCAGCAGCAGGAAGCAAGCGCAACACCTGGGCATGCTGCGAAGTGAGCGCTCGCGCAATGATCGAGCAGTTGAGCGGCGTGGGTTGTGAGGCGGCGCTGATCGAACGCTCATTCGATGGTGCCGGTTGTTTGGGATCGACACCATCGGCGAGCAGTTTTTGCACGCACGGTACGTTGCCGCACTAAGCGGAGTGATGCAGGTCCAAGAGTTCGGTCCCGCATGGACCGGCTCGGTCGTCTGCGGATGCTTTAAGTCAGCGCGGCAAGCGGAGCCGAACCAAGTCTTGGTCTGCGGGAGCACGCCAGTCATAGACACCGCCTCGCTCTTCGAAGCGCTGTGTGTCGAAGCGGATGTCTTGCCAGGCTTCGGCGAGGCCCGCATCGAGGATCGGGCGGCTGTATCGGTAGTGGCCGGCACTGTTGTCGAAGAAGCGCCCAGCCGGATCGACCATGGCGTAGCTGCCGGTCATGTCCTCGTTGTCTTCGGGTACTATCGCGATGCCGGCGTCGGTGACTCGCTGATGGCGAGCGCAGTAGCGGCGGAAGGTCGGCTCGTCGATGAGCAGTGACTCGACCTTGCCGTCGTTCTGCCCGCCGATCGGCAGGACTTGCAGCACCTTCCATCGCTCGGGTCGGAGCGCGAACAGCAAGTCCCCCATGTCCTCGTCCGCGTTCTCCGCAGTTACTACCGTGTTGACCTTGAGCCGCACGTTGCGGCGGCGCAGCTCGGCGGCGATTGCCAGGTAGTGATCCACGGCGAGGGCACGTCCAGCCTGACCGACGATGCTACGCCCCAGTCGCTCGTGCGTGCGCGGGTCGGCGCTGTCGATGCTGAGGACGACCCAATCAAGGAGCGCGCCATTTGTGTTGAGCCACCCCGGCACGAGCAGGCGCGAGCCGTTCGTCACCAGCATGGTCACAAGCCCCCGCTGCTTGGCCAGCTCGATCAGCTCGCCCAGCCACGGGCACAGCGTCGGTTCGCCCCCGGCGAAGGTGATCTTGTCGAAGCCCGCCGCCGCAAGCTGCTCAACCACAGCAAGCGCCTGGTCACGCGGCAAATGTCCGCGCGGTAGAATGGTCTGCTTGACGTCCTGAAAGGTCGCGAAGCAGAACCGGCAACGCATGTTGCACGGCTCCCAGAGATGGAAGTTGACCGAAGGCGGCAAAGCCACAGACGCTTCCGATTCCCCCATGAGCTACTCCCTTGCCGGATTGGCCGGCTCCGAACCGCGCCACTCGAAGGGCTTGGCTCGCCGTGACTACCGGCCGCACTCAGGGAGCGCGAGAAGGTTGTTCGGCTGCTCGCCGTCGGGCTCGGTCTTAAGGTACTCATGCCCCGCAGCGGAACGCGCGATAACCACGGCGACGCGATGGCCACCTGGGCGCTCGACGAAGAAGGACCACTTGCCTTCCTTCAGTCCCTGAATCGCCTGCTCCTGGGTCAGCTTCCAATGACTGCCGTCCTGGTTTGTGCCGCCGACGTGCGTAATTCGCTCATGTGCGCTCGCGCGGTTCGACTTGTGGATGCACTTGATCTGGGCGCTCGTAGCCATCTGTTCTCCTTGATCCTGAGGGCAACCGGAGGCCCTCTACAGAAGACAGATGCCTTTTGACGCGCAGATGATCGGAGGGAGCCGAGCTTTTTAGCTCGGCACGCCGATCGCCGTCAGCTCGCGCTGGATCTCAGCCATCGAGGGACGACTATCGACCTTCTTGGCGAGCATGCTAGCAATGAGGCTCAGGAGTGCGCTGGAAGTACAGGAGTCAAGACGCTCCAGCGGCGGCGGCTCGAACAGGTGATGAAACATTAGTGAATGCTCGTCAGAGACGGTGTACAGCGGCTTTCCTGTCAGGAGATGGAAGAGGAGACAGCCCAGACCATAGACATCCGACTTGGAGCTGGCGTTCTTTGCGTCGATCCATAGCTCGGGAGCCATGTACTCCCATGTCCCCAGGCGGGTTCCTCGCGCTGTCGATACTCTGTTCAACACCGGCGCGTCAGTCGGGCTGACAAGGGCTGCCGGAACGTGTTTGGCCAAACCTAGGTCTGCAAGTTTGGCCTCGGCTTCGGGAAGGTGATGGGAAGTCAGCAGGATGTTCGCAGGTTTCAGATCTCGATGGATCAGGCCACGGGAGTGCAGGGTGCAGAGAGCATCCGCTACCTGGCCTGCGAGGCGCAGCACTGCGGATTCTGCGATGCTGCCTCCACTTGACTGTAAGTGCTTCCTCAAGTCGTTGGGGATCCACTCCAGAGTCAAGAACGGCTGACTCGATGGGGCCTCGCCGACTGCCAGCACTCGCACGATGTTGGGGTGCCGCAGCCCCAGGAGTGTCCGTCCTTCGTTCTCGAAACGAGATCGAATCGTCGCCACCGATCCCCAGGCCGGATGTAAGAGTTTGATGGCTACACTCGAACCTGTCTCACAGGCCACAGCGCGATACACTTCGCTGGTCGCTCCTGATTCGACAAACTCCTCGATGCGAAAGCCAGAGAGCTGGTCTCCTGGTTTCAGCGAAGGCATTGGTGGCTACCTCCCATCTCCGCCGGCTGGCGGTCGGCTGGCTTCGATGCTGTCTAGCCAGACCAGCATCTCGGTGAGCGGCACGCGGCTCTCGTTGTGCTCTGCGAGGAACGCTTCACGCTCAAACCGTTCGCCGCGATCTCGTCGCTCCAGGTAGACAAGCAGCGCCTTGCCGGCCGGATCAAGCTCATCCGTAGCTGACTTCTCATCGTCGGCCAGCTTCCCCTGTAATTTCTCCACGGCTCGCTGCAAGAGGCCAACGACGGTAGCCCGCGAGCAGCTCCTCTCTGCGGCTACCTCCAGCACAGTACGCCGCTTGAAGAGACAGCTGACTACCACCTCGCGCTGCTCATCCTTTAGGTAGAAGACTTGGCCGAGCAGCTGTCGCCACCGTTCGGCCTCTACGGACTCTTGGCTGGGGCTTGGCTGCGTTCCTGGCATAGTTTCGAGCAGAGAATCACGCAGGGCCTCAGAACGCGCGGTATCTCGTTTCTTGCGTCGAGACTTACGAACTGCCCCAGAGATTCGCCGCTCCAGGCTCGTCCGCAACCAACCCCAAAGCTCCTTTGCCGAGGATCCACGAAACTCTGACAGCTTGTCGAACGCATGCAGAGCAACCTCCTGAGCAATGTCAGACGGACGCTCAATTCCGATGGGGCCGCGCTGGACCAGTTGAGCACACCATTCATCAAGCTGCGGCTTAATAGCCAGGAACAGCCTTCCCTTAGCTGCCTGGTCTCCTGCCTTCACCTTTGCGATTAGCTCAGGTATCTCTGCTTCGTCTGGTGTCGTCGGCATCACAGGTTGGTTGCTAGTCAGAATCCATCATGTACATGCTGCACTCTGCGAGAGTGGCTCAATCTACAGGAAAGCGATCGCCGAAGGCCCTGCGCAGGTAGGCCGCATTCCCTGTGGTTTGCGCTTGTTCAAGGTTTGAAATGAACTGACCCAGCCGCTGGTAGAACTCTTCCTGCTGCTGCTGCGTCATCTTCCCGAAGACATCATCACCTGGCGCAAATGGGAAGGCTAGATTGACTGTATGGACAAGGCTCCCCGATGAGGTATTCCACGTCTGGGTGAATCTGCCGCGCAGCCCCTTGGCCACGGCTAGAGTTGCAGAGAGGTCATCGTAGCTTACACGCCCAGAGAAGTAGTCAGTTGTCCTGCTCGGGCTGAATGAATAGTACGCGGCCACAGTGAGGCTTAGTCCGGTCGGAGCCGCGTGGCCATTCTTTGGAAAATTCTCATCCTTCCATCGCTTTAGATAACGAATGACCCGGCGAAACTGCGCGCCGTCTTCTCCTTCGCACTTCCGCTCGATCGCATCCATAAATCCTTTGCGATCGTCGAGTTGCCATTTGCACGTATCGAGGGACTCATACTGCTTCCCAACTGCAAGATAAAGCTGCTCAGGATTCTGAGCATCCCGAACCATCACCGCCAGGTCGACATGGTAGATGACCTCGCCGGCCTCTTTGTAATAGACGGTAATGCACGGACGTCTCCATTCGACTTGCGACGTGTGCGGCTCGACAGCCGTGAAGACCCACCCTTTGATAGTCTTCAGGTCTATGTCTCTGCTACGATCCCTGTAGGGGCTTGAAGAAAGGGTGACATTGTTTAGAATAATGCCGATATCGATATCGTAGTCGTCATCGAGCGGCTTAATGCCAGTGCCCATGGCATAGCTGCCCTGATTGAACCAATCAAACGAGACAGACAAGTTGTCTCTGAGCCGCTTCAGGATCCTGTCACGTTTTTCTCGGAGTTCTGCATTCTCGTTAAAGCGCTTGAGCTGAATCGCCTCGTGGAACCGCATGAACAGGCTTTGCAGGGACATCGTAGCTCCAGGTCACAGAAGGTTTAGCGCACCGTCATGTCGACGGCAGCGCGGAGAACGGCGAGGATTCGGTCCGTGTCCCGCTCGGCGAAAGCGGACAGCAGTTCTGATAGGCGAAAGTCGTCTCTGGCTCCGTCACGATGGAACTTGCCGCAGTGATAGATAGCCAGTTCGGGCGTTCGCATCTGGCTCGGGTCTAACGAGAAGAAGACTCTTTCGTCGCGGGTGAAAAGGTGCGGACCGGCCAGTTCGAGGTGAGGACGTTCTGCCAGGATGTTGATCACTTCCGGCAGAGTCATTTCAGCAGGGCGTTCGATGCCCTTTTCCATACGCAGGTACTGCCAGTACCAGATCAGGTATCGGTTGAGGCGGCGGACCTGGATCTCTTGTAGCGGCGCGGCATCCATGTCGAAGGCCCACATCGTCTCGGTGGCCGTCCGGATGGCGTCCATGAAAAAGCGCCGTGGAGGAGTGACGCTGCTGGGTAACTCTAGCTCCGACAGCACTCTTTCATAGAGGAAGGCCCATACATCTGCTTGGTAGTCCACTTCTTCGAGAACCTTCGGGAAGCGACCAACCTCTTGGCTGGTGGTCCGAGTGATACCCTGCGGTCCTCGGTGGACTCCCTCGTGTAGGAGGAGCATTCGCAGCGACCGCTGACGTTGGTTCTGATCGGGGACCCTCTTGGCAAGATTTGCCAACCAGTAGTCGTCTAGCTGCCACCGTCCATTGTGCAGACGGAAGCTATCAAGTACATCCTGAAGCTCGGTGTCGATCGACGTCGTTGCCAGCGAGATACGGCAGAGCGCCGGGAGGTGGTGCCAGGTTCCACCAAAGCAGTCCCGTTGGTCCTTCGATGACAGAACACTAGATAGCCATTTCGTCTGGCCTGTAGCCTGTTCGCGCTGTGCGAAGCCTTTGATACGCTCAAGATCACGCGCGAGGTTCCTACGATCTTCTACCGCAACCGACTTCTGTCCTTCGGTCAACGGTGGGAGTTCAGGGGGGAGCTTGGTATTCACCCGAACGGCCCGCAGATGCGGAGGATCTGCTTGGCAGGCGTACTGGTACGTCTGCACAGGCCGGTGCATCGTGCTGCTGATCTGCGCTCCGAGCAGCATCGCAACACCTGGCTGCACCGACGCAAAAAGATGAATTCGGGAGATGCCGGCGAAGTGATCTCCGATCCAGTTCAGCGCGCTGCGGAACTCGGCTGCCACTTCCTGCATCTCGGCCAGAGTGGCGAAGGCATCCTCTCGGGGCGTCCTAAGACCTATGTCTATCTCAAGTAGCGGCGAGGAAACGACGCGGCGGGTCAGGAGCGCATCCACTGGATGCGACGTGGACACCCGAATGACCGCCTCGCCCGGCGAGCGGTCTTTATAGTCCGGCATGCCAGCGCAGACGACCTCGGGCTCGTGACCAGGTTCGTGCGGGAACCATCCCCACGACCGCCGGACGTGATGGTGAGGAATCAGCGTAACCTGTCTCCACGTCGAGAGCAGCGCACCCAGGTGGATGGCGAGCGGTACAGGCGCTGAGCCGAAGTAGACAACGGTGTGGTCGGAATGCTTATCCATCACCGGGACTAAGCGCTCACGAAACAGAGCCTCCTGCCGTCTCTGGACAGCATTCCAGTCGCCTGTGCTGATGGCCTTACGAGCCTCGGCCAAGATGTCCAGCTCGACACTGGTGCGCGGCAGTGATAGCCACTCAGGCGGCAACGCCGCCGTCATCTCGCGGTCTGTGATGGCGACCTGCTCGGCGTGGGCGAGCAGAATGAGTCCGACCGGCTGTTGACTGTCCATGGATCTTGCTACCTCGAAAGCTGATGCCTCTATCTCTCTAGACGCCGTTTGGTCGCGAAGTGATCGCGCGAATCTCACTTTTTGCAGGCCAGGCGGTGAAAACGCGCATCTTCAGGGTCTGCGGCCAGCGAGCCAGCGACGATTCGGCAACGCTTCTCACGGAGGCCGAGGGCGCGGGCCGGATCACCTCCGGCGGCGGCGACTGCTTCATGCCGGGCCAAGCTCTGCGCCAAGCCGAACGCGGAGCCCTTATTGGTTGGATCAGCGGATAAAAGTCGTTCCCAAGTCGCCGCAGCCGCGGCCAGGCGCTCTACAGCTTGAGATTGGCTTCCTTGCCGTGCTGCTAACTCTCCCTCTGTGCTGAGAATCTTGGCGACGACCGAGTCAGCGAAGAGGTTGGACGACGTGGATGCCGTACGCTCGGCCTCGATAATCTCGCGCGCTTGCGCAACTAGGCGCATGGCTTCCGATAGCGAATCGACTTCCAGTGCCAGTTCCGCAGCGTCTCGCTGGTTCAGAGCGAGCAGCCATTTATCGTATGTGCCGCTGTTCTTTGCGAGCACGCCTGCCGCCTGCGCGTAGCGCTTGGCCGCGTCTGTATGCTCTCCCTTCAGCGTCAGCAGTGATGCCAGTTCGCCGTAGCTGACCGCCAAGCAGCGGATGGATTCTTCGCTGCTGTCGCGGGAGGTCAAAGATTCCAGCATCGTCACTGAGCTGACGAAAAGCTGGTGTGCTGAATCAAGCTCACCTCTCGCCAGGGCGACCTTGCCGCGCTTCGAGAGGTTGAGCGCGGCAAGACGCTCCAGCTCGGCACTGACCGGCCGTTTCGATGTGAATTGCGTGAGCAGAGCGTCGGCCGTACTGAAGTGCGCTCCCGCCGTGGCCAGTGTCTCATTCGAGAGTGCGAGGTCTCCCCGGCGGTGATGCGCCTCGACTAGGGCGGTGGCTGCATCGGTAGACATATGGGCGTCGCCGGGGAGGCCATCCAGCTCTCGGATCAGCACGGACAGCAGATCACGACGCGCATTCAGCGTGCCCGGCACACGCGCCAGCTCCCAGTCGGTATCAGTTGCTACCTGACGAACGGCTGTGGCTAGGCGCTGGCTGCTCTCTTCGGCGGCGTGCTCCTTCTGGCGAGCGTGCCACGCGCTGAGTGCGCTGAAGAGGGCGGCCAACGCCAACGCGGCGACGACAATACGGCCACCCCATCGTCGCTGCGAGTCGAGCAGCCGTGCCGTTGCGAGGAAGCTGATTGCCTGTTCGCTCATCATTCGGCGAATGACACGCTCCTTGGTCGGCGGTCCCGCCAGATGCGCGAGCAGCGTTCCGGCTGGGAGTCCCTGCCTGGGGCGTCCCGCTCGCTCCCAGGCTGCGGCTGCTCCCTCAAGGTCACTACATCGGGCAAGGAGAGCACGCTCCTCCTCAAGCCAGCGGCTGATTGCTGGGATCTGCGTGATCAACATCTCGTGAACCAGCTCGGCCTGCTGTTGGTGCAGTGGGGTGCCGGGCGGTCCTTGGAGGGTTATCAATCGCAAAGGCGCTCGGGCTCCCTGACCGGACAGACCCGCGAGATGGAGAAGCGCGGCCTCTGCGTCGCGGTCTGCCCCGGCCGTCCGTAACAGGTCGCTACACATGCGAGGGCGGCGGGTATCTGGCGAGCCCTGACCAGGCTGGATCAGCCCAAGGACGATCCACTTTGCCCGTTCCCTGCCGCTTGGCCCTAGCTCGTCGAGCATCCGCTCGACCTGCGCGGTGAGCGCACCGACAACCCCCTGCATCCGCTCATAGGATTCAAGGGAAACGCTACTCCCATCCCGAGAGAGCCACAGGGTTTGCAGCGCGTGTCCGATCAAAGAGAGCCGAGCGTCCGACTGCCCTGCATCTTGCACCATCCGATCAGCGAGGCCCGTGGCAAGGCGAAGCCCGCTCCGATGCGCCATCCCCTCTACAACCTGAACCAGCGACGGATTGTCCATCGCCCGAAGGTGATAGCGCGCGGCGCGATTCAGCATCTTGGCCAGCCCCGGAAGCTGCTCGATGCGGTGCAGGAAGTCGCTGCGGAACGTCGAGAGGACGCGCACGCGGCTGGGAGGGTCACTCAGCCAGGAGGTAATGAGTGCGTCGAAGGGCGCTGCGTTTCCTAGCGTGAGCAGTTCCTCTAGCTGCTCTATGAGGACCAGGAGCAGGGTATCGGCCGGTAGATGGCTCGCCACAAAATCGGCGAACGCTCCGCTGCTCGCGTCGAGCGCAGCGTCGAGTTGCTCGGTCTGAACCGCGATGCTCCGCTGCGTGAGCACTGCTTGAAGACTCGCGCGTAGCCGTCTGACAGGATCTCCGCCGGGGCGGAAGGCAGCGACAAGAACGTCCGGCGTATCAGGTTCCGTCAGCACATGAGGCAGCAGTCCTGCTTGCACCAACGAGGTCTTGCCCACACCACTCGGTCCTTCGATCTGGATCCATCTCAGCTCGCCATGGAGTGCCCGCTTCCAGAGAGATGACAGTTCGTGCCGGTCCTCTCGGCGACCGAAGAACCACTCTGCCTGTTGCGTCGTGAACGGCATCAGGCCCGGTAGCGGGCAGGCTGCTGGTGCTTCGCTTGCGAACCCCGCTGAGAGCAACATCGCGATCCGCTGCATGCTCGGACGGTTCGCGGGATCCTTATCCAACATCGACGCAACAAGCGCACAAAGGGCAGCAGGCGCGTCGCTGGCAAAGTCTCCAAGCGGGGGAGACGGCGTGCCGAGGTGGTGGGCCAAGACCTCCGCCGGCTCTCCGACGAACGGAGGTCGTCCCGCTATGGCTTCAAACAGCAAGACGCCAAATGCATACACATCTGCGGCCCCCGTCACCTGGGCAGCGTTGCGACACTGCTCGGGAGCCATGTACAGGGCCGATCCAAGCAGGATGGCCTTTGCCGTCTGGAGCTGTGTATCAACAAGATGGCTTGCAGCAGGAACCTTGGCGATACCAAAGTCGATAATCTTGACGCGCAGCTCCGAAGATTGCTCCCCAGAAGGAACGATCAGGATGTTCTCAGGCTTCAGATCCCGATGAATGATATTTTGGCCATGAACGTAGGCCATGGCCGTGGCTATCTGTTGACCAATCCCGATGGCGGTGGGCCAGTCGATGCGACCGCTCTTTCTTACGAGCCAACCGCGCATCGATTCGCCGTCAACCAGTTCCATGGCGAGGTAGACGCTAGACGGGTCAAGGCGATCGCAATGGTAGACCCGCACGACCGAGGGATGGTCTAGCAGCGCAAGCGCTCGCCCTTCCTGTAGCGTCCGCGCCGTAATGTTGGGATCTGGCTCCTCCTCTGCGGCAAGCAGCTTCAGCGCGACCGTGCGATCCAGTCGCTCGTCGCGAGCCTCCCAGACCTCGCCCATGCCGCCGGCACCAATCCGGCGAAGCAGACGGTAAGAGCCGACAGCCTGGCCTGACTGTCGAGTTATGCCAGGCGAAAGCGTCACAGCATCAAGTCGATCCTCATACAGCGGGTCAGCGTCCGCTGGGCGGACTAATCAGAGTGTTGAGCGGGTGCTGGATGTCTACGACGTGCCGGTGTCGTGCTGGCAGCCTTGGCAGGTTTCTTCGTCTTGGCGCGGTCTACGACTCGCTGCTCCCGCTGCCGGGCATATTCCTCGATGGCATCAAGCGGGATCACGGGTGTTCCGTCGGCAAGCTGCTCTGCCCGGAGGCGACCCATCTGGATCAGGTTGTTGACACGGTGACGAG
>JAEUJZ010000121.1 GCA_016794505.1 Myxococcales bacterium
GAAGGCCAAGGGCGTGCTGCTGGGTGCTGCGCCTTACGGCTGGAAGTATGCCGAGGCGCTGGATGTCGCCGGTCGCCGCAAGCTGGTCGAAGATCCTGTTGAGCAAGCCGGCATCAAGCGCATCTGCGAGCTGTACGAAACCGATATGTACGTCTGGCAGATCTGCGAACAGCTCGACGCTGAAAGGGTGCCCGCGCGCGGCCCGCACTGGCACCGCGCAACCGTGTATCGCGTGCTGCGCCGCGCCGGATTCGAAGATCCGGAGAATAAGCCACGCCGATCCGAGCCGTCGATGAAGCAACGCGACGCCCGCCGCAAGAAACAGATCGTGCGCGACAAAGCGCAAGCGGCTGTGCGCGCGGCTGAGCTACGCGAAGACGGTCGCAGCCTGCGCTGGATCGCAGATCGATTGGTCAAGGAAGGCTTCTTCCCGCCCCGCGGCGAGGTCTGGCACGCAGCGTCGATCCTGGATCTGCTGCGCGAGTTTGGGGGGAAGAAGTCGGCGGCGTGACACCACCGTGATGTCAGCGTGGTGTTTGAGCAGTCCCAGAAGTGAGACACCACCCTGGTGTCTAGTGGCTGGCTGAGGCGCGGGATGAGCGACGCTGAAGACACCACGGTGGTGTCAGGGTTGACGCCAGGGTTGACGTCCAATGGACGTCACTTGGACGTCCAGGTTCGCGCTTGCGTTGCATGGACGTCCAATGGACGTCACTTGGACGTCCACGCGCCGAGCATGCTGCGCGCTGGCATGCCGTACAGCTAGCCGCCTTGTATCGCGTGTTCTATCGCGACAAAGCGGATGGGTTGAGCTGGGCTTTCTAGCCGCGACATCGCGGCCTGCTGGGACTCGCAGGACTCAAACTGCATCGCCAGCAGGCCGGGCACCCAGTCGTAGCGTGCGCATACCAGCTGGGGGCCGCTATCCTGACTGCAAGAGGGGGGAGCATGCGGTGCAGCCAAAATAGGTGGAACTGGCCCATCCTGCTGTGCGTTGCAACAGCCATAGATTGCGGCTTTGATCCCTTTGCGGATGCTCCGCCTGCCGGTAACCCACAGGGATTGTGCATCGTGCCGCCAGAAGCCGAGGCTGAGGATACGTCTCACCCCGACCAAGTCGTTGGTGATGGCTCGCCGGCTAGCTGCACCAGCGAGGCATTTGTCAGCGCCGTGGCCGCTGGAGGAGTCATCACGTTCAACTGCGGGCTCACTCCGGCCACAATCACGCTCGAACGCACAGCCACTATTGTTGGCCCGACAGGCCGCAGGGTAGTGATTGACGGGGGAGGTACTGTCGCCCTCAGCGGCGGAGGCCATCATCGAATCCTCTATGTGAATAGCTGCGACCCTGCGCATGGCTGGTCAACCTCGGATTGCGCCGCGTTAGGGGGAGCACAGCTGACGCTACAGAACCTGACATTTGTTGATGGTAGCGCCCGGGGACTCAGGCCCGGAGGTGGGGGAGCATTGTTTGTGGCTGGGGCCAAGCTCAAGGTCGTGAACAGTCGATTCTTCCGTAACTTCTGCGACGACGACCACTGGGATGGTGGCGGTGGGGCCATCCGCATCGAAAGCCTGTCCAGGCACCAACCGGTCTACGTCGTTGGGAGCACGTTCGGAGGGCGGAGCGACGTCGGCAACGTGGGTTCAAACGGCGGAGCGTTGAGTACTCATAACGTGGCATCCATCATGGTTCTCAACTCCGTCCTGAGCGACAACGCGGCTCGCCCCTATATTCAGAGCGCCGGGGGCGGTCTTTACGATTTGGATGGCGATCTGCTCAGCCTCTGCGGAGTACAGATGGCCAACAACCGTGCGGACCATG
The DNA here is from genome assembly GCA_016794505.1 of Myxococcales bacterium. Classification (GTDB taxonomy): domain Bacteria; phylum Myxococcota_A; class Polyangia; order Palsa-1104; family JAEUJZ01; genus JAEUJZ01. Next base: position 1,826 of record JAEUJZ010000121.1, read on the forward strand.
GCCCCGGTGGCGCGGTGTTCTTTGGGGCCAATGGCTCACAGGGAGTGCTCAGCATTGTTGGTTCGACTCTACGAAACAACCCCAGCGAGTCGAAGCCCATCCTGGCGGGAATCGCTGGGCATGCGCAGATCGTTGTGCGGGATTCGACCATTGAGTGAGCGCATCCTCAACAAGCCTGTGAGACAAGCCCAGCAGGCGAGATGTTCTCGACCATAGTGGTGCAGAACCTCTCGATGTCGGCGCTGACGACAGCGTGAGCGAGTAGGGCCAGATTGAGCCGCTTCGATAGCAACGGGACGCTTGGCCGGCCGCACAGCGCTGGCTTTTCTGGCGCATGTAGCCGACTTGGCTAACATCCGCGCCCATGCCTCCTGCGCTCGCTAAACTGCCGTCTGGCTACGCCACGTTCCTCGAAGATTTGAAGTCGCGCGTCCGGGCCGCTCAGCTTCGGGCGGTCATCATCGCCAATCGCGAGATGGTGATGCTGTACTGGAGCATCGGGCGAGACATTCTGCACCGGCAGCGAGAGGCGGGCTGGGGGGCCAAGGTCATCGACCAGCTTGCCGCGGATCTGTCGCGTGAGTTCCCAAGCGTCCAGGGTTTTTCGGCACGCAACTTGAGGTACATGCGGGCGTTTGCCGAGGCCTGGCCCGAGGAAGCAATTGTGCAAGAGGCTCTTGCACAATTGCCGTGGTCCCATCAAATCGCCCTACTGGAGAAGCTCAAGACCCAGGAGGAGCGGCTCAGGTATGCCGCCGCTGCCGTCGAGCACGGCTGGTCACGCGGCATCTTGGTCATCCAGATCGAAAGCGGCTACCTCAAGCGGCTCGGCAAGGCCAGCAACAACTTCGCTCGCACGTTGCCACCGCCGCAGTCAGACCTGGCGGCGCAGGCGCTCAAAGACCCGTATCTGTTCGATTTCTTGGAGCTAACTGGGGACGTAAACGAGCGTCGACTGGAACGCGCTCTCGTCGAGCATATTCGCTCCTTCTTGCTTGAACTTGGCGTCGGCTTCGCCTTTGTCGGACATCAAGTCCACCTCGAAGTCGCAGGCGAAGACTTCTACCTGGATATGCTCTTCTATCATGTGCGACTGCACTGCTACGTCGTCGTGGAGCTGAAGGCGATCGAGTTCCGCCCCGAGTTCGCCGGCAAGATGCAGTTCTACCTGTCGGCGGTGGACGACTTGATTCGCGACCGCACAAAGGACGGGCCGACCATCGGCCTGCTGCTCTGCAAGAGCAAGAATCGCGTTCTCGTCGAGTACACGCTGCGCGAGGGAACACGCCCCATCGGCGTCGCGAACTATCAGCTCACCCGAGCCCTGCCGGACGACCTCGCAAAGAGCCTGCCCACCGTCGATGAACTAGAGGCCGAGCTGAGCCAGCGCTCGCTTCGATGCAAAGCCCACAACGACACCCAAGCACCACGCACGACATAGCATCAAAGCGCAGAGCTGATCTGATTGCGCGATAGGCCGACTCACGATTGCCACGTATGCAATCCGCACTCGCTCCTTTCTCCACCCACCGACGGGTAGGCGACCGTGCGACTAGGTGTCTGCTGGCCTAGACAGCACAGCGCGGAGCCATCGCGCGCAGAAGTCGTCAACCCTGCACAGCCATCCCAAACCCAACACCCCCTCGCCCCCCGTTCCAACACCCGCCCGTCGCTACGAAATGAGAAATTGACAGGATCGTCTGCGTTTCTCGCGAGACGTTTCCTACCGTGGTGTCCTAGATACGTTAAGGATGTAGCTGTCTGATGCTTTGTCTATAAGGGCAGAGCTGCTGTTGTTGGCTGTCGGGAACGCGTTGCTTCATCGAATCGAAGCGGCCTACCAAGGCACGCTGTTGCGCTGGATGCCAATGCAAAGGGGAAAGGAAACCCGGCCGCCTTGCGAGCGCGGGTGGAACGGCCATTCAGTGGGGACAGGCAGATCTCTGCCCGCCAGCGGCTGCGAGCGGGGTGAGCGGGAGGGCAGGGCAAAACGGGGAATTATCACCCTGAGTAACCAGACGAACTGAGTCCGACAAAGCCGGTCAACTGCGGGGGTGATGCCCTGCGGCTGCTGGCTTGGCGGCAGCCTCTTCCTTAGCGGCTCTTGGCCGCGCGGATTGCTTCCGTTTGCGCAACTGCCTGCCCTCTTCGCTCGCTTCCCCCCACCAATCCGGCACCTTGTCTTGATCGCCGTAGGCAAGCCAGCACGGAGCCACATCTAGAGCCGATGCAAGCCGCTCAATAATGGTCGTCTTGGGAACGTGCTTACCGTTCTCTAGTCCCGAGATCGTGCCGACGGCAACGCGCGCCCTGTCGGCAAGTTCGCGATGCGTCCATCCCTTGTGGTTTCGAGCCCAGAACAGACGCGGCCCTGTCTCTTTGCTGCTCACGCCATGTTCCTACCATGCCGGTGTAGGTATATGTGGCTTGCATTATTTACAATCAAAAATTTGATTACATCAATATTTTGATTTTAACTGCATGAGTCCGCTTAAAGGAGAGCAACCCATGCGCAATGCAAACTCACCCGTAATCGTTGCCACATTAGACCTGACCGACGGGAATCATCGCCAACTTCACGACCTGATTCAGCGCACCCACACAGGCCGCTGGCGGTCATATCGCGCACTGGCGATGCGCCAACACACGGCAGGCATCACAGAACTCGCCGAGACCATTCCTCGACGGAAAAAAGCCCAAAAGACCTTCGTTGTCTTGCGCTGGTCCCTTGCTCCGCTTGGCTTTTCCTGGGATGAACATGCCTGCATCCGCGCAGCGGAGTGCGCATATGACCGCGCATTTCTTGGTGAAAAACGATTGCGGTCCAAAAATCGTTGCGGTACTACTTCACCGCTTCGCGAGTCATCCCATGATCAAAATCAAACTTCCGAACAACAAAGAGGTCGAGCTAGACCCCGCATCGCTGGGTAACTTGACCGCAGAGCAGCAGGCCAACATTGCTGGGTTCATCAATGCGCTAGCCAAGCCAGAACCCCCAGCCCAACCGCCTAGTCAGCCGTTCCCTCCCGCCATAATCGCCTCCCCTGAGATGAAAACTAAGGAAGCGGCCCCAGCCGGGCCGCAGCCCAGGGGCGCCCGGCACTCAAATCGTGTTCCGCGTCCCGACACGCTGCCAAGCGACGCGAGCCCCCACGATCGCGCCAAACTACTCCTGCAAGCGCGCCCGCGCAGTCACCGCGCTATGGATCACGTCCTGGTCCGGGTAGGCCGCACGGGCGCTCTGACGAATGATTTCGTTCAGGCGGTCAATGTTTCGCAGAGCGAGGTCAGCCGAGCGATCAGTGGCTTGCGGAAGATTGAAGCGGAGTCTCCGCTCCCATCGGGCTCGCTGCTGCAAGAGCGCCAAGAGGGCCGGTCTACGCGCTGGTATGCCGGGACTCTTCTTGCAGAAATGCTTGGCGTGACTCCGCAGGATTCGCCTCAGTCACGCATAGAGGGGGCAGCGTCGATGTAGAAAAGAAAAAAGGCCAAGCAGAAAGTGTTACCAGCACCTCTGCTTGGCCTTAAGTGCCGAGTTTACTCGGCTTGCAAGCTCCTCGGATGAACCGGGAAACTCGCGGTGGCAAACCGACTAGTACCTGTTTCCGTGACGGGCTGCAAGCCTTTTCGACGGCTTCGCGCCGTCACGGAGGATTCCGCATGGAATCCCATGGCATTGGTCCACTTAATGGTCGTGATCTTAAACTCCGTCGGTGGTACGCGGTCGCGTTGCTTGCGGAGGTCAGGTCTTAACTCCACTCGCCTCGCGATCTAACCAAGCCGGGCGCATGTCCCCCGGCGACCATATCACCGCCCTTTAGGCTCGCTCGCTGAGCCTTCCCGCTTGGGCGGGTTCATTGCCCTCCGTAACGCTTCCTCTGCCGACAACGGAAATACAGTCACCAGATCCGCTCCCGGATCGGGCTCCTCCGTCATGATGGCGGCGATCTTCTCTGGGTCTAGCGGCTCATTCGGACTTCGCCGCTTTGCCGTCGCGTTCGTCTTAGGCAACCCGGACCTCCTTCATGCAGTCGCGGTAGGTGAGGCGCTTGCCCTCGCTCTGGCGCAGGGCCAAAGTCGCGCGCTCGCCGTCGGTGATGTTGCGGTTATTCCAGCGGAACCCATACTCGTCGAGATAGCGGTCAAGGTGCGTCTCGCTGACGTGATGATATACGCCAACGATGCCGCGCTTGAGAATCGCATTGAAACTCTCGACGGTGTTTGTGTGAACCATGCCGCGCACGTACTCGCCGGCATCGTGGTTCACGCTCTCGTGGCCAAGTAAACCCTTCGTCGCGCTTGGGTAGACGTTGAGGCTGTCCGTGAAAATCTCAGCCGTCTTGGCAACGTGCTTCTTGAGCACTTTGCCGATCGTCTTAGAGGTCACGTTTGCGATCGTGCGAGCCTTCATCTTGCCGCCGCGCGCAACGAGAGCGAGGACCGCCGTCTTCTTCGGGATGGGCTTGCTGGCGTGCGCGTTCTTGGCCTTGCCGCCGACGTAGGTTTCATCAACCTCGACGATGCCGTCGAGCTTCGCGAACATGCCGCCCTGCATCGCGAAACGAATGCGGTGGGCCATGTGCCACGCGGACTTGTAGCTGATGCCCAGCATGCGGTGCAACTGATGCGCGCTCATGCCCTTCTTAGAGGCGGCTAAAAGGTGGAACGCAATGACCCACTTGTTCAGGGGGATCTTGCTGTCCTCAAAAATCGTCCCGACGCAGACGGTGAACAGTTTGCGGCAATCACGGCACTTGTAGAGGCCGCGCTTGGCAGACGCACCGCCCAATTTTGCCGAGTTGCCCACCACGCCACAGTGAGCGCACGACACGCCATTGGCCCAACGCAGACCTTCTAAATACGCGCGCGCCGCCTCGGGGGTCGAGAAGCGCTGCATCAGGTCAATCAAGTTCAGGTTGCTGTGTGCCGTGGACATGTGCGGTAAGGTAAACAAAGGTGCGAGGTTAGTCAAATAAAAATGTTGGGTTGCAAATCCCCGAATTGGTTCGACCTTTAGGTCTGGTTACTCAGGGTGATAATTCCCGCAAAACGTCTCTAGGTCGTCCGAAACTTCAGTCGATCCATTTCGTCAGCCAGGAAGTCTGGCGCCAGGTGGGCGTAGATCAGCGTCATCTTTACGTCGCTGTGGCCGAGGATTTTTTGCAGGGTCAGGATGTTGCCGCCCTGCATGATGAAGTGGGATGCAAAGGTATGACGCAGCGTATGCCAGGGATGCGCGGGCGCACGACAGCCCGCTGTTTGCAGCAAGCGTGGGAGGCCAAGCTTGTCGTGGGTGTTGTGCATCGAGGAGTCAACGCCACCGATGACAGAAAAAAGGAGTCATGCCGGAGTCACAAGACATTCCTTTTTCCAGTTCTGCAACATCGGAATGCAGGCGCTGGGAAAACGTAGGGGGCGTGGCTTTCCGCTTTTGGGAGTCGTGCTGTAGCTGCGGGCAACGGTTAGGCATCGCGTAGCAGCGTCGACGTCCTGCCAGCGCAGGCCCAGAAGCTCGCCTCTGCGCAGGCCGGTGTGGATCGCGAGGTGGGTGCAGGTCCCGAGAAGCTAGCCGGGCAGAGTGCCGCTCTGTGCGCGCTCCATGGCAGCTCGCAGGATGCGCTCGACTTCGTCGTGACTGAAGAAGTCAATGCTGCTTGGGGCGACGGGTCGCTCGACACCGCGCAGCGGATTTCCCGGAATGAGGCACTGGCGCTGCGCCCAGTTGAACAGTGTGGCCATCACCGCCAACGTGATGCGAACACTTGCGGGCGCATGGGAGCGGCCTGGCGAATCCCGCAAGCGGATGAAGTCCTGGGTCGTAATCGCCTCCGCAGGCTTCGAGCCGAGCGTCGGCAGCGCCCGCCGCAGGTTTTTCCGCGCATGCGTGCGATAGCGGATGAGATCTTTGATTTTCGGTCGACTGTATTCGCTAAGGAATCGCTCGATCAGCGCCGCGACGGTCAGCGCAGGCGCTGGCGGCTCGCCGAGATCTGACGACCCGTAAGCGCCATTCGTGGGACGTTCGACCCGAACCGAAGCAGCGGGATCGGGTCCATGGCACGGACGAGCGTGGGGACGAAGGTGGCCGCGGTTGTCGATCAGGCGTTGCTTCCCAACTTAAAAATCGGAATGTTGTGAGGTTCCGATTTCATCCCCTGGTACGTCGGCGGGCACGTACACGAACGACAGGTCGAGCTACTGAATCAGCCGCTTGATCTCGCCCGTGGCAACGTACGAGCCCCCCGCCGATGCTTCCACCACCTCGTCGCAGACATACAGAATCCCCAGCTCGCGAATACTGCGCGGGAAGCGGATGTTCCAGTTGGGGTTGTAGCCGTCGGAGACGACGCGGGCGCGGAGCTTCTTGCCTTCGGGGACGCACTGGACGAGGACGCCGGTTCCGATTTCGGTGCAAGTCGGCAGATCGGCGGCGGTGGCTGGGACCTTGGCGGCTTTGCTAGAGCTGGCTTTGCGCGAGCTACCGCCGCTTTTACCCACGGTCTCGCCGGGGCGTAGCAAGCGGCGAATGGTGCCCTGCACGCGATAGAAGCTGCCGTCGTGGCTGGGCAGAACTTGATCGACCAGATAGGTGACGCCCTCTTCGCGGATGGCGCGGGGAAACTGCACGTTCTTGGTCGGGTCGAAGCCGTCGGCGGTGACGCGAATGCGCAGCTTGCCGCTGACTTTTTCGCAGCGCAGTGTGATGCCTGTTCCAGGCTCGGTCACCGTCGGCAGGCTGGCCGCTGAGCCACCCGCGGTACCGCGCTGGGCCAGATCACCGCGGCTGCGCGTGCCGGCTTGGTACGACTGATCGCGCAGCTCTTTGCGCAGCACGGAATCAAAGCTGCCCTTGCCCAGGCGCTCGGCGAAGTGCGACAGCAGCTCGACCTCTTCAGCGAACTCAAACTGGTTGGCAAGCGGGCTGTTGCGCAGCTGCTCGGCCAGCAGTTCCAGCTTGGCAGCGGCCTCTTTGTGCTGGTTTTTGTCGGCAAGCTCGACGGCCTGTTCTTTGGCCTTGGCGATGCGACGACGGATCGCTTCGGCGGCCACCACCGGATCGGGCGTGGCGCTGGCATCGGCTTTGTCGACGGCTTGGCCTTGGATCGTGAGCTGATCGTTTACTTCACGCGCGCCGCCGCTTTCGGGTACGCGATAGCTGAACGCGACGGTCGCAAGTGGCAGCACGCCGATGGCGCTGGGCTTCACGACCAGATCGATCACCAAGATCTTGTCTTCAATGGCGTAGACATCACCGACGGTGACCGTGTACGTACCGGCGCTCTCTTGCGTGCGGTATAGGCTGAGCACATCGACTGCACTGACTGCGGGCTGCGGCGTGATCGTCACCTGCAAGTTTTGGCCACAGACCGAGGACAGGCCTTCAAGCTCGATGCCAAAGACCTGCGACAGATCTTCGTGCGACTCGATGTAGTAGTAGTTGCCCTCGCCAGCCCGCGCCATGCCGATGAGCAGGTCTTCGTTGAAGCTGGTGCCAAAGCCCAGCGTCGTCGTGGCGACACCCGAGCCAGCCTTCTGCTGCGCCAGCTTGACCAAGGTCGGCGTATCGGTGGTGCCGACGTTGGCGTGGCCGTCGGTCAACAAGAGCACGCGGTTCACTTGCTCTTGCGAGAAGTGTTTTTCGACATGCTTACCGCCAGCTTCCCAGCCGCCGCAGAGGTTGGTGGTGCCGCCGGCCCGCACGCGATCGATGGCGCCGCGAATCGCCGCCTTGTCGGTGACGAAGGTCGGCGCCACCAAGGTGTCGATCTCGTCGTCGAAGGTGACGACGGACAGGCGATCTTTTTCGCTCAGCTCATCGACCAGTGCTTTGGCCGACTTGATGGCCTGACGCAGCGGCGTGCCACCCATCGAGCCTGATCGATCGAGTACCAGACTCAAGTTCAACGGCCGGCGTGGCGTTGCATCGGACTTGTCCTTTTTCTCGTCGGCGCCAAAGCGAATCACCAGCGAGACGGTCGTTGCTTCCCCTGTTGCGATGGCCCCATGGCTTAGGGCGTGCGTAGCTCTCACGGCAAAGTCCCCCCAGAAAGTCGTCCACTGCACACGCGCAGATGCGCGGTCTGGGTAGCGTATCAGGATTTGCTAGCGGGCGGGTTGACGGCTTCGGCGGCCGATTCCCGTCGAGAACGAGCCCGCTGAGAGCGGTGGAAGTTGGGCCAGACGGCGAAGCAAAAAGGCAAGCGAGTGCGAGGACTTACAGCACCGCTCCATGGTGAAAGTTGAGCTGTCGGCTGCGCCCATCGAGCGTAACGCCGACCCCCAATGGCACCGCGCGATTCCGTTCGCCATGACCCAGCGGCATGCCTGTCCAGGCGGGAATGCCGATGTGGCGAGCTCGCTCGGCGATGACCTGCAGTGCATCCGGTGGATCGCTGGCGTCTGCATGAGGGACACTCGGTCGCTGACAGCGAACCAGATCGCCGACAAGCAAGGCGACGACATCGCGCAGCAGGCCAGCCATAGCCAACTGGGTCAGGGCGCGATCGATGCGATACGGCGCCTCGCCCACTTCTTCGAGCAGCAAGATCACCGGCTCACCAGGGGTCAGCGCGGCCGCGAGCGGCGTTCCGCAGAGGCGCGACAGCAGCTCAAGATTGCCGCCAAGCAAGCGCCCATGGACGGTGCTGCGATCCGATGAGAGCGGCGTCAGATCGACCACAGGGGGCGGCGGGCCGGGATCTTCGAGCAGCGCCCAAAGAGCCTGCACATCGGCATCCGCGAGCTCGCCAAGCTGCGTGACTACCGGACCGTGAATCGACACCTGCTGGCGCAGGGCACACAGCGCATGCAGCACCGTGATGTCCGAAAATCCGATGAGCGGAGCCGCAGCACACGCATGCGGATCGGACGCCATCGCCGCAAGCTGCGACGTAAGCCGCAGCAAGCCATAGCCACCGCGGGCACAGATCACGGCGTGTGACACGGGGTCAGACAGGGCCCAGCGAAGCTCTGCCAAGCGTCGCCCATCGTCGCCGGCCAGAAAGCCGAGACGGCTGAGCGTGCCGGGGGAATCACGCGGCGTATAGCGTGTAGCCAAGCGAGTAAGCCCGCGCAGATAGCGCTCTTGCGGCACGGGCCCGGATGGCGCGATGACGGCCATGGCATCGCCAGGGGCTAAGCGCGGCGCGCGTCGATACGGCTCGATGCGAGGGAGCATGGACTGCACGGTATCGCGGTCCTGCGGTGCCTGGCAAAAGTCGCGTGTGGGACCGGTGCAGCGCGTGACGGAACACGCGGGCTACGACAGCTACGACAAGCGCACGAGCAGGCCCTGAGCCGCTTGTTTCAGCTCGGCATCGTGCGTGGTCTCGACGATGTAACGCAGCTTGCCGCACAAGGCGCGGCTGCGCTTGGGCACGTGCTGTCGGTCCAGAAGCTGCGCGATGCGCGTGATGGCTTCGCTGATGCGGCTCTCGCGCTCGTGCTCAAGAAGCTGTTCCAGGACCTCGTGATCGTCGGGCAAGGGAAAGCGCAGCAGGAACTTGTCGGCGGCACGCGTGATCTCGCCGCGACCGATGGCCTCGACGAGCTTTTTGCGCAGCTGGGTTCGATCTTCGGCCAGCTTGCCCACGACCTTCTTTTTTCCAGCGGCTGCTTTGGCATCGGCCGTCGCTGTAGAGCTTGAATCCGGTGCTTGTGCGCTGCCGCTCGACGATACGGCGGGGGCGTTGGCTGCCGCGGTCGACGTCGCTGCGGACGCTCCGGCCGTGGCTGAACCCGACGGAGCCGCTGAGCCATTCCGCGTCGTCAGGTTGAGCTTGTCGGCCAGCTTGCCCAGCTCTCCTTTTTCAAATGCCGCTTCCAAGGCCGCGCGATACTGCTTCTGACGCGCTTCCTCTTGCGTGGGGGGCAGACCGCTGCGCCCGCCACCGTTTGCGCCGTGTCCGACGCTGTCGCGACGCTTGTCGATCTCTCGCCAAGACAGTTTGGGGCGATCATCGCTTGCCATGGAAAACCTTTGCCGTCTGTTCCTTGCTGGAATGGAAAATGTCCGCGAATCGCGAGCGAAAAGCGGCTGCGTCGTGGGCGTCAGCCCAGCTCGTGCCGTGGTGGCCGTCCCAACAGATCCGACATGATCTGGCGCACGGGTCGGTCCTCATACAGCACGCGATAGATGGCCTGGCTGATTGGCATCTCGATACCCGTTCGCTGGGCCAGGTCGTGTACAGAGCGCGTGGTCTTGACGCCCTCGGCCACTTGCCGCATTTCGGCCAGGGCTTGCGAAAGCGTCTTGCCTTGCCCAAGCAGCAGACCACAGGTGCGGTTGCGGCTCTGCGGGCCATTGCAGGTCAGTACCAAGTCGCCCATGCCTGCCAAGCCGGCCAGAGTCAAGGGGTTGGCTCCCAGGCGCACGGCGAGCCGCGAGATCTCGGCCAGGCCTCGTGTGATCAGCGCGGCCCGCGTGTTGTGACCAAAGCCCAGTCCTTCAGCCATGCCGCAGGCGATGGCGATGACGTTCTTCACCGCTCCACCGATCTCGACCCCGATGACATCGTCGGATGTGTACACGCGAAACGCGCCGGTCTGAAACGCTTGCTGCACAAGCTCGGCCGTGCCGCGCTGCTCAGCGGCCGAGACGACAGCGGTGGGCTGTCCTTCGGCAGTCTCACGCGCGAAGCTAGGACCCGAGAGCACGGCCAAGCGACTGTGCAGCGCCGCGGGCAGGGCCTGCTTCATCACTTCGATCATCGGGCTCAGCGATTCGTTTTCGATGCCTTTGCTGGCCGTCACGACCACCGCCTGCGCTGGCAGCTTGGCTGCAATACCGCCCAAGACCTCGCGCGTGGTGTGCGAAGGCACCACCGATACGACAAGCGTCGGCTGGTCCGTCGGCAGCGCCGCGATGGCCTGCCCCAGATCGGGCTGTACGCGCAGGCTGGCGGGCAGCGTCAGGCCGGGCAGGTAACGCGCATTCTCCCGTCGCTGTTCGATGTCGGCAAGCTGACCCGCATCGCGCCCCCATAGGGTCACGGCGTGGCCACCTTGGCACAACACACAGGCCAAGGCAGTCCCCCAGCTTCCGGATCCAAGAACGATGGCTTCCATAGACGGTCCTATGCGCTGTCGCGTTGCGTGAGTAGTAGGGAGGGCGGTGACGGGTGAAGCGGACTACGCTAGGGGGCCAGGATATCAAAAGCGAGGGCGGACTTGGAAGGCGAAGTTTTCCGCGGCAGGTCGAGGGCGCTTTCTGCGCGGGGTGCGGGGATGCGTCGCTCTGGTTTTCAGGGCGGGCATCGGCTGCGTCAAGAGATCTACGGCGAGAGCGGCTGACGCAGGCGAACCTGCACGATCTCGACAGGACACTCGGGAAGAGAGAAGCCGTAGACGCGCTGGTGTTCGGCTACGAAGCGGACCACGAGATCACTTGCGGCTCGGCTCGCGGGGCCGCCGGTCCCAATGCCACGCAAGGACAGCATGCCCAGCTGTCCTTGATAGCGAAGCTCGGCTGTCCACTCGGGATCAGGCCAGGTCGCGTGGCTCGATCGCGCTGGCTCGGGGATTGACGCCATGATCTCGTCGCGCATGCGCTGCAGGTGGGCCGCGATGAGGCCGCTGTGCTGCGCGCCCGATGCTTCGACGAAAAGAGGCGTGACCCGCTCGGCAACTGCACGAGCTCGCAGGGCTGCAAGGCTCAGCACGTCCAACCAGCCTGCCTGCACCAGCGAAAGGGACGCGTCTGTGGGCAGGGCGTGTGCAGCGTCGCTGGCAGTCCCGGCGTCCTGCGCTGCGGCCAGCCGATACCCGTACGCCGCCGCCAGGGTCTGCACGGCCGAGTGCGCTGCGGTCGGATCAGACATCGCTGCGGGAAAAAGCGCAGCGGACAGCGCGGGAAGCTCGCAGGGAATTCCCAGACACAGGGCGGCATGTACCGCGGGCCACCCCGGCTCGTGGTGGTTGCACAGCGCCGCGAGCGACAGGCCCACAGCCAGCCGCGAGGGCAGGGCTTCGTCGCGCTGCGGCATCGCGGGCTCGTCGCGGATCAGGCACACAAAGCGGTCGCGGCCTGCGCTTGCTGTCGCCACGCGCGAAACCCCGATCAGGCCCGCCGCGATCGGCGCCACGATCTGTTGCCAGGCCGGGACCTGCTCGCTAGGCGCAAAGATTCCGTCGCTGCGCAGGGTCAGAAAGCGGGCGGGCTGGCCTGCCGGAACGCCGGCCCGAAGTCCGCCCAGATCGGCCTCACAGGACGAGGCCAGGGCTGCGCTCAGCACGGCTGCACGCGTTCGCAGGCGCTCGTCTCCACCGCCGTGCTGCAGAGCAAGCTGCGTCGCAGACGGCACCACCAAGAAGCCCTCGCGCTGCAGAGCCTGGGCTAGATCGTGCTCGGGCTGAAGACTGCGCGGGCTATGCATGAGCGCAAGGGCCGCGGCAGGAACCGATAGAGCGCGCAGCGCCTGCACCAGCCTGGGCAGCGCGTCGGCAGACAGCGACTGCACGAGCGCCCCGGATGCATCCTGCCGAATCGGCACGGGCAGGACATTTTCGGCCGGACACAGCTTTCTGAGCTCGTATCCCGAGAGCAGCTCGGCTGCATCACCGACCCAGGGAAACCAAGGGCTTGACGGATCGTGCGTCGCGCTGCTCAACGAGGTCGTTCCGCGCAGGCTGGCGTGCAGCGCTTGTTGCAAGCCGGTGGGCGCCAGCAGAGCCACCTGGGGCAGCTCATGCCGTCGCAAGCGCGCGAGCGGACGCAGGTTGATGAGCGCCAGATCCAGTGGCGCAGCAGGGTTCCGTTCACCCGGTGGAACCAGCGTGTCGAGCACCTGGGCCAGCGCTGCAGGCAGTGAGTCGGGCGGCGCGCGTCGCGGATCGAGGACCGCGTAGGCTGGTCGCTGCCGGCCGTCTGGAAGCAGGCGCGTGGCCACCAGCCACTCGTCGGAAAGCAGCAAGCCGACGCGGATAGGAAGGTCTCGTTGCATGCACGCTCCGCGGGGTGAACTCTAAACGGAAGGCTCTGACCTGGTCAGAGCGACAGAGCCCAACGCGATTACCAGGTGTCGTAGCGCGCGAAGGTCATGACGAAGTCGGCGCGCCCTTCGGTCGCTGAGCGCACCGCTGTGGAATAGCCAAACAGCGAGCGCAGTGGTAGCTCAGCCACGACACAGCGTCGGTTGCCTCGCATGCCGACATCGAGGATCTGCGCCCGCCGTTGGTTTAGGTCGCCCAGCACTTCCCCGACGAAGTCATCGGGAACGAGCACTTCCAGGTGCATGATCGGCTCTAAGAGCGCCACCCCGGCGGCTTCGCAGGCTTTCAAGAGCGCGCGTGATCCAGCGATGCGCCAGCCGACGTCGCTGGCCACTTCCGACGACAGCTTGGGCTCGACGGCGACCAGCACGGCTTCGACATCTTCCAAGCGGTTGCCTTTGGGACCCGAGCCCATGGCTTCGCGCACGCCTGCGAGCGCGGCTTCGACGAGCGGCGGCAGGGCGCGCTGCAAGGGCTGAGGCATGTCGGCGGGCGGCGGTGGCACGGCGTTTTTGACCACCGATCCCGCGCCACGGGGCCGGGCCGAGACGCGCACCGTCGCTTTGCCGAACAGCAGCCCTTCGTCGACGGCGCGCTCGAAGACGTGCTCGGCCTCGCCGCTGCCCAGGATGGTCTCGCGATACACGACCTGTGGCCGACCCATGCGCGCCTGCACGCCGTACTCGCGGTCGAGCACGTCGCGCTTGATCTCCAAGTGCAGCTCGCCCATGCCCGAGACGATGGTCTGCCCCGTCTCGGGATCTTCGCGTACATGAAAGGTTGGATCTTCGTCGGCCATTTTTTCCAGGGCCGCCTGCATCTTTTCTGCGTCGGCGCTGGTGGCTGCTTCGACGGCCTGGTTGATGACTGGCTGATACGTATCGATCCGTTCCAGGGCGATTGGAGCCCGTGGATCACACAGGGTGTCGCCGGTCGCTGTGTCTTTGAGGCCAACCGCCAGCACGATCGAGCCGGCCTTGGCGTCGTCGATCTTGTCGCGGCTGTCGGCATGCACAGAAAACAGGCGCGCGACTTTTTCCAAGCGACCCAGCGGCTTTTCGCTGCCCCCTTCGCGGCCCTTGCCCTTGTCGCGGTCTTTGTTTGGCGGTCCAAGTCGCGGGTTCCACACGTCGTCGCCGGACTTGAGCGTGCCGGAGTAGATGCGCAGATAGACGGCCTTTCTGCCTTCGACCATGGCCACCTTGAAGGCCAGAGCACACAGCGGCGCTTTGTCGTCGGCGGGACGCTGCTCGACTTCGCCGGTCTTGGGGTGATGCCCGACCACGGGGGGGACCTCGGTCGGAGCCGGCAGAAAATCAACCACCGCGTCGAGCAGCGGCTGAATGCCGCGGTTGCGCAGCGCCGCGCCGCACATCACCGGCACCGCCTTGTTTGCCAGCGTGGCCCGTCGGATCGCCGCGCGCAGCGAGGCTTCATCGATGGCTTCGCCGGTCAGATATTTTTCCGCTAGCTCGTCATCGACGTTGGCGATGCGCTCGATCAAGCGCTCGCGCGCCGGGGCATAGGCTTCTTGATCGGCCTCGCCCACGTCGCTGATCTGCGGTGCCTCGTCTTCTTCGCCGGTAAATTCGATGCGCTTGCCGGCCACTAGATCGTACATGCCGACGAAGGTCTCTTCGGCGCCGATGGGCTCTTGCAGCGGCACGGGGTTCGCCAAAAGGATGCGCTGGATGCTGTCGACCACCGATTCGAAGTTGCTGCCGACGCGGTCCATCTTGTTTACGAACGCGATGCGCGGCACGTGAAACTTGTCGGCCTGGCGCCAGACCGTCTCGGTCTGTGGTTCGACGCCGTCGACAGCCGAGAGCACCACAACCGCACCGTCGAGCACGCGCAGCGATCGCTCGACTTCGATGGTGAAGTCGACGTGGCCGGGCGTATCGATCAAGTGCATCTCGTAGTTGCGCCAGGTAAACGAAGTCGCAGCGGCCGTGATGGTGATGCCGCGCTTTCGCTCTTCCGGCATCCAGTCCATCTGCGTCTGCCCCTCGTGTACTTCGCCGATCTTGTGGATGCGGCCGGAATAAAACAGGAAGCGCTCGCTGACCGTTGTCTTGCCGGCGTCGATGTGGGCGATGATGCCGATGTTGCGCGTGCGGTCGAGCTTCTTTTTCGATGGAGAGGGACTGGCCTGCGACATGGGAGCGCGATTATAGGCAGCCAGCGGCCGTCGAAAAGCGCTGTTTTTGGTCGGTGCAGAGTCTTAGAACTCGTACGTGAGGCCCGCTTTCAGGTTGACGCCAGCCGCGACACAGCGAGCGCGCAGCGCACTGTCGAGGCCGAAGTTGGCGCCGAGACCTCGCACGATGCGCGCGGCGATCTCGAAGCCATAGGCGTTGTACGAAACACCATTGCCGAGCCCGGTGGCGCACGTAAACGACGCCGCGATATCCGAGGCGAAGGACTCGACGCCGCTCATGCGCAAGATGATCCAGAAGCGCTCAAGCACGCGAAACGGCAGCTTGGTGCCGAGCTCTGCGCGATACGTGAAGGCGTCTGCGAAGTCGCTGGTGACGAACTGGCCCCGCGGATTGCGCGAGCGACCCTGTGTGCGAATCCAATAGCCGGCCTCGATGACCATGTAGTGCTGAAGCGGCCAGCGTCGCACGCCACCGAAGGAATAGCCCAGCGACAGACGCGGCTCGAAGTCGACTTCACCGTCGCCGGTCGGCAGCGAGCGGGCGATCAGTTGGGCCTCGTCATCG
Organism: Myxococcales bacterium; assembly: GCA_016794505.1. Taxonomy (GTDB): domain Bacteria; phylum Myxococcota_A; class Polyangia; order Palsa-1104; family JAEUJZ01; genus JAEUJZ01. Next base: position 17,542 of record JAEUJZ010000121.1, read on the forward strand.
CCGCTGGCAAATGGCGCCGGATCGCCGCTGGGCACACCGATCAGAAACGCCGCGGTCAGCCGCAGGGGCGCGGTGACCAGCCCGCTCCAAAAGCCGAGGCGAAGATCACCCAGGCCATAGGTCGCGCCTTGGTTCAGCAGGGCGTTGTATCGGAAAAGCTGGCTCTCGAAGCTCATCGTCAGAAAGCGATTTACCAAGCCAAGCTCGGCATAGGCTTGCAGCGCGTGTTGTTCGTAGGACGCGCCCAGCGGCACAATGCGAAAGTCCGCGCCGAACAGTCGATCGGCAGCAATGCGTGAATACGCCAAGCTGACAAACAGGTGTCCGCGATCGCGCGTCCACGGGCCGGCCTGTGCGGGCTTTTCTCTGACGAGCAGAAGCAGCGAGCCGACAAGCAGAAGCAGGCCGAGCCGATGGGATGGCAGAGGTCTGCGGCGCCTCATTGGGTCACATCCATTAGCGCGGCCTTGGCCACTTCGACCCGAAATGGCTGGCAATAGACAAAGACATTGCGCCGCCCCATGTCGGCGCCCGCGGGCACGGCGATGCGCTGTGCGCCATTGAACGCGCTCAAGGTCCCCAGCTTGATGTCGGCTTGGGCATCGATGCTGCCGCCCATGTCGGCCCGCGACGTCAGAAAGATCGCAGGCCCCGGCACAGCGCTCACCGTGAAGTCGGCGTCGAAGCGAAGCTCTAGCGCGCTGCCCTGGCGATACAGAGCCACGCCGCCGCTGCCCCCATGACCGGCCCGTCCTTCAAAACGCCCGATGGCCACGCGCACCTCGCTGGGTTGGGTTCCGCCATCGCTGCCCTCGCCAAGATCGCCCGGCGTGGATCCGCCGTCCGTCGACATACCCGACGGCTGACTGGGTGAGCCGGTTCGCTCGGACTCGGGTCGCAGATCGACGAACCGGGCCTCGCAAGCGGGCAATAGCCCGACGAGCAAACCAAGCCAGGCTGCAGCGGCGCCGTCGAGCGTGGCCCGGCATGGCGCCGGCTGTTCTTGCGTGTCTGTGCGGTCCATGATGGTTGCTTCCTTACTCGTGTCGGCCGGACACGTCCGATCTGTGGTGCCGGCACTGCCGGGCGCGTTACAGAGCCAAGATCTGGGCCTCTGAAAGCCAGCCGCTCTGACTGCGGCAGCTAGCGTGTGCGCAGGCGGGCGGAGACTTCTTCAGCGGCGCGGACCCCGGACTCTAGGGCGCCTTCCATGTATCCGGGAAAGCGGGTCGCGGTCTCGGTCCCGGCGAAGTGCAGGCGGCCGATCGGAGCCCGCAGCGTGTGCCCGAAGCGAGTCAAGGTAGCCGGCGGCATGACCGCGGTGTAGCAGCCTTGGCTATAGGGCTCCAGGCTCCAGTTGTGCTCAACATAGCTCTCGGGGTGCAGGGCTTCTTCGCCGAAGAAGCGCGCAAACGCAGAGAGGACGCTGCGCTTGCGGGACTCGGGGTCGCGCTCGGCTTCGCTGCGCAGATGATCGCCCAGCATGAAGCCTAAGAGCCCACCGCGCTTTCCGTCGGCAGACGAGTCATCAAAGACGGCGCGGATCGGACCGCGATCGCAGACCGCTTCCCCGGAATAGCCGCGCTCGCGCCAAAAGGGCCGCGGATAGGTGGCGATGCACTTGCAGACCGAGCCCATCGGCATGCGCTGCTGCAGCTGCTTTCGCGCCACCGGCAAGTCCGGCTTGAAGTCGATGCCGGCGCACAGCGCAGGGGGAATCGCGACGATGACAAAGCGGGCGTGGAAGCGCTTTGGGCCGCTTGGCGACTGCGCCGTCACGTCGACCGCGTCGCTGGTCTGCTCGATGGCGCAGACGGGATGGCTCAGGTGGATGCGATCGACAAGAGCCGGCTCGGCCGCCATGCGCAGGCATACCTGCTGAAAGCCATCGACCAGGCGCGTCTGCTGCGCTCCGTCGCGGATCGTCGACAGATTTAGGATGCCGTTGCCGGCGTGGATGTAGTGCAGAAAGTACAAAAGGGACAGCTCTGACGGCTCGGCCGCAAAGATGGCCGCGACGGCGATGTCGAACAACGCGCGAGCCCCCGCTGTATGGACGTGCGCTTGCTTCCACGACTCGACGGTCATGCCGTCCCAGGCCAGCGCCTCGGGGGCGTCCGCAGGATGCTCTTTTGGCACCTGCTTGGCCAGTGCGTCGACGCGCGAAAGTGTGCGGTGCAGATCGAGCAGACCCAGCAGCGGCAGCGACGGAATATCTCCTTCATACGTTGAGACGCGGTCGCCGATGGCAAGGACCTTCTTTCCTTGATATGGCTGAGCGAGCGTGGCCAAGTCCAGCTCGCGTACCAAGCGGATCAGTCGGTCTTGTCCCGGCCCCAGCCACTGCGCGCCAAGCTCGATGACGTCGCCGCTTGTAAGGCGATGGCTCAGCGTGCGCCCTCCGACGCGGTCCCGCGCTTCCAGGACCCGGACACGCAGGCCTTGCTGGGCCAGCGTGCGTGCGGCGAACAGACCTGCGAGCCCAGCGCCCAGCACCAAGACATCGTCGATCGGGGCAGGGTCCGGGGTGCGATCAGCGGCAGTTGGCAGCGGGGCGGTGCTCATCGGGAAACACTCCTGTGTTGCGACATCATACCGCGGTGTCGACGCCGAAATCGGCGGCGTGGCGAGCACGGGCTCGGCTCACCCCAGACGACGATGCGACCGCGGTCCTAAGGATCCGAGGCGGAGAACAGAAAGGGATACCGCACGGGCTGGGGCTGACCTCCGGCGGGGCGCGGAAAGCGCCACTCACCGACGATCTCAGCGAGACAACTGGCGACGACTGCGTTGCCGAGCAGGTTGAGTTCGGTGCGGATGTCGACTGCGCGTCCGAAGTCGCCTGCATCCACGAGAGTAAAGGACAGCTCGACGCGGCCGCTGGGCGCTGCGGCATCGTGGCGAAAGGCCCGCTCATAGCACGCGCGAACTTGTGGGCCATGGGTCTCGGCGACGAATGCGACGTCAGCGAACACCTGGGCGTTTCGCAGCGAATCGCGGCGCTGGCTGCTTGTGGGCGCGGGGCCGGCTGGGCCGCTGTCTGCTGCTTGCGGGCTCGACGCGCTGGGCGTGACCAAAGGCAGGGGCGAGGGCACAGCGACGGGCGATGCTGTAGCGCCTGCCATGGCTCCCGTTCGTGGTCGCCCGGCTGTGACATCGGCGCGGGGGCGAGCCGCGGACCCGCGATGGACAGGCGACGGAACCGCTTCGGGTGTCGTGACGACGTTGGGCGAACGATGGCGCAGGCCAATCCAGGCGCTCACAGCCGCGCTGGCTGCAGCGCAGAGCAGAAACAGGGCGATGTCGAGAGGGCGCAGCCGGCGTTGGGTCGAGTACACACGCTGCGGTGTCGTGCGCTCGCGGCGGGCGTCGCGACGTGTTGGGCGCCCGGTCGCTGCACTGGACGCACTGTCCCTTCGCGCGGGGTTCACCGCGGTGCCACCTGCCTTGGACGAATCCCTGAAGGCCTTGGGGGACATCCGATAAGGGTATTGCACCGGCAACCCGACCGCGGTATGAAAAGCAGACTTCATCAGAAAAGTCGCGAACCGAATCACAGGAGAAAGTCCCATTCGAACCGACAGCCGCCCAGCCCCTGCCGAGCAGTATCGAGTCAACCACCGCATCCGCATTCCACGCGTCCGCGTCATCGGTCCCGATGGTGCGCAGGTCGGCATCCTAGAGACCGCCGATGCTCTGCGCATGGCGCGCGAGGAAGGCCTCGACCTCGTCGAGATTTCGCCAAAAGCGGTGCCGCCAGTCTGCAAGATCATGGACTACGGCCGCTTCAAGTATGAGATGGCGAAGAAGGAACGTGAGGAGCGAGCCAAGCGAACGGTGATCGAAGTCAAAGAGATGAAGTTCCGTCCGAAGACGGACGAACACGACTTCGACTTCAAGGTGAAGCACATCCGCGAGTTCTTGCAGGATGGGAACAAGGCCAAGCTGGTCATCCAGTTCCGCGGCCGCGAGATCGTCCACCCCGAAGTGGGTCAGCAAGTGTTGAAGCGTGTGGTCGAGGCGCTGGCTGACGTCGCACAGGTCGAGCAAGCGCCCATGATGGAAGGTCGGCGCATGCTGATGATCATCGGCCCGAAGTCAGGACAGACCAAGCGACCCGTCGGACCGACGCCGCCAGCAGGACCCACCGTCATTGTGAAACCACCGTCGGCGGCTGCTCCCGGTGCGGCCCCTGCGGCCCCTGCAGCCGGTTCAGGCGCTGCGGTCGGTGCCCCCCTGCAAGCGGCACCGCAAGACAGCGCGGACGCTGACTAGACGGATTCCGTCTCAGCCACCCCTTCCTTTCCCTCGCTCTTCTCCCTCTTACCCCTTCTTTCGTGATGCAGCGCGTCTCCTGGGATCGCTATTTCATGGACATCGCTCAAGTGGTGTCTTCGCGTTCAACCTGCAGTCGCAAGAACGTTGGCTCGGTCATCGTTCGCGACCGCACCATCTTGTCGACGGGCTACAACGGCTCGCTGCGCGGGCTGCCGCACTGTGACGACATCGGACACATGATGGAAGGCGGTCACTGCGTCGCCACGATTCATGCGGAACAGAACGCCATCATCCATGCCGCCAAAAATGGCGTCGCGATCAACGACGGCACGATCTATGTCACAGCCTCGCCGTGTTGGTCGTGTTTCAAGTCGATCGCCAACGCCGGACTGCGCCGCATTGTCTATGGCGAGTTCTATCGCGACGAGCGCATCTTTGAGTTCTCGCAGCGGCTGGGCATTGAGCTTGAGCACCTGGCCCTCTCAACGGCTGCGCTCTCCGCCAGCGCCCTACCTGCGGTACCGCCGATCGAGTAGGTGCCCGGAGTTGTGAGCGGAATAAAAGCGAGCCTCCCCAGATTTCTTCTTGACCCATGTCGCGATACCCAAGTACGGTGAGATTTGCCTTAACGGCTGTTCTTTGATTCCTAGCTTGGATAGCGTGGCTTAGCCTGAAAACGAAAGGCACACACCCCCGAGATGCTTCTCGCCTGTGCGTGCCCCATCATCGAGGTCCCAGCGTTGCGGCGCCGGGACATCTAGTAGCAGTAGGAGGCTAGAGGATCGTGAAACCGCACAGCAGACTAACCGCACTGGTGATCGGAGCCGTGCTCTGCACCAGCCTATCGGTAGCCAAGGCGGAGCCCGCACGTTCGACTTCGTCGGGTTCGAGCAAGGCAGGCAAGGCCTCAAAGAAACACACGCCCCGCCAGATCTTTAACGGCTGGGCCGTGCCTGAGTCCAAGCTACGCGTGCAGCCGCTCAAGCGACCGTCCGGCAAGATTGAGATCTATTCGCTCAATGAGCCCGGCGAGCACATGACGCTGCAGCTATACAACGCCGATGGCACGTACAACGACGAGGCCCTGGATCGCCTGAATCACCTGTGGCGTTGCCGTCGGACCGAGACGGAAAAGTCGATCGACCCACACGTCTTTGAAGTTCTCTCGCACATCTACGACCGCTTTAAGAAGCCGATCGCGCTGATCTCGGGCTTCCGCAATCAGCGCCGTACGACCAGTTATCACTACGTTGGCAGCGCCGCGGACATCACGATCCCCGGCTTGGCCGATGGGGTTTTGCGCAACTTCGTAGAAGGCCTGGACACGGGCGGCATGGGCATCGGCATCTATCCTCACGCCGGCTTCATTCACGTCGACGTGCGTCCCGAGCCGAGCTATCGCTGGGTCGACTACTCGCCGCCGGGTTCAAGCGAGATGGGCCAACCCAAGACCAAGCGCACCCGCGCACCCAACACCTAAGCGCGGTTCCCCTCTGCGCACTGCCGGCCGCACCTTCGCGGCTCGGCGTTCCCCCCACCGCAATCGAAACGCTACGCCGCCATGCGCGGGATGTTCGCTTCCGGCCCCGCGGGCACGATCAGCGTGGGCTCGGTCTGCGCTTGCACCTGCTCGACGGAGACGCCGGGAGCTAGCTCAGACAAGTGCAGCCCATCGGACTGCACGTCGATCACACAAAGCTCAGTGATGATGCGGCTGACACAGCGTGGCGCCGTCAGGGGCAGCGTGCAGCGCTTTAGGATCTTGCGGTCGAACACCGTCTCGGGATCGCCTTTCTTGCGCGCGACGTGCTCCATCATGACCAGCACGCGGCGGGCTCCCGCGACGAGATCCATGGCCCCACCCATGCCCTTTACCATCTTGCCGGGGATCGTCCAGTTGGCGAGATCACCGGCCTCGGATACCTGCAGCGCGCCAAGGACGCACATATCGATGTGGCCGCCGCGGATCATGCCGAATGACTCAGACGACGAGAAATAAGCGGCGCCAGGAAGCGCGGTGACCGTCTGTTTTCCGGCATTGATGAGATCGGCGTCTTCTTCGCCGTCGAACGGAAACGGACCGGTGCCCAGCATGCCGTTTTCCGACTGCAAGATGACTTCCAATCCGGCTGGGATGTAGTTGGCAACCAGCGTCGGCAGGCCGATGCCCAGGTTGACGTAATAGCCGTCGCGTAGCTCGCGGGCCACGCGGCGCGCCATCATGGCCATCTGATCGTTCGTAAGTGCCATAGCGATTCCTCGTCGGTGCAAGGGGCGGAAAGGACTTAAGAGGCTGCCTGTGCGCGCGGTCGTACGGTGCGCTGCTCAATCGGCTTTTCGTAGTTCTTGCCGACGAAGATGCGCTGCACGTAGACGCCGGGAGTATGCACATGATCGGGATCAAGCTGGCCCGGCTCGACGAGCTGCTCGACTTCGGCAATGGTGACGCGGCCTGCGGTCGCGATCTCGGGGTTGAAGTTGCGCGCAGTCTTGCGATAGACGAGGTTGCCGAAGCGGTCGCCTTTCCACGCTTTGACGATTGAAAAGTCGCCGGACAGCGCGGTCTCTAGGATGTAGCTTCGCTCGTGGCCCAAGCGGTCGCGGAAGGTGCGCGTCTCGCGACCCTCTGCCCGTGGCGTGCCGAAGCCCGTCGGGGTAAAGAAGGCCGGGATGCCGGCTCCCCCCGCGCGCAGCCGCTCCGCCAGGGTGCCCTGGGGGCACAGCTCCACTTCGAGCGTGCCCTCCATGTACTGTCGCTCGAAGGTCTTGTTTTCGCCCACGTACGACGAGACCATCTTGCGCACGAGCCCGGCCGCGAGCAGCTTGCCCAGCCCCTTGCCATCGATGCCGCAGTTGTTCGACACGATGGTCAAGTTGCGGACCCCGCGTCGCAGCAGGGCGTCGATGCAGTTTTCAGGAATGCCGCAGAGGCCAAAGCCTCCAGAGAGGATCACTGCGCCATCCTGCACGTCGAATAGCGCCGCATCCGCGTCGGTAAATACTTTGTTCATGGCTCGCGCATTGTATCCAGCACACGAGCCCAGTCAAAGCGCTGCGTGTGGGCTAGGTTGCAGGCACAGTTCGCGAGCCGTGGGATATGATGGGCGTACTTCATGACGCTTCGTATTCTGTTCCTGCTGTCGTCGCTGCTGTGGGGCCTAAGCCTGCCTGCCTGGGCCGGATCGGGTACAGAACCCGAGCGAGCGCAGCTTGTTCGTCGCGATGAGGGCCGCTTGCTCAATCAGGCGGTCTCGCCGATGCATGTGTCCGCGAACTTGCGGGTGCTGGATCCGCGCAGCGACAACTGGCTGACCACGCTGATGAGCGATCCGCCGGCCGCGCGTATCCTGGTCATACACCTGTTTGCGACGGCACAGGCCGGAGACATGGGCTGGCTGCGCGAAGCCGGGCGCCGCATCGAAGCCAACTACAGCGGCGACGTGCGCTTTTTGTTCATCAGCGAGACGGCCAGCGGTGCCGAAGTGAAAAAGACGCTGGGCGCGCAGAGCTTTGAGAACCGCCGCGCAGCCGTGGCCGGCCAGCCGCCGATCTCGCCGTTTCCGATTTACCTGGATGTCGGGGCCGCCCTGGCTGAGTCGCTGCGCCCAGCGCTGCTCGGCGGTGAGCTGCACCTGCCGATGACCCTGCTCATCGATGCGGAGTTTGTCGTGCGCTACGCCATGGTGGGCAGCATCGCAGCGCGGCGCAGCGAGCTCGTGAGTGCCATCGCCGACTTGATGCGGCAGGCACCCCGCAAGCGAGCGCCGGGTACGCCTTCTCTTGAAGGAGATGGGGCCAGCGCTGTTCCGGTTTTGGGACCCAAGACAGCGAAGAGGAACTGACGTGCGCGTGCCAAAGCCAGCGTTCCTGCTGCTTGTGCTGGGCCTTGCGGCGTGCCCGCCGCCCCAGATGGCTCCGTCGACGCATGGCCCGCCAGTTTACTTCTGGGGCGTCCGCCGTGACTGCAAGCGCGATGCGCTGCTGTCGGCTGCCGTGGAAAAGCGCTTGGGTCAGCTGGGCAGCGATACCCGTCGCGTGTGGCCGGTGCCAGCGCTGGAAAACGCCAAGCCGGCTCTGGCTGCGCAGGAATTCGCACGCTCTTGCGAGATCAAAGAAGGAGTCCTGATCGGTGGGTACGTCGAAGAGCGCTCGATGGGGCGCGACACGCCGATCACGCTGATGCGCATGTGGCGCGTAGATCTGGCGAGCCACAAGCTGAGCTTTCGCGATCACTACTGCCGCGCCTGCGAGGTCTCGCGCACTCTCTCGACGCAGATGGCGTACTTTGCCGAGGAGGGCAGCGGCGACAGCGACAGCAGCGATTCACGCGTCCCGAGCTTCTGCTTTGACTCGGTGGGCTCTGCCAAGAGCGCGCAGAGCGGTGATCCGGTGGTTCCTGCAAACTCGCCGCAGCATGGCGACCGCGTGCTGCTGAGCCTGCGCGTGGGGGAAGACAAAAGTCCAGCTGAGCGCAAGCTGCGCGGTCAGCTCATCGAGGCGCTGCGCGGCCCGCTGGGTCTGACGGGGCGCGATCTGCAGCTTGTCGAGAGCGATCGCGCAACGGGTCTGCCGCAGGGCAGCCAGGTGGCCCTGCTGCGCGGGCAGGTGCGCTTGGCGCTGCACGTCGAGGTCGGCGGCGCTGCGAAGCAGGCCACAACCCGAGCGATTACCTTGCGCCTGGCACAAGCGGGAGAGCAGACGCAGGCCACGGTGTTTGAGTGCATGGACTGCAGTGATGCCGCGTTGCGCACACGACTGCAGAATGCAGTTCCCCGCTTCATCGACGAGGCAACGCCGACCAGCTTGGCTCTGCACGCGCTGCCGTTACCGCCTGAGATTCAGGGGGTGCTGTGTAGCTCGCGCGCCAACAACGGACCCTGGTGCCCCGGCTCAGACGGCAAGAACTTGGACTCAAGTCCCAACCTGTACCCCTTTGCGGGAGCGCTGTGCGGCGAGTCGATCGACGTGCCGCTCGACCCCGATGCGAAGTAGTCCGCGCTAGGTTCCGTGCTGCGGCGCTGCGCCCTGAGCGAACTCGCCCTGTGCGGGTGAATAGACGCGCTGCTCAACCCGGAACTCGAAGCGCGCCGGGCCGTTTTCGATCACGGTGTAGATGTTGTAGCGAGCCGCTCGATCGGGCCGCGGATCGCTGTACGTCGCCGAGCCCACGCCAATCACCGGAATGTCTCCGGTTGGCCCTGGCAGGGCGCTACGCACGTCGCGGTGCTCGTGACCGTGCAGGATCAGCTCACAGCCGAGCTTTCGCAGAATCTTCTGCAGGGCGCGACGGTCGCGCAGAGCGCGCAGCAGATCCAAGCTCTGCGGCAGCGGTGGATGATGGATGAGCAGGATCCGAAAGCGCCCTTTTTGAGCGTCGAGCGCCTGCCCGATCGCCTTGAGCTGTGGCGTTCCCAGCCAGCCATCGGCGAGCGGTGGTGGCGAGGGCAGCGCCGTCGAGCAGCCGATGATCGCAACGGGGCCGCGAACTCGGACATATGGAAAGTGCGGCGGCTCGCTTGGCAGATCATCCCCCGCGCAGTACGGCGCGAGGTGCGTTTCGAACGAGCGTCGCAGATAGGCATCCCAGGCATAGACATCGTGGTTGCCTGGGATCACCGAGATCTCGCGGGGTCCCAAGCGCAGCGAATCCAGCGCTTTTCGCGCTCGCGCAAGCTCGCTGGGCAAAGACAGATTGGTCAGATCGCCCGTCGCGACGATGTGATCAACGGACACGCGGTTGAGATCGCGGCACAGCGCATCGAGGATGTGCAGCGGATGACCGGCCGCGCGCTTGCGCCACATGTTGAGCAGGCCCAGGCTGCGCTTGCCGAGAAACTGCCAGAGCGCAGCGCCCTTGAGCTCAAACGCGTGCAGATCCGAGATGTGCGCGATGCGCATCAAGCCAATGTCCTTTTTCGTGTGTCAACTGCCCGCCGTGCGACGCAGCGCCGGCCCAGGCTACTTCATCTCGGGCGGAATGTTCGGGCGAAACAGGGGGCAGCTACGCACGGGCTGCGGTGGGTACTTGCTGGGCAAAAGGGGGCACAAGATAAAGACGCTGCCCCGGCCGGATGTCACCAAGCGCGGTGGCGCTGCACAGCGATGACACAAGCTGTCGGGAAACGGTCGCTTCGTCGCTGTGTCCGCTGGATCGTGGGAAGAGTCACCCATGCCCGAAGTATAGAGCGCAGCGCTGGCAGAAAACGGGGGAATAGCGCGCGGGTCCTCGCTGTATTTGTCTCGCTGCCTAGCGCAGCGGTCCTCACAGCTTGAACCAGGAGAGCGCTCGATGAAGAAGCCAATGGCGATGATGATGATGGGTGTGTTGTTGCTGGGAAGCCCGGTGTTGTCTCTTGCCTGCAAGGGGGAAAAGGGCGAAAAGTCTGGTGAATCTGCCGGAAAGAGCGACGGCAGGAAAGACAAGGACGCGAAGAAGAGCTAGCCGCTGCCTTCGCGAAGGCGCAGAGGCTGGGCAAACACGACCTGCACCGCCACCTGGGCTTGCGCCTGGCGCGGTGCTCGGTGTGTCCAGGCCTGCTGCGCCAGAGCCTGCAGCAGCGGCAAATCCAGACCGCACAGCAGGTTGTGTCCTGCCTCTTTTTGGGCTCGCGCGAAGAGCGCCTGTGCCGCCTGAGCGTGGCTGCACACGTTCTGGGAAAGGCCTTGCCGAAGCTTGACGCCACAGGCCGCCAAGCGAATCAGACCTTGCAGCAGCGCCTTTTGCGCGGGCTCTTGCGCGTCACGCCACAGTCCTTCCCAGGCCTCGTGGGCTTCCCAGTAGTAGCCGTGGTTGAACAGGTCCAAGCCGCGCAGAAAGGCCCGACAAGCCCGCGGCTGATCCGATAAAAGCGGAGCCGTTTCCGCGTCCACGATTCCATGCGCGTGGCCACCGGGCCGACGGGGATGCGGCCATAGCCCTGGCACAAAAGCGTACGCCGGAAGCGCCCATTCAGGCACATAACGTGGCACCGGATCACGGCCGATTGGCATCTGACTTTGCATGATAAGCAGCCTCTTGCCTGGGCACGCGCGATTCTGCGCAAGCCTCGCGCGTGCGGTGTTGCTGCGGCCACGTATCGCGGCAAGAGGCCCAGTCCTGCTGCCCGGCACGCAGCGGCGGTGGGGCAGGGCGGATCCGGTCCTTGCGGATCTGGTCCTTGCTGCTTTGGTCGCTTTCTGCGAAGACTCCGCGAACGTGCCTTCGGTGACTTGAGATGCCCAACTTTTACCTGGTCAAAAGTGAGCCGTATGTCTTTTCCTTCGCTGACCTTGAGCGCGACGGCCGCGCCAGCTGGGATGGTGTCCGCAACTTTGAAGCGCGCAACAACCTGCGGGCGATGAAGCAAGGGGACCTGCTGCTCTTCTATCACTCGAACGAGGGCAAAGAAGTGGTGGGAGTAGCAACGGTCATCACGACGGCGTACCCCGACCCAACGGCGAATCCAGACCAAGGCGGGGACGGTGGGGACTGGTCGGTGGTCGATGTGGCACCGGTCTGCGCGTTCCGCAAGCCCGTCGGCTTGGATGCAATTCGCAAGGAGCCGCGGCTGGCCGACATCAACCTGCTGCGCCGCAGCCGCTTGTCGGTGGTGCCGATCACTGAAGCCGAGTTCGCGTGCATCCTGCATATGGGCGAAACGACGCTGCCGCCGACGCCGCTGGCTGCGCCCTCGCGCAAGAGAGCGGCAGCCAAGACCGCGGTGGCGGATTCACGCCGCGGCACACGCACTCTGGCGCAAGGTCGGGCCGGCAAGGCGCGAGGCGCGGCATCACTCTTGGCTGCGCTGTGTGTTCTTGCCCCGCTGACGTTGACTGCGCGCGGGGCTGCGGCCGAGTCCGCTCAGGTCGCAGGGACGCTGGACGCGGCCCCGCTTCTGGATGCGCGTCTGGCCGATCTCGACGATCAAACAGCGCTTTTGCGCGGCTACTACGACACGTCGAGCAGTGCTTCTCCCGTCGTGGTGGTGCTGCACCAAGATCGCAAGTCGGCGAAGGAAAACGCCGACTTCAAAGCGGAGCTTGGGCGGCTCTCGAAGCAAAATCTGTCGCAGCTTCGCGTGATCGCGCTGGCCGATGTCGATGGATATGACTTCTGGCCCGCCAAAGGCTTCGTCAAGAATGCGCTGCGACCGCTGCGGAATCAGGGTGCTACGGTGCTGGTCGATTGGCGAGGCAGCGTGCGCAAACACTATGGACTGAGCACCGGCCAGAGCGCCGTGTTTGTCGTCGGACCCAGTGGTGAGCTGCACGCGCTGGCGCGCGGCAAGCTATCCACCGATGACGCAAAGAGCTTGCTGCAGAAGATCAGCGATCTGTTGCCGACTCCTTCCGCGAATCACTAGGCCATGGCTTCTTCGTCATCGCACACGAGCCCTCCTGGACTGAGCCCGCTTTCCAGCCTGCTTTTCGCCCGTCGTTTCGTCGCCGATCCACGCGGACCGATTCGCGAGTGTACCGAGCGCTTTGGTCCGGTATGGCGATCCATGGTGCCAGCAGGAGGCAGTCGCCGCGGTCTGGTTCCGCTGGTCTGGCTGATGGGGCGCGAAGGAAACGAGCGCATCCTGTCGCCTGCGTACAAAGATGAATTCACTTGGTACGACGGCTACTGCTTCACCATGGAGCCGCTGTTTGGTCGCCAGATCTTGCTGTTGCTCGATGATGAACCAGCGCGTGAAGGCCAGCCGCGAAACGACGCACACCGACGACGTCACCGCTTGATCATTCCGGCGTTTCATCCGCGGCTTGACGATGAATACCTGGCCGAGATCGGGCGCATCATCGACGTGCATCTGTCAGAGCTTGCCAGCCAAGCCCCGCACAATCCGGGGGATAGCACGCTGCGCGTCGATCTGCAGGAAGTGGTTCGTCGCGTCACATTCCATGTCGTTGCCAGCCTGATTTTGGGGGCTCCTGATGCCGATCCCAGCATGCCGCGCAGTCAGCTTTTGCACTGGTTTGAAGAGCTGGGTCACGGCCTGTTCAGCGTCGTTCACTTGAACATTCCAGGGCTGCCGTTTCATCGCGCAACGCGGGCCCGTGCCGTGCTTTCGCGGTATCTCCATGGGCGGCTGCAGAGCTACCGTCGCGGCGAAGGAACGCCCCCGCCGATGCTGCGTAATTTGCTCGCGGCGCAAGCCGAAGATCCCAACCTGCTGCCGGATGAAGCGATCGTCTCAGAGCTGATTTCGTTTCTGTATGCCGGCTATGACACGACGGCCAGCTTGCTGACCTCGGCGGTGGCGGCGCTGGGTCGCCATGCGCACGTCCACGGCCGCTTGCGCAGCGAGCTTGAGACGCGCAGTGATGCAGCTTCCGCGCTGTCTGAAGATCCACGCAGCGACGGAAACGAACGGCATGCCTATCTGGAAGCGTTGCTCATGGAAAGCGAGCGCATGTATCCGCCGCTGCACTTCTTGATGCGGGGCGTGCGCGTCGACATCGAGTACCGCGGCTATCGCATTTCGGCGGGCAGCAAGGTGGCGTACAGCCCCTATTACACCGGGCGCATGGCCGAGCTGTTTCCTGATCCGCTGCGCTTTGAACCGGCGCGATTTCTCGATGAGGATGGAGCGATTCGCCGGCCTGCTCCATACACGCTCTTGGGCTTTGGCGGCGGGCATCGCATGTGCATCGGCAAGCGCTTGGCCGGGCTTGAGCTGCGCATGTTCTTGGCGCAGCTTTTGGCTCGCTTCGAGCTGTCATTTCCCAGCGATTCAAGCGGTCGCGGCTCTGCCGATCGGGAAGATGCCTTTTACTTCAACCCTGCACTGCAGCGACGATACGGCTGTCTTGGCTTGTTGACACCGCGCCGACGGTCGGTGGCGGTCGCGACGCAGGCGATGCAGCCCTCTTCGCATACGACGGTGGCTTGACATGGTGACGCAAAGGACCCCTGGCAAAGATGCGCCCCACGTTGTCGTCATCGGCGCTGGCGTCGGTGGACTGGCGACGGCGCTGCGTCTTTTAACCGGTGGATTTGCTGTCACCCTGCTTGAGCGCGGCCCGCGCCCTGGCGGCAAAATGCGCCAAATCGCCGTCGGCAGCGACTCGTTCGATGGCGGCCCCAGCGTGATGACCATGCCCTGGGTGCTCGACGATCTTTTGGCCTGTGCTGGGGTTTCGCGTCGCGATGTCCTTTCGCTGTCGCCGCTATCGCCGCTGTGTCGCCACTTTTTCGCTGATGGCAGCGCGCTGGACCTGTTCGCCGATGAGCCGCAGCCCCCAGGCACGCATCGCCATCCTGACGCTGCCTGGCAGCGCTCAGCGGACGAGATTGCGCGCGTAATCGGGCCGCGATCGGCCGAAGAATACGTTCGCTTCCGACGACACGCCGCTGCGATCTACAGCGCGGTCGAGGGGCCGTTTCTGCGTCGAGCGCTGCCGCACGGGCTGCGTGAGGTCGTCACCGCATTTAGCCTGCGCGATGCGTTCGGCATGCTGCGCCTGGATGCTCTGCGCAGCCTGTGGCGAGCGCTGTGCCGTCAGTTTTCCGACGAGCGACTGCGCATCTTGTTTGCGCGCTATGCAACGTATAGTGGGGCGGATCCCTTTGTTGCCCCAGCGACGCTTGCCGTGATCCCGCATGTTGAGCTGGCCTTTGGCGTCTATGCCGTCAACGGCGGCATGTACAGCGTCGCTGCCTGCTTGAGTGAGCTTGTCACGCGCCACGGCGGACAGCTTCGCTGCGAAGCAGAGGTCGAGCGCGTTGAGCTGGATGAGCGCGGCGAGCGAGCGACCGCGGTCGTGGTGGGGGGCGAGCGCATCGCAGCGGACTACGTGGTGGCAAACTGCGACGCTGTGCAGCTATACGCGCGCTTGCTGTCGGGGACGCGCATCGCCGATCGTCACGCGCAAGCGGTCGCTCGTCTTGCGCCTTCGCTGTCGGCACACTTGAACCTGTTTGTCGTCGATGGTGCTGGGGTTGAGTCGCTGCCTCTCGTTCATCACAACGTCTTTTTTTCCCGCGACTACGAGCAAGAGTGGCGCGAGCTGCGCAGCGGTCCACCGTCGGATCCGACGGTCTATCTGTGCAATCCAGACTTCGGCCAGGTACATCAGCGCTGGTTTTGCCTGACGAACTCGCCGCCGCTTCCTGAACAAGGCGCCGGGCCGTGGAATGCTGCGCTGCGTGCCGCGTGTCGTGAGCGCGTCGTGCAGCAGCTTGCACGCCATCACATCGCGCTTGCACCGATCGTGCAGGCCGAAAGCGACGTGACCCCGCAGGACTTCGCTGCACTGTTTCCGCTGAGTCGCGGCGCTATCTATGGACCGGCGGCAAGCTCCAGGCTGGGCGCCTTTGCTCGCCCACGCAACCGTGTGCCCGGCGTTGACAACCTGTTTTGCGTCGGCGGCAGCACGCACCCCGGTGCCGGAGTGCCCATGGTGATGCTGTCGGCAGCGATCGTGAGTGAGCTTCTGCGCAGCCAGCATGATCGAGCGGCGCAGCGGCGAGTGGCCTAACCACTGTCCCGGAGGTCGAGGCGCGCAGGTGCTCTGCCGCAAGGCACTGTGAAGAGGTGACCGCGTGTACCGTCCTTTCTATACTGAACTGCGTACGCATAGGAGAACTCCAGATGACTCGCACGCTCAAGCTATCGGTCCTGGGTCTGGGACTTGCGCTGGTCTCGGCCACGACGGTGGTTTCTTCCATGGCTCAGGCTCAGCCGGCTGCTGCCGGGGCGCTGGCAGGCAAGCCCTACTCCGTCGCGATTCAGGCGGCTCCGGCCAAGGTTGGAGCGCCGAGCACGGCGACGGTGACGTTCAAGCCCGGCAAAGGCTATCACCTGAACCTGGAGTTCCCCACGTCGCTGAAGCTCAACCTGCCGGCGGGGGTGAGCTCGCCCAAGCCGAGCCTCGCCAAGGCCGACGCCAAGACGGTGAGCGCAGAGCAAGGGGTGTTTGAAGTGCAGCTGACCGCGGCCTCTGCCGGTCAGAAATCGATTCCCGGCACCCTGCGCTTCGCCGTGTGTACCGAGGCAACGTGCGAGCCACAGAGCACGCCTGTCACGATCACACTCGACGTCAAGCCGTAAGCAGGGGGCGATTTGGACCGGCCGCCACGCATCCCTCTTCCCGCCATCAACACGGCATTTGGTCAGGGCTCCTTCGATCGCATCCAGCCCGAGGTCGCGTTCTATTTCGATATCGTCTGTCCGTACGCGTACTTCGCGTCGCGGCAGCTGCCTGTGCTCTGCGAACGCTTGCGGGCGCGCATCGACTATCGGCCCATCTTGCTGGGCGGGGTGCTCAAAGCCCTTGGCTCGGAGCCGATGGCCGGTGCGCCGCTGCGCAAGGCCATGACCTTCCGCGACATATTGCGCTGGGCGGATTTCCTGCAGTTGCCGCTGGCCATTCCGCCGCAGCATCCTCGTCGGACGGTGGAAGCGATGCGGCTTTTGACGTGGGCGCCGCGCCTGTGCTGGCCGACGCTGATCGATGCTCTGTATCACGCGTACTGGGTCGATGGGCAGGATGTCAGCGACGTGCAGGTGCTGCGCAGTGTGGCGAGTCAAGCGGGCCTGGATCCTGACGCGGCCGAGCGCGGGATCCACAGTCCACAGATCGCCAGCGAGCTGCGCCGACGCACCGACGAGGCACTGTCCCAGGGGGTGTTCGGCGTACCGTCCTTTATCGTCGACAGCCACAGCGGACCGCGTCTGTTTTTTGGCCAAGACCGCCTGCACTTTGTCGAAGAAGCGCTGCGGCACCATCCGCTTGCGATCGCCGACCAACCTGCATCCGACTTAAAAGGGAACAAGCCGCCACCGGCTTTGCGTGCGCCACCGTTTGCCGGACCCAAGGTGGAAAACCAGGCGCGTCGGATCGTGTTCTTCTACGACTTCTCCAGCCCCTATGCGTACCTGGCGGCGACGCAGATCACGGCGCTGGCCGATCACTGTGGGGCACTGGTCGACTGGCGGCCCATCTTGCTGGGCGGACTGTTTCGCAATCTCGGCACACCGATGGTGCCCCTTGAGAGCTACAGCGATGCCAAGCAGCGCTTTGTGCGTGAAGACCTGGCGCGCTGGGCCCGCTACTACGACGAGCCGTTTCACTTTCAGTCGCGCTTTCCAGTGCAGACGGTGACGGCGCTGCGCTTGGCGCTGCTTTCTGGCGAGGGGGAAAGCGAGGCGCGGGCCAAGCTGTCGTTGGCGCTGTTCCGCTGTGTTTGGGCACAGGACGAAGATGTCAACGACCCAGCCACTCTGATGCGAGTGCTTGCCGAGGTCGGCTTGCCCGTCGAGCTTCTGGCGCGCTGCAGCGAGTCCGCGGTCAAAGAAGAGCTGCGCAAGAACACCGCCGAGGCAGAAGCACTCGGCGTCTTTGGCGTGCCGAGCTTCTTGGTGGCGCAGCCAGGGGGTGAACAGCTGTTTTTTGGTCAGGATCGGCTACACTTCGTCGAGGCTGCACTGCGTCCGATACGCATAGACCTTTCCCGGACGCCGTGTACTGCGGAGCCGGTCCATGGATAAGCAGCTTTTGATCGAAGTCTTGGCCCGCTTGGACATTGTGCTGATCGAATGCAGCGACGATGTTCAGCCTGTCGCGATCGATCCGATTCCCGACTGGTTTCGCCGCTTGGGCCTGCTGCGGCGCGGCCAGGGCGGTGCGCACGAATACGGCTCGCCATTTTTTGAACACTTCTTGGTCGATGCCCGCGAGTTTTGGCAGCAGGCGCAGTCCGCCACGAGCGATGTACCAGGTCGCTTGCGGTCGGGCATCTGCGTCGAAGTGGCGTCCGATGGGAACGAATACACATACGAGCTGTCTGCGCTGTTTGTCGACGGCAAACGCCTGCTTCTGTGCGAGCGCGATCCGTCCCCAGAGCATGGCCAGCGCATTCTGCAGGGCGCACGCAACAGCCGCATCGAATACGACTCGCTGCAAAAAGCACAGCGCGCCTTGATCGAAAGCCAAGCTGCCCTGCGCTTGGCCAAGGATCGCGCCGAGCAAGCCTCGGCGGAGAAGTCGCTGTTCTTGGCGCAGGTCAGCCATGAGCTTCGCGTGCCGCTGCACTCGATCCTGGGCTATGCCGGCATGGCCTTGGGCAGTCATGAGCTTGCAGCCTCGCTGGTCGAGCCGCTGTCGTCGATTCGGGCCGCGGCGGGGGCGCTGCAGGCGCTCATCGACGATCTTCTGGATCTGTCTCGTATCGAGGCGGGCCGTCTGACCTTAGAAAGCGAGCCCTTTCAGCCTGCGCTGGTCTTGCAAGAAGCGCTGCGCATCGTGACCCCCTTGGCTGAAAGCAAGAAGCTGCGCTTGGCAAGTGAGCTGAGCGCGTGCCAAGGGCTGTGGCTGCGCGGCGATGCACCGCGCTTGCGGCAAGTCGTGCTGAACCTTCTCAACAACGCCATCAAGTTCACCGCGCAAGGAGCTGTGGTGCTGCGCACGTCGGTCGAGGCAGCGATGACAGGCAGCGATCTTGCGACGCTGCGCGTTGAGGTCGAGGACTCAGGCATCGGCATCGCCACCGAACATCACGACAAGCTGTTCCGCCCATTTTCTCAGGCCGATCGAGCGATTGGACGCCAGTTCGGTGGCACAGGTCTGGGCTTAGCGATCGCAAAGCGTTTAGTGGAAGCGATGCTGGGCGAGATCGGCTTTCAAAGCGAGATCGGCCATGGATCGTGCTTCTGGTTCTGCGTGCGTCTGCCCAGAGTCTCGATCGCGGCTCAGCGCGGCACGAGCGCTGGTTTGTCGACGGATCCAGCGCAGCTGACTGCGAGCGCAGAGAGCGGCCTTTCGCTGCAGCGCTTGCGCGTTCTGGTGGCCGAAGACAACCCGATAAACCGCGCGCTGGCCGTGCATATGCTGCAGCGCCTAGGGGCTCGGGTCAGTGTAGCCACCGATGGCAAGCAGGCGGTCGAAGCCATCGAAGGCAATGACTTCGATGTTGTCTTGATGGATCGCTACATGCCCGAGATGGATGGGCCTGACGCGTGTCGCTTGATTCGCGGCCTGCCTGCTCCCAAGAACCAAGTTCCGATCATCGCGACGAGTGCCGATCTGCGTCCGCGCGAGCGCGAGCAGCTAGAACAAGCGGGCATGAATGACTGCTTAGGCAAGCCCTTCACGTTCGCTGAGCTGGTCTCGATGCTGCAGCGGTGGGGGGGCTCGGCCCGCGCGTAGCTCGCCGATGGATCGCGCGCTCTCCTGTTCCCTGCCTCGGCGAATTGCGGTAGCGTTCTCGCCAGCATGTCCCGTCCCGTGTCTCCTTCTGGACAGATGGCGTGGCTTCTGGCCGCGGTTGGGGTCAGCGCTGCCTTGGGTCTATTTGTGGCGCGCAGCATGCAGCTAACGTGGCTCGCTGTGCTGTGCAAGCCTGTGCCGGTCTTGGTGATGGCACTCTGGGTACACCGGCAGCGACGTGCTTTGCCGCACACTGCGCGCTATGGCGGGTGGCTGCGCGCTGGCTTGGTGCTGGGCCTTCTGGGCGACGTCTTGTTGGAAAAGCCGCCGGACCTGTTCGTGTTCGGACTCGTTGCGTTCTTGCTTGGACATATCTGCTATGTCGTCGGCATGTGGCGCGAGGATCGTGCGCCCAAGCTGGCTCGCTTGGCTCCCATCCTGCTGTTTGGAGCGGTCATGCTCATGGTGCTGTGGCCGGGACTGCAGGCGCTGCGCATACCCGTTGTGATCTACACCGCGGTCATCGTCGTGATGGGCTGGCGCGCGTGGGCCCGCGTGGTGGAAGGCCCCTCGGCGCGGCCCGATGCCTGGGCGGGTGCCTTGGGGGCGACGCTGTTTCTGTTTAGCGACGGCATGCTGGCCTATAACCGCTTCGTCGAGCCGCTGCCCATGGCGGGGTACATGATCATTTTGACCTACTGGGCGGGGCAGCTTGGCCTGGCGCGTTCGGTGCTGTTGCCGCTGCCGCGCGAGGGGGCGCAGTACGTGGTCAGCAAGCCCGACGAGCCCTTTCTGAGCTAGCCGGTGTCGCAGCGCCGGCCCTCTTCACACCTGGAAGAAGCGCTGGCATTTGCCCGCGAGTCGCGTGTGCTTCTGCGTCGCGGTGGCGAGCCGCTGCCTTGGGGACGGCACGAGACGTTTGAGGCGGATGCGGCGCGCGACTTTGGCGGACTGCACACGCGGGCTCCTGCCTTTGTCCTGTGTCCGCGGAGTCTGCAGGAAGCGCAGTCCGCTCTGCACTTTCTATACGACGCAGAGATTCCGTACACGCTGCGTGGAGCAGGGCACAGCCCCAGCGGCGAGGTCCTGTGCGGCGGCGGTGCCGTGCTTGATCTGCGCGGTCTGTCCGCCCTGCTGCCATCACAGTCCGCCGATGAAGCGCAGGTCCAAGGTGGTCTGTACTGGCTGCCTTTGTGCAGGGCACTATCGACCCGCGGTCGAGCGCCACGTGTGCTGACGGACAATCCACACACAACGGTTGCCGGCACGCTCTCGGTGGGGGGCTTCGGCGATTCTTCACACCTGTTTGGTCTGCAGGTGGACGGCGTACGGCGGGCTACCCTGCTTTTGCCCACGGGGGATTGCTATGAGGCCACATCGGATGATCCACTTTTGCGCTATGCCCTCTCGGGCCATGGGCAGCTCGGCATTCTGGCTGAGCTGAGCGTGCCCCTGTGGCGGCGAAGCTGGGCACTGCACGCGCGGGTCTTGCACTTCGAGAGCGCCGAGTCCTTTGTCGCCGCCTCGATCCAAATCGCCGAAGCGCAGCGCTTTGACTACGTGCGGGCTCGCGCGCATGCGGTGTCGCCCTATGCAGTGAGTGCCCTGGTCGGGACCTATGGTGTCGAGCGTGCCGCGACAGCCCATCGCGATCTGCCTCACTGCGCCGCGTCGGAACCCGAGTGGATTGATTTTCTGGCGCACGCGCAACAAGTGGGACTGCCACAGTGGCCGCGCTTCAATCCAGCGTTGGAAGTCGTGCTGCCGCTGCCGTCGGGCTTTGACCTCTTGCTTGCGCTCGATGCGTGCGCGCAAGAGCTTGGCAGCGAGCGTCTTCCCCGCGGCTATTCCTTGCAGGTCCTGCGCGGTCGCGGCGCCAGTCTCTTGCCGCTGGTGCCGCTGCCAGATACAGCCTGGGCTTTGATCGTTGCGCTGCGGCCCGAGTGCCAGACGCTCGACGAAGCGCAGCATGTTCAAGCTCGGCTGACCGCGTTTCTGCCTCGTATTGCTGCCGCCGGAGGCTGTGTCTACCTCGCTTCGTTTCCGCTCCCCGCCGCGATGGTCGAGGCTCAGCTCGGCTCTGAGCTAGCGGCCCTCCGCGAGCTAAAACGCCGTGTCGATCCCAAGGGCCTGTGCAACCGCGGCGCCTTGTTCGGCTACCCGCTGATCTAAGTCAGCGGTCCCCATGAAAACCTCTTGACCCTCGCGATCAGCTGAAATAGGGTACGGCTCGCTTTTGCTCAGATAGCTCAGCAGGTAGAGCAGCGGACTGAAAATCCGCGTGTCGCTGGTTCGATTCCGGCTCTGAGCACCGACGGGGGATGCAGACAGAAGCGCATGGGGTGGGCTTCGGTTTGCGTGTCGCGAAGGACATTAGGGGACATTAAGGGACATTAAGGGACATTAAGGG
>JAEUJZ010000134.1 GCA_016794505.1 Myxococcales bacterium
GCGGACGGAGCCGCTGGACGACGAGGCCCGCGATACCAGGGAAGAGCGGCTGTGCCTGCGCGTGCTGTTCGACTATGGCAGGCCGTACCCGCGGGACATCGGCGCCGGGGGCCTCTTACTCCTCGCACCGAAGCAGGAGCCCTTCCTCCTGGGTCGCGACACCCGCAGTGATGATGGCAGGCTGCTGCTAGAAGACCGCTCGGTGTCGAGACACCACGTCGAGGCGCAGGTCAGCAAGGAGGGCCACTCCCTGCGTCTGCGCACGCTGGACGCAAAGAACGCGACCTACGTGGATGGGGCAGCCGTCCAGGGCACTCACACCGCGATAAAAGGCGCGGTGCTGCGAATGGGGGGATCTCTGCTCCTTGTCACCAGCATTCAGAGCGGCCAGACATGGGCCGGTGCGCGCGACATCCCCGGTCTGCGCGGAAGCTCTGCCGCGCTGAACAAGGTCCGCTGGAATGTCACGCAGCGAGCGGACGCTGCGACTCCCGTGGTGATCTGGGGGGAAAGCGGCGTCGGCAAGGAGCTGGTCGCTGAGGCGCTACACCACCACAGCCAGCGACGCGACAAGCCCTTCGTGAAGGTAAACTGCGCCACGTTGAGCCCGTCTCTAGCCGGGAGTGAGCTGTTTGGCCATGAGCGGGGCGCGTTCACTGGCGCCACCCGGACGACCAAAGGGCTGTTCGGGGAAGCGGCTGGCGGCACTCTGTTCCTGGACGAGATCCACTGGCTGGCCCCCGATGTCCAAGGGCAGCTCTTGCGTGCTCTTGAAAGCGGCAAGGTCCGGGCAACCGGCGGCAGCCAAGAACAGGAGCACGGCGTTCGCGTCGTAGCCGCTTCCAACCGCGATCTGCGCGCGCTCTCGGACACGACCCATCCTCCGTTCTTGGCAGACTTGCGAGCACGCCTCGGCGACTGGTATCGCATCCATATTCCGCCGCTGCGAGAGCGCCGCGAAGACATCCTGCCCATCTTTGTCGAGCTGCTGACGAATGCCGCCGCGCTGCGGGGCCGACAGCGCCTGTTGGAGCTGCGCATCTCGTGGCGTCTGGCCGACACGCTGCTCCAGCGCGCTTGGCCGAACAATGTCCGCGACCTTCGGACGGTGGCCCAGGCACTGGTGGATCTGACGCCAGAAGATGCCAAGAGCCTGAGCCTTGAGCCCATCGAAGAGTTCTTGCCCCCACAGCCAGCAGCAGCGGCGGCGATCGAGACGCCTTCGACCGAGCACATCCTCAAGACCCAAAGAAAGAAGAGCCAGCGCCTGACTGCCGAGGATGAAGTAGCGGTGAAGCAATCGCTGCTGCGGAATCGCGGCAGCGTCAAAGCGGTCGAAGTCGAGACCGGAGTCAACGAGCGGACGATACGCCGGCTGGCCGAACGATGGCGCACCGGAACCGAGCGCGATGAGGATGACGGTGGCCGATAAACGATTCGTCGTCCTGGAAGAGATCGGCCACGGTGGACACGGCAAGGTGTACCGGGCCAAGGACGAGCAGCTTGACCGCGTCGTTGCGATCAAGGTCTTCCATGACTCGCCCGCCGAGGCGGAGCGGCTGATGAAAGAGGCTCGGACGCTGTCCCGCCTCACGCATGGTGGCATCGTCAACGTCTACGACGTGAGCAGGATCTCCATTGCTCCGGGGCAACAGACCACGATCACCCTCTCGGAAGACGGCCCCCAGGAGGAGACGCTGTCCTGGGCGATGATCATGGAGGATCTGGGCGACATTGACCCCATCCAGTACGTCAGGGAGCACGGGGTCCATGCAGCGCTGCAGATCATCGCGGAGATCGCCGAGGCGCTGCAGGCCGCTCACGAAAGCGGGATCTTCCACTGCGATCTGAACAACAGCAACGTCCGTGTCCTGCGCGGACACGCGAAGGTATTCGACTTCAGCCTCGCCGCGCGCACGACCGGCCGTCCCTACGGAACACCGGCGTATCGCGCCCCCGAACAGGCGCGCGGCGAGGAGCCGAGCGACCGCACAGATGTATATGGCCTGGGACGGCTGCTCTATGGCCTGCTCAATCCCGAGCAGGTTGCGAAGGCTCCTACCGAGGGAAGCCGCCCAGTGCTACCGAAGCTCGGCGCGCTCGATCTCAACAGACGAAGGCGGCTTGAGGATCTGATTCACCGCATGCTGGATCCAGATGCACGAAAGCGGCCCGGCATGCAGGAAGTGGCGCAGGTCTGCCGAGATTCCATCCGCCGCCAGTCGGGCTGGAGGTCACCGGCCCTCCTTGCTGCGATCGGTGCGTTGGTCATGACCCTGGCGATGAGCTTCGGATTCTATTCTGTGCGCCACCGCGACGACACGCTGCAGGCCGCAAAGCTGCGCATATCGATCGGCATCATCCACCACGACAAGAACATCTTGATGGTCCGCAGGCGTCACAAGGAAGGCACGCTGTCCTGGCAGTTCCCCGCTGGCATCATCAAGCCATCCCAGGATCCTGAGCAGAGAATCATCGACGAGACGCTCG
>JAEUJZ010000156.1 GCA_016794505.1 Myxococcales bacterium
CTGCGGCATGCCCGCGTCCAAGCTCATCATCCAGCTCGTCAATGCCGCCGACGGCGCAGGCAAGGTCACCGGTCCTGGCATCGACTGCGGCGGCGGCGGCAGCGACTGCGAAGAGGCCTATCCCATGGGCCAGCAAGTCACTCTCTCTGCCACCGCCACCAAGGGCAACTTCATCGGCTGGTCCGGTGGATGCTCCGGCGTCGCGCCCTGCTCGCTAACCCTGACCCCGGCTGGCGACTTCACCGTTCAGGCCTCGTTCGGCGTCTGCCGCGGCTGGTGCCCGGAGGCCAGCGGCATCGCAGACACAAAGACCACCTGGAACGCCGTGTACGGCCGCAACACCACCGACATCATCGCCGTCGGAAACGGCGGCGCCATCACCCGCTGGGATGGCCAAAGCTGGAAACCTATGCCCTCTGGCTCCAACAAAAACCTGCGCGCCATCACCGTTCCTCGCGGCAGTACCAGCTATGTCGCCGTCGGCGATGCCAACACGGTGCTCGGATACAGCGGCCAGGGCTGGTACCCCATCCCCGTCAACCTCCCCACCGCAAAGATCCTCTATGGCGTCAGCGGCGTCTCGGAAAGCGAGATCCGCATCGTCGGACAAGACGCCACCTTGCTCCGCGGCGACCTCAAAGGCTTTGGCCCCGGTGAAGCCCTGCCTAGCTCGGCCGGGACTAAGGACTTGCGCGCTCTGGTCCAGGGCAACAACGGCACCAGCGGCGAGTTTCTGATCGCTGGCATCGGTGGCTATACAATCCGCCGGTTCTATATCGGCCTCGGCTATTGGGATGACGCCTCGCCCAACACGACCAAGGCCCTGTACTCGGCCTGGTACAGCAACTTCCGTCAGGTCGTCGTCGGTCAAAGCGGCGTGATTTTCCGGCGCAGCTATGCAGGCGGTGTTTGGCAGTCTTGGCAGGCCGAGACCTCGGGCCTGACGACCGACCTCAACAGCGTCTGGGGCGCCACCGAGTCCTATATCTTGGCCGTCGGTGACGCCGGCAAGATCGTTCGCTGGGACGGCGCCAACTGGGGCGCCATGAACAGCCCCACCGCCGAGATCCTCAACGGCGTCTGGGGCACCAGCAGCACCAACGCCTACGCCGTCGGCGCCGCCAACACCATCCTGCACTACGTGCCCTAAGACGCTCGCTTCGCCTGCCTTCTTGGCCAGGCGTAGCGCGGCCTTGCGCCTATGCAACAGGTCGTAAGGTCCGTCCCAGTTTCCGGCCCACAAGGCGTGGGATCGATGCACGGACCAAACGGCGTGCGCCGTGCCGCCGTTTCTTGCCGTGCGCAGGAACGAAAGGAGCCGCGATGCGATCGAAGCTGCACGTGTTTTCGCGATTCGGCCGGATGCTTCAGGGGGGGTTCGGCGGGCTTTGGGCGGCAGGTCTTCTGCCCTGGCTTGGCTGCGATGTAACGGGCGACGTTGGCACGCCCAAGTACTGCATGGCGGATGCGCTGCAAAGCCTGCAGTGCCCCGGTGCTGCCAGCGACCCCGCACAGCCCGCAGGCTGTGGCAGCGACTGCCTGCCGCTTACGCCCGCCACCGTCGGGGATGCCCTGGCCAAGGTCGCTGGCTTTTCGACGTCGCAGCTTTTGTCGCGGTACCCGACGCAGTTTGGCGGAGCCCTCACGTACGACCCGCTGTCGGCCAAGAACCTCGACCGCATTCAGCAGTCGTCGCTGGCCTTGTCGAGCGAGGAACAGCAGATCCTGACCCAGCATGGCTTCGTGCTGTCGCAGCGACAGCGCTTTAGCTCGTTTGCCAGCGGCTACGCCCAGCTCTACATGCAGCACATGCCGGTGTATGTCAGCGCCGATTCCATCCTGCACGCGCTGCATCGCTCGTACGACGAGATGCTGACCGATATCGAGTCGGAATACCTGCACGCGGAAGTCGCCACCTGGCTGGACGCGCTGCGTACCCGCATCGTCGGCGGCGGTGCGGCGGGGTTTTCGAGCTCTGTGCGAACCGAAGTCGATGTCTATTTGGCGACGGCGCTTAGCTTGCTGCGCGGCTACACGCACTCTCCCATCGAGCCCGATGCCAAGAGCGCGCAAGCCATTGCCACCTGGGTGAAGCTCGCCGAAGCCGCGAGCGGACCCAGCGAAGTGCCCCTGTTTGGCACGTCGGTGCTCGTCGATTTTTCGCAGTTTCGCCCGCGCGGACACTACACGCAGTCGACCCAGCTTGAGCGGTACTTTCGCTGCCTGATGTGGCTGGCGAATGCCGAGCTGCGCATCGTTGAACAGCTGGGCAGCGCGCCGCCCAAGGTGAACCGGCAGGCCCTGGAAGCCGCCGAGCTTCTGCACGATCTGCACGACGACACCGCCTGGCAGAGCCGCCGCCACATCGATGCGCTGCTGCAGCTTTTCGTCGGCGAAGAAGACCAGCTAACCGTCGAGCAGATGACCAAGCTTCTGGCCCAGCTAGGCGTGCGCGGGCCCGCCGATCTGGCCCTGCGCAGCGATGCCCAGATCGTCGCGGCGCTTATGCAGGGCGGCTTTGGCGTACAGCGCATCGTCAGCCAAATCCTGATCGGCGATACGCAGGTGCGCAGCTTCATGCTTCTGGGTCAGCGCTTTGTGCCCGACTCGCAGGTGCTGTCGAACGTCGTGTACAGCCGCGCCGGAGGCGGCACCATTCCGCGCTTTCTGCCGAGCCCCTTGGACGTCGCCTTTGCCGCGCTGGGTAACAACCACGCCGCGACGCTGCTGCAGGACGAGATGCGCAAATTCCCGTATGCCGCCGATTTGGCCAAGGCGCGCGTGCTGTCCGACGGCTACGGTGACGAATTCTGGCAATCCAACCTGTATCGCGGCTGGCTGAGAGCCCTGCGCACGCTGTCCCCCGACGAGAGCCGCGCCGCGCCCGCCCGCTTTGGCCTGCCGCAGGCGACGGGCAGCGAAGCCTGGGCACGCCGCCTGCTCAATACCCAGCTTGGCTCGTGGGCCCAGCTACGGCACGACACCATCCTGTATGCCAAGCCGTCGACTAGCTCGTTCATCTGCGAGTTTCCCGATGCCTATGTCGATCCGTACCCCGCGTTCTATCGCGCCCTGATCGCGCTCGGCGATCGCGCGACGTCCGAGCTGCGCGGGCTGGCCAGTCCAGCGCCCGTCGTCCAGAAAGCCAGCGGCTATTTCGAGCACCTCAGCGAAGTGGCACGCATGCTCGAAGAGATGGCCGAGCTGCAGCGCCAAAAGCGCCCGTTTGCCGACCGCCACCTGGCGTTTATCAACGAGCTCGTACGCGTCAGTCTGGGCTGTACCGGCTTTTTCGCGCCCGGCTGGTACCTCAAGCTGTTCTGGAATCAGAAGCAAGCCAACCAAGACATCCCGACGATCGCCGACGTCCACACCGATCCCAACACCGGCACCGTGCTGCACGTGGCGACGGGGCTGCCGCAGCTTCTGGTCGTCAGCCTCGATACCTGCCAGGGCATCCGCGCCTATGCCGGCCTGGCGTTTTCGTATCACGAGATCCTCGGCGCCGGCTTTCACCGCTATACCGACGAAGAGTGGTATCCCATGGCCAGAAAAGGAGCCGCGCTGCCCGCCTGGCTGCAGGGTCTGAGCAGCCCATAACGAGCACACGGCCGCCCGATCCGCGGACCGCTTCGCGGGCGCCTTGTGCTGAGCGGAAGAAGAAAACGACGGGACCCGAGGAGGGTCTGCGCCGGGACGATCCGGCGCAGCGGAAGGGCAGAGCCGCGAAGCGGCGGGAAGACGGCTACTTGACCGGCTCGGACGTGGCGCCGCCGCCTTCGAGGATCGTGAAGACAACGCGGCGGTTCTTAGCGCGGCCGGCCACGGTCGTGTTGGGCGCGATCGGGCGATCCGGGCCATAGCCCTGTGCCATCAGGCGACCGGCGTCGATGCCGTTTTCGACGAGCCAGCGCATGACGCTCTTGGCGCGGCGATCCGACAGGTCGATGTTGTACAGCCGGTTGCCCTGCGAGTCGGTGTGCCCTTCGACGCGCAGCTTGCGGATGCTGGGCACGGCCTTGAGCACTTCGGCAACCGCCTGCAGCGTCGGGAAGCTCTGCGGCAGGATCACGTCCTTATCGAACGCGAAGAACACCGGCTTGAGGATCTTGACCATGCCGCCTTCGATCACCGCCAAGCCACCGGGGCAGCCGTTCTTCTTGGGATCGGTGCTGGGCGAGCCGGGCTTATCGGGGCAGGCATCGATGGAATCCGCCACGCCGTCCTTGTCGCGGTCTGGAAGCGGGCAGCCAAGCCGCGCTGGATCGGGCATCAGGCCAGCCGGTACCGTCGGACACAGGTCCTGCGGATCACGGACGCCGTCTTTGTCGACGTCGCCCGCCGGGCAGCCGCGCCGCTTGGGATCCGGCAGATCGCTGTGGTGCTGATCCGGGCACAGGTCTTGGTTGTCGAGCACGCCGTCTCCGTCGCGATCGCCCATCGGACAGCCGCGCCGCGTCGCGTCAGGAGTGGGACCCATGTGCATGTCCGGGCAGACGTCGTCGCGATCAAAGATGCCGTCCTTGTCGCGATCGGAAAGCGGGCAGCCTGGCCGCGTCGTGTCGGGATACGGACCCATCGGCGTATCGGGGCAGACGTCGGCGGTGTCGATCAGGCCGTCCAGGTCGCGATCGGAAGGCGGCGGGCAGCCATGGGTGGCGCGATCGCCCGTGCGAATGCCGCGCTCGGTCGGGCAGGCGTCGTCGCGATCGAGGATGCCATCGCCGTCGGTGTCCTTGTCTGCAGCGCGCAGCGGGGCATACGCGATGCGCAAAAGCCCACGGAAGTCGGGCGTGCCGGCTTGACGAACAAAGCCACCGCCCAAGGCCAGGCCGACCTGGATCATTCGGGCGATGTTGTAGTGACCGGCGAGCATCGCTTCGACGCTGGTGCCGAACTTCGAGAAGCTGTCACGCCCGAGCACAGCACCGGCAACCAAGAGCTCGGGACCGACGGCAAAGCGGCGCTCTGCGTCGTAATACGAGGCCGCGGCGCCGAACTGAATCTCGGATGCAGCGCGACCGGCGGTGGCTCCGCGCAGGTCTTGGGGCAGCGAGCTATCGGCGACCACCGCTTCCGATCGGTACATGAAGCCCAAGCTGCCGGACCACAGCAGCTTCTTCCACAGGCCACCGACGACAACCTTAGGCAGCACAAAGCGTGCGCCGCGATCGGTCGAGGCCGCCGGCAAGGAATTGGTCATCGCACCGAGCGGAATCCACACCGTCGCGCCCAAGCTCACTGAAAACGGGCTGGCATACGGCTGACCGTACACCCGGAACAGCGCGCCGATCCGCGGATCACCGACGCTGGCTCCGTCATTGACCAGCGGGCCTTGGTTGGTCAGCACCACCGGCAGCGACGCACTCAGCAGCACGCGGTCGAGGAACGAGCCCGCGATGTCGAGGTGCGCGATGAACTGGTGATCATAAATCGTGCGGACTTCGTTGAAGCCGCTGCGCTCGAAGCCAAAGACCAGCGGCTTGTGCGCATAGTTCAGCGTCAGCCCGGCAGCGAAGCTGCGCGTCGAGGAATACCAGGGATGATCGACGGCGAACGACCACTCGCCGGCCGCCGTTGGCTCATAGCGATTGAGCTGAAAGCCTTGGTTTGGCGCGCTCTGCGCCAGAGCCACAGACGATGCAAGCGAACACCCAAGCATCACCGGGGCAAGCAACTTGGAAAAATGCGTCGACACGAATGTCCTCCATCGCTGAGGTCGCGGGCGTCCGATCGAACGGCTCGAATGCCCCGGAATTGAGTGCAAAGCTGGCTAGGCCTGCGTCGCGCGGCGTCGCGTGCGAGACAGCGCCAAGAGCAGTACGGACGCGGCGGCGGCCAGGCCCCACAGCGACGACTGGCTGCTTTCTTGCCCTATGGCGCAGCCGCTGCCTCCGCCGGCAATGCGGAACACGCCATCGCCAAACGCGGTCAAGCGATAGGCGCTGTTGTCACCGGGGTTGGGATCCTGCGCACCATCCGACGTGGCCGTCGCGTGGACTTGCACCGTCGGAGGATCCTGACGCTTGGCGTTCTGCGGATGATTCGGATCAGCGGGGTTTGCCGGATCGTACGGCTTGACCTTCACCGTCACCGCCGTCGAGCGATCGTTGGCCGGAATCGGGCTGGGATGAATGCACGACACGCTGCGCGCCTGCACCGTGCAGCGCCAGCCGGGTCCCGGCTCGATGGACTCGATGTAGCCGCCGCTGCTCGGTGGGATGTCGAACGTCACGCGCACCGGACCAGGATCGCGGGCCGGACCCCGGTTGCCGACGTCGACCCGATACGTGACCGGCGCGTCCATCGGGACCGGCTCGGGCGTCTGCGAGATCTCAACATACAGATCGCTCTTGGGTGCCGGGCACTTGCCCATGCTGCACGTGCGCCCACCGCAGTCGGCGTCGCTGGCGCAGCCGCACTTGCCGGTCGGCAGGCAGGCCTTGCCAAGTGCATCGGGGGTGCAGGCATCGCTGGCGCCGCTTGTGCATTGCACGCAGGCACCCTTGGCCGTATCGCAGACTTCGCCGTTGATGAAGCCCTGGCAGTCGGCGTTGACCTTGCAGCGATCCGTACACTGGCCCTTTAGCACCGTGCCGCTTGTGCCCGTCGTATCGCAGTACGGCTTGCTCATGCCGCAGTCGATGGCCGATGTACACGGCGGAATCGTGATCACCGTCGGAGCACACGGCGCTGTCGGGTTGCACGAGGGGAAGCTGGTTGGCGTGTCGCTGCCTGGCGGCTTGGCTTCGGTGTTGCTGCGCACCGGGATATCCCCCGGAGGAGCGTCGTCCTTCACCTTGGTTCGGTACTTGACGACGATCGGCATGTCCATCGGCGAGATCGTGCCGCCCATGGTGCCGTTGGCGCCGGTTCCGATGCGCACGATGATGGCCTTGGTCGGCTTCATGGTCTGCGGATCGGTGGTCTCGACCACCTCGCACTGATCGTCACCGACGCTGTCGCTCTTCTTGCCGGCGCCGGGGCCAGCGACGATCTCGCAGCTTCCTGGCACGTACTCAAGCTCAGGCGGCAGCACGTGGCGGATCCTCACGTCGTTGCCGATGTCGCTGCCGATGTTTCGAGTGGTCGAGGTGAATTCGATGGGATCACCGGGGCGGGCCTTGCCAGCCGGCTGCGAGGACAAGATCGTCTCGATGATCGGCTTGTTGCTGGTGATCGACGTGGCCAGCGCGCCGATGAAGATGACGTCGTCAGCCAGCGATCGCACCGACAGCGCCGCCGAGGTCTCGCCGGGCATCACCAGCTTCGAGACGTCGACGATGTCGAGGTCCAGGCCAATCATGCTGGCCGGCTCGCCGGTCATGCGCGGCAGATCGCCAACCATCGAGACCGGCTGACCGTTCTTCAAGCGCGAGCTGTTAAAAAAGTTGTCTTCCGAGCCAGGCGTGCCGTCGCTGAGCTTGGTGCCATTCCACAGCAGCGAGTCCATGCTCTTGTCGTGGTCGCCTTCAAACGCGATGACGCCGAGCTTGGCATCCGGCACGCCCGCGGCCGGTACGCGGAAGCCAGAGATCGGCAGATCGGTCTGCTGCCCACCGCCGACGCCGGTCAGGCCGTCAAACAGGCTGATGTTGCGGATGGGGTCGGCGTCGCGACGATATACGACGACGATGGCCCAGGCCGCATAGTTCACGTCCGAGTTCACGTTGGTTGCGGACAGACTGGGTACGCCCGCGACGCGATACGCGCCTGCGCCATGCTTCTGCAAAAGCGCCGTGACGTCGAACGACGCCTGATAGGTCGCACCGCCGACGATGTTGCGCTCAATGTCATTGGGCAGGGCGGTCAGCGTCTGCATAAACACACCCGGCCGCTCAAACTGCACGATGCCGGTTGGCAGGATGGCTTCGTCGTACGTCGCCGAGGCATACAGGCGGGCATACGTGATCTGCGCCCCCGCCGGAAGCTCAAGCATCGCCGTCGAGCGCGCCATCGCATTGGTGATCGTGGTGTTGCCCGCCGCGCGCCCCATCGACGGCTCGTCCGATCGCCACCAGACATCCGCCGATGAGTCGGTTAAGTACAGGCCGCAGTTGGCCATGTCGATGTCGCCCACCATCGGCGCCGGAATGCCAGGGCGGCAGTCGTAACCGACGGTGTTGCCGAACAGCAGCATGTCACCGCGCTGATCGATCTGGTAACGCAGCTTGGGGGCTGCGTCTGCGGTTGGCAGCAGGGCCAACGAACAGACCGTACTCAGCAGCACGGAAAGAACTCTCTGCCCAAGGCGCGCGGGCTTTCGCTTGTTCATACGTGGTCTCCTCAGAGAAGCCGCAGGGTGAAGGAAGGCGTGACCGTCTGTGCCAAGCGCTGGGTTTAGCGCGAACTACTGGCACACCGCGATATGTCGATATCGTACTCGTAAGGACAGAATGCGTGTCAAAGAAAATTTCGGGTGCTACCGAAGAATTATCGTGGGGTTCTCGCAGACTTAGCCGCGTCCACGCGCCGAGCCGGGGATCACGGCCGACTGCAGAAGGCCCCTGGAAATCCACGTAGGGCAACGTGAAGGGACCCGTGATTTTACGAGGAAGGACGAGGCAGGGCAGGGTGAGGAAGCGGCGGGGCCCGGAATCAGACCCGAACGGCGGGCTTACTTCTTTTTGTTTTTCTTGCGCGCGTCTTTCTGCAGCTTGCGCTTCCGCTTCTCGCGCATCTTGTCGATGTTGGGCCGCGGCGCTGAGTGCCGCGCGTCCGCCGCGGGCATGCCGGCCGCGTTCATGATGGCGCCCAGATCCATGCCGGCGAACTGCTTGATCTTCGAGATCGTGCGCAGCCCCGGAATTTTGCCGAGCAGACCAGCCTGCGCGCCCATGGTCAGCATCATCTGTCGCATCAGCGCGAACTTGTGCAAAAGCTCCATGACCTCGGCCTCTTTGCGGCCTGAGCCACGGGCGACGCGACGGATTCGGCTCTCGCAGTAGTGGGCCACGCGACGACGGCCCTTGATCTGGCCGCCTTGCACCACCTGTTCCCACGAGGTCTCGATGAAGCGCTCGGGCACGCGCCGCTCGTCGAGGGTCATCGAGCTGATCATCGCCTTGATCTTGATCAGCTCGCTGTCGTCGATGTTGGCGCCTTCGGGGATCTGCAGGCCGAACATCGGCATCTTCTGCAGGATGTCTTTCAGCGAGCCAAGCTGCTGGATGACGCTGATCTGCTCCAGGAAGTCCTGCATATCGAACTTCCCTTTGAGCATGCGCATCGCGTCCTGCTCGGCCTTCTGCGCGTCGACGACCTGCTCGAAGTCCTTCATCAGGCCGACGATGTCGCCCATGCCCAGGATGCGACTGGCCAGGCCTTCGGGACGGAACTCTTCGAGCTTTTCCAGGCTCTCGCCCATGCCCAAGAAGCGCACGGGCTGGCCGGTAACTTCGCGGATCGAAAGCGCCGCGCCACCGCGCGCGTCACCGTCGAGCTTGGTGAGCACAAAGCCGGTGGTACCGATGCGCTCGTGGAAGCTCTTGGCGGTGTTGACGGCGTCCTGGCCGATCATCGCGTCGACGACCAGGAAGGTCTCTTGCGGCTTGACGCGACCGCGGATCTGCTCAAGCTCGGCCATCAAGGGCTCGTCGATCGCGAGGCGACCGGCGGTGTCGAGGATGACGACCTCATAGCCCTTGGTGTAGGCCAAGCGATAGGCTTCGTCGCAGATCTCGGGCGGCGACTTGCCAGGGGCGGTAAAGACGGTGATGCCGAGCTTTTCGCCCAGCACCTGAAGCTGCTGCACGGCGGCCGGACGATAGATGTCGGCAGCGACGAGCAGCGGCTTGCGCTTGTGGATCTTTTGCAGCCAGCGGGCCAGCTTGCCGGCGGTGGTGGTCTTGCCGCTGCCCTGCAGACCGACGAGCATGAATACCGTCGGGCCCTTCTTGGCCCAGTTGATCTCGGTGGGGCCGCCCTCGGCGTTGCCCATCAGCGCCGTCAGCTCTTCCTGACAGATGCGGATGAAGTGATATTCCGGCGTGACCTCGACGGACTTCAGCGCCTTTTCGCCGAGCTTGTCCCCCGTGGGTAGCTCGGCCTTGGCGCGTAGCTGCACGCTCTGACCAACGGCTTTTTCTTTGACGCGCTGCAGGAACTGCCGGACGACGGGCAGCGCGACATCGGCCTCAAGCAGCGCCATGCGGACGTCGCGCAGGGCGGACTCGATGTTTTCTTCGGAAAGCTCAGCAACGCCGGTCAGACGCTCGCGGGCGGCGCGGAAGCCTTTGCTTAGGGTCTCAAGCATGGGCTTTGGTCATATCACGACCGGCGATGCGTCGAGAAGCCCAAAGGCATGAAGCTCAGCCAGCGCAGACCACGTCGCGTCACGTCGACTTTTCTTCGCGCGGCGGCAGCGGTACGCGGGTGAAGTCAGGCCCGACGACCACATCGGGAAAGATGGCGCTCGCCTCGGCGACGAAGCCATCGAGCGACGTGTAGCGCTGTGAAAAATGCGTCAGAAGCAGCGTGCGCGCCTGCGCATCACGCGCCAACGTGGCGGCCTGCGCCGCGGTCATGTGCTGATAGTCGTGCGCTTCTTCGGCTTCGCTGCTTAGAAACGTCGACTCGCAGACCAGAAGATCGGCGCCTTGCGCCAGATCCAAAGCCCCGGCGCAGGGCCGCGTATCCATGACCAGCGAAAAGACCTGGCCTCGACGCGGCTCGCTGACCTGTTCCAGCGCAACGGTCCGCCCAGCCACATCGATCGAGCCCTGATCGATCAGCGCTCGCACGTGTGGGCCAAACACGCCGGCTTCACGCAAAAGATCGGGACGCATGCGCCGGCCGTCGCGCTCTTGCAGGCGATAGCCAAGGCACTCGATGCGGTGATCGAGCGGCGCGATGAATAGCTGCACGTCGTCGCGCGACCAGACCTCTTGCAGGCGCTCGGGAGAGTCGTCGCGATAGCGCAGCGGACACGGCACGATGTTCGCCTGCTCGCGATAGATCGAGGCGTAGCGCAGCCGCTCGAAAAATACGCGGCCACTCTCGGGAAACAGGACATGGACCGGATGCGGCACGCGATCGAGTGAGATGCGCTGCAGCATGGCCGCCAAACCCAGGCAGTGATCGCCGTGAAAATGAGTGATCGCAATGTGCGTGATCTGCGTCGCTGCGATGCCGGAAAGCAGCATCTGGCGCTGTGTGCCTTCACCGGGATCGAACAAGATGCCCAGATCGTCCCAGCGCAAGAACAGCGCGTTGTGTCCACGCGCCCGCGTCGGCACTTGACTGGATGTGCCGAGCAGAATGACTTCACGAGCCGACATGCGCTCGCATTATATGCGGCGCGCTGCATCGCCGCGCCGGTTTGGATCGGCTGGCCATCGGCTGGCCCAAGAACTTCTGCTTGTTCTTTGTTGCACCGCGCCAGAAAATATTCTCGGCAGGGGGGCGTCTTTCGACGATGTCCCCCGATTTAAGGAGACCCCGATGAACAAGCTCTATGGCGCCCTCTTGGTTACGGCTCTGGCGACTGGCATCGCGATTCCTCACGCATTCAGCCACTCGACCGGTCGCGAGTCGCGCATCATCGCTCACTGCCAGCGCCTGCCGAACCCCGAGCGCCAGGCCTGCACGCAGTGCGTGACGCGCCCGCTCAAGCACCACTACCACCCGGACTACCCACCGGGCGCCCGCTGCCGCCCGGACAACGGCAAGCCATAGCGCGGTCTTGTCCCTCTGCCAACGCCCCCTTTTTTCGCGTCCTCTCTCGCCACGCTGCACCTGGGCTTGCCGCCTTGCCTTCGGGCTATTCAGCGACGACTGCTGCGTGCTAGCTTAATGATGTTGTGAAGTCTGCGCGCTCACCGTCTGACGAGCTGCCTACGACGGGAACCGGCACGGTTGGCTCAAAGCCTGCTGATGCCACGTCCTCGTCGGGAAAGCCTCTGATCGCCGACAAACCCGCGACATCCGGCGCGACCGCAACGCATGTCGCGGCACCAGCGGCTGGGCTCAGCCGTCCTCTCGATATCGAAGACGAAGCGCTGTCGACGCTGCCCTCGCACCTGGAGCGCACGCTGCGCTATGCCCTGGAACAGCCGCCGCGCGATGTCCCCGATATGCGCTTGGCCAAGACGCTCGACGAAGCGGGACCGCGAACGTTTGTGTATATCGACAGCCAAGGCCGCGTGCGTTCGCCTTTGCACTACCGCGCGATGCAGGCGCTTTCGTACTCGCTTCTGGCCAGCATTCTCGTCGGAGGAAGCGCACTGTACAGCCTGCTTCTGGGTCCACAGGGTCTGCTGTTCGGCGTGGTGTTTGGCCTTTTGATCGGTCGCAACCTGCTCAGCACGCGGCAGATCAACCAAGCGGCGCTCTTGTCTTCGCACGACCGCCTCGACGAAGCCGAGATCCTGCTGCGGCGGCTTCTGCGGCGACGCTTCTTGGGCAAGCGCTTGCGTGCGCTGTGCCATCACAACCTGGGCGCCGTGGCGACGCGACGCGGGGATCATGAAGAGGCGCTGCTGCAGCTTCGTCAGGCCATCGGCCTGTATCAAGTGGCTTGGCCGCGCAGTCCGCACCTGCGCTCGTGTCAGTACGGCGAGATCATCGCGCTGTGCAACCTGCGCCGCGGCGACGAAGCCAAGCAGCGCTTTCTGTCGCTGCCCAAACAAGACGAAGGCGACTATCTGCAGATCAAGGCCTGGACCACCGAGCTGTACCTGGCCTTCACGCTCGATACGCCGCCGGCTCTCGACAATGAGCTATGGGAGCGCTCGCGTCGAGCCCTGCGCATCACGGCGGCCTCGGCGCTCTTGGCGTTGTACGCGTGGGCTTTCCTGCGCAGCGGCGAGCCCCATCGCGACATGGGTCTTCATCTTCTGCGCGAAGCCTTTGACCGGCTAGATGGCGAGCCGCTGGGTCAGATCATGCCGCCCCTTTGGCGCTGGATGGAACAGCATCGCTCGCAGACCGACGAAGCGGCCTAGGCGCCGCGTTCGCTTCATTTTTCCGACGGGAGCGCAACCGAACACATGGCCATCCCTTCTGCCGCACGCGATGCTGTCTCGGCTGCTTCGGTGGCCCTGACATCGCGCCGTGTTCTGGGGGATGCGCTGGCCCAAAGCGCCACTGCTTCCAGCGAACCAGCACAGCGGGCCTTGGTCGCCATTGATCGGGATGGCTTTGTCATTCCGCCGCTGCGTCGCTATGCCGGTCAAGCCGCCGCGTATAGCGCGCTGGGCCTGCTGGGCACCATCGGCGTGTACACGCTGGCTGCCGGCGATCCCTTGGTCATGGCGCTGAGCTTGGTCGGCACCGCGGCCTGGGGCCACGGCATCTTGGTCACACACTGGCTTGAGCGCGCCTCGGCCCGCATGTTGCGCGGCGATCTCGACGGATCCGAGGCTCTTTTGCGTCGCTGTCTGCGCCCGCCCTGGGGCAGCGAAGCGGTGCGAGCCCAGGCCCACTTGCGCCTGAGCAGCCTGTACAGCCGACGCGGCGAACACCGACAAGCCCACGAGTCCGCCGAGATCGCTGTACGCCTGTTTTCCGCCGAGTACCCGCCGCAGCCGCAGTTCGTGCAGCTTTCGCGCTATCAGGAAATCCGCTCGCTGGTGAACATCGGCAAGCAAGCCGACGCGCGCTATTGCATGGACGAGATCGACCCGATTCCCATCGGCGATTTCCTGCGCGCCCAGCACTATCTGACCGAGCTATACATTGCGCTCGTCGACGATCGCTTGCCGATGCTCGACGCGGCGCTGTGGGAACGCAGCGAGCTTGCCCTGCGCACGCCATCGGCCGAGCCGCTGATCGCGCTCTGCGCCTGGGGCTTCAGTCAGCTTGGCGAGCGCAGCACAAGCCGCGATCTTCTGTCGCTGGCTCAGCAGCGCATCCGCGAGCCCCTGGATCGCACGCTGCCGTTTCTGCATCGCTGGATCGAGTCCGTGCGCGAGCCCTGGCACCTTTAGAGCCCACACGCTCGACCGCAGAACTCAAGCGATCGACTGCGCCCATTTCAATCGTTGCTGTTGACGCGTGGTTTCCGACTGGCCTATGAAGGCACGTGCTCGACCATCCACCTCCGAACGCTGCTTTCGGTGGTTCGTCTTCTTCGCTTCTGGCGTTTGGCCTGCGCGCTCTGCCGTTTGTCTGGGCCGCGCTGCTTGCGATGGCCTGCACCTCGCTGCTTTCGCGGCTGTTTTCCGCCGATCCCCGCACCGTCTATCGCCTGTTTTTCGTCGGGACCTGGGGCAGCGTCTATGGCGTTGGGCAGGTGCTGTTCAAGACCACGCCGCTCTTGCTGACGGGCCTGTCGGTGGCCTTGGCGCAGCGCGCCGGGCTGTTCAACGTCGGCGGCGAAGGTCAGCTCGCAGGAGGCGCCTTGGCCATGGCGCTGTGCGGCGCGTATCTGCCGACGAGCGTACCCGCGCTGGTCTCGGTACCGCTGTGCTTGCTTTCCGGCTTCGTCTGCGGCGCCCTAATCGGCGGCCTGGCGGGTCTTTTGCGTTGGCTAGCCGGAGCACACGAGGTCATCGTCACCATCCTGCTTAACTTCATCGTCCGCGCCCTTCTGGTCGGGCTGGGCGGCGTGCTGTTTGTCAAAGAGTCGGTTCACACCGCGCCGATCCACGCAGCGGCTCAGCTTCCACGGCTGTCGCAGTGGCTGCCGGCGCTGCACGGCTCGGCTCTGAACGCGACGCTTTTCGTCGGGCTTTTTGTGGTCCTTTTGTACGCCGCGATCTTGCAGCACTCGCACCTGGGATTTGCCCTGCGCACCGTCGGTCAGAACCCCGATGCAGCGGCCGCCGCGGGGCTCTCTGTCGGTCGACTGCGCACGCTGGCCATGGCGCTTTCAGGAGGTCTGGCAGGGCTTGGTGGCGCCAACTTCGTGCTCGGCTACAAGCACTACTATGAAGACGGCTTCTCGGCGGGACTGGGGTATCTGGGCATCGCGGTCGCCGTGCTAGGACAGGGCAAGGCGCTGGGCATCCTGGTCGCTGCGCTGCTGTTCGGCACACTGTCGCAGGGCGGCCTGGCGGTCAATGCGCAGGTCCCGCGTGAGCTGATCGATGTGCTCTCCGCCGTCGTGATCCTTTCCGTCGCCACCGCCAATCCAGAAGTCCGCCGCTTGCTTAGCCGACTGCCACAGACTCTGCGCCCGTCGCTGGCATCGCCCGCAAACACGCCCGGCCCGGCCCGAGGCACGCCATGAGCGCGGCATGGTGGCTG
The DNA here is from genome assembly GCA_016794505.1 of Myxococcales bacterium. Classification (GTDB taxonomy): domain Bacteria; phylum Myxococcota_A; class Polyangia; order Palsa-1104; family JAEUJZ01; genus JAEUJZ01. Next base: position 15,190 of record JAEUJZ010000156.1, read on the forward strand.
GGCCTGCTGCTGGCAATTCTGCGCTTGAGCGTGCCGTACGTGACCGCGGCCCTCGGGGGTACGCTGTGCGAGCGCGCGGGCGTCATCAACATCGCGCTTGAAGGCTTTCTTTTGATCTCGGCTCTGGGCACCGCCTTGGGGGCCAGCCACGGAGCCTTGGCCGCCGTCGCCTGTGGCCTGGCTTCTGGCGTCGCCTTCGCCGCGCTGTACGCGCTGATGGTCGTCTATTTCCGCGGCGATCAGATCGTGTCGGGAGTCGCGCTGTTCATGCTGGCTGACGGCCTGTCCCGTGTGCTCCTAAAAGCGGTCTATGGATCGACCAGCAACTCGCCGCGCTTGGCCGTGCTGGAAGGCAGCGGCCCGGCGCTGTTTCTTTTGGCGGCGCTGTTTCTGATCGTCGGGCTGCACGTCCTTTTGTATTCAAGCGTGCTCGGTCTGCGCCTGCGTTCCGTCGGAGAACACCCGCAAGCGGCTCGCGCCTTGGGAGTCTCGGTGCTCAACGTCCGCGTCGTGGCCGTGCTGCTTTCCGGGCTTTTGACGGCGATCGGCGGCGTGTATCTGGTCTTTGAGCAGCGTCAGTTCGTGGCGCTGATGTCCGGCGGACGCGGATTCCTCGCTCTGGCCGCGATGATCTTTGGTGGCTGGCGCCCGCTGCCCGCCGCCGCCGCCGCCGTGCTGTTCGCCAGTGCCGAGGCCTTGGGCATCAAGCTGCAAGCCAGCGATCTACACTTGCCGAACTTCGTGCTGCAGGCGCTGCCGTATCTCTTGACGCTGCTTGCGCTCTTGGTCCGCGGTGTTCTGCGCGGCAGCAGCCACGCCCCAGCGGCCCTTGGCATTCCACGAGACTAGTGCATGCGCGTCGCTGCCATCGTGAATCGCAACGCCAAGCGCACGCGTGATCCGGCGCTCGTGTCGACACTTGAACGGGCGGCGCAGCAAGCTGGCGTGCGCGCGGCCATCGTACCGACCACGTCCGTCGAAGAACTTTCGCACGCACTGCGCGAGCAGCGCGACCAAGGCTGTGATGCGCTGACGATGTGCGGCGGAGACGGCTCTCTCGCTGCTCTGATCGCTGCCGCGGTCCCGATCTTTCCGTCGCTGCCGCCGATTATCCTGTTGCCGGGCGGCACCATGAACACCGTGGCCCGCAACCTGGGCGTGCGCGGATCGATCCCTGCGCTGTGGTCGCGGGCGCTGCGCAATCTGGCCCAGGCCGCCGATTCCCCGCGCCTGCCGACGGCGTCCGTCGATGTCATGCGGGTGACTGTCCACGACGAGCGACCGCTTCTGAAAACGGAACCGGACCTGTCCGCGACGCCGAGCGAGCGAACGCGCTATGGCTTTATCTTCGGCGCGGCGATGGGAGCGCGATATCTCGCCGCGTACGACAGCCGCCCCGGCCCGGCGTGGGCAACCTGGCTGGCTCTGCGCACCGTCGGATCTTCGCTGATCCCCGGCGGCGGCCCGTTCGCCCGGTGGCTGTTTTCGCCCGCGCAGGCCGAGCTGTCCATCGACGGAAAGACCCTGGATGAGCACGCGTTTCGCATCGTGCTGTGCGCCACGGTTCCCGATGTTGGGCTGGGCTTTCGCGTGCCCTGGCAGGCCGGCCGCGTTCCGGGTCGCTTTCACGTGGTCGCCTCGGGCATTCCGATCACGCGCAATGCCTTGCAGCTTCCACGCATGCTGCGCGGACAGCCGCTTGTCGGCTCGCCGCACGTCGACCGCTTGGCGCAGACCGCCACGCTGGCCTTCGAGCGCCCGCAGCAGCTCACGCTGGATGGCGAGGTCTTTTCAGGCAGCCACATCGAGCTCGCCGTCGGGCCAGCGCTTCAGATTCTGCTTCCGACCTGAATTGCTTGTAGAATCGCCAGGATGCGCGCTGTCTGCACAGCCCGGCCCAAGACCCCACGCTGCGACGAGCAGAAGGCGCTCCCGACGTCTCTTCCACAGAAGCGTCTTTCGCTGCGCAGGTCACGCGGGCGGGCGCTGATCGCGCTGCTTTTGGGCCTGGCCTGCTTTGGGCTTTCGCCCAACCTGCGCGTGCTGGCCGATCCACTGCCGCTGGCTCCGCTGAGCGATGCACCCCACGTCGTACGCCCGGCCACCGTCGAGCGCGCCCTGACCGCGCTGCAGGCCCTGCGGCTTCCTAGCGATCCCGACGACGACAGCAAAGCCATCGAGCGGGTCTATGCCAAGCTCGACCTGCGCACCAAGTTCAAAGACTGCTGCGGCTATCCACTCGGCGAGCGCGGCACCTTCAAGATGACGTTTTACTGGCTGGCCTACGAAAGCGAGTACGCCAACGAGCCGGCCCGCGTCGACATTTACACCCGCCAGGGCTTTATCCTCGGGCGCTTTCCGCAGACCTTTGTGTTCGAGTTCAAGCTGGAAGGCTCGGCGGTGCTGCGCGATGGCCGCGTGCTGAACTATGACGGGCGCTGCCCGTACGGCATTGGCTTCTGCTTTCAGACGCTGGATCCCATCGAGCATCCGCTGGGCAAAGGCGGGCAGGGGCGGGCGCTTTGGCCCTATCGCTCGGTCGCGGTGGATCCGCGCTTCGTGCCGCTGGGAACGCCGCTGTTTCTGCCCGAGATGGTCGGGATGATCCTGCCCGATGGCTCGCGTCACGACGGCTGCGTACGCGCCGATGACACGGGCGGCAACATCCGCAGGCGCGAGCTCGATTTCTTTGTCGAAAGCTACGCCAACTACAAGTTCCTCGACGAGCAGCTTGCCGGCGACAACCACGTCACGCCGTACATCGAAGAAGCGCGCTGCGCGTACCTGCGCACTGTCGATCCCAGCCTGGATCGCCGCAGCGAAGAAGCCGACTGGGCCAAGCTGCACGAGCACAAAGCCACGCCGAGCAAGTCCAAGCAGCGCCCGAAAGCAAAGCCGTCGAAGTCTTCCTCGAAACCGGTGGCCAAGCTGCCGCAGCGGCCCCCGCCCGTGCTGACCCGCAACAAGGGCGCGTCGCTGACGCGTCGCCACCCCACCGTCTTGGGCGAACACGAAAAAAAGAAGCGCGCCAGCCTGAACCGACGCAGCTAAGCACCGCGGTCAAGGCATCTGGATCAGGTGCTGCGCTCTGCCTACGTCCGTGGACAGAAGTCCGCCGCTTGACGTCGCAATCGACTAGAGTCGCCGGGACCTTATATCCCCAATCCAACAAAGAAAGCGTAGGTTCCGCCGATGTCCACCGTGCAGATCACCATGAAGAACTTTGAAGAGACCGTGCAGAAGCCAGGCATCTTGGTGCTGGACTTTTGGGCTTCGTGGTGCGGCCCCTGCCGTACTTTTGCACCGATCTTTGAAGCGGCCGCAGAGCGTCATCCCGACGCGACCTTCGGCAAGGTCAACACGGATGAAGAAGGCGAGCTGGCCGCGGGCTTCGGCATCGAGTCCATCCCGACCCTGATGGTGTTCCGCGACAACGTGCTGCTATTCGCCGAGCCAGGGGTGATGCGCCCCGGCGATCTCGACGAGCTGCTCAAGAAAGTTCGCGGTCTGGACATGGACGATGTGCGCAAGCAGATCGCCGAGCACGAGCATGATCACGAGGGCTGTGATCACGACCACGATCACGATCACTAAGACCGTCGCTGCGCAGCCAGCCACCGACATTCACACCCCATGGCTGGCGGGTGTCTTTTCCTTCGTACCGTCACGCTTGCTGGGCCTTGGCTCTTCGCCAGCGCGCCCATATGAACAGGGCCAGCGCGGCCATCCCACCCACACATGACAGCCAACTTCCGACGATAAATGTCGTCGGGCGATAGCGCACCGTCACGTGATGCGCCCCCGCCGAAAGGCGCACGGCCAAGCGGCCTCCGTCGCGATCGCGAGGGTGCTTTTCGCCAAACTTTTCGATCGTGCCCATGCTGGTCTGAAAGTGCTCGTTCCAGTTGCTGTTCAGCAAGACCAAGGTCTCGCTGGTGAGCTGCACACGCAGCTCGATGCGGCTGGGTGCAAAGTGCGTCACCGTCACTTGTCCGACGCTGGGATCAAGCAGGCGAGCCTGTGGCACGTCGCCCAGATCCAGCTCTTTGGCGCGCTGAAGCGGTGCTTCTTCGTCGCAGCCGATGACGCCATGGTTCAAAAGGATGTCGGGCAGCATGGTGCGCCAGTGGCTCTGCACTTGATAAAACGGCGCGCCCACTGACGCTGCGGGAAACGCGGAAAGCGGCGTACCGCGATACAGCCACGCGGTATAGGCGATGCTTTCGACGGCAAACACCGAAAACAAGAGCCACATCGCCAAGCGACGCTGCGGACGCGTCACGAGCAGGCTCTGCGCCGTCACGGCCGCCAACAACGATGCCGCAAGCGCGGTGAGCAAGATGTACCGCGAAGGCACGCGCAGATCGCGAAACAGCGGCAGCTTTTTCAACAGCCCCCACGGCCCAAACGGCAGCGCGCTGCCCGCCGCAATGGCTATCCCCACGATGAAAACCAGCCACAGATCCCAGCGCGCCCGCAGCGTTTGCCGACGCAGCGCAAGCAGCAAGAGCGGCCAGATCAAGATCGGCAGCTTCCAGCCGTACTCGTGAAAGGCATACGGCTTGCCGGCGACTGCTCCCATGCCATGCCAGAGCACGGCGGCCTTCAGCAAAAAGGGCAGCACGTTGAAGTCGGTCTGGTTCATCGGTCGCGGGTGGTCGATGGCGAACTGCAGCGCTGGAAGCAATCGCAGCGCACCGATCAACACCGTCGCCAACACGGCCAACAAAAGCGCCCAGACGGGCCGCGCATCCCGCCGCTGGATCAGCGCAACCAGCGCCCCCAAGGCCAAGCCGACAGTGGCCATGGCCGGCGTGGTGGTGCCGCCCAAGCCGATCAGCCAGGCCATCAGCGCGCCGAGCGGAATCGCCCACTCAAGCTGCGTATGCGCCCGTCGCTGGCACAGCAGCATATACGGCAGAAGCGCTGCGCCCGCGAAGTTCAGGTGACCTACCGCAAGGTGCAGCCCAAACCAGCCGCAGCCGGCGAACGAAATGGCCGCAAGCAGCGCCGCATCGTCGTCGAGCCCGTGCTCGCGAGCTAGGCGATACATACCGTCCTGCGCCAAAAACAGGTACGTCACCAACATCAGCTTGGCGCCGAGCGCGGTGCCAAACAGCAGCGCCAAGACAAACGTCGGCGCGGCAATCGTCGCTTGCGGGTTGGCCAGATACACTTGCCCGCCGCAGGTCCAGGGATTCCACAGCGGAAAATCGCCGTACCACAGCACGCTGCGCCGCCCAGCTTCCAGCCATGCCAGGAAATAGCGAAAGTCATAGGTATCGGGATAGGCCCCCGGCCGCACGAACAGCGGTGCCACCAGCGCAAAGCCGAACAGCAGGAACAACAGGCTGCGCAGCCAGGCAGGCAGCGGCTTGGGGAAAGTCGACGAGGCAGTTCCTTCGGAGAGCAGCGACATCGGGCGCACTATACCGACTCGCGCGGCCGGACCCTATCGTCAAGCCATGCTTGTTGACTTCCCAATCTCCTCTGCCTTAAATCAGACCACCATGATCATTCAGCGCACCGACCCCCGCTTCTGGGACGTACGCGTCGTCGAGCGCCGCATCCGCCGCGGCGAGCTTCAGCGCAGCGATCTCGAAGCCTATCTCGACAAGCTTCCCGATGTATCTGAGCTGTCTACGATCTCAAAGCCGCTCGAAGAGCCCGATGATCGCGCCCGCGAACGTCGAGCCGCCAAGGCCGCCAAGCCCAGCCTGATTGCTACGCGTCCGTCCGTCCGCGCCGACGACATCCTTGACGACGACGATGATGATGACGATCTGATGATGGCCGACGACGACGATGATGATGACGACGACGGCGACATCGACGACGATGACGAAGAGTAGCGATCACGAGGGCTCGGCCCCAAGCGCAGCCACCAGCCCGCACGAAGCGATCGACTTCGCGACGTTTGTGATGTCGCTGGCTGCTTCCGCTTTGATCAACCTCGGCGAGCACGAAGACGATCAAGGCAAGCTCAACGTCAACCTTCCTCTGGCCAAACAGAGCATCGAGATCCTCGGCATGCTGCGCGAAAAGACGCGCGGCAACCTGTCCGCCGAAGAGCAGAGCACGCTAGAGAGCGTGCTGTACGATCTGCGCCTGCGCTTCCTAAAACACCAGCGCCCCTAAGCGCGGCCCAGATCGTCTGCGCCAGATCGTCTGCGCCAGATCGTCGGTGCCACATCGGCGTCCAAGGTTCCATCCATCCCCTGCAAGCGGTCGAGGTATCCATGCAATCCAGCATTTCGTTTTCTACGTCGGCGGGCTCGGCAAGTGGCTACTTGGCTCGTCCCGGTCAACACAAAGTCGGCGTGATCGTCCTGCAAGAGTGGTGGGGCTTGGTGCCGCACATCAAAGAGGTCGCCGGACGCTTCGCCCAAGCTGGCTTCGTCGCCCTGGCCCCCGACCTGTACCACGGCAAGAGCACCGTCGATGCAGAAGAGGCCTCGCACCTGATGAAGGGCCTGGACTGGGGACGCGCCGCGCAAGAGATCGCGGGGGCCGTCGAGTATCTGCGCCACAACGAAGGCTGCACGCGCGTCGCAGTGGTTGGCTTCTGCATGGGCGGTGCGCTGTCGGTAATCGCAGCCAGCCAGCCAGGCGTCGACGCCTATGCCGCCTTCTATGGCTTCCCGCCGAGCGGTGCCGCAAACCTGGACGCCATCCACAGTCCGGGGCTTTTGTTCTTCGGCGAAAAAGAGACGTTCTTTTCGGTTCCTGACGCCAAGGCCTTCGCTGAAAAGCAGACGGCGCGCGGCATTGCCACCGAAGTGATCGTCTACGAAGGCGCGGGACACGCGTTCTTCAACGACACGCGAAAAGAAGCCTTCCGTCGGGCTCCCGCCAATGACTCATGGCGTCGCACACTGACGCTGTTTTCGTCGCTGCGCTAGCGCCCTTGTCCCCTGCTGCCCTCTTGGGGCGATGGGCGCGCCTGCTCGACGGAAAAATCGGTCGCGTGGTATGTTGCAAGCATGAGCAAGAGCTACAAGTGCCCGCTTTGCGACAACGAGGTGGACGCCGCCGCAACGGTCTGCAGCAACAAAGCCTGCCGCGCTGAGCTGGCCTTCTGCTCACACTGCCGCGACATCACGACGTATACGCTGGCCGAAGAGCGCACCGGCAAGCGGCGCACGGCGTATCGCTGTGACCGCTGTCAGCGACTCGGAGTCAAGTGCTACACGTGGCAGAGCGGCGGGTACTGCAACGGCCTGGCCCGAACCGGTGAGCGGATCGACATGCCACTCTGTGCCAACTGCACCTCGCGCGCGGCCGAGGTCTCGCGCCAAGTGCTTAGCTGGACCCTGATCGGCGCCGTCGGTGCCATCGTGCGCGGGCGCGGCAAGTAAGCCGGCCTTGGCGAAGAAGCGCGCCAGACATGAACCCGTTTGTTTCGCCACCCAAGACACGGCTTGGTGCGGATGAGATTCAGGCGATCCTGCGCCAGTACAGCCTGCGCCTGCGCGATTTCGCAGCGATTCCGCAGGGCACGATCAACTCGAACTATTGCGTTTATTCCGACGAAGGAACGCTGTTCTTGCGCGTCTGCGAAGGCAAGTCGCTGGCCGACGCGGCGTTCGAGTCCTCGCTGATCTGGCACCTGGGCACACGCGGTCTGCGCACGCCTCCGCTTTGGCGCACGCGCAGCGGCAGTCCGTTTGTGCCGTTTCGCCCTGGTCAGCCGGTGATGCTGTTTTCTTGGGTCGAGGGACGCCAGCTCACCGACGCTGAGCTCGACGAAGCCTACGCCTTTCACATCGGCGAGCTTCTGGCCCAGCTGCATCTTTCGACGGCCGATCTGCGCCATGGCCACGTCGGCATCTATACGTCGCGGCACATCGCGGATCGGCTGCAGCGCATGCAGAACGACGCGCTGGCGCAAGCCGCGGTGGGCTCGGTGCTGACCTCTCTTGCGCGCGAGCTTGATTGGCTGTCGCGGACCCGCCTGCGCACGCTGCCGCGCGGCATCGGTCACAGCGACCTGTTCCCCGACAACCTGCTGTTTCCCAAAAAGCCGCCGCGCCACCGCCTAGGCTCGCTCAGCACACCCCCGCAGCACAGCGGCTGGGTCCTGGATCTGGAGCAAGCTGCGACGGTTCCTTTGATCTATGACCTAGCCGTGTCGCTGCTGGCCTGCTGTGCGCCGGTTCCCGAGCTGGCGATGCAGACGGCAACCGACCATGACCACGACGAGCCGCCTGAGCAGCCCGAGGCTGCTTCTGACTCAATGGCCGACGCCACGGCCGCATCCGATTCCGGCCGCATGGGCCCGCTTCAGTCTCATACCGCTCGCGCGCTGGTTGCCGGCTATCAGTCTCTGCGGGCGCTGTCGTCGGAAGAGTGGCGCGGCTTGTATGCCGAGCTGCGGTTTGCCGCCGTGCGCTTCACCATCACCCGCCTGACCGATGTGCATCGCTATGGCAGCGTGGCGCCGATCTCAGTCGTCGCTGGCAAGGACTTCCGCGCGTTCCTGTGGCGGCTGCACCGCTTGATCGCCACCTCGGACGAGCAGTTGTGTGCGCACCTTCAGCAGCCGTTCTGATAGCATCACGCCGTCCCGATGATCGATCCCCGACAGAGCCTTGATTTTGAGCGCCCACTCGTCGAGCTAGAGAACAAGATCGAAGAGCTGAAGCGGCTGGCTGGCGGTGAGCTTTTGGCGGCCGAGATCCGGTTGTTAGAGCGCCGTGCCCAGCGGGCGCGCGAGGAGATCTTCGCAGCCCTGACCCCGTGGCAGAAGGTGCTGCTGTCGCGCCATCCGCTGCGTCCGTATGCCATGGACTATGTCAGTCGCATGTGCAGCGAGTTCATCGAGCTACACGGCGATCGCGCCTTCCGTGACGACGAAGCCATCGTCGCTGGCCTGGCTCGCCTGCGTGCGTGGGACAACCAGTCCATTCTGCTGCTTGCGCATCAAAAAGGGCGCGGCACCAAAGAAGCGGTGCGCCGCAACTTCGGCATGCCACGTCCCGAGGGCTATCGCAAAGCGCGTCGGCTGATGGATCTGGCCGCGCGATTCCGTCTGCCCATCGTCGCGCTGATCGACACGCCAGGCGCCTTCCCCGGCATCGACGCTGAAGAGCGCGGTCAAGCCGAGGCCATCGCCAAGAACCTGGAAGTCATGGCCGGGCTTCCGGTACCGATCGTCGCGGCGGTCATCGGTGAAGGAGGCTCAGGCGGGGCCTTGGCCATCGGCGTCTGCGACCGCTTGCTGATGCTGGAATTTTCCGTGTACTCAGTCATTTCTCCCGAGGGCTGCGCCTCGATCTTGTGGAAAGACCAAGGCAAGGTCGATCAAGCCGCAGCACAGATGAAGATGACCGCCGAGGATCTTAAGTCGCTGGGTGTCGTCGACGAAGTGCTGCGCGAGCCACCGGGCGGAGCACACCATAGCTATGACGAAGCCGCCATGATCGTCGGTGACGCCGTCGCTCGTCACCTGCGCGAGCTGTCCGTCCTGCCGCAGGAAGGCCTGCTCGACGGTCGCTACGCCAAGTATCGCGCGCTCGGCCGCTTTGAAGAGCCTCGCAGCTGACGCTTAGCGCGGACCCGCAGACTCTTCGCCGGGCACCGTCGTGATGTAGCGCGCTTCCACGTCTTGCGCGACCAGAACCAGCTTGCGCAGCTCTCGATCAAAGCGCGCTTGGCCCATGATCACCCAGGCGTGCTCGCCCGGCTTGAGAAGCTCGCGACCTTTGACCTGGCTCGGCACTTCCAGAACGTACGTGTGGCGCTCGGCTGCGATGGCAAAGCGCGACAGTCCGTTGGCTGCCGGCAGCGCTTCTTGCACGAAGACGCGGTTCAAAATCGCCGCCTCAGGAGGCAGCGTCCACTCGACGCGATCGATGGCCGAGCGCAGACGCCACTCGCCGAGCAGGTGTATCGGGTTCTGCGTCTTTTGCGTGATGCGAGGGGGCTCTTTGATGCGCACCGCGAAGCCCTGCGAAAGGATGTTGTCGCGAAAGTCCGGCGGGAACTTCGAGCCCGATCCCTCGGAGTGCCGCGACATGACACACAACAGCACCAGATCGCCAACCTGCGCGGTCAGCGGCCGACCCAAAAGGTACGTGGGCCCCAGCGACGACACGGTGTACGTTGCGCGCTGCGCTTCGACCCGGTACAGCGTGATCTGCTCGCCGTCGTCGAACGCGTTCTTCGGAGGCAGACGCACCAGCTCTTTGCGCACGACGCGACCCCAGTCACCGATCAGGTCGGCGCCCCCCCCGCGCTGTGCCGGATTCTTGGGATCGCGATACAGTCCGCAGTGCGCCCCGACGATGCCATCGACTGTGCGCGCGTCTTCTAGCTGGCGCTTGTGTGCTTCCTGCGCCCGCTTTTCTTCGGCGACCTCGGCTGCACGCAAGGCCTCGCGCTTGCGCCAAAGCTCGCCGAAGCGCTGCAGGCTGGCTTCATAGTCCTCGCCGCGAGCCAGCTTGCCCAGCAGCGCATCGCGCTCGGCCAGCTCTTCGGGTGGCAGCTCCGAAGGAGGCCGCGCATCGACGGTCGCGCTGGCCAAACAGATCGCGGCCACGACGAGAGATCGGCACTTGCTCATGCTCCTGCTCCTTTGTGACCCCGGTTATTCATCCAGCGGCATGCTCGCTTCATATATGTTCTGAAAGCGCAGCGCAGCCGTCTCATCCACCTTCATCCACTCGGCCAAGGCCTTGCGCAGCTCGACCCAGTTGCCGTGCAAGTACGCCCCCAGACAGATCTCAGACAGGATTTCGCTTGGCGGTTTGTTTCCGAACGCCTGGCAGGCACGATACAGGCGCGTTGCTGCCTCGTACTGCTCGGCACGCTGGTACATGTTGGCGACGGTGCATAGGTCCCAGCGAGCGCTAGGGCTCAGACTGTCTACATATTGTTGCGCTTTGGCCGCGCCCGCCTCGATGTCGCGCTTCTTCTGGATGGCCACCTGCACCATGCTTTTTATGCTCGCAAAGACCGTGCTTCCTGGGGCTCGGGCCATGTAGCGCTCACCCTCGCGCAGCACATCGTCCCAGCGCTTTAGCAGCATCAGCGTCGCGATCAGCTGGCTCGCGATGCCATCGATCCACACGCTGATCGGCACGCCAGGCCCCAGCCCGTCGAGAAATCCCTTGGCCTCGCGCACCAGCGCATGCAGTTGCCGCGCTTGCGACAGCCGAGCCAACAGCAAAAGCTCGGTCTCCTCGATCTCTCGCCCAGTGGTCAGCACCTTGAGCTTCTCGCGCAGCACAAGAATCTCGCGCTGATGCACCTGCAACGACGTCGCTTGATACACACGAAGGCGCTTCTCAAGCTCGGCCAAGTCTTTGACCGCATAGCTGAAATTCTTGTCTTCTGCGACGGCCAAGGTCAGGTATTGTCTGCGCTCGTTTTCGTCGCTGGCCACCACTGCCTGACCGTATAGCTCCAGGGTCTTTAAGCTGCCCATGTCCGGCCGTCGCGCCGAGTCATCGAGCACTTGCTTGGCATGCACGGGAAAGCCCGCCGATTTCAGCAACGCGGCCGTCACTCGATCTTGCAGGCGCAGAAACTCGCGCGTACTGCCGTCGACTTTCGCGGTGCCAATGATCTCGCTGGTCTCGACCTTGATAAAGCGAGCCGTCAAGCGCACCTGCGGCAGCACTTTCTGGTACGCACCGACGACGATTAGATTCGCACCGAGAATCTTGCCGATCTTCACCAGCGTCGCTGTGTCCGGCTCTTGCGTCTGAAGCTGCAGGTTCTGCTCGCCCAAGACCTTGTCAAGGTTGCCGCGCTCGACGACGCGCAGCGAGCCGAGCTGCTTCAGATCTGTGGTCACCGTCTCGCGAATGGCCTCGCCGACAAAGCGCGAGCCTGCAGACAGATCGCGGAAGGGCATGACCGCCACCGCCTGTGTCTTGCCCGCTGCCCAAAGCGGCTGGATCTGCCCCGCCGGCCCCACGATCCCAAGCGCGATACCCAGAAGTACCCTCATCCAGATCGGCATGTTCAGACGGTATCGGACGGGCAACCCTGGCTGCAAGCGATGGTGTGCAAAACTTCCGCCCGCAATCGGTTTCGGCATAATGCCCGGCATGTCGACCGCCCCCACGGATCCAGCCAACCCCATCGCCGCGACGTACGCCGAGCTTCTTTATGAAGTCCGCGGAGGCGTGGCCACGATCACCTTCAACCGCCCTGAGCGCCGCAACCCGATCGGCCCCAGCACCGTCGGTGAACTTTTGCATGCTCTGGGGCGCGCCCGCGACGATGCCGCCGTTCGCGCCGTGGTCATTACAGGAGCCGGCAAGATCTTTTCGGCCGGCGGAGATCTGAGCCAAATGAGCGGCAGCAGCGGCACGCCTCTGCAATCTGGCTCCGCGGAAAACCGCGTCGCGGGCACATTCGCCGACCTGATGAACCTGCTCGCTGGCACAGGCATCGGCAAGCCCACCATCGCCAAGGTCAATGGTCACGCCATGGCCGGCGGCCTGGGAATCGTCGTCGCCTGCGACTTGGCCATCGCGGCCGATGATGCCAGCTTTGCCACCCCCGAGATCAACGTCGGGCTGTGGCCGATGATGATCATGGCGACGATCTTCCGCAACGTGCCGCGCAAGCGCGCCATGGAGCTCATCTTGACCGGCGACCGCGTCGACGCAGCGACGGCCGAGCGCCTGGGGTTGATCACGCGTGCGGTACCGCGCGACCGCCTCGATGCCGAGGTACAGGCGCTGTGCGACAAGCTCATCGCCAAGTCGCCGCTCATCGTCAAGATGGGCCTCGACGCATACCACCGCATGCAAGATATGCCGCTCGATCCGGCGCTGCGCTACTTGGAAGGAGAGCTAGGCAGCGTGCTCGGCACCGAAGATGCCGCGGAGGGCTTGATGGCCTTTCTGCAGAAGCGCGCTCCCATCTGGAAAGCCAAGTAGGGGCGAAGTAACGGCACTCCAAACGGGCTCAGCCTTACAAAAATCGCGATGGGTGGTGAGTTGCCCATTGCCTCGTCCCCCCCCATCGAGTATGACTGCGCCCAACAATCGCCTGTGGACAAGCCTGTGGGTATCTCTCTGACTTGCGCCGTGGATATCCTGGGAGCACTGCAACCCTGTGGATCTCGGCCCCGTTTTTACACACTGTCCCACACCGCTATCCACACCCTGATCTTCCTGTCTTTCCGAGGAGAAGGGGCGAGTTATCCAGAAGATCACAGGCCCGAATTCGATCACGGATCTTAAAAAGATCTTCTAGAGAGATCCGGATCTAGACCCCCTGCTCAACCGTCCGCCAGACGTTGAACCAGACAAAGGCCGGGCCACTGTTTAGGCATAAAAAGGGAGAAGACCGCTATGGAGTCCCGTTCTGAAAAAGCTGCTTCACACGCCGCTGCCCAGGCGGAGCACGCTCGTGCGCCCTCGCTCTCTTCGTCGCTGCGCACCATGGAATTCCGCATCGAGAAGGCCGCCTTTCTGCAAGGTCTTTATTTCGCGCAGGGCATCGCCGACCGCAAAGCGACGATGCCGATTCTGGCCAATGTGCTCTTGCGTACTGAGGGGGCCGACAGCCTGACCGTCGCTGCCACCGACCTGAACCTGACGGTGACATCCGAGATCCCGTGTGAAGTGACTGGTGATGGTGGCTTGACCGTCGCCGCCCGTCACCTGCACGACATCATCAAGTCGCTACCAGGCGACCGTCTGACGCTGCGCCGAGCGGACAACAACTACGCCGAGATCTCGGCGGGCAAGGTCAACTACAAGGTCGTTGGCCTGCCTGATCGCGACTTTCCCAAGCTGCCCAATCATCGCGAGGTCACGTTTCACAAGGTCGATGCGGCACCGCTGCGAGACCTGATCAACAAGACCTTCTTTTCCATCAGCACCGACGAGACCCGTGCGCACCTAAACGGGGTCTTGTTCGAGTGTGACGGGGCGGGTGACAAGGCGGTTGCCCGCATGGTGTCGACGGACGGGCATCGCCTGTCCAAGTGCGAGCGCGTCCTTGCCAATGGACCCAAGCTGCAGCCTGGTGTGTTGATTCCACGTCGCGGCCTGATTGAGCTACGTCGCGCTCTGGAAGGCACCAGCCATATCGAGATCGGCGTCCACAGCGGCAACCTGTTTCTGCGCACGGGCCCGACGGTGTTGACCGTGCGTCTGACCGATGCGCAGTTCCCGCCGTATGACCAGGTCATTCCGCGCGACCATCAGCGACAAGCCAAGGTCTCGCACGTGGCTCTGCTCGACGCGCTCAAGCGCATCTCGCTGGTCGCGTCTGAAAAGACCTATGGCCTGCGTCTGTCGCTCAGCAAAGGCGTGCTGCGGATCGAGTCGGACAACCCCGACCTGGGACAGGGCCGCGAAGAGCTCGACGTGGTCTATGGCGGTTCCGACTTTGCGATCGGCTTTAACGCCAAGTACCTCATCGAGCTTCTGACCGAGATCGACACACCGGAGGTCCTGCTGGACCTAAACGGCGAGCTCGATCCGGGGGTCCTGCGACCCGCGGACAGCCAGGACAAGCCGGGCAATATGTACCTCGGCGTCATCATGCCGATGCGCCTTTAGCGCTGTGCGCGTCCACGCCCTCACCGCCGAGGGATTTCGCAACCTGCAGCCCCTCGCCGTATCTCCTCACCCGCGCTTCAACGTTCTCTCTGGCGACAATGGCCAGGGCAAGACCAACCTCCTCGAAGTCATCTATGTTCTGGCGACGCTGCGCTCGTTTCGTACGACGCGACTCGATGAGCTGGTTTCATTTGGCGGCGAGGCGGCTGCCCTGCGCGCTCGTGTCGAGCATCGACAGAGCGAGCGCGTGTTCGGCGTCGATATAGGCCTGCGCCCATCGCGCAAGCAGGCCCTGTGCGATGGCAAGAGCGCACGTACCGGCGAGTATTTCGGCGGCTTCAACCTGATCCTGTTCGCGCCAGAAGATCTGCGCTTGCCCAAAGGCCCCCCTTCGGGGCGCAGGCGTTTTTTGGACCGCGCGATTTGGAACACCTGTCCCAGCTATCTCGACGAGGTGCGGGTATATGAACGCATTCTGCGCAGTCGCAACATCCTTCTGCGTGGCGGGCCTGGAACGTCCAGCCCAACCGAAGAGAGCGAGCACGCACCGTCGAGATCGCGAGGAAGCGCGCCCCTTCCCGACAGCGCTGCGCTGCTGGATATCTACGACCAGCGGCTGGCCAGTGCCGGGGCGGTGCTGTTCGTGCGGCGACGGCGCTATGTCGAAGCTCTGGCGCCGCGTGTGGCTGAAGTTTTCGGCCGCATCAGCGGCGGCGATCACGAAGTGCAGGTGCAATACCAGCCCGCGCTGAAGCCTTCCAAGGCCACCGAAAAGAGCAGCACCCATCTTGATTCAGGCCGCACCGACCCCGAGATCATCGCCCCCGTTATCGACGAGCAGCGCGTCCTAAGCGAGCGGCTTCATGCGCAGCTTCAGCGCGATCGTCGACGTGATCAGCAGCGCGGTTTTACGCACAGCGGACCGCATGCCGATGATCTTGTGTTCTTTCTCGACGGGCGACCGGCGGATCTGCATGCCTCGCAAGGGCAGACACGGGCGCTGGTCCTCAGCCTGAAGATTGCCGAGATCCAGCACCTGCACGCCTTGCTTGGCGATCCGCCTGTGCTGCTGCTCGACGACGTCAGCAGCGAGCTAGATCGCGACAAGAACGCAGCCTTGTTTGCGTTTCTGCGCGAGTCGGTCAGTCAGGTGTTCATCACCACCACCGACCCCAACTACATCCGCATCGGTCCCTCACCGGAGGACCGGCAGGACTTTGCAGTGCGGGCAGGACGCATCGTTCCCGTCGAATCAGCGACGTCGGGTGAATAATTGCCCGTCCTGTCCGACCTGTGCTAGGTTGCGCCCCTACACGATGAGCGAAGTACCGTCTCCATCCGATAGCTATACCGGCGAGAACATCCAAGTTCTCAAGGGCCTTGAGGCCGTGCGTAAGCGCCCCGGCATGTACATCGGCGACACCGACGATGGCACCGGGCTGCATCACATGGTCTATGAAGTCGTCGACAACTCCGTCGATGAAGCGCTGGCCGGTCACTGCAAGAACATCGAAGTCAAGATTCACTACGACAACTCGGTCACGGTCGTCGACGACGGCCGCGGCATGCCGACCGATATGCATCCGACCGAGCACCGTCCGACCCCCGAGGTCATCATGACGGTGCTGCATGCCGGCGGAAAGTTCGACAAGAAAAGCTACAAGGTCTCGGGAGGTCTGCACGGCGTCGGTGTCTCGGCGGTGAATGCGCTGTCCGAGTGGCTGAAGCTTGAGATCCGTCGCAGCGGCAAGGTCTATCACCAGGAATACCGTCGCGGTGCGCCGGTCACGCCGCTCACCGAGATGGGCGTATCGAGCCGCACCGGAACCACGGTGTCGTTCAAAGCCGACGCCGACATCTTTTCGCGCGTCGAGTACAGCTATGACACGCTGTCGCAGCGCCTGCGCGAGATCGCATACCTAAACCCTGGCCTGCACATCGTCGTGGTCGATGAGCGCAACGACAAGCGTCTCGACCTTTTGTCGTCGGGCGGCATCACGCAGTTTGTCAGCGATCTCAACACCGGCAAGGAATGCGTGCATGAGCCACCGATCTCGGTCACCGGCTCAGCGCCCGCCACCGAGCTTGGCATTCCTGACGCTGAGATCTCGGCCGATGTCGCGATCCAGTGGAACGACAGCTATTCCGAGAACGTTTTCTGCTTCACCAACAACATCCGCAACAAGGACGGCGGCAGCCACCTGACAGGCTTCCGTCAGGCGCTGACTCGGACGATCAACGCCTATGCCACGGCCAACAACCTGCTCAAGGACATGAAGCAGGGTCTGTCTGGTCAAGACCTGCAGGAAGGCCTGTGCGCCGTCGTTTCGATCAAGCACCCGGATCCCAAGTTCTCGAACCAGACCAAGGACCGCTTGGTCTCGTCGGAAGTCACTGGCATGGTCAACTCGGTGATCGGCGATCGCTTGACCGAGTGGTTGGAAGAACACCCTCGGGAAGCGCGAGCGATCATCAACAAGAGCGTGCTTGCCGCGCGTGCGCGTGAGGCGGCTCGCAAAGCGCGCGAGATGGTTCAGCGCAAAGGCGCGCTCGACTCGCTGTCTTTGCCTGGCAAGCTCGCTGACTGCCAAGAGCGCGATCCCGCGCTGTGTGAGCTGTTCATCGTCGAGGGCGACTCGGCAGGTGGCTCGGCCAAGCAGGGTCGCGACCGCCGCACGCAGGCCATCCTGCCGCTGCGCGGCAAGATCCTAAACGTCGAAAAGGCGCGCCTCGACAAGATGCTGTCCTCGCAAGAGATCGTGACGCTGATCACGGCGCTTGGCTGCGGCATCGGCGACTCCAAAGATCCAGGGAAGCTGCGCTATCACCGCGTCATCATCATGACCGACGCCGACGTCGACGGCAGCCACATCCGTACGCTGCTCTTGACGTTCTTTTATCGCCAGTTCCGCGAGCTGATCGACGGCACCGGCAGCAACGGCAAGCATCACGTGTTCATCGCGCAGCCGCCGCTTTACAAAGTCAAAAAGGGCAGCCGCGAGGAATACCTGAAGAACGAGCAGGCGCTGGAAGACTTCCTTTTGCGCGCCACATCGGAAGAGCTGGTCTTAGAGATCGCCGAGGGCGACAAGCGGCAGACGATCACCGGCCCAGCGCTGCGCGAGCTGGCGCGGCAGGTTGGGCGCTATTCCAAGGCCTTGCGCGCCATCGACAAAAAGGGCGACGCGCGCATCATTGATGCTCTTCTGCGCTGTGGCGGAGCCGACCTTTCTGGTGGGCTTTCCGCGACGGGAACATCGGGCTCAGGTCTGCGCGATGCCGAGGCGCTAAAGGCCCTGCTGGGCCGCACCGAAGTGCTGTTGCACAGCGACCGCTTTGGCCTGGAAGGGGACCTGTCCGCACAGGTGGTACCCGACGAAGAACACGGCGCGTTTCAGATCGTCTTTCCGGCTCGCCTGGGTGGCGCGCGGCGCGAGACCATCGTCGATTTTTCGCTGTGCAACTCGCCCGAGTTCACGGAGCTCGCCAAGCTAAGTCCTCGCTTTGCCCAGCACGGCCATGGGCCGTTCGTCCTCATCGAAGGGGCGACACGACATCAGGTGCAGGATCTGGTCGATCTGGCCGCGCTTCTCGACAGCATTGGTCGCAAAGGCCTGCAGATCCAGCGCTACAAGGGTCTGGGCGAAATGACGGCCGAGCAGCTCTGGGAAACGACCATGGATCCGGCGCGCCGCACGCTGCTCGAAGTTCACGCCGACGACATGCAGCAGGCGGAAAACATCTTCAGCATGCTGATGGGCGAAGCCGTCGAGCCGCGTCGCGTATTCATCGAACAGCACGCGCTGAACGTGCGCAACCTCGACGTCTGACGCAGGCGACAGGCTGGGCAGCTGCGGCGCATCGGGGTCGAACGCAGCCGATGACCCCGACGCTGCATACGCGATGGCTATGCGCGGCGACCGCGGAAGTAGTAGCACGGCGTAAAGATGCCGGTACGGCCCGCGCCAACGAGAGCATGGGCGGCGTCCTGCAGCATCTTTGACACCTCGTACGACCCCTTGGGCGCGATCTTGATGCGCTCTAGGAGCCGCACAGCTTGCCCGGTCACCCAGCGCCCAGCGTGCGTGTGCTTGAGGCCTGCCAGCGAAAGCTGCGCCGACAGCGGCTCGTGCCACGGTGTCTCGGGATCGCTGCTCTGCGCCAGATCCGCGGTCTCGATGACTTCGAAGCCTGCACCCTGAAGCGCGCGGCCGATCTCGCGATAGTGAACCAGCTCAGGCAGTGCATCGCCGGTCTCGACCCCATGCTTCAGTCGGCGGTGCTCGGGGTTTTCGCCGTCGTATAGATCGGTCAAGCACCACTCGTAGCCCGCGAACTCGCCACCCGGCTTCAGCACGCGGCGAAGTTCAGAAAACAGCGCGACGCGATCGGGTGCATGACAGGTGGCCTCGATGGCATAGATCGCGTCGATGCTGCCGTCGGGAAATGGCAGCTTCATAAAGTCGGTCTGTCGGAACGAACACAGGTGCGCCAAGCGTGCATCGATGTTCTGCTTGCGTCCGCGCTCGATCTGATAGGCGTTGTTGTTGATGCCGATGATCGTCGCACCCGAAAAGCGCGCGATGGCTCGCATGGGACCGCCGACGCCACAGCCGATGTCGAGCACGGTCATGCCCGGCTTGAGTCCCAGCTTGAGTGCCAGGTAGTGCTCGTGCCGCGCCAGCGAGGCCGCGAACGTCTCGCCCTTGAAGCGCGGCGCGAAGTGGAACGACTGCCCCCAGCCGTACTCGTAAAAGTCGGTCACCAGGTTGTAGTAGTCATTCACCATCTTCATGTAGTCCGAGCGCCGAGCGTCGGGGCTCTGCTCGAACATGGACAAGTACTCGTCGTTGGTGGACTGAACGCGGTCGTGGGGCAGGGACGTCTGGTTGATGTCAAAGACAGAAGGGGAGCTCATGCATTCTCCTCGCCTGAAAAGGCGGCCTACCGTCTGGTATCGCGAGCCTACAAAGAAGTCCAGGCGCGAATCCGCACCCCATTTTCCGCCCCCGCAAGCGCACGAAAGCGCACGCAAAGAAGGCGCGAGATAGCTCCTGCCCGAGGTGCAGATCGCGGAACGCAGGGCCACTGCCGGCCTCCGCAGGAAAACGTGCGAGGGGAAGCCAGGTTGATATAGTGCGCGCGTGAAGCGCTCCTTTGTCTTGGTTGCGGCTGCGATGGTTTGCGGGGCTTGGTTACCGATGACTCAGGTCGTCGCGGCGCCGGTTCGCGTGGTCGTGCATTTGCCGCAGCAAAGTGGGCCGCCTTCGGCCGCGGGATACGTCTGCGTGGAAAACGGCGTGCTGCCCGTCGTGCCGCCGCGTCGCGATCCGCGCCGTGAAGCCTTGCTCTTGATCGAGCCCGTCGAGCCGACGCCGACCACCCCGCTGGCAGAGGCGGATGCCGCGGCCGGAAAAGCGCCATCCAGCGCGAACAAAAAGCCGAGCACGGTGCGCATCTTTGGCATGCGCTTTCATCCCGAGATCGTCGCTGCCACGGAAGAGGTGCCCGTCGTCTTTCGCAACGACGATCGGCTCCCCGTGACGCTGCTCAGCGTCGAGGCGCCGCGACTGTTTCCGGCGACTCCGCTTCTGCCTGGAGCCACGCTTGCCGTCGCCATCCCCACAGGTCTAAGCACGCTGTCGGTGCGCGTGCTGGAACATCCCCAGATGCGCTCGACGCTGCTTGTACCCAAAGGGATCTGGCGCCACCTGAAGTGGAGCCACGGCGGGGATATCGGTCTTGTCGAGCTAGATCTGCCGGCCGGCGTGTACGTCACGCGCGTCTTCTTCGCGCATCACTATGTCGCGTCGCAGGCGCTGACGGTTCCGACAGACGAACCAGCCGCAGCGAGCGCAGCCAACACGCGGCCCGCAGCGAGCGCCGAAGCAGCCGAGATCGTCCTGCGCGTCGCCGTGCCGCAAAGGAACGCTGGCTGCCCACCTGCCCCGTCGAATGCTCCCTCGTCACCTGACCCATCCCCAGCCAACTCGGGCTCTGTGGAGTGATGCTCATGATGCCGCTAACGAAGCTTTGGCTGTTTCTGCTGTCGCTCTTGTGTGGCTTGGCCGCGCTGCTGGTCGTTGCCTTGGATCCTGAGCTGCAGCGACGAGAAATTGCCACGCAGAGCCAAGCCGTAGCCCGCGCCCAGAAGATCAGCAGCCAGTTTCTAGAGAACCAAGCGCAAAAGCTGGTGCAGACCGCGGTGCAGCTATCGACCGATGCCGTGCTGCAAGAGAGCCTGAGTCAGCTTGCGCGATCGCAGGGCGAGCCGGCTGTTTTGCACGAGACCGCCCAGACTGCGCTGCGACGTGTGACGGCGTCGCTGTCTCTGTCGTTCGCGCTGGTCACCGATCTGCGCGGACATGTGCTTTCGCGCGTCGGGCAAGACGAAGCCGTGTACGGCGATCCGCTGGATGGCCTGCCCGCCGTCGAGGCTGCGCTGCGTGGCTATCGCCTGGATGACCTGTGGCTGTTTCAGGGTGCGCTGTATCGCATCGCCGCGGTGCCGGTCATTGCGCAAGGCGGCGCGGTGCAGGGGCGCGATCGCTACGTCGGCGTGCTGGTCATCGGTCGCGTTCTCGGTAGCGACCTCTTGGCGCAGATGGGCCAGCTGACCGGCGTGCAAGGGGCGTTCGTGGCGCGCGGGCAGATCCTCGCGCACTCGCTTTCTTCCGTCGGAAAAGGCACGGTATTTCTCGGCCAGCCCGATGGCGGAATGGCGCTGTCCAGCGAAGCGCTGCTTCTGGCCCGGCGCAATCTTGCGACGCCCGATGGCGTGGCTCGCGATGGCGATCAGTTCTTGGCCTTCGTCGACCTGCCGGGGACGGCGGCCGGTGCCATTTCAGGGCCCGCTGCCGCGTCCACCAAGTCCGAGCAGGGGGCGCTCTTGGTGCTGAGCAGCCGCGGGGGCAGTGGTCGCATTCTGCCGCTGGTCCTGCGCGAGTCGCTGCGCCAGGGCCTGGCTCCGGTGACGCTGGCCGTGCTGCTGGGGGCCGTCCTGTTGCTGTATGTACTTGGCCTGGGCGTCGTCGGCAGTGAGTCGCGCCTGTTGGTCTTGAGCCAAGGCTCACGTCGTGGATCGCGCCCCCCCAGCGCAGGAGCCGAGCCGAGCCGCGGCGAGCCCGACACACGCCAAGCCGAGCCGCGACCCGTGGATCGCTCGCCCACCAGCCCGACGGACGAGCGAGCCCCTGAGCCCATGCCGTCCGCGCCACCTAGATCGGTGCCGCCTGCTGCTGGGGTATCCCTGCCCTATGCACCTCCGCCGTCGACACAGTCGCCGCGGATGACGCCTCATCCGTCGACACAGTCGCCGCGGATGACGCCTCCGCCGTCGACCCAGTCGCCACGGACTACGCCTCCGCCGCTTTCATCGACCCGCACACCGCCACCCGCGCTCGCGCTGCAGGAAGACACATCGACACCGCTGCCGCCGCCGCTGCCGCAGCGCAGCGACTGGGGGTCTCCTGAGGATCTGCCCAGCGATTCCCAGCGCGAGCTTGCAGGCGCGTACGATCACACCGACTTGGGCCTATCTGACACAGCCGAGACGCGCGCTGCGCCGCTGCCGCAGCCGTCGAGCAACTTCGAGCCCACCGTCGTCGCTGCCGCACCCAACGGGGCCACCGACCCCGACGTGACGTTCTATCAAGTGTTCCAAGAGTATGTGCAGGCGCGTGAGCGCTGCCGCGAGTCCGTCGAAGGGCTCAGCTATGAACAGTTCCGCAAGCGCTTGGCCGACAGCCGCGCCACCATCATTCGCGAGCACGGCTGCGTCTCCGTCGAGTTTCATGTCTATGTGAAAGACGGCCGCGCGGCGCTGAAAGCCGTTCCACAGTGGGCTCCACTGCCGCCGCCGCTTTCGTCGCCGATCTCTGGGCCCTAGGACCGCGCCGGTTCGTCGTAAAATGGCGCCGATGAACGCCCCCACTCCGCCCGCGATTCCTGGACCTTCGTCTCCGTTTGCCGAGCGACAGGCTGCGCTGTGGCAGCGCATCGGATCCTCGGCCGCCGTCTTGGTTCCGGGAGCGCGCGAGCAGCGACGCAATGGCACCAACACCTATCCATTTCGTCAGAGCTCGGATCTTCTGTACCTGACCGGCTTCGACGAGCCAGATGCCGTCGCGGTGTTCAGCACAAGCGTCGAGACACGGCAGCTTACGCTGTTCCTAAAGCCGCGCGACAAGGTGCGTGAGCAGTGGACCGGGCGTCGTCTGGGCGTCGACGAAGCCCCGAGCAAGCTCGGCTGTCAGGCCGCCTACGAGCTGTCTGAGCTAGAGTCGCGCGTGGCTGCGCTGATCGACGGCTGCCACACCGTGTATGCCCCGCTGGGCGATGACGAAGCCTTCGATGCGCTGCTTCTGCGAGCGGTAAAGAAGCTGCGCGGCAACGAGCGCAACGGCTCGCGGGCGCCCCAGTGCATCGCCGATCTATCGACGGTGCTGCACGAGCTTCGCCTGCGCAAAGACGAAGAGAGCCTGCGCTGCATGCGTCGTGCGGCGGCGATCACCTGCGAGGGGCATCTGCTGGCGATGGCCGCAGCGCGAGCCGGACGGCGCGAGCATCACATCCGCGCGCTCATCGATTACGCCTTCGCTCGCGAATATGGCGCGCCAGGCTACGACACCATCGTCGGTGCGGGCGCAAATGCAACTGTTTTGCATTACACATCCTGCGCCGACGAGCTACGCCCAGGCGAGCTCTTACTGGTCGATGCGGGCTGTGAATGGGGCCACCACACCGCCGATGTCACGCGCACCTATCCCATCGCCGCAAGCGATGGATCGCGCCCGCGGTGGACGTCGGCGCAGCGCCGCTTGTACGATGTCGTCTTGGCCGCGCAGCAGGCCGGCATTGCCGTCGCGCGCCCTGGCTGCACCATCGAAGATGTCCATGCCGCTTGCGTGCGCGTGGCGACGCAGGGCTTGGTGGATCTGGGCCTGCTGCCCCGGACCGCCGATCTGTCCGACCTAATCGAACGCGGCGAGCACCGACGGTATTACGTCCATCGGACCAGCCATTTTTTGGGCATGGATGTGCATGATGTCGGCCAGTACTTCCCTGGCTCGGCGGCTCGCGTCCTTGAGCCCGGCACGGTGTTTACCATCGAGCCCGGCCTGTACATTCGCGCCGACGCCGAGCTTCCCAGCGACTGCGAAGATCTGCGCGGCTGCGGCGTGCGCATCGAAGACGACGTGCTGATCTTGGCGCCCGAGCACGGCGGTCCGCACGAGGTATTGACCGCCGCCTGCCCCAAGGATCCCGACGAGCTTTTGGGTCTGATCGGTCGCGGTGTGACGATCGCGCTTTAGATTTGCGCGTGTGATCCAGCCCTGGTCGTTTGCGCCTGACCCCACAAACAGAAGACTTCCCGCATGAAGATCGCTCACCTTACCGTCGAGCCAGATGTGCTGCTGGCCCCCATGGCCGCGGTCACAGATCTGCCGTTTCGCACCATCTGTGAAGAACACGGCGTCGGGCTGACCATCACGGAATTCCTGTCGGCCAACGCGCTGTGCGCAGGCGCGAAAAAAGAGCTGGCCAAGCTGACGGCGTCCGTCGGAGGTCGGCGCTTTGGCGTGCAGATCTTTGGCCGCGAACCCGAGGCGCTGGCCCACGCCGCGCACATGGCGCGCGACATCGGGGCGGCGCTGGTCGACATCAACATGGGCTGCCCCGCCAAGCGCGTGGTGGCTGGCCTGTGTGGATCGGCGCTGATGCGCGAACCAGCGCTGGCGCAAGATCTGGTGCGCGCTGTGCGAGCGGCTCTGCCCATGGATATTCCGGTGACGGTCAAGCACCGCGCCGGCTGGGATGATCGTCACTTGAACGCGCCCGAGTTCGCCTGCGCCTTGGTCGAAGCCGGCGCTGCCATGGTGACGGTCCACGGCCGCACGCGCACGCAGGGCTTTTCTGGCTCGTCTTCGCTTGAGATCATTCGCAAGGTCCGCGAGGCCGTGCCGCGTCACATCCCCGTCGTCGGAAACGGCGATGTAAAGACGCTGGAAGACTACATCCGCATGCGTGTCGAGACCGGCTGCGATGCGGTCATGATCGGCCGCGGCGCGCTGGGCAACCCGTGGCTGTTTCGCGACATCCGCGCGTGGCTGCACGGGCAAAACCCGCCGGGTCCTCCGTCGCTGAGTGAGCGCCGAGAGGTCTTTTTGCGCCACGTCGATCTCATGCGCAGTCACACGCCGGAAAAGAAGATCATCCACGAGCTGCGCAAGGCCGTGGCTTGGTACACCAAGGGCCTGCCTGACTCGGCCGGGCTGCGCGATCAAGCGCAGGCACCCAAGGATCCCGATGCGCTGATCGCGTCCACGGCCCGCTATTTCGTAGAGCTTGAGCAGTCCGGGGGACTGCGTCGCCGCGCCCAGGGCGCAGTGGCCGCATGTGACAATTCTGTGACAAACATCGAGCCAGGGGACATGGCCGCAGGTGCCCCCACAGAGTCCTCTGCCGTCGCAGCCTAGGCTTGGCGGCAGCCCACATCTGCGTCGCAGCTGCTGTGGCGCTCCGCCGGAAAATGCTTGGCTCTGCCCTGGCTCTGGTGCATCCTGCCGTCACAGAGGGGTCTGTGATGTGTCTGTCTCAGCCCTCTCTCGCAGCCACTGTGGATGCACGGCCACCCACTGCATTTCCGACGTGGGCAAGGGGCATATGGCGATACAAGATCTAATCAACTGGCTTCTGCCTCGTGACGACAAGTTCTTCACCATGCTTGAGCAGCACGCCGATATCCTCGGTGATGCTGCGTCTGCGATGGCCAACTTTCCCGAGGACGAAGCCGATGCGCAGGCTGCCCTGGATCGCATCCACAGCCTGGAACATCGCGGCGATGATTTGGTGCGATCTGTCACGCTGGCCCTCGACGAGACCTTCGTGACGCCCATCGACCGTGAAGACATTCACAACCTGGCGACCTCGCTCGACAACGTGCTCGATTACATGTACGCGGCGGCGCAGGCCTTCGTAGCGTACAAGGTGCATTCGTTCACGCCCGCCATGCGCGAGATGATTCAGATCTGTGCCGAGGCGGTTCGGGTCCTAAAAGACGCCATCCCGTTTATCCGCAAGCGCAAGCTGGAACGCTTGGCGCCGGCCCGGCTGCAGATCGTCGCTCTCGAAAAGCGCGGCGACGGGGTCTATCACACCGAGATGGCCGATCTGTTCAAGAACCCCGACGTCAAAGCCAAAGAGCTTTTGCGTCAGCAAGCCGTGCTCGACTCCCTGGAAGCGGCGCTCGATAGCTGCCAGGATGCCGCCGACGTGCTGGAAAACGTCGCCATCAAGCATGCGTAAGCGCGTGCAAACCGGCAGTCGCGCGGGCCGGCGATGCGTCGAGCGTGATCCACTGCGCCGGGGAAGGGTGCTCTGATGTCGCTGCTCACCTTGTTTGTGCTGGTGGTGGTGCTGGCCATCCTCTTCGATTACATCAACGGCTTTCACGACGCGGCCAATGCCATCGCCACCGTGGTCTCGACCGGAGTGCTGCCCGTGCGCACCGCGGTTCTGATGTCCGCGGTCTTGAACTTTGTCGGTGCCATGACGGGTACCGCCGTGGCCAAGACCATCGCTGCGGGCTTTGCCGACCCGCTGCAAGTGACCCAGGTCACGGTGCTTGCCGCGCTGACCGGAGCCTCGCTTTGGAACCTGCTCACGTGGTGGTGGGGCATTCCGTCGTCAAGCTCGCATGCCTTGATCGGCGGCCTGGCCGGGGCGGTGGTGGCCCGCGGCGGACTGCAGGCCTTTAACTGGGTCACGCTGACCAAGAAGGTCCTTGCGCCTCTGGTGGTGGCGCCGACCACGGGCTTCCTGATTGGCCTGGGGGCCATGATCGCCGTGCTCTGGCTGCTGCAGACGACGCGTGCCTCGACGGTGAATCGGCGCTCGCGTCAGGCGCAACTTCTGGCGGCTGCGGTCCTGTCCATTGCCCACGGCAGCAACGACGCACAAAAGTCGATGGGCATCATCACGCTGGGCTTGTTTTCGATCACGGCGGCCGGCATGGGTGATCAGCTTCCGGCGTGGATGTTGCCCAAGGGCACCGCGGCGCACCCGGTTGTACCGATGTGGGTCATCGTCTCGTGCGCGTGCGCCATTGCGCTTGGCACCGCCGCTGGAGGCCAGCGCATCATCAAGACCATGGGCAGCAAGATCATCCGCATCTCGCCCCTGCAAGGCTGCGTCAGCTCGCTTTCGGGAGGCATCACGATCCTGACCGCTAGCCAGTTCGGCATCCCGGTCTCGACGACGCACTGCATCAGCGCCAGCATCATGGGCGTCGGAGCCGCGCGTCGCCTGTCGGCTGTGCGCTGGGGCGTGGCCAGCAACATCTTCATCGCGTGGGTGCTCACCGTGCCCATCAGCGCCGCCGTCTCCTTCGGCATGTATTACCTTTTGCACGCGCTGTTTCCGGTCGTGTAGGAAGCCGTTGGCGGCATCGCCCCACGGGCCTGCTCGCGTCCACGCGGGATTGCACGGCTGCGGCGCCTGCAGCCCGTCTTGTCTTCGGCCGTTGCCTGGTGGGCCGGCCGCAACGCACATCCGAACGCCCCAGGCGCAGCCGATACGCCTAAGCGCAGCCGATACGCCTAAGCGCAGCCGATACGCCTGATGATAGGCATATCTCCGCGTTCTTGATTCGCGGCTCCCCTTAACGCTGGAACGTCTTGGTGATGGTGGCGGTCTCGCCGGCTCCGACGCGGATGGTGATCGTCTCGCGGATGTTGAACTGCGGGTTGTACAGCGTCACTTGGTGCGTGCCCGGCGTGACGCGGTACGAGGTCTGCGGAGTGTTGAGGCCCGTGTCGAGCCCGTCGACGATGATCTTGCTCCACGGGCGGCTGTTGATGCGCAGATAGCCGAAGTTGCCCTGGCCAGCCGCAGCCGGCGGCGTATCGGTGGTGATGCCGACGCTGCCTGTGGGACCGGGGCGGCGCTTCTTCGGGCCGGGGCGGACGAGGCCGGGCTTGGCGGGCTGCTTAGCGGGCTTGGTCTCGGGCTTGGCTTCGGGCGCAGCTTCCGGCTTGACCTCGGGCTTGACCTCGGGCTTCGTCGGCGCGGGATCCATGGGCGTCACGGTGGGCGTTCCGCTTGGCAGGGCTTCCGGCGGCAGCGTCGCCTGTAGCTCGGCGGTCTTGCCTTCTTCGATGATCACTTGCTGTCGCCAGATGCGATTGCCCAGGCGCACTTCCAAGGTGTGCGGGCCCACCAGCACGCTCTGCACGCGCAGCGGAGTGACGCCGCCCAGGGACGCGCCATCCAGCGTGACCGTCGCTCCCGGAGGGTTCGAGATGAGCGTGAAACCGCCCGTCTTGTGGACGATGGCTTCCAGCTTAATGGTGCGCTTGACCGTCTCGCCGGCCGCGATCGACAGCTTGTCCGTCCACGGGTGATAGCCGTTGTGCTGCACGGCGATGGCATACGACCCTGGCTGCAAACGCAGGATGACTGGCGAGTCGGTCATCGCCACCGGCTTTTGATCGACCAGAACGATGACCTCACGGGCGGGATCCGTCGAGATGACGACTTCGCCGCTGCGTCCGAACATCCAGTACGCGGCCCCCGCGCCCCCAGCAACGAGAAGCAGCAAGATCGCCAGCGCCAAGCCGGCGCGGCTGGACTTCTGCGGCTTGTTCTGCTGCGTCGAGCCGACATCGAGCGTGGGCGGCAAGCTCAGCGGCGGCGGCGGCATGACCGATGGCGGTGGACCCGAAGAGGGCTTGACCTTGGGCGGTCCCGACGGGCGAGGCGGTGGCACGTCGTCTTCGGACTCAGCAACGGGCGGGCTGCTGACGGGTGGAGGCGTCTGCGGCGGCTTGGGCAGCGCTTGCACGGGCGCTGGCGTCACCAGCGGCGGTCGCTCGACCGGGGGCGCGGTCACGGGAACAACGGGCGGCGCCGTGACCGGGCTGGCTGGCTTCACAGGCGCCACCCCTGCGGCCACGACGGCGGCTGCCGGCTTGGCGACAACCGGAGCCCCCTTTTGCAGGATGGTATCGGCCTGGTCGTGCGCGTCTTCTTCGGCCGAGTGCAGCGGAGAATACGCCCGCGTCTCGGCGTCGCCTGGATCCGACAGACCCGCGGACGGAGCGGACTCCCCGGTCATGTCGGGCATGTTGCGCATGGTGTGGCCCTGGGTCGGGCCTTCGTCGATGGCCGAGGGCACGCCGCTCGGTGGACCGAAGCGATTGGGGATCGTCTCTAACGCGCGCGGGTTTTCGCCCGACCAGCTCGCTTCGACGACGCGGCCCGACAGCATCGGCGGATCGACCTTGGTGTCTTCGACGATGGGAGAGTTGGCCTGCCGACCGTCGTTCTTTCCGCTGCCCCGCTGACCTGCGACCATGCTCGACGCGGCTTCGGCGATCGAGCTTACGGTCTGCTTCGGCGGCGGAGGCGGCGTGCTGCCGGGGCGCTTGGACTTGCCCCGGCTCGGAGTCCAAGAGCTAGGTGCTTCGGCGTCTTTGCTACCGGCGGGGCGCAGGGCGCCATCTTTGCCGACGCGGAACGCTCCCGTCGGGTCTTTCGGAACGCGCAGTGCTCCCGTGCCTTCGCCCGGAACGCGCAGGGCGGCGATCTGCATCGTCTGGCGCGCTTTGGCCAGCGGCTCGTTCTGCGACGACGAAGGCAAGCTCGGCGGCCGGAATTCACGCGCGGCATCCAGCGCGGCTTGTTCGGCCTCGTACTCGGGCTTGAACACGCGCTTCATCCACGCGGCCAGCTCTTTGCGCGAATAGAACTCTCCCGACGCGTACAGCGACTGCTGCAGGTCCGAATTCATCTCCGTCGCCGTCTGATAGCGATCGGCGGGATTGCGGCTGAGCGCCTTCATCACGATGCGCTCAAGCTCTTCGGGGATGCGGCGGTTGATGGTCGACGGCGGCAAGATCTCGACGTTGCGGATCTTGTCCAAAGCAGACATGTCGTTGTCGACGGGGAACAGGCGCTCGCCGGTCAAAAGCTCATACAGCACGATGCCCAGCGAAAAGATGTCCGAGCGACGGTCGAGCGGCTCGCCGCGCACCTGCTCGGGAGACATGTACGAAAACTTGCCCTTGGGCGCGCTGGCCTCGCCGTGCCGATGCGCCTGCACCTTGGCGATGCCGAAGTCGATCAGCTTGACCTCGCCTTCGTAGCTGATCATCACGTTGGGCGGCGAGACATCGCGGTGGACCAGCCCCAGGTCGTTGCCCAGCGTGTCTTTCTTGTTGTGCGCGTAGTCCAGGCCCTCGCACAGCTTCATCGCAATCAGGCAGCTCTGGGCCAGCGGCATCGTCGGGGTGCCGTCGAGTTCTTGGTCTTTGCAGCGCTGGAAGGCCTGACGCAGCGTACAGCCCGAGATGTACTCCATCGCCAGGTAGTAGTTGTCTTCAACCTTGCCCCAGTCGAATACCTTGCAGAGGTTGGGGTTGTTGAGCTGAATGACCAGCTTGGCCTCATCAATGAACAGCGAGACCAGCTCTTTATCCGCAGCGACCATCGGCAGGATGCGCTTTAGGGCGACGACGCGCTCGGTGCCTTCGCGGCCTACGCTCTTGGCGCGAAAGACCTCGGCCATGCCGCCGGCCGCCACGCGCTCCAGCAGAAAGTAGTTACCAAACTGAACGGGGGTTTTCACCACAACTCCCTTGGCCTTTAAGGCTCAGTGAATGAGGTTACCACCGCGGCGTAACCCTCTACAACGAAGAAGAAATGCGGCGAAAGCGCACGCGCAGGCTGGGTCATCTCGGCTAGTATCGCGCCTGGTTTCCGTGGCGATGTATGTTCTTCCGATCGCGTCAGAAACAGCGATAGAGCCCGAGCCCGCCGTGCTCGGCTTGAAGGCGGCGGGGCTCTTGCGGATGTGTCGTCTGGGGCTTCCTGTGCCACCCGCGCTGGTCCTGCACCGAGGCCTGTGGCTCGATGTGTGTGGTGTGGACCGCGACACCGCCACGCCGGCTGCGTCGCATCGCCAGCGCTTCTTTGCGCTGTGGCCGTCGCTGTGGCAAGAGCTTGGGCCGCAGCTCTCTTCCCTGGTTCCCCGACGAGACAGCGACGATGGTTCGGCTTTGGGGCGTCCCCTGGTCCTCGCTGTGCGCGGAGGTGCGTCCCAGTCCATGCCCGGCATGCTGGCCAGCATCCTCAACGTCGGGCTGCATCCGGCGCGCTTGCCGGCGATGGCGGCTTGGGCGGGCGGTCGACGCTTTGCCCTCGACTGCTATGCGCGCTTCTTGCAGCAGTTCTGTCACGCCATGCTCAGCGCCGACGGCAGCGCAGCCGATCCTCGCGGCGATGCCTGGGCGGATGGCGGCGCCTTGTCGGCTGTTTCGAACCTGACGCGGCGCGAGCTTCGCCAGGATCCACCGACCAGCGACGCCGCCCTGGTTGCCCAAGCTGAAAAGCTGCGGGCCGAAGTGACGGCGCGCACAGGCGTCGTCCTGCCCGACGATCTGCCGTCGCAGCTGAGCTGGGCCATCTGGGGCGTGCTGCGTTCCGCCGATGCGCCGCGCAGCCGGGACTATCGCAGCGTCGTGGGCCTGCCGGCCGATCTTGGGACGGCCGTCGTCATTCAGGCCATGGTCTACGGCAACCTCGACGAACAGTCGGCGACCGGCGTGCTGTTTACACGCGATCCCTCGACGGGCGCCAAGCATGTCCCAGCCCGGCATGCGCCACCGAGCCAGGGCACCCAAGGGGCTGGCCATGGCGCAGCCGGCGCGCCCTACGGTGAGTATCTGATCTGTGCGCAAGGCGAAGACGTCGTCGGAGGCACCGGCCTGCCGCAGCCGCTTTCCGATTTGGCCCGCCGACTGCCCGCGACGTATGCCGAGCTGCTTCGCCATGCCGCGACGCTGGAAGGCCAGCTTGGCGACATGCAAGACATCGAGTTCACCATCGAGCGGGGCACGCTGTGGCTGCTGCAAGCGCGCACCGGCAAGCGCAGTGCGCAGGCCATGGTGCGCATCGCCGCTGACCTGGCCCACGAAGGCGTGCTGTCTCCAGCCGAGGCCCTGTCGCGCATCGACGCGGGGCGCCTGGTCGAGCTACTGCATCCGACGATCGCGCAGGATGCACCGCGCACGCGCATTGCCCGCGGCCTGCCCGCGTCTCCCGGCGTGGCTGTCGGTGCCATCGCGCTCTCAAGCGCCGAGGTCGAAGCGCAGGTGCGCGCCGGTAAAGGTCGCCCGCCGATCCTGGTCCGCATCGATACCTCGCCCGATGACATCGTCGGCATTCGGCTCTCGGGCGGTGTCTTGACGGCGCGTGGAGGCTTGACCTCGCACGCCGCCGTCGTGGCGCGTGGCCTAGGACGCCCGGCCGTGGTGGGGACCAGCAGCTTGAGCATCGATCCTCAGGCTGGCACCGTGACAACGCGCGAACACAGCCTGCAGCGAGGCGACATCCTGACCATTGATGGTCGCAGCGGCGATGTGCTGCTTGGCGAAGCCGCGCTGTCGGTTGAAAACCTGCGCGAAAATCACGCGCTGCAAGCGCTGCTGGGCATGGCCTCGGCCCGTCGTCGACTGCGCACCTATGCCGCCATCGAATACGGCACCGATCTGGCCATGGCTTCATCGCTGGCTGCCGAGGGCTTGGTCCTTACGCAGCCGCGCAGCTTGGTCTTTGGGGCGCCGCCCAGCGATCCCGCGCTTGCGCTGCGGCCGCTTCTGATCTGCCTATCCGTCGACGATGTGCCCTCGGGTGGCGCGGCCACGCTGCAGGCGATCGAGCCCTGGCTGCATGCCCTGCAGTCGCTGCGTGGGGTGGGAACGCCTCTTTCGCTGTCGTTCTTGTGGCCCTTGCACGCCGCGGCCGATGGCGATGTGCAGCGCGTCTCGGCTGAGCTGCGGGCTCAACTTGGCGAGCGCTGCCGCCGCCTGTCCATGCCGGCCCCCGGACTGGGCGTGATTCTGACGCGCTTCGTCGATTCGCCGACGCTGAGCGCGCTCTGTTTGGCCAGCGACGTATTTGTACTGTCCCCAACGGCGCTGCTGCGTTCCGTCGGACCTGGGGCTTCGCAGGCGTCGCGATCGGTCGGTAGTCCAGCGCTTTCTGCCGCCGATTGGCAGCCTGCTCTGGCCGAGCCTCTTTCGGCGCTGCTGGGCACTCTTTCGCATCCGCCGCTGCAGCGCCCTGTCGGCATCTGCGACCTAGAAAGCGGCAGCGGCGCGGTTCATCCCGATGCGGTCGCGTTCTGCGAGCAACAGGGCCTGGCGTTCTACGCGGTCCCGCCTCTGCGCTTGCCTTTGGCCTCGATCGCCGCGGCGCAGCGCGCGGCTTCGTAAGGCGCGATTCTTGATGCAGAAACCGGTGTCGATCCGGCGGCGCCAGGTTGCGGCTACGCTAACGAGATGCTGGCCGCGAACTTGGATCTGCACGCGCCCTTGGTCTGGACAGTGGATGGCGTTCTTTCGGCAAGCGAGTGTGCCGAGCAGATCGCGCGCATCGAGGCGCTGGGGCCCGAAGCCGCGACGATCAATGCGCGGGGTGGGCCGGTCTTGGATCCCGGCACGCGCAACAACGATCGCGTGATCTTCGACGACTTCGAGCTGGCTGCGCGGCTGTTTGCCCGCGTGCGTCCGCACCTGCCCGCGCGCATGATGGGCAAGCGAGTGGTCTCGGCCAACGAGCGCTTCCGCGGCTATCGCTATCGCGTGGGGCAGCGCTTTGCGCCGCACTATGACGGCAGCTTTCAGCGCAGCCCGCGCGAGCGCAGCCTGCTGACCTTCATGATTTATCTAAACGACGACTTCCAAGGCGGCGAGACCGATTTTTTGGAGCTTCGTCAGACGATCAAGCCACGGGCTGGACAGGCGCTTTTGTTTCAGCACTTTCTTTTGCACGAAGGCTGCGTGCTGAAGCAGGGCACCAAGTACGCACTGCGCAGCGACATCCTGTACCGCGAAGAAGACTAGGCCGCTTCGTCGCGCAGGCTCGACGGGTCGGGGCGGCGCGGCCAGCTTGAAAGCCAGGGCGGCAGGTGGGCTTGCGCCCGTGCCGCGTGCAGCGTGCGGCGGCCGTGCTTGCCGGCTTTCTTGGCCTCTTTTGCCGAGGCCCAGGGGTACGCCGGATCGTCCAGGGCGGGTAGCAGGCCGAAGTTGATATTCATCGGCACAAAGGGCTCACCAGGCTGGCGGGGGCGGTGGATGTGGTGATACAGGGCGCCAAGCGCCGTAGTGACGGGCGGCGGGCTGATCGGCTGTCCGCGGCGCTTTTCGTCGACGAAGCGGGCCACCAGAAGGCCGATGGCGGTGGACTCGATATAGCCTTCGACCCCGGTGATCTGCCCAGCTAGGTGCAGCGTCGGCTTGTCGCGCAGGGCCAGGCTGTCGTCGAGGACGCGGTGCGATTCGACATAGCTATTGCGGTGGATCGATCCGAAGCGCAGGAACTCGGCGTTTTTCAGCGCGGGGATCAGCGAAAAGATGCGCTTCTGCTCGGGATAGGCCAGGCGCGTCTGAAAGCCGACCAGGTTGTACGCCGTGCCGAAGCGATTTTCTGCGCGTAGCTGCACGATGGCATACGGCCGCTCGGCGTCGGGGGCGGCGCTGGGATCGGTCAGGCCGACCGGCTTCATCGGGCCAAACGCCAAGGTGTCGGGGCCGCGCTCGGCCATGACCTCGATGGGCAGGCAGCCTTCGAAATAGCGCGGCTCTTCAAAGCGATGCGGGCTGACCTTGCGCCCGGCCAGCAGCGCCTCGACGAACGCGAAGTACTCGTCGCGCGACATCGGGCAGTTGATGTAGTCGCCTTCTCCGCTTGGCTGGGGCGCCGGCTGGCCGCGTCGCGGGCGCTTCTGTCGCGAGGCAAAAAAGCAGCGATCCCAGTCCAGGCTATCTGCTTCGACGATGGGCGCGATGGCGTCATAAAAGTACAGACGATCGCCGCACAGACGACGGATCTCTCGCGCGGCACCGCCGTCGACCAGCGGACCGCCCGCCAGGATGCACAGGCCGTCGGGCAGCTCGTCGACAAGCTGCCTGCGCAGGGTGAAAAGCGGGTGCTGACACAGGCGCGCTGTGACCAGGCGGCTCATCTGATGACGGTCGACGGCCAGGGCATCGCCCGCCGGCACGCGGGTGGCATCGGCGCACGCGATGATCAGCGAGCCCGCGGCGCGAAGCTCGGCCTTAAGCAGCCCGGCCGGCGTCGCTGGATCGTCGCTGCGCAGCGAGTTGGAACAGACCAGCTCCGCCAATAGCGGCGTCGTGTGGGCCGGCGACTGACGGGCCGGCTTCATCTCGATCAGCGTCACCGGGATACCGCGCTGGACAAGCTGCCAAGCCGCTTCGCAGCCGGCGAGGCCACCCCCGATAACGCAGACCGGTTCAGACGATGCAAAGGTCCGGTGGGGCGCAAGGGAAGACGGCAAAGACGACATGGCGCGCACTATATGCGGGCTTCATCACGAGCAACCAGCGGACAGAGCGGGATTCACCAGGAATTTGCGGATCGGCAACCATGGGCGGATGTAGACTCAACGCCATGAGCGCCCCTGCTGTCTCTACCGCGACGATGTCGAGACGCTTCACGCTGACTCTGCCCGTCGGGCACTGGCGGCATCTTCTCAACGAGCTGCAGACGATGGAGCGTGAGCACTCGGTCTATGGCACGGTGCCCGTCGAAAAAGTCATCGAGCGGACGCGAGCTGGCGAGCAGCTTCTGGTCTGGCTGCGCTGCCAGGTCGACGACATCGAGCGCTTGTCAGCCGGGCGACCCGATACCGAGACGCACGCTCGCGAGCTGCCGCTTTTGCGACCGGCGGCGAAGTATCTTTTGACCACCTGCGATCGCCTGCGCCGGGCCGCGCTGTGCCGGGCGTTTCAGCTTTTGGGCGATGGCGATGCCACGCGCAAGTCCGCGCTGCTTGCCGACGCCAAGCTGTGGGATGGCCTGATGCGCGATCTTCTGCGTCAGCACGGTGTGCAGCACCCGCTGTCTGAGCTGGTCGCGCCCCTGCCGTTTTCCGAAGGCGATCTCGCCCGCCTGGGCCTGCCCTGCGAGCAGCTATTAAACGGCCAAGATCTGCTGGCTTCCTAAGTCGTGTCCGTGTGTGATTTTCGCGGGTCGGCGCGCTGTGTGACGCAGCGCGGGTACACCTGGCCCGGTTGTCATCTGAGTCGCTGCGCGTCGTGCTGATTCCGCTTCTGATCTTTGTTCTAAGCCTGGGGATCATCGCCTTTGCCAAGCCTGGTGGCGCTGCGCCCGTCGACGTGGCCAACGAGCTAGACCCTCACCTGGGGCGCGAGCGCGGCTTTTATTTGGATCGCCCGGCGGGGGCACTTCTCGGCGCTGTGGCCATGGTGCTGTGCGGTGTCGTCTCGACGCACGAGGCGCTCAGCCGCGCCATCAACTTCGAGACGCTGATTCTGCTGTTCAGCATGATGCTCGTCTGCGCGTACATGGTCGAAGCGCGGCTGTTTCGCTTCGTCTCGTACCTGACGCTTACGCACGTGCGCAGCCCGCGGCGCCTGCTTCTGGCCGTGGTCTTTGTCTCGGGCCTGCTGTCGGCGGTGCTGGTCAACGACACCGTCTGCCTGATGACCACGCCCCTCGTCGTGCAGTGCTGTCGCGATGCCAAGCTCAAGCCGCTGCCCTTTCTTTTGGCGGTGTGCTTTGGCGCCAATGCCGGCTCGGTGGCCACCCCGACGGGAAACCCGCAGAACATGATCATCGGCACGCTGTCGGGCATCTCGTACACCCGCTTTGTGCTTGCGCTGGGGCTGCCCGCCGTCGCCTCGCTGGGCATCGTCGCGCTGTGCCTTCTGTGGCTGTTTCGCGACGAGCTATCGGAAAAAGAGCTGCCCGCGCTGTCGCTGCCCCGCCCGGCGTTTGATCCCGCGCTGGCGACGCTGTGCCTGGCCACTCTCGCTGCCATCGTGCTCGGCTTCTGCTTGGGCTTTTCCCTCGCCTGGACCTCGCTCGCCGGAGCCGCCGTCCTTGTGGCCCTGGGTCGCCGCTCGCCGCGTCGCCTCATCGGCCAGGTCGACTATGTCCTGCTGGTATTTTTCGCCGGGCTGTTCGTGCTGGTCTATGGCGTCGGCAAAGCCGGTCTCGCCGAGGCGCTGTTCGCTCGCCTGCGGCCGTTTTTGGGCGAGTCCGCGCTGGGCCAGGCCGTCGTCTTTGGCGGCTTCACCATGGCGCTGTCCCAGGTCGTCAGCAACGTCCCCTTTGTCCTTCTCGCCAGCCAGTGGATGCCGCTTTTTAAAGATCCGCCCCTCATGTGGCTGTCGACGGCCCTTCTTTCGACGCTCGCCGGCAACCTCACCATCGTCGGCTCGGTGGCCAATATCATCGTCCTCGACACCGCCGGCCCTGACGGAAAGATCGGCTTCTTCCGCTTTCTGCGCTATGGCGCCCTGGTCACGTTTCTGACCACCGTCGTATCGCTGGCTCTGCTGTACATCGAGCGCCGGCTCGGTCTGCTTTAGTTCGTCCCCCCGCGTCCTGTTCGCCCCGCGTCCCGCACGGCAAAAAATCCCCGCTTCTTCGACGGTGGCCTCGTGATACGATCGAGCCGCCGTTTCATGAACTTTTCTCAGCTTGTCGATGCATGGGGGCGCGCCCGTAAAGAGCAGGCGCGGCGAGCGTTTTCCGGGCTGTGCTGGGCCGGCGTGCTCATCAGCCTGACCGGCGACCCGTTGGCCTTGCCCGAGGCCCAGGCTGCGCCCAAGAAGCCCCTCCGTCGAGCCAAAGCCTCGTGGGGCAAGCGTCCGCTCGGGCCCAAGGCAACGCTTCCGGCTGCGCCCAAGGCTGTTTCCAAGGTCGCGTCCAAGGTCGCGCCCAAGGTCGCGTCCAAGTTTGGGCCCAAGGGGCGGTCCCCGGCCACGCTGCCGCGGACCCCCGACAGCAAGCCCGAGCCCGAGTTTGAACCGCCTCCAGCCGGCGAGGTCGCCGTGCAGTGGGGAAGTCCGCGTCCGGGACTGGGCAGCGTCAAGGTTCGCGCGTATCCCAGCCACGGCTCGCCCGCGCTCGGCGACATGCACGCCGGATCGGCGATTGCCCTCAAGCGCGATGCCGCGAAACAAGGCGGCGCTGGCTGTCGCCTGTGGCTGTCAGCGCTGCCCGACGGCTTTGTCTGCGCCGATCAGCTGAACCTCAGGCCCGGCTATCTGTCGTCGCCGCCGCCGCAAGAGCGAGCCACCGGCTGGCAGCGCATGCGCTATGGCGTGGTGCGGTCCGACAGCGCCGTCTTGTCGCAGCGTCCCGGCCTGTCGCAAAGCGGCGTGTCCGAGGCCGGCTATCTGCGCGGCGTCTTGCGTCGTGGCGACGGTGTCACCATCGTTCGCGAGCGCGAAGAGCACGTGCAGATCTGGTCCCGCCACTGGCTGCGCCGCACCGACGTCACCGTGTCCGTGCCCTCGCCGCTTACACCGATCAATGTGCAGGCCCTGCCGATCGGTCAGCGCATGATGCTGGCCTGGGTCGTGCCACCGGCTGGCGAGACGCAGACCCGCCTGTATCTGCCAGGGGGCGCGCCGTCGGTGTTCTTGCCGAGGTACACGCCCATCTATTGCAGCGAAGTGCGCCCCGGTCCGCCCGGCCATCCCGAGCAGGCCCGCGCCGTTGTTCACCTGTCCGACGATGCGCGGCAGATCCTCGCCGGCAAGCCCGAAGCGCAGGCCGCCGCCTTCGAGATGGATGCAGCCCAGCTTCGCCGCGTCACGCCTGCCGCCCCGCCCCCCGGCCTGCACCCCGACGAGCGCTGGGTCGACATCTCGCTGTCCGAGCAGGTCGCCGTCGCTTATCAGGGCGAGACGCCGCTCTTTGCCGCCTTGGTCTCGACGGGAGCCCACGGCGCCACGCCGCCCGGCACCTTTTGGGTGTATCGCAAGTACGTGACCCAGACCATGGCCAACCTGCGCGGCGCCGCGTCGCAGTACGACTATCGCGAGGTGCCGCACGCGCAGTTCTTCAACGGCCGCATCGGCCTGCATGCCGTCCTGTGGCACGACCAGCTTGGCCACCCCGTGAGCCACGGCTGCGTCAACATGAGTCCCGCCACCGCCGAGCAGTTCTTTTCCTTCACCAAGCCCGAGCTTCCCCCCGGCTGGCACACCGTAAACGGCGACCCGCCCACCCGCGGCGCCCCCTGGCTGCGCGGCACCCGCATCGTCGTGCGCAA
The DNA here is from genome assembly GCA_016794505.1 of Myxococcales bacterium. Classification (GTDB taxonomy): domain Bacteria; phylum Myxococcota_A; class Polyangia; order Palsa-1104; family JAEUJZ01; genus JAEUJZ01. The sequence goes on from JAEUJZ010000156.1 coordinate 53,836, forward strand.
GTAAGCCAACGTCGCCCCCAAGCGGCACGCCGCCCGCAGCCGCGATCGAGCGCGGTTGAGCTACGCCGAAGAACAGTCCCACCGAGCTGCCACCGTCGTCGCGTATCTGCGTCTCGCAGGCCGATCGCGCGACGTTTGCGGAGGTCCGAGAGGGGCGCTGTCCTGAAGCGACACACCGGGCCCCGGCCGATATCTGGTTTGCCGTGCAGTTGCCGGCAGGCGTGCCGGATGCCGTGCTGTACACCTCAGCGATTCACGCTCTTAAGCGGGGGGAGCTGGAGCTGTCGATAGACGGCGGCCACCATCCGCGGAAAAGGGCAGCTCCCGGTCTGGCTGCTGGTCGGCAAGAAGCCCATCGCTCAAGCGCCATGACGACGTCGCAAGGCCCGGAGCGCGTGCGCCGAACCACGTTGCGACTCCTTACGAAAACGATGGCTTCGCAAGGGAGCGCGCGTCGCCTGTATGAAGGTCCTATGCGTAGAGCCGATCGGGCGCCCCACACATCCCTTCTCGCCATATGTGTTCTCGATCTGATCTACGATGAACACGCTCTTCCAACTGAAGGTGAGGTGCCCCATGAGTGACTACGCAATCGATACGGCAGCCCGCTTTGGTGAGATTCCGTTTGTCGAGTTCACCAAAGAGCTGGTGACCGGTGTCTTCGACTCCTTGGTCGAAGCACACATGGCTCAGATGGAGCAGTACAGCGACTTCGTCAACTCACTGACACAAGATCTATCGACGTACATCAACAACACGATGGACGGGGTCTCGTTCGATCAGATCTCGGACTTTGTTCTCAACTATGACCTGCCGCAGCTCAGCGACACGGCGCTGAAGGAAGTACTCGACAAGCTCAGCAACCCAACGGCGACTTCGCCGTCATCGGACGCGCCACAGGGGGGCACTCCACCGGCTGACAAGACGCAGTGGTGGGGCGGCTTGATCAATGCTCTGGCACCAGCAGTCACGGGCCTTGTGGGCAAGATCAACGACCCTACCCTGGGACCCAAGCTGGAAGCCGTCGCGACCTACAACTCCACGGTGGTCTCGGCACTGCCCTCGTACCAACAGATCCACGATTCGATCGCCGCGCTGATCTCTTCCAACAAGTACGCGCTGCTGCAGAACATGGCCCGCCAGGGCGCGATGCGCTTGGTCGTCACCGAAGGGGAGATCGAGACCAAGCTGACGTTTTCGACCTGGAACACGCATGAAGACAGCCAGAGCACCACGCTGCGAGATCGCATCGCGGATCTGAACCGCACCAAGCAGCGAGGAGGTGCCAGTGCTGCATTCAAGCGCGTCCGCAAGACCCAAGCGACCCGCCACGTGACAGTCAACACCGCGAAGTCGTACCAGCGCGACACCAGCGGCACCAAGGTCGATATCTTCGGTCGCGTGTTGATCCGCTTCAAGACCGACTACGCGCCTCTGAACGGCTAAGCGACGGAACCGGCGATGGCGACTGACTTCCATCAAGTAAGCCTGGGGTTTGCAGAGTTCGTCTCGAAGCTTCTGCATGAGACGTATGACGCGCTGCTGAGCGCGCAGGACCATCAGCTCGAAAGAATTCTGGATCAGGAGGAAATGCTGCGCTGGCCAACCGAGGTGTTCCGCGAGCGCTGCGTGCGCGACGAGGATCTGGCGGCGCAGGAACAGCGATGGTTTGGCATGATGCTGGCCGAGCGCACTCCGCTTTCCCCAGCTCTGGAAGAGCAGATCAGAGCGCTTGTCCCTGAAGATCAGCTAAAAGCAGCCCTGGCTCGCCCGCTCAGCAAGGCCGCAATCGAGACGATCCGCAAGGCACTGGCCGCTCGTTTCGTTGAAGAGCAAAAGCAGCGTCTCAGAGCGCTGCTTGACGTTCAGCGCAGCACTCGGCTCCTTGTCGATTCCGGTGAGATCCGCGCCAAGCTAGAGCTGTCCAACCTGCGGCAGTCGGAAACCCCAGGATCCCCGCAGGGAGCAACACAACCACGTGTCGAACCCAGCGAAGCCCGGCCCGCCTCGCCCAGCGAGCCACGACAGCCGGTGCCGCCTAGCGAGGTCCTGACTTCGCCCGCCGAGGCTCCACACGTGTCTGCGGCTCTGCTGGATAGCACGCGTCGCGAGCTGCCCCTGCGGGAGATCATCGACCCCACGACCCAGCAGAAGATCCTGATCGTGGATCGGCGGGCGCTCATGAGTCTGAGCGGCCGCGCATCCGCGATGCCCAGCGTGCGGCTCATCGCCACGCCGGCCCGTCAGTCCAGCAGTGCTGCCTTGCTGTCGGAAGTCACCATCCGGTTCAAGACGGCATGAGCCTCGAAAGCTTGCTTGCTGAGATCGCAATTCTGGATCATCTGCTGTCCGATCTGCCGCTCGCCTGGGACGAAATCGATCTGCGACTTTCGGACGGCACCATCCTACGAATTGCCGCAAATTTCGCAGAACAGGACAGCGGCAGCCTGCGCAGTGCGGACGCCACAGCAAACTTCTGAACACCCACCCGTTCGCGCCTGCTTGATACGCCGCGCTGCTGCCAGCATCCGAGGCGTCCGGGGCACACAGACAAGCCAACATCGCCCCCTTCGGCACGCCACCCGCAGCCGCGATCGAGCGCGGTTGAGCTACGGCGTCGGTGTTGGTGTCGGCGTCGGCGTCGGCGTTGGGCCGCTTGGCTCCTCGGGATTTTCCGGCTTGCTGCGGCGGTCCAGGTGGACCAGGTCAAAGACCGCGCGCAGCGCCGGCTGGCCCAGATCCGCTGCCGCCACGCGGGCCGCCCGTCGCGCCGCCCGGCAGATCGAGACGATGATGCCATCCAAAAGATCCAGCGTCTGCGTCTCGGTCGGAGTGCCGCGCAGCGGGCGATACTCGGCGCTCCGCGTCCGCAGGGCCTTGGCCGCGTCCGATAGCTCGCTCTGCGTCGTCGGTCCGCCGCGATCCCGGCTCGCCTTTTCGATCGCCTTTTCGGCCAGACAGCCCGAAAGCACGTCCAGCTGACGGGCCAGCGGCTCTTCCTCATCGCCGGAAAAGGCCGTCTGACTCAGCACGCTGCGAATCGTCGCCTCGTGGTCTGCCAGCCCCAGCTCTTCGGCCTGATCGAGCAGGCCCTTGAGAATCGCGTGGGCCCGCTTGCGCGCTCGCTTGGCGCGGTCTTTGGCCTGCAGCGCCGCAAGCTGCGTCTGCTTGCGCTCGCTGCGCGCCTCTAGGCGGCCGACGCCCGCCGCAATCAACAGATCGTGCGCGTCTTTCAGGCGCGTCCCATCGGCCAGCGGCAGCCCATATTCAACGAGCAGCTTGCCGTGCGTCGACAGCGCCGACAGCGTCTGCTGCGCCTGCGCCAGCGTGTCCTCAGACCCATAGCGCTTGCCAATCGCGATGAACCTCTCTTTGGCCTGCGCCGGAATCTTGCTGAGATCAAGAGCCATCGAGTCACCTCCCTATGGAAGAACCGGCACCATACCGAAAACCCCGAGGCCAGGGGAAGGGATTTACGGCTGCATGCGCATCGGCGAAATCGCCGGGCATCTCGCCGCACTCTGCGTGGCCCGAAGGGGTTCCTTTTTCCCAGGGTTCCGCTCCAGGGCGAGTGTCCCGGAGTGGTGGTGGTGGGTGGCCTGGCGGGGCCTGGTGGGGGCTGGCTGGCGGCGGGGCCTGGCGTTGCGACGTCCGCATTTCTTGGCTTGCTGTGGTCAGACCCCGTCGATATCGTGCCGGCCACTTCCAGATTCTCTGTCTGCACGTCCGCAGGAGCCTCCCATGTTCTCGTCTGCGATATCTCGTGTTCCGATTGCGAGCTATGTCCTAGCCATCCTGCTGGGCCTCTTGCCCGTACCGCGATCGGCTGTCGCGCGGTCCTTCCCCTCGGCCGCAAGCCACCCTCTGCACCCCGGCGCCCCCTGCGGCTTCATCGCCCCTTGCACCCGCATCGGCGAAATCGCCCTGCACCTCACTGCCCTCTCTTCTCTCCGCACCGACCCAGAACCTTCCTTTATTCCTGTGCAGGGCGACGGTCGGTGCTTGTTCCTTTTTCTTGCGGGCAGCCTCCCGCTGCCGGGGGATGCGAGAGAGAAACCGTCCGGTTTCCCTCTCGCGCTCTCCCATCCCTAGTTCCTTCCTTTTTACGAAACTTCCCGCCCATCTCCCCCCAGCCCCCTCTTCCGCGCCCGGAAGAGGGGGTTCCTTTTTC
>JAEUJZ010000180.1 GCA_016794505.1 Myxococcales bacterium
AGCGGTGAGCGTTCGGCGCTCATAGTCGAGCAGCCAATAGAAGGGGATGCCGGACTCGGCGTAGTAGCGTCGCTTTTCGACGGCGTCATAGCGGCGCTTCTCGGGCGAGATGATTTCACAGACCCAGTCCGGGCGCAGGTCTGGGACGCCCTGTGGCGGCGAGGGCATCCGCTCAAGCCGCCAGCCGGTTAGGTCGGGACGAAAGCGGCGCTTGAACTGGGGAAAGTCGACCTCGGTATCGATCACGAACCACCAGCCACCCTGTCGGTGCTTGGTGTCGGGGCCGTCGTAGGCGTCCAAGGCCGCGTAGATTCGTCCCTGAGCCATGCCGTGTTGGGCGACGGGCATTGCTTTTTCGATGATCTGCCCGTCAACGAACTCGTGCCAACGATCTGCGGCGGGGATGGCCAAGAAGTCGGCCATGGTGGCGGGCGGTCGCTGGCGTGGAGTCTGAGCGGAAAGCGCCATAGCCGCGGACTAGCGCGGTTATCCGCCCAATTCCAGAGGGAAGCCAGAGGGGGTCCGTCGGCGACTCGCCGCAGCACGTAGCGTGCGCCGGACTTGGTTTTGTATTCGCGGACTTTTCGCGGCAGCCAAGCTGGCGCTATTCAGCGGACGGGATCGGGTCTGACTTATCGGCGCTTCTGCGACGGCGGGCACAGGTCTAACGCAGACCGCTAGCGTCCGAAATACACGTCGAGCTGGCCGGTGAACGAGCTGGTGTAATCGAGAGTGCCCGTGGTCAAGCTGACCACGTCGGGTTTGCCGTCGCGATCGAGGTCGCCAGCGACCAGAAGTGGCGCGCCAGCCCCACGCGCCTGCACCGCGTACGTAGGCTGCGTCAGATAGGGAGCGACCGTGCGCGACGGCAGGACGGCGAGCTGTGCCGAGCCATCTTTGCTGGTCTGCAGCACGAGGTCGTCACGACGATCGGCGAACAGATCCATCGCAACCGCAGTGCCGATGGCCTGTGACAGTTCAAGAGCCATGGGCGCGCTGCCGTTTGCGGTGTTCGTAAACAGCTCGACCCGACGCTGGGACGTGCGGCGATCGTTGGCCAGAGGCAGCGTCACCAACAGATCGCGCTTGCCGTCTCCGCTGAAGTCTCCGGCGAGCAACTGCAAGGGGGTGCCTCCGAGGGGCAGCATGGACACGGTGGCGGGGGTTGCCGCGCTGAGGTTGTTCAAGATGTGTAGCTCGGCGCGTGAGGCGGCGCTGTTGTACGCGGCAACAGCCAAGCCTCCTGGCTCGGTTCCCGTCGGACCTTCCCAGGGCTGCATGGCCAGCGGAGACAGAGTGTTGCCGATGTTGATGGCCATGGGGATGTCGGTTGCGAGGTTGCTGAGCTGCCAAGTGGCTCCGGCACCGCGCCACCACAAGATCGCGCCCGATGTGCTGCCGACCAGCGAGCGCGCATTGCTGAGCGCGGCCACCAAGTCGCGATGGCCGTCGCGATCGACATCCAGGACCAAGGTCTGATGCGGTGAGCGCGTGCCCAGCAGCATGGGCTGCGCGACGATGAGGGGGCCATAGCTGCGCGGACCGCTGGGGTCCAAGATGGCGACGCTGCCGCCGTTTGGATTTTCAGGGATGTAGTTCACGTTGAACAAGATGGGCGTCGTGTTCGCCAACGACACAATAAGCTGCGGCTGTCCGGTCCCTTTGAGCTGTGCCGCGGAAAGGGATCGCGGTAGGCCTGGCAAGTTCTGCAAAATGTCTCCGCGCACAAAGCCGCGCTTGCCATCGCCGTAGTACGTCACCAGGAAGCCGGGCTTGTCAGGCACCAAGCCCACCGCAGAATAAAAATAGAGTCCCACGAACGCGATATCGGGGTTGCCATCGCGATCCAAGTCTTCGATGACCGCGGATGTGACATACGGGATGCGGTCTGCCTGCGCCGGGGGACCGGATGGCTCGATGGTCTTGGGGATGACATCGAGCGGTAGCCCACCGATGGACAGGCGCCGCACAATCGATGAGGTATCGGGATTCTGCACTTCGAGCAGCCATGCATCTTTGCTGAGCAGCGCGAACGCCGACAGCTCGACGCGATGGTTGGATGTGACCGGGCTTGTGGCAACGGGCGATCCGTCGATATAGACCTTGGCTCCCGGTGAGAAACCAGATCCATGCAGGCTGAATGCGCCGATGCCGGTCTGCGCGTCGCGCTCGAACTGCAGGCTGCACAGGATCGAGTTGCGCGCTGCGCACAGCCGCAGATCCAGCGCTTCGGGTTGGTTCTGCAGCGCGAGCGCGTAGTCGCCACTGCCCCCCGATAGATCGATCTGCGCGCGGTTCTGCGCAAGCAGGCAGACGCTGTTACACGCCGCGACATCCAGGGCCGCTTGACCTGCGCTGCGATTGACCAAGCGCACGCCCACGCGCAGATCGGAAACACCTGCAGGTGGCGGGGCATAGCTGCCAGCCGACATCGCAGCCTGACCATCGACCGCAGCCAGGACACGAAGCTCGGTGGCGCCAGCTGGGATGTTCGATACGACCAGCGCGAGAGCCGTATCGCTGGACCCGCAGCTGCACTCAGCGAGCACGCACAGCGAGATCGCGGCAGAAAGCAGGCGCTGCAACCTGCGGATGGATCGTGGAGCCGACATACGCTTCCCCCTGGTCGAAACAGAATCCGTGCAAGGCGGACGATGCGAGGCCAATCAGAATGAAAAGTTGATGTATCCGGTGTCCGTCGGTGGCGGATCGGGCGGACGTGTCACCACATAGCCAACGACTGCGCCCACGACTACGGAAACGGTGACTGCGCTTCCCAACACTCCCCAGAACCACGGGCGCTTGTAGATCGGCGTGCGGCGACCCTGTGCATCGGCTTGTGCGCGCTCGGTCAGCAGCTCATCACGCGCTTGGTTGAGCTGCTGCAAGAGGTCGCTTCTCGTGCGATCGAGCTGCTTGCGATAGTCCTGCTCGGCGCGCTGAACGTGCGCGGCAATCGCTTCGAGCTCGCGGATGTAATTGCGTGCTTCAGGCACGTTGGGATGCTGCGGGGCTAGCTCGGTAAAGCGCAGATAGCTGGCGCGGGCTTCATCGATCTGTCCAGCGCGCCGCTGCGACTGGCCAAGGTTAAAGACATGAACCGGCTTGGGATCGACGGCGATGACTTGCTGCAGCAGGGCCGCTGCATCTGCATACTTGCCGGCAGCGAACAGCTCGCGGGCTGCATGGACGCGCTCGGCCGTCTGTTCACCGCTGGGCATATAGCCTTGTGGCGGTGGCTCAGCAGTGCGTGCAGCGGTCAGCGCTGGCGGGGCTGTGGCGGCAGGGATCGTGCGGCGCGCTTGCCCCCACGAAGGAAGACTCAAGAAAAGCGCCAGCAGCGCGGGCCACTTGGCGATCGACCTGCGCCCGAACCGTCGAGCGAGCCTGTGCTGAACCATCGGGGACTGCAGATGCGCACAGAACATAGAGAAAAAAGTATATCAGCGCGGCGCAGGCACGATCCGTCTGGCTGTACCGAGAAGGAACCGCAGGGCAAACTCGCCGAGATCACCTTTTGATCGGAGACGAATCGCTGCGCGCTCAGCCTAGATCGGAAAGCGGCAGGGCCTGCAGATCGAGCAGCGCGCTGAGCAGATGCTGCACGAAGTCGATGCGGACATCGCTGGCCGTGTGGCTCATTCGCAGGCCGCCGAGTGCCTGAGCGATCGCTGGCACCAGCGGCCGATCGCGCTCTTGGTAAAGCAGCCCATCGAGGAAAAAAAGCGCCCGCGTACAAGCTTGGGCATAGCGTCTCGCGCGAGCGTGATCGGCGCGGGCCAGCGCCATCCGCACGCCGGCAGCGAAGCCTTCCAGATAGACCGCGGTCAGGCAGCCGGGGGCATCGGGTTGCTCGGCGTTGATGAAACCACCGGACTTTTCTTGCTGGAAACGCAGAGCCCAATCGAGGATCGCAAAGGTCCAGTCCGCCCACTGCGCCTGCTCAGCGATCGCGTACCAGGCAGAGGCGGCTTGCGTCAGCCATGCGACATGACCCCAGCCGCGCAGAACGAAAAAGCGATGGGCATAAAAGCGCAGCGCTCGACCGATCGCGGTCTGTCGATCGGCATCCAGCGAAGCCGCCGGCAACGGCCCATCTTGCCGTTGCTGCGTCGAGCGAGCGAGGGCCAAGAGTGCCTGCGCTGGCAGGTAGTCCTGCTGGGCTTCCACGTCGGCGTCGAGGGCGGTCTGCGGATGCGTGGCCACGCGGCCCTGACCATCGATGCGGCGCCACAGCATGTCGTGCAGCGCCGCGCGCAGCGCCGCGTGATCGTCCGTTGCTTGCTCGCACAGCACGAGCAGAAGCAGCGAAGCGGCGGCGATCGATGGCTGCTCGGCGTCGATCCAGAAGTCGCCCTGCGCATCGGGCTTGGCCCGCGCAGTCAGCCATGCCAGATCGCGCTGCAGCGCTGCATCCAGGTCGGCGTGTGGGGACTGCGCACGCAGCCGCGCCAGAGTCCATGTGCCATGAATCTGTCGTGGCAGTGCGAGCTGATCGATCGCCTGCGCGAGCAGCGGGCGATAGACGCCGATGCGTCCGCCCTGCTGTCGCTGCCAGCGCAAAAGGTAGCGGGTAAGCAGCGGCACCAAGCGCGCGATTGTCTGCGGCAGGTCGCGCGTGGGCGTGGAGGTTTCGACGGGAGATGCCGCGGGCAGACCCATAGGCAGGTGCTGTACTCCGCACGCCGATCCCAGCCAGCTTTCGCAGTCGTAACCGACCCAGGCATAGGGCGGACGCGTGATGCCGGCCTTGTCGATCAGCTCCGCAACGTACTGGGTTCGATTCAGGCTGTGCTGCAGCGCGGCGAAGGGCAGAAGCAGGGCCTGACGACGGGCCTGCCCAGGGCCGCGATCTTGAAACACCAGTAAGGCCTGCTGACCCAAGCGCAGGCGCACAGCGATCTGTTCGGGCGTCTGGATACCAAGCTGCATCGGTCCGAAAAGAAGCGCCACCAGCACTGCCCAGTCCTCTGGATGGGTCTGCGCAGGGGCGCGCTGGGCCTCGCTGAAGCGGCGATCCTGCAGCGCTTGCTGGGTGAGCTTTTGCAGATCTTCGTCGAGATTTTGCACATGCCCACCCACGCAGCCGACGACCTGACCTTGGTGGAACACGGTGACAAACAGCGAGTCGAGATCGGGCAGAAAGTCAGGCGGCAGGGCAGGCTGCGTGGCAGGTTGTGTACAGCGCAGCGCCTGCAGCAGATCAAACGCTCGCGCAGCGATGCGTCCCGCCCGCGCTGCATCAAGGTGCCATGGCACACCGGCACCACGGAACTGCGCAAGCGGCATTCCGGTCGGCTGCCACGGCGCACCGGGCTCGACGTATTTTTCGACGGTGTGGCGGTACAGGTCGTACGGCTCTAGCGCGGCCAGGCGGGCATTTTTGCGGGCGTGCTCAAGCTGAGCCCACTCGCGGCTCATGCCCGGCATGCGCGGCAGGGCGCCGCCCCAGTGACTCGGGCGCACTTGGCTTTTTACCAACAGGCCATAGCGATCGTTGTCGATCTGTCCTGGCTGACAGAGTTCGAGCGCGCCAAACAACGTCACGGCGACGGTGCTGCCAGCCCAGCGCGCTGCGACGTCGGGCTGTTCTTTCAAGCGCAGCGCGGTGCGAACCGCGACACGGATGAGCGCAAGCGGCAGCGGCTCGCGGGCTTCACCAGGCAGATGCCAGAAGCCATCGCGAGCATGGCGCAGAAGGATCTGGCTGCGCGGTCGGACGCTGACCCAGACTCCGCCTGCACCGTCGTAGTCGCGATCGAGACGCTGCGGTGGCCGCGGGATCGGCTGATCGGACACAACGCGATCGATGACATGCCGCGCCAAGATCGCGGGATGCATACCGTCGGGAAATGCGCGATCATGCCAGCGAATATCGGCAAAAATCTTCGAAGCGTTTTCAGGCGCTGCGCTGTGCGGGCCGTCGATCTTGGGGGACAGATCGAGGACCGCATCGAACACGGACTCCATGCGCAGGCCGCGCTCCAAAAGTCGCGCGAAGCCGCCGCCCCAGCCGAAGCGCACCAGCACCACGCCACCTTCGACCCAGGCACCAGCTCTTTTTAGGATTTCGATGCCGGTGGCCAGCTCGCTTCCGCTGCTGATGGAGTCATCGAGCATCACGACGGGCTCGCTGGGATCGAAGTCTCCCTCGATGACCTGTCCCGAGGCGCGCTTGGCTTCTTTGCGAATCACCAGGCCGCGTAGCTCGCCGCCTGACTGAGCGATGCAGGCAGAAAGCAGCGGAATCGCGGTCGTGCCGTACGTCGCCACTTGGCGGGCCGAAAAGCGCTGAAGCAGCGTCCACAGGCAGCGTCCGGCCAGTTCGGATCCCCGGCCCGTCAAGCTGACGCGCAGCGAGTCGAGCATCCAACGGGCCGTTCTCCCGTCGGGAAAGCACAGAGGATGCTCGGGGGTCGAGCGGCGAATCCCACGCTGACAAAGGAGCTGCGCTAGCTCATCGCGCTCGCTGTCGAAGGCCGAAGAAGGCATCGGAGCTAGGGCAGACCCCCCATCAGCTCGCCGGCCATCGATGGATCGAATTCACCCAAGCTGGGCATGCCCCCCATGAGCTCGCCCGCGTCGCCGAGCTTGGGCAAGTCACCAAGGCTCGGCAGATCACCCATGAGCTCGCCGGCCATGCCGGGATCGAAGTCTCCGAGGCTGGGCAGCCCACCCATGAGCTCGCCCATTTCACCCAGCGGTGGCAGACCCTGCGATGGCGCCATCAGCTCGCCAATCATCGAAGGGTCGACGGCGCCGGTATCGCGCAAGAAGTTGCCAATGCCTGATGTGATGCCGCCGATGCCCGAGGCAATTCCGCCCGCGATGTCACCGATCCCTGAGGCGATGCCCCCGACCATGCCACCTAAGCCCGAGGCAATCCCGCCTGCTACACCGCCGATGCCGCCACCAGCACCCGAGAGACTGGGCTGGTTTGGCAGCAAGAGCTCACCGGCCTGACTGAGATCCAAGGGCAGAGTCATGATGCGTTCCCCCGCGTGGACGATCTTACTCTGAGGTCTCGGCGGCGGGGAGCTGAAGTTGCTTTTGTCTGGGCCGCGGCGGATCCTGACGGCGAGGGAGTGTGGGATGACGACAGGGGCAGATCCCGAGGCAGGGAACCATGAGACCGCAGCCGAGCCGCAAAAACCGGAGGCTGCGAGCACACGTGGCGTCGCGGCGCCAAGCTGGGCCGCTGTGCAAGAGCAGCTAGAGCGCAGGTTTCAGCTGGCCAAAAAGACCGACACGCTGGTGGCACTGGCCTGGCAGGTTCCCGGACCGCAGGGGAACGTGGTGCAGTGGGTGCGCGTCTCGCCCGTGCGTGTGTCCGTGCGCGCTTCCGAGCAGCTGTGGTTGGCCGTCTTGGCCGACATCTGTCCCGAGGCTGGGATGAGCCCCGCGAGCGCTCTTGCGTATCTGAATCAGCTTTCGATCGGCGGCATCATGCTGTGGCGCGGCGCGTACTTGCTGCGGCAAATGGTGCCGCTTGCTTTCTTCGATCTGCGCGGGTTGGAGTCGCTGGTGCGCTGCGTAGCGCACGAAGCGGTGCGCGTGCGGCTGGGGCTTTCCGGCCATGCAAAGACGCTGGACTCGGACCTTTCACGGATGTTTGAAGAGTAGCGAGATCGCTCGTTTCTCGTCGCTGTGAGCCTTGCGCTAGGCGAAATCTACAACGTGCAGGGATTGGGCTGGGCGCGCACGACAATCGGCAGGTTGTACAGCATGGCGCCCTGGACCTCGATGCGGCCGCAGCCCTCGTGAGTCACGGTGGGCATCGGCGGCGGGTTGGTCATCATGCCGGCCTCGCCGCTTTCGATGGTGAAGCGAACCACCACCGGGCCGCTGGTGCCGGCTGGCAGATCCAAGGCCAGCTGCGTGCTGTTGGGCGCTGGCTGCATCGGCGGCATCAGCATCGCCGATGAGACGATGAAGCGGTTGCCTGAGTCTCGTTCCAGGATCACCGTGCTGGTCCTGCCGTTGGCGGTGATGATTGCGTTTAGGCGCACTGCGTTCGGCGGGATCGCGCTGACTTGAACCAAGATGCTGCTAAGCCCGCTGCCGCAGCCCGCGCTGAGCAAGGCCGATACAGCGAGAGTGAAGAAGGCAGATCGCAGCAGAGATCGAATCGACATCATGGGGTACCTCGTTCACAACACCGAAATGGGACAGGCCAAAGCGCCTGCGAAGCAACGTGCGTTCGCAACACAGCAGGCCGGGGCCACTCATCAGAACATCAGGACAACGCGCGGGACGCCGGTTGGCACGGCGGGATAGCCAGTGCTCTTGCTGCCGACGGCGACACCGGTAATCACGGCCGCTGCGAGGACACCACCACCGATCGCCGTCCAGAACCACCAGCGTGTATAGATGGGCTTTGCTGGTGTCGGCGACTCGCGGCGGGGTGCTGCCGCGCTGAGCTCGATCGCGGGGGCGCGCTCGACCTGCGTCGCTTCTGTGGGAGCCGCAGGAACCAGCGCGGACGGGGCTGGCTCACGCTCGCGCTCACGCATGGCTTTTTCTTCGGCAAGGCGCTGCTTCATCTCAAGCTCTAGCGCCGCCAGTGTGTTGCGCGCTTCGGCCAGGTAGCCATCGACCTTCTTGCGCATCTCGTTGTCGAGCCGTGGCTCCGAAGACAGGTAGCGATCGTAGTACTCGATGGCTTCGCGCGGATGGCCGGCCTTGCGATAGCACTGCGCGATGTTGAACAAGAGGCCGGGCTTGGCTTCGCGCTCGTGCGCGGCTTTGAATTCGGGGATCGCTGCCTCGAACTTCTGCGCTTGGTACAGCGCCATGGCCAGCTCGTAGTGCGTCTTAAAGTCGCTGGCCGAAGCCGCGCGCAGAGGCCAAAGCCCCACGCTTAGCAGGCACACCCACAGTGCTACGTGTGTGATCTTCATCGCCTTCTCCTGGCCGATGGGGCCTCGTTGATTGCGCCGTCGATCGCGTGGCCCTGCGGCCTGCGCGGCATCGCTTTTTTGTTGCGGCTGCGTCGGCTGCTCAGTCCATCAGCAGCTTGACGTCGCCCGCATCCGTTTCTTTGCCCTTGCGGGTCTTGTGTCCGCGCTTGCTTGCGGCCTTGCGCGGCTCGGTCGGTTTGCCTGGTTTCCCGACGGTGTCTTCCGCCACGTTGGGCGGGCTCGACGTCGGCAATGCCAACAGGACGATGTCGGTCTCGATATCGGCGCTGTGGCTGAGCACAACCGTCTTTGCCGCGTGTCCCTGCACGCGCAGCGTGATCTGCGACTCGCCCGAGTCCGCGGGACGGACCAGCTGAAACGGCGTGCTGCCGATCACCAGCCCGTCGCTGCGCACGACTTCTGCCCCCGTCGGCTGCGAGCGGAGCTGCCACTTGACCATGCGCGCCGCGGGCGGCTTCTGCGCTGGGCTGGCGGCATCGTTTCCGTGCGTGTCGCGCTTGCTCAGACTGACGAACCAGAGGCCACTTAGCAAAAGCGCGAACAGAAGTGCCGCTCCACCCGCGATGCGAGCCCATGCGCGAGGCGGCGCAGCGGGATCTTGGGCGACAGGCGGGGCAGCGCTCGGCGCGGACACTTCGTTAGGGCTCGCTAGCTCGCTCGCATGCGATATCTGGCTTGCTGGGTTCTTGCGCCCCGAGCTAGATGCGCCCTGGCTGATGCGAACGCTGCCGCTTACCTGACTGCTGGGCGGTGTGCTTACCAGGGCCAGCTCGCGACTCAGCCGCGCGCCCCCCAGCCCCAGCGCGGTGGCGCCGGTCTCGATCCGTTCTTTGCTGTGCCGCGGCGGTCGCGACGGCCTAGACAGCGTCGCGGCGTGCCCCATGGTTTGCTGCCCACCAGTGCCAAGCTCGGTCTCGTGCAGCGGGTCGGCCGCCCACAGTGCATCGCCCGCCACGCGTAGCTCTTGCAGCAGCGCTGCGACGGTCTCCATGCTTGGCCGCAGCGTCGGATCTTTGATCAGCATCGAGTGGACGAGGTTTGCCACCTCGGGCGGCAGATCTGGCAGCACATCCACGATGGGTCGCGGCTCGCTGCGGACGTGCGCAGCCATGAAGTCAAAGCTGTGCTGTGCGGCAAACGGCAGCTGCCCTGAAAGCAGCTCATACAAAATGATGCCCAGGGCATACACATCGGCTTTTCCGTCGACGTTGGGCGCAGACAAGCACTGCTCAGGAGCCATATAGGCCGGCGTGCCGATGGTGGCGCCGGTCTCGGTGCGCAGGCTGCCTTCGACCTCTTGCGACATCTTGGCGATGCCGAAGTCGAGGATCTTGATCAGCAGCTCATCCGCCTTGCTGCGCCCGCTCTCATGCTGCGTGAGCATGATGTTTCCCGGTTTCAGATCGCGATGGACGATGCTCTTTTGATGGGCAGCGACCATGGCTTGCGCGATGTCGTGAGCGATCGGGATGGCGGTGGGACCCAGCCCTTGCGGATGTCGCTTGATGTGTTGTTCCAAAGACTCGCCCTGGAGGAACTCCATCACGATATAGGCGGTGCCGTCGTCGAGAAGACCGAACTCATAGACCTCGACCAAGCCGGGGTGCTTGATCAGATTGACGGCTCGCGCTTCGTTGAGAAAGCGCGTGCGAAACTCGCTGCTCTGCGACAGCTGCGCGTGCAGGACTTTGATGGCGGCACGGCGCTCAATGTACAGGTGAACGGCTTCGTACACGGCGCCCATGCCGCCTTTGCCCAGCACGCGCACCAGGCGATAGTTCCCGACGCGCGTACCCGGCTGCAGCGGCTCTTTCACCATCTGTTCCATCGGTTGCGAGTCAGCAAGGGTCGCCATGCAGCATCCTTTACGGTTGACGGCACCAGCGCGGCGTGGGCAGCGAGTCGGACAGGCTGATGGTCACGACTTGCGTCGGCAGACAGGCCGCTAGGCTGGCATCGCACTGATATGGAAACGAGCGCCCGCAGTCTTCGCTGCTGCTGCAGGCCTTGACCCAATACGTCGTTTCACGCCGTGGATCAGACATCGAGGCCGCAGTGACGCGCACGGCGCCCTGCGCTGAGCATCCCATCGGCAGCGGATCGGGCAGTACACAGCCACCTTGCGGCCAAGGCGACACGAAGTCGCGAACACAGATACCCGGCGCGCAGTCCGCATTTTCCGTGCAGGCCTGGCTCAGCTTCTGCGAACAGCCCGACCCCGGCGGCATCGGCGGTGGCATCGGTGGCGGGCCGCCTGCCGAGGATGGGCAGGCAAAGCTATTGCTGGTCAGGTAATAGCCGGGCTTGAGCGCGCGGCCGAGCGGTGACTGGCTGATGGTCAGCGGCTGCGGGGCATACAAGAGCACGCGTCGCGTATTGCCGACAAGCGGCTCGCCTGGGTCGCGGCGACCGTTTTCGTTCTGATCGTAATAGCCAAGCAGGCTGCCCACTGCGTAGCGCGTGCCGTCCGGCAGCTGGGTAAAAAGCGTCGGCGTGTCAAAGACGTTGAGCGTAAAACTGAAGGGCACCGTTGACTGCGTCGTGATCGAGGGCTGCTCGACAAGCTGGCTATAGTCGCTGACTTGCAGGCCAACCGAGCTCCACCACGCGCTGATTCGCACCAGCGGTTTTTCAAGCGGCAGGACATCACTGGCCCCCGACACGTTGCCGCGCACGCTGATCAGCGGATCGCCTTGAAACTGTCGATCGACCAGTGGGTCGCCGCAGCCCAGCAGCAAGCCAGCCAGGCCAAGAGCTGCCGCGCAGGTGCCAAGGGGGAAAGTCAGCGTCGCCATACCAGGCCTCCGTTGCCAAACAGCGTGAAGGGGGATGCGAGTCCTTGGCCGGACTGCGCGCCGAAGCTGACGTCGGCCCGCGGCAGAAGCTGCGTCAGGGGACCCAGCTCGATGCGCAGCGACAGGCTGCGCCACAGCGGAAGCTCCAGCGCGAGCAGGCCCCCAAAGCCCATGCCCCAGGCGTTGCGCGCGGTCGTCATGCGCTCGCCAAGCGGCGCCGAGAAGCTCTGGCGGTGATAGACGCCCTCGAAAAACAGACCGAAGGACAGGCTGACGAAGCGCAGATCGACCACGCGCTGCAGGAACACACCCAGGCCGACTTGCGTGTGCTGGTTGGCCAGGTAGCCATCCAGCGAGAGACCGCTTGCCACACCGGCCCGCACGCGGGTCGAGAGCGACAGCCAGGGCAGATCCAGTCCGTATCCCAGCGAGACTTGTGGCGAGATGTTTTCTCCGCTGAGAAGCGCGCCCTGCACGCCACCCAAGAGCGAAAGCGCGTGCGCATACAGCTTCTGGCTGCCGCGGTAGCGCACCAAGCGGTCGTACTGCACCGAGCGATAGCTGCGCTGCGCCAGATCGGTCTCGTGACCGGCCGAGAGCTGCACTTGATACTCGCGGTACTCGGCGGGCAAGCGCTGCTGCACGAAATAGGAACCGGCCGGCAAGAGCAGCGTCGTGTTGTCGCGCAGCGGGGCGATCTCGGCGATCAGCGGGCCTCCTTCGCGCTCTTCACTGACCAAATACAGCGAGCGGCCATGCAGGTGCAGCCGCGACAGCTGACCCTGCGCGTTATCGGTCAGCGTCAAGATCAGATCTTCGCGACCGCGCAGATCGAACAAGTACGTCGGATGCTGCAAAGACAGCGTGCGCCCCGACGAGCGCAGCGTCTGATCGTAGGTGTATCCATACGCTTCCGAGAGCGTAATGCGGCCGTCGCCATTGCGATCGGCGGCACCGCGCAGCCCGTTCATCAAGTGGTGTGTAAAGAACGATCCACGCAGACGATCCGACTCTTGGCTCGACTCGCCGGCTGCGCTTGACGTCAGGATGGCCATGCCTTCGGCGGCGCTGCTTTCGTCGATCTGAATATCGAACGACTCGGCGGCCTTGACGCCTTTGACGCGTGTGATGCTGCCCGAGCGACACGCATCGACGATCAGCAGGCGCATGGCCGCGGCAGAGCCCTGAACCAGCTTTTTCAGCTCATCCAAAGGCAGGCTGCTGCCGCGCAGGTGCAGCGAGGTTGCGTCGGCATGACCCGAATAAAACACCACCAGCGCGCTCGGCTGACCGGCGCTGACTTGGCCGCGGATCTCGGCGTTTAGATCTTCCAAGGTGCGCCGCACTGTCTGTGCCGACTCGCCCAGAAGCAGCGTCACGCGGCGACTGCTGACCCCGCCGTGCTGACGCAAGATGTCGGCGATCTGCTGTGCATCGCGCTCGGCAAAGCGCAGACCCAGCTCGTCGAGCTCACCCAGGTTGTTGCCGATGGTCACCAGCCAGGTCTGCACCGGCAGCGCCTGCGCCGTCGGCAGCCAGACCCACGATGCCAGCCACAATGCCAAGAGCCAGCCCAGCGGCTTTGGCAGGCCGTGCCCACCGCGGACGCTTTCGATCGGGAAGTCGCTGCGGTCTGCGTCGGGGGTTTTCCCTCGGTCCGGCCCGGTGCTACGTGCTGATCGGCCCGTGGGCTGCCTTCGTGATCCGCTCATCGTCTTCCCTGGCCTAGACCCGTGAGCCACGCGCTTGGGCAGACCCTGGGTCAAAAAAGTTACCATTGGTCATGTTGTCATGTGAGCATAGGCTCTCGTCGGAAAAATTTTCCTATCGCTGCATAGATGCATGGAGGTACAGATGAACACACGTCGTTTGGGCCGTACGCTGACCCGTGGCTTGACCCTCGCTTCCTGGTTCTGCATGGGCGTTCTGGTGGCTTGTGACCAGTCGAACACCGGCAACATGACGGTCGACATGACCTCGTCTCCCCAGGACATGACCTCGCCCCAAGACCTGACGTCCCTTCCAGACATGGCCACGCCGAACACGTTCAACGGCTGTGACACCGCCCTATTTCAAGATCGCACCGCGGCCGCGGCCATTCGCACGGTCAGCTTCGGCGGTAGCGGCTTTGTGTACTCGCCCAAGTGCATCCTGATTGCGGCCGGGCAATCGGTGACCTTCAGCGGCGCCTTTGCAAGCCATCCGCTGCGCCCTGGAGTCGGTGGCAACGCGACGGCTGGCAGCCCTAACAACCCCATCACGGCGACCTCAACGGGCACGACCGCTATGTTCGCGTTTCCGACGGCTGGCACCTACCCATACAACTGTCAGCTTCACGACGGCAGTGGCATGAACGGCGTGGTCCGCGTGCAGTAGGCGCATCGCTACCGAGCGAGCCATCTTGTTCCTTCCTCCTTATTCCTTCCTCCTTATTCCTTCCTCCTTATTCCTTCCTCTTTGTGCGCAGCTCTGCGCTGTTCCTGTTCCGTTCGCTTCACGCTCTCTCGTTGACAGGTGAAACCGTCCCTGGCTAGCGTCTGCGGCCATGGTTCGCGTGGCGTTTACGGCCAATCTGCGCCGTCACCTGGATGTTCCCACCGTCGAAGTGATGGGCGAAACCGTGCATGCGGCGCTGGCGGCGGTGTTTGCGCAAAACCCCAGCCTGCGCGGCTACATCCTGGATGATCAGGGGGCGCTACGTCGCCACGTCAGCATCTTTGTCGGGGGCGAACAGATCCGCGATCGCGAGCGCCAAAGCGACGCACTTTCCGACGGAGCCGAGCTGTACATCATGCAAGCCCTGTCCGGCGGCTAGGCCGGATCGTTTTTGTCATCGCAACTGCCTATCGGAGACCACATGCACACGCAGACAAGCACGGCCTGGGTGGCCACGCGCAAGGGACTATTCCGTCTGGATCGCCCGGCTCGCGGAGCCACACGCCACGATAGCCCATGGGCCATTTCGCAGGTGTCGTTCTTGGCCGAGAACCTGTCGATCGTCTTGCCGGAAAAGGCGGCGCGCGGGGGGGCGATTTTTGCGGCACTGGATACCGGGCATTTTGGCCCCAAGCTTTCGTGCTCGACCGACGGTGGAAAGACCTGGGAAGCGCGCACCGCACCGGCCTTTCCCAGACGTCCGCAGGATGCTCCGCCCGAGCTGGATCCCAACGGCCGCCCGCTGCCGCTTTCCGTGCAGCGCATCTGGTCGCTAGAGAGTGGCAGCGAGCCCGGAGAGCTGTGGTGCGGCACCATCCCCGGCGGCCTGTTTCACTCGCGTGATGGCGGCACAAGTTGGGACTTTGTGCAGTCGCTGTGGGATCACCCAGGGCGCAAACAGTGGTTTGGGGGCGGCGCGGACTATCCCGGTATTCACTCGATCTGCGTCGATCCGCGCGACGGCAATCACGTGCGCATCGGCGTGTCCTGTGGCGGCGTGTGGCGGACCCGCGATCGCGGCAAGACCTGGGACGTCTGCGCCACCGGCATGCGCGCCGAGTTCATGCCTCCCGAGCGGCAGCGCGATCCGTACATCCAAGATCCGCACTGCATGGTGCAGTGTGCGGCCCAGCCCGGCATGCTGTGGGCGCAGCACCACAATGGCATCTTTCGCTCGACGGATGACGCCGAGTCGTGGCATGAGCTCGTCGCTCCGCCGGGCGCACCTGCGACGTTTGGTTTTGCTGCGGCAGTGCATCCGCGCGATCCGCAGACGGCGTGGTTTGTACCCGCGCAAAAAGACGAACATCGTCTGCCAGTGGCGGGTCAGGTCGTGGTGACGCGCACGCGCGATGGCGGTGCAAGCTTTCAGACGCTGCGCAGCGGACTGCCGCAAGAACACGCGTACGACATCGTTTATCGTCATGCGCTTTCCGTCGATGAAGGCGGCGACAGCCTGCTTTTCGGCAGCACCACTGGCAGCCTGTGGAGCAGCGATGATCAGGGCGATCACTTTCACCTGATCTCGGCCCACCTGCCGCCGATCTACTGCGTGCGCTTCTGAGGCGGCCAGGGATCGAGAGCGGGCGCGAGCACGTGTGCCGCAAACTCAGGCTGGCCGCTTCGCAGGTGACTGGGCAGGCCAGGTGGGCTCGGGAACGTCTGCTGGATGCGCTCTAGCAGCAGCGCGCGACGGTTGCCGGGGTTGGGGTGGGTCGACAGGAACTCAGGCACGCGTCCGCCGGCAGAGGCTTCGTCCAAGACCTGCATCAGCTCGACAATGCCGTGTGGATCGTATCCCCCGTCGAGCGCAATGCGAAAGCCGTAGTCGTCGGCTTCTAGCTCGTCCTGCCGACCATAACGCAGGCTGATCATCTGGTTTGCCGCTTGCGCGAGCAAGGCGGCGTTGCGGTTGCGATGCGGATCGCGGCTGTCGTAGCTGCCGACCTGCACGGCCGTCACCAAAAGCTGACCTAGCTGCTGCTTGGCCAGGTGCTGCGCGCCGTGTCGGGCGATGACGTGTCCGATCTCGTGACCCAGTACGCCGGCTAGCTGCGCTTCGCTGCGCAGCTTCACAAGCAGCGCCTGCGTGATGAAGATCTGCCCACCGGGCAGCGCGAAAGCATTGATCGTGCGCTTGTCTGCGAGCACATGAAACTGGAAGCGATACGGCGACTTGTTTGCCAGCGACTTTTGCACCAAGCGCTGCCCCACCGATTCGACATACGGTGCGATCTGGCTGTCGCGAAGCTCGCCGCCGTGACGCGCGATCATCATCGGGGCCGAGTGCAGGCCCAGCGCGACCTCTTGCTTGGGCGAAAGCGCCACCCGCTGCAGCTCTCCGGTCACCGGGTTGCGCTGCGTCTGACCGCAGTACCGCACGCCACCCACCAGTGCGATCACAAGCCCGATCAGCAACGGAATGGGAAGGGATCTCGATCGCATCACAGCCGCTCCTTGGATTCGTTCGTCGCTAACATGGCCAAGCTTTTGCGCCGCGCAAGGTCGCAGGACCGATCGAGCCGCAGCGATGGATCAGCACAGCAGCCTGGGGTCCGCAGTAACCGACTGGGGTGGGAATCCCTGCCCGTGGATGCTGCGTCGGGGTCGCGCATGGGCTCTCTGGCGGGTGCGATGAATGGGACCTTGTCGTCGAGCAGGAGACGTTTTCAGCGCATGCCAGAAAGAGCGGCCCACGCTTTGCTGAGGGCTTGGTCTGTAGTCGCCGCATTCATCGTGGATGCGGTCGTTCTTCCCAGCGCAGCACTGCGCACAGACCCTGTGAACGTCATGAGCCCAAAACACTTCACCCAGACCCCTCGTTCTTTTCGTGTTCCCACTGCGCTGGCCGCGGCCTGGCTGCTCTCGACCGGCTGCGCGCCGGGGTCGGATCCTGGATCTCCCGCGGACACTGATCTGGCGCAGGCGCAGCTTCTGCTAAGCAGCCCTGCCATACGCCAGGCGGTGACGCAGAGCACGTCGTACCTTCTGTCTTTGCGGGGCAGCCTGGGCCTGGGGAGCGCGCACAACTTCCGGCCGCGTAGCGCCGTCACCGATGAGCTGGGCCAGACCCATGTTCGCGTGGACCAGACCTATCGCGGTGTGCGCGTCTGGGAAGGTGAGGCGATCGTCGCCGTGTCTGCCGAGAGTGCCACGCAAGGCCTGATCTCAGAGCTGCGCGCAGGCATCGATGTCTCGACGCAGCCGACGCTCAGCAGCAGCGAAGCGATCAGCATCGCACACAGCGATCTCGCTCCCCAGGGCGAGTTTGCGCGTCCACCCAGCAGCGAGCTGGTCGTCTATCCACACGTCATCGAGCAGGTGCGGGAAGCGCGCTTGCGTGGGCCGCAAGGCGAGCTGAACGCCGAAGATATCGAGCGTCGCGTCAGCCGTTATGCACTTGCCTATCACGTCCACACCGAGCTGGAAAACGGCGCGCAAGAGACCCAGCACACGGACTTTCTGATCGACGCGCACAGCGGCGAGATCGTCAAGCGCTGGAGCACGCTGTACACCGCGGCGAGCAAGGGCAGCGGCAAGTCACAGTACAGCGGCACCGTCGAGCTAGGCACCGATTCAAACGGCACGGCCTTTGAGCTGCGCGATGTTGCGCGCTCGATGAACATCACGACGTACAACTTGAACCACGGCACCAGCGGCACGGGCACCGTGTTTTCCGACGCCGACAACACCTGGGGTGACGGCAAGAACTACGTCTCGGGTGGCTCGACGACCAACGACAACGGGCAGACCGCGGGGGTGGACGCGCACTACGGCACCGAGCGGACGTTTGACTATTACCAAGCGGTGCATGGGCGCAACGGCATCGATGGCGCTGGCAAGGCCGCGTACAACCGCGTCCACTACAGCAGCAACTATGACAACGCGTTCTGGTCGGATGGCTGCTTCTGCATGACGTATGGCGACGGTCGCTCGCTCACCGTGCTGACCAGCATCGATGTCGCCGGCCACGAGATGACGCACGGTGTCATCTCGCGTACGGCCAACCTGACCTATTCCGGCGAGTCAGGCGGTCTGAACGAAGCCATGGCCGACATCCACGGCACCATGGTCGAGTTCTATTCGCGTGGAGGCAGCGGCGCCACCATCGGCAACACGGGCGGCAACTGGCAGATCGGCGAGCAGCTGATGGCGACACCGCTGCGCTACATGATCAAGCCCAGCAAAGACGGACAGAGCCGCGACGCTTGGTCCAGCAGCCTCGGCAGCATTGACGTTCACTTTTCGTCGGGCCCGCTCAACCGGGCGTTCTATTTCTTGAGCCAGGGCGCAAGCAAGACCAGCACCGACGAGGCGTACAGCAGCTATCTGCCCGGCGGCATGACCGGCATCGGCAACGACAAGGCGGCTCGCATCGCGTATCGCGCGCTTTCCACCAAGATGACCGCCAGCACGAACTACGCAGGGGCGCGCACGGCGTTCTTGGCGGCCGCGACGGATCTGTATAGCGCCACCAGCGCCGAGTACGCAGCGGTGCAGAACGCCTTTGCGGCCATCAACGTCGGCACCCCAGCCGGCGGTGGCGGCGGCGATACCAAGCCTCCTTCGACGGCTCTGTCGGCCCCGACGGCGGGCGCCACGCTGACTGGCGCGGTGACCGTTTCAGCGACGGCCAGCGACGATGTCGGCGTGACCAAGGTCGAGTTTTATGCCGGTACGACGCTCATCGGCAGCGACAGCAGCGCACCGTACAGCGTCACATGGAACACGGGCTCCGTCGGAAACGGCACGTATTCGCTGACGAGCAAGGCCTATGACGCGGCTGGCAACAGCGCCACGTCGACGGCAGTCAGTGTGCGCGTAAACAACGCCGCCGGCAGCTGCTCAAGCACCGCACAGCTTCTGCAAAACCCCGGCTTTGAGAGCGGCGCTACCGGCTGGACGGCGTCCGCTGGCGTCATCGACAACCGCGATCCCGACAACGCCCACAGCGGTGCGTGGACGGCGTGGTTCTTGGGCTATGGCTCGCCGCACACCGACACGCTGTATCAGCAGGTCAGCATCCCGGCGGCGGCCTGCAGCGCCACCGTGTCGTTCTGGCTGGCCATCGTCAGCAGCGAGGTCGATCCCGTTGACTACGACACACTCACGGTCACCGTGCGCGATACAGCGGGCAAAGTCCTGGGTACCCTGGCCACCTACAGCAATGTCAACGAGGGTGACTTCACGCAAAAGACGTTCGATCTCTCGGCCTACAAGGGCAAGACGGTGCGCCTGCACTTCAGCGCCAGCGAAGACACCAACACCGCGACCAGCTTCTTCGTCGACGACCTCGCGCTAGACGTCAAGCAGTAGACCGCGCTTCCCCTTCCCGCCACGCTTCGATTCTGCCCCCCGCGCCTAGTCAGTATGGACCGACCGGCTCGCGGTCGCAGCGGAGTAGGTTACGTTGCGCGCCGTCGAGCAAACCCAACGCAGAGCTACATGCGAGAGCAGCCGGTCGGTCCATACTGACTAGGCCGGGCCACGGGCCGGGTTCACAGATCCCACCAGCGCTGGCGCCGGCTTTATCCCGACAGAGTCATGGATTTAGTCGAGGATATCTTTGTAAGATATCTAACATGCCAAACGTCGGTGATATCGGCCCCAACTTTGCTCTATCGAATCAGGACGACCAGATCATCATTCTCGACCGCGTGACCGGGCGGCACGCGGCCGTGGTCGTCTGTTTCTTGCCGCAAGCAGGGGCGCCGGGCTGCACAAAAGAAGCCTTGGGCTTTCGCGATCTGATGGCCGAATTCACGGCCCGCAACATTGCCGTCGTCGCCATTACGCCCAGCGCGCAGACGGATGTCGCGCAGTTCGCGCGTGAGCACAAGCTGAACTTCTCGGTGGTCTCGGATCCGACGCGGCGCTCTTGCGACGAGTGGGGCGCGCTGCGCGGCGACACGACCGCTCGCACGACCTATGTCGTCAGCAGCAAGGGCGTGATCACGCACCACTTCCCGCGCGTCGATGTCTTCAAGCACGCGGGCGAGGTCCTGGCTCTGTTTGGGGCCGCCCCTGTCGCCAGCCCATCTTCCGTCGCGGCGCCGGCTGCGAGTCCTGCGCCCGCAGCAGCAAGCAGCGCCGCTGACCCAGCCCCTGCGGTGGCGGTCAGTATTCCCAGCAGCACCGCCGACCTGATTGTGCAGGCGGCGCGGGCCACGCTGTCCTTGTTGTTGGCGCACCAGCAGTCCGGGGGCAGCATTCCGCCAGACGTTCAGGCGCTGTGTAGCCGACTCGGAAATCCAACGGCTCGCAGCTAGTCACACGAGGAGCAGCACCATGCCACCCGTCCGCAAGAAGATCCTTCTCGTCGATGACACGGCCACGGTGCGCATCCTAGAGCGCGCCATCTTAGGACCCGACTACGAGTATCTCGAAGGGAAGAATGGCGCGGAAGGGGTCGAGCTGGCCACCAACCATCGCCCCGATCTCGTCCTGCTGGATCTGAACATGCCGATCCTCGACGGAGTCGATGCGCTGCGCCAGCTCAAGCATGATCAGATGACCCGTCACATTCCGGTGATCATCGTTACGTCCGAAGGCGACATGGCCAAGAAGGATCGCTGTCGCGCTCTCGGCTGTTCGGACTTTCTGGCCAAGCCCATCGACGGCATGTTGCTCAAGGAAGCCGTGCGGAGACACCTGCATTGAACAGCCTTCCCCTGCTCATCGTGCGCTGCGCCGACGTGTGGCTGGCGCTGCCCATCGGCGATGTGCTGGAGGTCGTTCGCATGGTCGCTCCAGCCTCGGCGCTGCCGCGCGTTCCGCGGTACTGCATTGGGGCAGCCGACTACCACGGCCAGCTGGTCCCGATGATCGATCTGGCCGCGCGCTTGGGTCTGTGTGCTCCCCGTTCTCCCGGCGATCTGATTGACGCGCGCATGGTCATTCTGTCTGAACATACTGAGGCCCTGCTGGCAGAACGCAGCGACGATGCCGCGTCGGCACAACAGAGCTCGACAAGCGAGATCGCGGGCATGGATCTAGGTGCGCTCTTGCACCTGCCGCTTTCGATGCTGGCCTTGGTGGTTGATGACGTCGCCGAGCTTTGCGAGCGCGAGCTCATTCCGCTGTCACCGGTCGACCAGGCGGGTTACGGCGGACTGTGGCGTAGCTGCGTGAAGTGGCAGGAAGAAAAGAGCGCGCTGGTCTTCGACGTTCCGGTGCAACAGATCGTGTCGCTGCGCGCGGCGCAAGCGCTGCGCCAGGCGCTGGCTGCAGCGCAAAAGCAGGGACTCAAGGTGCTGGGGCAGGGCACGCAGCCTGAGGGCTCGCTATGAGCATGGCCCCGGCCACTGCAATCGATCTGGACTTGCTGCAGCTGGTCAGCGGTCTGATCGAAGACCGCTTTGGCCTGCGCTTTCACGATCGAAACTTTGATCTGTTGGAAGCTGGCCTGCTGCGCGTTGCTGCCGCGCGCAAACAGCGAATCGCCGCGCTGCTGCAGCAGCTGCTCTTGCCCGAGCCAAGCGACGATCTGCTGCAGGCTGTCGTGCAGGGCATCACGATCTGCGAGACGTATTTCTTCCGCCATCCCGAGCACTTCGCGCTGGTCGAAAAAGACATGGTGCCGGCGATTCTGCGCACAGGCCGCACCCGCCTGCGCGCCCTTAGCATGGGCTGCTCGACGGGAGAAGAAGCCTACTCGCTGGCCATGGTGCTCTTGAGTGCCGGCGTTTCCGATGTGCGCGTCACCGGCTGCGATGTCAACCGCGCGGCCCTGCAGCAGGCCGAAAAAGGTCACTACGGTCGGCGCTCGCTGCGCGTTGGTTCCCATTTTCTGGATCGCTATCTCGTCGCGACGTCCGAGTCGGGCGTGTATACCGTCGAGCCCACAGTAAAAAAGGTGACTCAGTTCTGCTATGTGAACCTGGGCAGCGAGTCCGCCTTGCCTGCGCTGCAGGTCGTCGATGGCTATGACGTCATCTTCTGTCGCAACGTCCTTCTGTACTTTTCTTCGCGGCATCTGCGGCGAGTCATCGAACAGCTGCGCGATCTGCTGAGCCCCGGCGGCTATCTGGTTCTGTCGGCGCTGGACATGCCTGATTCAGTGCCTGGGTTTGATCGCGTGATCTTGTCGGGCGTGCCGGTGCTGCAGCGTCGAGCCATGCGCACATCCGCTGGATCGAATGCGACGCTGCAGCTCGCCGCCGTGGCCGATAGCTCGCAGCCGCTGTGGGTCAAAGACGATGTGCCACGCGTGCAGCCCAGCGCGGCCAACACGGGGCTCGATGATGGGGCCGTGCCGCAGCCCTGCGAGCGCCCTTCCTCTGCGCCCTATCGCGATGCCGCTGTGGCCTTGCTGGCAGCAGCAAAAGACGCGGCCGATGCCGGCAAGCTCGCCCGCGCCATGGAAGAAGTGCGCTCGGCACTGCACCTGCGACGCAGCCCTGAGGCACTGCACTTGTCTGCCCTGATCCTCAACGAACTCGGCGAGCGCAGCGCGGCTGAAAAGGCGCTGCTGGAAGCGGTCGACAAGTCGCCGGACTATGTGCTGGCGCACCTGAGCCTGGGCCTGATGGAACGACCCCAAGGGCTGCGCTGGCTGTCAGGGCGACATCTGGGTGCGGTCCTGCAGCTTCTGCGCAATCGTCGAGAAGACGAGATGCTGCATGGCCCGGAGCCGCTGTCCGTTGGCCATGCCCGCCGCTTGGCGGCTGTCGGACTTTCTGACTTGGTTCACAAGGCCGCGAGCGAAAGCACAGCCTTGCTTGAAGCCGGCAGCACGGCACGTATGGGAGGCAGCCGGTGAGTGCGCGCGACATTGAAAACGAGCTGCGCGAGCGAGCGACGCGGCTGTCACGCAGCAGTGCGAACAAGCAGCAAAGCGGTACCGAGTCCTTCGTCGCGTTTCTGATTGGCAAGCAGTGCTTTGGCGTGCCTTTGCAGTCGGTGATCTATGCCGGGCGCCTGCGCCACCTAACGCCGATTCCCAACGGCCCACCGTATCTGATGGGCATTACGCTCTTGGCTGGCCACTTGATCTCGGTGCTGGACATCGCCGCGCTGTTTTCGCTGCGTCGACCCGGTGTCGCCGACGTCAATAGCTGCCTGATTGTCGAAAGCGGTCCGCGCAAGATCGGTCTTGCTGCCGAGCAGGCGCTGGGGATCGAAGAGATCCCGCACGATCAGATCAGCGAGATCTCGCTGTCTGAAGCCGCCGGATCGATTCGCCGGGCGGCTTTTGTAGAGCGCATGCACATCTTGCTTTTGGATCCGCAAGCGGTCCTGGCCGATCCGCGCCTGCTGCGAGGCCACAGCAATGGATGACTTGCTGCGTCAGGTCATCGACGTCTATGTGCAGGAAGTGCGCGAGCAAGCGCAGCGCATCGCCGAAGCGCTGCTGCGCATGGAAGAAAACGCCGCGACGATTCCTGTCGAGATCGAGGAGCTGTATCGACAGGCGCACAGCCTAAAGGGGTCGTCGGGTTCGCTTGGGATCGCGGATCTAGAACAGCTGGCTCATGCGGTGGAACAGGTGCTGATGCCCGTCCGCCGCGCCAATGCCGCCCTGACGCCTGCACTGGTCGATCTGTGCTTGCAAGCCATGGCCGCCGCGCAAGAGCGCATCCCTGGTCTTCTGGCCGAGACGGACGTTGGACGCGTCGAAGTGGAAGCCGCCATCCGCGCGCTTGAGCGCACCGCGCAGGGCCAGACCGGGGCCGCAGCGGTCGTGGACTCAGGGCCGATGAGCGACTCCTCCTTGGATGTGCAGGAGTCCGGCCCGGAGCCCGCTTCGCCGAGCCTCAAGCCAGCTGAGGTGGCGACCGGATCCGTGCTCGCGCACAGCGAGAACATCGAGGCGGTCCGCATCTCGATCGATCACCTACGTGGGTTCGAGCGGCGCAGTGATGAGTTTCGCGCGCTACGCGGCCGGCTAGAGCGTCATCTGACCGAGGTCTCGCAGATCTGTCAGACCTTGGAACGAGTAACCGGAGAGCTGCGTGATCGCGGCCAGCTTGATGAGAGCGAAAAACAGCAGCGCGATGAGCTTCTGCGCGTCCTGCGTTCGACGCGTACGCTGCGTCGCGAGCTGGCCGAGGACACCGAGTCCCTGCAGGCAACCACCAGTGAATTCGACGACAACCTGCGCACCATGCGCTTGGTCCCGGCGTCGTTCTTGGTGCAGCCGCTGACCTTGGCCGTGCGCGAGGCGTGCCGTGTTACTGGGCGCGATGCCGCGCTGGAGATCGTCGGCGATCAGGTCCACATCGATCGCTTGCTGCTGGAAGAGATCAAAAACCCGCTGCTGCATCTTGTGCGCAACGCCATCGATCACGGCATCGAGTCGCGCGAAGTTCGCGAGGCGATCGGCAAGCCAGCGCGTGGTCGCGTGCAGTGTCAGATCGAACAGCACGGGGGCGAGATCAGCCTGTCCATCCACGACGACGGGCGCGGCATTGATGTCGCCACCGTGCGCAAGAAAGCGGTGGAGCGCGGCCTGGTTACCG
Source organism: Myxococcales bacterium (assembly GCA_016794505.1). Taxonomy (GTDB): domain Bacteria; phylum Myxococcota_A; class Polyangia; order Palsa-1104; family JAEUJZ01; genus JAEUJZ01. The sequence continues at coordinate 24,613 of JAEUJZ010000180.1, forward strand.
CGACGCAGGCGGACGCGCTTTCGGAAAAGCAGATCTATGACTTGCTGCTCCTTCCGGGCTTTTCGACGACGGATACAGTGACCACGATCTCGGGGCGCGGTGTCGGCTTGGACGTCGTCAAGATGGCTGTCTTGCGCATGCATGGCCAGCTTGAGATTCAATCGGCGCCTGGGCGTGGCACGCACGTGCGCATCACGGTGCCGATGACGATGGCGGCGTCGCGCCTGATGTTGTTTGCTGATCGCGACTGGGTGTTTGCACTGCCGCAGAGCAGTGTCTCGCGCGTGGCTTTGGTGCGGCGGGATCGGCTGATTTCAGTCGGCGGTCAGCTGATCCTACGAACCGACGGAGAGACCATCAAAGTCGTTCGCCTGCGTCAGATCATCGGCGAAGCCGAACAGGGCATGTCAGGTCACAGCCTGCAGGCCGCGAGCATGCCTGTGTTGATCCTGCGTTCGATGAGGCAAGACAGCGGGCCAGGAAAAAAGGCAGAGAGCATGCCGCTTGGCATCTTGTGCGAGCGCACGCTGGGCGAAAGTGATCTGGTCTTGCGTGCGCTGCCGCCCGAGCTGCAGGGGCATGCGCCGCTCAGCTCGGTTGCGTTGCTGGCCAATGGCAGCGCGGTCTTTGTCTTGTCTGCGCAGGCCCTCATCTCGGCGGCCGATGCACTTCCTGAGCAGACGAATCGCGTCATGACCCGCTCGGGCACCGTGCTGGTTGCCGATGACTCGATTACCACACGATCCCTGCTGCGCAGCGTGCTGGAAGTCAGCGGCTATGAAGTCCGCACTGCCGCAGATGGTGATGAGGCCTTGCGGCTGATCGCCAACGAACCGGTAAGCCTGATCGTCTCAGATGTGCGCATGCCTCGCCTGGATGGTCTGTCCTTGGTGCAGCGCCTGCGTGGGGATACGCGCACGGCCAGCATCCCGGTTGTCTTGTTTTCTTCATCGGACAGTGAAGAGGATCGCCGCATGGGGATGGCGGCTGGAGCGAATGCCTATCTGAGCAAAGGGGCCTTTGAACGCGGTCAACTGATCGATGTCGTTCGCGCCCTTTTGCGTGGCGCTGCGTGAGGCGACATGGCGGTGCGTGAAGCGCAAGCCCAGTGTCGGTTGCTGTTGGTCGACGACAGCGCGGCGTATCGCAGCGCGCTTGGGCTTGCGCTCTCTCGTGATGCATCGCTGTTTATCGTCGGCGAGGCCAGCGATGGCGAAGCGGCACTGATCTTGGCGGAGCGCCTGCGCCCGGATGTCGTGCTGCTCGATCTGATGATGCCCCGGCTAAACGGCATTGATACGGCGCGTGCCATTCTGCGTGACTATGGCGACCAGACCTCGGTGGTGTTGCTATCGGCTCTGGCTCGCCTACCTGGCAGTGCCGAGCATCGAGAAGCGGTGGCTGCCTTGCCTGCGGGAGTTGTGACTCTGCACGATAAACCGACGCTGGTCGGCCCGAACGCAAGCGTCGAGGCGCTGATTCGCAGCATCAAACAGGCGCAGATCGAGCGACTCGTGCAGCTTAGAGCTCCGCGCTTGGCTGCGCGTGTGCCGCCGCAGCGCTGTTCGGTGATTGCCATCGCTGCGTCCACGGGTGGGCTCGACGCGCTGCGGCAGCTGCTCGATGCCCTGCCGAGCACGGCGCCACCGGTTGTGGTTGCGCAGCACATGGCTCCGGGCTCGCAGCTTCGGTTTGCGCAGCAGCTGCAGTCGTGTCTGCGCGCCCCGGTGGTTGCCGTCGAGCATACCGCTGAGCTGCAAGCCGGCACCGTCTTTGTCGCGGCCCGACATGCACACATGGAGCTGCGCGCCAACGAGGTGGCCATCACAGAGGCGGAGCCGAACCAGCTGGCAGCAAGCGCCAATCGTCTGTTCTTGTCGGCAGCCCGCACACATGGCGCTTCGGCGTGGGGCCTGGTCTTGACCGGCATGGGGCAAGACGGCGCGCGAGGTCTTCTTGCCCTGCGCGAGGCGGGTGCTTGGACCGTCGCACAAGACGATCAGTCGTCGCTGGTCTACGGCATGCCGAAGGCCGCTGCCGAGGCGGGGGCGTGCTGCGAGGTCTTGTCCCTGCGCGAGATCTCGTGGCGCATCCAGCACCTGTTGGCCAGCGTTCACAGGAGTCCGCGCTAGCCATGCGTTCGACCTTCATCCGAGGCGCGACCGCAGTTGCTACGCGCCGCGCAAATCCGAGGCTGTTGACACTGCGCGTGCGGTTTGATTCCCTAAACTCAGCGCCTCTTTGCGGACGCAGCGTGCATCGCAGGGGCCACGTGGCATGAGCGAACAGCACACAGTAGATGCAGCCCTTGCGTCCGTTTCGGCCCTGCGCGCAGTGCTCGATCACATGAACGCAGGGGCTGCCGTGCTGGATGCTGCCGGGCGCGTGCTTTATCACAACGACAGCTGGCGACGACGAGGTCTGCCCACGGATCGCGCCCTGTCACCCAGCGCGACGCAGCCCGAGGGCAGCCCACTGCATTCGCTGCTGACTCGTGCCCTGGCCGGCGCCAGCGAGCCCACCGAGCTCTTGACCGCGGGCCCTTCCAGCCATGTGACGGCGATGGTCGAGCTACGTGCCAGTCTGCTTTCTTTGCCGGGTGAGCCGGCCGAGCAGCCCTTGGGCCCTGTGTTGCCGCCAGCACGCTGTGTGCTTGTGCAAGCCGCCGATGTCACCCAGCACATCCGCGCAGAGCGTGGACATCGCGAGGCCGAGTCGCTGCTGAGCGCGCTTCTTGATACAGCGGATGTGGGCCTCTGTCTGATCGATCAGAGAGGGCGATTCTCGACGGTAAATCGCGCATACTGCGCGCTGTTCGGCTACCAAGTTGAAGAGCTCATGGGGCGCCTGCATACGCGCGTGTTGATGTCCGAAGAGCACGAACATGCACAGCGCCTCTTCGACAAGCTGATCACAGGTCAAGCGGTGCCGCAGGCCCACTGGTCGGCTTCGACGGGCGATGCGCCTTGGAATTATGAGCTGCGCGGTCGACGAAAGGATGGCGCGCAGATCGACATTAGCTGCACCGTTCGCCTGCTGATTCGAACCGATGGTCGGCGCTTCTTGGTGTGCTCGGTCTTGGACATCACCGATCGCAAAGAAAAGGCGCGCGAGCTTGAAGAGCGGGCCAGCGCCGCACGCGCCGAAGCCGCACACAAAAGCCAGCTATTGTCCGAGCTAGATCACAAGCTCGAACTCATCGAATCGCAGCATCGGCAGATTGTGGAGCTGTCTGCACCCATCTTGGATCTGTGGGATGGCATCTTGGTCCTACCGATCATCGGAACCCTGACCCCAGCTCGCGCGAGTACCGTCACCGAGCGCCTGCTTTCGTCGGTTGTCGAGCGGCGCGCCCGCGTGGTGATCTTGGATCTGACCAGTGCCCGCGACTTTGCGGGTGGCGGCTTGGATCACTTGGTTCGCATGATCCACGCGGTGCGCTTGCTGGGCGCGCAAGCGATGATCACCGGTCTGTCTTCTAGCGCGGCGCAAGAGCTTGTGACGCGCGGCCTGTCGCTGAGCAGTGTGCCGGCGCTGCGCTCGCTGGCCGAGGGACTGCGCGCGTGCTTGGGCACCCCTGCGCGTCGCTAGGCCGCTCGCAGCGCGTCGCCACGTCATGCGCCTTCGCAGCGGGATGCTGAAGCCGCCTCGCGATCAGGGGGTGCAGGGTCCCGCGCAGGTGTTTTGAATCAGGCCACCCGGCTGAAAGAACAGATCGATCTGCTGCTTGATCTTGGGGTGTCGGCGTACGCCTTCGTGGACATTGTTCTTTTCATCTTGGGTCGGAACGCGGCACAGCACACCCGGTTCCTTGCTGGGATCCAGCTTGAAGTCGACGAGCACCAGCGCATCGTCAGCCGGCGCCGCCACCGTCGGAAGACCCCAGATCGGCCGCGGGCTGGGATCAAACAGCGGCACCCCCACGGCCCGCGCGACTAGATGACTGGCCAGGTTGTTCACCGAGTGATCGCCGATGCCGATCTGCATCAGGATGTGGCGATTGGCCGGGCTGCCGGGATACGGTCGCGAAAGCAAGCGCGGCGCGTACGTCATCGGATCGGTGCGATCCCAGGTGCTCTGTGACAGTGCCATGAACTTCATCACGGAAAGCGGATCGGCAAGCTGCGTGGTCAAGATCGTGTACAGCATCTCGTAGCTGGCCGAGCGCGACATCATCAGCGAATAGGGGCCTCCGCCGACGCCGAGCACCGCGCGATCGAGCACCGGATTGAGGCTCAGCATCGTCACGCCATAAATCGCGCCTTGGCTGATGCCGTAGTAGTAGAGCTTGTCGGGATCGTAGAGCGGCTTGCCAAAGCGAGTCAGCTCGGCCTTCTTTGTGAGCGGGCCTTTCACGGCGTAGGACAGCGCGATCATGTTCACCATGGCTTGATGCAAGCGGTCGACAAAGTCGAAGGCCTCGCCCGGCTTGCTGACTGCGTCTTGGACCACGCGATCGAGATCGGGCTCGCTCATGCCCCACCAGTCGACAGCGACGGCTACATAGCGTCCTTCATTGGTATAGCCGCGCATGAAGCTGTAGTTGATCTCTTCCCGCAGCCCAAAGAATCCGTGGCCGTATTGCAGGATGCGCGCGGGTTCAAAGTTCATGTCAGCAGGCTTGGCGCTGTGCGGCACCTGCAGCGTGAACGGCACGTCGATCTCGCCGTTCTGCGTGACCCGGCCGCTGGCGTCCCGATGCAACTTTGCGCCAAGCTCGCCACTCTCAAGATACAGCGGCACGCGCAGCGTTCCTTCGACGCGCAGCCAGATGTTGGGGTTCGTGGTCACATCGTGTTCCATCACGCGGGTGATCGATACGTCCGGCGCCTTGGCCACAAGCTTGGGCAGGACGTCGGCGCGGATCGCATCCATGTCGCGCGTGTTGCTGTCTTCGCTGCTGGTCGTAAAGTCCCAAGCCAACTGCAGACGCGACCGCTCGACGCCAAAGCGCGCCAAGGTCGGGAAGATCTCGCGCTCATATCGGGCCGCAAGCTCAGAAAGGGCAGTCGGCGCACTCGCCTCTCCATCGCGGATGCGGGCGAAGCCAGTAGGCGCGGGCAGCGGCGCCTTGTCTGCGGCCAACAAGCCCTGCAGCGCGACGATGTAACGACGCTGGTTCCGCAAGCGCTCAAAGCTGCGCAGGATGAATGCTTGCTCGGATGGCTCGCTGGTATTCATGTCCAGCTCAGCCCATACAGGCACGGGCTGTCCTGTCTCGGCATCGATCAGAAGAACCTTGCTGTCTGGCTGCAAGCTGCGTCGAGGATCATCGCTGTGGAAGATCACGCCTTCGGTGCTGACCCCTTGGGCAAAGCGCACCAAGATCGGCTGGTGATGCGAAAATCCGTCGACGGGATGGGTCGCTGTGAAGTCGACCACGACATCGCGTCGCGTGCGCAGCGCTGCAGCCGGGCTGATCTGCACGCGCTTGCCGCTCGGCAGGCTGACATCGGGCTTCAGGAACACGTCCGAGGGATACGGCAGCATGCAGTCGTGCTCAAAGGCCAGGGGGTTACAGCCTTCTGGGATCGCAAACGGCGTCAGCGAGTCGTCCGTTGCTGCATCAGACGCGCAGCCAGCCAGCGCAAGCCCACAGAGACCCAAGAAGCCCAGCCAGCGAAGTGGACCTAAGCAGCGACGGACCATGTCCGTTGAACGTGCGTATTTTGGCCGCATAAACACCTCTGCGCGGCACGCTAACACAGGCCTGCCTGAGAGGGATTGCCAGGCACGGGTCTGCGGTGGGCTATGGGGTTTTGAACGAACGAATCAGCGCGACCAGCGCCGCGCGCAGCTCGGGCTGGGCGGCAAGCTCGGCAAAGGCCGGCATGGTTGGGCTTTTCCCGGCGGCCGGGCCACCCTGCACAAGCACCCGAGCGATGCGCGCGTTGCTGACATTCGCTTGCCACATGCGATCGGACAGACGCTGGGGCAGCGGTCGCAGCGAGGCGGATTTTTCGCCATCGCCGCCACCTTGGGCGCCATGACACTCGGCGCAGCGGGCGTCATAGAACGTGCGAGCCTGCGCGAGCGCTGCGGCCGACACCGCCGGGGCTGCTTCAGTTGCGACGCGGGATGGGCCACCTGTGCCCTGCGAACACGCCGCACCATCCAGACACAGCAGCCAGCCAGCCGCTGCAGAAAATGCAAGGGACTTGCAAATGCTTCCGCGTTCCATGGGCCTCATCGGCCGCGGACTCGACGAAGACTGCGATGGACGATCCGGCATGGTGTTTACGGAATTTCAAACTCTTTGCAAAAAACCAAGAGCTCGGGCTTTGCGTCATAGTGTGCCCGTCGGTGTTCGGCGTTTGGCCAGCCGTGCGCGCAGACCGGCTCGGTTCCGTCGGGTGGGACGCGAAAGAACGTGCATTCTTCGCAGGTATGGCGCAGCGCAAAGCGCTCTCGCTCGCGCTGGAAGTCGGGACCACAGGGGATGTACATGAAGCCGGCCTGCTGCTTAGTGGGGCGACGAGGATGTCGAGGCAGGCAGCGCGTGGCGCGAGCGGACCGGTGGCGCGATGAGGCGCAGCAGCCAGCGCGTGATGCCAGGAAAGAAACGGCAGAGCGCATACGGCAGGGGATAGATGAGGACGCGCTGTTTTAGCTCGACCGCGGCGCAGATCCGACGAGCCAGCTCGCGTGGATCGCCGGTCAGAAGCAGCTTCTGCGCCCAGTCGGGATACGCGGCATAGCCAGTGCGGGCGAGCGGCGTATCGACGGGGCCGGGATACACGGTCAGGACATGGACGCCGGTCTTCGCGAGCTCAATGCCCAAGCCTTCCGACGCAGCGCCGCTGCCCGCTTTCGACGCGATATAGCCCCACATGCCTGGCGTCGGTGCATAGGCGGCCGTGGATGAAACATCGACGATGGTTCCGCTGCCGCGCTGCAGCATGGCTGGCAGCACGGCGCGTGTCAGGTGCAGGGGGGCCAGCAGGTTCAAGTTCAGCATGGCATCAAGGTCGCTGTCTTCGTGCTCAGCGGCGGGCAGGACCCGCTGCACGCCCGCGTTGTTGATCAGGACATCGATGGGCCCAAAGTGAGCCGCTGCTGGTGCCAGCCAGTCGCAGCAGCGCGACAGATCCGACAGATCGCACACAAAGATCTGCGTGCGGCCACCCACCCGCGCAGCCAGGGCTTCCATGTCGGCTCGTCGACGGGCCACCAGCGTGACGGCGGCTCCTTGTGACACGTACTCTTCGACCAGCGCTGCGCCGATGCCGCTGGATGCTCCGGTAATCGCCACGTGCTTCATCTGTGTTCTCCGCAAGACCACACGCTCAGGATGTATCACAACGTTTGGGTGCTGTGTGGCTCTCGGGCGTCGGCGCTGCGTGAACGGCTCGCGTCTCTGTTGACGACAGGGCGGCTGCCTCACATATGCTCAAGAGCCGAGGGCTCGCGCGTGCCGCACGTACAGGTGAAACCAGAGACAAAGAGCCGCTTTGCGATCTTTCGTGTGGGCTTGGCGGATCGGCTCGCCCGCAGCAGTCGTGTGTTCCTGCTGACGCTGATCGTCTTGCTGGGCATCGAGATCCTGGTGGACTGGAACCAGACACTCGTCGAGATCAACGTCCTGCGTGACCAGATTCGCCTAAAAGGGGTCAGCTATGCCGGCCTGCTGGCGCGAGCCGCGGTGGAGCCCGTGGTGGCCGGCGATCAGCGAGCCCTTGTGCGCTTGGCCAGCGGCATTCTCGACGATGAGGATGCGATCTACGTCCGCATCACCGACCCACGTGGTCGGCTGATTTTCGAACAGATCGATCCCGAGTTCGCCAAGCAAGAGACCGCGCAGGGCCGTGCCCCATTCCCGCAGCGCTACGCGCACTTCTTGTCGCGCGATGCGCTGGGCGTCTCGCAAGATTTCGACGGATTTCGCCTGCGCTTGATCAACAGCCGCTATCGCGATCTGCCGCAGATCTGGAGCGACTTCGTCAATCAGCTCGCCGCGCGCTTTTCCCCACCGCTGTCACCGCCTGCGTCGCGGGCCCGCATCTTGTACCAAGATCGGCTGCGCGATGCGCAGCGTCGGCGCGACGACTCCACCACATGGGCGATCACGCCCGTGGAATATGAGGGAGAGGCGGCCGGTGCAGTCCTTGTCGCCTTCGACATGGCGCGGACCAATCGCGCGGTACGCAACAAGTACATAAAGGGCCTGGCCATCGTCTTGTTCTTTGTTGCGCTGATCGTGTTTCAGAATGTCGTCGGTCGACGCGACAAGCTGCGCCTGCTGGATCTGGAACAGCGCTATGCCCGTGCCAAGAGTGCGCTGCGGGCCGCGCTGCCGGTGCAGCCGCAGCAGGCACTCTCTGGCACGGACTTGCAGGTCTTGTGTGCGCTGGATCAGGCCCGCGGTCATGTCGATGGCTTGGTCTGGGATGTCGCGGACGATGGCCAAGCGCTGTGGCTTTTGGCGGTGGATCCCGACGGAGATGGCATTGATGCGGCAGCCATCGGGCTGCATGTGCTTTCGACCTTCCGCAAGCGTCGACAGGCTGGCTTGCCCCTGGACTTGGAAGGCGAGATTCGCGCGCTGGGTGCGGCGACACGCGAGATTCCGTTGACTCGACCCATCGGCGTGCTGTTGGTACGCGTCGAGCGCAGCGGAGCCTTCTGTGGGCTGCACAGTGAATTCGTGCGGCTTTGCCAGGCCGATCTGCAAGCGGGGGTGCGCGGCAGCGCAACAAAGGCCGTGCTGGGTGAGCTGGCGTTTACCGATGAACAGAGCAGCAGCGAGAGCGATGCGAGCGGATCGCGCGACGAATCGTCGGTGCCATATTCACCTGTGGGGGTGGTGGGGCCGCTGTTTCGCATCGAGGGCACGCTTGCGCAAGGTGAGACGCTGATCTGCGCCGCAGCGGGCCGCGGTGAGCGCCAAGCGCGCATCGATGTCGACGCCATCGCGCGGTACATGATTCGCAGTCGCGGCGCCGCGGGTCTGCGCATCGAGGACGTCGCCACGTGGGCGCGCGGCAAGCATGTTGGCCTTGCAGAAAACGATCTGCTCATCTTGACCGTGCAGAGGCCCGCGGTCGCCGCATAGCGCTTCGTGCCCGGCGTCTCTTGCTAGCGCTACGCGCTCTGTGGGCCTTGGTTGGGTTCGTCGATCTGGCTCATGCCGATGGTCTGCGATGCACTCGACGGCACGGCCCCTGCCGACGGTGCGGCGGTCTGCAAGCTCGATCCGTGTGGAGCCGTGAGCTCTAGGAACGTGCGTGAGGCGCTGCCGGGCTGAGTGGCGTCGCGCGAAACAGGGCGCACCGCAAAGTACTCGCTGGCGCAGCGCGCCAGATCTTCGCTGAGCAGGATCTGATCGATGGCTGCGTTGGAGCTGAGGACCAGCGCGCTCATCACCGGACCCCCAAGCACGGTAAAGTCCATGCGACGCTGCGTCGGAGCGCCCACGCTGGCGGTATAGACATCGCCCAGGGCCGCGCCGATAGCCGCGCGGAACTGGCGGCGTTGGCTGAGCAGGGCAGGATTGATTGGGGCTTGGGCCATGCGCAGCCGATCCCGGATGGCGATGCATGCGGACAAGGCGCGCTCAGCATGGCTCTTGCCACGAAAGACCACCAGCGCCGCGTTGGCGATGAACTTCTCGACGATTCCGCCGCGCTCGTGAACCAGGGGCACCAAGCGATCGAAGGTCTCGTTCAGCGCGCGGGTCATTGCATCGGGTGGGTCGTCGAGAACGCCAGCCGCGCTGGCCTCGCCGCTGGGCGCGGTTCCGGCCAAGCTCGCCACTGGAGGAGAGACCGCGTCCACATCGATCAACACCGTCTCGCCCTCGACCACGTGATCTTGTGGATTGACGGGTCGCAGATCGACCACGATCACCGTTGCGTCATGGCGTTCGGTTGCCATGTGCTCGGTATCGCGAATGTTCAGCATCGGCTGCAGGCGCTCAAGCAGCGAGCGGCTGGCGAAGGTTCGAAGCAGCGAGTTTTCTTCTGCCCAGGCCACCGCTCGCCGCGTCGCCCCGACGTGCTTGGCGGTCTTGTCGATCGTTCGCTCTAGATCCTTCAGATCGATCGGCTTGGTCAGGAAATCAAAGGCCCCGCGGTTCATCGCTTCGCGAATATTGCCCATGTCGCCATAGGCCGAGACGATGACCACGCGCACCAGCGGGTTGATCTCGGCAATGTGCCGCAGGAGCGTCAGGCCATCCATCGCCGGCATGTTGATGTCTGACAGCACGACATCGACATCGGGGTTGCGGGTCAGTTGCTCGATCGCGACGAGCCCGTTTTCAGCGAACAGGAACTCGTATTGTTTGCGGCGGATGTGCTGACGAAAGCGCTGGCGGATGAGCACTTGCACATCTGGTTCGTCGTCGACAACAAGCACCTTGGTGCAGCGCTGGCCCACTTCCGCAAGGGCGGCAAAGGCACTGGCCAGCTCACGCGCCGACTGAAAGCGCTGCATGGGGTCGCGAGCCAGCGCCTTATCAAAAAAGGCATCAATGGTAGGGCCTAGCTCGGGGACATGCTTCGAGGGGGGCAGCGGGCTGAACGCCGGATCCGCCAAGCGCGCCATGATCTCAGAGACCGTGTTGCCGCTGATCGGATACTGACCCGTCAGCGAGCGATAGGCCACCACAGCCAGCGAGTACAGGTCACTGCGCTGATCGACCAGCGCGGGATTGTGCGCCTGCTCAGGGGACATATAAAGCGGCGTGCCTGCGCGCGTGTCATCGCTGCTGGAGTCGGTTGACGGTAGGTGCAGGGCCATCGTGCCTGAGGGCGCGCTCTCGGGCAGGCCTTGCATGATCTGACTGATGGCTTGTGCGCCTTGGCCGGGGCGAGTGGTGTCGACAGATCCTTCGCTGCCGGCTCGCTGCGTGCTGCGTGCGGTGCCGCGCGAACCAGTCAGTCGACGCATGGATGCGACGCCGAAGTCCAAGACCTTGACCACTTCGCGTCCGTCGCTGCGTGCCAGAAAAAGGTTGGCCGGCTTGAGATCGCGATGGATCAAGCCGGCGTGATGCGCAGCCCCCAAGGCCCGTGCGACTTGGCTGACCAAGTTGACGACGACCGGCAGGGCCAAGCGGCGCTCGCGACTGAGTCGCTGGTCCAGGTCTTCGCCGCTTAGGAGCTCCATGACGATAAACGGCACAGACTGACCGCTGTCGCGATCGATGCCGTAGTCATGTACCTGCACCACGTTGGGATGCTGAAGCTGCGCTGCTGCCCGTGCTTCCTGCGCGAAGCGACTGCGAACCAAGGGCGAGTCCGAGTGCTCGACGCGCATGAACTTGATGGCGACTTGACGGTGCAGCATGGTGTCAAAAGCCACCCAGACGGTCCCCATGCCGCCCTTGCCGACGAGATGGTCAAGTCGATACCGGCCACTGACAAGCTGCTGCCGCATTCCGCTCGCACGATTATATGCGAGGGACGGGACGCCGCAGAAGCAACATCACATGCAAGGCCGCGATGCCGATGGCAGGTACGCCGATGTACACGCCCACGAGCAGGAACCACAGCGGCCGCGGACTGAGACTTGAAGCGGAAAGCAGCCAGTCACTCGTCGGTGCGGTGACAAACAAGGGCACCACGGCGCCAAAGCGCAGGCCCGCCATCATGAAGTGCAGCAGGTATTCGAGCCCAGTGAGCCCGCCGAGATCGCGTCGGCTGGCCGGTTCGCACAGCACGTCAAAGAACTCAACGACCAAGCTCGACAGAAACGTGGCAAGCGAAAGCCACAGCCACAGCCCATGTGGCTGCATCCAAAACAGCAGGAACACCTGGGGCACAAACAACACCACGTTGGCCGTGTGAAGCTGATGTTCCAAGCGCGACTGCGGGCGCTCGTGCAGTCGATACTTGTACAGGTGGTAGTACAGCCCATCGGTCGCGGCGATGGTGGTGAAGATCACCATGCACACTGCGGCGGTGAACAAGGGAATTGAATCGAGCGCAGAGTTGATCGGCAACCACAACACGACGCCGCGTGTGATACCACAACTTCGCAGAGCCGGTGCTGTAGACTGCGGGTGGCACAGCGGATCGGCACAAATTGCGCGCTCAACAGACGATGCCTGAACAACGCAATTGCATGCATGCGGCCACGCTTTCTCACACTCGGGTGACGTGAGATGCCCCGCGCGCCGATTGAGTCCATCGAGCCGTATGGCCGGGTCGTGGCGCTGCGCCAAGGTCGCCGTGTGATGGGGCTTCTGCCGCCTCTTATGGACGTTCGCTGTTACGCCGTCGATGGCCTGTTGATCGACAGTGGCCTAAACAGCTTCCGACGGCAGGTTCTTTCGTTTTGTCAGGCGCAGCGGATTGGTCAAGCGGTCTTGACGCATCACCACGAAGATCACAGCGGCAACGCGGCGACTTTGATGGCGCAGGATGTGCCGGTGCTGGCATCGGCTGCAACCTGTGAGCGCGTGGGACGCGGCTTTGCCCTGGCGCCGTATCAGCATGTGATGTGGGGGCAGGCGCCGCGAGCGCAGCCACGGCCGGTCGAGACGTGGCTAGAGACTGCGCACCACCGCTTCCAGATCCTGCCGGCACCAGGACACTGTGACGATCAGATCGTTCTGTTTGAGCCGCAGCAAGGCTGGCTGTTCACGGGCGACGCGTTCCTGGGCGAGTTCGTGAAGAACTTTCGCCGCGACGAGGATTTTCAAAAGACGGTTGAGTCGCTGCGGCGGCTGTGCGCGCTGTCCTTTGATTCACTGTTCTGCGCGCACAAGCCGGTGCCGATGGGCGGCCAGCAGGCCTTGCAGCGAAAGCTGCAGCTTCTGCTCGATATCGAAGGCCAGGTGCAAGCGCTGCATCGGCGCGGGCTGCCGCTGCGACAGATCGCCGCGCAAGTCCTGGGGCCCGAGCGCTGGCTTTTGTATGCTTTTACGCTCGGCGACGTGTCCAAGTACAACTTGGTGCGGGCCATCCTGTTCGGGCCGCGCCCACGTCGACGCTGAGCCATCAGGCCACGCCCAATTTCTAGTGGACTACTGCACCGTGAGGCTGGCTTCGTTCGAATACTCTGAGACGCCAGAGCTAGAGGCCGCACGCACACGATAGCTGTACGTCGAGCCTGCCGTGACTTGGGAGTCGTGATAGACGGTGATGTCGAAGGTCACGGTGAACTTTTTCACAAACGATCCACCGGGATCTTTGCGCTCGACCTGGAATTCATCTTCGGCCGTGGCGTGATCCATCCAGGTCAGGTGGGCGCCACCCCCAGAAGGCTTGACGGTCAAGTTGCTGGGGGCTCCCAGCGGCGCCGACGAGCCGCAACCGAGGGTGGTGGTAAACAGAACAGCCAAGGCGAGTAATGCTTTCATTTGTCGTCTCCGATCTGCGCAAGAGGAACTGCGGAAGGGGTGAGTGGTTCGCGACACACTCAATCAATGACAAGCTCGCCCATCATGCCTCGCTCGGCGTGTTCCAGGATGTGGCAGTGGAACATCCAAGTTCCTGGTGGGTCGTACTGAACGGCGAGGCGTAGCTTGCGCCCGCGCGGCACGTTGACAGTGTCCTTCCAGCCCCACTGCACCGACGGAGGCACGCCGTCGATCGACAACACCTGGAAGAACATGCCGTGCAGATGGAACGGATGATCCATCTCTGGGTTGGCTTCGATCTCCCAGATCTCTGTGCTGCCACGCGTCACATGCAGCGGCGTGTTCATCGGCCAGCGCTCGCCGTTGATCTGAAACGTTGCACCGTTTACCGGGTCTTCGATCTCTTTGAGCACGAACGGTCGCACGGGCGTATTTTTGTGGACGCTGACACTGCTCGGAATCCGCAGCACCGTCGGCAGCGCAGCAGGTGGCGGGCCGGCAGGACCATAGACCACCTCGACGAGATCTTTGGGACCAGGGTCCTGCAGGTTGTGTCCACGATCGTAATAGATGTTCTGCAACGCCAAGTGTCCAGCAGGTGGGCTCTCAAAGGTGACCAGCACGTCGTAGCGTTCACCCGGCGCGATCAGCAGCGTCTCGGTGACATAGGGAATGGGCAGCAGACCCCCATCCCAGCCGATGACATAGAAGCGATGACCCGGTAGGCGCAGGTTGAAATAACGACCATTGGCAACATTGACCAAGCGCCAGCGCTCTCGCGATCCGCTCGGAACCTCGATGCGTCCTTCGCGCTGGCCGTTGACGAGCAGGACATTGCCCGGTCGTCCCAGCATGATGTCCAGCGGATCGACCGCTTCGTCGAGCTTGCCGCTGCCCAGGAGCTTCACGTCGTCGAGTACCAGATAGCGCTCGGCGGCGACAGAGATCGCTGGATCGCCCTGCACGATCAGCGGCGCGTACAAGCCCTTTTCGACTTGCTCCGGCGCGTTAATGTGCGGGTGGTACCAGAAGCTGCCCGCATCCTGCACAACGAAGCGATAGTCATAGGTACCGCCCGGCGGAATCTCGTGCTGCGATGACATCGAGCCATCGTGCGCGTTGGGGACGCGCAGCCCATGCCAGTGAACGGTCGTGGGGGCGGGCAGATCGTTTTGAAAGTGAACGATCACCTGCTCACCCACCCGCGCTTGCAGCATGGGACCTGGCACCGTGCCGACGCTATCTGACCGAGCGCCGTCTCGATACGCCCAGACGTCAGCAAGCTTGCCGGGCAGATATTCTTTGCGCGCGGGCGATGCAATCAACCTCACCTCTGTGATCGCGGGATCGGGGTTGATATCGATCAGCGGCACATGACTTGGCAGCAGGTTGCGTGCGCTCTGACCCTCGCAACCTAACAAGACCACAGCGATGCAAAGCAAAAGAACCGGTCGCAACATTCGCAGTCTCAGCGTCGAAGGGATGTCTTCCGTCAAGGTCAGCCTCTCACTCATCCTGGCATGCTTCGCTTGGTTCTCTCTAGCTCGGTGTTGCGCGGGAGGCGTCCGCAGACTTGGGAATCAGCCCGAGGCCGGCAGGATGTCTAGCTCGGCCAGCGTGTGCTCGTGTCCGGCGTACCAGGCATCGCTGTCGGCTTGCTTCAACCAAGCCAGGCGATATGGGCCGCTGCTTTGATACAGAACCACGCGGCAGTCCTGGTGGTCATCGTGGCCGCGGCTGGGTTGTGAGCGCACCAGACCACGCCAGTCCACGTGCTGTGTATACGTTCGCTCAGCATGTACGATCTCGCGGGCTGGCTCGATCCCTGCGGTGATGGGGCGCTGCTCGGGGGGCACGTGCTCAAGCAGCCACACGCGCTGCTCGGCCGCGATGGACGGATCTGCCAAGACCAGCAGCAGCGCCTGCTGTGCTTCCGAGCCACCGTCGAGTTGACACCATCGTGCAATCGGCGCCCCGCGCGACGGCTGCTGCACGCGTTCGATCAGCCAGTCCTGCGCTGGGCGTCCGGGTCGTGCGCCTTGGCAGAGGACGGCGTTTGGGCGCAGCGCCTGCATGGCCTCGTCTTTCTGCGTCGGCAAGGCCGGCTGCTTGTTGCCCTTGGTACGCTGACGGCGCCTGTGCCAAAGCCAGCTTGTCATGCTGCACAGCGCAACCAACAGCAAGGCATCTGCGCCCAGGCTCATCGTGAACCTCACAGTACCGCGGCTGTGATCTTGCTTGTGGCAAAACCCAGTGTTACGCGAAGCCGCGTCGGCGCGAAGGGTCGTCGACTTAAACAGGCGCACGGCCTGCGCTTGCCAATGACGGATGGTCCCATGGCAAAAGAAAAGTTCCCGGTTACGCCTGCGGTGCGCGTCTTGCGTCAGCACGCCATCGCGTATGGCGAGCACATGTACGAGTATGAAGAGCACGGCGGCACGCGCGTAAGTGCGCAGGCGCTCGGCGTTTCCGAGCACATCGTCATCAAGACCTTGGTCATGCAAGACGAACAAGGCCAAGTGCTGCTGGTCTTGATGCACGGAGATCGCGAGGTCTCGACGCAGGCGCTGGCTCGTCAGTTGAATCGGCGCGCGATCAGCCCGTGCAAGCCCGAGGTGGCCAGCAAGCACACGGGATATGTCTTTGGCGGCACGTCTCCCTTTGGTCTGCGCAGTGCGCTGCCGATCTATGTCGAAGCGAGCGTCCTTGATCTTCCGCGCATCTACATCAACGGCGGCAAGCGCGGCTGCTTGGTCTCGCTGGCGTCGCAGGACTTGGTGCGCGTGCTGTCGCCCATTCCGGTGCGTGTGGCGACGACGAAGACCGGCGTCGCGTGATAGGATGCCGCATGCGCGAGCATCGACTGCTGCCGATTCTGACCGAGGAGAGGGCGGCCACTGTGCCCTTCTTTGGCTTGGACACTCTATGGCTGCAGCTAGCGGGGACGCTGTGCAACATCGCGTGTCGTCACTGCTTTATCACCTGCGGTCCCAAAGAAGATCGCGTGCCCATGATGACGCGAGCCCGCCTCGAAGAGCTTCTGCTCGAAGCGCGCGAGCTAGGCGTCAAAGAGTTCTACTTCACGGGCGGCGAGCCCATGCTGCACCCCGAGTTTTTCGCTGTGGTCGAGCGCACGCTCAAAGAGGGCCCGACCCACGTGCTGACCAACGGCATGCTGATTGACGAGTCCGCGGCGCAGCGCCTGCGCGATCTGTTTGACGGTTCGCGCTATTCGCTGGATGTGCGCGTGTCGCTCGACGGCATGACCGCTGAAGAGAACGATCCAGTGCGAGGGCGCGGGACCTTTGCCGCGATCACGCAGGGCATCCGACACCTGGCCGCCGTCGGTCTGTCCCCGGTGCTGACCGTCGTCGAACACGCCGATGCGCTGCGTCTTTCGGAAGCGCGCAGCGAGTTTCTGCGCTTTGCGCGCTCGCTGGGCTTGGCGCAGCCTCGCGTGAAGTTTCTGCCGCTTCTGCGCATCGGGCGCGAGACACGCCGCACGCATGGCTATGGGACCGGTGACGTCGTCCATGAGCCGCTGCCGCCCGAGGTGATTCGTACGCTGCAGTGCAATAGCTCGCGCTTGGCCACGCAGGCGCATGTTCTGGTCTGTCCGCTTCTTCTGGATGCACCCGATGCCCAGCTTGGTCGCACGCTGACCGAGTCACTGCGCCCCATTTCGCTGCGCTGGTCGGCTTGCCACACCTGCGTGGAAGAGGGCTTGTCATGTCGCACCTAAGCCGCGTCGCCGTGTTCGGCGGCGTGTACAACAACACCGGGGCGCTGTCTGCGGTTCTCGACGACGCGCAAGCGCAGGGAGCGACCGAGGTGTACTGCCTGGGCGACCTGGGCGGCTTTGGCCCGCTGCCCGATCGCGTGTTTCCCATCTTGCTCGATCGCGGCGTCACCGTGATGCAAGGCAACTACGATCACTCGATCGGGCACCAGCTTGCCGACTGCGCCTGCGGCTACAGCGACCCGCGCGACAATCACTACGCGCGCCTCTCGTACGCGTATACGCAAGCCAAGACATCGCAGCGCTGGCTGCCTTATCTGCGCGCTCTGCCACCGTTTCTACGACGGGAATGGGGCGGCTACCGCGTTCACATGGCGCACGGCTCACCGCGGCAGGTCAACGAATTCCTGTGGGAATCGACGAGCTCGGATGCGTTTCTGCGGCGCTTGCTGCGGGCCCACGATGCCGATGTTCTGTTGGTTACGCACACCGGGATTCCGTGGGTTCGCCGTCTGCCTGCTGAGCAAGGCGGCGGCCTGGTGGTCAACGTCGGCGCCATCGGGCGCCCAGCCAACGATGGCCGCACCGGCATCTGGTATGCGCTGCTCGACATTCCCAGCAAGCCAGCACAGGCGGCGGCTCTGCTTTCTGCGGGCTCGGCCATCGCCGTTACGCTGCGCTGCGTCGACTATGACCACGAACGCCTGTGTGCCGAGATGCGGGCCGAGTCACTGCCCGAGGAATTCGTCGAGACTGTGGCTACCGGCTACTGGACCACCTGCCTTGAGATCCTGCCGGCGAAAGAGCGCCTGCGCGGCAAGTTCTAAGAATAGGTATATAGAAAAAGATACGTTCCTATTTCGATGTACCGTCGACAGATTTTCCCTTGCGCAGCCGACCCAGCCGTCGAACGAGCCCCACAATCAACAGTCCCAGGCCCGTCGCCGCAAGCGGGCGGGCAAGGGGCTGCGGTCTTGCGCGACCCGAATGCATCGCGCAGCCGCTTTCGGACGCGGGCCCTTGCAGAACCTCGACGGCGCCCAGTGTGCAGGCGGTCTTGGGTCGGGGCTGTCCTCGCTGATCAAGGCCGCTGACCGGATCCTCGGCGCAGCGCTGGACGTCCCCGCGGCCGACCAGCGGGCTGTCCGATTGGGGCGGCAAGGTGGGCGTTGCGCCAGAAGAGCTGTCCAGCGATGCCGAAAGCAGAGGGTCCTGGCCGACGATGAAGCGCAGCGAGCCAATGCGGGTCAAGTCATCGCAGAAGTCGCAGCTCTGCACCAAGCTGGGACCTGCCGCCGTGACTTCGGCCCCCTGCTCCGTCGCCAGATCATAGGTCCCGCTGTTGCTGCCGATCACGCTGTTGCTGATCTCTAGGCGGCTCTGGCCGCCTGGGCCGTAGCGCAGATGAAACACGCCGCCGCCATCGCTGCGCGGCGGCTTGCTTAGGTCCGCCGGCTTTGACGGGCTGCGCTGGGCTTGGTTGCGCGCGATCGTGCTGTTGATCAGTCGCACCTGCCCGTTGAGGTTGAAGAGGCCGCCGCCCAAAGCGTCGCCGCTCGACAGCGCGGGACCAGAGCTCGAATTCAACGAAAAGGCCAGCCCTCCCGCGCTGCTGTTGTCGGCCAGCGTGCTGTTGCTGATCGTCACGTGGCCGCCGTACACGAAGATCGCGCCGCCTGCCCCTAGCCCGCCGCCGCCCGAGCCGTTCGCTCCCGCTCCTGCGCCATAGCCTCCTTCACCGTCGCTGACAACGGTGGACACAGGCCCGTTGTAATAGCCGCCGCCGCCGCCGCCGCCGAAGCCGCCGCTGCCGCCTGTTCGGTGGGTTGTCGATGCGCCGCCGCCGCCACCGCCGCCGCCGAAGCCGCCGCCGCCGCCGCCGCCGGCATTGATGCCTGTCTGCCCGCTGCCGCCGCCGCCGCCGCCAAAGCCGCCGCCGCCTGCTGCCCCGGCGTTGGTTCCACCGCCGCCCCCAGCACCGAACGCTCCGCCGCTGCCCCCGGCGATGACATTCTGGACGGTGGTTGCGGCTCCGCCCGCGCCGCGATATCCGCCGCCGCCGCCGCCGCTGCCGTAGCTGTTTTGCGCGCAGGGACCGCCGTTGGCACAGCCTGCGCCGCCGCCGCCGCCGCCGTCGCCCACCATGCCGCCTATGCCGATGACTCCATGTCCGCCGGCTCCGCCCAGGCCCTGCGAACCGCCGCCGCCGCCGCCTTGCTGCATTGTCCCGACCCCACCGTCGCTTTTGGGGTCGTTTGGTGAATAGACACCACCGGGATTCACGGCGGCGACCGAGCCGGGTCGACCTGCGGTGTTTGCTCGGCGGTTGAAAGACAGGCCACCAAATCCCGGCAAGGACGAGCCCTGAAGTGGGCCACCGGGACCGGCCATGCCGCCGCCGCCGCCGCCGCGCAGCATGGCCGGATCGCCGGACTCGCCAGCCCCACCCAGGCCGCCGCCGCCACCGCACGCACTGGGTGTGGCGAGCCCGCGGTTGGCTAGGCCGCCTGTCCCATTGCCGCCAATGGCGCGGTTTTCAAGCAGGCTGACCCCGGCGAGCTCCAGCGTTCCTTCGACGAAGAATGCGCCACCCAGACCAGCCGCTCCACCCCCACCGCAGTTAAAGTTGGGCTGGCCAGCCGCCATTCCACCGTCGCCGCCCCGCGCGACAAAGTCGCGAATGGTGACCGCGTGAATCGAGACACGACCGGGCACATGGCCGTCGCCTTCTTCGGTGCCGGCGACCGTCAGCAAGCGAAAGCTGCTCTTGGCATCTGGGGCACGCTGCAGCGTCGCGCCGTGGCCTTCCACAAAGAGCTCGCCATAGATCGCGGGCAGGGCCGTGGGACCAAACAGAGAGTCGCTGGGTTCCGAAAACGAGTAGGTGCAGCCCGCTTCCAGCTCGATGAGCACGGATGTGTCGTGGGCCCGCGTGCGCAGCAGGTCGACAAGCGGCGCTGTGTCGCAGGGCACGCGAAACTGCTGCTTGTACAGCGCCGAGACTGGAATGCACAGGCCGCTTTGGGCATCGCAGCGCTCAAAGTGACTGCACAGGCTGCGCGTGTTTTCGCAGTGGGCTCGGTTGGGCGTCTGATAGGTGTCCCAGGCGCCGCAGCCGGACAGCGCGGCCAGGGAAAACGCGAGCACACTACACGTCCGTGCATGCTCTGTCATGGCTCCTAGGGCCTCCGTGCTGGGTCGGAAGAGTCTTGGTGACTGCGCTGCGCCTGAACCTGCGGACGAAGTGGCTCGGGAATGGCCAACGTCAACGCGGCGCCCCCCAGCGTCAATAGGCCCGCGCTCAAGAGCCCACCACCGATGGCGCCGGTTGCATACAGGTTCAAGCACTGCGCGCCGGGCAGCATCGAAGACAGCTCGCCGACGCACTGCCCGTTGACGGCAAGCCCGCTGATGCCCGCGATGCTGAGCCCCACACCCACCGCACCCAGTCCCGCAGAGAGACCGATGCGCCATGCAGGGCGCGGGCGGCGCACCCAGATGATCTCTGCGCTGGGCGCTGCGTCGCGCGGAAGCTCGATCGCAAGCTGCAGCGGTGGCTGCGTTTCGATCTGCAGCGAGCGATGGACCGGCGTTCGGCCCGGCACGCGCAGCTGCAGCTCATGCCGACCGACCCACAGGACCTGTTCAAGCGGTGTCAGGCCCAGGCGTTCCCACTCGTCACCATGTCGCAAAAATACCTCGGCACCGACGGGCAGCGACGATAGGACCAGCCGTCCGCGTGGCCGGCTTTGCGCTTGCTGCAGAAGCTCGGGCAGGCGCGCTTTGATCCGCTGCTGGGCCAGATCCGCAGAGCACGGCAGCGGACAAGTCAGCGTGGTCGAGCCGGCGGCCTGGCCTACCTCGACGCTGTATGCGGTGAGCTCAATGTCGATCTCGGTGGCGCGCTGCGCCGGACCGGTTCGCGCGTGCAGCACAAGATCCGATCCGATCGCTTTGGCCAAGCTCAACTGACACGGCAGCGTATCCAGGCAGGCGCGCAGCGCTGGATCGCGAGCGCTCTCCAACGCGGCTTCGCTGTGCTGCGCGGTGTAGTGTTCCTCTGCCAGCACGTGTTCGAGCGCTTGGCCCACTCGCACCTGCGCTTCGCCCAGCGGTCCGGCATAGCGGTCGATCAGAAGCAGGCTGCGCGCGGTGCGCAGCGTGAATGAATTCGACGCAGCGTGATGCTGCAGCTCAGCCGGACGGCCCAGCACGATATCGACGTGAGCTTCGACTCGATGCCCAGCTGCCTCCAGATGGACGCGGTGCGATCCAGGCGAGAGCAGCAGGGGGCGACTCAGCGGCAGCACGCCGACCACATGGTCATCCACCGACACCAGCACGCCCGCATCCCCCAAGACCTGCAAGAAACCATGGGCTGGTAGCGGCTGCGAAAGCACGGCTTCAGCCGTGGCGTGCTCGTCGGATTTGACATCTGTCAGGCTGGGATCGGCCAGATAGCGGCGCATCAGATCATGCGCGTCCAGTGCGCGTCCATCTGCCACGGCCACTGCGCCCAGATAGAACAGGATCAGGGTCTGCGGGTGCGCGCGAAATGACTGCTCTAGACTTTTCCGAGCACCGATCAGATCGCGCTGCGCAAGCTGGTTGATCCCGCGATCGAGCAGGCGATTGGCCTGCGCATCACTGCCGGACAGACCTGCCGCGTTCGCCGAGCCCGTTCGTGCGGCATGCGCGCTTCGTTTGTCCGCGTGCGCCACTGACAGATTGCACAGCGCCGGAGCGGCCACGCTTGCACACAACGGCAGCGCGCAGAGGAGCGACACAGACCGCGCCGAGAGTTGCCGCTTCGCGTGCAGGCGTGGCTTCATGGACACGTCCCGCGATGAAGGACATCCCCGGCGCGCACGCTGACTTCCTCTTGCGTGGAACCGACGCGCACGGTGCCCTTACCAGGAGCCAGCCAATAGACGACTTCGCGGCAGCGTCCGCCGCTTTGCGTGTGAACGACGACACGACCCAAGCGCAAGCCCATGCGCACCGCGGCACGCTGCGCTTCCCGTCGGTATTCCACAGCAGATGGGCTCTTCCCAGAGCTGCTCAGCAAGGCCTGGTATTCGTTCATCGCTTCGGTGAAGCGCGCGTCGCGTTCGAACTGCGATGCCAGCTTATACGTCGCGCCTGCGCTGATCTCGATGCAGTCGGGATGGCTGCGCAAGCCGGCCGTGGCGCAGAGGGCACGCGCTCGCAAGAGCAGCTTGTAAAGACGCGCGCCATCGCTGTCCTGGCCGGCGCGAGTGGCCTGCGCAAACAGGGCGCGGGCCTGCGCCAGGCGCTCGTCTCTCTGCCTTTGATCGCTCGCTGCGGTGTCCTCGTTCGTTGTCGTTGTGCCGATCCGTGTGGAGTCATTTTCAGCAGCAGGACCGGCGTCCATTTCGGATCCACCATCTGGTCGGGCACCAGCGATGCGTCCGCGTTCGGTGGGCTCGGTGGGCTCGGCGGGCTGCGGTGGCGCGGGCTCGGTGCGCGCGATGCCGGGGCCGCGGCCTTGGTTCAGCAGTGCTGCGGCATAGGCGCGAATCCCTGGCACGCGATCCTGAAGCAGAACGCGCAACACCCGCTGACTGTGCTCATGCGCGGACGTGGGCAGCCAGGCCATCACATCCAGGACGTGTCGCCGGATCTCGCTGTCGGCAGATCGCGCAGCGATCAGAAGCTCTGTGCGCGGAGGTTCGGCATCGCGGATCGCAAGCTGCAAGCCCGCCGCATCCAGTGCGAAACGTCCACCTTGGGCGCGCAGTCCCGCAATGGCTTGCTCGATGGCATCGTGTGCCGCCTGCGTCGTTTCGAAAAGCAGCGCTCGCGCGGCTGCCAAGCGCAACATCGCATCCTGACTTGTGCAGAGCTGGATCAGCTTTTCACGGGGCAGAAGACCCAGCTCGATCAGCCAGCGCTGTGCGGCTGGATCTGCGATGGCTTGTAGGTTCGGTCGCTCGTTTTGCTGCGTCGTGTCGCCCAAGGCGAGGCGGGCGATGTCGCGCAGCCAGTCGGGAGAGTCCTGCATCGACTGCGCTATCCATCCCAGCGCCTCGGCCACCAAGCTGCCCATGCCATCGGGGCCCAGCGAACGCAGCACACCCACGATGGCCAGCAGCGCGGTGCTGCGTACGTCGGCATCGGCGTCGTGTAGCGCGCGTTGCATCAAGCGCAGAGACGCTTCGCTTCGTCGCTGCGCAAGCGCACGAACTGCTTCCCGTCGAACCGCAGGCGAGGCATCGCGCAGGGCCAGCGAAAGCAGCTCCAGTGACTCTGCCTGCGGGCTGTAGCCCAGCGCGGCGATGGCGGAAAGTCGCGCTGAAAGATCGCTATCGCCCAGCGCGGCCCGCGCCCACTTTAGGCTGGCTTCGTCCAAGTCACCTGGGTCCAGCGCGGACAGCAGCAAAATGGCTGCGGCGGTCGTCTGCCGAACTGGGGGGCTATCGAACAGGTCGAGCTGCTGTTTCAGTGCCCGCAGATCAGCCAGCTCGCCACACAGACCCAGCGCCTCGCTGGCCAGCGTGCGCGCTGTCGCGTCGATGCCACCACGCTGCAGCGTCCGTCGCACCAGGTGCAGAACATCCGGCTCGTCGGCTGCAGCCAGGGCCCGCGCTGCGAGCAGTGCTTCCGGTGTTCCGGTCGCGCTCGTGGCGCTTCGATCCGTCAGCTTTTCTCGCAGATAACGGCGGGCTTCTGGATCGCCCAGCGCGGCCAGGCGCAGCGCGACGTGCAGCCGATCTTGGCCCTGACTTGTGTGCCACAGGCGCTGCAGGGCCTGTCGTGCCGCGATGCCTTGCTGGCGCTGTCCTTGGCAGGCCAAGATTTCCAACGTTGTCGCAGCGTGTGTGCTCGGCTCAGCCAGGATCTGCGCCAGCACCGTCTGCGCCGTTTCGTCGTCGGTATCACACAGCAGCAGCGCGGCAGCGATGCGTTCATTTCTGCGATCCGCGCTTTGTGGGCTGGCTGATGGATCCAAGGGCAAGCGCAGCGCATCTTGCAAGACGTCATGGCCTTCTTTCGCGCCCAAGGTCACAAGGGCTCGCGCCACCGCTAAGCGAGCGCGCCGCAAGTCCGCCGAAGGTGCTTCGTGTGCCAGCAGCGAACGAAGCTTGGGGATGGCCTGCGGATCGCCGAGCTTGCCCAGCGCCTCGGCGACCTGCGTGGTCAGCGCGGCATTGCCCGGATCGAGCAGCGCCTCTAGCTCGACGCGTAGTGGCGTGGTCCGCGACCAGCCTGCTGCCTGCACGGCCGCGCGTCGCGCAGCGTCAGAGCCCTGCTTGAGATCATTCGCCAACACCTGCAGCGCATGCCTCCGCGCTTCCCGAAGCTCCTCGCGAGTCGGTGCGGTGGCCGGCGATGTCACGCGTGCGCGAAAGGGCTGCAGCACCCCCAAGCCCCCCGCCAAAACCAGAGCCCCCAGCCCAATGCCCCACACCCCGCGTCGCCCCGTTCGCGATCCCAACACCCCCTCCAACACCTCGACCACGTCCCCCATCCCCCCAAACCGCAACACCGGCTCTTTGGCCAGCATGCGGTGGATGATGGAGGGGAGGGAGGAGGGGGGAGAGGGGAACGGGGCGGGGACTTGTAGAGGCGGAGGGGGGGCAAAGAGGTGGAGACGGAGGAGATCGGGGAGGGTCTCGGCCTGAAAGGGGACGTGCCCGGTCAGCATCTCGAACAAGATGCAGCCGAGGGAGTACTGATCGGCGCGACCGTCGACGGCTTCTCCCTTGGCTTGCTCAGGAGGCAGGTAGTAGGGCGTGCCGAGGAGCTCCCAGGCCTGAGTGCGGGCATGCGCGGTGATCGTTGTGTCGGGTTCGGCCAAGGCGGCGGGGTCGTCCGCGGCTGCTGCGGACTCGGTGCCGTGGGTTGTCGCCGTCTGAGCCAAGGGATCGACGGAGGACTCTGCGCTTGCTGCGTGTGGGCCCAGCGATGAAGCCGCAGCGACAGTGGCGTCGACCTGAGCGCCTGTCGATGGCGAGCGCGGATCGGCCTTGTGAACGCCGTCGGGCGCGGCTGCAGAGGAGGGCCGTGCTGTGTCCGGCGCCTCGGTGGGCTTTGCCGTGCGAGCCTCAGCCAGCGCGTGCGCTTGCTGCCCCAGCGGTGCTTTGGCGATTCCAAAGTCGACGATCTTGACGAAGTCCGGCCGCCCCTCTTCCTGCAACAAAAAGACATTGTCGGGCTTCAGGTCGCGGTGGACGACTTGCTTTTTGTGGACGGCGTGCAGGCCGTGGGCGATCTGGATGGCGATGCGGCAGGCGCGCTCGTAGGGTATGGGGCCTTGCTTGATGAGGTTGGCGAGCGTGCTGCCTTCGAGAAACTCCATGACCAGGTAGGGCTGTCCCTCGGGAAGCAAGCCATAGTCGACGATGGCCACGGTGTTGGGATGGCGGATGCGGGAAGCGATACGCGCTTCTTGCAGGAAGCGGGCGCGCTCTTGTTCGCGCTGCGGGTGCAGCAGCACCTTGACCGCAAACGGACTGCCAAGCTGCACGTGCTGCGCGCGATAGACGGCGCCCATACCACCCCGGCCGATGCGCTTCACGATCTGATAGCGGCCGTCGATGACGCGGCCGAGCATGGGGTCCACAGTCGGCGTCCGCTTGCGGGGAGTCGCTGATGCGGCTGCGGACTCAGCGACGCTGAGCTCGACACGGGGGCAGGTGTGCTCGTCGGGTTCAGCGGTCCGCAGCTGACCGCAGCGCGGACAACTAGACGGTGGCCGACCTGCGGCGGATGCGTTGCGTTCCCCCGACATCATTACGCCTCGCTGATAACTCCCCGAATTATACAAAGAATGCCACCCGGCGTGGTTGGTCGATGGCCGAAAAATAAACATATGTTTCACGGGCTCATGGCTTTCCCTAGGTTGGGATTATTGCCTTATATTTGCCAGGTGTGAAGCTATTTTGCGAGAATTTATATATCAATTATTATTTGCGTATAATCAATGATGAACTTTGTATTTTGTAATCATTTTTATGATATTAATTCGAGAGGCTGAAGTTTAATTCTTATTGATTTGGTGATTTTCCGTGAGTAATGCTCTCTGCCTCCGGGGTGCGGGTCCAAAACTGGTGCAGCGCATGTCGGTTAATGAACACCCGCTTGCGATGGGTTCCCATCGATGCTGGTAGCGCGCAATCACCGCAAAAGGGGGCAACATGTCCACGATCGGAAGTAATTGGCTAAACTATCATCATCTTTATTATTTTTGGCGCGTTGCTCGCGAAGGAAGCTTATCGCGAGCGGCTGAGCAGCTTCGTCTGTCTCACTCCACGCTCAGTACGCAGATACGAGCGCTAGAAGAAAGCTTGCAAGGAGAGCTGTTCCTGCGCAGTGGCCGCGCGTTGTCGCTGACGGTCCTGGGCCGCGACATCCTGCAGTACGCGGACGAGATTTTTCGCCTGGGTAACGAGCTATCTGAGACGGTGACCGGCAAGAGCGCCGCCAGCCGTCGCTGCCTGCGAATCGGCATCGTCTGCGGCATCCCCAGTGTCCTGGTATATCGCCTGGCCGAGCCAGTGCTTGGGCAGAGCGAGCAGGGGCCGCTGCACGTACAGCAGGGGCGGCTCGACGAGCTTCTGGATCACATGGCAGCGGGCCACTTGCATCTGATTCTTTCCGAGCAGGCACCGCCGCAGGGGCTGTCGCTGCATGTCTACAGCCATACGGTCGGCGAGTCGACGATCAGCCTGTACGGCACGCCTGCCGTGGCGCAGCAGTACAAAGCGGACTTCCCGCGTTCGTTGGCGGGGGCGCCACTTCTTTTGCCGGGGCGGGGCACCAGCCTGCGGCGGCGTGTCGACGAGTGGCTGGCCACCCAAGAGATCGCGGTGCGAGTGGTGGCGGAGCTCGATGATAGCGAGGCGCTGCGGACGTTCGCGGCACAGGGGCATGGACTGTTCCCGGTGCATACGGCGCTGGCCTGGGACTTGGAAGATCGCCTGCGGCTTCATCGCGTCGGCGAGCTGGCGGGGGTACACGAGCGCTTCTATTTGCTCTCGCCGCTGCGCCGCAGCCATCGCACAGACGTGCAGAAGATCGTCTTGCACGCGCGGCAACGACTGCTGAGCAGCGGCTAGACGACGGCGCGGGCGTTCGTGCGGCTGGCGGACTTGGTCACCGCGCGTCAGGGGCCTGGGCTGGCGTCGGGCGGGTTCTTCCAGGCCTCAAGCGCCTGGCGGACTTTTTCGGCGCGCGAGTCGCCGAGCGCTTCGCGAAGGCGCAGTGCTTGTTCGGCCGATGCGATCGCCTCGCTGCGTCGGCCGAGCCCTTCGAGTGCCAGCGCTCGATTCCATGCCGAGTTGGCTTCGCCACGACGATCTCCGACGCTGCGAGCGATGACGATGTGCTGGTCATAGCAGGAAATGGCGCGCTGCGGCTGTCCCGATGCGCGAAGGGCGAGGCCCAGGTTGCCAAGCGCTCGGCCTTCGGCGCGCTGATCACCGAGCTTCTGCGCGACGGACAGATCCTGCTCGAACGCCGCGATGGCCTGCGCTGGCTGCGCGATATCCAAATAGGCGATGCCCAAGTTGGCCAGCATGGCACTCTCGGCGCGACGATCTTGCAGCGTACGCGCTAGGGCCAAACCGGGCTCAAGATAGCCAATGGCGCGGGCCGCTTGGCCCTGCTCGACGCAAACAAAGCCCAAGCTCGATAGCGCACGCAGCTCGCACGGGCGATCGCTTGTGCTGCGGGCCACGCTGACGCACTGCTCGTATGCGTCGAGAGCGCGCGGCACCAGCCCTTGATCGCGCAGCGCATGACCCGACTGCAGAAGCAGCGGTGCTTCGGACTCGCGATCGGCGATGCGGTGGGTCGCCTGCAGCGCGCCTTCAAACCAGCGCTGTCGCGCCTTGGCGGCCATGCGCAGAGCGAGCAAGCTGCCACCTGCCTTGGCCAAGGCCACATAGCGACGCGGGATGTCGTCTTCACTGCGCTCGCCGTTCGGCTTAATGGGGCTGGGCGTGTGGCTTGGGCGGTCATGCAGGCCGGTGGTCACCCAGGCCTGTGCTGCGTCGATGTGTGGGCGAAGGCGATCGAAGTGAACCAGTGCTTCGGTAAGCGCGTCGCTGCCGTGCCGCGAGCGCTGGTCAAGCTGATGCAGCAGCGCCGTGATGTGTGCGGCATGAAGTTCGCGGACTTCACGGTCGTGCCCTGGCTCGCCCTGGCTTTGCGCGTAGACGCGCACGAGATCGTGCATGCGATACAGGCCAGCCTTGGCATCGAGGTCGAGCAGAGCGCTGCGCGACAGGCGACGCAAGACATCGGACAAGGCCGAGGCGTGCGAGGGCAGGGCCGCGATCGCCTGCAGCGTATCGGCATCGCAGGCCAGCGGCAGGACCGCCATGCGGCAGAGCAGCCTGCGGCTCCACGGATCGACGCTGCGGAAGCCCACACCGATCGCTGCCAGAAGATCGTGAATCATGCCTTCCGCCGGTCGCAGCATTTCCAACCTGGCTCGCTCTTGCACAAGCTGCTGTGTGACGTCGGGGATCTGCCGCGTTGAATCTTCGCGCAGCAGCTGACCCACGATCTGCAAGGCGAGTGGCGCGTGGGCGCAGCGCGTGGCCAGCTCGGCGGCTTGGCTGCTGGAAATGCGTGGGCACAGGCTGCGCAGAAGCAGGGCGGAATCGGTGGCGGACAGACCGTCGAGATCCATGGCATAGCCGCTGGCACTGCCGAGCTGATGCATGGGAATTCGACTGCGGCTGGTGACCAAGAGCGCGCAGCCTGGCGGCGGCAATAGCGCACGAATGCAGGCTGCATCTTTCGCGTCATCCGCGACGATCAGCGCACGCAAGCCCGAGAGCTTGTGACGATACAGAGAGACCAGAGCTTCTGGTTCGCTGGGCAGCGACGCCAGCGGCCCCATCAGAAAACGCAGGACGCGCTCCAATGCTTGCTCGGGTCGCATGGGCGTCTCGGACTGACCGCGCAGATCGAGCCATAGCTGCACGGGGAGCACGCCCTGAAGCTCGGCGGCGGCCTTGCATGCCAGCTCGCTTTTGCCAAGGCCTGGCAGGCTGCGCACCGACGAGATCAGCACCACCGGACCGGATGCAACACGCAGGCTGCGCAGTACCCGCTCAAGCTCGGACGTGCGGCCCATGAAGGACGGCGTGGGGTCGCGCACCAAGCGCGTCGTAAAGGCCCGTGGGGCACTGGTCGCGCTGGCCGCGCTGCGATCGTGGCCTAGGCCGGGATCCTCGCTGCGTTCGCTGGCTCTAGGGCGCTCGCTATCCAGCGCAGTGTCTAGGGCCACAAGCCCGGTCAAGCCGGTGTGCCGTCGCGTCTCTGCCACGCCCCGAGCGTAACATGTTCAATGCATCAGCTTCTTTGGCGGCCCGTCCGCAGATCGACAAGGCCCATCGCCGGGTGGCCGGTGATACGGTTAATGACATGTGGCAATCCAACGTGGCATTGGCATCGTCCGCTCTGCTTCTGTGTCTGGGAGGATCGGCTGGCTGTGGCAGTCCGCCCGCTAGCCCGATGGGTCAGTCCTTGACCCGCTTCCCCGAGGATGCGTTCCCGATACCGGTCGACAACCAACCGACGCCGGCTCGCGTCGAGCTAGGGCGCCTGCTGTTCTTTGACCCCGTCCTGTCTGCGAATCGCAAGGTGGCCTGCGCAAGCTGCCATCTGCCCGAGCGCGCGTTGGCGGATGCGCGCCACGTCGGCGCGGCTCTGGCCATCGAAAGCGGTGGCGTGTTGCCACGCTCGACACCGACGATCTTTAACGTCCGTTTTCAGCACAGCCAGTTCTGGGACGGACGGGCTGACAGTCTAGAGTCCCTGGCGCTGATGCCCGTCGAAAACGAGCTTGAGATGGGCTCGTCCCGCGACAAGGCGGTGCGCGACGTGGCGGCCGTGCCCCAGTACCAGACCTTGTTTCGCGAGGCGTACGGGGGCGAGGTGGACGAGAACTCGCTGCGCCGGGCGATCGCCGCATTCTTGCGCACGGTGACCGCCAACCAAGCGCCCGTCGACAAATACCTGGCGGGCAACGAACAAGCGCTGTCGGCTGATGCGGCGTCGGGGTTCGCCCTGTTTTTCGGCAAGGCGCGCTGCAGCCGCTGCCACTATCTGCCGCTGTTCGCGGGCACCGAGGGACCTGCATTCGTCGCGACAGAGTTCCGCATCACGGGCGTTCCCGAGCGAGGCAAGAGCGAGCTAACACGCGACATCGGTCGGGCCGGTGTGCTGGGTCTGCCGGAACAAGACGCGGCAGAGCTTCGCCATGCTTTCAAAGCGCCGACGCTGCGCAACATCGACAAGACCGCGCCCTATATGCACAACGGCGCCTTCGATACCTTGGAACAAGTGCTCGACTTTTACGATCGCGGGCCCGAGTCGCGAGGGTACAGCGTGCCCAACCTCGACTTTGTCATGCAGCCGGGACCGCTGCGCCTAAGCAGCGACGAAAAACGGCAGCTTTTGGCGTTCCTGCGCGAGGGGCTTACCGATGTCAGTGGCCTGCCGGGTGTGCCAGCCAGCGTGCCGAGCGGCCTGGTGCCCGGTGGAACGCCGCCGCCGTTGGATTAATTCATGAATTGGCGAATAAAATATCGCCATAAAAACTATTTGATTGATTTCTTAGCGGGGAGGCAAGGCAGGGCTGCCAGACAGGCGCTCTAGCATCTTCTGGCAGTGCTGGCGCAGCGCTGCCTCTTCGCCAATGCTCGTTGGTGGGACGGTCTGCAGCGAGGCCACCAGAGCCGTCAGGCCCAGGCGCGCCGCTAGGAAGTTGCCGGTGGCCGCGAGGATCTCGCACTCGGCCAAGCGCACGTCGACATCGCTACGCCAGGGCTGCGGCAGGCGCTGCAGTACGGCTCGGCTTTGCATCGCGGCCGCCGCACGCTCGCCGGGCAGCGCGGCGCACAGCATGGCGCGGATCAGCAGCGCTGGCAGCGCCGGACGCTTGAGCTGGGCCAGATCCGGCAAAAGTGGCTTCAGCAAGCTCTGGGCTTCGCCGCAGCGATCGAGCGCCAGCAGCGCACGGGCTCGTTCGACCAGCAAGGCCTCGTCGTACTTGCCGGTGACTTCGCCGCGGCTGCGCTTCACGTTGGACAGCGTGTTGAGCGCTGGCTCGGCGGCTCCGTTTAGCCGCTCGGCGCGGGCTGCAGCGATGAACAGCTCGGCGTCTTGCTCTTCTTTGAGCAGCTCTTGGTACAGGGCATGGGCTTTTGCATAGTCGCCGCGCTGTGTCAGCAGGCCGGCTAGCTCGCGCCTCGCACCCATGTGGCGATCGTCGGTGCGCAGGGCGGCGCTGAGCTGCTGCTCGGCCTGTCCCCACTCTTGCATCTCGCGCAGCAAGCGACCCAGAAGCAGCCGTGCTTCGATTCGCTCGGGTGCTCGCGTGACCACCGCTTCTAGAATCGCGCGAGCCTCGGGCTGCTCGGCCGGCCGGACCGACAGCAGCACTTCTGCCCACAGGATCTGTGTGTCGAGCTGCTCGTCGCGCAGGGCAGGATTGCCGGTGCTGTCTACCCCCGACATCTGACGGAAGAGCGGTTCGAGCGTGCGACGAGCATTTGCGGGTTCGCCCAGGATGAGCGAGACGCGGGCCAGCACCCGTTGGGCGCCCGCATGGACGCGTGGAGACTGGCTGCTGGTCGCGACGAGCTTGCGGGCCTGCTTCTGTGCTTCCAGCGTGTCGTTTTGCGACAGCAGCACCCGCGCCTTGAGCAGCGTGGCTTCGCCATCTTCACCGGCTGCTGCGCTAGAGGACAAAAGCGGCTCCAGTGTCCGCAGCGCTTCCGAGCCTTGGTTCAGACGCAGCTGCGCGTCCGCTTGCAGGAGCCGCGTTCGTCGCCGAGTCGCCACGCGCGCGAGGGTCTCTTGGCACTGCTGCTGTGCCAGACGCGCATCGCCGGTACGCAGCCACGCCGAGGCCAAGCGATCGCTGACGGCTGCGTTGTCGTTGCCAAAGATCGCGCGGGCTCGCTCTAGTGCGGCTCGCGCATCGCCACGGGCTGCCGGATCGGTGTCCAGGCTTAGCTCGCCCAAAAGAAGCGCGGCGCGTGCTCGGTCTCCTCGACCGCAGGGATCAGATCCAGTGCGCGGCAGCGTCGACCACTCTTGCAGAGTCTGCAGGGCTTGACGCTGCGCCGCTGCACCGGCTTGGCGTGCCTTGAGCGCAGCCAGGTCGACGAGCACGCCGCAGTGATCCGGCTGTTCTTTTTCTGCCGCGGCAAGCTGCGCCAGCGCGTCATCGGCTCGGCCGCGTGCAAGCAAGAGCTCTGCAAGCCGCCGTCGCCACAGCGGCAGTGGGCTCTTGCTCACTGCATCGGTCAGCGAGGCCAAGGCTTCGTCCTCACGGCCCGAGAGCAGCGCAACCTGGCTGGCTACATAGGCGCGCCAGCCCAGCGGCAGAGGGGCTAGCTCACTGTGCTGATCGGCCTCGGGTGGCATTCCCTGCAGTCGCTCCCAGGCCCGCTCGGCGGCTTTTAGGTCGCTGACGGCCAATGCCGCCAGCACCTGCGCCGAGTATGCAGCCGCGGTGGTTTCCCCTTGGGCTTGGCGCGCTGCAGCCTGCGTTTCCGATGCCCACGTGACCGTGCTTGGCGCGCTGGTCTTCGTTGCTGCTGAATCACT
The DNA here is from genome assembly GCA_016794505.1 of Myxococcales bacterium. Lineage (GTDB taxonomy): Bacteria > Myxococcota_A > Polyangia > Palsa-1104 > JAEUJZ01 > JAEUJZ01. Next base: position 57,255 of record JAEUJZ010000180.1, read on the forward strand.
CGTCTTGGCTGCTTCGATGGGCTTGCCAGCCTCGGTACTTGCCTGTGGATCAAGAGAGGCTTGCGGCTGGCTTGTGGTGCCATCTGTCGAGGCCTGCACGCCTTCGATGCGCTCGGCTCCACCCAGCTCGTACTGTGCTTCGCTCAGCACCAGCGCTCTGGCTGCGAGTGCCGTACCGTCTGTGGGACGCTTACTAAGCAGGCGCCGCAGCTTGGCTTCGGCAGCGGCAAAGTCGGCGATCCGACCGCGTCGGTGGGCTTCGTTGACAGCGTCGCGAGACTGTGTCGCTAGCTCGGCCTGCCGCTGCCGCTCTACGAGCCACGTTCCGACGGCCCAGCCACTGCCACCAATCATCAGACCCAGGAACAGTCCAGCCCACAGGCGAGCCCGACCTCGGCCTGCGCCGCCCGGCTGCGTCGGAGCTTCCTGCGCACGCGGTGACTCGGAGCTGCTTTTCTTGCGATCCTGGGCGAACAGCGGGCGGACTGCCGTCTCATCCGCCGGGATTTCCATAAGCTGTGTCCGTTGCACGCCCAGCGACGGCTCATCACGCATCACCAGCGTCGAGTCGGGGCGCACTGCTGGCTTGGTGCTTTGAACTTGCGTGGTATCTGGGCCGGTGGCGCGCTGCGGGCGCACTTGCGGCAAGGGCTGGGTCTTGGTCCCCGTCAGCACGTCTTTCTGTCGCGTCGCCTGTCGGGCCAGCTCTTCGGCAATCGAGCTCTCGGGCTCGCCTCCCTCGGGCACTGGGACGAACTGCGTGGCGTCGTTGCCCAGGCTGCGCCGCGACGGAGCCTCGACTGCCGCGGATGGCTCCCCGCTTTCGAGCTCAATCGTCGCCGTCGGCATCTGCTTGGCGGGACGGATGGCCGTCTGTTCCCCCGACGGTGCATCCGGTGAAGCAACCGCTGCAACAAGGGGCTGTGTCAGCGCTGGATCCGGTTTCCCGGCAGCGACCTGGGGCGCGTCCAGCATCGTTGGATCCGCTTGGCCTTCCTCGTGCGTCGGGCTGGGCGAAACAGCGCGCTGTGGACGGCTGCCAGAGGATGTGGACCGTGGCTGGGTCGGGATGCCGCTTGGGCGCAGTCCAGGCTCAGTTGACTCGGCCGGCTCGCTGCCCGCGAACGCATCCAGCGAGGTAGGATCTGCCGTCTCGGCATCGCGGCTTGCGGCGTTGAGCTCTTGCAGGACCTTTTTCGCAGACATGTGCTCCCGCAGCGTCGGCATCTGGCGTAGCTTGGCGCCCGGCGGAGCATGGGCGACGGCCTGGGCCTCTTTGTCGCGCTCGGTTTCTCGCGCAGGCGTCGTGGGTGTTACCAACGTTGCCGCGTCAGAGGGGCTGGGAACGGACCTGCCTGCGCTACCGGCAGAAGTGCTACCCGGTGTCGGAAGCGACCCCGAGCGGTGTTCATCATCGCGCTGGCTCACATTCGCCTCGGAAAGATGGTCTAGCATAGCGCAACCACGCGGTTCTTCCGAGAGGCATTGTTGCCTGCTCACACTTGCGCATAATCAAGAGCACCCGCGCTGAGCCGTTTGCTCACACGTTCCCGTGCGCGTCCACGATTGAAGGTCTGAAGAACGCGGCAGACCGACCGTCGAGACCCCCCGGCCAGCGCCTCAACCAAGAGGCTCCTCATGATCTCACTCGTCGTCCACTGTCTGCTCTATGCGTTGTCCTTCATGCTGGCGGCCAAGGTGGTCCCTGGCATCGCCGTTCGCAGCTATGGCAGCGCCGTCAAGTTCGCTTTGGTCTTTGCGCTTCTCGACGGTCTGTTCTTCAAGCTGCTGGCTTTTCTGACGATGCCCTTGGTGATCGTGTCGCTGGGGCTGTTCTTGCTGGTCATTCGCGCGGCCCTGTTCTGGGCTGCTGACCGTTTCGTCGACGGCGTCAAGATCGATGGCTTCCTGCCCGCCTTGCTTGGTTCGCTGGTGACGGGAGGCTTGAACTGGCTGATCACTCGCTTCGTTCATATCGGCTAGCGGCGCACCCGTCGCTTCGCCTGGGGGTGGTTCGGAAAGCGAACTCAACCATTCTCCGGCGAGAGTGCCGGCGAGCTTGCGAGCTGCGCGGCACGAAGAACCACACGCTTCCCCATTGTAGTCACCGCACGTCCATGTTAAGCCAGCGCCTACTGTGTGCGCATAGCATCCGCACTGCTGGAGTGCCTTACGCCGCGGCAAGCAGGAACCATGGACAAGATCATCATCAAAGGCGCGCGAGAGCATAACCTCAAGAACATCGACGTTGAGCTGCCGCGCAATAAGCTCGTCGTCATCACGGGCCTCTCGGGATCGGGCAAGTCGTCGCTAGCCTTCGACACCATCTATGCCGAGGGGCAGCGCCGCTATGTCGAGTCACTTTCGACGTATGCCCGGCAGTTCTTGGAGCAAATGGGCAAGCCAGATCTCGACTCGATCGAGGGTCTGTCGCCGGCCATTTCGATCGAGCAGAAGTCGACGAGCAAGAACCCTCGCTCGACGGTCGGCACGGTCACCGAGATCTATGACTATCTGCGCTTGCTCTACGCGCGCATCGGCACGGTGCATTGCCATAGCTGCGGTCGGCCCATCAGCTCGCAGACGGTGCAGCAGATGGTCGATCGCGTGCTGCGGCTACCCGACGGGACGCGCTTTTCCGTGCTGGCGCCCGTGGTCCGCGATCGCAAAGGCGAATTCAAAAAAGAGATCGATGCGCTGCGCCGCCAAGGCCTGCGTCGCGTCAACATCGATGGCGAGCTGTTCGATCTGTCGGAAGACACGATCAAGATCGACAAGAACAAGTCGCACACCATCGAGGTCTATATCGACCGCTTGGTCGTCAAGCCCGACGTGCGGCAGCGCCTGACTGAGTCGATCGAGCTAGGCCTGCAGCTTGCGGAGGGCATCGTCAAGGTCTCGCCAGTCTTGTTAGGTGGCGATGACGAGGCGATCCTCAGCGATGGTGCCGGCATCACCGACGAGAACGGCGACATCATCTTTTCCGAGCGCTTCGCCTGCGTCGCCTGCGGCATCAGCTATCCCGAGATCTCGCCGCGCCTGTTTTCGTTCAACAACCCCTCGGGCGCGTGTCCGGCCTGCGATGGTATCGGCGCCAAGATGTTTTTTGATCCCGAGCTGATCGTACCGACGCAGGATCTGTCGCTGCGCGAGGGTGCGATTGAGCCCTGGGAAAAGCGCAACGGGCCATTTTTTCAGCAGATCCTCGAAGCCATCGCCGGTCACTACAGCATCGACATGGTGACGCCGTGGTACGAGCTTCCGCAGGCGCACCGCGACATCATCCTGTACGGCTCAAAGGGCGAAGAGATCGAGTTCTGGTTTGAAAAGAACGGCCGTCGCCATACCTACAAAAAGGAATTCGAGGGCGTCATCCAGAACCTGGAGCGGCGCTTGTCGGAATACGAGCGACGTCGACGGGAAGAAGGCACAGCAGCGCAGGGCTCGGACAGCTTTGAAGCGGCGTACGAGGAATTTTCGCCGTACATGAACAAGTCGCCCTGCGAGGAATGCCAGGGAACGCGCCTGCGCAAAGAAGCGCGCTTCGTCAAGGTCGGTGGCTTGCCGATCAACGAGCTCACGGCAAAGCCGATTCGCGATGCCAAGCGCTTCTTTGACTCGCTGAAGTTGAGCCCGCGGCAGATGGAGATTGCCGACCGCATTCTCAAAGAAGTGCGCGATCGCTTGGGTTTCTTGGTCAATGTCGGGCTCGACTACCTGACTCTCGATCGCACCGCCGCCACACTGTCAGGAGGCGAAGCCCAGCGCATTCGCCTCGCCAGTCAGATCGGCAGCTCGCTGACCGGCGTGCTCTATGTCCTGGATGAGCCCTCGATCGGTCTGCATCAACGCGACAACCAGCGCCTTTTGGAAACGCTGTTCCGCCTGCGCGACATCGGCAACACCGTCATCGTGGTCGAGCACGATGAAGACACGATCCGCGCCGCCGATCACGTGCTGGACATGGGACCGCGGGCTGGCGTCTTGGGCGGTCGCATCGTCGCCGCAGGCACGCCGGCAGACATCATGTCCTCGACGGGATCGCTGACCGGTGCGTACCTGTCGGGGCGCAAGAAGATCGAAGTGCGCGGCTCGCGTAGGCAGTGCCAGAACCGCTACATCGTTCTGAAGAACTGCAAAGAGCACAACCTGCGCGACATCACGGTGCGCTTCCCGGTCGGCGTGTTCACCTGCGTTACCGGGGTATCGGGCTCGGGCAAGTCGACGCTGGTGATTGATACGCTGCTCGGTGCGCTGAAGCAGAAACTACATCACAGCAAGTGCCCGGTTGGCTCGTACGAGAGCATCGAAGGCATCCACCACGTCGATCGCGTCATCGACATCGATCAGCTTCCGATCGGCCGTACGCCACGCTCAAACCCTGCGACGTATACCGGCGTGTTCACGCACATTCGCGATCTGTTCGCGGCGTTACCGGACAGCAAGGCGCGTGGCTACAAGGCGGGTCGGTACAGCTTCAACGTCAAGGGCGGTCGCTGCGAAGCGTGCCAGGGCGATGGCATCCTGCGCATCGAGATGCACTTTCTGCCCGACGTCTACGTCGTCTGCGAAGAGTGCAGCGGGCGTCGCTACAACCGCGAGACACTGGAGGTCAAGTACAAGGGGGCCTCGATCGCCGACGTGCTTGACATGACCGTGTCGCAAGCCTGCGAGTTCTTGGGTCACATTCCCAAGATTCGCCAGAAGCTAGAGACGCTGCGCGACGTGGGCCTTGGCTACATTGCACTCGGGCAGGCGGCGACGACGCTGTCGGGTGGTGAAGCGCAGCGCATCAAGCTGTCCAAGGAGCTCGCCAAGAAGGGATCGGGCCGGACTGTCTATATCCTCGACGAGCCGACGACGGGCTTGCACTTCGACGACATCAAGCAGCTTCTCGACGTGCTTGGCCGCTTGGTCGACAGCGGCAATACCGTCATTGTCATCGAGCACAACTTGGACGTCATCAAGACCGCCGACTACATCGTCGACATGGGCCCAGAAGGCGGCGACGGAGGCGGCTACGTCGTGGGCTGCGGCACGCCGGAAGACATCGCACGCGTCCCCGGCAGCTATACCGGCCAGTATCTAAAGCGCGTGCTGGCCGTCAGCTAAGCGATGTCGATGGACGAACAGCGATTCTGGCAGCTTGTGCTGTCCGGCTTTTTCATCCTGGCCGTCGTGGTGGCGGTGCGCCTGCACAGGGTCGCCGCGCCGTACGGTCGCCACAACCAGCGCCCCATGTGGGGACCGCAGGTCAGCAGCCTGCTTGGCTGGCTGATCATGGAGGTTCCCGCCTCGGTCGCACCGATGATTCTGTTTCTGGTGGCAGGGCGACGCGATCCCGTCCTCTGGACGTTCTTCGTGATCTGGCAGCTGCACTACTTTTATCGCGCGTTCATCTATCCCCTGCGTCGTCGCGGAGGTGTGCCGACGATGCCGCTTCTGGTCGCACTCTCTGGGCTCTTGTTTAACCTGCTCAACACCTACTTGAACTGGCGCTTTCTGACCCACTTTGCTCCCGCCGATTCGTACGGGCGCGCGTGGTTATCCGACCCGCGCTTCATCGCTGGCACGACGCTGTTTTTTTGCGGGCTGTTCATCAACCAGCATGCCGACTGGATCCTGATGAACCTGCGCAAGCCCGGCGAGACGGGCTACAAGATCCCGCACGGCGGCCTGTATCGCTTCATCTCGTGTCCCAACTATTTCGGCGAGCTACTGGAGTGGCTGGGCTGGGCGATCCTGACGTTCTCGCTGCCTGGGCTCGCGTTCTTCGTTTGGACCGCGGCCAACCTGATCCCGCGCGCCTTGGCTCATCACCGCGACTATCTTTCGCGCTTCAGCACCTATCCCAAAGAGCGCCGCGCGGTGCTGCCCTTCGTCTTGTAGCTGCGCGAGCGGGTCCTGAGGGCAGAGCAGAAGCGACCAACGAGCAAAGACACCGACGAGACCAAGCCATAGGCGGTATCGGCGGCTACTCGTGCTCGAAGGTGATGGTGTAGCGCTCGATCACGTACGCGACGGGCTTGCCATCGCCCCCAATCGCTGGGCGAAAGCGACAGCGCGGATCAAAGCGGAATAGGCCGATCGCGATGCTGTCGACCTCTTTGCCCAGGCCTTGCACTTTGCGGATGGCGTGTACGCGCGCTCGCTCATCCAGCTCAATGCGCAAGATCACCTGGCCACTGGCGCCGCTGGCACGAAGCTCGGTCGCTTCCCACTTTTGCTTGAGTGCGGCGTCGCATGCTTCTTTGTCTTCGCTCTGCGGCAGGCTCTTGAGCTTTTCCTCAGGAACCGGGCGATATTCCGCGCCGCCTGGCGCTTCAGCAACGGGCAGCGGTGGGATCTCTTTGACGTTGGGGCGCTTCGATGGGTCCGCCATCGTCGTATTGCCTACCGGAACCGAGATCCCCTGGCCAACGGCATCGCTGGCCTTGACGCCAAAGACTGGCTTTGGCGGCTCGGCCACAGGCGGAGGCTGCGGCTGATTTGGCTTCGGAGCCTGGGCTGGCTGCGGCTGCTTGCGAACCAGCTTTTTCTTGGGCGGCTCTGGCGGTGGCGGCTCGGGTTCTGGCGGCTTGGGCGGCGGCTCCGCGGGAGGCGGAGGCGGCGGTTTTCGCTTGCGAATCTCGACTTCTACCGTCGTGATGCCCTTGCTCTTGGGCGGGGGAGCCAAGCTGATATAGGCCAACGCCGCTGCATGCAGCAGCAGGGCCAAGCCAAAGCCAACGCCATCAAACTTAGAGCTGAGTGCGTTCACGTTCCGTCGGTGGCCATGGCGAACTTGGTGACACCCAAGGTCTTGACCAGATCGACGATGTGCATCACGTCGCCATACGCGATGCCTTTGTCGCCCGCGATCACCGCCTGAATGTCGCGGTTCTTCTGCACGAGATCAGTGGTCACGGCTTGCGCCTTGGCCTCGTCGACCTTTTCCCCATTTAGATACAAATCATATCCTGCGCTGCCGTCCGACTTCTTGGTTAGCGTGAACGATAGCGTGGTTTTTTGCGTCTCGTCGCCCGAGGCAGCCTTGGGTAGCTCAACCTTGATCGACGGGTTGTTTGCAATGATCGGGGCCGCGACCATCATGATGATCAGCAGCACCAGCGTAATGTCGACGAGCGGAGTGACGTTGATGTCCGAGATCATCCCGCCGCCGGCTTCTTCATCGCCGAACCCACCTCCAGCCCCTCCGGCCATTACTTCTTCTCCTCGGCTGTATCACTGGCCTTGGGCGATTCGCTGGACTTGGTCGCGCTGACCTTGGCCGTCGTCGGCTTGCTCTGATCGGTGGAGTGGCTGACCAGCTCGGCGCGCAGCGCTGCCAAGATCACCTGCGCCACGACATCGATCTGCGATGTGATGGCGCGCACGCGTCGGTTGTAGACGTTGAAGCCGACCACTGCCGGGATGGCGACCAGAAGGCCTACTGCCGTCGCCACCAGGGCTTCCGAGATGCCGGCCATGACGACTTGGATGCCGCCTGCTTGATTGCCGGCTAGGTCGTGGAAGGCCTTGATGATGCCGAGCACGGTGCCAAACAGGCCGATGAAGGGGGCGTTCGAGCCCAGCGTGCCGAGAAAGGCGAGGTTGCGTTCCAGGCCCAGCTTCATGCGGGCCTTGGCGCCAAGCATCGCGGACTCGACGGCATCGGCGCCACGTTCGGCTTCTTCCAAACCGACCTGGGCGACGAAAGCAACCGGCCCACGTCCGCCCTGAGCTTGCTTGCGGGCGTCGCCGAACTTGCCGTCTAAGAGCAGCCGCCGCAGATCCTCGGCAAGGGCTGCAAAGTCAAAGCGCAGGCTGAAGTAGTACAGGCCGCGCTCGATCATGACCGCGATGCTCAGCAGCGAAAGAAGGAGCAGCAGCCACAGCACCCACTCGGCGCCAACCAGGGTCAGGGAAAGCAGTTTCTGTGTCAGGTTCATCGGAACGCGCAGTCTCCCAGAAGATTGAGTGGCCGGGCAGTGCTTGGCTGGCCTATGTGATGTCGCTGGTCCCGTGCATGGTTCAGCGGGCTGGGGTCAAAGCAGAGGGAATGCACAGGGTATGTAGGCCCGAGCCAGCACCAGGAATCGGGGGTCGAGTTGGCAACGTGACCGCTGCGCAGTGTATTTCCAGATTCTGCTCGGCGCAAACTCGCTGACTTTCGCGCCCCACTCGACCCGGCATGGCCCGTATAATGAGCGAGGCTTTTTGTGCGGATTGCGGACGGCTTGGGATGGCTTCTGCGCGCACGGGACGCGAAGCCAAGGAGCATGGAATGCGGGGAGTCTCTGTCGCGGTGATCGGAGGAGGCCGGTGGGCGCGAGCGCTGTCGATGCGGCTCAGCCAAAACCTGCGTCGGCAGCGCGGGAAAGAGCAGCAGCTTCGGCGCGTCATGCAGTACCAGCCGCCGCCCGATCTGCCGCGCATCCAGACCTACTATGACCAGCCGGAACGGGCCAAAGCGCCGGTAAAAGCGCCGGCTCCTTCGGCGCGATCAGGAGGGGACTCGACGCTGCAGATGTCGGCCGATGCCCTGCTGTTTGCAGCCGGCGAGGTCTATGCCGACACCATCGAAATTGGCGAGCTCGTCGAGGCAGACCTGATCATCATGGCCATCCCGGCCGCCAAGGTAAAGCCGCTCTTAGAGACGCTGCGCAGCGTGCTGAAGCCCAAGCAGTGCCTGCTGCACGCCATCGGCAGCTTCGCACCGGTCATTGGGGCAAGCGGGCATACCATGATGCCGATCTCTGAGCTGGTTCGACTAGAGACGCCGCTCGTCCACATCGGCGCGCTGGCGGGTCCGGCCATGGCCGAGGATCTCGAAGAAGAGATTCCTGTGGCCATGCTCTGTGGCAGCCCTTCGGCCGAGGCCACGGCTTTGGTGCAGAAAGCGCTCAATGGTCCATTGCTTCGCATCTATAGCAGCCCGGACCTGATCGGCGTCGAGCTAGCGCGAGCGTTGGTGGGCGTCATGGCCTTGGCGTGTGGCGTCGCGGATGCGCTGGGCTTTGGCTCGGCGGCCCGCGCACTGTTTATCAGCCACGCCGCAAGCGAGATGATGCGGCTGGGCATGGCCTTTGGCGGCAGCGAGTGGACGTTCCATGGCCCGGCGGGCCTGGGCGAGCTGATTGTCGCCACCGATCGTCGTGGGTCACCAGACTTCCAGCTCGGTCGGCTGCTTGGCCGCGGCGTCTCGCTTGGGGATTCGTACCGTCAGATCGACCGTGCCTGCGATGGCTTGAACATGGTGCGTGAGGCACAGCTTCTGGGTCAGCGGGCGCGCATCAACCTGCCAATCATCAACGCCTTACACCGCTGGGTCAGCGGCAAGCAGGATCTGCGCTCGTCGATGACCGAGCTCCTCGAAAACGAGCTGTTTACCTAGCTCTGATTCAAATCGGACCGCGCAGCTTGCCGTCGAAGACATAGGCGACAGGACCGCGCATTCGCACGTGGCGATAGCCTGACTCTACGAACAGATCGAGGGGACCGCCGGGCAAGTTCACGCGGACACGGTGGCCCGTCTGAACGAGGCCACGAATGCAAGCGGCCACCGCGATCGCACAGGCGCCAGTTCCGCAGGCTTGGGTGATGCCGCAGCCGCGCTCCCAGACAAGAGCGGTGAACGTATCTGCTGCATCGTGGCGCACGAACTCGACATTGGTGCGCTGCGGGAACAGCGGGTGCTTCTCGACGTGCGGGCCTAGGCGCTCGGCAAGCTGCCAAAGCTCGCGATCCGTGGGCGGCTGTACATCGTCGACAAACCACACCGCATGCGGGTTTCCCATCGACACCAGGTAAAGCGGTAGCGTGCGCCCATCGATCGAAAGCGGGGTCTCGCGGCAGCGGTCGGGCACAAAGACCTGATCGCCTGACCCATTGGCGGCTGTCTGCAAGGGGCGCGGTGGTCCCATCTCGATCTCGACGCTGCGGCCTTGGTCCGTCACTTCGCAGCGCAGGATGCCAGCGCCTGTCTCGATGGCGAGCGATGCCGCGGCGCCGTGAACATGCAGCCAGCTTGCGACACAGCGCAGGCCATTGCCGCACATCTCTGCCTCGCTGCCGTCGGCATTGCGCACGCGCATGCGGGCCTGTGCTCCAGCCATGGCCGCGCTTGGCGAAGCAGGGAACACACCCAAGACTCCGTCGGCTCCGATGCCCCGATGGCGATCGCAGAGAGCCGTGATACTCGACGCGTCATCAAACCACGACGCATCGCCGACGTTTCGCAGATCGGTGACGAGAAAATCATTGCCAAGGCCGTGCAGCTTGGCAAACGACCGCAGCATGGCTCTACGGAGTAGGAGCGACGGGGGCAGGCTGACCGACGGGGGCTGCCGGACGAGGTGCTGGGGCTGGAGCCGCGGGCCTCTGGGCAGCGGGCGCTGCCGCCGGAGCAGGCCTTTGGGCAGCGGGAGCTGCCGTTGGAGCTGTTGGAGCAGGCCTCTGGGTAGCGGGAGCTGCCGTCGGAGCCGTTGGCTTAGGTGCGGCCGTCGGGGCAGGGGCTGTCGGTGCCGTAGGTTGCGGTAGCGCGGGTTTCGTCGCGGTCGCCGGGGCAGCAATGGGCGCCGCAGCCGTTGGCTTCGCAGCGACGGGAGCCTCGGCCCCAGGGGCTGCAGGGCGAAGCGGCGGGATGGCCTGACCAGGCTTTGCGGCGGCAGGCGCACCCGGCGCTGCGGTCGGCCGTCCTGCAGCGCCCGCCTCTGGACTCACCGCCGTTGGCGTCGGAGGAACCACTCCCGGTTGCGCCTCGGCTCCGGTGGGCGGTACTGACAGCTCGGGCTGTGCCTCGGTGGCCTGCTTCTCTTTGGCTTTCTGCGCTTCTTTTTCTGCCGCTTCCTTGGACTTCTTTTCGATTTCGCCCTTCAGCGCGTCTTCGGCCTTCTTCTTGGCATCGGCTTCCGCCTTCTTCTTGCGGGCTGCGGCGGTCTTTTGCAGCTTGGCCGACTCGGACTGACTGTTGATGTACGACAGCGTCATGGCGGTCAGCATGAACACGATGGCTGTCGCGGTTGTCAGCCGCTCAAGGAAGTTGCTAGCGCCGCGGCCACCGAAGACCTGCTGCGTCGTCGCACCGCCGAGCCCTGCGCCGACGCCGCCGCCTTTGCCAGCCTGTAGCAAGATGACCAGCATCAGGAACAGGCAGACGATGATGTGAATCGTGTACAGAAGGTAAATCATGACGCGGCCGCCTCGTTATAACGGACGATCTGGACGAAGTCCTCAGCTTTGAGCGATGCACCACCGACGAGGACTCCGTCCACGTCGGGCTGAGCCATAAGCCCAGCGGTATTTCCAGGTTTGACCGAGCCACCGTACAGGATGCGCACGGATTTGACTACTTCTCCGAGCAGGCTGTGCAGATATCCGCGGATGAAGCGGTGTGCTTCCTGCGCTTGCTCGGTCGTTGCCACGCGTCCGGTCCCGATGGCCCAGACCGGCTCATAGGCGATGACCGTCTGTTCCATCATCTCGGGCGTGAAGCCAAACAGGCCCTCGGCGAGCTGACCGACCAAGCGGTTGCGCATCTCGCCCGCGTCGCGCTCGGCCGCGGTCTCGCCAATGCACAGGATCGGGCGCAGGCCGGCCTTGAGCACTGCTTTGGCCTTCAGGTTGACCAGCGCGTCGGTCTCGTGAAAGTGCTGCCGCCGCTCGGAATGGCCAACGATGACGTACGTGCAGCCGACCTCGGCCAGCATGGTCGCCGAGATTTCGCCGGTAAATGCTCCCTGTGGTTCCCAATAGCAGTTCTGCGCTGCCACGGCCACCGTCGAACCTTCCAGACGCTTGGCCACGGGATGCAGCGCGGTATATGGCGGTGCGACCACAACTTCCACTCCGTCGGCGCGCACCGCGGGGGCGATGGAGTTCTTGATGGTGGTGGCAAGCTCTAGCGCTTCCGCCACCGTTTTGTGCATCTTCCAGTTTCCGACCAGAAGCGGTCGTCGACTCATAGGCTGCTCCGCTTCTCGCTGGCCATCCGCAGCGCGGCGATACCCGGCAACTCTTGACCCTCGACGAATTCTAGCGAGGCGCCGCCGCCCGTCGAGATATGCGAGATCTTGTCAGCCACACCAGAGGCTGAAAGTGCCGCTACCGAATCGCCGCCACCCACCACCGTTGTCCCTTGGCATGCGGCCAGCGCCTCGGCCACAGCCATGGTACCGGCGGCAAACGATGCTTTTTCAAACAGACCCAGCGGGCCGTTCCAGAACACGGTCTGGGCCGTGACGATGCGCTCGCGGAACAGCTTGACTGTCGCTGGCCCGATGTCGAGGGCCATCTCGCCCGAGGGAATTCCTTCGACGAGCATGGCTCGTCCTGCCGCCGCATCAATGCCCGGCGCGACGATGACATCCGTCGGCAAGAGCACCTCGACTTTGTTGGCTTCCGCGGTCTTCAGGAAGTTCTTGGCCACGCCCAGCTTGTCTTCTTCGACCTTGGACTTGCCGACGTCGAGGCCCTTGGCCCGAAGGAAGGTGTTGGCCATGGCGCCGCCAATCAGGATGCTGGTCGCGACCTTGGACAGGTTTTCCAGCACGCCGATCTTGTCCGATACCTTGGCCCCACCGACGACGACTACATACGGCTTGCGCACGCTGCCGAGCAGCTTGCTGAGGAATTCGATCTCGCGCAAAAGCAGAAAGCCTGCCCCGCGAGCCTCGGCTGCGAAGTGCTTGACCATGCCCGCCGTCGAGGCATGCGCGCGGTGGGCCGTGCCGAAGGCATCGTTCACATAGACCTCGGCATAGCCAGCCAGCGCCTTGGCATAGGCGTCGTCGTTTTTTTCTTCGCCTGCCACCCAGCGCAGGTTTTCCAGCAGCACGACGTCGCCGTCGCGCATGTCCATGACCACCTTGCGGGCGCCATCTCCGACTGGCTCGTCGGTCAGGCGGACCTCAGGAACCAGCGGCGCCAAGAGCTCAGCCAAGCGCGCCGCGACGGGCAAAAGCGAGGTGTCCTTGGATTTGCCTTTGGGCCGACCGAGGTGCGAGCCGAGGATCACGCGAGCGCCGCGCTCGACCAAGTGCTTGATGGTTGGCAACGCCGCGACGATGCGAGAGTCATCGGTGATCGCGCCGCTATCCGACAGGGGAACGTTGAAGTCGACACGGACAAAGACGCGCCGACCCGTGACATCCAGATCCGCGACCGAGCGAATGTTCGCGCTCATTTAGGGTGTGCTCATCGGGGGTTGTATGCGGCAGCGGGTAGGTTTTTTCGATGCGACGCTGCCGTCACGTCGGGGGTTAGTGGGCGGCCTTGTGGCCCGAGACGAACTTGGCTAGCTCGTACAAGCGCGTCGCGTAGCCCATCTCGTTGTCGTACCAGGCCAACACTTTGACCATGTCGCCGACGATCTGCGTCGACGAAAGGTCGACGGTTGCCGAGTGGGTATCGCCATTGTAGTCGCAAGACACGGTTGGCTCGTCGCTGACCGCAAGGACTCCCAAGAACCGTGGGTCCTGCGAAGCGGCGCGGAATGCAGCGTTGACCTCGTCGACCGTCGCTTTCTTGCTAAGACGCACCGTCAGATCGACCACCGAGACATTCGGCGTCGGCACACGCATGGCATAGCCGTCGAGCTTGCCCTTGAGCGCCGGGATGACTTCCGACAGCGCCTTGGCAGCCCCAGTCGTCGTCGGAATCATCGACAGCGCCGCGGCTCGGGCCCGTCGCAGATCCTTGTGCGGCAGATCCAAGATGCGCTGGTCGTTGGTGTAGCTATGGATCGTCGTCATCATGCCGTTTTCGATGCCGAAGCCTTCGAGCAGCACCTTGGCGACGGGAGCCAAGCAGTTGGTGGTGCAGGACGCATTGCTGATGACGTGGTGCTTACCAGCGTCATAGGCGTCCTGGTTGATGCCCATGGCCAGCGTGATATCCGGGCCCTTGGCCGGGGCCGAGATCAGCACCTTCTGCGCGCCGCCGTGGTCGATATGGGCACGGGCCTTGGCCGCCTCGGTGAATGCGCCTGTACATTCCAGCACGACCGAGACGCCGTGATCTTTCCAGTTGAGCTTGCCCAGGTCTTTTTCCGCCGTGACGACGATGCGATGACCATCTACGACGATCGCGTTGCCATCGGTCCGAACCTGGCCACTGTAGCGACCATGCACCGAGTCGAATTTCAGCAAGTGGGCGAGGGTGGGCGTGTCGGTCAGGTCGTTGATCGCCGCGAACTCGACGCTCAAACGGTTCGGATCCATCTGCCATGCGCGCAGCACGCAGCGTCCGATGCGACCAAACCCATTGATCCCGATTCGTACTGCCATGTTGGTGAGCCTCCAGAGACCTGCTTGAGCGAGGAAGGATAAAGATCCTCGCCGTCAGGGTCAACTACCGCGTGGGACGCAAGAGCAGCAGCGGTGACTGCCTTTGGTTCAGGTGTCCAAGTGGTCGGCAAACAGGCCGATGAGCAGCTTGCCGCCGAGGATGTGCGGATCTCCTGGATGAAAGTGAATGCGCCCTGCCGTACGGCTGAGCTTGGTATGCCACTGGCATGGAAGCGTATGCGGCCCGACCTGGACTAGGCGTTGTCGTATGGCGGCCTTATTGCGACGAGTCCCAGGACTCTCTGGGCTCAGCTCGATGTCGAATCGGGCGCGGACTTCGCGCATGATCGGATCGGGTTGCCCTTTGTGGTGCGCAAAGATCGCTGGGAAGTGATCGTTCAGCATGGCGAGATGCTGCGTGACCACGGGGCGAAGCTGACGATAGGGTTGCTTCATCGCGTTCCATTGCAGGCTCAGGCCATCCGCAAAGTGAAGCTCAGGGAAGGCCAGCGCAGCGACGCCGAAGTAGGCGTGCTTGTCGAGGTCTTCGATCTCTGCGATCTCGCGATAGAAGGCACGAAGCTGGCCAGCAGCCTGGGCGATGAAATGCAGATCCCAGGTCCGAGCCCGATACCTGACCGGGTGGCGGCCAGGCCGCCTGGGGCCCTGGTCAAGCACCAAGCAGGCCACGGCATTGCCGTCGGTGTACTGCTGATGGGCGAACGCAATACTGGGAGCATCGCGAACCGTTTCTGCCCCCACCTGCAGCGCGTTCGGATCCACCTCATTGGTCTTGACTCCGCTCGCGGTGGAACCGTCTTCGCTGTCTGGGGCGGCGTCCTCCAGATGCTGACAGCGATCGATCGCCAACTGGAGCCGTCGGCGTAGCGTGTCATCGAGATCTGGATGCCGGGCATACAGAAGCTCGGCGAGCAGAACCCCAGGCTGAAGCTCGACGGATTCTAGGCTGTCATGTCGCAGGATCCTGTGGCCGTCGTTGCGACACTGATCCATCAGGTCAAGAAGCGTCGCAATACGCGCAGAGAGCTCGATCTTTTTTAGCTTCGGCAGACGGAAGCTGGTCTCTTCTAAACAGAAGCGCGCTCGCATCGACACATCCTAGCGACCGTGACGCTTTCGTAGCTTCTGGGCGGTCTCTGCGGCGCGGGTCCGAGCGTGCCACAGAGCCTTGAGGTCCTGTTCACTTTGATCAAAAAAGCCGGTCGGCCAGTCGCTCAGATCGGCATGGCGGTTCAGCGTCAGAGGGGTACTGGTCGAGATCCCTCGCTCATCCAGCGAGAAATAGAGAATACGAACATCGCGATAGGACAGCGCGTGCTGCTCGGCAACCGTGGCCAAGCGAATGCCGTTTAGCACATGGTCGCTGTGCGTCTCGCAGATGACCTGCACACCCGCGACGGCGAGGCGGGCCAGGAAGCGTCCCATCGCGGACTGGCCAAGCGGGTGCAGGTGGGCTTCTGGATTCTCGACGAGAAACAGCGATTCCTTGGGGGCAAGCAGCCCGGCTACGACAATCGGCAGGGCGTAGCTAGCTCCAAAGCCCATGTTTGTCGAGCGCACCCAATCGGCCTGAATGCCGCTGCGCTTCCACCAGAGACCGCTCACGCCAAAGTCCGGCTCGGTTTTGGCCCGAACTTGCAAGCCCGGCACGAGCGCCTGCATCCAGGTTTCGACTTGCAGGCGGAACAAATCGCTTGCGGCCGGCTCAGAGTGGAGTAGCTCAGGTCGCACGGGCTTGTGCTCATTTAGAGCCAGCACTTGCGCGACAAATTCCCCTTGGTTGCCGACGTGATGATCTTCGATCGGCAGCGAATTCAAGCTGAGCGCTTGTCTGGGGCCATGTCTCTCGGCATGCAGGTACGTAAACGGGCGGCGTGTCAGTGCCGATAAGGGCTTTCTGTGCTGGCGCGAAAACGTCAGCACCCGATCGGTCGGCTTGGCGCGGAAGGTCCACGCTCCGTCGCCATCATCGCTGTCGACGGCCATGCTGACCCAGACGTCCTCAGAGCTAGCTTGGTGGGACAGCACGTCTGCCGCCTGCCCCAGGGCCAAGAGGTATCGACCGTTGAGCTTGACATACGGCTCGCTGGGCAGGGACTCCTCGGCTTGGCGCAGCAGCAGCAGGGCGTGCAGGACCGAGCTTTTTCCCGCGCCATTTACCCCGGTGAGCAGCGTCAGCGCACCAAACTCCACGGTCTGATTAACTAGACACTTGAAGTTCTGAACCTTGAGTCGGTGCAACATTACAGACCCTCGGTGCGCGTGCAGTCTTGAAGGATTTCGCGCGCCGTGTCGAATCGCTTCCGCACGGCTCCTTGATTGCTCGTCGAGCGCGTGATGGCGATGAAATACTCGCGGTCGTCGCGCATGACGTGGCGAGCTTTCGTGACGATATCTGCGGTGTGTGGTGCTAGCTGGTCTGCTTGGTAATCGGCCAGCGGCACTGCCCAGCTTTCGAGCAAGGCGATGTTGAGCGGCGGTGAGCGCTCGTCTCCCATCGGCCACTTGCGGAACGCGTGTTTACCAAACAGGAGGTTGGCATTCTTCATCGCGCGGAGGAAGTCCTGCTCAAGAGCAGCCAGCCGGCTATCGGGGATTTGTTTCGGATCGTCGATCCGCTTCATGACTTGCGTTAAGAAGTCATCCAACTGAGTCGTCGGGCCATAGTGATCTGTGATGTGCGGCCACGCCAAACGGAAGGCCAAGAAGCGCAGCACCGCTTCGCGATCCTTCATGCGTCGGTGGTCTTTTAGCGTCTCTTGGGTTGCTTGCTGGAATTCAGGCTTGGCCGCCCAGGCCTGAAGGAGCTGGCGAGAGCGCTGGCGCCCAATGCAGTGTCGTAGCTCTTGGGTGTTCAGGGGCTGCCCACCCGTGTTGATGCGGCGGAAGATGTCGAACTTGACCTGTTCTGGCGTCTGGGGGTCGATCACGTTGGCGGCAATCTGGGTCTGGTTGATGCGTCGGGTCCACAGCGGGTCCAGATCGGCAAAGCGCTTGCCCGTCAGATCGCGCAGATACTCAAGGTCGCGCAAAGCATAGCTTCCGGTGACGAACTCCTTCACTGCAGACAGTCGCTGAATCCCGTCAATGACGCTCAGGCGGCCCTGCTTATCGGCATCGAAGTAGAAAGCCGGTAATGGGATCCGCAACAGAATCGACTCGATCAGCCGAGCCTTGCGGCGCTCGTCCCAGACCAGCTTTCGCTGAAAGTCCGGCGCTAGATCCAGCTCGCCCTCACGAATCATGTCCAGGATCTGGCGCAGCGAATACACCCGCGGCTCTACGCGAATCAGGTCCGGGTTGTACGGGTTGGTGATTCGCGGCTCTTCGTTGTACTCACTCTCGACGCCGTCTTCTTCCTCGCTAACTTGCCCGCTGGGTTCGGATGGCAAGCGCTCGTTGAGCGTTGCTTTTCTCTCGCCAGCGAGCGGCATGTCAGAGGGTTTCTTACGCGGCTTGCTGCGGTTCGTCATGAATGCACCAGTGTGGCTGGCTAGTTCATGCGGTGGCGGCTGCACGAACGGGCCGAACCAGCCAAGGCCCTGGGTGGCTCGCTAGGATTGCGCGTAGACGTCCATGATGTCGCGCAGCAGCTTCACTCCGGCGGGGAAGGGGCGCTGGAATGAGTTGCGACCGATGATCGAGCCGTGGCCGCCGCCCTGGTGGATGGCGCGGATCTCGTCCATCAGCGACGCGTCGTCCTTGGCTTCACCGCCCGAGAAAATGACGATGCGCTTGCCGCCGAACGTCGCCTGCATGACGTGGCGAACACGCTCGGTCAGGGTGGCGCGCGGGGGCTTGTGCGCGTCATAGACCTTCTGTGCTTCGGCCTGCTCGATGCGGTCCTTGGGCAGCTTGACCTTGACGATATGAGCGCCAAGCTCGGCCGCAATGTGCGCGGCATACGCGATGACATCCAGCGAGGTCTCGCCGTCCTTGGACAAGCCAGCGCCGCGCGGATAGCTCCACACGACGACGCACAGGCCAGCGCGCTTGGCCTGCAGCGTCAGATCGCGCAGGTCTTGGTACATGGTGTTGCGGGCGCCCGAGCCAGGATAGATCGTGTAGCCGATGCCGACGCAGCCCAAACGCAGAGCGTCTTCGACGGTGCCAGTGAGGGCCGAGCACGGCTCGACCTTCGACAGGGAGTCGCTGCTGTTGAGCTTCAAGATGAGCGGCATCTGACCGGCGTACTTGCCGGCGCACGCTTCCAAAAAGCCGAGCGGCGCGGCATAGGCGCTGCAACCCGACTCGATGGCTAGGCGGAAGTGGTACTCGGGATCCATGGCGTCGGGGTTCATGCCAAACGAGCGGAAGGGGCCGTGCTCGAAGCCCTGGTCGACGGGCAGGATCACCAGCTTGCCGGTGCCGGCTAGGCGGCCCTGGTAAAGAAGCCGTGCCAAGTTGGTCAGGGTGCCGGGGTTGTCCGAGGGATACCAGCTCAGGATCTCTTGCACGTTGCTTGACCGGGTCGTCGTCGTCATGGGTCGAGGGCCTCGTCCTTCGTTGAGTTCTTGATCAGGATATAGCGACGCGGGCTGAGGTGCGCCCGAACGCGGCGGCAGCATGCCCAAAATCCCCCGCGCAGACAAGCGGAGTCGGCGAGTGGGCGGACGGGAATGCGAGGGCTTTAGGGGCCGATATGGACGGGGATGCGACGGCGACCGAAGGTCCCAGGGCCGGCGTCAAAGCGGCCCGCAAGCGGCGTCCTACAGCGACGGCAGCGCCCCTCTTCGTCGAGACGATAATCAAGGATGCGGTACCAGTCGCGAACGATGAGGGGCTCATCGCAGCCGGTGCAGCGGGTTGTGTCTCCGTCGGTGTCATGGACGTTGCCCAGGTACACATGGCGCAGCCCGGCCTTGCGGGCGATGCTGCGGGCTCGGCTGAGCGTCGTGTGTGGCGTCGCTTTCACGTCGGTCATGCGGTAGTCGGGGTGAAAGCCCGAAAAATGCAGCGGCACATCCGGGCCAAGCTCGCGCGCTACGAAATCTGACAGGCGAGCAAGCTCGTCATCTGAGTCATTGTGGCCGGGGATGAGCAGCGTCGTGATCTCGGTCCAGACGCTTGTCTCGCGGACCAGATAGCGCAGCGTGTCGAGAACCGGCTGCAGCGACGCGGCGGTGATGTCGCGATAGAACTCGTCGGTGAACGCCTTGAGGTCGACATTGGCGGCATCGATCTTGGAATAGAACTCGCGACGCGGCTGGTCGTGCATGTATCCGGCTGTGACCGCGACGGTCTTGATGCCGCGAGCATGGCAGGCATCGGCGACATCCATCGCGTACTCGGCGAAGATCACGGGATCGTTGTAGGTAAACGCGACGCTCTTGCAGCCGGCGCGGACTGCGGCTTGGGCGATGGCATCGGGGCTGGCTTGGTCGGCCAAGCGGTCCATCTGCCGTGACTTCGAGATGTCCCAGTTCTGACAGAACTTGCAGGCCAAGTTGCAGCCGGCGGTGCCGAACGACAGCACCGACGATCCGGGATAGAAGTGATGCAGCGGCTTCTTTTCGATGGGGTCGATGCAGAAGCCCGACGAGCGGCCATATGTGGTCAGCACCATGCCATCGCCCTTGCGCATGCGGACGAAGCACAGGCCGCGCTGTCCATCGCGCAGAGCGCACTCGCGCGGGCACAGATCGCACTGAATGCGGCCATCGGGAAGCGCGTGGAAATAGCGGGCGGGGAAGTCGCTCTCGTTGTCGCTTCCGTTCTCGTTCTGGTTTTCGGTGTTGGCTTGCGCTGCGTCGCTATCGCTGGGTTTCGCGGGGCTCATTGGGGTTTCTCCATGGGGGGACTCCCCTCGTCAACGTACGTGCGGACGTGATAGCGAAATACCTGCATCTCAGGCAGCCAAGCGTCGGGATCCAGGCGGGCTTTCCAACGCAGCTCGCGCAGAAATTCGTGGCCGTCGGGAATCTGTTCCCAGACCTGCGGCAGGAAGGTGGCGCGACGTGATCCGCAGCGCAGGACGACGCCATCTTCACCGGGGCGCAGAGCGGAAAGGGCCGAGGCTTCGTCGTGACACGGCACGCGCTCTTGCGGGGACAAGAGCGAGATCTCGACGCGCAGCCGCTCGGCATCGGACCGCGACAAGGGCACAGCGCGCGGATCATGCAGCGCGGCGGCGACGGCGTTGTCGATCACGTCATCGACAAGAGGGCGATGGGCTTCCAGCGAGCCGATGCAGCCATGCAGGGTATCGCCACGGTACAGGGTCACGAACACGGCACCCTTCTGCGCAAAGAATTCACCCACAGGCCGCTGAACTGCGGGGCCACCAAGAGCGTGTCGGATGGCGGCGCGGGCCAAGGCGGCAAGCGGGGCACCAAGGGCTGGGTCGAGCGGTTGCATGGGCGGCTCCGAGAAGGAAAGAGACATCGTCTATAAAGCAGACTGTGGATCCGTGCGGGTGGGCGCAAGAGGCGGATGAGGCCGTGCGGCCTCGGATGCGCCTCAGCCGAGCGGTCAGGGCTAGGGGAAGGCAGGGGGAACAGGGCGGCCTAGGACAGCGGGGCAGAGTCGCTGACCCGCGATCGCCACTCGCTGGCATCTGACGTTTGGGCATGTTTTCTGCCTAAATGGTGTTTGTATGCCTAGAATGACGGACGACGGAGATGGAACGATGAGCGAAGAAAGCAAGACCCCGGCTCGCCTTCCCGCCGCTTCGACGCGGCGTTATCGCCCCCTGCTTTTGGGATTGTCGGCCGCCACTGTGGTTGGCCTTCTGATCTTTGCGATGAGCGACAGCCAGAGCTTTGAGTACTACAAGCACGTCGATGAAGTGATGCGCGACAAGGCCAGCTGGCAGGACAAGCGGCTGCAGCTTCACGGCTTCGTTGTGCCTGGCTCGATCGCCAAGCGCATCGATCGTGACCACCAGAAGCTGGAATACAAATTCCAAGTCGAAAACTGCGGCGCTGTGACGGAGGCTCGTTTTGCCGGCGTGGTGCCCGATACGTTCAAAGAGGGCGCCGAAGTGGTGCTCAAAGGCCAGCTTCGCGGGGACACATTTCACACCAGTGAAGTGATGGCCAAGTGCCCGTCGAAGTATGCGCAAGAAGGCGTGCAGAAAAGCGCCATGGTTACGCGCTGCAGCAAAGAGGGCAGCGCCGAGAAAATGAACTAGCCGGCCGAGGAAACAGCCACCATGCCGACACTCAACTGGGTCGCGCTCTTCGGCAGCTTCGTGCTGCTCGTGACGCTGCTCTGCACCACCTACGCCGGAGGCGCGGCCGTCGCTGGAGCCCGTCTCGGCTCGCTGCGATTAATCCGCTCGTCGATCTACGCCGCCTATGCATGCGCCGCACTGTTGTCTTTGGCGTCGGGGATGATCTTCTTTGCCATCCTGTCGAACGACTTTTCGATCAAGTACGTTCACCACAACGCCGACGCGACGATGCACTGGGTCTACAAGCTGACCTCGTACTGGGGCGGCCTCGATGGTTCGATGATGTTTTGGGCCTGGCTTTTGTCGCTGTTCGCGGCGATTGCCATCCACAACAACCGCGAGCGCCATCGCGAGCTTATGCCCTGGGTGGTCGCCATCCTGATGGGGATCCTCGCGTTCTTTGTGTCACTGGTGGTGTTCTACAAGCGGCCGTTTGACGTGTTCTTGACCGAGGCGCCTGTCATCGGCAAGGGCCTAAACCCGCTGCTGCAGGACCCGTACATGGCGACGCACCCGCCGTCGCTTTACATCGGCTATGTCTCGGCCTCGATCCCGTTTGCATTTGGTATGGCGGCGCTCATCACCGGCAACCTCGACGATGCCTGGCTGCAGTCGGTGCGCAAGTGGATGCTGATCTGTTGGTACTTCCTGTCGCAGGGCCTGATCTTGGGGTCGCTGTGGGCCTATCACGTGCTGGGCTGGGGCGGCTACTGGGGCTGGGATCCCGTCGAAAACGCCGGCTTTCTGCCTTGGTTCACAGCGACGGCGTTCTTGCACTCGCTGATGATTCAAGAGCGCCGCGGAATGATGAAGGTGTGGAACGTGGTGCTGGTCATTCTGACCTTCATCCTGACGATGATTGGCACGTTCATGACGCGCTCGGGCATCGTGCAGTCGGTCCACGCCTTCGGAAACGACCCCGAACTTGCCGCACGCTTCCTGGCGTTCATCGGCTTCGCAGCGGTGTTCAGCTTCGGCTACGTCATCTATCGCTTGCCGCTGCTGCGCTCGCGCGGAGCGCTCGACTCGTGGGTGTCGCGTGAGTTCGCGTTCTTGGTCAACAACTGGATTCTTCTCGCGTCGGCCTTTTTCATCTTGGTCGCGACGCTGTTCCCGACGCTGTCCGAGGCGATTACCAAGAACCGAGTGACCGTCGGCCCGCCGTTTTTCAACAAGTGGATGGGACCGATCGGGCTGATTCTTCTAGTCCTGACCGGCGTAGGACCGCTGATTGCCTGGCGTCGCGCGTCGCTGGAGATGCTGTGGAAACAATTCCGCATCCCGATCGTGGCGGCTCTTGGCACCCTGGGTGCGGTGGCGCTGATCTGGCCTGAGTCGCGTGCAGTCTCGGCCTTCTTGCACGACAAGATTCAGCTTCCGGCCTCGTTGATCTGCTTTGCGCTGTGCGGCTTCGTCTTTGCCACCATCGGCCAAGAGTTCGTCGTCGGCACGCTGGCACGCAAGCAGCACACGCGGCAAGACTTCATGACCGCTCTCATTGGCCTCGTGTCGCGCAACAAGCGTCGCTATGGCGGTTATCTTGTCCACGTCGGCATCGCGTTTATGTTCATCGGCTTCGCTGGGCAGACCTATCAGAAGGAAACCGATGTCACACTCGATCGCGGGCAGCAGACGACGCTCGGTCGCTATACCGTCAAGTACGAGGGCAACCGCAGCTACAGCGATCCGCAGAAAGAAGTAACCGAGGTCTATCTGTCGGTGACCGAGGCGGGCGGCGGAAGCTTCGCGCTGCGGCCGGCCAAGTGGGCGTATCGTGGCCACGAAGAAGAGCCCCCGCGCACCATGGTCACGATCAAAGAGAGCCTTCGCGAGGACCTGTACATCATCTTGAATGGCATCGACGGTGAATCCGGATTGGCCAGCATCAAGATCATTCTGAACCCGCTGGTGAACTGGGTGTGGTTTGGCTTTGCCCTGCTGATCTTGGGCACGGTGATCGCGTTTCTTCCCGAGCGCGCGTATGCCCTGGCAGAAAAAGGCGCCGACAAGGCAGAGGGCGCGGCAGGAGCGGTCGCGACGGCGGGCTTGCTTCTGTGCCTGGCCTTGCCAGGTCAGGCACAGGCGCTGACCTTGGCTGCGGCGGGGGACTCCAGCACGCATATGTCTTCGGCGGGCAGCGCGTTTCCAACGCCGCCCAGAAACGAGCTAGAGCGCGACTTGCGCAAGTCGCTGGTCTGCATGTGTGGCTGCGGTCGTCAGACCTTGGCCGAGTGTACCTGTGGCTTCGCCGCCAAAGAGCGAGCGTTTATCGCGGACCTGATCGACCAAGGCAAGGCGCGTGAGGAGATCGTCAAAGCCTTCATCTCGCGCTACCCCGGTGAGTCGGCGCTGGTGGTTCCCGTCGACACCGGCTTTAACCGCTTGGCCTGGCTGATCCCGGTGATGGCGCTGGTTGGCGCCGCGGCCGGGCTTTCGATCCTGGCTCGTCGCTGGCGCGAGAACCAGCGGCTCGCCGACGCGGCCGAAAAGAAGGCGCAAGCCAGCGCTGCCGATAAGACCAACGATCCGAAGGCGGATCAGAAGTACCTCGATCGCCTCGATGACGACCTCGATGACCTCAACTAGGCTGCCCTTTTATCCTGTCTATCTCGTCGCCATCCTTGGATCGCTGGCGATCTTTACGGCTTTGATCGGCGGCGGTCGGCTGAGCGGCCCTGGTATTGCGTTGTCTTTGTCGCTGGGGGCGCTCTTGTGGGTCGCGCGGCTGCTGTTTGAGTCCGCCCGAGCCTTGGTTGCCACCAGCAGCGCCGCCGAACAGAGCGAGGCGCTCGCCGCAAGTGGCCGCCGGAAAAAAGAGCTAGAGCGCGAGTACTTCATCCTCAAGCGCGCGATCAAAGAGCTGGAATTGGATCATGCGATGGGCAAGATCTCGACGGACGACTACGGCGAGATTCGCACTCGCTATCGCGAGCGAGCTGTGCGTGTGCTGCGTCAGCTTGATCAAGGCGAGACCTATCGCAGCCAGATCGAGGCGGATCTAAAGGCCCGCCGTGCCGCTCGCGGGCTATCGACGGCGCCCAAGGCGCCTGCCCCCGAAAGCCCGTCGACCGAAGTGGCTGCCCCCAGCGGCGATTGCGCCAACACGCCCACGGCCCCCGGTCAAAGCGCAGAGCCGGCTGGGGCGTTGCCCGCAGCGACCGCTCCTGAATCCGCCGCCGACCCGCGCGCCTGTCCTGGCTGCACCACCCGCAACGATGCCGACGCGGTGTTCTGCAAGAAGTGCGGTGGAAAGCTGTCCGCCCCAGCCGCCTAAGCAGCGTATGGCGCAGTCGAACCAAACCGGCACCGGGCGCTTACGACCAAGTGCCCGAGGCGATCAGAAGATCGGAAAAGGGCATGGCGCGCCAGCGCTTGCCGTCATGCACCAGCGCTCGATCGACCGACAGTGTCTCGCTGCCTCGATCGTTCACGCTGCGCTCGCCGGATAGGATCGAAAGCTGTGCGTGGCTATCCGCCCCGCCGCCTTCGGCAAGCTGGGCTCGCATCCGCTCTGCAAGGTCCGCTGCCGAGAGCAGTTCTCCATCGCTGATCGCAGTGAGCGTGCGCGCCGCGGCTTCTCCGCGCAGGCGCTGGCCCAGGGCGCTGCGCGGCACGATGCAATAGACGCGCTGCGTGCCCGTCTGCGGGTCTTGCAGCGAACGAGCGTACGTCCGCACGAAGCTGAACTGGCGGGTTGTCTCGACGCAGTATGGGCTTCGTGCCTGGCGAACGAGGTCCACCGCAGCCTCGGCGTCATAGCCCTGATGCGTCAACAGGCACGCTGCGATGGTGCCCGAGCGACCCCAGCCTCCGATGCAGTGAAGCAGGATATTCTCCCCCTCGCCCAGAAGGCGCAATAGCGACATGCACAGCGCTCGGGTGGCCTGCAGATCGGCGGGGGCCTGCTTGTCTTCAATGACGAAGTGAACGCTGCGCAGCCCCGCCATGCGCAGCGCGCTGCGCAGACCCAAGACGCCATACATCGCCATCTCGGCGTCCGAGACCAGCGAGACCACCGTCCCGATGCCGACCGACAGGATCGTCGCGAGATCCTCTTCGACGTCGCCGCTGACTTCGCTGCGTCCAGGGCAGGACGACAGCGCGACTCGGCCGGGGGCATCAATCAACGGCAGCGGCGGGCTTGCTTCAAACGGGGACGCGACGAGCCAGTCGATGCGCAGCGGTGAGAGCGATCGCACGAGGCCATTATCCATGCGCCCTGCGCGACCTCGCAACAGCAGCCCACATTTTTGCAACGAGACGATTGACACCCGCAGCCCTGTTCGCGCAGAGTTATGCGCCGTTCTCGTCTTAGAAAGCGCAGTTCGAGGAGGATTTCGATGGGTCGTGGTGATAGTCGCAATAGCCCCAAGATGCGTCGCCGCAAGGCGCAGTCTCGTTTGAAGGCGCGCATCGTTCGCCGTCGTGCCACGGCACGCGCGGCACGAGCCGAAAGCAAGGCCGCTGCCGCTCCGGCCGCTGCTGCTCCGACGGTGAAGGCCCGAGAGAAAAAGGCGCACTAGGACCCGCCGCGGCCTGCAGCGCTGGCTCTTTGCATGCCCTCAGACAGGGCTGTGTGGTGAGCGGTTGTTGAGCGCGAAGAATGTGCAGCAGAGACAAGAAATTCTGTTGACTTCAGCAGGCCCGACGGAATAGAGAGTGTTGGTTCCCAGTACCCAGGCGCGTAGCTCAGTGGTAGAGCACTACCTTGACACGGTAGGGGTCCGCGGTTCAAGCCCGCGCGCGCCTACAACTCTCGTCGCAGATTCTCGCCGCAGTGCGGTGAAAGGCTGTTAGGATTCACGCCATGCCGAAGCAAAAGTCCCATTCCGCTGCAAAGAAGCGCTTCAAGCGCACTGCCAACGGTCACTTCAAGCACAAGCAAGCGCACAAGAGCCACCTCTTGACGCATGAATCGAAGAAGCGCAAGCGCAAGCTGGTCGGCACCAAAGTGGTGCATAAGTCCAACGAGAAGCAGATTGCGCTGCTTCTTCCCTACGCCTAAGCGCGCTTCCTTTTACTTTCCTCCAGCACATTCCGCCGAATCGCACGCGAGCCCGGTCTCTATCGGGTCGGTCAGCTGCGATCGAGCGGGATGTCTGCGTTTGATTCTGGACTGCCAAGCGGCTCGACGTGGGTAAACACCACGGACCGCGGCAGCCGATCTCGGATCGCGCGCTCGACTTCCTCGGCTAGAGCGTGCCCCGCTTGCACGGTGATATCTGGGGGCACCAGCACGTGCAGCGACACGAAGCGTCGTCGTCCCGCCATGTGGGTGCGCAGCGCGTGAAAGTCCAGACCGCGTCGTCGAAAGTCGGCCAGCACTTGTTCGATGGTGCTGCGCTCCTCCGTCGGCAGTGCCGAGTCCATCAGGCCGCCGATCGAGCGGCGCACAAGCCCCAGGCCGATGGCGATGATGTGAACGGCCACGGCGCAGGCGATCAGCGGATCGACGATCAGCCAGCCTGAAAAGCGCACCAGCACCAAGCCTGCGAGCACGCCCACCGACGTCCAGACATCGGTCATCAGGTGCTGACCGTCGGCTTCCAGCGCCACGCTTTCGTGCCGGCGTCCGACGCGGATCAAGAGCAGCCCGACCAGCGCGTTGATCGCCGTCGCCGCCATCGAGAGCACCAGGCCCAGATCCAGCTTGCTCACCGGCAGCGGGTGCAAAAGGCGCGGCAGGGCCGAAAGCAAAATGCCGCCCGCCGCAAACAGGATCAGCGCGCCCTCGATGCCGCTCGTGAAGTACTCGACCTTGCCGTGTCCCAGCGGGTGCCCTTCATCGGGAGGCTGCGCCGCAAGCCGCAGCGAGTACACCGCCAGCAAGCCCGCCGCCAAGTTGACCAGCGACTCAAGGGCATCGGACATCAGCCCCACCGAGCCCGTGGCCAGCCACGCTCCGCTCTTGAGGCCCAGCGTCAGCACCGCTGCGCCGACGGACAGCCAGCCATACCGACTGAGATCGTGTGTGGGGATTCGCTGCCCGCCGGAAACCCCGTCTGTGGCGGGCAGAGCATGCAGCGCGGGAGATCGCGTCGCTGGATCGTGCGAAGTGGGTGCCGTCACAGGCGATAAGGTACCGCGAGACCGCCTGTCTTGCTGCCGCTACCTGCGATCACTGTGCTGCGTTTGTGTCAGTGGCTGCAGCCCATCGTGCCCGTCGTGCCTGGGCCGATCGACGTCGTGTCCAGCGGTAAGCCCCTGGCTTATCCATTTAGATAATCTATGAATCGTGCGCCGCACATTGAGTATCTAACTAGATGAGGAGGCCTTACGGCATGAGCATCTACTCCCGCAGCCCTGCGCTCCCCATCTGCATCGCACTCGCACTCATCACCTGTCTGTCGCGCGGTCCTCGCGCGGCCCATGCCACCGTCTGTGGCTCGGCTCGGCCGGATGTACCCAATGGCTGGCTCCTGCATGCGCTGTCGCCTGACTGCGAGGAAGAGGCGCTGCTCGGCCCCGGACGCACCGCGCGACTCTATGCTGTGTCCTCGCAGGGCCTCGGCGATCTCAACAGCCGGCCGCCCGTGCTGCTGGTGCATGGTCTGTCCGGGCATCCTGCCGATCTGCGCGCCATGGGCGATCGGCTGCAGCACGCCGGCTATCAGGTGTACGCCCTGTTCTTCGACGACATGGGCACTCGCATTCGCGAAAACGGCGCCGGCCTGGCCCGCGAGGTTGCGCGGCTTATGGCACACCCCCTGCGCCGCGGTCGCGAGCTACACATCGTCGCGCACAGCGCAGGTGGCTTGATCGCCCGCTTGGCCCTCAACCTCTTGGCGGCAGAGGGCTTCCTGCCCCGCCTGGGCCCGGTGGAGCTCTACGCCATCGACACGCCCTGGCACGGCTATCGCGGCCCGGATGATCAGTCGGCGCTGGGTCGCCTGCGCATGGGCTTTGCCCGGCCGTTTATGCCCGACGGGCTCGAAGATCTGCGCGCTCGGTCCGCGCTGTTTGCCGGCGATCCGCACAGCAAAAACCCCTCCCTGGTGCGTGGGCTTCTGCGCTATCCCCTGCCGTCCCAGGTGCGCATTCATCTGTGCTTCGCGCAAGACGGCGAACAAGTCCACGACTACACCGAAGGCCTGCTGACCCCGCTCAGCGAGCAGATCGCTGCCTACTATCAGTCGCATACGCCGCTCGGCGGGCCGCCGCAGCTACAGAACTTCTGGCTCGCCTTGGTCAGCTCGGCTTCGTACTTCGCCTTCCAGGACGAGCTCCGCCGCATCGCCGATCACGGCTCGCTGCGCGCTGCGCACGTCAAGCAGGCCCTGTTGCGCCACTTCCCCCGCCTGCCCGGCGATCACCAGAGCGTGCTCTTGCACGCCGCGGCGCCGAGCCCGCTGTGGGCGCTATCGCAGCGCCTGGCCGCGCAGCAGACGCTAGCAGCGCTCGATGATCGTCGCGATGCCCATGCCGCCGCCGATGCACAGCGTGATCAGCGCCGTCGCCTTGCCGGTGCGCTCTAGCTCATCCAGCGCTGTCGTCAGAAGGATCGCCCCCGTCGCCCCCAGCGGGTGCCCCAGCGCAATCGCGCCGCCGTTTACGTTGACGCGATCGGGGTCGATGTCGAGCGCGCGGATCGTCTGCAGCGGCACCGTCGCGAACGCTTCGTTGATCTCCCACAGATCGATATCGCGCGCCTGCATGCCGGCCAGCGAAAGCGCCCGCTGCGAAGCCGGAGCCGGCGCCGTCAGCATGATCACCGGCTCGGCCCCCGCCGTCGCCGTCGCGCGAATCTTGGCCCGCGGCCTAAGCCCGTGCGCCTTGGCATAGTCGGCCGAGCCGATCAGCACCGCACAGGCGCCATCGACGATGCCGCTTGAATTGCCGGCCGTATGCACGTGCTGGATCGCCGAGAGCTGCGGATACCGCTTGAGCGCCAGCTGATCCGCCGTCTCGCCCTGCAGACCCATCGGCATCGCCCCCATCGCCAGGAAGGCCGGCTGAAGCTGCGCCAGGCCTTCGAGCGTCGTGTCGGCGCGCGGGTGCTCGTCTTTTTCCAAGAGCACCTTGCCCGTCTCGGGATCCTTCACCGCAAACAGGCTCTTCTGGAAGCGGCCTTCGGCGATCGCCACCGCCGCGTTCTTTTGACTGCGCAGCGCAAAGCCATCGACATCGGCGCGCGAAAAGCCTTCCAGCGTCGCGATCAGGTCGGCCGAGATGCCCTGCGGCACCTGGAAGATCTTCTTGCGCAGGGTCGGGTTGTTGCCGTCGATGCCCGCGCCATCGGCGCCCATGGCCACGCGCGACATGCTCTCGACGCCGCCGCCGACGGCCAGCTCGCTCTGCCCCGCCATGATCGCCATCGCCGCAAAGTTCACCGCCTGCAGGCCCGAGCCGCAGTAGCGGTTCACCGTCGTGCCCGTCACATCCTGCGACCAGCCCGCGGCCAAGACGGCGTTGCGCGCCAGGCATGCACCCTGCTCACCCACCTGCGACACGATGCCCAGCACCACGTCGCGGACGTCTTGCGACGGCACGCCGCCGGCTTTTTCCAGCGTTCGGTTCAGCGCCTGTGCCATCAGCTCTTGCGGGTGAACCGAGGACAGCCCGCCTTTGCCTGCTTTGCCGCGACCGCGCGGCGTCCGCGCCGCCTCTAGGATGAATGCTTCTCGCATCGTCTGTGTGCTCCCGTCGAAGTGGAAGGTTTGTGTTCAGCGTAGGATGCCGGCTCGGCGATGGCCATGACCGTCCAGCCGGCCTCGCGAAAACGCGGCGACACGCTAGCAAACTCGCCGATCAGCGAGCAAGCAATGCCCACAGGATGGCCGCCGCCGTCCCGCCCCAGGCCGTGGCCAGGGCATTGACCGCGTCGTTGTCGCAGCCTGGCAGGCCCGCGATGACCAGCGTCTCGCCACCGCAGGCATGTCGCTTTTGCTCCGTTGCCTGGCCGCAGGACAGGCACTGTCGCTGCTCTTGCAGAAACGCGCCGATGACCGAGTCCGCGGTTCCGCCGAGCAGCCCGCCGAGCGTCACCACCAGCGCCCGCCCCAGCGCGCCTTCGCTGGGCTCAAGCGCTGTCAGAAAACCGATGAACAGCGCGCCCGCCAGCGTCGCCCATAGGCCGCTTTCGCTGACCGCCCCCGAGGTGCCTGCCGGCACTTCCTGAAACGTCAAAAGGTGTCGCGGCGGCGACTTCGACAACAGGCCAATCTCGGTCGCCCAGGTGTCCGCCGTGGCCGCTGCCAGAGCCGAGAGCGCCCCGACGTAAAACGCCGGCTGCCCAGACAGCCCATACAAGAGCGCGAACAGCGCCGCCGGTCCGCCGTTCGCCAGCACTTGGTAGGCATCCCGCTGCCCGCCTTTTTCGACCAGGTCGCCCGTCCGCCGCTCTTTTTCCGCCTGCCGGTGCCGCGACAGCGCCGTGCTCGACAGGAAAAAGGCCACCAAGGCCAGCCCTGGCACACCGCCGCCCAGGCCAAACAGCGTCGTGCCGACCACCACCGCCCAGATCGCTCCGCCCGCCGTCAGCGCCTGTCGCTGAAAGGCGCCATATGCGATGTACAGCGAAACCAAAAGTCCGATGAACAGCATGTCTGCCTCGAAGAAGACGCCCTGCAGCGTACACCCATCCTCCCGCGAAATGCGCGGCCCGAAGACCCCCACCGCGCCGAGCCCATCTCCTAAAGCGGTCCCGGCTCGCGATACGGCGGTCGGTGGCTCTTGCGTCGTCCGGGGATCAGGCCCGCGCGCTCGCTGCGATTCTGCAGGTATCGCTCGACCCAGCCGGGCAGCGTGCTGTGCCGTCGTCCCCTCTGCGCATCCTGCGCCCCAAGAGCCCGCTCGACCCGCAGCGTCCACTCCGCCAAGCGCTGCCAGCCCAGCGAAAAGGCCTCCTCTTGCGGCGTTGACTCCGTCACAAAGCGCGCTTCCAGCGCGTCGCGCTCGTCGCGGTACAGCGCCAGCAGCCGCGCCGGATCGCGCAGCACCGCGCGATGCAGCCGCTCGTGCTGCCAGAACAGGGACGGAGGCCCCACCGTCTCGACCCCATCGCTCGGCTGCGTCCCCACAAGCGCCCCAGGAAGCGGAGCCGTCACCGCCACCGGCTTAAACAGCCCCGTACACGGCGCCGCCGTCGCTGTGACAAAGTGCCGATCGCCGCCCGCCCCGCCAAGCTGCGCCACCCACGACGCCGTCGTCTGACTGGCCGCCAGCATGCCCCCGGCATGCACGCACGGCGCCGCCAGCCCGCCAAACAGCCGGTCGTAGCGAATCGTCCCCGGATCGTCTCCCTCGGGCTCGCCGTGATCGCGCAGCATCGCCATCAGCGAGCGCAGCGTCGCATCGGCCGCCGCGCGATCCAGCATCCCACCCTGCGGCGCCGTCAGCCGATCCAGGTGCATGCGCGTCCGCGCCCGTCGCAGCCGGCAGCGACTGGCCCATCTGTACAGCGCGTTTTCATGCCGCGCCATCCTGTGCGCAAGCGACAGCCCGTTTGAGATCGCATACCCCGTCCCCACTGGCACCCGCTCGTGCGCGATCTCGGGCCCGCAGGTCTCGACGACAAAGGCCGTCTTGCGGTCCGCCACCAGGAAGCTGCTGAAGTAGCGAAAGCCCGGATTTTCGTGGCCGCACAGCCCCCCTTGCGCGTGGCGGCTCAGCAGCCCCGAAAGCACCGCCACCGCCTCGTCCGCTGTTTCGCCGCGCTCGACGGCCAGCCGCACCAGATCCATGCCGCTTAGGCCCTGCCGCGGCACCTGCATGTGGGTAAACACCGCCTCGTTGCCGACCGTGACGCCGTGCTCGTTGGTCGCGATCTCTGCCCCCCAGCTCCAGTACGGCCGCGACAGCAAGACCGCGTGCGTGCGTCGCGCTTGCGGAATCACCTGCTGCGAGCAGCGCACCAGCGAGTCCGCTTTGTATTCGCGGGCCGGCTGCGCGTCCAGGTGCTGCGCCTCGTTGAGGTCGCGATCCGAATTCTTGGCGAAGAACACGCCCGAGGCAGTGACCCAGACAGCCGTATCGCACATGCTCTCGCTCCTTGCGCGGGGATGCCTTCATCCTAGCCCGTCTGCAGACGGCCCTTGCATCGAAGCGTGGCGCCCCGCACGTTAGAAGCATGCGCCCCACAACAAGCCGCCCACCCGCTGTTGCCGGCATGTTTTACCCCCGCGAAAAAGATGCACTCAGAGCCCAGGTGCAACGGCTGCTCTCGCACGCCGCCCCGTCCGCCCTGGCCGCCGAGCCCGCGTCCGATTTGCCCGCCGCGCCGCCCAAGGCCGTCCTCGTGCCCCATGCCGGGTATGTCTATTCCGGCCCCGTCGCCGCGTCCGCCTATCGCCTGCTTTCGCCGCTGCGCGGGCAGATCGAGCGCGTCGTCTTGATCGGGCCTGCCCATCGCCTCTATGTCCCGTTGGTGGCAAGCTCCGGCTTTGCTCGCTTCGAGACCCCGCTCGGCGGCCTGGATGTCGACCTCGACGTTCTGTCCCGCGCCGACCCCCGCCTCATCCGCGACAGCCCCCAGGCCCACATCCCCGAGCACTGCCTGGAAGTGCAGCTGCCGTTTTTGCTCGAAGTGCTGGGACCCGTCCGCATCGTGCCTCTCCTGGTCAGCGACGCCCCCCCCGAGCAGGTCGGCGCCGTCCTCGACGCCCTATGGGGCGGGCCCGAGACGCTGCTCGTCGTAAGCTCAGACCTCTCGCACTACCTGCCCTATACCGTCGCCCGCCGCGTCGATGCCGATACCGCCGAGCGCATCGTGGCCCTCGACACCAGCCTCGATGGCGACCAGGCCTGTGGCTGCGCCGCCATCAACGGTCTTTCCTGGCTGGCCCGCAAAAAAGGCCTCCGCCTGCGCCTCCTCGACCTCCGAAACTCCGGCGACACCGCCGGCCCCCGCACCGAAGTCGTCGGCTACGCCGCCTTCCGCATCGACCCCTCCCCAACCCCCTGACCCCCCTCCACACCCCCCACCGCAACCGCCCCCCTCCGCCCCCCTCAATCCACCGCCCGCCGCCCGCCCTGCCATCGACCGCACCCCCTAAACCAGGCATCGCTGTACGCACTGCAACCCCACGCCTCCGGTCCTCCACCGCCCGCTGTACGCACTGCAACCCCGCGCCTCCGGCCCTCCGCCGCCCGCTGTACGCACTGCAACCCCACGCCTCCGGTCCTCCACCGACCGCTGTACATACTGCAACCCCACGCTTCCACCAAACCGCCGACCGCTGTACGTACTGAAGCCCCGCGCCTCCGCTCCTCCACCGCCCGCTGTACGTACTGCAGCCGCGCGCCTTCGGCCCTCCGCCGACCGCTGTACGTACTGCAACCCCACGCCTCCGGCCCTCCGCCGACCGCTGTACGTACTGCACCCTTGACCCTCCGCCATCCCAGGGACCGCTGTACGTACTGCAGTCTCGACCTTTCGCCGCCCCAGGGACCGCTGTACGCACTGCAACTCCGCGCCCGGAGGTTGGGGCCGCAGCGAGTCTTTTTTCGAGACGTGTCCCGGCTCGAAAAAAGATTCGCGTCCGCGGGGGCCCCAACCGTGCAGCCCCCTGCAGCCAGTCCCCAGGGCAGCCCCCCTCAGCGAGTCCCCCCCTGCAGCCAGTCCCCAGGGCAGCCCCCCTCAGCGAGTCCCCCTCAAAGCCAGTCCCCCTCAAAGCCCCCCCGCCCCCAGCGGCTGATCCAATAAGTCTCACTGCAGCCCTGGCGTCTGCAAAACCCCTTGCTATCTTCTCCCCATCCCCCCCCACGAAAGGAACTCCCAATGGCCGGACCCCGCACCCTCGACCCCGATCGCATGCCCCTTCGCGAGCTTGTGGACGAGTGCCTGTACACCGCCGTCCGCATCCGCCAGAGCCCCCTGGCCAAAGCCCAGCTTGCCCTCGCCGAGAGCCTGCTTGCCGACGCCCGCGCCGGGCTCGCCATCGAAGCCAAGCTCACCGAGCGCCAGATTGAAGCCGACGCCGGCATCGCCCTGCGCAACTTGGATCTGGATGCCGCCGTCACCGAGCACAAGAGCGTCATCGCCCGTCTGACCCGCGGCAAGACCGAGCACACCCTGTATCAGCGCTTTTATGGCGGCCTGTCCCCGCACGCCCTCATCCGTCTGGGCCTGCGCGCCGAGCTTGCCATCGTCGAGCCCTGGATCGAGTCGCTCAAGCGCGATCCCGACCCCGCACTATCCGCCTTGGCCACGCCGCTGGGGCAGGCCGTCAAAGAGGGTCGCGACGCCGTCGCCGCCCAGGATCAGGTCATCCAGGCGCTGCGCGACTTCCGCGCCGACAAGCGCGCCAAGCTGTTTGACACGGTCAATGCCGGCCGGCGCACGCTGTGGGCCGCGCTCGGTGCCCTCGATCAAGGGCCTGACTTTGCGCTGTCGTTCTTCCGCGTGGGCGGCAGTCGCAGTCGCGGCCAGACCCTATCGCTCGCCGCTGCCGAAGAAGCCGTCGCCGCCGCCCGCGCCCAGCTTGCCGAAGCCGAAGAAGATCGCGCCGCCGCCAAGCGCCAGGCAGACGAAGAAGCCGCGCAAGAGGCCGCACGACAAGACGCCGCTCGCGCACTTTCGCAAGCGGAGGCCGAGGCGCAGGCTCTCAAGCAGCGCATCGAGATGCTGCGCGCCGCCGCCGAAAAGCGCGGCTAAGCCCCCGCCCCGTTCGCCGCGATTCCGCCCGCCGCCTCCCCCTGTCCATGTTTGATCCCGTCCTCGCCGGCTCCTGACCGCAGCGCCGCCGCATCCGCATCACGTCGTCCTCGACGCGTCACCGCGTCGTCGCCGCAGCGCCTTCGCGTCGTCCTCCCGTCCTCACCGAGCCAGTTGTGCGACACTGTCTGGCGAGGGCCGGGGCTTTTTCGGGGGGCCGAAGGGGGAAGCGAAGGGGCGGGGCCGCAGGGGGAGCGAACGAAGACGCTGGTTTCCGTGCCGCTTTCTGCGCTGAAGGACCGACGGGAAAGGAGCCGCAATGCCGATTCACAAGGACCGACAGAAGGAAGACCAGAACGACCAGAAACCGACGCTGGCCAAGCGCCTCTTTGCGAGCCAGCACGAAGGCCAGGGACGGCGGGCCGAGGCGCGCGAGGAGGCTCCGGTCGGGCCGGGCGCGACACACGGTGGGGCAGGGCAGGGCGAGCCGTCGGCGATTCACAAGGCGCTGCGCCAGTGGCAAGACGCAGGCGGCGAGCAGGGGACTCGTGGTGTCGAGGCCACGCAGGCCCATGTCGAGGGCGGCGCCAGCCTGGGGATGAAGCCGCTGTCGCTGCCGACGAATCAGCTCAACAAGCAAGCCCAGGCCGAAGTCGAGCAGCACGGCGCCGTACCCGTCCAGCTCGTCGGGGCGCGTGGCCAGCCCATCGCGATGAACGTCGCGGCGACCGACTCGGCGCAGAACGGCCAGGGCGGGCCGGCGTCCGGCGGCGTGCAGTGGAGCCAAGGCGAGCTTCCCCCCGACTATCCGCAGAACCTGGGCGCCTATGGCATCCAGACCGTCGTCGGCCCGGACGGCCGCATCACCGTCACCTCGAACAACATCCGCGTCGAGGTCCAGTCCCTCGGCGCCGAGTTCGATGCGATGTTCGCCGGCAAGAGCGAAGCCGAAATCAACCAGCTGCTCGACCAGTGGCGCACCCGCAAAAACACCGACGACGCCCTCGGCTACGGCAACCTGCAGAACGCGGCAGGGGACGCTCAAGTACAGGGGACGGGGGATTTGCGGGACTTGGCGCGGCAGAGTGGGTATTACGGGTCGGAGCAGCATGTGGTCTGGGCGACGGCGGCTTCGGCGCGTACGGGGGGGCGGGTGCCGCCGGAGTTCTTCTTGGAGCTGGATCCGTTTGGCGGCACGGCGGGCAATGGGCCCGAGATCCTAGGAAACGGGACGCTGCAGGGGGGTGGGGCCGGCGGGGCGCTGTCAACCATCGCGATGGGGCACGACACGGACTGGACGCTGGGCCGCTTGATGGGGGTGGGGCCGCTGGCGGAGCTACACGACTTGAACCCGACAAACCAGTTTCAGATGAAGCTGATGGGGCCGGCGGGCCTGAGCGATGGAAACCTGGGGTACGCTTCGGCGCTGGAGTTCTTGCCTCCTGCGCTGCGTGCTGAGGTCGAGCAAGCCAGCGGCGGCTGGACCGGGCCGATTTCGGCGCAGGCCAAGAAGCTCGAAATCCTGAACCGTCTGCGCAAGGACCCGGCGTATGCGCCGTTCTTTGCAGCCCTGGATGCCAACTCGCAGCCCGGCGGCGATCTGTACACGCTCGGGCGGAGCGACTGGACGGTGCAGTACACGCCGCAGTACATCGCCGAGCACACGAACACGGCCACCTGGATCACCGACAAGCTGCCGTATACCTGGGCTGGGCCGGGCACCTGCCCCACCCGTCGCCGGGACGACTTGGCGGAGCTCACCGAACACCACGCCCCCGGCTATCGCCCCGACGACCGCCAGGAATCGAACTAGCCGCGCCGCAGAAACAAGCTCTTAGGGAATCGACAGGCGGACTTCGCCAAGCTTGGTGCTGCCGAAGACGTACAGGTTGGGGAATTCCTTGGTCTGAAGCAGCGTGCCGGCGGTGCTGAGCGCGCTCACTCGGACATGGTAGTGGTCGGCGGGCACGGTGAGGCTCTGCGCTGCGTTCTGCGGACAGTCGTAGTCAAAGATGTACTTCGGGCCGATCTCAAGCCGCACCTTGGCCACGCCGACGTCGGGGCAGCGCTCGGCGGGGGCTTTCGTTGGGTCGGGGTTGCTGGCCTTGATCAGGACCCACGAAAAGATGATGGAGCCGGGGGTCTCGCTGCGGCCACAGCCGCCGCCCAGAAGCGCTGCCGACAGGCCGAGCGACACCAGGGCTTTTTTGAACAGCGTCTGTCGCAGCGGCTTTTCCCCTGAGGCTCGCGTGTTCGTGTGCATGGCTTGGATCTCCTGTTTCGGTACCGGTTGGGCGGGACCATCTGTTTTTGCGGGCATCGCTGCCGGCGTTCCTGCGACGAATCGACGTCGGAAAGAAAGCGCCCAGATGGCCTCGATGGGTGACGAAGTCGCGGCGCATTATATATGCCGTTTTGCGATGAGAAGCCGCGATTAGGTGTGCTATCAAGCTCGGGCTTGAACGAGGTTCTTATCATCGGTGGTGGACTGACGGGCCTGTCGACGGCTTTGCACTTGCAGCAGCACGGGCAGAGCACGCGGGATGAGTCCACGCACGAGGCCGCGCCAACCGCTGTGGGCGGCGTACCCTGGCGACTCTTCGAGCAGGCCAGCCGTCCGGGCGGGCACGCGCGCACCGAGTCGATCCGCGGCTTCTATTTCGACAAGACCGGTCACTGGCTGCACCTGCGCGATCCGGGGATCTCATCGCTGGTGGCTGAGCTGTTTCCCGGCGATGCGCCCAGTCGCGCGCTTTTGCCGGTGGCGCGCAAGGCCCGCATCTTTAGCCATGGCTCGCTGATTCGGTACCCGTTTCAGGCGAACCTGCATGGGCTGCCGTCGGGCGTCATCAGCGAGTGTCTGCTGGGCTTCATCGAGTCGCACACGGCGCGGGTCCAGGCGGGGGACAAGGGCTTGCCGCCCGTCGCAGACTTCGAGGCGTTTTGCCTGCAGCAGTTTGGCCCCGGCATCGCCCGTCACTTCATGATCCCGTACAACGCCAAGCTGTGGGGCGTTCACCCGCGTGAGATCACGGCGGCTTGGTGCAGTCGCTTTGTGCCCATCCCCTCGCTGGAACAGGTGGTGCGTGGCGCCGTCGGTGATAGCCCTCCAGAGCTGGGCTATAACGCGCACTTTTTATACCCGGCGCAAGGGGGGATCGAAGCGCTGGTGCAGCGCCTGCTTTCACGCTTGCCCGCGGAGCGGCTGATGACCGGAGCCGCGCTGGAAGAGGTGAACCTGGCACGACGGGAAGCGGTGATAAACGGCGAGCGGAGGCCCTATCGTGCCGTGGTGGCGACGCTGCCGTTGCCGGAGCTGTGCCGTCGCATCGTCGATCTGCCTGCCGAGCTTGTGAGCTGGGCCGAGCGCCTGCGCTGCACGCCCGTGCGCTATCTCAATGTCGCGACACGGGTGCCGCCCGTCGCGGACTATCACTGGCTGTACGTGCCCGAAGAGCAGTACCCGTTCTATCGCGTGGGCGTGTACACCAATGCCGTGCCGTCGATGGCGCCTGCTGGCTGCGGCTCGCTGTACGTCGAGCTGTCCGAGCGCGGACCGACGCCGGATATGACGCGCCTGATGCCGCGCGTCGCAGCGGCCCTGGTGGCGGCCGGCGTGCTAGGCAGCGTCGACGACATCTTGTTCGCTGAGCTGCGCGAGATCGAGTATGCCTATGTCGTGTTTGACCACGCGTACTACGAGGCGCTGGCGCGGCTGGTGCCGTTTCTAGAGTCACACCAGATCTTTCCCCGCGGGCGCTACGGCAGCTGGACCTATAACTCGATGGAAGACTGCATGATGCTGGGTCGTGACGTAGCACGGCTGCTCTCTTCGCAGTACGCGCCGCCGCGTTCCCCGTCGTAGCGGGCCCGAAAACCCTCGGATCCCCGCGGGGCTTCCGCACTTCTTACCCATAGACCTTCCGACGCACAGACTGGCCATGGCATCTCACGACGATCCCGCACTCTCTATCGTCATTCCCATCTACAACGAAGAAGGCATCCTGCATGCTGCCATCGTCGATCTCGTCGAGCGCTTGCAGCGTGCGGCGCAGCACGAGCCGCTGTTTGCGCGCTACGAAATCTTGCTCAGCGAGAACGGCTCGCGGGATGGCACGGTGCAGGTGGGGCGAGCGCTGGCCGAGCGCTATCCACAGGTGCAGCTTCACTCGCTGGGGCGGCCTGACTATGGCGCGGCGCTGAAAGCGGGCATCCTGCGCGCCCGCGGGACGTATGTCTTGTGCGACGAGATCGACCTCTGCGATGTCGACTTCTACACTCGCGCGCTGCCGCTTTTGACCTCGGGCGAGGCAGAGCTCGTCGTTGGCTCCAAGGCCATGGCCGGCGCCGACGATCGTCGGCCGCTTTTGCGTCGCGCGGCAACGAAGACGATCAACGGCATGCTGCGTGTGCTGGTCGGCTTTACCGGCACGGACACGCACGGGCTGAAGGCCTTTCGACGTCAAGCGCTGCTGCCCACCGTCGAGCACTGCATGGTCGAAAAGGACCTGTTCGCGTCCGAATTTGTCATCCGCGCTGAGCGCGAAGGGAAAAGGGTGCGCGAGATCCCCGTGCGCATCGCCGAGAAGCGTCCACCGTCGATCAACTTGGTGCGACGCGTGCCCAACGTGCTCAAGAACCTCGCCATTTTGACCTACAACATTCGCATTCGCAGCTAGCTCCGACCTGTCTTGACCCAGGCCAAGCCGCCGCGAACCGAGGGGGCCCCTCGTACCAGCGGGCTGGGTCTGCACGCACAGCAAGCTCGGCGTGCCTGCGAGAACTCCCCAGCATTTCCCCGCCCGCTTCTTAGTCCCCCAAAACGACAAAACCCCATCGCCAAAGCGACGGGGTTCCCGAGCCGGCCCAGCCGGCGTTTCTTGTGGAGCTGAGGGGAATCGAACCCCTTACCTCTTGAATGCCATTCAAGCGCTCTACCAAATGAGCTACAGCCCCGAGAGGGGAATGCTGCAAGGCTCGGAAGAAGTAGCCCAGCATGACGGGGGGAGTCAACAGTTTTTTGTGCTGGAGCAGCGGCGCAGGGATTGGGGGTTGCCAGGGTGGGGCGAGATGGACGATGTTTCGTCGGCTCTATGTCGACGCCAACGACCTCGTCATCGAATTCGCCGCATGAACCAGCGGCTGATGCGCCGGCTGCTTTCCGTGAAGCGGACAGGGCTTCCGTCCCTGCGCCTTCGCCGCTGTTCGCATCGTGGCTGTGGCCAGGCCTTCTATTGGTTGCGGTCGCCGTACTGATCTTGACGCTGCGGCTGTCGCGCGACGGGCTGTGGGATCCGCATGAGGTGCGCCTTTTGGAGCAGCTGGCCGATGCCAGCAATCCGATTGACGGGCAGTCTCTGTCGCAGCCCTTCGCGGGCTTGCGCTCGCGGATCCTTCTTTGGCCTGTGGCCTTGGGCATCAAGTGGTTCGGGGTCAACGAGATCGGAGCGCGCGTGCCGATGCTGGCGCTCTCGGTGCTGACGCTGGGGACACTGCTTGGGTTCGCGGTGTGGCTGCGCTCGCGGACGGTGGCGGTGGTCGCCGGAGCGGTGCTGTTGACGGTGCCTCTGTTTTTCATGAGCGCGCGGCTGGCGAGCCAAGCCCTGCTGCCGATTGCGGCGCAGCTATTTTCGGTCTTTGGCCTGTCGCTGCTATCGGCGCCGCGGCACGGGCGAGGATGGATCGAGGCGATGGCCGGCGTGCTGCTGTCGCTGCTGGGGACGGTGCTAGGAAGCTATGCCGTCGGGACGCTGGTCGGAGCGATGTTGCCAGCGGGCGCGGTGGCGCTTTCATGGCTGCTATCGCGTGAAGAATCGGACGGGTCATCCGCGGCGGGCCGCCAGAGCCTGCGAGCGACGGGGATAGCGACGATGCTTGGCGTGGCCGGAGGGCTCGCGGCGGTACCGATGGTGCGCTTGATCATCGACTACGGATCGGTAGTGCCGGGGGCGATGGCCAAGTCGTCGAGCACGCTGAGCCTGCGCCTGCAGATCGCGGCGGCGGCGCTGGTGTTTGGGGCGGCGCTGCTGCTGGCTTTCGGGCGGCGGGCGCTGTCGCTGGTGATGGCGGCGCTGGTCCTTGCGGTCGGGGTCTTGCCAGGTGGGCCCACAGAAAAATCGACGGGCTACTCGCCGTGGCTCGCCGGCAGTCTGCACCTTCCGGCCAGTCGCGATGTGCAGGTCGACACGGTGCTGCGGGCGCTGGGCTTTGCGTTGTTCCCGTGGAGTGCTCTTTTGCCGGTGGCGGTGGCTGGGCTGTTTTCCCGACTCTCGTTCTGGCCGTCAAGAGAGGCGGCTTCCACGGCAGGCCCGGCGACGCACCCCGAGGCGAGTGTAGCGGTGGATGCAGGCGAGGCGGCTGCGCGCTTTGCGCGGCTTCTGCCGCTGTGCTGGTTTGCTCTTTCGTATTTTCTTTTGACGCTTCATCAGTCGCTGGTTGGCGATGTGCCGTTTGTCGCGCTGCCGGCGACGGCGCTCTTGATCGGTGGCTATGCCGAGGATCTGCTGCGCGATCGGCAGTCGGGCGGTGCGCTGGCTGGCCTGTGCGCCGGGCTGTGCGCGGTCATCGTCGGCCGCGATCTATCGCAGTCGCCTGAAACGTACCTGGCGGGAACGCTGACCGAGACGCTGCGCTGGCCGCCGCCGCTTGCCTGGGTGGGGCAGGGGCTCTTGGCGGTGGCGCTGCTGTTTGCGGCGGTCTTGGTGGGTACGCTGTGGACGACGGGAGCATGGCGGCGGCGCGGCCTTATGGGCCTTATGGGCCTGTCGGCTCTGCTTGCGGCGACGGTGGTGCATGGCTTATTTCCGCAGCTGGCCTCGCATGTGTCGTATCGCGGCTTGTATACGCGCTACCAACAACTGGGCGGCGGCAAGCTTGCGCTGTTTTCTGTGCAGCAGGCCTCGGGGAAGATCTATGGCCAGAACAGCACGCAGCTGTATACGCTGCCCGAGCTGATGCAGTTTCTGGCCGGGCAGCCTGGCGAGCGCACCTTTGCCATCGCAGGCTCGGCGGAGCTTGGGGGCATCGATCGCGAGGCGCATCTGCGCGGGCTTTCGTACTTCGTCGTCGACGACAGCAATGCGCAGTACCTGCTGCTGAGCAATCGCCTGCTAGCGGGAGAGGTCGACTTGAACCCGCTGCGCCGCTTCGTCGGCAGCATCGCGCCGCAGCCACGGGTGCCTCTCCATGTGGTGTTCGATGAGCGCATTGAGCTGGTCGGCTATGACGCGCCACCCGAGATCGCCCGCGGCGATGAGCTGGTCATGCGCCTGTACTACCGGGTGCTGGCGCCGATCCCGACGAACTACAAGATCTTCCTGCACTTCGACGGGTCAGGGGCGCGCTGGAACGGCGATCACGCGCCGGTTGGTGGCAAGTTCCAGACGTCGTACTGGTCGCCCGGAACGTACATCACGGATGAACACCGCATCCCAGTGGGCCGCATGAGCCAAGCGCCGGGTTATTATCAAATCTTCACGGGCTTCTGGCCGGGGGGGGATGGGCCCCGTATGACCGTCTCCGCTGGCCAGCACGAGGCCGATCAACGAGTGCGCATTGGGATCATCCGGGTGAAATGACGTATGGAGCTTCGTCCTTTAGTCGATGTCGATCTGCGTGAGGTGCTGGCGCCGATCAACCGGGCGGCTCGTGGAGAGTTCTTGCCGACGCTGCGGACGGTGGCCCAGCTTCGCGAGCGAGTGGCCTTGGGCGTCTTGGATCTGAAGCTATCGCGGGCCTGCTATGTCGGGGGCACGCTGGGAGCGACCTGCTTGGTCGAGCACCTGGCCGATGAATCGGTGGCCCACATCGACGCGCTGGCCAGCGAGCCTTTGGCGCAGCAGCGCGGCGCGGTGCGGGCTCTGGTCGATGCGGTGCAGTCTGCCGCGGCGTTGGCTGGAGTGTCCGAGCTGACGGTGTTCGTGTCCGAGATGGACAGCACCCTGGGGGCGGCCCTGCAGGC
The DNA here is from genome assembly GCA_016794505.1 of Myxococcales bacterium. GTDB lineage: Bacteria > Myxococcota_A > Polyangia > Palsa-1104 > JAEUJZ01 > JAEUJZ01. Next base: position 100,271 of record JAEUJZ010000180.1, read on the forward strand.
AGCGGGGTTTACGCGTCGGCAGGCTGTGGCGCGCTATGCGCTTGCGGGGCCTCCTTCTGCGCTGCCGTTGCCAGTCGACGTGGACGGCGTGAGTGAGCCACCGACGAGCGGTACGTTTGTGCGGGCCGTCTCGCTGCCGGAAGCGCTGCCGATGGTATCGGCCGTGGATCCGAGCCGCCTTTTATACGCGCAGCGGTCGACGGTGCTGCAGAAGTTGGCGGCCCGACTGTCTGTGCTGCAGCTTTACACCGTCGCTGAAGCGGGCGGAACGGCGCAGCCGGAAGCGGCGTTGGTCTTTGATCGCGAGCGCAAGAGCCTGTGTGCGCTCGGCGGAGAGACCGCGGCCTTGGCTTCGCTGATCGCGCTTGCGGCGACGCGACACGGGATCGCGTATCTCGATGCCATCGCCGAGACACACCCTGCCGTCTCTGCGCTTCAGGCGGCTGGGTACGTACGCAGCGCGATGCGCGTCGAGCTGACCTGCGATCCTCGGGCTGTGTTGGCCGGGCAAAAAAACCGAGCGGTTGGCCCCACCGACGGACCCGGCAAAAAAGGCGCCGAATGAACGAGCCACCGCGATCGTCGGGGGCACGCAGCATGGGGCCTTGGGGAGGCAACGGCCCGTCGCGGAAGGCGGCGGGTGAGACGACAGAGTTTCGCCGCTATCTGGCGCTTCTGTGGGAACGACGCCTGCTCTTCGTCGTGCTGTCGACGATCGCCGTGGCCTTGGCGCTGGGCTATGCCCGCACGCAGCCGCCTGTGTACGAGACGCGAAGCAGCCTCTTGATCGAGGCCAGTGTGCCGCATGTGCTGGGCAGCGCCGCGGGCGATCTGGTCGACCCGTCGCCGGCAAACTTTTACATGATGCAGGACTTCCTGCAGACGAGCCGCAAGGTGCTGACCAGCGACTCGCTTTCGCGGCGCGTGGTGGGGCGGCTGAAGCTCTTGTCCGATCCATCTTTTTTTGCACCGCAGCCTGTGCCCTCGTCGGTTGAGGAAGCTGCCGAAGAGCTTCTGATTCACTACACCGCGGATCTTGTGGCCGAGACGCGGGTGCTGGTGATTACCGCGCGCCATCGTCAGCCGCAGTGGGCGAAAAAGATCGCCGATGCCGTCGCGGATGAATTCGTGCAAGGCGCCTCGGAAAATCGCGAGCTGTACACGCAGCGCACGTCGCAGCAGCTGGCTGAAGAGCTAGACGGTGTGCGCAAGGCGCTGCGCGATGCTGAGCTGGCTCTGTATCAGTTCAAGAGCGAGCACGACATGCTGTCGGTCAGTCTGGAAGATCGGCAGAACCAAGTCGCGCGGCAGATCGACAAGTACACCGACGCTCTGGCCGAGGTGCGGCTGCGCAAGCTGCAGCGCCAAAGCCAGCTCGAAGGCCTGCGAGCGCTGCGCGATGCGGACCCGCTGCAGGTGCCGCTTACAGGCATCGACGTTCCGCCGCTTCTGGCCGATCTGCGACGGGTATACGCCGAAGAGCAGAGGCGCTTGGCTGAGCTGCGGGCCCGCTATGAAGATCGCCACCCGCAGCTGCAGCAGCAGGCGTCCAAAGTCGAGCAGATCCTGCGCGAGCTGAAGCGCGAGGTCGGGGCCGCGGTCGATGCCGCCGGCATGCGCGTCGGCGAGGCAGAGCGCGACGAGAAGAAGGTGCAAGGCGAGCTGATTTTACTCAAGCAAGAAGGCCTGCGAATCAGCAGGCTGGAGATCGAATACAACCGCTTGCGCCGCGACGCGGAGAGCCTGGCGAAACAGCACGCGCTGTTGCTCAATCGCAGCAAAGAGACCGGCATGGCGTACCGGCTGAGTCTGAGCAACATGAAAGTGCTCGACTACGCTCGGCAGCCGAAGGTTCCCGTGAGCCCGCGCAAGCGAGTTGCCGTCACTGTGGCGATCGTCTTGGCCCTGCTTTTCGGGCTGCTTTTGTCCTTCGGTCTAGATGCGCTGGATCGGACGATCAAGAGCCCCGAGGATGTCGAGCTGCAGCTGGGTGTGCCACTGATCGGTCGGCTGCCGAGGGTAGCGGGTAAAGGGGTCTCGGATCAGCTTGTTCGCACCCAGCCGCGATCGTCGCTAGCCGAGGCATTTCGCAGCCTGCGGACAAGCCTGCTGTTCTTTGGTGCCGATCGCCCGCTGCGGACGATCTTGGTCACGAGCTCCGTCGCTCGCGAGGGCAAGACGCTGTGCTGTGCCAGCCTGGGCATCACCTTTGCGCAGGCCGGGGCAAAGACCCTGCTTATCGACTGCGATCTACGTCGGCCGCGCTTGGCTGCTGCCTTCGGGCTGCGACAAGAGCCAGGTCTTACTAGCGTGCTGGCACTGCACACCGATCTGGCGGATGCCATCTGCGCCACCGAGAACGAAAACCTGTCGATCTTGCCGAGTGGCCCGCTGCCGCCCAATCCCGCCGAGCTTCTGGGCAGTGAGGCATTCCGGGCGCTGCTGAAGCGCTTGGCGGGCGACTTCGAGCGGGTGATCATCGACTCGCCGCCGGCCGTGCCTGTGACCGATGCTGCGGTGCTGGCATCGGCCGTTGACGGAGTGCTCTTGGTGGTCCGTCAGCGCGAAGCGCAGCGCGATCTGGTGCAGCGCGCCGTCGAGCACCTGACTGCTGTGGGGGCGCACCTTTTGGGTGTGGTGCTGAACGCGGTCGATGAAGAAGAGAAGCGCTATCGCCAGTACTACGCCGCTTATCACGGCGAGGACGACGCGAAAGCGGGCTCTGGCTCGGATCCTCGGGCGGCAGCAGAGCGACGGAAAGCCGCGCCTCGCTAGACAAACTCTCGCGGGCCGCACACATCGCACGCACAAGCCGTTGATTTCGGGGCGAAAAGGCGGTACACCGCGGCCGTGAAACGCACATTGGCCGCTAGCCAGCCTCGTAGGGCCGACAATCCGTTGGGCGATGGTTCGCTCATTGGAACGATCGGTCGACTCAGCGGGCGACCCATGGGGGGTCGGCGAGGCGAGGCAGCGACGGACTGCGTGGGAGGATCTCGATGCCCAGTGGTGTGATCGTTCCCCTTTCGTTTGAAGTCTACAAAGGGGAACAGCTACTCCAGAAGACGACGCTAAGCCAGGACATCATCAAGGTCGGGAAGCTGTCCTCGTCCCACCTGCGCATCGAGGATGAGTCCGTTAGCCGCATGCATGCGGTCATCGAGATCACGGCTCCGGGGGAGATCTCGATCATCGACTTGGGGTCGGTGCGCGGCACGATGGTGAATGGCCAGCGTGTCAATAAGGCCAAGCTGAAGAGCGGGGACGAGATCGTCCTTGGCGATATCCGTTTGGTGGTCACCGTCGGTGAGCCAGAGCCCGTTGCGGTCGACTCAACGCAGCAGGTGGATGGCGATCAGCTGGTCGCGGCGCTGCAGGCCGAAGCGGGAGCGACGGCGCCTGGACTGCCCCCGGCGCTGGCACCGGCTGCGGTTCCGCCGCCACCGGGCTTCGCGGCGCCTGCTCCGGTCCCGCTGGCTCCGATGCCGCTGGTCCCGATGGGCACACACTTTCCGGGCGCCGAAGAGATCGAAGTCCGCGATGGTGCCCGCGCCGTCGAAGTGTCGGCCATGTTTGAGGATGCCGTCCTCGATGTGCGCCTGTTCGAAAACCCCAAGGCGGGCCTGCTCACGGGGGCGACCAAGGCGCTTGTGGGTCTGGGCTCAGCGGCGCTCTTGGCGTCGTTTGTGATGCTGCTTGTCGCCTATGTGCAGGTCGGCAAGGTGCGCGCAGATCGCGAGGCCTGGCTCGACGCTGGGAAGCCGTACAGCGGCTTCGTTGCACCCAAGGACAGCCCGATCCTCGACATCGCCTGCGCAAGCTCGCTGCTCTTCGGCGTGATCACACTGATGTGGGGTCTGTTCCGAATGTTCGAAGAGCGCGGCGATCGCGAGTACACGATCGGCAGCGACGTCAAGGCACACTTCCCGCTAGCCGGGCTGATGTTGCAGGTGCCGCGGCTGCCCATCGTGCGATCGACTGGAACCGACTTCGAGGCGCTGTTCACGCAGCAGATGTCGGGCGACCTTACCGACGGCAATCGACGGCAGTCGCTGACCGAGCTTGTGCAGTCGGGAACGGCGAAGCCTGCCGCCGATGTCCCCGGTGCGTACGTGATGCCGATCGGTGCCGAGTCGCGTTTGAACCTGCGGCTCGGCGAGACAACGTTCAACATCGTCGGAACGCCCAAGGCTCGTCGATTCCCGGTGCCGCTGCGCATCGACTGGGAAGCGCAGGCGTATACCGGAGCAGTGTTCGCCCTGCACGCGCTGGTGATCTTCATCATGTTCTCGGTGCCGCCGGATCCAAAGAGCCTGTCTTTGGATGCGTTCATGAACGACCAGCGCTTTGCCAAGTTCCTCATCAAGCCGCCTGAGCAGAAAGAAGATGTCATCCCCGAGTGGCTCAAGAAGAAGAGCCCCGATGAGATGGGCGGCAAGGGCAAGCGTCACAAAGACGAAGAAGGAAAAATGGGCAAAAAAGAGTCCAAGAACAAGGCGGGACTCTATGCCCTAAAGGGGCCCAAGGACAACACCGACATGCACTTGGCCAAGCAGCTTGCGACCGACGCTGCGCAGAAGGCGGGTGTACTCGGCATCCTCAAGGGGACACAGGGCTCGATCTTGAGCTCGATCTTTGGTCGTGACACGGCACTGGGCAGCGATGCCCAGGACGTGCTGGGCGGCCTGCTGGGGACAGAAGTAGGTGAAGCGTACGGTGTCGGTGGGCTGGGCCTTGTCGGGACCGGGCGCGGCGGCGGTGGCACGGGCGAAGGCACGATCGGCTTGGGGAACCTTGGAACGATCGGCAAGGGAGGCGGCGGCGGCTCCGGCTCGGGCTATGGCCGCGGTGCTGGAGGACTCGGTGGCCGTCGCGCCACCGCACCGGACGTCGTGCCTGGAACCGCTGAGGTCCGCGGCTCGCTCGACAAAGAGATCATCCGCCGCATCATTCGTCGCCACCTGAACGAGGTGAAGTTCTGTTACGAGCGAGAGCTTGTGAAGAACGCAGGCCTGTCCGGTCGCGTCATGATCCAGTTCACGATCGCTGGGACCGGCGCGGTCGTTGCGTCGGCCGTGCAGTCCTCGACCATGAACAACCCGACTGTTGAGATGTGCATTGCGCAGTCGGTGCGCCGCTGGGAGTTCCCCAAACCCTCGGGAGGCGGTATCGTAGTGGTCACCTATCCGTTCGTGCTCAAGGCATCAGGAGGGGAATAGCAGCCGGCGCGCCTACTTAGGTGCGCTCTCTGTTCCTGGCCAGTTCTGGGCCACCCGGGAAATCGACGCCGACAGTCGGCCCACCGGGCGATCGCACGTAGCGGCCGGCAACTTCGCGTGTAGCTGAGGAGATCATGAAGGACCTTTCGCGGTGGGCTCTGTGTCTTGTGCTCGTGGCTGGCTGCAACCAAGAGCGCAACAAGTCGATCGAAGCAATGAATGCGGGCGTCGAGGCGGGCCGTCAGAAGCTGTTTGACCGCGCCATCAGCCAGATGCAGCAGGCGATCTCGATCGACCCAGCCAACGATCAAGCGCACTACAACCTCGGCGTCATCTACAAGGATCAGAAGAAGTGGAACGAGGCGATCGGCGCGTTTGAGCAGGCCGTCAAGTACGCGAGCGATAACCCGAGCTATCACTACGAGCTTGCGAGCGCGTACTTCGAGGCGAAAAAGCTTGAGCAAGCGCGCGTCGAGTTCGAAGCGACGATCAAGCAAGAGCCCAAGGCGTACAAGGCGCACTATCGCCTCGGCATGGTGCTTGAGTACCTGGAGAAGTTCAAAGAGTCGGACGCCGCCTATCGCAAGTCGATCGAGGTCAACCCGCGCTTCATCCCGCCGTACATCCGCCTCGGCAACCTGTACCTGGACTACGACTACGACAAGGAAGCGGCGCAGGTCTTCCAGGCAGCAGTGACGGCGAACGATGCCGATCCCGACGCGCACTATGGCTTCGGCGTGGCTCTGCAGAAGACCAAGGGCTACGACGAGGCGATCAAGGAATTCAAGCGCGCCCTTGAGCTCAACGGCGACATGTTCATGGCGATCTACAACCTGGGCATGACGTACAAGGCCATGGATGACAAAAAGAACGCCATCGACTGGCTCAAGCGCTTTCTGCAAGCGGGGAGCCGCGGTGGACCGGATATGACCAAGGCAGCCAGTGATGCCTTGGCGCAGTTAGAAGCTCCGTAGCGTTTTCGGCCCAAAGTGGCCGATTCATCTAGCCGGCCGGGCCGCGCCTCGCGCGCTCTTGTCTGGCCGGCCCGCCCTTCTCTCTGAGCCCCGATATGCAACGCTCTATCTGGTCGTTGCGACGGTGTTCTGCCTTTCATTCGCTGCAAATGGACACAGCCTGACGCGCTGCTTGGTCGGGTGGCTGATGTGGCTGCGTGTGCCGAAAGGCGCAGCCCAGGTCGCCCTGTGGTGCAAGGGTGATCCATGCTCCAAGCAAGAGCCGTACTGCGCCCGAAACCTGCGGAGCCGTGCAGGGTTCCATATTGATCCTCGTCGACTGAGCGTGATATAAAAGGTGCGGCTTTCAACCATCTACATCCCTGAAACCGCAATATTGGGTGGCCTGCTCATGCAACTCCGGGAACAGGTAGCGAAGCGCCTTCGTGGTCTAAAAACTTGGGCTGGATTGCTCGAAGAATTCGAAAAGGAAGTCGAGCGAGTCGAAGGCAAAGAGAACCGGGCGGCTGCGCTGTTTGAACTAGGCGAAGTCTGCGAAGAAATTTTCTTACGCAAAGACCGCGCCATGGCGCACTACCAGCAGGCTTTCAAGCAGAACCCGCAGCAGATTCGGGCTCTGACGAGAGCTCGCCAGATCTATCGCGAGATGGGCAACCTGGAAATGGTTGCCACTCTGCTCGGTCTGGAGATGAAGGTCTCGACGGATCCTGCACGCAAAGCGGAAGCTGAGCGCTTGCTGGGCGAAGTGCTGCTCGATGCGCAGCAGCGCGATCGCGCCAAGACCGCGCTGGAAAATGCCGCGAAGCGTCAGCCTGGTGATACCGATATCGCCGACGCTCTTGCCGCCACCCAGTACGACCGCGAGGACTGGAACGGCGAGGTTGAGCGATTTCTTGCTCAGGCTCAGCGAGTCGCAGGCAACGATGCCAACTTGGCGGCACGCGTGTACCTGCGAGCCGCGCGCATCCTGCACCTGGAAGCGGCCAATGATCCGCGCCTAGAGCAGACGCTACGCAACGTCGTTGCGCTGGCTCCGCAGCAGGAGATGGCGAACTTCCTGCTCGAAAAGACACTGGCCGCGCAGAACCGCTTCGACGACATCGTGGCGGTGCAAGATCAGCGCCTTGATTCGCTGGAGGATCCGCAGGAGCAGATCGATCTGGCGAAGCGCATCGGCAACATGTGGCTCTTGCGCTGGAAAGATCGCGATCGGGCAGCACATTTCTACGGCCGGGCGCTCCTTTCGACGTATGCCGGCTCCGTCGATGCGGCGCAGGCGTTCCCTGGTCACTTGGCTGCGTTTAGCTTGCTGCGTGATGTCATGGCACCGCGCGGTGAGTGGCCGCAGCTTCTGAGCTATGCCGAGCTAGGTCGCAGCGCGGTGATGGGCGACGAAGAGCGTGCCGCACTGATGGTGCAGGCAGGCCGAATCGCTTGGCGTGAGATGGGTGACGCCGAGCGCGCACGCGGCTACTACGCCGAGGTGATGCGCGTCATCCCCGAGCAAGAAGAGCTGCAAGCGTATATCGCAGAGCACGGCGATCCCAGTGTGGAGCCGGCTGCAGCAGAAGGCGAAGTACCTGTCGCGGCCGAAGGTGAGGTTGCCGTCGAAGCGCCTGTGGCTGAAGCGCCGGTTGAAGAAGTGCCGGTTGAGCAGCAAGCGGCCGAGGTGGAACAGGCTGCACCCCCGGTGGACGAAGCGCCTGTGGCGGCTGCGCAAGAAGAGGCAGCAGTTGAAGCCGCTCCAGTTGCGCAGGCTGAGCCCGCCGTCGAGCCGGTCGCTGAAGCGCCCGCAACTCAGCAGGCTCCTGTTGAGGAGCCTGCCGCGGCGGAGGCCCCTGCGGAGGAACCAGCCGCAGCGGCTCTTCCCGACGAGTACGCAGGGCTAGAGCCAGCGGTGCGCCAGGCCATGGATGCAGCGTGGGCGCTGGAGGGCACCAGCCTTGACAAGGCGATTGATGCCTGGCGAAAGGTCGTGGCACAGGCACCGACCCATCGTGTGCCGCGGCGCGAGCACATCCGCGTGTTGCGTCAGGCCGAGAAGTGGAACGGCTTGGCAGATGGTCTGAAGGAGTTCGCGGACAAGGTCGCGGATCTTTCCGTCGAGGAGAAGGTCGAGGCGCTGTTCGAGCTGGTAGCGATCTACAAGGATCGCCTGCGCATCGACTCGCAGGTTGTGAACACGTACAACGCAATCCTCAACCTGCAGCCGGGGAACGTCGCTGCGCTTGATGCACTGGCCGCGCAGTACGAGAACATGAAGCGTTGGCCCGATCTGATCTCGACGCTGCAGAAGAAGGCGGCTCAGGTCGAGGACGTGCCCGAGAAGGTCGCGCTGTACTGCCGCGTTGCACGCCTGTTCCAAGAGCGCTTCTCGAACGTGGCCGAATCGATCAAGGCGTACGAGCAGGCCTTGGCTCTCGATGACAGCAATGCCGAGTCGATCGCGTATCTGAAGAGCAACTATGAGAAGCGTCGCGACTGGGAGAAGCTGATCGCTGTCAACCAGCGCGAAATTTCGCGCATCCCCAACGCCAACGAGCGTGGCCAGCGCTTCGTTGAGATCGCCAAGATGGCGTCCGAGAAGCTGAAGAAGCCGGCGATCTCGATTGAGCTGTGGGAGCGCGTGCTGGAAGCCAACCCAGAACACGTCGAGGCACTCGGCGAGCTGGAGAAGCTATACGAGCGCGAGAAGATCTGGGACAAGCTGGCCGACGTCAGCGAGCGGCAAGTCGCTCTGTTTACTGACAACGCTAAGAAGGTCGCCATGCTGCAGAAGCTTGGCGTGCTCTTCACCGACCGCGTCAAAGACGGTCCGCGTGCCACCAATGCGTGGCGCCAGCTGCTCGCCATTGAGCCGGAAAACCGCCGTGCTCAGGACGCGATCAAGAAGCTGTTCGTCGAGCAGAAGAGCTGGGACGATCTTGAGCAGTTCTATGCCAAGCAGAACAAGTTCGATGAGCTGATCCGTACGTTCGAGCGTCAAGTCGACGTCGAAGACGACGCCAACAAGGTGCTTTTGTACAACCGCATCGCGGTTCTGTATCGCGACAAGATGGGCAAGGCGGATCGCGCGCTGCGTGCGTTTGAAGCAGTCCTCAAGCTCGACGCGCGCAACCTGATGGCCGCTGAGGCGCTGATCCCGCTGTACGAAGGCGCCAAGGATCCGAAGAAGCTGGCTGGTGTGCTGGAGATTCAGCTCTCACACACGGAAGAGCTGGCAACCCGCGTCGAGCGGATGCAGAAGCTGGCGGAGCTGACCGAGACCTCGCTCAAGGACAAGGCGACGGCTTATTCGTGGTACCTCAAGGGCTTTGCCGAGGACCATCGTGCCGATTGGCTGCGACCCGAGATCGAGCGCCTCGCGGCTGAGACCGGCGGTTGGGCACAGCTCGTCTCGTCGTACGAAGCGGCAGCCCCGAAGTTCACGGACAAGATGGAGTCGCTCCCGCACCTGCTCGTCGTAGCTCGCGTGTACGAAGAGCAGATGCAGAATGCCGACAAAGCGATCGAGACCAACCGGCAGATCCTGTCCATCGACGAGAACAACGGCATCGCACTGGAAGCGATGGAGCGCCTGTACCTGAAGACGGGTCGCTACAGTGAGCTTCTGGGCATCTACCAGAAGAAGCTCGATCTCGAGATGGATCCGGCGCGTCAAAAGGCGATTCGCTACCAGATCGCGCAGCTGTACGAGAACGAAATCAAGGACGCGGGCCAGGCTGTGACGGCGTATCGCGCCATCCTCGATGGCGTGGGCGGCGAAAACGAGCTTTCGGCGTGGCAAGCGCTGGATCGCATCTACACCGCGACGGCGCAGTGGACAGAGCTGCAGGCGACGATTCCGCGCGAGCTTGAGCTGGTCGATCCCGCCGACGCTTCGATGATCGTCGAGCTGAAGTATCGTCTGGGTCAGATTCGCGAGCAGTACCTGTCGGATGTCCCTGGGGCCATCGAGTGCTATCGCGAGATCTTGGATCTTGCGCCGGCTCACAGCGGCGCCCGCGAAGCGCTGGAGCGCCGCCTTGGCGATCAGGACTATCAAGTCGAAGCCGCCAACATCCTGCAGCCGATCTATGAGCAGCTGGGCGAGTGGCTGAAGCTGATCGAAGTACATGAAATCCAGCTCAAGCGCACCGACGAGGCAGAGACGCTGACGCGTGTGACGCTGCTGATGCGAATCGGTGAGCTGTGGGCGCAGCAGGTTGGCAACGGCGAGAAGGCCTTCGATGCATACAGCCGCTGCTTCCGCCTCGATCCGGCAAATGAGCAGTGCCGCGCTCAGCTCGACGCGCTGGCTGCTCACCTGGGCTTCTGGAGCCAGTTCGTTGCGCTGTACGAAGAGGCGATCGAAAAGGGTGGCCTGGACTCGCTGCTGACGCGCGAACTGCTTATGCGTGTCGCCGTTGTCTACGACGAGCACCTGGGCAAGAGCGACAAAGCGGTGGAGTTCTTCCGCCGTGCGCAGGCCATCGACCCCGAGGACATCGTCGTCCTAGAGGCGCTAGAGAAGCTGTACCAGGGCCACCAGCAGTGGAACGAGCTGCTCGAAGTCTTCCGCAAGAAGGTCGAGCTGGCGAGTGAGCCGCAGGTGCGCGAGCAGATGTTCTTCCGCATGGCCAAGCTGTGGGAAGAAGTCCTGGGCAACTACGAGCAGGCCATCAACACGTACAAGGAAGTGCTGGCGCAAGACGACAGCAACATGGATGCGCTGCGCAGCCTCGATCGCCTGTACGTGCAGCAGAAGATGTGGACCGATTTGTCCGAGAACCTGCAGCGTCAGCTGGTCTTGACGCAGGAGCAGGCGGACACCGTGCCGTTGTTGGTTCGCTTGGCCGCTCTGCGCGAGACCGAGCTGAACGAGATGGCGGCTTCCGTCGACACGTATCGTCAGGTTCTTGAGATCGACGCGGCAAACGAACCCGCAACGCTGGCCTTGGAGCGCTTGATCAAGCTGCCGGATCATGAGCTCAACGTCGCGACGATCCTGGAGCCGATCTATAAGCAGCTCAGCGACTGGGCGAAGCTGGTCTTCGTCTACGAGATCATGGTCAAGCACTCGCTTGATCCGCTGCGCAAGATCGAGCTTTTGCACGAGATCGCCCGCCTGTACGAAGAGGGTGGCGAGAACGGTGGCGAGGCGTTCAACACCTTCGCCCGTGCGCTGCGCGAAGACCCAACGCGCGACGACACGCAGAAACAGTTGGAGCGCTTGGCGCGTCAGCTCGATCGCTGGCAGGACTTGGTCAACCTCTACGGTGAAGTCGTCGAGCAGGCGAGCCACGATGTCGAGCTGCAGGTTCACCTGTGGACGCGCATCGCGCAGATCTATGAGCAGAACCTGGGCAACACCGACAAGGCGGCCGAGGCGTATCACCGCGTCATCAAAGTCGACGAGCGCAACCTGCCGGCGGCCAACTCGCTAGAGTCGCTGTACCGTCGCACCGAGAACTATCAGAGGCTGGTCGAGGTCGTGCTGCTCAAGGTCGGCATGGTGGAAGAGGTGGCCGATAAGAAGGCCCTCTATTTCCAAGCCGCGCGCCTGTACGTCGAGGTTTTGCAGAACCCCGACAAATCGATCGAAGTCTACAAAGGCGTCCTTGAGACAGATCCGAATGACACGACGGCGATCAACTCGCTGGAGCGCCTGTTCATCGACCTAGAGCGCTGGGCGGATCTGAAAGACATCTTCGCCCGCAAGGTCGATCTGGCGCAGACCGTCGAGGAAAAGAAGCTCGTCCTCAACCGCATGGGCGAGGTCTATGAGACCAAGCTGAACGACATCGAGCACGCGATCGAGACCTACTCGGGAATCCTTGACTTGGATCCGACGGACTGGACCGCGATCTCTGCCTTGGATCACCTGTATCTGACGGCGCAGCGCTGGTACGACTTGCTGCAGATTTTGGAACGCGAAGTCGAGCTGTCCGGCACCAGTGCCGAGACGGTGGTGTTCAAGTACCGCATCGGTGAGTTGTATCAGACGCAGCTCAAGGACATGGCGCAGGCTGTTGAGTCGTATCGCCAGTCCCTAGAGCTGGACAGCACGCATGAGCCGACGCTGGCCGCCCTGGATGGAATTGTTCATGGGCCGGAAGAGCCGGTGGCTGCTGCGAATGTGCTGGAGCCGGTGTTCGAGACAGCCGGCGAGTGGGAGAAGCTGATCGACGTGCTGGAGGTCAAGGTCAAGCACGCCGAAGACGCGCTCGCCAAGGTGGAGCTGCTGCATCGCATCGCGGGTTACTACGAGCGCCAACTGGAGCGTTCACCGTCGGCTTTTGAGGCCTTTGCCCGCGCGCTGGCCTTGGATGCGCAGAACGAGAGCACGATCCAGAACCTGGAGCGCTTGGCTGAGATCACGAAGGCGTGGCCGAAGCTGGCAGCGCTCTACGAAGCCGAGATCGTCAAGATGCAGGACGTGCTGCAGCAGGTCGAGATGCTGCTGCGCACGGCTCGTGTCTACGAAGAGGAGATGCAGGCCGAAGACAAGGCCATCACGACGTTCCGTCGTGTGCTCGACGTCGAGGCCGAGAACGCCAACGCGGTCCTCGCGCTCGATCGCTTGTATGAGCGCGGCCAGCACTGGAAAGAGCTGACCGACATCCTGCGCACCGAGATTCGCATGGCGAACAGCGATCAGGAGATCGTTGCGCTGCAGTTCCGGCTTGGTCAGACGTTCGAGCAGCAGCTGCACGATGTCGACAGCGCAATCGAGGTCTATCGCGAGATTCTAACCAGCGATCCGAACCACGGCCCGACGCTGCAGGCTCTTGAGCTGCTGTTTGCCGAGAACGTCAAGCCGATCGAGATCGCAGGCATTCTGGAGCCGCTCTATCGCGTCGCCGAGCAGTGGGAGAAGCTGGTCAAGATCCACGAAGTGCAGCTCGACAAGCTGGCAGATGATGCCGAGCGGCAAGCACTGATCCAGCGCATTGCTGAGATTTGTGAGCACAAGCTGGTGGATCAGGTCACCGCCTTCCAGTGGTGGTGCCGAGCGATCAGCGAAGCGCCTACGTCGGAAATGGCGGGCGAAGAGGTCGAGCGCTTGGCTCGCGTTGTCCGCACCTGGGAAGAGCTGGTGCAGGTCTACAGCGACACGCTGCAGGGCGACATCGCGCGCCGTGACCCAGCGGTGCAGCGCCTGCTTCTGCTGAAGGTTGCGCGTGTCTTCGAGTTCGAGCTTCGCGATCTGCAGCGGGCGGAAGAGGCACACCTCAACGTCCTCAAGATCGACAGCAAGGATCCTGAGGCGCTGGCTGCGCTGGATCGCATCTATGCGCAGCTTTCGATGTGGCCTGAGCTGGCCGACATCCTGGCGCGCCGCATCCAGATCACGCCCGAGACGGATGACCGCATTGAGCTCTATTTCCGCCTCGGCAAGGTCTACACCGACGCGCTAGAGAGCCCTGAGAACGCGATCAAGTGCTACCTGGCGATCCTTGAAGACGACACGCGCAATGGCAAAGCCCTGGAGTGCTTGGAGCGGATCTATTTCCGCGGCGAGCGCTTCCGTGAGCTGTTCGGCGTCTACGAGAAGATGGTCGATATCGCCGACGGGGACGCCGGTATGGCGGACTGCCATGCCCGTATGGCCCGTATCGCCAGCGATGCCCTGAACGAGCGCGATAAGTCGATTGAGCTGTGGAACAAGGTCATCGACCTGCGCGGCGAAGATCCGATGGCGCTTACGCAGCTGGCTCAGCTTTATGAGTCGGCGCAGATGTGGCGCGAGCTGGTCGATGTCCTCGAACGCACGGTTCGCATCACCGAGATCCCAGAAGATCGCATCCCGTACTTCAAGCGCTTGGGTCCCATCTGGGAAGTCAAGCTGGAGCGCGATCGCGAATCGCTGGATGCGTGGAACGAAGTGCTGCAGATCGATCCGCGCGATCTCGATGCGCTGCGTGCGACGGCGGCGCTGTATCGCAAGCTGCAGCAGCCCGACGATTTGGTCGACACGCTGCACCGCCTGATCGAAGCCGGCCAGCTGCAGAACATGAGCATCGAAGAGATCCGTGAGGCCTACGCTGAGCTCGGCAAGCTATACGCCGAGCAGCTGATGCGGCCCAACGATGCCATCGACTCGTGGCGCAAGGTCTTCGAGTACAACAAGAAGGACTTCCGCGCCCTGGCTGCTCTCGAAAAGCTGTTCGGTGAAGAGGCACGCTGGGAAGACGCGGTCGACGTCATCGAGAAGCGCATCAAGCTTCTGGATAGCCCGGCCGACAAGATCAGCGAGCTGATCAAGGCCGCGAAGATCTGGGAAGACAACGTCAGCGATCCGGCGGCTGCTGCCGACGCGTACGAGCGCGTGCTGCAGATCGACAAGCACAACCTGACGGCGTCACAATCCTTGGAGAACATCTACCGCGCTCGCAGCTCGTGGAGTCAGTTGTCTGAGCTGTTGCTAGCGCGCGTCGAGTTCCCGAACTTCACGCCGCACCAGCGCATCGAGGCGTACCAGGCGATCGCGCGCATCTATGAAGACCATATGAACGACCGCGAGAGCGCGTTCGTGGTGCTTCAGGCTGCGTTCCGCGAAGACTACTCGGTCGACTCGACGGCGCGTGAGCTAGAGCGCTTGGCGTCGATTACCAGCAAGTGGGGTGACTTGCTCGGCGAGTACACGCAGAGCGTGCAGCAGCTTGCCGACCTTAAGGCTCGCGCCGATCTGTGGGTCAAGATTGGTCGCTGGTACAACGAACACCTGGGGCGGGTTGACTACGCCATTGCCTCGCAGCAGCAGGCGCTGGCGATCGATCCCAACCTGAAGGAAGCGCTCACCAACCTCGCGGAGTGCTACCGCAAGACGCAGCAGTGGCCCGAGCTGATCCAGGTCCTCGAACACCACTCGAACATCGAGGACGATGTCCCGAAGAAGGTCGATATTCTCGTCGAGCTGGCCGAGCGGTACGAGAACCAGATCGGCAACACGTCGAACGCGATTGGCGCCTACCGACGCGCCATCACGGCTGACCCAACGGCGATGCAGGCCCTCGACAACCTGGAGCGCCTGTATCTTGCGGGGCAGACTTGGGTCGAGCTGATCGAGATCCTGGGCCGCAAGGCGCAGATCATCGACGATCAGGACAAGGTCATTACGCTCAAGCGTCGCATCGCTGAGTACTACGACCAGAAGCTGCAGGAGCCGAAGAAGGCCATCGTCAGCCAGAAGGAAATTCTGGATATCGATGCGGCCAACCTGCGCGCTATGCGCGCTCTGGAAGACTTGTACGCTCGCACATCGCAGGCTGAGCCGTACTTGCAGATCCTGGAAGCGCAGCTCGACGTCGTGGCGACGGATGATGACCGTATCTCGGTCTATGAGCGCATCGCTGCGGCATGGGAGAACCTGTTCAAGAAGCTCGACAAGGCCTCTGAGACCTACGAGAAGGTTCTCAGCATCGACGAGCGTCACACGCCGTCGCTGAAGCAGCTAGAGCGCCTGTATCGCCTGCAGCAGAAGTGGGCCGAGCTAGTCGACACGTACCGTCGCCACATCATGGCGGTACCGGATGCCGGCGATCGCATGGCGCTGTACGCGCTCATGGGCGAGGTCTATGAGATCGAGCTCAAGGATCTCGACCGCGCGATCGAGGCGTACAGCGACATCCTGTCCTTTGACCCGAACCATCAGCAGGCGCTGACCGCGTTGGGTCGCCTGTATGAAAAAGTCGAGGACTGGAACCGCGCCATCGACACCTTGGCTCACTTGGTGTCGTTGGTCACGGATCGCGCCAAGCAGGTGGATCTGCACACGCGCGTCGGTGGTCTGTACGAAGATCGCATGCAGGACCAGGACACCGCCGAAGGGCGCTACCTGGAAGCGCTGCGCATCGACGGCAACTTCGTGCCGGCACTGCAGAAGCTGATCGCCCTTTACAAGGGCCGCGGCGACTGGCTCAAGGCCGTGCAGTACATGATCCGTTGCGAAGAGCAGCTGCCCAATCCGAAGGAAAAGGTCAACATGCTCTTCGAGATCGGGACAATCTTCCGCGAGCGTCTCGACGACGAGCTCAAGGGGGCAGAGTTCCTGGCGCGTGTCATCGCGCTCGACCCCGAGCACGTTGGTGCTGCGGAGCCGCTGTCCGATGTCTACTTCCAGCAGCAGAGGTGGAAAGAGCTGGAGCCGATCCTCGACATGCTCGTTCGCAAAGCGGACAAGCGCGACGTCAAGGAGACGAACCAGCTGTACTACCGGCTGGCCAAGACAGCAGACAGCCTCGGCAATCGCGACAAGGCCCTCAAGTACTACAAGATGGCCTACGACCTGGACAGCACGTCCTTGCAGACGCTGCTCGGTCGCGCCGACTTGCTGTATCGCATTGAGGACTGGGAGGGCGCGTTCAAGCTCTACCAGACGGTGCTTGTCCACCATCGCGAGGGCCAGAAGGACTCCGAGGTCGTCGATATCTTCTATCGCCTGGGCATCATCAAGCTGAAGCAGGGCGAAAAGAAGAAGGCGCTCAACATGTTCGAAAAAGCGCTGGAGATCGACGCGAACCATCGCCCGACGCTCCTCGCTGTCATCGACATGCAGTCGGCGCAGAACGACTGGGAAGCGGTCATCAACGCCAAGCGCGCCCTGCTGCCTGTCTCAGAGTCGGAAGAGAAGTTCAAGCTCAACTGCGAGATGGCGGAGCTCTATACCGACAAGCTCCAGAAGTACAACGAGGCCATCAAGTGCTATCTCGACGCGGTCGATCTGAAGCCCGAGAGCCACATCGTGCTGCACAAGGTCTTGGACCTGTACACCAAGACCGAGCAGTGGAAGAAGGCCATCGAGATCCTTCACCGCATCGCCGGCATCGAAAAAGACAACCTGCGCCGCGGCAAGTTCTTCTACACGGCGGGCGTCATCTTCCGCGATGCTCTCAAGGGTACCGACGAGGCGATCGAACAGTTCAACTCGTCGCTGGATGCGTACTTCGAGAACCCGGATCGCATTCCGAAGGAGCAGTTCCAGGCGTACCTCAAGCCCTTTGAGGCCATCGACAAGCTGTGCACCAACCGCAAGGACTGGAAGGCACAGGAGCGCAACTACCGCAAGATGATCAAGCGAATGCCCAAGACGGGGCAGGAGCAGTACACGGTTGCGCTCTGGCACGCGCTCGGCGAGATCTACCGCTCGCGTCTGCGCGACATCAACGCCGCCATCCAGACCTTCGAGGTGGCGTGCCAGCTTGAGCCGGACAACTTGAAGCGGCACGAGATCTTGGCAGAGCTCTACATGGTGGCTGGCCCCGACATGCTCGATAAGGCCATCAATGAGCAGATGTTCTTGATCAGCAAAGATCCGTTCAAGATCGAGGCGTACAAGAACCTGCGCAAGATCTACATGGATGCGCGCCAGTACGACAAGGCGTGGTGCATGTGCTCGGCGCTGACGTACCTGCAGCGGGCCGACGCCGACGAGCAGCAGTTCTTCGAGCAGTACCGATCGAAGGGCTTGGTGCGCGCCAAGGCCAAGCTCACCGACGAGATGTGGGCCAAGTACCTGTATCACCCGGACGAGGACCGCTTCGTCGGCAACATCTACGCCGCTGTCTATATGGCCGTCGGCATGATGAAGAGCGCGGAGCACAAGCAGTACAACCTGAAGCGCAAGGAGCGGCGTGATCTCGCGACCGATCAGGCCATGTTCAGCAAGGTCTTCACGTACGTGATGCAGGTGCTGAATGTGCCGCCGAACATCGAGATCTTCTTCCGTCCCGAGCAGCAGGGTGAGCTGCAGGTGGCCAACTGCCGCGAAAAGGTGCAGTTCATCCCGTCGATCGTCGTCGGGGGCAGCATGTTGTCGGGACGCAGCGACAAGGACATGGCGTTCCCCATCGCCTCGTTCTTGACGAAGATGCGACCCGAGCACTACCTGCGGCAGATCATCCCGACCAACACCGAGCTATCGGTGGCCGTGATGGCTGCGATTCGCATGGTGGCGCCGCAGTTCAACATCCCACCGGACAAGATCCAGCTCGTCGAGCAGTACATCATGGCGCTGCGCCAGT
Source organism: Myxococcales bacterium (assembly GCA_016794505.1). GTDB lineage: Bacteria > Myxococcota_A > Polyangia > Palsa-1104 > JAEUJZ01 > JAEUJZ01. The sequence goes on from JAEUJZ010000180.1 coordinate 118,469, forward strand.
ATCTGCCGCAGGCGGCACAGGAACACCTGCACATGGTCGTGCAGCGCTTCATCCAGCAGAAGTCGCAGCTGGACATGGCCAAGTGGGCGCAGTCGGTGGATCTGACCTCGCACCGCGCGGGTCTGATCATCAGCAATGACTTGAGCCTGGCAGCGCGCTTCATCGGTCAGGAGCCGATCACCGTCGGTGGCATGCAGCCGAAGGACAAGGTGAAAGAGCTGCTCATGTACGCGATTTCGCCCGCATACTTCGAACTGCGAAACCTGCTTGGCATCGCCATCGGCTAGCACAGGCCGCCTGGGCCGGCTTCGCCCGCTTCTCATCCCGCCTTCCTCGGTTTCCCTCTTCAGCAAACGTCCGGCCTAGCGACCCCAGATCACGGGGCCGCTGGCCGCTGCCTGCGCGCTTTCTTTTGCCGCCTGAGCGCCGCCAGATGCGATACGATTCTCGACGCATGCCGTGTGCCATGGGGGCAAGCCATGGGGGCTTGTGTCGTCGCGTTGTGAGGTCGACACGCGGAATCCAGGCACCCGGCTTGGGCCTGTCGCCGAAAACCGTCTTGTAGCCACTTCCGCGAGGGAAATGTCATGACAGGAAGCCGACGAGAAGCCTTCTCGGCCTTTACGTTCCTGGTCGAGATCGATGGAGATCAAGAAAACGCCGCCTACTTCAAGTCGGTCAGCGGGCTGAAGTCCGAGGCGGAGGCCGTGTCCGTGCAGGAAGGCGGCATCAACGAGTTCGAGCACAAGCTGATCGGCCGCACCAAGTACCCGAACTTGGTCTTCAAGCGTGGCCTAGCCTCCGCCAAGGGCTGGGCACAGCGTCTGCGATTCATGGGTAGCGGCGGTGGTGCCATCCAGCGCTTCAACGGCACCATCACGCAGCTAGGTCCGGGAGGAAAGCCCGTCAAGACCTGGCAGTTCGTCAAGGGCTGGGTGTGCAAGTGGGAAGGCCCAGACTACGACGCCAGCAAGAACGAGATCTCGATCGAGACCATCGAGATCGCGCACGAAGGACTCAAGTAGCGCGTCTCTGGCCTCCTGACTTCGTCTCCGCCAGAGACCACCGAGCGGCCCCCCGTTTTCCTCGCCTCCTTCGCAACGAGGAGCTGGCTTTCAAGCGCTGGGCGCGTGTTTGGCCTTGCCAAGCGCGGGCGACGCAGGTACACGCTAGGGCTTGGCACGCATGCCCAGGCCTTGCTCGTCCGGTTGCCGAGAGCTTGCCACGTCTGGTCTCTCATCCCCCTTAGCCGACCCAGCTTTCGGCTCTCTCTCGCTGAGCCGTGGCTCGATATGGCCGACACCCAGATCGCCTCGGCGAGCAAGATCGGGCCGTCGCTTCCGCGTGCCCATGTGCAACCCCCGAATCAACACACGCTCGTGCCTGGTTTGAATCCATGTGGACGCATCGCTTCGCCATCGCTACCGCTGTTTTGACGTGGCTCTTGCTGCTGGTCGGCGGCATTGTCCATGGGACTGGCTCGTCGCTGGCCTGCCCGGACTGGCCGCTGTGCTTCGGGCAGTTTTTTCCGACCATGGAAGGCAACGTGCTGGTCGAGCATGGCCACCGCTTGTTCGCCAGCGCCGTTGGCTTGTTTACGATCGGCCTGTGCGTCGCGGCGCTACGCGACGGCAAGCGAGCCCATCGCGCGGTCCCGGCTCTCTCGGTCTTTGCGCTCGCCTTGGTGATCTTCCAAGGCGTGCTCGGTGGTCTCACCGTGATCTATCGCTTGCCGACGCTGATCTCATGGGCTCACCTGTGTACGTCGATGCTGTTTTTCGCGACGCTGATCACCATCGCTGGCCTGACGCGTCACGTCGTAAACGGGCAGACGCGTTTTCATCGCGACGATGTGCCGCCAGGCGTGTATGCCCTGCTGGTTCTGACCACGGTGCTCTGTTATGCGCAGCTTGCGCTCGGGGGCCTGGTTCGCCACACCGGGGGAGGCCTAGCCTGCCTGGATATTCCACTGTGCCGCGGAAGCCTGTTGCCGCTCGGCGAGCATCCAACGGTCATCATTCACGCGGTCCATCGTCTGAACGGGCTCTTGTTTGCGCTGGTGTTGTTCATCACGGCGCCGCGCCTTCGTCGCTTTTTGCGACGTGAGACCGATGCCGCACGCCGCGGCTTGCTTCTAGCGCTGCCGCTGCTGATGCTCGTGCAGATCGGTCTGGGCATCTTGAGCGTATGGAGCTATCTCGGCCTGTTCTACGTGACGGCGCATCTGGGCGTCGGCGCACTGCTTTGGGGTGGCCTTGTGCTGCTCTGTTTGAGCTTGCGGGGAAGCCGTGGGTCTGCCGAGTCAGACGGTGGCGCGTTGGTGACAGCCAGTGGCCAGAGTGGAGCCGTCTGATGGGACGCTGGGTCGACTACATCGCACTGGCCAAGCCGCGCGTCACCGTCATGGTGCTGGGTACGGCGGGGCTCGGTCTGTATATGGCACCTGCTTCGCTTCAGCCGCTGCGCGCCGTCGGAGCCCTTAGCGGAACGGCGCTGATCGTGGCCGCAGCCAATGCGCTCAACATGTACATCGAGCGCGACATCGATGGCTTGGCGCCGCGAACCAAGAAACGACCCCTACCGGCTGGCCGCCTGGCCCCGGCAGCGGCTCTGCGCTTTGCCGTGATCCTGGCCCTCCTGGCGCTGCCGCTTCTGGCGTGGTGTGCAAATCCTCTGACTGCTCTGCTCGGGCTTATCGCGTTTGTGGTGTACATCGCTGCCTACACGCCGATGAAGCAGACCTCGCCAGGGGCGCTCGTCGTCGGAGCGATTCCTGGTGCCATGCCGCCGCTCATGGGCTGGACAGCCGCGACAGGGCAGCTTGATCTGGCGGGCCTGACGCTGTTTTCCATCTTGTTCCTGTGGCAGTTGCCGCACTTCCTGGCGATCTCGCTGTATCGCCGCAGCGAATACCAGCGAGCCGGCTACCGCCTGACGGTGATCGAGCACGGTATCAGCACCGCCAAGATGCAGATTGTCCTTTATCTGCTCGCGCTGTGTCCGGTGACGCTGCTTCTGGTTCCGCTGGGCATTGGCCGCACGATCTATCTATGGACCGCTCTGCTGGCCGGGCTGGGTTTCCTCGCAGGTGGCGTCTATGGCCTGCGCGCTGCAGCGGGTGCTCGCTGGGCACGAGCGCTGTTTTCGGGCTCGCTGGTCTATTTGATGGTGCTGTCGGCCGCGCTGGTCGCAGACCGGGCGCTGAGCCCTGCGCCGTCTGTGGGACTGATTTCCCCCCTGACTCTTTTTCCCGCTCCGGCCGAACGGCCGGCTTCGCTGGGAATGCAGTCCCGGCGATAACCAGCCGGCAGTCGCTCGGCTTTTCTGTCCCAAGCCGCTAAGGATGACCATGACCTTCCGCGATTTTCTCGCAGACCTCGTTGCCGGGCAGCCGGTGTATCGCTCGGCGCGCAAACTGCTTTCGCTCTTGACCCCACCCAGCCTGCAGGGCGAGCGGCCACTGACTCGGGCACTCGTAGTCGGCGGCGTGATCGGTAGCTTTGGTCTTACGCTCGTGGCCACGGCAAGCTCGGCGCTGCTGCTCGCGCTGTCGTTGGCGGTGCTGTACTACCTGATCACCCAAGTTGTCGGGATCCACGTTGACTTCGACGCACAGAGCCTGTTCGGCGGAGCGCTCCGCGATCAGAGCGCCCAGTCCGCCCCGAACTAAAATCAGCGCATGACATCCGATGGGCTGCTGCGTCGAGTCCTGTGGCTGCTAGCGATCGGGCTCTTGTGGGCTCGACCGGCTCTTTCGCACCAGTCCAGCGTCGTCTATGGCGATGTCGTGGCCAGCGGTCGCAGCGTCGAGGTGACGCTGCAGATTTCCCACACCGATCTGTATGAGGCGCTCGGTCTGGAAAAAGATCGGCCAGCCAGCGCCGACGAAGCGACCGCGGGGGCCTCGCGAATCGAGCGCTATGTGCAGGCGCGGGTGGCTGTGCAGAACCACGGACACCCCTGCTCAAGCAGCCCCGAGCAGCACGCGATTCTGCCCAGGGCGACGGGCGATGGTTTCTTCTTTGTCCAGAAGCTTCGCTTCCGCTGCCATCGCAGCTTGGAAGACGCCCGCCTTGTGTACGACCTTTTTTTCGACATCGACCCACGGCATCAATGCCTGCTGCGCGTCCGCTCCGACGCCGAGCACGGAGCCATCGAGAGCGAGCAGGCGCTTCGCAGCAGCAGTCGCAGCCTCACTCTCGGGCGACCTCTGTCGATTGTCGACAACCTGCGTGACTACACCGCCCTTGGGATCGAGCACATCTTCACTGGCTACGATCACTTGGCGTTCTTGTTCGCGCTGCTCATCCTCGTCGCTGGCACGGCAGGCTCCGCTTCACCGACCTCGAACGCAGACACGAGCACGCGACGACCTCAGGAGGCCGGAGTAGACGACGCCTCAGCAGCGTCACCATCGCTGGCGCCGACCGACGTGTTTTCGGGCCGCGTGCGGGCCGGCCTGCTGTCGCTCTTGCGCATCGTGACTGCGTTTACCCTGGCTCACTCAGTGACGCTCTGCCTTTCAGGCTTGGGTGTGCTCTCGCTGCCGGGGCGCTGGGTCGAGAGCATCATCGCCGCATCGATTGGCTACGTCGCCATCGAAAACCTTCTGCGCCCAGCGCCGCGCCATCGCTTTGTGCTGACCTTCCTGTTCGGCTTGGTACACGGCTTTGGCTTTGCGTCGGTGCTCAAAGAGGTCGGCCTGCCGCGGCGGGGCCTTTTGCTGTCGCTTCTGTCGTTCAACGTCGGCGTCGAGCTAGGCCAGCTTGTCGTCGTCGCCTTGGCCTTTCCCGTGCTTTTCTTGCTCGCCACACACGGGGGAGCAAAGCGGCGACCGTTCCAGCCGGCGTCCCTGCTGCTCTTGGCGGTGCTGCTTGGGCTGTGCGCGCTCTTGTTTGCGCGCTTTGACTTGCCGCTTGTGCCGATCGTCGCCGTGGCTGGGGTCGTGCCGGCTGCGCTGGTCCTGCTGGTCCCTCGTGTGGGCTACGATCGCTGTGTGCGCGTGGGCGTCTCGTCGCTGCTGGCCGCCCTCTCGCTGCTGTGGCTGATCGAGCGAGTCAGCGACAAGACCTTCTTTTCAGGTCTGCTCGGCTAGCCGCGGCCTCGCCGTGGCGAAGGGCAAACGGGCTAGCGTACAGCCGTAAAGCCCGTCCCGCGCGCCTTGCCCGCATCGCTGGCCCCGAACTTCAGGCCCTGCACGCCCGACGTCGTATAGACGCGCTCGCCCTTGTGCGTCTCGATGGTCAAAAGATCCCCTTTGATCGAAAGCTTGCGTACGCGGGGCACCGACATCGGTTCATGCCCCATGTCGAGGAGGATCGTCAGATCCACCTCGTCGCTGATCACATAGACACCCTTGCTTTCGGCACGAACGCCGGACTCCGTCTCAAGCACCTGTTGCAGCTGTTCCGTCTTCATGACTTGCCATCCTGTTGCGAAAAGATGGCTCTAGGAAACTTTTTTTCCCGGTGGGTCTCTGCTTGGGCGCTAGAGCCATAGGCCTCGTTCATAGTCCTGCCAGTCTTCGGCGCGCAGCAACGGTCGTTGCATGCCTCGCTGTGTGCCGGCCGACGGCAGGATCAGCACCATCGGCAGGTCGTCGGCTTCTGGCATCTGCGTTCCGCCGCGCAGGTACGCGGCATTCAGGGGGTTCTGCCACAGCTCAATCGCGGGCAGTCCCAGCTCGCCAGCGACGGTGCGCGCCGCGTGAAGGGCATTGCGTAGGTTTTCGCCCTCTGCGCTTCGCGGCTCAAAGACCGAGCCGGCCGTGGCCAAGCGCGATCCCGGATACAGCGTCAGGATCCGCAGCACATTTCCGACGAGGTCCGGGCAAAACACGGCGAGCGCATCGCCAGCCTGCGCGGCCACATACCGCGAGATCGGACGCCCTTGGCAGGCCGAATAGAAGGCTGCTCGTCGGATGTACCAGTCGATCTGCGAATGCCCGACATCGATGCGAAAGGGCAGCCCGCGGTTTCCCAGCTGACGGACCGCAAGAGCTGTACCCAGCTCGGCAAGGGTCAGCAGTTGCCAGGGTGGCGCGGCCCCATGCGACTCTTCCTTGGGAGCAGCGGCGTAGCGGCGCAGCGAAAGGGGGCGCGCGACATAGCCCAAGCGCTGATACAGCGTCGGACCGATCTCGGACCACAGGAAACAGAGCAGCGCGCCTTCGGCCTGCAGCGTTGCATGCACGCGTCGCAAAAGCTCGCTGGCATAGCCGTGTCCGCGCTGGCTGGGCTCGACAAAGACGCTGGCGATGCCATGGCCGACCCCTTGGCCGGTGGTGCCGCCACGGCCACCCAATGAGACGTCGCAGGCATAGGTCTCGCAGCTGGCCAAGACGCTTCCAGCGCGCTGCAGCGTCCAGGCGCGCAAGCCGTGCTGGCTGAACGGCGCCGCACGTAAAATCCGCTCTCTTTTTAGGTACTGTGGCAGGCTGAGCGTCCGTCCCCAGGCCGCATGCGTGAGGGTGTCGAGCGCAACGGCAGCGGCGGGAGGATCAGCCTCGGGCAGCTCAGCAGGATGGTCCAGCCAGGTAAGAGCCGGGCCCGGCTTAGCCAAGGGAAGGCCGCGGCAGTCGATGCAGACAAGCTCGGTCGAACGCAGATCAGACGCAGACATGGCCGGCATGCTAGCAGAGCCTCGATCCGGGGCTTGCAGTCAAAAGCCGGGCTGTGGTAAGTAGGCGCCTCTTTTAGCCGCTGCCTGCGACTTGCTCGTCGGACCGACTGTGCAGGCAGATCCTTGCAGACGCTAGACGGAGGACCGCATCGACGAAACCCGCATGGACAACCGGCAAGGCACTTCGCCCAGCGAGCCTTTTTCCGACGCCGATGGCGATGGAAAAAATCCCCCAGCACCGACTGAAACGCCAGCCGCGCCGACCGACCGCGATGTGAAGACCAAGATGTATTTTCAGTCGCTGCGGTATAGCTACATCGGCTTATTTTTCGGGGTTGCAGTCATCCTGGGGTTCGCGGTGGGCAGCTGGCTCGACCGACGCTTCGGGACGGGCTCGTGGCTGACGATGGCAGGTGTGCTGTTGGGTGTCGCATCCGGCTTCAACGAGCTGATCCGTCTTGCCCGCAGGTATCAACGAGAGATCTCGCAGAACCACAAAGCCCCGTGAACACGCCTTCCCAAACAGACGCGCCCTCGCAGGCTCCTGAGCACCTCGCTGCCGTCGAGCGTTGGGTGCTTTGGCTCTCAGCGGTGCTGCTGCTTGCCACGCTGCCGCTGGGCAGTCCGCGCGCTCAGATCGGAGCGCTGTGTGGCGTGCTGCTGTCGCTGGGCAATGCCCGCGCAATCCTGTGGCTCAGCCGGTTTGCTACGCGTCGAGCCGGTGGTCAGCCGAAAGTGGTGCTGGGCTTGGTGTTGGGCATCGGACAGCTCAAGCTGCTTGCGCTCGGCATCGTCCTTTACTTCATGATTCGCTTCCTGCCCCTTTCGCTCGTGTGGTTAGTGGCTGGCTTCTCGCTCTTGCCGTTGGCTGCGCTCTTGCGCGCCATCGAGCTGGCTTGGCGAGACACGCGTCCCAGCTTGACCGCTGCGATCTCTGCCTCGGGCGATATCGCGTCGGTGTCATCGCCGGGCCCGCTTTCCCCACTCCCGAGCGACCGCGCAGGATAAGGAGACCGACTTTCGATGGGTGAAGAATCTAGCTGGTTTGACTTTCTGCCTGGGCTTGGCGCCCTGACCGATCTTTTGCGTCATCAGCTTGGACGCGAAGCACCGGGCCAAGGCTTTTACTTCACGGGCGGGCCGTTTGCCGAGTCGCACTTCACCCTGACGCACGTGCTGTCGGCGCTGATGGTGCTGATCTTCGTGACGATCGGCTCGCTGAGCTTTTCGGCCGCGATGCGGCGCGGTGGGGACGAGGCGATTGTGCCTCCGGCGCGCTTCTCGCTGCGCAACCTGTTTGAGCTGATCGGCGACGCACTGTGGGGCTTGGCTCGCAACACCATGGGCGAAAAGCCGGCGCGCCAGTTCTTGCCGCTGATCGGCACGCTGGCCTGCTTCATCTTCTTTAGCAACGTGCTGTCGCTGATCCCCGGCTTCCTGCCGCCGACCGCGACGCTCAAGACCAACGTGGCGCTGGGTCTGACCGTGTTTGTCATCACCCACATCGAAGGCATCAAAGCGCAAGGACCGGCGGCGTACATCAAGCACTTCATGGGGCCGGTCTGGTACCTGGCACCGCTGATGTTTCCGATCGAGCTCATCGGCCATGTTGCGCGCCCGGTATCGCTGTCGATGCGCCTGATGGGCAACATGGTCGCTGACCACAAGGTCCTCAGCGTCTTTTTCTTTCTGTTGCCGCTGCTTCTGCCGGTGCCGTTCTTGGTGCTGGGCACGATGGTGGCGGTTGTGCAGACCTTGGTCTTCTGCCTGCTGTCGATGGTGTACATCGGCATGGCTGTGGCCGAGCACGAGCACCACGACGACCCCGGACACGAAGGACACGCCGATCACGGACACGCTCACGCCGCGGCGCACTAAGCGCTGCGTCTCTCTGCGACGAGCCGTCCGCAACCCAAACCGAGTTTCCGAACTCATCGCACAACGAACCATTCACGGAGGAACCTAGCTATGAAGCTCAGCAAGCAACTGATGACGGCGTTCGCCGCCATGATCACTCTTCTCGCGACGTCGGCGGCCTATGCGCAGACGGCCAGCCCCGAGGCGCTGAAGGTCGAAAACGGCCGCTGGTACGCCATCGCGGCGGCCATCGGCCTGGGCATTGCGGCATTCGGTGGCGCGCTCGGTCAGGGGCGTGCAGCAGCGGCGGCCCTGGAAGGCATCTCGCGCAACCCAGGTGCGTCGGACAAGATGTTCACGCCGATGATTCTCGGCCTGGCGCTCATCGAGTCGCTGGTCATTTACTCGCTGATCATCGCGTTCGCGCTGAACGGCAAGATCGGTTAATCACCGACGCGCAGTAAAGGCCCACAGGCCGGGGCGATCCCTCGGCGCTGTGGGCTTTTTTATTGGTGAGGTCCGCGTGGCTGGGCGAGGCAGCGGATCGTGGGGCGAGTTAGATGGAGGTATAGCCCAGGCCCGAGAGGTACGGGCGCAGGTACTGGCCGGTGTAAGACGCTGGGATCTGCGCGACCTGTTCGGGGGTGCCCTCGGCAAGCAGTCGCCCGCCGCCTGCGCCTCCTTCTGGACCGAGATCGATGATCCAGTCGGCGCACTTGATTACGTCGAGGTTGTGCTCGATGACCAGGACGGTGTTGCCCGCCGCGACCAGGCGCGACAACACGGCAAGCAAGCGGCGGATGTCGTCGAAGTGCAGGCCCGTCGTCGGCTCGTCCAGCAGGTACAGCGTGTGTCCGGTGTCGCGCCGACACAGCTCGCGCGAGAGCTTGACGCGCTGCGCTTCACCGCCCGACAGCGTCGGCGCCGGCTGCCCCAACGCCAGATAGCCGAGCCCGACTTCCAGCAGCGTGTCCAGCACGCTGCGCAGGCTGTTGTGGTTGGCGAAAAGCTCACGGGCATCGGCGATCGGCAGCTCCAGCACGTCGGCGATGCTCTTGCCCTTGTACTTCACGCGCAGCGTGGCCTCGTTGTATCGGCGGCCGTGGCAGACCTCGCAGGGCACCATGACGTCGGCCAAAAAGTGCATCTCGACGCGCTTGACGCCATCGCCTTCGCAGGCCTCGCAGCGTCCGCCTTTTACGTTGAAGGAAAAGCGGCCGGGCTTGTAGCCATAGGCGCGCGACTCGGGCAGTCCCGCGAACAGATCGCGAACGGCGTCAAACGCCTTGGTATACGTCGCAGGATTCGAGCGCGGCGTCCGGCCAATGGGCTGCTGATCGATGGCGATGATCTTGTCGATCTGATCGAGCCCTTCGATGCTGCGGTGCGCGCCGACGGGATCGCGACTGCCATGCAGCGCTTTCATCAGGGCGGGGCGCAGGATGCCGTTGATCAGCGACGACTTGCCCGCCCCGCTCACGCCAGTCACAGCCACCAGTACGCCGAGCGGAATGCGCACATCCAGGTTGCGCAGGTTGTGCTCGGTCGCCCCGCGCACCGTCAGAGACGACTCGGCTTTTCGGCGGGCGCTGGGCACCGCGATGCCCTCGCGGCCCGACAGATAGGCTCCGGTCAGCGACTTTGGATCGGCCAGCAGCGCGCTCGGCGGTCCGCTGCAGATGACGTGGCCACCCAAGCGTCCGGCGCCGGGCCCAAAGTCGACGACCCAGTCAGCGGACAGCACCGTTTCGGCATCATGCTCGACGACAAGAACGGTATTTCCCTGATCCCGCAGGCGCTTGAGCGTCTCGATCAGGCGCCGGTTGTCGCGCTGGTGCAGGCCGATCGAGGGCTCATCGAGCACGTACATCACGCCGGATAGCTCAGAGCCAAGCTGTGAGGCCAAGCGGATGCGCTGCGCTTCGCCGCCCGAGAGCGTCGCCGAGGCGCGATCCAGCGTCAGGTAATCGAGCCCGACGTTGAGCAAGAAGGCCAAGCGCGCATTGATTTCTTTTAATAGCTCCGTTGCGATGAAGGCGCGCTCACCGGTAAGCGGCAGCGTCCCCAGCAGCTTGGCTGCCTGCAGCACCGTCATGCGGCAGATCTCGGTCAGGTTGTACTGGCCCCGCCCGTCGGTGGAATCCAGCAGATAGACAGCGCGCGACTCGGGGCGCAGGCGGCTGCCTTGGCAGGTGGTGCAAGCGGCCTCGCGCAGGAACTGCTCGTAATACGTGCGCATCCACTCGCTGGTCGTCTGCTGATAGCGCCGCATCAGCGTGTTCAGTACGCCCTCAAAGCGGATGTTCATTTGGCCGTGGCTGTTGCGGCCTTCCCACTGCACCGCGACGCGCGTCTCGCCGGCTCCGTGCAAGACCAGGCGCTGCTTGTGCGCCGGCAGCTTGCCCCAGGGCACGTCGAGATCCACGTCGTACTGATCGGCGAGGCCCTGGATGATCTTGAAGCCCCAGCCGTCGCCGCGATCCATCGTCGTCGCCCACGGGACGATCGCGCCCTCGCGGATGCTCTTGGTGGTGTCGGGAATGACGGCCTCGGGATCCATTTCAAGTCGCGTGCCCAGGCCGGTGCAGTCGGGGCACATGCCGAGCGGCGAGTTGAACGAAAACGACTGCGGCGACAGCTCAGGAAAGGCGATGCCGCAGTCGGTACACGCCCGTTTTTCCGAGACCATGTACTCGCTGGCTGGCTGGTCCTGCGTCGCTGGGATCGAGACAATCAGCGAGCCTTCGCCCAATCGCAGCGTCGCTTCTACCGAGTCAGTCAAGCGGCGCGTGGTGTCGACATCGTCGGCGATGTTCAAGCGGTCCGTGACGATGTCGATCGAGTGCTTGAGCTTTTTCGACAGCGTCGGCAGCTCGCCATCGAGGCGCACGATGTCACTGTTGACGCGGGCGCGGCTGTAGCCGGCCTTGAGCGCGTCGGCAAAGACATCGGCGAAGGTGCCCTTGCGATTGCGTGCCATCGGTGCGAGCAGCATCACCTGCGTCCCGCTGCTCAAGCGGCGCAGCTGCTGGACGATCTCAGATGCGCTCTGCGCAGCGACGCGCTTACCGCACTGGTGACAGTGCTGGGTACCGACGCGCGCGAACAAGACGCGCAGGTGGTCATAGATCTCGGTGACCGTGCCCACCGTCGAGCGTGGGTTCGATGAGGCGCTCTTCTGCTCGATCGCGATGGTCGGCGACAGGCCGCGCAGCGACTCGTACTTGGGCTTGTCCATCTGGCCCAGAAACTGCCGCGCATACGCAGACAGCGACTCGACATAGCGGCGCTGTCCTTCGGCATACAGCGTATCGAAGGCCAGCGACGACTTGCCCGAGCCCGACACGCCGGTCATCACCACCAAGCGCTTTTTGGGGATCTCTAGCGCGTCGATCTGCAGGTTGTGTTCGCGAGCGCCGCGGATGCTAATCGTCTCGGGCTCGCTGGTCGGCGGCAGGTGTGACAGCGCATCGGCGATGCTGCCACGTTGCGCGGTCGTACCCGTCGCTGCGACGGCTTGACCACGCCCTGGACTACCGGCGGTTAGGTGAGGGGGCGGCGGCGCGTGTTCAGCGACGGAGACAGTGGATGGGGCCTTGGTCTTGCGGGCGGCAGGCATGGCGAGCTCGTCTGTGTACTGAAAATTTGACCAGGTGTCTAACAGCCCACCTGCGCAGGTGTCAAGCCTTGTGCATGCGCGTGTCGCTGCCTGGTGTGCGCTGGGCTCCGTCGGAAAGCGGACTCAACCGGGTGATTGACGATGCGGTGTCGCGCCTCCTACGATGGTTCATGCCCTCGTCCTCGTCGCGTCGCAGCCCCGAGCAGGTGGCCACCACTCTCGCCGAAGCGCACAGGCGCCACCCCACCCGCACGCAGCTTCAAACGCTGGGCCAGACCCATGAAGGTCGGCCGATTGTCGCGCTGCTGATCGGCGATGCGCTGCAGCAGCCGGATCCGCGCCCCGTGGTTCTGCTCGACGGTGCGCACCACGGCGGAGAGCTGCTTTCGGTCGACATCGTGCTGGATGCCATCGCGGTTCTGCTCGAAAATCACACGCCCGAGCTGGCCCCCCGCGTCGAACGCTTTCGGCGCGAGCTTGTGTTTTTGTGCGTGCCCGAGGTGAATCCCGACGGTGTGCATGCGGTGCTGACCGACTCGGCGCGCAGCGATCGCAAGAATGCCCGCGACAACAACGAAAACGGGCGAGTCGATGCGGCCGACGGGGTCGATCTCAATCGCAACTATCCCTATCGCTGGGGCTCTCTCGGCGAAAAGGGCAGCTCGTCGGATCCCAAGAACGTCTATTACCGTGGGCCTGCCGCTGCATCCGAGCCCGAGACGCAAGCCATGATGGCGGCAGCGCTGGAACACCATCCCGTCGCCAGCATCTCGTTTCACACCGGCACCGTCGCGCTCTTGGCGCCGTACACCATCGCGGGCGCGCAGAATCCCGAGCCCAACGAGGCGTGGATCGTTGCCGAGGAGCTAGCCCGTCAGCTTCCGCGGCACCCACAGGATCGCGACTTTGTCTTGAAAAAAAACCTGTATCCCGTCGACGGTACCGATCAAGACTGGCTGCGACACGAGCTAGGCACGCTGGCGCTGATCGTCGAGAGCGCCCGCAGCAGCCCCAAGACTGCCGAGGAACGCGTCGCAATCATCGACGTCGTACGCCACAGCTGGATGCTGCTCTGCGATCGTTTTCTCGATGGGCCCAGCGTGTCAGGACAGGTCAAAAACGCCGCGGGTGAGCCCGTGGTTGCGACGGTGCGCATCGCCGAGCAGGCCCTGCAAGAAGGCGAGGTGTGGACCACGCGCATGCGCGACGGCCGCTTCGATCGCTTTCTGCCCGGACCGGGGACCTACACCATCGTGGCCGAAGTCGCCGGCCAGCCAGCGGTTTCGGCGCAGGTGGATGGGATGGCCGGTCGCGCGACCGTCGAGCTGATCATTCCCGAGGCGCCAGCCAGCCCCTAACGCGATTCCCGCGAGGGGGATCTGCCCGCGGACACAGACCCTGCGTTCGGAACGATGCGACCGCGACGCAAGAACGAGGAGACGCACGATGCCCGAGTCTTTCCAGCGCCTCTATGGCCCGAATGCCTATGCAACGGGGCCGCTCGTCGCAGGGCCGATGCTTGGCGAAGGCACAGCAACCGAGGCGCGTATCTGGGTGCAGGCGCGCAGCGAGTCTTTACTTTGCTTGCGCGTTCATCGGCACGGGCAGAATGCCGCCGAGCAAGAGCTACAGCAGATTCCCTCGGCCGATGACTGGCTGTGCTGCATCTTCGAGGTGACCGGTCTCGATCCGGCGGCGAGCTATGAGTACAGCTTGAGCAGCGAGCACGGCGAGACCGCTCGTTTTCCCCTGCGCCGCTGGGTTTCCGACGACGAAGGCCGTGTCCGCATCGCGTTTGGCTCTTGCTACAAAGAATGGGCGCGCGACGATCTGCGCATCTTTGATGCCGTTGCGGCGCAGTCGCCCGATGTCTTTTTGCTGCTCGGGGACACCTGTTACACCGACGAAGACGACCGGGCGAGCGAAGCGGCGATGATGCAGGCCCACCTGCGCAACCGCAACAACGACCGCTTGCGAGCACTGATCGCGCAGGTGCCGTGCCTGGGTATCTGGGACGACCACGACTATGGCCCGAACGACAGCGACGGACGCTATGGCGAAAAAGAGCGCTCGCTGCGCTGCTTTCAGCGCATGTGGGCGCAGAAACACTACGGCGAGGCGGGCGTGCCAGGGCTGTTTTCCCGCGTGCGCTGTGGCCCGGTCGAGCTGTTCTTGCTCGACTCGCGCTATCACCGACGGACGGGGCAGCATGTCTTGGGCGCGGATCAGCTCAACTGGCTGATCGCTGGACTGCGCGATAGCACGGCGCCGATCAAGCTGATCCTCTCGGGATCGCAGCTTCTGCCCGAGGTCGCGGCGCTGCCGCACTGGGACTGGGAGTGCTTCCGTCGCGACGGGGCCAGCGAGCTGGCCGCGCTGCAGCGGGCGATCGCGGATGAGGGGATCTCTGGCGTCGTGGCGCTGAGCGGCGATCCCCACCTGGGTCAGCTCTTTTATGCGCAAGGACTCTTGCGCAGCGACGGGCAGCTTGGTCCGCCGCTGTGGGAACTGACCAGCAGCCCCATCGCGAACAAGCCGTGGCACACGCCTGTGTGGCCCGCCGACAGCCATGGCGAACACGCGTTCGATCGCTACCTGCTCACCGAGGTGGTGGCGCCGAACTTTGGTCGAGTCGATGTCGACCTGTCGCGTGCCGGGGCTGAGCTTGTCGTGTCGCTGTGCCGCGAGGACGGGGCGCCCTTTTTCATGCAGGCCATCGATCTGTCATCGCTGCAGGTGGGACCGCTTGTCCCCCATATCTGTGCCGCGGTGCGCGATGCAACGCGTGCCTATGTGTTTATGGGCGATGCCTACGTCCGCTGCGATCCGCGCTCGGGGGCGATTGCCGACGGCTATCCCAAGAAGATCGTCGACGGCTGGCACGGCCTATTCCGCGGCTGGCTGAGCCCGCACAAGGGACTCGATGCGGCGTTCGTTTCGTCGCGCGGCAAAGCCTACTTCTTCTGCGGCAATGGCTATGTGCGATACGACCTGGAAAAAGATCGGCCCGAGCCGGGATATCCCAAGTACATCCAGCCGCACTGGCGTGGACTGTGGCCTGCTCACCTGATCGCCGCTCTGCCGATGGTCGACGCGGGCGATCCTCAGGCAGAAAAGATCCTGTTTATCCACGGTCGCGACTGCCTGCGCTATGACCTGAAGCACGATCGCGCCGACGCGGGCTATCCGCGGCCGCTAGCCGAAGAGTTTTCTGGGCTGTTTGCCGACGGCATCGACAGCGCGGTGACCTGGAGCGATGGCGCGATCTATTTTCTGCGCGGGGATCAGGTGCTGCGCTATGACGCCGGCTCGCGTGAGCCAGCCGCTGGCTATCCACGCCCGCTGCCGGCTGGAGCGTCGCGTCGCTGGCTCGGCTTTCTTGAATAGGGCAGGGCGCCGCTCAATCTGTCAGGCGCACGCGGCCGTCACGCGCTGCTTGAACCGGCGAGTTGCGGCGAATGTGATCGATGATCAGGTCGTTGACGATGGCGCCCGTATCCGTCGGTAATGCGACCTTAAACAGGTCGGAATAACCTCCGGCGATCAGCGCCACGTAATCGGTGGCCGCCACGGTATAAAGCTGGCTGGGCTGGATGGGCTCGAAGGTCGGTGTCGCTTCGCTGGGATCGCGCAGCACCCGCACGTCGTGGGCCTGAGTCGGCGCGGCTTGGCGGATGCTGTATCGCAGCCCCGAGGTCACGCCGAAGTTGTCCGAGCCCCGCTTGCTGACGCCAAAGTCGAGCACCGCCTGAAGCTGGGCTCCGGTTAGCTGATACAAGAGCACGCGATTCTTGTACGGAATGGCGGTCAGATAGTCTTCCATGCGGATGCGACCTGGCGGAATCGACGCCCGAAACGAGCTTGCCGTCGAGAACATCGCGTGCGCTCGCACGGCCTTGCCGGATCGCACAACATCCAGGGCGAAGTTCCCCAGAACCGACTCGCCACTGTCGATGCCGTCGAGATCGAGCTCGACCGCGGCCTCGCCGATGCGCACGAAGCGGTCAGCGAACAGCGGGTCCGCTTCCAGGTCTGTCTGCATGCGCCCGACTTCCCAGGTCAGCATCGGATCTTGCGACTGGCTGGTGTCCATCTTGACCAGCGCTCCCTCGACGCGCGACAGCACGCCACCGCGGAAAGTCAGAGCCACCTGGGACAGATAGTTCAGGTACTGAAACGGGCTGATGAACCAGGTCTGCGTCCCCGGAATCTGCTGCAGCGGGCCTTTATAATGCGAGTGCGTGCCGAGGATGACGTCGATGCCAGGGACCATGGCGGCCATCGCGAAGTCGGTCTCGCGATCTTGGTGACCGATGAAGACCACGGCGTTTACTTTTTCTTGCTCGCGCAAGGTCGCGACGATGCGTTTCGCAGCAGCCATGCCGTCGGTGAAACGAGCCCCTGGCGGCAGGTTCGTGGCCTTGACCAAGCGCGAAAAATCCGGCCCGGAGAGCGCGAAGATGCCGATGCGAACCTCGCCGACCTGCCGCACCACGTAGGGCTTGCCGCCGTCAGACAAGATCAGACGATCGCTGGCATCGACGAGGTTGCCAGACACGATAGGATAGGTGGCCTTGCCGCGGCAGGCGGCAAAGGCATCCCAGCCATAGTCGGCATCGTGATTGCCAAAGGCCATGACGCTGACGATGTCGTTCCACCACGTCCAGTCGGTGCAGGTCTTGTAGTACTTGTCTGACCAGGCCGGCGTGCCGGCGTTTAGCAGGTCGCCTCCGCCGAGCACCAGGACGTTCTTGGCCGTAATGCGCAGGTTCTTGGCATAGGCGACGGCGCGGGCGATGCCGGCTTGGTCGGGGGCGTGCTCAGCGAAGAACGGCACGGCATGGCTGTGATAGTCCGAAAAGTGCAGCAGCGTGACCTTGGTCTCGACGCTGCCCGCCGACAGCAGGCCAGGCGGTGTCGGGAAGTCTTGCGGCGGCTGCAGGCAGCCAAAAGACGTCACGATCGTCGCACACACAAGCAAAGCGGGCAGCAGGCACTTCATGCGGCGCACCATACCGCAAACGCCGTCCGCAGAGGGTGGTGGGCGCGGTCCTTCGCTCACGCGATTGCAGGAGGGTGTCGCGTCCTTCCCAATCACGTGCGCTCTGCCCAGTGTCAGAGCCGTCTGATATGACTCCCCTACTGGCGCGGAGTCGGGCTGTCTGGTTGCCATCTGCTCCGTATGAGAAGCCGCAGTCTGCGGATCGCTCGCTCTATCGAAAGGATCGTCCATGAAGTCGCACAACGTTGGGTCTGTTCGTCGCTATTTCACCTTGCAGCGCAGCCATGCTGGAGGCCTGCTGGGAGGTCTGAGCTTGGCGCTTTTGGCCTGTTCACCGCCGAGCGAGTCGCAGCCGAGCGAAGAAGACGAGCTCGCCAGTCTGCAGTCTGAGCTGATCACGCGCGTGCAAGGCTCGACCATCGCTTCGCCCAACGTTGACAAGTCCAAGACCTATCTGTCGGTGCGCAGCATCAGCACGCTGAGCACGCTGGGTGCGCTGCCAGGGGCGCTGGGCACTCTGGCCAACCGCGTCGACGGAGTCATCGGATCCAAGCCGGCGGATGGGCGCTTTTCGGTGAGCGAGATCCTGCGCATGGAACAGCCCTCGTACATTCGCACGCTGTACCCCGAGGAAAAAGCGGCGCTGCCCAAGCTGTGGGCGCTGCTTGAGACGACCCCGCTCGATCCAACGCCGGTCAATGTGCCCAATCTGCCGGCGTTTTCACCCGTCGATGTGTCGACTCCAGCGACCATGCCGCTCAAGCCACCCAAGCTTGAGATCGCGACCTTGCCGGGGCCAGTGCAGCCGCAGGCCCGTCGCTTGGAAATGGTGGTCGACAGCGACGGCGATCCCGAGACGATCACCGAGGCTGATCTCGACGATCCGCTGGGCGATCCTGATCCGTGGACTCCCGATGAGATCGACGCGTTTAAGACCATCAAGCAGCTGTTTATCGCTCGCGCTGGAACGACGCTCAAGTACGCGGTGCAGGTTCCGGCGCCGCTCAATGGCAAGGGCACCGTGGCGACGTTGGGTCCCGTCACGCTCGATGTCGAACAGGGCCTGCGCTATGACGAGCTTCGCTCGGCGAGCTTCAGCCGCGGATCCAGCGACGCCAACTTGTATGTCGACTTCGCGGCCCGCCGCACGTCGAGCGTACACATCAACCTCGGCTCGGCCACACACTTGGTGCTGATCGACGTCAACAGCGAGCAAGAGCGCGTCGTCAGTGGTCAGCTCAGCTGGGAATGGAGCGGCACCGCGATCGCTGAGGTCTGGTCCTCTGGCACGCGAGTCGGCAGCTATCGCCTAGCGCTGCCCAAGGTGTCGATCGTCGACGAGCGCATCGATCTTAAGGACTACGTCGACTATCAGCTATTGGTCAGCGGCAAGCCGCTTGCGAAAAACGTGACCACGGCCAGCGTTCGTGTTGACTCGTGGTCGACGATGTATAGCGCTGCGTTCACCTTTGATACGACGGCTCTGCCGCGGCCACCTGGGGTCGATGGGACGGCGCTTAACAGGCTGATCACGCCCAAGTCCAGCTTGATGCCCGGCCGCTATGAATTCAGCGTTCCGTCGCTGGGCAGCGGCACCTGCAAGCTCGACATTTCGCCTGAGGGCGTCGTTGCCTTTACGCGTCCCGGCGGTACACCCGTGCGCGCTCGCATGTACATCTGGAGCTACATCAAGTTCGACGGGCAGTACCCCGATCGGCTGCGCGGACTTTTCGATCCGCAGACCAACATGATGAACGTGTTCTTCGACGGCGGCGGCTCGCTGTTCAACGCGGCGATCACTGGGGCCCACCGCAGCGGCTAGCCCCGCGCGGCTTGCTGCGGACTAGGCCGCGACCGCGGTTGCTTCGCGGTGGATGGGGGTCGTGCGGCTGCGCAGGTGCTCGATGATCTCGTGCTCGCTGCGCGGCTTTCCGTCGAGAGCAACATAGTGGCGAGCCAGCCAGTCATAGCGGCCCAGGAACAGATACAAAGACACCTGGAAGAAGTCGATGCCGTCAAAGACGATGGCGCCTTCGCGGATGTACGTTTCGACGTTGCGTTCGAGATCGCCAGGCAGATCCGAGAAGTGGCGGTTGGCCTTGAGGTGATGGCCGATGTGATAGCCATCGTTGAAGCAGCGTCGGTTGTAGCGCGTGTTGATGCAGGTCAGGCTGTTGACATAGCAGTTGCCCGGCCGGCTGCCGTCGACGAAGGCATGCTGCCCCCAGTTGCCCCACATCATCAGGAAGCGCACCGCCAGAAACGGCAGCACGAACACAAACAGCGTGCCGACGGGAGCCAGCCACAGCCCGATGGCGCAGGCCGCATAAAAGCCGAACTCACCGAGCAGCGTGCGCCACCACAGCGAGCCGCGCTTGTGCGCCTTCAAGTAGATCGGCAGCGAGATCCCGGTCGTCAGCATGAACTTGGTGAAGTACACCAAAAAGTGCAGGAACGAGTCGCGACGGTACGGCATCGTCGTCGACAAGTCGGTCTCAAGGTTGTTTTCGGGGTGATGCATGCCCATGTGGTGGCTGAAATAGCCGATGCCCGGCTCGCCAAAGAACGCCCCCATCACCCACGGGATGTAGCTGTTCAAGATGCGGTAGTTCGGCTTGAACAGCACGCGATGACTGGTGTTGTGCAGCATCAAGATGCAGCGGTCTTGATGAATCGCGAAGTGGGCCAGGAAGTAGCCGAGCCCGAGCCACGCATTGCCGAACCAGAACACCGCAAACGCCGCCGGGTAGGTCGTCAGCGCGTACCCCAAAAGCAGGTACGCGATCGGCAGGTCGCGCGGGTCGTTGATGAAGTGCAGAAGGATGCGGTCAAACGCCCCCGGATTCGTCGGAGGCACATAGCGCGGGTCGGTGATGACAAGGTCCGTTTTCACAGGCCGAGTATCTACATCTGCGCGGCTCCGCCAACCAAAAAATCGGGCGCGATCCTGCGCATCGCACGACCCGCACAAATTTGGCCGACGATCCAATGAATTGGCAGCGTTGACAGGCGGCGGCGAAGTCGAATATGGTGTTGATAGCTGCGCACTCACGCAGCGGCTTGATACCGCCACCGCAGTAACCACCAACCAAGTCCAACTCAGGTCCCACAGCACAACCGAACGGTCGCGCCAACCCGTTGGCTCGCGAGGCACTCGCGACGCTACTTGGCGTTCGTCGTCTTTGTTTCGCACAAGACGCAACGAGCCAGCGCGGCGAAAACAGGCGGCCCAGCCAGGGGCCACATATCAAGGATCGAACCCGATGAATCTGACCGAGCTGAAGCGCAAGAAGATGTCCGAGCTGGTGCATATGGGGATGACGCTCGGCATCGAGAACGTCTCTGGGATGCGTCGCCAGGACCTGATCTTCGAGATCCTGCGGCACCACTCCGCCAACCGCGGCGAGGTGTACGGCGATGGCGTGCTAGAGACGCTGCCCGACGGCTTTGGCTTCCTTCGCTCGCCTGACTACAACTACTTGCCGGGGCCGGATGACATCTATGTTTCGCCCTCGCAGATTCGTCGGTTTGGTCTGCGTACCGGCGACACCGTCGAAGGTCAGATTCGTCCTCCGAAAGAAAGCGAGCGCTACTTCGCCCTGCTCAAGGTCGAGCGCCTAAATGGCGAGCCGCCCGACGCGCAGAGCGAAAAGATCCTGTTCGACAACCTGACGCCGCTTTATCCCAACAAGCGCCTGCGTCTAGAGCACGACTCGCGCAACTACTCGACGCGCATTGTCGACATGCTGTGCCCCATCGGCAAGGGCCAGCGCTGCTTGATCGTCTCGCCGCCGCGCGCCGGAAAGACCGTCCTTTTGCAGGACATCGCGCACGCCATCACGCACAACCATCCCGAGGTCTATCTGATCGTCCTGCTGATCGACGAGCGGCCGGAAGAGGTGACCGATATGCAGCGCAGCGTGCGCGGCGAGGTCGTGTCATCGACCTTCGACGAGCCACCCGCTCGCCACGTGCAGGTCGCCGAGATGGTCATCGAAAAAGCCAAGCGCTTGGCCGAGAGCAAAAAAGACGTCGTCATCCTGCTCGACTCGATTACGCGTCTCGCTCGCGCCTACAACACCGTGGTTCCGCCGTCGGGCAAGATCCTGTCCGGCGGTGTCGACAGCAACGCGCTGCACAAGCCCAAGCGCTTCTTCGGCGCGGCCCGCAACATCGAAGAGGGCGGCAGCCTGACCATCATCGCCACCGCGCTCGTCGATACCGGCTCGCGCATGGACGAGGTCATCTTTGAAGAATTCAAGGGCACCGGCAACAGCGAGATTCACCTCGATCGCAAGCTGATGGAAAAGCGCATCTTCCCCTGCTTGGACATCAACAAGTCCGGCACCCGCAAGGAAGAGCTTCTCGTCGACGATCAGGTGCTGGGTCGCATCTGGATCCTGCGTCAGCTTCTGCATCCGCTGAACGTCGTCGACGCCATGGAATTCATGCGCGACAAGATCGCTAAGACCGACAGCAATCGCGACTTCATCGCCTCGATGTCCGGCTAGCTGCCGCCCGTTCCGTCGCTGCCTTCGCAGCGGCGATGCCTCTTTCCCTGCCCAACGCCTTTGCGGTTCCGTGCTGCGCGGGATTTTGATACACCCGCGGCTGCATGCCTGCCTTTCTTTTGCGCTCCTCTCCAGCTCATTGCGTGCTCCTGGCCGCCTCGCTGAGCGTATCTCTCTCGACGCTGGCTCTGGCGGGGCCGGCCGCGCCTGCGTCCGAAAAGATCCAAGGCTCGCCCGCGACAGCACAGCCGCCGCTCGATCCCGCAAAGCGTGAGCAGCTTCGCGCGCTGGTGCGACAGGCCGGCGAAAAGATGGAAGCCGGCGACAAGCCCGGTGCGGTTGCGCTGTTGGAACAAGCGCGCAGCCTGCGCGCCGACCCCAGCATCGAATACAACCTGGGCATCGCCTATGCCGAGCTGGGGCGGCATCCGCAGGCTGCCGAGGCGTTCGAGCGCTTTCTGCCTGCGGCTGATCCGACCCGCTTTTTGCCCGAGCGCATCGACGATGTGCGCAAGCGCTTGGCCGAGTACGGGCGGACCCTGTCGCGAGTGCGCACGCGCTTTTCGGTCCCCAGCGGCAGCGTGCCGACCCTGTACCTGGACGAGCGGGTGATCGCCGCAGTGCCCGACGGAAAACTGGCCGAGCCACGCTGGCTGAGCCCAGGGACCTATCGCATGCGTGTGGCAGGACCGGGCCTGCGCGACTATGTCGTCAGCGTCGAGCTGCGCGCCGGAGAGTCGCGTGAGCTGACCGGCGAAGTGCTGCGCGAAGGCAGCGAGAGCATGTTTCTTTCCGACGTGCGACCGGCCAAGCAAGAGCCGCTGCCGTTCTATCGCAAGCCCTGGTTCTGGGGCGTCGTGGGCGGTGGTGCGGCGCTGGGCATCGGCTTCATTGCGGCCGGTGCCGGCGGCGCGTTTGATCACACAGCCCCCGGCTCGGATCTAGAGCCGGTGGATCTGTTTCGGAAATAGGGGAGGGCGAACGTGCTGCACAGAATTCGTACACTGCGGCCCCAGCGGGCCTCGCACGCGCGGCGCACGGCGGCAGGCGCGTGGCTCTTTCTGCTGGCCGGGCTGCTCGGTTTGGGCAGTGGCTGCGAGCGCACGCCCGATCCCTGCATCGACTTCAAGCTGGCCTGTCTGGCGCTGACGATCGACGACGGGCCGCCGGGAATTCGTCGGCTGTCGGTGTTTATCGACGACGGCATGGTCAAGTACACGCAGGCCACACCGATGAAGCCGCCCAAGACCGCGCTGGTTTATCCACTGCGCTTTGGCGTGCGCTTCGGCGAGTTCGACAATGCCTATCGCGGCTTTGTGAACCTAGAGATCAGCGCGCTAAACGAAGACTACGACGTCATCGGCTTTGCCCGCGACAAGGTCCTGATCGGCGGCCGTGAGCGCAAGGCGCTGCGTCTGAGTTTGACCATGCCGCCCGTCGAGCCAGACATGGCCGATCCGCCCGCAGATATGGCCACGCCGCCGGACATGGCCAGCCCGCAAGAAGACATGACTCCGCGCCTCGACATGCCCTAGTACGACTTGGTCACATCCCGGAATTGACAGCGATCTCCTAGCGAACGGGCCGGAGGAGGTAGCCAGCTGGGGCGGGCCGGAAGGGGGGCGAGACCGCGGGGTGACGGACGGGCTGCCCAACGATGGGGCGAGTCGGAGCGACCGGGGCCGCAGGGGGGCTGCCCAGTGAGCGGTTCCCCGAGGGGCGGGGCGCCCTCTTTTCAGCCGGAATGACGCGGGCCGGCGGCTGGTACTGCGAGAGGTAGATTGTCTCGACGGCTCCGCGCTCAAACGAGCGGGGCGTGTGGGTAGCGAACCACAGCTTGGTGGCGAGCATGCCCAGGGCCAGGCAGGCCACCAGGGCCGTGACCAGGCTCCGTTTCGTGACCGGCTGCCCCGTCGGTAGCTGCTGCAAAGCGGCCATCAGGCGCGTCGTCTGCCCAAGCAGCCGGGATAGCAGCGAAACCGATCCCGCCGGCTCTAGGCTTGGCTTGGCCGCTTCTGCGGCGGCATCCGGCTCGCGAACGGCCGCGTCGGTGACCGGCAAGGTTGCCGGGGGGACGTCGCGAATCGCGAGGTGCGTCGGTCGGCTTCCGATATCGCGGACCGGCTTGGGGGCGGCCGGCGGCGGCGTCACCGTCGCTGGCCCAGGGCTGCCCAGGGATGGACGGCGCGGCGAGGACTCGACCACGCCCGGCAGGCGAGGCAAGCGGTGCAGCTCGCGCTGTGGGGCAAGGGTGCTGCCCTCGGCCGCGCTGTAGCTTGGCGGGCCAACGTCGCGCAGGGTCGGCTGGTCATCGTCGGGGGTGCCCAGCCACGACAGCTGCGACATCGAAAGCGGCGTTGCCAAGCTGACTGCTGACTCTTCCTTGGGCGGCACCGCTTGGCTCATCAGCGTCTGGGTATAGAGATGCGGAGAGGTCGGAGTCTCGGGTTGCAGCACAACCGGCGCCGCCTCGGCATCGCTGCGACTGCGGCCGGCGAGCAGCGCCAGCTCCTCAGCCGAGATGCGCACCGTCTTGATCGGGTCGAGCAGGGGCGGCAAATCTTCGTCGCTCTCACTCGGAAGCTCGGTCATGCAGTCGGAGTTGAGCTTCAGCAGCGGCTGCGTGTCTGGCTGCTCAGCGGGTGGCACGGCGGAGCTGAGCTCGGCGACCGCCCGTTGGGCTGCATCCGGATCGGCTTTCAGAGCCGTGATGCCCGATACCAGCGAGCTAGCTCGCGGTAGGGGGAGACCTTCAAGCGCCCGCAGGAAGTGCTTGATCGTCGGGAAGCGCGCCTGCGGTTCCTTGGACAGGGCACGGTGGACGGCGCTGTAGACGTGGGCTGGCAGGCCTGGCGCCAGCTCGGAAAGCGGCGGTGGCGCCTCGTGGCAGATGCTCTGGTACAGCTGAAAGACATTGCAGCGCTCGAAAGGCAGACGGCCCGCCAGCATGCGGTACAGCACCACGGCCAGCGACCACTGATCACGACCTGGTCCCATGACGCCGCCGTAGGCACCGCCTGCCTCTGGCGGGACGTAGGCCGGGGTGCCGATAACCATGCCCTTGGTGAGCTGCAAGCTCTCGCCCGTTGACTGCGCGTCGTCGAAAAACTTGGCCAAGCCAAAGTCCAAGACCTTGACCACCTCGCGCACCGTGCCGTCGGGGGACGTGGTATTCGCGAGGTAGATGTTGTTCGGATTGACGTCGCGATGGACCACGCCCATCTGGTGCGCGTACTGCAAGGCCGCACCAGCGCTGAGCGCGATGGACCGGGCTCGCGGCCAAGGCAGGCACTTTTCCGTCGCAAGCAGGGTACGCAGATCCGTGCCTTCTAAGAGCTCCATGACCAGAAAGTGCGTGCCGTCTGGCTCATCGCCATAGTCCCGGACCTCGACGATATTTGGGTGATAGAGACGCGCAATGACTTTGCTCTCTTGTTGTAAGCGCTGATGCGCCTGCAGCGATAGGGAGGCCCCCGGCAGTACGAGCTTGACGGCGCATAGATCTTGTTGCTGCAGATCCATGGCGCGGTATACCTCGCCCATTGCGCCATAGCCGAGTACTCGTTCTAGACGATAGCGGTCCGCCAGAATGCGCCCGGTTCGCAGATAGCTGGCTCCGCCCAAGGCTGGCAACGTATCAGCATGTATGGGCAGCGTGTCGTGATTTGTGGGACCATTGATTTGTTGCTGGCTGGAGTGCATGTCAGATCCCCCTCGGGATGTCGAAATCATTGACGGCTTGCGCTAAAGCATAATGCGTGCCACCGATATTTGTGTCCATCGCGGCACATGTGGGATAGGTTATAAACTTAGCGATGTCATGTTTGGCATGGGGACTGCATATTGATTCTGGTGCTATCGCCGGCATTGCTAATGATCTCGCGGACTTACACCGCCTGCGATGTGATCCGGTGCCGGAACGCAAAATACAGTTAGCAAGTGCAGATCAGAAATATGGATAACCAGAAACAAAACGGCCACTGGCCCGCCTGTCGGCGGCTCAAGGAACACTTTGAGGAAGGGGTCTCGGGATGAAACGCATGGCAATCGCGATTGTTGAGAACAAGAAGCGCCAAGAGAAGATGCTGCGCAGCAACGAGAGCATGGTCATTCAGCGCAGCGATTCCGGCACCGCCCTAGGCGCCCGTCCAACACAAGATCGGGCTGAGCTCAGCGATGGCGCGGCAATTCACGTTAGCTCGCCAACTGTCTCACAGAAACATGCTCAAATCCGCTACACCGAAGATGGGCGAGTGTTCCTAAAGGACCTAAATAGTCTGAATGGCACTTACGTTCGCGTACCTCCGTTCATGGAGGTGGAATTGCAAGCGCCCTTTGAAGTCATGGTAGGGCCCGATGTCTTCTTGCAAAGCCAAGATTCGCTGCTGGATGCCATGCCCAGCATGGCCCGCTTTGCCAGCACCGATGACTTTGTGAAGTACCTGCGGCACAAACTGCGCAGCCACGTCGACGACATCACCATCGCTGGCAACACCGCCCTCGATCTGGCGCGCACGGCGCAGAAGAGCACACGGGTGCCACTGCTGGAGCGGGGCGCCTATCTGGTCGTCACGTGGAAGCAGGCGACCTTTAACATGTCGATCGTCAACTGGCTGCAGAACGCTGTCTCGGTGTTCAACGCCAAAGAGGCGATGGTCAGCGAGACGCCGTGGAACTTTCAGGGCACCTCGCCCGAGCGCAAGCACGTCCTGGAAATGGCCCGCCGCGTTGCGGCCACCGACGGTACGATTCTGCTCTGCGGCAGGCCCGGCACAGGCAAGGATGTGCTGGCGCGCGACATCGCCCGTCACAGCGCCCGAGCCAAGGGACCGTTTATCGCCGTCAACTGCGCCACCCTCAGCAAAGAGCTGATGGCCGGCGAGCTGTTCGGCACAGAGCCCGGCGCCTTCACGGGGGCTGTCAATCGCCCAGGCCTCTTCGAGCAGGCCAACGGCGGCATCATCTTTCTCGACGAGATTGGCGAGCTGCCGCTGGAGCTGCAGCCCAAGCTCCTGCGGGTGATTGAAAACCGCACCATCCGTCGCGTCGGCGGCAAGGGGGAAGAGAAGCCGGTCAACGTGCGCATCATCGCCGCCACCAACCGCAACCTCGACCGCATGGTGCAAGAGAAGACCTTCCGCGAGGACTTGTTGTTCCGTCTGAACGCCGTGCGGCTGATCCTGCCCGAGCTGGGTCCCAGCGATATTCGCACGCTGGTGCCCAGCCTCCTCGACGAGCTTAGCCACAACAGCTTCGGCGACGTCACCGAGCAGGAGGCCGATCAGCTATGCGCCCAGGCCGAGCGCACCCACTGGCCTGGCAACGCCCGCCACCTGCGCAACGTCCTTGAGCGCTACCTGACCTTCCGTCAGGCGCAGCGCCCGTTCGCCGCCAACTGGGACTTCGCCGTCAACATGGACAAAAACGGCTACGACGAGAGCGGCAAGCGCCAGGGCTCGCCCGCTCGCGCCGACAGCGAGGTCGCTAGTCCAGCCAGCTCGGCCAGCCCCGGCGGCGAACAGTCGGTGGTCATCGAGGTCCCCGAAGACGCCATGCAGCTTGGCCAGATGGTCGAGGACCTTGTGTTCTTGCACATCGCCGAGCGCGTCCTCACCCAGACCGGCCGCGGGGCCTGGGCCGAGCTTGGCCGTCAGTCCAACCTGTCCGGCCCCGGCGCTCAGAACAAGCTCAAAAACCTCGGTGTCGCCATTGCGCCCAAAGTCGATATGGACCAGCTCGCGCAGCGCACCCGCGACCTCCGCAACGACCTGTCCCTGATGCTCCCCTTCCTGCGCTCCATTCTGCCGATCTAGGGCGCGGGGGGGCGGTCCTGGGGGCGGATCGGGGCCGCCGTCCAGTTGCTAAGTCGACTTGCAATGCGCCTAACAATGCAAAGTCGAGATTGCCGTATTTGCCAAATATTCCTCCAATATGGAGCATATTCTATCAACGATCGTGGCACGCCGTTCGCTATGGACTGTTTTGATTTGTCTGTTTGCAAAGAACTACTTACAGAGCAATCTTCCACCCATGTAGTCAGGAGAAGGAACGCGAATGGCGAGCTCGCTTTACCGCGCATGGACAGTCCCTCTGCGGATTGGCCTTTTGGCCTGGGGCCTGACGACTGGCCTAGCCTCGACCCCCGCTGTGGCGGGTGGTGGTCAGCGCAAGGCTCTGGTGCTCAGCGTCACAGAGGAGAACCGGCAAAGTGAGGTGCTGCGCGCGGCTCTCGGAGAGATGGTCGAGCGCACGGGCGCCCAGCTGGTCGTCCCGGCCTCGCTAAGCGCCAGCGCCCGCAGCTGCGATGACCCACGCTGCTTGACGACGCTCTCGAAGGAACA
Source organism: Myxococcales bacterium (assembly GCA_016794505.1). Classification (GTDB taxonomy): domain Bacteria; phylum Myxococcota_A; class Polyangia; order Palsa-1104; family JAEUJZ01; genus JAEUJZ01. Next base: position 146,420 of record JAEUJZ010000180.1, read on the forward strand.
CGGGGTGGAGGTCATCATCGCCGGCCGTGTCAGCCGCCAGAGCCGACTTGAGCGCTTGGTCGATGTCTGGGCGTTCGAGCTGAGCAGCCGGCGCGATGCTTCCGAGCGCGACCTCTGCGACTTCCGCGACATCAAGGACTGTCTCACCGAGCTGGGCGCACGAGTCCTCGGCAAGCTCAGCTCGCCGGTTACGCCAGCGCCGACGTCCGAGCGTGGTCCGACGGTGGGCACGGCGAGCCAAGCGCCGGCCACCGCGGGATCGCCCCCTGGGCAGAGTCGCCCCCCCGCCCAGGTGGGCACTGTTCCGCCCAGGGGCATGCCCACCCCCTTGCCCACCTGGCGCGTTGGCTTGGGCTCCGGCCTAGTCGCCCTCGCCGCGGTCGGTCTGGGCATCGGTATCGGAGCGTCGCTCAAGCACGGCAAAGACGGTCCCCCACAGTGCCCGGCCGGGACGCGGACGGACTGCCGCTACGACATGATCCCGCTGCTTGTGCCCGCATATGCCGTGGCTGCGGCGGCCACCGTGGCTGCCACCTTGACCTTCACCCTGCCCACCCGCCGTGTGCTTCGCAAGGAGTCTTCCCGATGAGTACGCAACACGTCCTGTCCTGCACTTCGCGCAATGGCATTCGCTGGCTCGTCGGCTGCCTGCTCGCTGGCCTCAGCCTTCTGGTGCCCGCTTGCGATCCCTTCCTTGTCTCGGTGTGCCGCTTCGAGAACCTGCCTGGTTGCCCTGGCCACGCGGGCCAGCCGGTCGATGGTGGGACCGACTTGGCCGACGCCAGTCCCGCCGACCCCGGCGCCCCATTGACCCTCGGCCCGCCGCGGCGGTTTGACCTGCGGACCTCTGTCCCCCTGGAAATCGAACAAATCAAGCGCCGGTTTGTCGGCCTGCAGGGCAGTCCGCGGCAGGCCGTGTTCCTCGCGATGAAGGGAGACAACAAGTGGATGGAGGTATACACGCTCGACCTCGACAATATGGACAAAGGGAAATACCTGAGCGCAGCCACTGTATGTAAGCCGCCAGTCTGCCCCGTGATCCCCGGAGATCTAGACTTTGGCATGGATCGCATGTATCGCACAGAAGAGAGATATTATTTCTTTGACTACAAAAAAAAGATAGTGTCTGAATGGCCTAATAGATATGAATTAAAAAACTGCTATTTGGGCGCAAGCAGCTTTCGCCCATTTATATCTGCTCAATATGATGCAATCGGAGCAATTCACAATACTTCGCAACTTTTGTGCGTGAAATTTCCCATGGCAAATTTTGATAATTTGTCATTCAAATCTGGGTATCCAACTATTCTTGCAATTGGGGACATGGATGGCTCAATGTCATCGATGAAAGACCTGGAAGCCATTGGTTTCAATGAAATTAATGATGTCGTATTTGATTCATCACCAGGAATTGTTAAATCGTATTTCAAAGAAGCCATCACTGCGGCCATAGAAAAGGGTTCCAGTGATGCTAGTGGTGCGATTCAAGCAGCGTATATTCACGATATAAATCAAGACAAGCTTCCTGATCTGCTATTTGTCCGTTCGGGTCGATTGCGCGTTGTGTCTTATCGCGGAAAAAAGACGGACAATTCTCTGCATGATTTTGGTATTTGGGATCAGGATGTTTCCGATCCGATCAGCAATGAATCTGTGCAGTATGTCGTCATTGACAATCTGACATCGGATAACTATCCCGATCTGATTGTTGAGACGGATAAGAAGGTTCACTTTTACCGCAACGTGGCGATGTAAGCCACAAAAGGATAGGACGATGGCGCGGTTTGGGGGATTTGAGGTGGGGTATGTGTTTCATGACACATACCGCGTCGTGCGTCGCCTGGGGATGGGCGGAATGGGCGTGGTGTTCGAGGTCGAGCACCTACGGCTGCCGCGGCGACTGGCCCTGAAGGTGATGACCGCTCCGGTGACGGCATCGTCGGAGTACAACATGCGCTTCCGGCAAGAGGCGGAAATCGCGGCGTCGATCAACCACTCGAACCTGGTCAGCGTGTTCGACTGGAACGTCACGCCCGACGAGCGGCTGCCCTATCTGGTTATGGAGCTACTGTCCGGCGAGGATCTAGCGCAGGTGCTCAAGCGCAGCGGTGCGCTGCCTCGGTCGGTGGCAATCAGCATCTTGGCCCAGGCAGTCGCCGCGCTGGAGGTCGTACACAGCCACGGCATCGTCCACCGCGACATCAAGCCGGCCAACCTGTTCCTTTGCAAGAACAGCATCATTCCGCACTTCACCAAGCTTCTCGACTTTGGCATCGCCAAGAGCACGCAGCCGAGCCCTGGGCTGGTGACCAACAACCTAGTGCTGATGGGGACGCCGGCCTATATGGCACCAGAGCAGGCGCGCGGCGACCTGGGTCCTGTCGGCCCACGGGCGGATCAGTTTGCGCTGGGTGTGGTGTTTTACGAGATGGTCAGTGGCCGGCCGGCGTTCCATCGGGCGGGAGAAGCGCCGATGAGCACGCTGTTTCGGGTGCTGTCTGAGGAGCCCCCGGCACTTGAGGACCCGGCCCTGGATGCGGCGGTGCGGCGCTCTTTGCGCAAGCGCCCGGATGAGCGGTACCCATCCCTGTCGGCCATGCTGTCGGCAATTGTCGGGGCCTCGGCCGTGCCGGTCGATGAGATCGCGGTGCCCGAGCGGACTGAAAAGGTCGTCCTGCGCAACGTCGAGATAGAGGTCCCGCCTCAGGCGATCAGCGACGCGCTAGCGCCCACCCATCCGCCCAGCAACGAGGCGTCGCTAGAGCCTCCGAATCGGGGGGCCAGCGTCCTGCGGCCGATCCCCATGGAGCGAAAGTCGACGCTCCTGCCGCTTGCCGCCGTGGCGGCCGCGCCTCCGCTTTCCTCGGTGATCATCGATGGCTGGGCTGGCGGGGACAGGGCTGCCGGGGCCCTGGTCCGTATGGCGCCGACGGGACCTTCTGTGGCGTCGGCGTCGGCGAGGGCAGAGCCGCCGTCGGTCGCACGACCATCGTCCGACGCAGCGAGGCGGACTGAATCGGTGGCTGGCCCGCACCTGCACGGAGTCCGCTTCCGTCGCGGCTGGCTGATGCTGGGCTTGCTGTTCTCGGCGGCGCTGGCCCCGCTGGTGCTGACAGCGCTGGTCATCAAGCCACCGTCCCCTGGACCCGAGCTTCGTCGACAGCGACCTTTCGATGTCCCCCCAGACCTAAGCGCCTCATGGCCCCTGCCGGACCTTGCAGCGACGGTCGATGCGGGGGCGAGCGATGCCAGCCTGTGCCTGGCTGCCACGGCTGCGACTGACCCGCGCTCACCGGTCGCCTGCAGCCCGCCTCTCCCAAGCATTCCGTCGGTGCGACCAGCTCCGCGGCCGCGCCGTCCGACGATCTATGTCGTCAATCGGTCGGTCCGCAACGACGCTGTGACGCATATTCTGGAATGCGTTCGCGGCCTTAGCGACGGCGATCAGTGGCGACTGCTGAGCCATCCGATGCAGCTCGTCGTGGGCAGCGAGCGTCGCTTGGTCATCTATGACGATTACTGGCTTAGCCGGCCGGTTCGTCATGACCTGGAATACTGTCTTGGAACCAGGGATGTTGACGTCTTCAACATTAAAAATCCTATCTATGTCAGGGGAGAGGAACCCAAACCATGGCCACCACCAAACACGCCGGAACGCTAGTTGCCACTGTCTTTCTGTATTGTTCAATGCAGACTTGGCTAGCGAGCTGTGCGGCTATCACGGAAGACGTGCAGCCTGACTCGAAGCCCGCCACTGTGGGTTATCGCAACCCCGCAGATAGCGAACTGGAGGAGCGCGTCCGGCGCCTGGAAGCAGGTATTTCGTTATTACAATGTGGGCCACCTCTGAAAGCATTGATGCAATCTGCGCGCAAATTATGTACGAATGGTGGTATCGATTCAATGGGCAAAAAGTGCGATGAGAAGCGCCTGAAATTGCCCATTGAAAACGCCCGGCAGGAACTGGGACGCATGAATGTCGGCGACTATCTTTTGACGATGTTGCGCCATGAAGTGATCTATATGACAAATGGCATTGATATATCGGAGCAGCGCAAGAAACGACTGCGTATCTTTGCCAGCGAGCCGCGACAGAGCACCACGCGCTACTTGATTGTCACGGGGGCTGAGGATGGTGAACAACGCGCTCAGGTTGTGCAGGACACCTTCTCGGCAATGATTCGCGCTGCGGAAGTCGGCCATGACATCTCGCTGCCAAGTGTACAGAGCGTATTTGAGAAACCGTGGCTTATGCGCTTGCCACTCAGCAGGGTGCTAGGAGCGGATCGGCCTCTGCCGCCGGGTGAGCCCAATGACATCAGCAAAGCGGTCTTTTTGATTCGCACGGACTGTCAACAAGACCAGTAGGGGTTCAACACAAACCAGGAGGGGGTTATGAGGATTCAACGGTGGCGTTTTGAGTGGGTCGGGGCGCTGTTATGGCTGTGCGGCGTTCCGCTTCTGGCGCAGGCGGATGGCACACAGCTCGCCGAGCTTCAAGAGGAAGTCAGCCTGCACCGCAGCCTGCTGCACAAGCGGCTGGCCTTGCCCACGCTTCATAGCTTTTCTTCCGCAACACGCGCCTGGCGTCCGTACGCGGCCAAGCCGGCGCGCGTCCGGGTGATTAGTCTGTGGTCGCTGCACTGCCAGCCCTGCGTGGACGAGCTGCCCATGCTGACCGGGATCGCTAAGAAGTGGCGCTCGCAAGCCCACGATGTGCAGTTTCTGTTCTTGGCCGATCCACCCGACGAGAACCCGCAGCAGGATGTGCAGGAGTTTTGGCTTCGCCCGCACGTGGCGCGTCTGGCCGAGCGATGCCGGTCTGAGAAGCTAGGAATCTGGGCGGCGCCGTCTGGGCAGCCGGTCTGCATGCTCGACTTGCACCAAGCGGACGCGGTCCGCAGCCCGGCCGTAGACGGCAAGCTGCCCCTGTCGAAGGCCATTCGGCCGCTTACCCTCCTCGTCGACGAAGCTGGAGTGGTGCGCGACGTGTTTCTCGGCTCGCTGCTGCAGCGGAGTAAGCAACTTGAGGACGCCATCGACAACCTGCTGAAAGCCACACGGGCCGGAGCCAGCGCAAGCCGGCATGGCCCTGGGCATTCATAGACCGCGCAGCCTAGCAATCCTAGGCACAACTTTTGCGTAGGTGTGCTAGGACAGAGCTTGGAAGGGAACGTCCGATGCCCACCATATCCACTCCCCCGCCTCCCGCTGATCCTGGGCAGTCCGCTTCGCAAAATGCAGAGCTGCAGCTAGCGCTGTCTCTAGCGCTGCTGATCTTGTTGGCGCTATGCGGTATCGCTGGCACCGCGCTTATTGTGCAGGCGTGGGGATCGCTATGGCGAAATGCATTGCTCTTGGCGGTGGCGGCACTCGTGCTGATCGTTGTCGTCTGGCTGTGGCGGCGACGCGGTTGGCTGGTCATCGCTCTTTCGCTGACCGTGGTGCTCACGCTGGGGCGCTGGGGATGGTCGCAGCACGCCACGTTGCTGGTCTTGCAGACGGAAAACCGGATGCTGCGCTGCGCGCTCTCGCATGAGGCGGGCTGCCCGTGGCCCGTTCCGCCGCCTCCCACGTGCAAGCTGTCAGCCGAGGACCTGAGCGCGCTGTCTGCCCAGTGCATGGCCGGCGCCGGGGACGTTGCAAAACCGCTCGTCGAGCAGGTGATGGTGCAACTGAACACGAGCTTCAATACGATACACGCCGAACATAAGACCCTACAACTGGCAGTTGTCAGTGTGCAGAACGAGCTGCCCAAGACCGCGAAAACAACCGACCTTGTGCCGATTACAAAGGATGCATCTGGAGCCGCCAAGGGGATCGATGTCTTATTGAAGACTCAGTATTATCAAGGGCAGACGTTGACCGAGATCAAAGGGGCATGCCGATCGCGGTAGTGACCGCCAGCGATAGGAGGATTCGAATGCCAAAGAGACTCATGCACAGGCTGGAAGGGGGGCTCACGGCTGCCTGGCTCGTTTTCGGGCTGGGTGGCGTAGCGCTGGCGGATCCCTCCCCCTCGTCTCCCTGCCCCCTCCCCCCGGATTCGTTTCGGGACGGCAATCGCTTCAAAGCGGCGTTTGCCTCGCCCTGGGATCCTCGCAGTGGGGCGCGTCGTGATGATCCTAAGTATGCGGAAGACACGGGTCTGCGGAAGCTACGAGAGCAGAGCCCGGAAAAAGGGCCCGTGGCGGCCTGCTGGAAGTTGGCGGAGCTGCAGGCGCACGAGGGCTTGTCGTCCGATGCGTGGCACAGCGAGCCGCTGAGTCCGTCGGCATCGCCGCCGTCGACCAATTCGTGCGGGTGGCCAGCCGGGCGCTGGAAACAGACGCCGTATTGGCTGAGTGATCCGGATCTCGATCGAGAGCGGGACCACTGCGCCGAGCTGCGGCAGAGCTTGCTGGCGGACTGTCTAGCGCTGGTCATCGGCTCGCCGCCGGCCTGTACGGTGGAAAATGGCGGTGCCAGCCCTCTCGATGGGAACCTAAGGACCCTACTTGAGCAACGCTGCCAGGCAGAGGGCGCGGCGGTTCCGGCTTGCTCTGACTATTTTGCGAAGCTGCAGAGCCAGACCTCGCAGCCCGTCCAGACGAAAGAGACGAAAGAGGCAAAGACCAAGCGCTTGTGGCTGGCGGGAGCGCTGTTCGTGGCGGGCGCGGTGCCCTTGGTGGTGGGCATCACGCACATGGTCATTCCGCTGGGCGAGGGACTTTATGGATCCTGTCCGCAGCACGGCCTGAACTATCCCTGTACGCCGGATCGATATGGCTTGGGGGTTCCATTGGTCGTCACCAGCGGACTGTTTATGACAGCGGGTGTCGTCTTGCTTGCAGTGAAGTTTTGAGCATGGGAGTCCGCAGATGAGTCAGACCTATGGCATCGCGGGGCTTGCGCTTGCGACCCTGCTGAGCCTGCCGCTTGGAGCCTGTTCGCAGACGTGCGGGGATGGCGCCTATCCAGAAACGAGGCAGTGCTCGATCGATGGGCAGACGACGGTGGTGACCGCGGATCGCAGTCGCATCGATCTGACCGCTCCGACCGAGACCCTGACGCTTTTCGTCGACGTGCGACGCACCAGGACGAAGCATGTGCTTACGCTGGCCGAGGCGCCGCGCGTTGATCTAGAGCAGGATGGCGAGATGGCGGCGGCGGTGCAGGTGGAGCTGCAATCGGACAGGCAGCGCGTTGCAGTGCGGCGCAGCCCCGAGCAGCTGCGCCTGGGGGCGGTCGATGCCACGGTGACAATCGGCGACCTAGCGCCGGTTTCGCTGTCGGTTCAGAGAAAGGACGAGCAGCGCTTGGTGCCGCATGTCTATCGTCGGCCGCGGTTTGATCAGAACAGCTCGGCCACGCTGCCGCTTGGGGTGGTGGGGCCGCGCGCTGGCAGCATCCGCGGGCGAGCGGCGGTGCAGGTGGCGGGGCCATTTGGCGAGACCGGGCAGCTGCTGGTGACAGCGTCGGCGGATACGGTGGTGGGCGTGGTGCGCTGGCTAGAGCTGTTTTCGGCCCAGCCGGGCTCGCAGCTTGACTACAACTCCTCAGGCGTCTGGAAGACCGAGCAGCTGAAGCAGCAGGAGGGCCCAACGGCGCTTTTGGCGATGGGCAAGGGCGCCATCCTGATCTACGACCAGGACATGGCGGCCGGTCGCGGCGACCTGTCGCTGATTCCGTTGTTGGGGACGCGGCTCTCTCGCCTGTCCGCGGTGGCAACGCAGGTGCCGCGCAAGGCGACAGCACTTGCCGCCTGCGCTGAAGAGTCGCTGGTGTTTCTGGCCGAGCCCAACCAAGTGCAGGCGTTTGCCTTCGATCTAGCGCCAGCGGCGCGTTCGCTGCGCCACCTGCAGTCGCTGCCCGTCGCAGATAGCGAGCCGATCGTGGCCACGCGCGATCTCGGCGGCGCGGTCCCGATGCGGCGCTCGCAGCGCTATGCGGTCGCGTTGGCGACACACCAAGGGGACGTGCAGCTCGTGCCGGTTGCTGGCGATGCTCCAATGAACTATGTCATCGGGACCGGCGGGCTGGATACCGTGCGTCTGGGCATCGGTATCTCTGCCCTGGCGCTGGCCGATCTCGACAGCGATGGCCTGCAGGACTTGGTCTTTGCCACAAGCAGCGGCTCGCTGTACTGGCTACCGCAGCAGCCCGATCGTGGCTTTGCAGTCGCGGCGGAAAACGGCAGCCCCACGATCACTCCGCTACCCCTGGGTCTGCAGGTGACGAATGCGGCCTCGCTGTCGGTGGGCGATCTCAACGGCGATACCTGGCCGGATCTGGCGGTGGCGACTGCCGACGGCGCAGGAGCCAATGGGAACGCGCAGGTGTTCTTCAATAACCGCCCGTAGATGGCGCAGACGCCGAGCCTCCGGGGGGTTCGGCTGCACCAGTCCTTCGTTGCCTCTCGTTCCCCAGTTCACCTGCCTACCTGCTCACCGCTCACCGCTTTCGCTTCCACGGCCGGGTCGCACCGACGTGTTCTGGTCGGTACGTGGGACGCGGTTCACCGCACTCCGGAAGCAGCCGACTTGGCGTTTGACCGGACACTTTGCAAGCGCGCCTGCAGTTGCCATCCATCGGCGTTCATGCGGGCTCGCCGCTCGCGGGTCTACTTGCAGCTCAGCCTCGGACACCAGGGCCGGCGTCGCCTCTGTGGCGGGCTGGCATATGCGTTGCTGCATCGTCGCGTGATGGGTGGTCGATGATGAACACGCTTGAGATTGTTCCCGAAGAAAACGATCCACTGCTCGGCTCGCAGTTGTGTGCTCGCTATCGCTTGGATGCGCTGTTGGGACGCGGTGCGATGGGAACGGTATATCGCGCCTGGGATCTGCAGCGGCATGCCGCCTGCGCCGTCAAGCTGCTGCGGGTCGACAGCGAGATGCGAGCGGCGGCGGGCCGGCGCTTCGCCGACGAGGGGCGGCTGGTGCGGCAGATCTTTCACCCCAACATCGTCGAGATCTTCGATCAAGGGATCAGCGAAGATGGCTCGCTGTTCCTGGTGATGGAGCTCTTGTCGGGGCACGACCTCGACGAGGTGCTGCGCGAGCGGCGGTGCTTATCGCTGCGACAGGCTCAGGACATCGTCTACCAGATCGGCAGCGCGCTGCATGCCGTGCATCAGGTCGGCATCGTTCACCGCGATATCAAGCCGCGGAACATCTTTATCTTGGCGCCCACCATCGGCGGTTTTGAAGAGTCGCTGCGAGTCAAGGTCATCGACTTCGGGCTGGCCAAGTATCTGGAAGAGCGTCACGTCAATCGCGGCTCGGACGGTATGTTGATTGGGACTCCTGAATACCTGGCGCCCGAGGCCTGGACCGGGGTCAGCGCGCATGTCGATACGCGGGCTGATCAGTGGTCGTTGGCGGTGCTGGCGTTTCGCCTGCTCGCCGGGCGGCTGCCCTTTGACAGTCAGCTCGACACGCTGCGCCTCGGGAGCGAGATCGTCTCGGGCACGCCACGCTCGGTGCGCGAGCTGCTGCCGGACGTTCCCGAGTATGTTGAGAGCGCGCTGCGTCGGGCCCTCGCCAAGGAAAAGCAGGATCGTTTCACCTCCATTCGCGACTTCGTGTGGGCGTTTACGGCTCGGCCGCTGAATCCCTCGACGCTGTTTAGCGGGGCCACCGCGATCCGCCCCGTCCCTGCCCCCATCGAGCCGGTGATTCTTGAAGACACGCGGCGGCTGGTCATCGATGTACCGCTGGTCACTCCGCCGGCCACAGTGATGGTCGATGGCGATCTCGGTGGCTCTGGCAGCACGGATCGTCTGGGAGAAGAGGAGGAGGCCTCGCTGTCGACGACACGCTGCGACCTGCGTGCCCTGCCTGCGGGGCCAGATGGAGACAACGGGCTGCCTGTGACTCATCCCATTCCGCTTTTTGCAGCCAGCAGCCAAACACCGGCCTTTGCTCGCGGGCCGACGGCCAAGCCGGCTCTGCGGACTTCGCTGCTGTTTGCGCTCCACGTGATGCAAGTGCTCTTGACGGCTTGTCTGGGTATTTACGTAATTCTGAGCCTCCGCGCTCGACCGGGCGCCGCGGCGGAGGTTGCCGCTGCGTCGACTGCACCCTCCGCCAGCCTCAGCCACTCGTCCAGTGCGCCGAACGGTGCCACAAGTGGCGCTGCGTCGGCCGGGTCGCAAGGCGGACTGCGTGGTGGGGCTGCGTCGGGTTCTCCAGCCGGGACTGCGAATCCATCGACGGCCGCCATCTCTGCACCAAGCCCGGCCTTGCGCGTTGTCGTGCCGCACACCAGCGACGACAAGACGGCGCGCAAGCGTCCCGGCTCGCGCGTGCGCACCCTGCGCGGCTGGCCGAGTACGCTCTCGCCCGCCGTCGGCGAATTGCGCAGCTGGCCGGGGCCATTATCGCTGCGGGGGCGCTATCAGCCGCTCTTGGAGCACGGCCTCCGGCGATAGCGGCTCGCGGCTGGGGCGATGCGGCGCAGAAGCGAGCAGCGATGCCAAGCCGGCGATGGGCCTGGCCACAGGACTGGGCACGCGCTGTGTCAGGATCTCGGTGGCCGGGCAGGGCAAGGGCTGTGTCCTCGTGGCTGGGTCCAGAGCGGGCAGCAGGTGTACCGGCTCTGCAGCAGCGGCAGCGATGTGCGAGGCTTGCGTCATGGCCGCAGTCCAGGCATCGGCCAGGGCTCCGGCATCGCCAAAGCGCTCGGTGGCACTGGCGCGGGTGGCCTGACGTACCACGTGCCACAGGGCAATCGGCACATCCGGTCGGCGGGCAATCAACAGCGGCGACTCCCAGGGCGTGTGATCATCCTGGACGCCGGTACCTACGAGGCTGTTCTGCAGCCAAGCCACCTGCCCACGCTCCAGCAGCAAGAGCTCTAGCGCCAGGACGCCGATGGCGTAGACATCGGTCGCGGGACACAGCGCCTCGCGGTCGCCGCGCTCCTGTTCTGGGGCCATATAGCCGGGGGTGCCTTCCGTCGGCAGGGCCAAGAGGTGCCGCTGCCGTGCCACGCGGGCGCTGCTGAAATCGACAATCTTGACCACCGGCCGCGCCCCGGCCGTAGATTGCAAAAGGACGTTGTTGGGATTGATATCCAAGTGAAGTATCGCGCCCGGCCAAAGATTGCGATGAGCGATAACTAACGCGGAACAAATTTGGGTAATAATATCGCTAATGAAATCCAAGCTCAACGGTGTCCGATCATAGCGATATAAATCAATCAACTCGCGCAGCGACATCCCCAAAAGCTCCATCACCAGGTAAGGCACCCCATTGCTTTCGCCGCAGGCATAGGGTCGGACAATATGGGGAGATTCGCCTAATAAAGCAAGAAAACAGGCTTCACGCTGGTAGCGATCGCGAATACTCTGATCGATTGGATCGCAGTAGGGGAATTTGATGGCGCACTTATCAAATATCCCCAAGTCGTCCTGTGCGCTCCACACCGTGCCGCTTCCCCCTTGGGCCAAACGGCGGAGGAAGCGATATCGGCCACCGATCGAGACGTGATCCATAGCCCCGCAATCCTGGCTAGGGCGGCTGGGTTGTGTATGCGACATTGGCTGATAACAGTAGAGCCCGGCGTGCGGACCGAGGGGGCTCGTAGCGGGTAATTTGAGACTCTTCCACCATGATTATCCGACAATCGATACTCCACTTGTCAATCGAAATTTCACTTTCAAGTCGGTGGCCGACTCGCCGGGGGGCTCGGCCGCTGATCGTCTGCGGCCTGGGGTTCGTCAAGCCAAGCCGTGACGAGGCAGGCGCGCTTGACCCGCTCGATCGGCCGCGGCAATCGCCTGTGGCGGCGCGATATCGCATACGGCGGTCTTGTCCTCCCACAGGTGCGCGGGCTGCCGGGGTATCGCCATCACGATCCACTCAGCAGCGGATCGCTCCCTGGGGTCGGGGCTTGCCCCGCTCTGGCATAGGGATTGCTTTGACACTGCGCTCGGTGCCAGGCGCTACGTCGTTGAAATCACGGGCGTACGGCGCCGGTCGCGCACACAGGCGGCGATAGGCGCACATCCAAGCCGGCGGGGGGACGACTATGGGCTTAGAACCGGGTAAAGCAATAAGTCGACTGGTCCGCAGCATAACGCATAGAGAAATCCCATGAAAAAGACAATTCGTGCGGTGAGTCCCGATCCGATTGACAACGATGTTATGATTGGTGAAACGATTGATGGATATAGGATCAAACGCAGAATTGCCAGCGGTGGTATGGGCGTGGTGTATGAAGCCTTTCACGAAAACCTTGGACGTAAATACGCCATCAAGATGCTGCACTCTCACCTTATCAGCAATCGCCAGATCGTATCGCGCTTTGTCGCAGAGGGACAGCGCACGAACCAGATCGATATCGATGGCGTAGTCGCAGTCCATCACGTCGGGCGAACTTCAGGCGACGTACCATTCTTGGTGATGGACTATATTGATGGCGAGACTCTAGCAGCCTATCGCCAGCGCTTGTTCGGCAAGCCGGACCGCGGTCTGTTCCGCAAGACGCCAGGCCCGCGTGCCACTCCCGACACGGGAGTGGTGCTGAATGCCCTGCGGCTGACTCGTCAGCTCGCCCAGACCTTGTGTTTGATTCACGAACAGGGCGTAGTGCATCGCGATCTCAAGCCCGACAACATATTTGTTGTGCGCGATGCGTGTGTATCGGGTGGGAACCGAGTCAAAATACTGGATTTCGGCATAGCCAAGACCATCGGGGCGAACCAGCTTGCGGCAGGTGGGCAGGCGTTTCCGTGGGCGCCCACCATCGAGCCGACGATTCGCGGCACGACGATGGGCACCCCTGCCTATATGCCGCCCGAGCAGTGGGAGACAAACGGTACGGTACACCCCAAGTCCGATGTCTATGCCTGTGGCGTGATTTTTTATGAGCTAATGAATGGCAGTCCACCGTTTTCTGCAAAATATATCGGTCAATTAATGGAGCAACATAAGACGCAGAATCCGACGTCTCTGAGTACCGTGGTGCCCTGGGTGCCCGCCAGCTTCTCGGCGCTGGTCGATGCCATGCTGCGCAAGAATCTTCAGGAGCGGCCGGACATGCCGCAGGTGCTCTCGACGCTGGACGAGATCCTGCGGCAGCAGCTCGCGCTCTTGAACGGCGCGCCTACCCGCAGCAGCAGCGGCGTGCAGACGCTGTTCGATGGGCTGTTCCTCTCGTCGTGGGGCACGGGCCGACCGCTGGCTGGCGCGGCGTCTGCGGTCGGCTTGGGCGCAAGCGGCGGCGCGACCGGGCCAGACCTCGTGCCTTGGCGGCGGCAGCAGACGCGCCTGTGGGCACTTGGGTTTAGCGTCTGCGGGCTGCTGCTTTTGCTGGGCCTGTCGCAGCTTTCGACCGCGGGGCTGCACCGTCGAGCGAACAAGCCCGGAGACGACCCTGCCAAGCTGCCCAGCGAAGAGGCCTTCGGCCGTGACTTCGTCGTCAACACCGAGCCTCCAGGAGCCAGCGTGTATCTGAGCCCAGAGTCGGGCGAGTCGCTGGACGGTGTGATGTGGCCGCGTTGTATTGCGACGCCATGCACCCTTTTGAAGGACGAGCTACGGGGGGATGTTCGCCTGCTGATTGTCAAAGAAAAGTATCGCGGTGTGCGCCTGACGCCCGACGCTGTGCGGCGCGACAACTATCAGATCCTGCTGCGCTTGCTGCCACTGCCGGCCGAGCGTCCTCGCCCAGGGCGGCGGCCCGGCCCGTCGCGCAAGCCAGAGAGGCCTGCGGCGAGCCTGCCGGGACCAGTGCAGCTGCGGTCTTGGGCCCGACGCGCTGGGGGGTAGATTATGCGGACCGATGGGGAAAGAGCAGGCCGGACTGGTGCCGCAGCGGGCGTCCGCGTAGCGCGGGGGACCGAATGGCCGCGTCGGTGGGCCGAGACGTGCAGGCTGGCAAGCTGGCTGGCTGTGGCGCTGGTCTGCGGCTGGCTGCTGGCCGGGCACAGCCGGGCGGTGGCGGCGGCAGCGACGAGCAACCCGGCTGGCCAGGTGCTCGTTTTGGATGTGCGGACTGGCGGCAAGACCGACGCTGTCCTGCGGGTGAAGCTGATCGAGTGGCTGCGGCGACAGGGGCTGCCCACGGTGCCGGCGGCGGTCATGCCCCTCGAATTTGCGAGCTGTGCCAAGGCCGACTGTTTGCGGGCGCTGGCGCTGCGAACCGGGGCCCAGCGCGTGCTGACTGCGTATGCCAATGAGTCGAATCGGGTCACCGCGGTCTGGCTGTTCGACGTCGAAAGCGGGCAACAGCACCACGTCCTGGCCGAGTGGGGCCGAGGCGATCTATGGCAGAGCCTGACGCAGACCACAGAGTCGCTGCTGCGTCTGCGCCCTGAGCCCGCTGATCATCGCGCCGCGCTGGTCGAGAGCCTCCGGCGAGTGCCGCGCTTTCGCCTGGGGCTTTCGGCTGGGTTGGGTGCGCTGGGCTTGGTCGGGCTGACCGTCGCCATCGCTGCCGCGAGCCGGAACGGCGACCCGGGCCCGGCCGACTGTGCATCGCCGGGCGTCGAGCGCGCCTGCTTCTATGACACGCGGGCGCTGTTCGGCCCGGCCTTTGCGCTGTCAATGGCCAGCCTAACGGGCACCGTGCTGACGCTTAGCTTGCCGTCCCGCCGGCCCACCCATCGCTAGGACGGTATCAAAGTAATCGACCAATTATTCAGCAATCAATGAATGTGATTTTACTGTTTTTTAATGAGACGTTTCTATTTTCGCAAACGATTTGTTCTTCAGTTCAGTCTTCATTGCCCGTTACTCCAACAAGATCCCAGAGAGGTTCGTTATGCAGTTCCGCAGCTTCGCTATGTCACATACGAGGCATTTTGCGATGGCGTTGCACCGCAGAAGGCGTGCTTTCAGCTGGCTTTGCCTTGGTGCCCTGCTGGGCTGCGGCGACTACCTGCGATCGGTCTGCGATCGCGGCTCGTTGCCAAGCTGCGGACCACAGGACATCGCCAGCCCCGCCGACCTGGCGCCACCGTCCGCCCTGGCGCTGATCCGTCCACGGCAGCTCGAATGGCGGGCCGTGCTTACTCTCGAAAGCCGGCAGTCGCTGCTCGGGTTGGTCGGACGACAGGTATTGCTGCACAATTCGATGTCAACAAAATTTTTCAATATTCAATATTACGATATTGACATTGACAGTAGTAATTCGCCGAATCGAGTGAGGGCTAGCAAATCAACAAATATTTCATCGAACAGAATACTTTCAGGACAAGAAATACTCACTCGGACAGCTTCGCGATATTACGTCATTGGTGATAAGGAGTATGGGATATCAGAGATTGATATCAACGACGGCGAGTTGAATCCCCTGACTCGCGACTGCCGCAGCAACCGGGGCTCGCCGGGGTTTGCCCATCAGCAGTTGGATGCGCTGGCCGTGGGCTGCGAGGACGGCAGGGTGATGGGGTTCTATCTGTCGCGCAGCATGACAAGCTCAATACCTCGCGCGACCGTGGATGCGCTGACCATCGCCGACTGGCCAGACCTGGCGTCGGGGCCAACGCTGATGGTGTTTCGCGGATCGACGATCGATATGACCAGCGCGGGCGGTGCTGAGGATCGGGAGCGCTGGCAGGAGCAGCTTGGCTCGGCGGTGTTTAGCCCACTGCTGGGCAGCGACCGAGTGACCGCTGCGTATGTCGCAGAC
>JAEUJZ010000182.1 GCA_016794505.1 Myxococcales bacterium
GTTGCTGTTGAACAAGTCGACCATGGCTTCGGCGCCCGAGACGATGGCTGGCTCGGGAGCGCCGGGCATGTTGCCGGCGTTGTAGAAGTCGCGCGTGGTGCCACCACCGCCGACTTTTTCCATTGAGCCGACCAGGATGACCGGCGTGATCGACGGACGGGTTAGCTGGATGGTGGCCGCCGCCGCCATCATCGTCCAAGCCTTGGCGGTGTTGACGTAGGTGCTGTGTGCGCCTTCGATGTGGAACGGGTTGATGCCGTGTCCGTCAATGGCGGTGATCGCTTTCTTCAAGCCGTACTTTTCGATCCACGGCGTGTGCGGCGTGGTGACCATGAACTTCTTGTCTGGGCCCATCGCCGTGTTGCTGGGCACACTGTCCTGCTTGTAGAACGCCAGGTCGGCAGCGCGCGACGTCGAATCCACCGAGCGCACGCCACCAAACGCCTGGTTATCGACGCCGTAGTAGCGCTTCCAGCGCTGGTTCAGCGGCATGCTGTTCCAGGTCGAGCCAGGGAACATGGCGGGGTTGCTCAGGTTGCCACCCTGACTCGAGTTCTGCAGGAAGTGGACAGCGGCACGGCTGGTGCCTGTTGCCATATTTTCGACGTAGCGCGACGGATCCGTGAAGGTGTCGGGGTGCGGGAACAAGAAGTGCGGATAACCGTGCGCGCCGCCTGCACCGACGAACACGACCAAGTTCTGGATGCCCTTGGTGGTGCAGTCGGCCGCTGCGGTACCGCCGCCGCGCTCAATGAAATCAAGCAGACGAGCCGGGCCCCAGCCCATCGCCGCGCCCAGTGCGGCAGCGCCGCGCAAGAATGCTCGCCGCGACGCTCCCCGAAGTTCTTTGGTAGACATCGTAGACTCCTTTTTCTTCCTAAGCTCCGGTTGCGTCCTATTCACACAAAAGCGCGTTGGCCAAGATTGCCGAGGCTGCCAAGCGCTTGCCTGCATCGGCTGCCGAGATGGCTGGCACTGCGACGTTGCCCGTCGGTAGCACCACAGTGGTCGCTGCGCTGGCTTCGCCGCTGGTCAGCAGGCGGTTGCACAGGTTGATCTGCTCGGCCGTCGGCATATAGCCCTGCAAGCAGGCCATGCCGTTGGAGTTGCAGGTCACCGTCGAGCCGACCGTGTCAAAGAGCACAGCCTTGTTGCCTGCCGTGTCCGTGCAGCGAGTGGCGTTCGCGAGGTTGCTGTTGGCGATCTCGATGGCAGCGGCGGCCAAGGTGTCAAACTCCTTGGTGGCGCCGGCCGTCGTAAGCTGCGTCGACTCGGCCAAGCGCGCGGCGTAGGGCGGCATGCCCAGGGTCAGACGCGCCGCACAGTACAGGTAGCGAGCCGGCTGCGAGACCTTGGCGGCACGCTCCATCGCCTGCTGCTGGTTGGTCGAGATGATGTTGTTGCAGACCACCGTCGGGTCCGCAACGCCACGCAGCGCGAGCTCAAGTGGCACCAACGTGGTGACGCCCGCGGCGGCCCCCGATGGTGCAGACATGTTCACGCCCAGGTCCATCATGACCTGGCCAAGGGTGTGGAACTTGAACTTGTGACACGCATGCTGCCGGCTGGATACATCCAGCGGGCCTTCTTCCGCAGCGCGTGCAGCCAGGACCGCGGGGTCACCGTACTGCATCCACAAGCTGGTGCTGTCTTCCGGGGACACCGGACGCACCGCGGGCTGTTCGTTCGAGACTTCGTCGTTGCCGACGACGCTCGAAGGAACGCCCTTGTCATACGATCCAAGACAGGCGGCCTGCCCGAGCAGTGCGGCGGCGCCAAGAAGGAAAACTCGCTTCAACATGGTCTGCCTCCTGCGCGGGTTAGAACCGAATGAAGTTGGCGCTCGTGTACAGCTTCAGCAGCGCCTTCTTCATGTTGTAGTTGTTTTGAACAAAGTAGTTCGTCAGGTCCTGCACGACGTGATCGGGAACCAGCGCAAGCTCGTTCACCACGTCGTCGCGCGAGTACGCGTAGTTCCACGCGCGCTTCATGAAGCACATCGTGACCATCGGGTCGGCTGACATCTCGGAACCAAAGCCGGGATAGTCCATCGGGTTGGCGCTGCCACCGAAGTCGAAGCGCTTGCCCTCGAAACGCCAGGCCAAGGCCTGTGCGCAGACGGGGTTCGCCGAGGTGTCGGTCGTCTTGGGGTTGCACTGATACAGGTATTCCTGAATCTGCGCGAACGGAGAGAAGGTCGCCGTCGACGTGACCATCGTCAGGTTGTTCATGTCGCGGTAGCCGACCTGATCGAACACCGCGAACAGCGGCGCGCGGCGGTTCAGGGTGGTGTGGCAGTTCCCGCACTCGTTCGTGAAGTCAACGTACTCGCGGAAGGCGCTCGAAGCCGGGTCGACGCGGCGCGTCGCGTTCGTCGAGAAGTCACGCAGGCGGCGCGGGCGGACATCGGTGGCGCCGTTCTTGTCGATGAAGGTGGCCTGGTTGCCCTGCGCGGCGCTGGTGATGCTGCCCACCGGCCACGGCGAGGAATACAGGTACGGGCCGATCTGCTGCGGCGACTTGGCCAGCTCAGCAGGGTAGCGCGTACACGCGAACAGCTCTTGGATCAAGCGAGCCCGACGGAAGGCGAAGTTCGAGTAGTACTGCGCCAAGAAGCCGGGGTTGGTCAGAATGCCCGCTTGGTACTGCGACGGGACGTTGTTGCCCGGCATGGCCTGACTGGCGCCGTTGGCGACGAAACAGTCGGCCTTGCTGAATGTGCCGTTCATTTGGTTGAACGTCGGGCAGGTGTCGGTCTTGCCCGTGAAAAGCTCGCGCATGTCGCGGTCTTCGGCGACCAGCATCGCAGCATAGGCCGGAGCGGTATCCAAGCTGACCTGCCGAGTGGTGGTCGAGCTATCGCCAAACGGCGCCGTCAGAGGAACCTGGCCACCCATGCGCAGCGTGTTGCGCCAGAAGTGGAACATCTGGCGGTTGGCTCATGGCAGCGACGGTCTAGCACAGCAGCGCAGCGACTTGTGATCCCATTGTGATCCCACTGATGGGTGTGGGGGCGGTGATTGCTGAGGCCGGGGCACGCCTCTAGGCAGGTCTCGCAGATTAGGCGGGATCAATTCAGCCATCGCACGCCCCTCCTCGGGTCGGTAACTTCTTCGGTGCAGATGTGGCTGGCCAAGTCTTGCCGACGATGCAGCTTGATCCATTGCTGAGATCCGGCTCGACGGTGAGGGGCGCAACATCGAGTCGGACGTTTAGCGAGCCGTCGCGCCACGGACCCCCCCAATCTGTTTAATAAGCCCGGTATGCGAGCACAGGCCCATACAGACGCCACTAAAACCGCCATCGGATACGTTCGGGTCAGCACGGAGGAGAAAACCACCGAGGGGGTGAGCTTGGACGCACAACGCGATAAGTTGCGCGGGTATTGTCGATTGAATGGGATCAATCGTATCGATATAAAGGCGGACGAGGGATATTCGGGGAGCACTCTCAACCGGCCCGCCCTGCATGCGGTGCTACAGATGCTGCGGTGGGGGCGGGCGAACACGCTGCTCGTCGCCAAGCTCGACAGGCTGTCGCGGTCGCTGCGCGATGTCTGCACACTCGTCGATGAGCTGTTTTCCGACGGCCGGTATCACCTGCTGTCGCTGTGCGGCAGGGTCAACACGCACTCGGCGGCGGGGCGGATGGCGCGGATGCATCGTGCGAACGACAGCCAGTTCGAGCGGGAGATGATCTCCGAGCGCACGTGCGACGCGCTACAGCACATGAAGGCGCAGGGGATTCGCATCGGGCCGGCGCCATATGGCTATCGCTTCAGCCACGACACCGACGAGAACGGGCGGCGCTGGCTGGTGCCTCTGGCCGAAGAACAGGATGTGCTGAGGCAAACTCGCGAGCTGCGCAGCGACGGGATGAAGCTGCACCAGATCGCACGTCTACTGAATGACGCCACCATCCAGGCTCGACACAAAGGCATCTGACGCCTGCAGAGCCTGACACGACTAGCCCCGCCGCAGCCAGTAGCGCAGGCGGCAGCACCCCCGCTGGCGCTGCGAACCTGACAACCGACGGAATCGCCCCGGTTGGCGCGGATGCAGCTCATGGCGATGCAGCCAACGGCTGCCGGGCGCGGTCAATATGTGCCGCCTATCCGCCCAACCGCCGTCGCTCCGGGCCGCTTTTTTGACGATGCCAGCCGGGCGAGCTGGATGACGAGGTCGGTGGCAACCGTCGCACACGTTCCGATGTGCAGCATGGTCTGCCAGTCGGACGGGCTCGACGACAGGCGGCCGATCGGCCCCAGAGTTTAGAAAACACAATACAGCCAGCCGACGATAAAATATAAAAATACATGGCGGCTCACACCCCCAAGAAAATTCGCCACAGAAATCATCATTTTCAGGATGGGCCCGTCCAGTGACTCGGCATCATTTCAAATGATGCCTTGCGCATGATAGCGCAGACGCCTATCCTGAAAATTGGGTTGATCGCTCATTTCTAACCAGCTGGACACGGAGGATGGTGATGGCGGACGTTAAAGCATCGGCGGATGAACCAGGGGCACGCATCGGCAGCGGCGGAGCCGGTATGCGCAACGCATGGATGGTCTTGGCGCTGGGGGTGGTCGGCGTCGTGATTGGCATAGTCGTCTGGCGATCTAGCGGGGGGGCGGCGGCAGAGGCACCCGAGCCGCTGCAACGATTCCGCGCGGCCATCGCGGCCGAGTGCAAGCTGGACGCGTTTGGTCAGCCTGCGGATGAGCGGCTAATCGCCGCCTACAATGGCAGCAGCCGCATGCAACTGGTTATCACGGAACAGCTAGGCATGCTGAAGCGCGGTCAAGCCAGCTGCGATCAGATCGTAAAAGTGCTCAAAAGCGTCAATTACCCGGTTGAATAAACGCACAAGCGGGACGATAAACGCGTATGCTTCCCACTCTGCCAGCGGAAGGATACGCGATGAATGGGTATCGCAAGCGAATTAACCAGATTACCCATCACAAGTAAGTATAGGAAAAGAACTGTTCCTCTTGAATGGCGCCACCGCGGCTGCTGTGCGACCGCTGCGCAGACATCTGGCTATGTGTTGGCCCAGGGGAGGCAAGCTGGTTGCGGCGTGGGCAGCAAACGGCTCGCTTGAGGACACAGGATTTGGGAAGCTTGCCACCCACTTGGCCCGCCTGAGCAGCGCCAGTTTCTGCAGTAACCGGCTGCGCATCGTCCAGTGCCTCCGTACACCGTCGCAGAACAGGCGCAGGGGGCACCTTTCAAGAGGAACGATTGTCTTTACTTTGAGTCGACGCAGGCCGATGCGGCGTCCTGTCTGCATCGTGCGGTCGCCGATCCTTCAGGAGATCCGCTGGATCTCAGCTGCGTCCGCAAGCCTGGAATACTCTGGGCCTTGCCGGTGGCGTGGATGGCGTGGCGCTGTTCGTCAATGGGTCGCAGGCCAAGACCCTGCGCGGTGATCTGCCCATGCACGGTGAGCCCGGTGGACCGGCATCCAGCTGGGCCTGCCCGACCAGAAGCAAGACGTTTGGCGCACCCTTGGCGACGAGATCGGCCAGCGCCGCGGGTACTTTTGGGGGACGCTTGCCGGCCAAAAGCGCTCGCGCCAAGGCCAGTCGCAGCGTCGGCACCGAGATGCCTGTGTCAAGGGGCGCTGGCTGCGGCAAGGCTCGTCCGGCTTGGCTGAGCGCCGCGTTCAGGCTGCAAATCGCCAGATCGTGTTCGCCGATCTCGGCGGCTAGGAGCTCGTTGCCGTAAGCATCTGCGCCGTGCAGGGCGCGCTGAAGTTGGCGCGGAGGAGGGCGGCGGGCTGGTGCAGAGAGCGGCAAAAAGGGTCTGCGCGGCTGTCGCAGCCGGGCCCTGCGGCGACTGCCGTCGCGCCCGTCGGGCTTTGTGCAGCTTCAGCAGGTTGTGGGACAGCGCGATCAGCGACCATTCTTGCTGCGCGCTCAGCAGGCCGCGCAGGCTCAGGCGCCCCAGACCGCGGCCCTTGATCTGGCCGATGACGGGCTCGATGATCGTTTTTCTTCGTCGGTACAGCGCCTCGCCTCGCTCGGTTTGTAACTTGGCCCGCATCGCGGCCTTCATCGGGCTTGCGACGCTGGCTTTTCCGTCGGGCGGTGACTCTTTTTCACCGTGTGGGGTGCGCGCGGGCGCGATGTAGACGTCGACGCCGCGAGCTTGCGCACGTCGCACATTCGCATCGGAAAAGAATCCCGCATCGGCCAGCGCAGCGTCGGGAATCTGCTCGCAGCCAGCCAGCACGCGGTCGAGCATCGGAATGAAATACTCGGTATCAGGGGCCTGATTCGATAACCCCGCTGCGACGATGATCTGCGCCTTGGTCCGCTCAAGGTGCGGATTCTGGGACTCAATACCGCGATGCTCGCTGCAGACGACGCGGATCGCGGTCGGCTGCGCGTCGGCAAGGCGGCCCTGGCACAGCTTCTGTCCACGCCCGTCGCCGCGCAGGAGCTGGTCATCGCAATGAGCCACCATCCACTAACCGGAGGCTGGCTTGCGGACGAACGAGAGGTCGAAGCCTGGCTGCGTCGCCACGCCCACATCCATCTGTCTGGCCACGTCCACGAAGCCGCGTCCGAGCACCATCGCTCAGGCTCGGGTGGCGAGTTGATTCGCGTCACCGCAGGTGCTGCCCACGGCGAAAAATCGCTGCCCGGTGTGCCGGTCAGCCACGGCTATAACTTCGCGTCCATTGTGTGTACCGGCGACGGAGATCTCGTCCTGCGCATCTTCCCGCGCCGCTTTTCCGACTCGAACAAGGACTTTCGCGCCGACGTCGACAACATCCATCCCGAACCTTCCTACGCCGAACACCTCGTGCGTCTGCCCTGGCCAACCGACGAGGGCGCGAACTACGATCGGCATCATTGAAGCAGGCGGGGGAGAATCGAGCCACCGACCGTGTGGTAGGCGATGGACGGGAGTCCCGGTCGCCGCAGTTGAACGTCGCCCGTCGGTATCGTTCGCCGACTACGACTCACAGCATGCCGTTGTAGATTCAGCACGCTGGCGGCGTATCAGGCTTCGCCATGAGCAGGTGGATTCTGCTTTCCTGCGCTTCATTCCGATTTGGCGCGAGCAGAGGCTTAGTACGCACAGAGTGTGCGCCTGTTCTGCCCGCTGTTCAGTGTTTGTAGATGGCACCGACAGCCCCCTGCTGGCCCACAAGCCAAAGGCCGCCGTTGCCGTCGCCCCAGATTCCCGTCCAGACATAGCCCACCGGCAGATTGCCTGTGCGATCGGCGAAGTTGGAACCGTTCCACAGGTACACGCGGCCGCTGGCTGAAATCCAGACTTCCGTCGCGCTCTTGACCCACAGACCAGTAAAGGTCGCACTGCCAAGGGACCCAGCCCGCGTGATGCGATTGTTCGCTGCGGTCAAGTCGGTCATGCCAAGTTGACCATCGTTGGTCACGGCAAAGGCCACCGTATCCGAGATGCCATGCACCGCCGTGACGCTAGGTAGGCCAGCAAAACCCAACGGGGACAATGAGGTACAGGCAACCGCAGGGTTTGTCGCCTTCGCCAGCTTGAGTCCTTCACCGGCAAAAAGGACATAGTTCGGCGATGCCCAGATACCAAGGAGCCTGCTTCCTTGGGTGCAGGTCGGCGCAGATGCCGTCCATAGGGTGCTGCTAAGGGGGTTTAACACCAGCGCCCTGCTTGATTGGTCGCCTCCGATGTACAGGGAGTTGCGGGCGGAACTGCCGCTGATTGCGCGCATGGTGAGGATCTCTCCGCTCATCTTGTCGACCCAGTTGCCGGCGCTGTTCGCTCCATCGCTGGACATGAAGACCTTGCCACTGGCGTCCGTGAGCCAAAGCTCCATGGCACTCTGCACCCACAGCGCGGTGAAGTCTGAGGGGCTCCCCAGCGGGCCGACAGCCGACGCAAACGTCGAGCCGCCGACGGATTTGAGCAAGGTAGCCGACACGCCAACAGCGTAGATTGTGGACGAGGCCGCCGCGACGCCAGAGACGGCCAACAGCCTCGCGGGCGCGGTGGCAGGCGTTACGTTCGTCCAGATAAACGGCGGGGCGGCCAGATCTGGATTCGCAAGATCTGCTGGTGGAGACGCCAAATCCATCAGCCCCATGTCGCCGCTCATGTCGTCGCCCATGCCGCCCGGAACAGGGGTCAGCACCAGGCGAGTTGGGCGGCTGGCCGTACGCGGCTGCACGCTCACAAGAGTGCGAGCCACCGGCATTCCCTGCGCCGCTCCAGCCTCTTCATCGCTGCCTGTGGCCTCGACATCGAGAGAGTCGGGAACATGGGGCGGAAACTTGATTTCTACAAAATAAGGTCGGGTGCGCCATACTTCCTGGGCGTCAAAATCAAACACTTGTGGCCCAGACATCGATGAAAGACTGAGTTTCAGTCGTTTTGGAATGACACTGCGGTCTTGCAGATCAACCTCCAGGCAAAGCGTTTCTGTGTCTTTGCTACATTGACCACTTACTGGTCGACACGCTGCGATTTGTGTTGGAATGATTATTCCAGAAAATATCCAAAATATCTTACGTATCTTTGCATTCATCCTGTCGCTCCGTATCTACAATGAAACCTCTACCGAGCGCCTAGCGATACATCACCGTCGCATCGGGAGCCGGAACACCCGTGCCGAAGTACACTCCTAGACCCACGGCTGTACCCATCGCTGCGAGCCCCGCGACCCCGACTACGACCCAGACCCAGGGCTTGACCTTGGTGGCTGGGGGAGGCGGATGGTTGCCGGCAGCGTCGGTGGGTGACGTGCTAGTCACCCGGCGATCAAGCTCTGCCTCGATCTGCGCTTCTCGTTGAAACTGTCGGACACGAGCGAGCACCTCGGCGTTCGACTCGATCCCCGCGTCGAGATAGCGCTGATACAGCGGAATCGCATCGATCTGACGCTTGAGGCGATGCAGCAAGCGCGCCAATGGATAGGTCAGACGTGGATCGGGATACGTCGCGTACAGGGGCTGCAGGATCGCCAGCGACTTCTCAAGCTCCTCTTCCTTGGCAAACTGCTGCGCTTGGCTGAATCGCTCACGACAGGTCGGCGACTCGTCACAGTTGGCTGTCACTTCCGCTGCGTGCATGCCTTGCGGTGGGAAAGAAACGGCCACGATCGCAAGACACATGGAACCAGCCAAGCAGGCTTGTCTGCGTCGATGCATCACAAGCCGGTACCGGAGCGTGCCGCCGTTCTCATCGGGATGATGCAAGTCCCGCTGTCTGGGTCGGTGAGCGATCGTGGCGAGGAGACTCTCGACCATGAGTTCATCATACCAAGTCGCCCGGTGGGCACGGTGAAAGCCTGGGTCAGTTCATGCTGCCCACGGCTTTCAGACAAGCCCTGAGCCCTGGCGCGGCGTGAGCGGCCTCACAGCACGGCCGCATTCAGCGTGCCCCGCCCGCGAGTCACTGGCGGATCCAGTAGACACAAGAAGTCCTCTCGATGAATCGAGTCCTTGCTATGATTTCTACCGTGGGTGGACTGCCGACCGCGATTGGTCCCTATCGTATCGTTGGCCAGCTCGGCAAGGGCGGCATGGGCGCCGTGTACGAGGCCGTCCATGAAGGCATTGGCCGACGTGCCGCAATCAAGATCCTGCACCCGGAGTACTCACGGAACGAAGAAATTGTCGCTCGCTTCAAGAACGAAGCACGAGCGGTCAACCTTGTCGACCACCCTGGCCTCGTCCAGATCTACGACTGTGGCCAGTTAGACGACGGCACCAGCTACATCGTGATGGAGTTCCTAAAAGGGGAACCGCTCAGTCGCCGACTGCGCAGCGTCGGTGGGCGGCTGTCCTTGAGCGAGGCGATGCACATTAGCTGGCAACTCGCCGACGCGCTTTCAGCAGCTCACGAGAAGAGCATTGTTCATCGTGACTTAAAACCTGAAAACATAATGCTTATTGCTGATACCCGTATGCCCTTGGGGCAGCGGGCGAAAGTATTAGACTTCGGCATCGCTAAGATTGCCGCATCGCCAGATAGTCCATCCGTGCGTACTCGGACAAACGCAGTGATGGGTACACCCCAGTATATGTCTCCCGAACAATGCCGAGGTGCTGGTAAGGTAGATGCCAAGAGTGACGTCTATTCTTTGGGAGTGATCCTTTATCAGCTTTGCGCTGGGCGGCCTCCGTTTGAATCAGATGCTCCGGGTGAATTGATGGTCATGCATTTGCGTGACAATCCACCGCCGATTCAGCAGTTTATTTCAGATCTTCCTCCCGAATTGCCGAGTTTGCTGGAGCGCTTGCTTGCCAAAGATCCCGGCAACCGCCCCAGCATGCGGCAGCTTGCGGACCAGCTAGAACGTCTGCTGGCGTCGGCAACGGTCAGCAGTACAGCCAAGACCGCGATGGCCCCCACCGTGCCAGGTCCAGCGGTTACCACCACGATCACTGTGAGCGGTCAGTCTGCGGCACATACCACAACAGCGAACAAGCACCTTCGGGCGTTCTCGCCGCTGGGCGTAGGGGTCGCAAGCATCCTCGCATTGAGCTCGCTGGCAACTGTATGGATCATTGCGCGACCTATGGAATCGCGACCTGCTGTCACGGCGCAGCCCCTTTCTCGCAAGGTGCTTACTCCAGAGCCTGTCAGCGGTCCTTCGAGCAAGACGGAAGACCCTCCGCCTGTGGCCGCCACAGCCGTACCCGAGCTGGGCTCTGCTCATTTAGGCTCTGGGACGACCGACAAGTCGCCACTCGCCAACGAGCCTCCTACGGTCAAGGCGGCACCGAAAACCCAGGGCGCCTACCCTGGAACTAAGCTCGGACCGGCAAGCAAGTCGCTTCCTGCCCAGGTGGCCCAGAAGCCAATCCGTCCTGGCAAGGAGTCTGATGCGAAACCTCCGCGAGCTAGTCCCCGCCCAGCGAGTCCGCCACCCATTAACTACCAGGATGGGTTCTAGCCCAACTGCGGCCCTACTAGCGCATCCCCAGCGCACGTGTCGTGGCGCTTGAGTAGACCGGCGCTGTCGGCCGTGGCGTACGACTTACTTGCCGAAGTAGCCCGAGCAGAAGTCGCTTGCCCGGCTGCCCAGTGGCCCGCGGTGCGAGGCCGGGGCGAGTCGAAGCCACTCGGCAGCAGCGATCTCGTGATCGACGCTGCGGTTCCAGCCGTACAGCTGCATCTGATAGGCGAGGTCGCCGTTGTTGCACACGCCATTGCCATCGGCATCGACGTACGCAGCCCAGGATGGGTACGCGTAGTTTTCGCGCAGCGAGCGGTCGCACGACAAAGAGAACGCCCCCGAGCGAATCACGCCCGAGCGCAGGACGACGCGCTGGGCGCTGAGCCCACCGCCCAGGGTCGCGTTTTCATAGGCGGCGACGACCACGCGTCGGCCCTCCAGCCGGCTCAGGCCGCGGCCCTTGACGCGAAAATCGAGGTGGCCGGTGCGGGCACATACGTCGCGCAGACCCGCGACGCTGTCGCCCCCTAGGCTGGAGGGATCGGCTTCCGCTGCCGTCGCTGCGGTGGCGCGCTGCGGTGCCAGCTCATCGAGCGCAAGCTGTGAATCGTCCTCTTGCCCGCATGCTGCCAGAAGGCATCCCAACAGGACGAAGTACGGCGTTTTCATCGTTCACTCCTTTTTCATGGCCCGCAGTTGCCGAGCCGCTGTGATGGGTGCAGACAGGAAGGCCAACCTATACTCAGTGAACTGTTGCGTATATCAATATTTTCGACACAGAACTGTACGGTCTTGATAAACAATCGCCATGTCTCTCTCGACCGACAACCTACGCTGCTTTGCCGAGGCAGCCCGGCTGCTGAACTTTCGCGCGGCGGCTCGGGCGGTGGCCCTCTCTCCTGCGGCGCTTGGGCAGCGCATCCGCCAGATCGAAGACGAGCTCGGCGTCCGACTGTTTCATCGGACGACGCGGGCCGTGGTCCTGACCGAGGCGGGGCTGAACCTTCTGCCGTATGTCGACCGGGCCCTGGCCGCAGTGGAGGACTGTCGGCGCGTTAGCCGGGGCGAGCTCGGTCCGTCGCCGATGGAGCTGGTGCTGGGGACGCGGCACGAGCTTGGGCTGTCCTATATCGTTCCGATGATCGACAGCCTGGAGCGCCAGCAGCCTGGCTTGACCCTGCACGTGTATTTTGGCTCCGGGCCCGACTTGGTCATGCGGGTGCGCAGCCTCGCCATCGACTGCGCCGTGACGTCGTCCCGCATCACCGATCCCAAGCTTGACGATCTGCGTCTGCACGACGAGCGCTACACGTTTGTCGGCAGTCCCGAGCTTGTGCGCCGACTGCCGCTGCGCAGCGCTCGCGACGCACGGCACCACACGCTGTTCGACGTGACAGAGGATCTGCCGCTGTTTCGTTATCTGCGCGACGCCCCCGGCGGCATCGACAGCCGCGAGTTTTCGCGCGTCATCCGGCTCGGCACGATCGCTGCCATCCGCCAGCAGGTCCTGCGTGGCCGGGGCGTGGCCGTCCTGCCCGAGTACTTCATTGCCCGCGATCTGCAAGCCGGCCGCCTCGTTTCGCTTCTGCCCCGAGTGCGCCTAATCGCTGACTTCTTTCGCCTGATCTTTCGCGTCGACGATCCGCGCCGGGGCGTGTACACGCGCCTCGCCGACTCTTTTCGCGCCCGCCCCCTGCGCTAGGGCTCCGCGACCTTGGTGTGTCCGGCTGCCTGGGCTGACAGCGCGTCGTCACCTGTGGCTTCGTGGGACTACACGAAGCTCTGCTGAAGCCCGTTCTATGCGGCGCCCAGGTCGACGCGCGTAAGGACACCAGGACTGGATCGCGTTTCCCAGTGTGCCGGCACGTTGTCACAGACTTGGAAAGGAGCTTGCTCATGTACATCGATTCGGTTCGTCGTCGTCGTTTTCATGAAGCGCTTTGCGGTTGGTCCACGGTCTTTCTTTTCAGTGCGGTCGGCTGCGGGAGCGGCCCCGCAGGAGTGCTACCAGCGCTGCGCGTCGAGAGCGATGCGGCGCAGGGGACGGTGGTCTCGGAGCCACTGGGCATCTCATGCGGCAGCCTGTGTCAGGCCGAGTTTCCGATCGGCACGACGCTCAGCCTGCGGGCACTGCCGGCAGCCGGCTTTGAATTCGACTCCTGGCAAGGCGCCTGCCGTGGACAGGGCAACCCCTGCTTGCTGCCGCTCGCCGAGTCCACCACGGTCTCGGCACGCTTTCGTGCGAGCAGCCCGAGCCACTCGCTGCTTTTGACCAAGCTTGGGTCGGGGACGGGGCTCGTGCAGAGCGACTCTGGCGGCCTGTCCTGCGGTTCCACCTGCTCGCTGCAGGCAGGCCAAGGCACGGTGGTGACGCTGCGGGCGCAGGCCGATCGTGAGTCGGTATTTGCCGGCTTTAGCGGCGACTGCACGGGCAGCGAACCGACGTGTACGCTGACCCTGGATCGCGATCGCTCGGTGGTCGCAACCTTCGCCAAGCCGATCGGCTGCGACGAGATCAAAGCCAACGATCCACAGGCGCAGGACGGCTCGTTCACGCTGTTTGCGCAAGGCGATCCAAGCAAGCCGTGGAGTGCGTACTGCAGCTTTGCCGATCCCGTGTCCACATACCTGCCGCTGGTAAACACCAACAACGCCAACTTCTCGCAGTACACGGCTGGCGGCGGCATCGGTGGGACCAATGTCCGCACGGCGTTTCAGCGCGTTCGGATCGATCCCAAAAAGCTGCTGGTAAACGAGGGCGATCGTCGCTTCTCGATCTCGGTCGGTCGGCTCTCTGACGGAACCAGCGCGATGAACTACGGCGCGGCGGCCGACTGTTTCAACACCAACTCTTCGCGCGGAATCGGCAACGTCGACCTGACTGGGACGCCCTTTGCGGTGGCACCGAATGCCTTCGTGCTCACCGGCTATGTGCCGGCGGGCCGGGTGACGTACTCAGCGAACAACCAGATCGTCAACCTGACGGGCGGCGGATTCTGCGGGTTCCAGATGGTTCGAAAAGGAAGCGACAATCCCTTCAACCTGCAGCTTGAGTATGTCGGTCAGTAGCAGTCGGCACGAGCACCGTCGTTAGAGCGCCCGTCTGTCCAGCGCTTCTGGCTTCCCCCAGGCGGATGCTTCGGGGGGGCAGAGACGAGGCGCGCTATCGGACGCCATCGTGCAGCACAGCCGGCTCGGGCTCGCAGGAACAGAGCGTGCATCCCTGCGTATCCCTGCGCATGCCATGCGGGCAGGCCAGGGCACACGCCGGCTTTGCTGGGCAGATGCGCTGCGGCGTCGGAGCCAGGACAGGCCGCGGGCCCGGCGACACGCGACGCTCGGGACCGCGTGGCGAAGGCAGAGCCGGCGACGGAGGGACGGGCTTCTTCGGCTGCACAGGGGCCTGGTGAGGTGGCGAAGGCAGCCGCGGCGGGGGCGCTGGACGTGGCCCTGTTGGCGACGGTAAAGGGGGCTGACGAGTGGGCTGATGACGATCCCAGCGTAGATCGGGGTGATCGAAGCCGAAAAGCGGTCCCGAGCAGGTGCGCGGCTGCCCCGAGCGAAAGCGAACGCGAAACTCCAGGCGATAGCGCCCGGCGGGCAGCGGTGAATTGCAGGCATCTCCGTCGAGAGACAGGGAAGCCTGCGCCAGCTCATGCACCTGACCCGGAGCCAAGCGCACCCGCTCAGGCCGCGGCGAAAGACAGGCCCCACGACGGCAGGACTCATAGGGGTCATAGCCGCTCGGCAGGCCCAAAATGCGCGCCGGTCCGCCAGGACAGCTGCTTTCTAGCAGGAACGACAGCATGCGATGCGTGCGGTTGCGCAGGCGAGGGCGTAGCTGCACCGTGCGACCGCTACGCTGCCCGGCCAGCTCAAGGATTAGCTCGCAGGAATCCACCTCACCGACAGGGGGCCCGGCCTCGGGCTCACGATCGACCCATGCCGGGTCGTCTGCTTCGCTCTGCCACGGCGAGCCTTCCTCCTTCGGCCGCTGCGCGAGGGCAGGCGCCATCAGGCACAGGCTCGCACTCAGCCACAGCCCTACGTACGCGCGAGGCCAACCAAGCGAACTGGCCACGCCATTGCGTGCGGTTTGAGCGCAATGGCGCCTGCCGTGTAGCACCCGTGCGGCCCAGTTCATCCAGACAGTACGCATGTTGCATCCTTTCGCGGGTTCCCGTTGATCTCTTCCCACGAAAACGCAGACGCACGCGCCGGACCTTACCCACGACAGTCAACGCAGCGGCAAGGCACGAGCATGGGCCATAAGCTGCGCCATGCCCAGCATGCCGGTGTCGCGGTGGATGGCGTCGACCTGCGACCACAGCGCGGCCGTCTGCTCGTTCGCATCTCCCAGACGCGAGCACTCGATCGCCACGCGCCACAGCACCCAGGCATCTAGATACGTCGTGCGCGGTGAAGGACGCACGGCCAAAGCCTGCTGGAACAGACGCCGGGCCTGCTTCGTCCTGCCTCGCCGGGCCTCGTACACACCACGCAGCACTGAGGTGCAGCCGCGATAGAGCGGCAAGTGACCCAGTCGGCGCTGAGACAGGCGCGCGTGCTCGCGCAGGCGCGACAACAGATCGGGCACGGCTGCCTCGCCGTCTTCTTGCACCCAGAACAGAAGTGCCTCGGTGCGCTCGATCTGCATCAAAAAACCCCAGCCGCGCTCGACATGGTGGCTGACGTAAAGCAGGTGGGCTCGCTCGAACAGCGCGGATGCATCGCGCGGCCGTCCTTGCATGAGCGCGATACCGCCCAGCACTTCCGTGGCCACGGCTTCGAGCGCTGGCAGAGTCAGACGCAGGTCCGAGGCCAAAAACGCTCGCACGCGCTCATCGGCCCGCTCGAACTGCCCCTGCAGCGACTCGATCAGAGCCAGTGCGCAGCTACAGTCCGCCCGCAGCCAGGCAAGCTGCATGCGCTCGGCGATGCGCATCGCGGCTTGGATGTCGGCGGTGGCCTCGGCGAAGCGGCTGGCCAAGATCTGTGCCCAGCCCAAAAAGTTCAGGGCCCAAGCGAACAGCATCGGCTCGGCCAAGCTGCGCAGCGGCTCAACGCCCTGCCGCATCAGGCGCAGACCCTCGGCATCGTTGCGCAACAGGAAGTCGCCGCCACCACGCAACAGGTTCACACGCGCCAAGCCAAGTCGATCATCCGTCGAGGTGGCCAGCGCCCGTACCCGCCGTTCAACCCAGCCCGATAACTGCGTCGAGCCCGCCATCGACAGAAATAGCGCCACGGCAGCCCCGGCATCGACCCAGAACGCCGACTGCCCCAGCCTTCCGGCGGCGCGGGCGAATGCGAAGTTGTGCGCCGTCGTGCGCAAGTCATCGACCCAGCGATATAGGAGCGCAAGCTCGCGGTGAATCAGCACGCACTCTTCGCTGCGCGAAGGCTGGGGCTCGAACGCCACCCTCTGTGCATGGGATCCCGTGTGCGCGATCCCCAGCTGTGTAGTCGGTTCCTGCGGCGCCTTCCGACGAGAACGAAGCGGCCAGAGCAGATACCACAGCACGCAGAACGTATCGAAAATGAGGCGCCCAAACAGGCGGACGCGCCCGAGTGGCAAGCTGTCCCCTAGCGCGCCTAGCCCTTGCTCCAAGGTCGACAGCGCCAGCGCTGGATCGCCCAGTCGCAGGCGGGCCAAGCCCAGCTTGCGCAGGCGGCGGGCGCGGATGATGTCGCTCTGGTCTCGCCCCTGCTTCGCTGCGTTGGCCGTCTTGGCTGGGCTCGCAGACAGCGGTCTTGTGGAGCTCGCAGCATCCTGCAACAGCCGCTGCAGCGACTGGGCCGCGATCGCCGGCTGCCCGAGCATGATCTGCGCGTCGGCCAAGCCCTCGTGTGCTTGCTCGCTCTGCGCATGTAGATCGTCAGTCGATGGATCGTCGATCGGGACCGCGCTCGTGTGTGCGGCAGCCACTTGCAAGAGGGCGTCCTGAAACGCTCTCTCTGCCGCTGCATAGTCATCCCCGCGCAGCGCAGCGCGGCCCACTGAAAGCAGCGCATGCAAGGCGAGATGTGGACGCTCGGCCAGGACTGCGTGATGAGCAAGCCGCGCTGGCTCGACATCGGGCTGCTCTTGCAGGACCGCGAGCACGGCCCGCTGACGCTCGACACGCTCGGCTGGGCTCAGACTGCGGTCGAGCACATCGACCAAGCGCAGGTGTTCAAACTCATAGGTGTCGTGTGTGAGCGGACCCTGCGTGAGTGACGGCTCGTGTACCGTCGACACGATGCCTGCGCGCAGGGCTTCGTCGATGCTATCAATGACCTGATCCTCATCGAGCCGAGCCACGCGCAACAGCAGACCCAGATCAAAGCGCAGGCCGATGACGGCGGCCCAGGTGAGCACCGTGCGCGTCTCGGGAGCAAGCTGCGCGAGGCGCGCGGCTAGCACGCTCTCATGTGCTGTGGCCTCACCGGATCGATCACGATCCGGGCTCATGGCACTGGATCTCGCGTGAGCCGATGGCTCACTTTCGGGGGCTGGCTCTGCGGATGTCGGTGGCACAAACTGCACCCCCTGTTCCCCCTGCTGCAGACAGCCGCGCTCGGCCAGCGCTCGCAGCGTGGCCTGCGACAAAAGCGGACTCCCCCCGCTCTCGCGCCACAGATAAGCGGACAGGCTCGCGGGCAGCGCGTCATCTCGACCGCCCAGCATCGAGAGCGCCAGCGCGTCGACCTCAGCGTTCGACAGCGGACGCAGATCCAGGCGCAGGATGGCCGGTGCCGGACCATCCGCGGATCGCAGAGTGCCTCCGCCCGTCGGATCGCTGCCGAGCCATGTGGTCAAGCGCTCGACCGGCGGTCGCAGACTGGCCACGATCAGCGGAAACGATCGCGGCCGACCCGCTGGACGCAGCGCTGTCAGAAGCTCGCGCAGAAGCAAGAGCGCACTCTCGGTCGCATCGTGCAGGTCATCGAAGATCAGGACCAGTGGCTGTTGCCGGTGCAAGGCACCGAGTGCCTCCGCAAGAGCGAGAGCCTGTACCCGCAGCGCGGCCAGGCCATCCTGCGCGGGTCGGCCGAGCCCGCGGCCCAGACTCCCGCTGGGGCTATCGGCGGTGTCTTCGGCGATGCGCGCAAAGAGCTCAGGAAACGGCGCCAGAGGCCCGGCAGACTGTGCCGGGACCCGCGCCACGATCACGCGCAGGCCAGCCGCCTCTAGGCGCTGCCGAGCCACGCGCAGGACCGCGGTCTTCCCAACACCCGCTTCGCCGCCGATCACGATCAGCGATGCGGCCGCTGCGTCTCCAGCGGATGCGGCTTGTGCCTGCTTCAAGACCTCGCTGAGTAGGTCATCTCGACCGACGAAGCGCGCTTGAAACACCGGAACGCGTGCGCTGCCGGAAGCCAGCCACAGCGGCGCCTGTGAAGACGGCCCCCCTTCTTGTCGCAAAAGCGCCGCAAGGACCCGGCCTACCTCGACCGCGCTCTGTGGCCGATGTGTTGGGTCTGGAGCCAGAAGTCGCGCGACCAGATCATCAAGCGCGGGCGGGACATTGGGCAGCAGGCTGCGCAAAGGCGCCGGAGGGCCGAGCAGTCGAGCCGACAGCCGCTCAAACGTGTTGCCGGCAAACGGCGCTCGTCCCGTCCACAGCTTGTAGATCACGCAGCCAAAGGAATACAGATCACTGCGCGCATCGACGGTCGCTCCGCGTACCTGCTCGGGCGAGACATAGTCAAGCGTCCCGACGAGGCCGCTCGTCTCGGACAGACTGCTCGACTCCTCATCGAACAGCTTGGCGATGCCGAAGTCGGCCAGCTTGGGCAGAAAAATGGTCCCCGGCCCTGCGCTCTCCTGTTGCGAAACCCTTCCATCGTGCTCTGTTTCCACCGTCGGTCGTGGCGCTGGATACAGCAGAATGTTCTGCGGTTTGAGATCGCGATGCAGGACGCCGCGGCGGAATGCCAGCGACGGGGGAAATCGGCGTGAATTTTCCCCGCTTCGTTGATTCCGTCGGGGATGTGCGGGGAAATCTGCTTTCGGGAGGGTGTGTTTTGTGCAGCCGGCGGGCTGTTCTGATAATGCAGCGCCTTGCTGGCTGTGAACTTGTAAGTGCGGCTGATAAGCTGCCGTTTTGCTCGGCGCTCGGTTGGCCTGGTGAACTGCGATGTCTTGCTGCATCGACTCACGCGGCGTTGCGGCCTATCTATGATGGTCACGAGCGCTGCTCTGAAGCGGTTCCGCATATACTCGATCCCCGGTCGGACACGGTGAACGCCGCATCCATGGCGTCCTGCCTGCGCTGCCGCAGCCAGCTCATTGCGGTGTCCGGTGTGTACCCTCGCCGTCGCAGTGCGAAATAGGTGTAGCGGTATTCGTCGAGCAAGGTGGTGGCAAAGGTCAGCGGGTCATCGTCGCAAAGCGCAATGCGATAGCGCGGCGTCAACCAGCGCCGGCATGACAGCGGCGCAAGGTGCAGCATGGGGTGATGATCGATGGCGCCAAGCTCGGCGATCAGCAGGTTGCTGGTGGGGTTGGCTTCGATGGTCAGGTCCAGCTCGCGGACTTTGCACTGCACCATGTGCTGCGCCCGCTCGATGGCCTCGCGCTCTGCTCTCATCTCCAGCTCGACCGGTTCTTGCCCTCGCCGCCAGACGGCGTCGTCCTTCAAGTAGCGCAGCAGAAAGTCAGCCGCAGAGTGTTCCGCGGGGCGCTCCGGCGCGAGGTTCAGCTCGGGGTAGTTCCAGTTCGCAAGCAACGTGGGATCGTGCCGCAGCCGACGCGCCTGTCTCAACATTTGCAGCGCATGGTCCCGATTCGTCTCATCGCGAAGAGCATAGATGTTGCGAGCCAACCGCCAGAACTCGTCCATCAACCGCTGGCTCACCGTCTGGCTCAACTGACCCAGCACACCACTTTCCCAGAGCCACAGAATGTCCTCCAGCCGCTCTTCGGCAGGCTGATACACGATGGTGTTCTTTCCGGGACGTTATACTTCGCTCACTTAGGCCCTGAGATTCCCAATTCCCGCAGGTTCCTACGTGCGCGGGGCTTGGGAATCGGAGTCTGTGAGCCAGTCTGGGGGGACCCCCTCGCCGTAGGCTAACCATCCCGCGCTGACTCCCATTGCGCGAGCGAAGATCTCGATGGTGTCGATCTGCGGCTTGCGATTGCCTGCCTCGACTTGGATGATCGTCGAGTTGGTGCATCGTGCCTTTGCCGCAAGTGCGCGTTGAGATAGTCCTGCATGCTCGCGCGCCTGCTTGAAGCGACGGCTCAAGCCGCTTGAGTTGGGCGCATCTGCGGGCGCTCGCGTGGTCACTTCGCTCATGTAGCACCATGGGCGCAGCACAATTCTGCTGCGGTTTCTTGATTGCAGCACAATTCTGCTGCACGGTTGCGTCTGCCGAACTCAACCGGAGGTCTTGACCATGAACCGACTCGCAGCCATTCCCCGTCGTCGCCCGCCTGCCGTTGCTGCATCGCTGGACTTGTCGGACGACGCACAGAAGCGGACTCACGAACTCATCCAACGCTTGCATACCGGACGCTGGCCCCTGTTTCGATGCTTGGGCATGCGGCAGAAAGATGGCGTGATTCAAGAGGCGGTGATGTGGACACGGCACAAGCCCACGTTCGGCGTGGTCACGTACCGCCGCGATGGCTTGGGGCTGTCGTGGCGCGACTACCCGAACAAGATCGCCGCTCTGACTGCTCTCCGCAGCACGTAGCAGCGCATCCCGCTCCCCCGCTTGACTGCCCCGCCTTGCCGTGTTCCGTTCCTCCCCGACATAACCCACGAAGTCCGCGCGCAGAGGTGCGAGGCCGAACGTGTGCCTCGGGTGCCAGCCCGAAGTACCGACGATGCCGGACGGAAAGGCCAGAACATGACCACCCGACGATCGCCCGCTCGGCGTCGCGCCTCTGCGCGAAGTACCCCAATCTCCGAACGCGACCGAGAACTCGCAGCGCGCAGCGGCATTGCACCTGCGACGCGCAGCCAGTATATGAAACTCAACAAACTTCGCCGGGAACGTCCCATCATTGGCCCGGAACTCCGCGATGATATGCGCACTGGCGTTGCTGAGGTCTTGAATCTGTCCGGCCCACTCACGGCGGACACACTCAAAGCCGCACTGATCAACGTAGCCAGCAGAGTAGCGCTCCGGCAGATCGCGCGCTGGCTGGAGTTGTAAAAGCATGCGACTCAACCCAGATCCGCGTTCTTTTGCAGCAGAAATAGGAATGCGTTTCTGCGTTGGTGTTTAGTGTAAGCCGCTGGGTCGTACAGCAAATCAAACAGCAGCATTGACAGTTTCATGAAGAACCGCGCCTCCTTGCGGTGCGCAGAGCATGACTTGCAGCCGCCCGTCCTTTTGCGGGGTAGGCGTGGGGCGCTTGGCGAGGCGGCGCGCTTCACTTGATCCCATCCATTCCCGCCTGCCCCGGAAGCGCAGGCGTGGTGATTTCGGCAGACTCCTTTTTCTTCCCTGTGCGCTTGTGCTGACTCATTCCGCGCATGGTTCCGTGCTTGCGCTTCTCCCCCTGCTTCGTATCAATGAGCGATGCGCCCTGACCGCTGGTTGACTTGTACAGAGTCAGCGGTTTGGACTCGCCGATCCTGTTGATCGCGGCTTCTGCGATCTCTGTGTCTGACTTGTCGCGGTGGTTGTACTTGTGGTCATGTTCCTCCGCGTACCGCTGCGCGTGCTTTTTGCTGACGCTGTGGTGCGTACCCTCAATCTGGCGCTTGAAGTTCCCGAAGTACCCCTCCGCCGTGTTCGTGTGCGCGAAGTGGCCATCGTCGGCAACGCGGGCGTACTCCTTGACTTTGTGCTTGACCGTGTGGTGTTCCGCGAACTTCTCGCCCACCTTGTCGTAAATCGGTGACTCGTCTGTCATGAGCACGGTCTTCCCTGGAACCGTGTGCGTGCGCAGCTTCGCGCCCACGCTCCGCCCGTCCACATGGTCATCCTTGTTCAGCACGATGGTCTGCGCCTGACTGAACAAGCCACCACGTCCGCGCGGGGTCCCCAGCGTCGCGCCGCGCGTGGTCTTCTTGCCGCGTTTGATGATGGTCTGCACTGCGACCTTGTTCCCGCGGTAACCACGACCATGCGACCGACGCTTGCCGCCGAGGTATGCTTCATCGGATTCCACGATGCCGCTAAACTTCTGGGAGTCCGTGGTCATGGTTGAGCGCACCCGATGTGACAGGTGCCAAGCCGACTTGACGGTGATTCCTAAGTGCCGCGCTAACTGTCGCGCACTGACTCCCTTTCGTGCGCCACCCATCAGGTGATAGGCAAACAGCCACGCACGCAGAGGGATCTTCGTACCGTTCATCACAGTACCCGATGTGACCGTGAACTGCTTGCCGCACTCCTGGCATTTGTATAGCGGAAGTCTGCGTCGAGCCTTGCTGTTATACACCTTCGCAGAGTCACACTTCACGCACGATGCACCATTCGGCCATCGCTTCCCCTCGAAGTACGCCACCGCGCTGTCCTCATCGGGATAACGCTCGGTTAGTTGGAAAAAGGATTCGTCGCTCATGTATAGACCTCTGCATCGCAGGATACCGAAGACGCGCTGATTGCTACCGTCCGCGGGGATGTCGCAAGATCCGCAATTGTCGTTAGTTGTGCATCAACTAATCTGACCACCAACTTGTGGTCCATGGCGTACTGCGCCGCTGCAATGCCCGCGTCGGCTCTGTTTATTGTCGCCGATAACCTCGACTGCAACTTGCTCTGCGCGCCAGACCCGACATCGGATTCAACCATTGGCACGGGCAAAATAAATAGCGGCCTATTTTGATCGCGTCCGAACACTGCAACGCTAGAAGAAATCCACACTCGTTTGGATTTGCGATATGAATTTGCAACAATGTACTCGACCGAAATGGTTCTTTCATTTTCCGCCAAGTGAATAGTACACCGGCTGATTCCTAGGGATAGGAATTTACCATAGTTTCTACTCCATTCCACATCTTCTTTGTGAGCGCCTTTGAATTTGCAGTAGAACCATGCAGCAATGGACCATGCCGATAACACAGCAATCGTCATCGATAAAATTGACAGTTCGCGCTGATGCCCAACGACGAATGGCCATCCCTGCGACATTCCGCGTGCATCGATCCACCAGCCCAGTCCCGTAAATGCCGCAAGAACCAGCCAAACCGCCGCTGCGCGACTATCCCGTTGGCGAGAAACCATTGCGGTCACCAACGTCCCCACAAAACCAAGCGTCCCAAAGAACCAAGATAGGTGGGAACCGTGGTCAAGTGTTGTTGTGGTTGTAAGTGCCAGCGGACTAATGAGGTATTCCATCCGCGGAACCTAGCACAAGAACCTAGCCAAGTGAGCGAAGTATAACGTCCCGGAAAGACCCGACCGAATCGCACATATCGCAGACCGAAGCCGTCGACGCCCGCTGGCCGCCCTGCTCGTGCTGGAATGGTCTCGGGTCCGTCCTTCTGGAAGTGCAGAATGACGCCGCGCTGAACAGCCGAAGATTCCTTTTTGCAGCAGTGTTCGGAGTCGGGCGTGCGCTGCGGACCAGCGATCTTCCACAGCTCACCCGCGAGCTCGCTCCACTGCTCGGCGGGGGCGATGCGAACTTCAATCTTGCACGCCGACGCGTGACACCCGAGCGGCACGCTGTGCCGGATGACCGAGTCCATCCGCACATCGCTGCCCAGCCCTTTGCGCAGCGGCGAGATGCGCTTGAAAAAGTGGCTAAACCAGTCGAGACCGCGCGTTCCGGCCTCCTGCGTGACAAAGCGGAACGTCGCACAGCGAACACGCTGGTACTGCCAAAACAGAACCTCAAAGTGCCGGTCGCTTTCGTTCGGATGCGTCTTGATGTACCGAATCGCGTCCGCGCAGAAGGACGCTTCAGACCACTCTGGATCGTCCGTGGCCCCCTGCGGATCATGCGCCGGGAAGTAGCTCGCCAGTGGGTCGGCCTGCGCCAACATCCACAGCGTTCGGCAGTCTTGCAGCGTCGACCGCTGTCGCATGAATCGCCGCAGAGCCGGCCGACTTCGTGCTCCCGTCACGGGAACACGACCGCAGTGCAGGGCCCACAGCGAGTCCAGATGATCGACGCGATCCAGAGGATCCGTAAACTGCACCTGATTCAAGAACGCCGCCAGCCCGCGCACGGCCTGTGGGTCGCCTCTGCCATTCGCGCGCAGGAAGGCGGCCAGCGTCAATCGAGCCAGCGCCGCGGTGACTAGCCAGTCGACAAACGCCGCCGCCCCCCCCAGGGGGGTGTCCTGTTTCGGCAGTCGCTTTTCATCGATTTGCCGACTGCCCGCCGTCGCCATTAGATATGTCCACAGCGCCGGGAACGTCAGGCACGCCGAAAGATGGCAGTGAATCTGCGCCATGCCTTCCCGCAGCAGACTCTCTAGATCATCAACGGGAGGTTCTTGCGAGACGTGCCCCACCGCCGCCAACAGATCACGCGGGAGCGCGAGGGTCAGCCAGCGCATCCGGTGGGCACGTTCACCAGGCTTCGCATCAGGAACATCGAAGACCTTCCCGGCTCGCTGCAATAGCTCATGCAAACGCACAGACGCCCGTGGCGCTGCGGATGCGTCGGTCGCTGACCGACCAAACCAGACAAAGTCGCGCGCTTGCCGCAGCACCTCCAGCGACACTCCGCCCGCGCGCAGGCGCAGCCGATCTTCTAGCTCGCGCGCCAGATCCTCGGTCTTGGATTCGTAGGCACCGTCCTGCGTCCGCTGCAATGCCACCAGTCCAGATCGAAACGCCGCGCCGTCCAAAAGCGGTCGCGCCACGGCCTCCGCCAGAACCCGTGCATACGGCCAATCCGTCATGCGCTCTGCGTCCCCTTCGCCAGCGCTTCGATCCGCCGGAC
This sequence comes from Myxococcales bacterium, assembly GCA_016794505.1. Taxonomy (GTDB): domain Bacteria; phylum Myxococcota_A; class Polyangia; order Palsa-1104; family JAEUJZ01; genus JAEUJZ01. The sequence goes on from JAEUJZ010000182.1 coordinate 24,755, forward strand.
CCAAGGGTGATCGGGGTGCTTGGCATCGATCCCATCGAGGAACTCTCGTGCCTTCTCTGGCGTCGTTTCGCCGCCAAGCGAAAGCTGCGCGCGCTTCAAGCGGAAAGCCGAGAGCCGCTTGCACGCCGCCGGGTCATCCGTGTTACTCGGGCTATGATCCCAAGCCCGCAGCCAGCGGGCGGCCCGCTCCGACGACATCCCCGTCTCTGGTGCGGCAAACAGCGGCCCCGCCAGGTTGACCCACTCGCGAATAGCGCGTGCGCGGCGCCCAGCATATCGCGAGTTATTGGCTTCTGCGACGGTATGGCTGAGCGAACGATACAGCTCCTCAAGAAACTCGCTATCGCGACTCTCAGGCTTCATTCGAAGGCGGATCGAGTTTACGTAGTCAGGTATGTGACATTGAATTCTTCTTGCGCGAATATCTGTGCATGCATTCATGAAAAACCCACAGAATACCAGCCAGGGGTCCCAATTCTGTTCGTGGACCACAGGCTTGTTTCCTAATTTTAGCCAAGAAATTCCTCGTTCCAAAGCGTTCGTGTGAAGCAAGGAATCCACGGAACTCGGCCACCCAGGTAGTGCGATTCTGTGATTGAAATCTGCATAATTCACAGAAAGATGATCGGGCAAGGCTGGTTCATCGGTTAGTTGGTATCGTGCATCTTCTTCATCCACGACGATGTCATGTAGCTTGACGAACAGCTCGGCTGCCACTGCTGCCTGATCTTGATCAATAAATAACGCGTCTGGTAATTCGCGCACTGTAACGCGGATTTCAGGGGTCTGGAGCCGCTGCGTCGGCGTCAGTTCATGCGTCTCACCTGCGCGCATCGACAGAAACGTCATGGGTGAGATCTGCGTCCTGATTAGAAAATCATCGATGACTTGTGCCGCTGTTCGCACAGATCGCGAAAATGTCTTGCCAAGAAATGAAACCAATATGGTCTTCCATGCATCCCGGGCTGGCATTGGGCTTGATAGCTGCGCCAGGATATCGTTCGACTCGGCTAGCTCGGCCAGCTTGCGGGTTACGTCCCAACTAATGCCCAGACCCACATTCTTCGCTCTTGTCCACAGGTCGCTGCCTGTCTCGGTATCAAGGACGTTCAATGGTTCCGGAACGGATGAAAGTTTGAGCTGGGAGAGGCAGATCTTTAGATGTGCTTTGAAGTGCTCGACTCGTCGCAACTGCGACCTGGGATCACTGCCACGTATGAACTGAAGCAGTGTTGCGTTCAAGTCAGAATCATCTTCAGGACCTTTTGATTCAGGATCTAGAGCGTCAATAGTGATCCGAAGTTCTTCAATCGGAGTCACCTCGCCGTAGCGATCATTTATGGCTCTTTTAAACTTCTCGACAGACACTTCTCCTTGCGAAGTGTCTTTTTCTTCTTTCGGTGTGCGAATCTTCCAACCAGAGTTGGATATTGTTCTGATTGCAATATCGATTTGTTGCCCGATCGATACATCGGGCACACTGAGTGATGCCTGTTTCAGTAACTCGATCTGTCCGAGTGTAGCAACACTGACAAGGATCCAGTAGATGCCATCATTCTTGCGATCGGCAATTGCCGGCATCAGTTCCGCAAGCCATCCATGAATTATCTGATTCCGCGTGGCGACTCTTAGTCCAGATATTTTTGCAGAGAAGAACAGGGCATTGCGTCGCGCCCATTCAATATAACCCATTTCACGTGCCGTTGGCTTGGGGTCAGAATGAAGCGAATTCGCCAGCCGCGCGATCGATCTACCGAGGAAAGTCCATCGTGATTCCCCTGGGTCCTGCCAGGCATTCTCCGGAATTGGCTTGTGCTCTGCCAAGGCGCAGATCGCCGATATCCACCATGAGACCAGCGACTCGATGGCCGTGATCTGAGAATGAGAGACCTGCGCCGCCCCAGGAAAGGTAGTCAATGCGTCGCGCTGTGAGCTGAGGGCATCGCGCCAACCCTGTAGGAAAAGATAAAAATCAATCGGGTCGACCCATTCAGGCGTTGGCCACGGAAATTCATATTGGATAGGGGTAATGCTGAATTTTGATTTGATGAGGTCGTAGTTTGTGACGCTAAGAGAACGGCCGACGCGCGTAAATGTCGGCTCTCCCTTTGTCGGTTCTGCGCTTGCAGGCTTGGGCTGGCTTGCCAGCGATGCCGCCAAGTACAGAGACTGCACGATTCTCTCAGGAAGTCCCTCGCCCCCAGAGTTTTCAGTCCCCTCGGCCCGCACCGCCACGGACCACTGTTCGCCATCGCTGACGTTCCAAGACACCGCGCGCCGCGCATCGAGCGCGAGTCCACCACGCTCAGCAGTTACGGGCTGCATGGTCACGGCGGATTCATCAACCCGCAGGCCTGACCCGCGGCGCGCGGGCTTGAAGCACCAAGACATCAAGTGGTCCTGGTCTGGTTGACTCAAAGTTGAGAACCGGACCGCTTCCTCAAACAGCACTCTCGCCACATCCACGGGAGTGCTCTGTATGCCTTTGATCGACTGCTCCAGATCACGAAGCACACGCCACCGTCGAGGAAATGCTTCGTACAGACCCGCTTGCTCCGCGCGCTCGATGAGCGCCGGCGGGAGTGCCGCAGCTCCCTTGAGATACTTGAATGCTTCGTTGGGCTGAACTCGGCAGCGCAGACGCTGTGCCGGTGGGATGACTTTGCCGAGGACATCGTGTGCGAGGTTGCGCGCCATGATGTCCGGCATCCGCTCGCAGACTCTCTTGTAGTGGTTGAAGAGGAGCGTGCGAAACAGATCCGCGTCGCCAGTCAGCAGAAACACAACGCGCGGATGCCATAGGCTGCGCAAGAGCTCCAATAGCTCGACGCCGCGCTCAGGATTCATGTCTGCGTCGTCGATGGGGACGATGAATACGGGATCAGCGCCCGGCGCGTACGGGGCTAGCGAGTGGGAGTACTTGGCGTTGCCAACATCGGTGAGCAGCTCGGCCACGAACGCGTGCCAGTGCTCGCGCAGATGCATGCGTCGAAGCTCAGCGCTTTCCAGCTCGATGGCAAAGTCTTCAGGGTTATTTTGCGACCGTCGCAGGTGTGGGTCATCTTCCTGGGCGATGGCCACGACACGGGCTAGCTCCCGCCACTTTTGCAGCGATGATGGGAAGGTGTGTCCTGTTCGCTGTGGATACTCATGTGCTTGCTCGCCTGCGTTCTTCGCGATCCGCTCAGCTACGCGATATAGACGACCTGCGAGCTGAAGCAGCAGCGTCGGATGCCCCGATAGTGGCTGCATGTCCAGAATGTCGAGGGGAATGATGCGGCGCTGCTGCACGACCGGCATGATGTCGTCATCTTCGATCGCTGGCAGCCGCGCAGACGCTGGGCCCAGCGCATCCCGCCAGGTCTGCAACAGCGTCAGAAACACGGAGGTCTTGCCTGTGCCTCGGCCTCCGTCGATCAGCAGGACATTCGACTTTCGCTCAAACTCGATCCTCGGCAAGAAGTCGACGTTGTCCTTCTTCCCATCGGAATCGCCGCTGGCCGAGTTCTTGGACATGAAGCCCGCCAACCAGCGATGCACGTCGCGGACGATGTCCTGCTGATCCTTTGAGAGCTTCTGCCAACCGAAGGGAACCGCTTCTTGCCGAGGAGCAAAGCTGCTATCCATGGGCGGCATCTAAGCGCGGCGAGGGGGGGATTGGCAATGTGCTCGCGGTGAGGGACGGCGGACAGGAGCGTGGGGACAAGCGGAATGCAGCAGCACGACACCTCCCGCCGCCCGCCGCTGGCCGGTATGCTGCCGCCCGATGCCTGGCCCGGATCTCACGCAAGCGCCCCTGATTGCGCCGTCCGACCTATTCGGCTCGTCCGCTCTGCCCCCACGCGCCGCAGGCATCTATGCCTGGTACTTCGACGCGCCGCCGCCCCATGTTCCCATCGCGGACTGCCTACAGCGCGGCCCGTTCACGCTGCTGTACATCGGCATTGCGCCGAAGCAGCCCAGCTCGTTCGGAGCGGTCAGTCGGGCGACGCTGCGCAGTCGTCTGCGACAGCACTGTGTGGGCACGGTTGAGGGCTCGACGCTGCGACTGACGCTGGGATGTCTGCTGGCGGACACGCTGGGGCTGCGGCTGGCCGCGTTGGGGCGCAGTGGTCGGCTGACGTTTGGGGCCGACGGTGAAGCGCGACTCTCGGCGTGGATGGCCGTGCATGCGCGTGTGTCCTTCGTGATCACGCCCGAACCGTGGGAGATCGAGCGTCAGCTTCTTTCTGCGACAAGCCTGCCCCTGAACCTGCGCGATAACGACGGCCATCCGTTCCGTTCGACGCTGGGCGCGATTCGCTCTGCGGCTCGAGCGCGCGCAAGAGCCGAGTGGCAGCATTCCTCTGCTGCGCGTGAGGACGCCGCACCGTAGCGCAAGCTGCTCTGGACCATCACCGGCCACGGGCCGCCGCCCAGCTCATCCGCTCCTCAACGAGCACACGAAGACCGATCTCCCACGTACTGGCGCATTCCCCGATGCACGCAAGCATCGCGCCGATCAGTGCGTCTAACGCGGGCCGTTCTCGTTCGACTTCTTGCGTCGAAGCAGCTCACTGAGGACCGCCGCGACCTCCTCAGTCGTCTCACGATCGAGCAGTGGAGCGCGAGCGTTTGGTTGTGCCAGCGTGCCCGGTGTGGGCTCGGCCGGCGAGACGGCGGGCACGGGTGCGACGCGCGGCGGCGAGCGATCCGGGTTGGTGCCCGGCACCTTGGCTGCGCGTAGCGTATCCAGAACAGCGTCGATCATCGCGGCGGGGATGCTGTCCGGCTTGGCCTGGGGGCTTGCCACCGATGGGGTAGGGACTTCCGTGGGCGACGACGCGGATGGGCTTGCGCTGGGTTCTGGTGTCTGTGCGGTTGCCGCGCTGGCCGTCGATGTGACCTGCTCCGGCCCTTGCGAGGTCGCTGTGGTGGCCGCGGGCAAGGGGCGCTTCTTGCGGCGGCGGCCTCGCCGCTGCGCGAAGGCGACGCCGAGGTCGCGGATCATGTTGAGGCCGGCGACGATCGACGGGTTGTAGTCGGGCGGCGCGGGCGGCGTCGCCAGTTTTTCAAGCTGCGCTTTGCTGAGGTCAATGTGGCGCCCGACCGATTCTTGTAGGTGCTCGATGAGCTTCACCGTCTTGCCCATCATGTCGAAGTGCTGGCCGCTCAGCGTCGTGGTGTCGTGCGTCAGATCCTGCACCTCGTGGCGATAGAACTGGTTTAGCTGCAGCGCATCGACCAGGTCATCGGTGACCGCGCCGGCCCGCGCCACCCGGCCCTCGCGCAGCTTCACATCCAGCGCCAGGCCACGGATCGCCGCCTCGCTCCGCGCCCGCTTCACGCTGTCGTCTTCTGGTTCGGCTGCTTCCGTCGGCTCCGCCTCACGCTGCTTCTCGGGGGACCGTCGCCCCGCCACCGCGATCTGGGTGCCCGAGCCAAGCTGCTTGCGTCGCGGTAGATCGGCCCGCACCACCTGTGCCGTCGCACCCTCCGCCCCGCCCAGCGTCACCGAGAGATGCCCAGGCGGCGCATTAACGTGCGGCACGGTCCTCCCGTCAGTGGGGTTGCGCACAAAGCTCAGCATGTAGCGCCCGGCCGGCGCTCCCGTCGGTGGCTGGTGCGGGTTGCGTATGCGATAGGCCCCTTTCGCCGGATAGCGCACCAACACCTCATCGGCGCTAATCCCCATTAGAAAGTAAAAGCCACAACCTTTTGGGCAATAGCACTCCAGAAATCCCTGAAAATTCGCGGCTATATGCGTCATTTGGAAATCTCAAGAATTGGTCATATATTTTGTGGCCGGATGGTACGTGGCAGCCTTCCGATATCGACAGAGAAAGGCACATCGACTTCGGTTTCTTCCTTCTCTGGCATCACAGAATGCGGCGCGTTTTCGGTGACAAAGGCCACCCGATAGGTGCCGGCGCGGGGGACCGCGGGCACCTCGAAGGGGTGCAGGGCGAAGAAGCGCTGGCGTGACCAGCCGCCGGCCACCGTGCGACGACGTGGCTTCTCTTTTGGCATGTACGGCAGCCAAAGATAGTCGCCCAGCTCCTGGACCCACATCCCCAGCAGGTACCCGCCCGCGTTCCTTGGGGCCCGCCCGACAATCGCGTTGCGCAGACTGCGAATCTGCGGCCGAAAGTCAAATAGCAGACGCCGCCGATGCTCAAGCTCCTCTTTTCGCTCCTCGCGCAGGCGTTCTCGCCGAGAAGCCGACCGGCACCGCGCCCCGCAGTGGAATGCATCCACGCGAATGGCGGCAAAGGGCTGCTTGCACATCTGACATAGGCGATTTTCCACCATGCCATGATGGTGGATCCGTTCGCCGGGTTCCGCAATATGCCTATGCAGGACAGCGAAATAATTCAGCAATTAGGCGAATGACTGGCTCTTGCCTCTGCAGGCGCTCCAAAATTAGATGTTTTGTTGTGTGTTCTGCCCATCATCTACGTTTTCGCCTTTTTCCCACTCAATAGGTGAGCGACCAGACGCACCTTAAGTCATATAGCTACACCAGAAGCGAACGTGATCTGTGACGAGATCCGAACGGGTGCGCGCTATGCAAGTACCGACGATCTATGCTCTATCCGCCTTCTGAATCACAATTTGGTTCGCGCAGAAGGCGACCGGCTGTCGCGCGGATTCCGCAACGTAGCTCGTTCGGATGGCGCGCAGCCGCAGGCCGGACAGCGCACCGACGCGGAGCGAATCCGGGGCACTGCAGCGAGTTCTGCAGCGTCAGTATCCGTCGTCACAGTCTGCAATCGCTTCTATTCTTGTCGCCCCTCCGCCCGCAAAAAAAACTACAGGTAAGCTGAGAACCTATCCTCCCAATACCCACATTGCGTTAGCTGTCGTGATATCTCAGATAGACCGTCGGTGTGAATCCATGGCATCCGCCTTGAATGAGCGTCAGGCGTCCCGTATCGTTGTACTGGGGAGGCAACATGGACACGCGCTATCAGTGGATTGATATCTTTTGTTCTCTGGCGCATAAGATGCTTGAATTTGAAGACAAGCCAGCGGAACTACTCCGAATATTCCGATATGCCACAAAGACAGCAGAGTCCGGCCAAGCGCGAAAAAGGGAAGGAATCGATCCATTCTCTGTACTCGCTGCCGTCGCTGCGGACCGAGCGCCGTCGGCTTCGGGGCGAGCCGCGCTCTTCCGACTGCAGGAGTCGCTGGGACTGCCTGCGATGGCGCCGGATCACTACCGCGGCTGCGTGGCTCTCGACGGCAGCGCTCGCTGGTTCCTGCCTGCGGTGGCCCAGCAAGCGCCGCATGACCTGGCGTATCTGTGGCGCTTGGCGCGGGCCGCGACGCTTGGGGGCCGACCGGCCGTCGAGCCACAGTGGATCGATGCCTGTCTGGCGATCCATGGCATGAACCTGACCAAGCTTTCCGTCGGGCTGTCGTGGCTGAACCCGCGCGCCTTTCTACCGCGCACCGACGGCACGCGACGCTACGTACTGAGCCGAGGCTTCCCGACGCTAGCCGAGGTCGGAGGCGGCGCCACCTACCTGCGAGCGATGGATTCCATCCAGCGGGAGCTGGGGGACGATCTGGTCGCGCTGGTCGAGCGCTCGCAGTGCCCCGCCGCACACAACAACGTCCAGCCCCCGCGCGGGACCGGGCGCAGTGAGGGGACTCGCGCGGCGCCGCAGGACGAAGCCCTGGCCGGCATCGTTCGTCCAGGCGTGCCGCGCTTTTTCGCCGCCGGTTACCACTGCGAGGATCGTCCGCTGCTGCGCGAGTTCGCGGAGGGCCGCTATTGGCAGGTGCCATTCTCCGTCGGGACGACCGACCCAGCCGGCCTGCGATGCTGGCGCCGCTTCCGCGAGATCCGTGGCGGCGATGGCTTTCTCCTGAAAGCCCTGCCACTCGACGACTGGCTGATCACGGTGGTCATCGGCATCGTCACCGACATCGATCCCATCCAGGGCCGCCTGCAGTTTGGCGTGCATGACGCGCTGCGCTACGACGGCCCCCTCCCCCCCACCGGTCGCGACGACGCCTCCTGGTTCCACTCGCTGCTCGAAGTCACCGACCCCAAAACCATCCTGCAGCTATTCGGCAGGGCGGCCTACCACGGCCTCGATGACGCAGAGCGAGCGGCGGTGAGTCAGGGGGCTGCGAGCTGAGCACCAGCCAGCCCAGGTAGTCTCCGCGACTCAAGCGCGCTTCATAGAGCACCGTCGCTCAGCGACGGAAGACTTTACGGAATAACCGGCGACTCTGGCCGCATCCTGACCCCGGGTGAGCCGCCATTCGTGAACTCGATCCCGCGGCGCTCGAACGCCTCTTTGATCTTGTCCAGGGTCGTGGGGTGCGGGCTCTGTGCGCCTTTTTCGAAGCGCCGGATGGTCTGTTCATCGACGCCCGCAGCCTCGGAAAGTTGGCGCTGGGTCATGTTGAGCATGCCACGAGCGGCGCGACAGTGGCACGCAAGCAGCCTCAACTTTTTGTCCTTGACATCGGACATCTGTTACCCAATCCTCCTCATCACAAGTCGTTTCTGGAACCCAAAAGCAAGAAAGCCCGCACCGTGGTCGAGACGGTGCGGGCCGTGTTCTCGGTAGCCGGTAAGCCCCGCGGAACGGCGCGCAGCGTATCGCCGGGGCGATCTGATCTCAAGCACTGCGCGCTCTGGAGGCCCCGCGATGCCCGAACGCCCCTC
>JAEUJZ010000185.1 GCA_016794505.1 Myxococcales bacterium
AGTGTGTCGCCGCGCATGCGCTGGATGTTGTCGTCGTGCGCATCCTCCGCCGCACCACGGGAAACCAGGCGATTCGGGCGTGCGCGGCGTGCCGCGAAGCGATGGTGGGTGCCGGTCACTGGCGGCTGATTCCGCGTTCAGCCCGGGCAGCTTTCGATCCCTTATCTAGCAACAACGGGCCACCGTGGCACTGACGCAAGACCCGCATGGCATCCCAGAAGGCGGGAGCCTTCTGCAGCCTGCACTCGTCGATCTCACACGATCATTCATGAAGGCTCTACGCCAGACACCGCGCCCGGAAATCGAGCGGCTGCTCTCCTCCTGAGTTCCTTCGCGAACGCTCGCAGTGCGCGGGCTCCGGGTGGCTTTCCCGGTTCGGCCCGGTCCATGGGGAAGCGTCCGAGGAACAGCTCGCACGAGACAGGAAGGCCATCGCCGAAGTGATGGGCCAAGTCGATCTCCAGGCAGAGATCAAGGACAGGTGGGTCCGGTGGGTCCTCGAACGCCCGCGTCAGCACCTCGTCACTCTTGAAAAAGCTGACCAAGTCAACGAAGTGCTCGAGCGCAGTCAGGTTCTCAAACTGCATCGAAATGGATGCGCACGGATCGCCGTGGCGCTTGTGCCCCTCACACGAAGACCACGTCCTCATCCCGGGGATCTCGTTGAGCACCACAACCAGCTCGCGGATCCCAGGATCAAGGTCCGGCAGCGTGCCGAATGCTTCCTTGTAGGCCGCAAGCAAGCTGGCCGCTTCAATGCGGCGCTCCATTCGTTCGCCGGCCCCGGGCAGCCCTTCGATCACTTCTCTCTCGCCCCGGCTGCCGACTACCACGCAGAAGGTTTGCTTCTTCTCAAAGCCCATCGTCGTAACTCCCGCGCTAGTCGTTTAGTTCAGCGAAGACGGCCCACCGAGACGATTTCGCAAGAGCAGCATGGCATCGCGATATGTGGGGGCATGCTCCAGCTTGGTCACATCGATCTTCCACAGCATGGTGCGACAGAACTTGCAGTAGGCGCAGGCGCAGCTCGACAGCACGGCAAGATACGCCTCGGTTTCCATCACGCCGTTCTTCCGACCGCTGACGCAGATGTCACACGCGCAGCTCTCCACGGCGACCGCCAGCGGGGCGAGGTCGGCGAGCGGAACGCCGCTGGTGAGTCGACGCATCTCTGCGTCCGACAATGGGCTGCCATAGCGCAGTTGGAGTGCTGGGAAGGTCTCGTCCAGCGCGACCGTCCAGACGGGTGGTAGGTAGGAGCTTGGCAAGCTCTGGTGCGTAATCAGCGAGATCAAGTCGTCGCGCTCGCGGATGAGGCGGCGATAGACGCGGCGACGATAGTAGTAGCCGCTGAAAGGCTGGCTCAGCGTACGCTGGAGGAGCCTCCGCGCTTCGCCACTGAGCTTCAGCACATGCTTCCTCGTCACCTCGGCCAGTCGAGTCGTGGCTTCGACGCGCGCGAGCGAGACCTGGATCAGATCGAGTTCAGTCCGTATGATCGGGTTCACCGGGTTGCTTGCATTCAGCCGCTGCTGAAGATCGCGATGGACTGAAAGCAGACGCTTCACCTTGTTGGCAGCGGCCTGCGGTGAGTAGTCCTGCACCGGCAGCAGCACGTCCAGCCGCAGGTCATCCACGCGGCGGCGCAGCGAACGCACGTCGTCGGGAAGCTGCAGGTCCAGCGTTGAGGCGGCTGCCCGCGATGTCTGCGCATCGGACGCCGCGATCGGAGTCGGCGAATGTTCATGAACCGCAATTGACGACTGTGGATCGAGTTCGGGCGTCGTGGAAAGCCGCCGCACGGCACCGTCCACCTCGACCGATGATCGATTGGAATACCGAGCATGACACCCTGCGCAGAGCACGATCCACGGCTTACCAGGAACCTTCCAATAGTGCCGCTGTTCCGACGCTGCTGCTTTCACCAGATGCACACAGACTTGATACGCTTCCCCACACTGCGGAGTCCGCATCGCTTGCCCCCTTCCTTCGTAAGACACTCCACTGCACGACGCTGGTTAGTAGATGACCGCCCGCCACCCCGCGCCGAAGATCTGGCTGAGGAACGTCGCTGTCAGCGCCCAGCCGCGACTGCCATCCGATGCCAGGACGCCCTTGTCGGCATCGAGCCCAAACTCAGCCGGTGACCGCCCCGCGTAGTACGCGCTCCATCGCCCAGGAACGCCCGCTAGGCCGAACCCATCTGCCGCCACTTCACCCACCATCACGCGGGCGCCCGGCTGAACCTGCGGCATGCCCCCCACCATGCTGACCGCCGAAGTCAGCGGCACTCGCGCACCGCCCATCACGCCGTACAGCTCCACCGTGCGAAACGCCGCGCCCCCGCCACCCAGCGTCGGAGTGCTCCCGCCGCTCGTCGTGCCGCGCAGCTTGTCGAGCTCCGCGCGCTTCTTCGCCAGCTCCGCTTCCTTGCGCGCCTTCAGAAGCTCGCGCTCGACCTCTTTCTCTGCCTTGCTCAGCTCATCATCGAACGTCTCTTGCTCTTCCTGCTCGCGCGTCTTTTTCTCCTCCGCCTTC
>JAEUJZ010000012.1 GCA_016794505.1 Myxococcales bacterium
TGCGTCATCCGCTGCCGCACCTTCTGCTTTTCTGTCCCCACATTGTGCAGCGGCAGTTGACGCGCGCTGCGCAGCAGCCACTCCATCTGCGCGATCTCTTGTCCCAGACTCTGCGCTAGCTTCGCTTGCTCTTGCGCGGCCCGCTCACGCTCGGCTGCGGCGATGCGCGTGCGTATGCCGTATGTGACCAGTCCCACAAGCGACAGAAACAACGACACGGCCAACGCCACCAGCGGCTTGTGTTTGCGAGCCCGCCGCCAGAGCCGCTGCCCCAGACCAATGTGCCGGGCCCGCACCGGCTCTCCGTCGAGATAGCGCCCCAGGTCTTCCGCCAGAGCCTTGGCCGAGTCGTAGCGTGCCGACTGCTCTTTTTCGAGGCACTTCAGCGTGATCGCTTCCAGATCCGCCGGGATCTCGCCGTCAACGCGACGCAGCGGCGTGGGCTCTTGCGCGATGACCGCAAGCAGCGTGTCCATGTCACCGTTGGCCTCGTACGGGGCCCGTCCGACGAGCAGCTCATACAGCGTGACGCCCAAGGCATAGACATCGGTGCGACGATCCAAGTGCTTGGTATCGCCGCGCGCCTGCTCGGGTGCCATGTAGCGCGGCGTGCCTTCGATGATGCCGCTGCGGCTCTGATCGCCTGAGGTCTCGCGCGCCAGCCCAAAGTCCATCACGTAGGGATGAAAGCCACCATCTGCTTGCCGCTCGACCATGATGTTGCTGGGCTGGATATGGGTGCCCCAAGTTCCGGCGCAGTTACGCGGACTTGCAGCGGCCTCGGACAGGTCGCGGACAAGCCTGCTCTGGGGGCGTACGCGACGGGGGATGAGCTATGCAACCAAGCGCTTGCGAAGCGCGGCGAGCTCTTCTGCCGTCAAGCTAGCGAGGAGCTGATCGAGGCGGGCCGTAGGGGTTGGGGCGGGGCTCGGAGCGAGCGACTGGCTGGCTTTTTCGAGGCGAGCATTGGCCACGCTGTCAGGCGTGGCGTAGTGCTTGGCGGTGATCTCGAAGCTGGTGTGGCCCAGCGCGCGGGCGACGGCTTCGCCGGATGTACCCTCTTCGATGGCGAGGGTGGCGTGCAGGCCGCGCAGGCTGTGCGGACAGACGCGCGGGACGTTGGCGGCGTCGCAGATCTCATGGACTTTGCGCCACCAGTACTGGTGTGGACGCAGCTTCCGTCCGTCTGCAGAGAACAGCAGATCACCCGCAGCCTTGCCGTCGGTCAAGCGGGACACATACGGCTGCAGCCACTGCGGGACCTTGAGACGACGTCGTGAGGTCGCCGTCTTGCCGAAGGGAATGATCAGCACGCGGCCCTCGTGATCGACGTCGCGGGCGATGCGCGAAGTCACCTCGCCTTGGCGCAGGCCTATGTGCAGCATCAGCAGGACGCCTACTGCAGCGATGTCGCCGGCCTGGGCCTTTTGCACCGCAACGCGGCTAAGGCGCTGGGCCTCATCGCGCGTCAGCTGCGCCTTGCCCGTGCTGCGCCGCCCGATTGGCTCGACGGCAGAGAACGGATTCTGCGCAACGATTCCCGCCTTCACCAGCCAGCGTCCCCAGCACTTCGCGATCAAAAGAACCCACTGATGCGTCGCGACCGCGATCGGCTTTCCGGTGTAGTGATTCGCGCGTTCTGTGTAGTCCCGGTACAGGCGCCCGGCGCGCTCAGCGGTGAGCGTCGACAACGCATCCTCGACGGGCAAGAGCGCCCGCAGATGACGACAGTGATCATCGGCGGTCTTCGCCAGCACACCGCGCACGCGAACGCGGTAGTCGCGATAGGCATCCAGCGTGTCGCCGATCGTTCGCTCGCTCAGCGCCTGCGCTCGCGCGGTCAGCGTCGCCTTCATCGCCTCTGCTTCGGCCCGCGTAGCAGACAGGAACGCTTTGCGATCACTGCCGTCAATCAGGTAGATGCGCCATTTTCCGCGTTCGGGGTATGGACCGTTGACGCGAGCAGGTTTCCCCATGTTGATATCATCGCACGACACAGCGACGGCGGACAACCTCGCCGATAGCTTCCGGCGCCGTTCCATTTTCTTGGTCCCCGCAAGGGCAGCCCGAGGCGAGCGATGCAGAGCGATCGCCCGCGCTGCTCTAGGGCACACCCGCTGGTTCTGCCCACGAAGTGGACGTAGCAGCAGTGCTGGTGGCTCCCGGCCGTCTTCGTGGCGTAGATCCGCAGGCAGCGCGACGCTGGAGAATGGGCAAATTCCGAGACTCGGATGGGTCCCTTCGAGATCACGACCAGCTTGGGCGCGCTGTACGACTGGCGCGGCGCGTTCGCGACGGGTGAAGCGGCGGCCCGGCTTGGGATCTATCTGCCCTTCTTTCGCGCGCTGAAGATCTACGCTTCATACTGCACCTCATCTGTTGTTTGAGTGGTGATGTGGTTAGACGGGAGTAGGGCATGCTTCGTTGAGCGTCGTGGGGTTGGGGCCTGGGGGCTCGTACAGGTGATGAGGACGATCGTTGTAGGCGTGCGTCTTGAACGTAAGCCCCTGCTCCGGAGCAGGGGCTTACAGGATGCCTGCTTGTTGCTTCGACGAAGTCATCCATGTCCGCGCCCTCCTCTCCGGCGCGACACGGACTCTCTCAGCCTCGGGCTCTGCGGTCACGACGGGGGGCGGCGAGTATTTACCTAGCTCTGACGCTACGCGCCCACCGTCGACCGCCCCCGTGAGCGCGCGGCAAGGATCTCGGACCACGCAACCCGTGAAACCGAGACGCTCCTTTATGTCCGGGATTCTTTCCGTAAAGAAGGAATCAATACCGCGACGTTCGAGGTCGTTCCTTGTGCCGCGGATCGGTGAGTGTTTCGACGCGGAATTTGGCCAATTCCCAAACGATTCGGACCACGGCTTTCACCGGAAATCCTGCCAAAAATGATTGTCCAGCCCGCCGCTGTTCGAATGTCGTATCAACTTCGGCCACCGTGAATTGACGTACGCCCGCAGCGGCACCAATGAAGCTTTGGAAGTAACGATATTTGAATTTATGATCGAGAATCAGCCGAAATACTTCTCTTCGGCATATCACGAATCCCGACTTACTATCGCGAAGATGTGTTCCAAATGAGATATTCAGAATTGCATTGAGCGTACTGCTGAAAACCAGCCTCCGCCGTTCGAGACCTTGAGGATGCCGAACAGCTTGCACGATATCCACCGGCTCGCGCTGATATGTTTCCCATAAGCGCTCGATGTCTTCCGGCCGATTCTGCAAATCCGAATCAATCAAGCAAATGACATCGGCACTCGAATTGTCGAGTCCGCTGAGCCAGCCACCTTCGATTCCGCGATTTTTGAGATGGCGAACTCCTCGGACTTCGGGGTGCTTCTGCATCGCTTCCGTAATCCGTTCCCACGTGCGATCGCGACTGCCATCATCGATGAGCACGAGCTCTCCGACAATGCCCATGGCTTTGAAGGTCGCTAGAGTCCGCTGCACCAGCGTAGCGACATTGTGTTCTTCATTAAAACATGGGGCGATGACTGAAAGTTTGACATCCGTCATGATCTGTTCCCGCATCGAGCCGACGCTCGATATGCGAGCCCCAATTACGCGGTTTTTCTCGCCAATGTGCTAATCCCTGATTCCTGTTCGTTCACGTGCTGAATCTCAAGACCCAATTCATCGCACCATTGCCTGACCTCTTGCAGCGTATGCCGATGAGCGTGTAATGGGTGATACCAATCGAAGTTGGTGATGACATTTGCATCCCAATCCATGGAGTCATTCCAGTAACACTTGAACATGTACCAGTAAATAAAGCGCTGGACATCGATTTTTCCGGCCTTGATTCCCAAGATCGGAATGTCTTCCGGGACGTCGATGGTGGCTTTGAGTTCCGACAAGGCTTTCCCGAGTTTCGTAATGGATTCGGAGACCTTCATACATTCATCCGGGGACATATGCACCGTTTGTGAACGAATCAAATCGTCACAGAATTCGCGGACGGGAGCTTTCTTCTTGTAGACATAAAAAGCGATATGTCCACCAGGAGCAAGGCGGGTTACGAGGTGCCCGAGTGAAACGCGCGTATTGGGCGTATGATGGATCACCTGATCGCAGCCGATGAAATCAAAGAAGTTCTCGGCAAATGGTAAGCGTGTCAAATCAGCTTGGATCAAATGCAGAGATGGCAAATGACCAATATCGCGATAAGCATTGCGAATTCCATAACCGATATCGATTCCGAATACCGTTGCCTTAGAATTGCGCACATACATTTCCGCATCTCGTCCATGTGCTGTGCCCGCATCCAAAATGCGCTCTTTTCCTATAAGAAACTTGGCGAGGTTTGATTCGGAGCCAAATCCATAACGGTCCAAGTACCATTGCACATAATGCGCTTCGGTCGTTTTGCGGTAATGTTGAGCTTTTTCCCATTTCCATGAAAAGCTCTCTACCGTTTCTTTTTGCCCTTCCTCGAATTTGTCCTCCCGCACCATTCCAGGAACGCCACCGGAAATGCGGTATTCGGCGCCCGACGGAGAACGGAGAAGACCTGAATCGATGACTTCGCCTTCTGGAGCATCGACCAATGAGAGAGCCTCGCCCGAAACGGGATCACGTAAAAAAGAAACAAGGCTTCGCTTCATGAGATTTCATTACCTGTGGCTGGGATGATGCGCCTGGGCCAATTGCTTCAAACATTCGCCCAAAAGAACGTGGTTCCAATCCTTGCGATCGAAAGCACTGCTGTTGAAGAGCCATTGATTCACGGGAGCGGGAAGTCCGTGTTTGATCGTGCGCTTGGTAATGCCTAAATCCGAGCCGACGAGCTGCTTTAACGCTTGGCGCAAAATCCACTTGCCTTGACCATCACGGTACTTCAAATCATCGGAAATTTTCGTCGAAAATTCAATGATTCGATAATCAAGGAATGGATTGCGAATTTCAAGCGAATTACCCATGCTCAATCGATCCGCCATGACGAGTAAGGGTTGCATGAAAATCGTCGTCTCGATCGCACTCAAGTTTTGACTAAATGACAGATCCTCACGCCAAAGCGGCGTAAAAAATTCGATGAGATCTTGCACTCCCGCCAATCCCTGACGACTCGCCATGCGACAAAATCGCTCGATGTCCGTACCAAAATAACGCTTGCAGAGCGTCCCATACGGACCTTTGAAGTCTTTTTCGAGCAGTTGCTGCTCCCGAAGCAATAGTTCGTTGCGGAAATACCCGTTGAAGAGTTCGTCCGAGCCTTCGCCGGAGAGCGCTACGACAAACCCATCGCGGCGAGCTTGTCGGGCTAGACAGAACAGAGGCAAGACGCTGAAGCTGCCGACGGGGAATTCAATGTAGCGCGCAAGATCTGAAAATGTTTCGAGAAAATCATTGCGAGTCGGCGTGATGATCCGCGCCTCGAATCCGCGCTTCGCCGCAAACTCGTTTACCAAATCGCGCTCGTTGATCTTTTCGATGAACTCTTCGAACTGAACCGTGTAGGTCACATCGAGCGACAAAACAGCTTGGATCAGAGAGGAATCGATGCCGCCGGAAAGAAAGAGCGTCACGGGCACATCCGCGACTTTGCGGATCCGACATGCATCCACGAACAGTTCCAAGAACTGCTTCACCGCTGCACGACCATCCGTGATTTCCGGCGCCGCAACCGGCAGGCTCCACCACGTCTTGCGCTCGAGGGCGTTCGTCGCGGGTCGATACCGAAGATACTCGCCCGGACGAACACTCTTCACATTCCGAAAAGGCGTGTGTTCGTCGAAGTAGAACTCAAGCGCCTTGCAGATGGCGACTTCTCCGAAGTCGAGGTCGCGCATCGCTTTGAGTTCGGATGCGAAGCCGAGACCGCGTGGGCCATACGAATAGAACAGGGGTTTTTTGCCAACGCGATCGCGAGCGAGGAAGAGCTGATCGTCGTGCCAGATGGCGAGGGCGAACATGCCGTTGAAGCGCTGGAGGCAGGCGGGGCCCCATGCGAGGTAGGCGCAGAGGACGACTTCGGTGTCGGTTTCGGTTGTGAAAACGACGCCCTTTGTTTCAAGTTCGGAGCGAATTTGCCGCCAGTTGTAGATCTCGCCGTTGAAGGTGATCGTCGCTCCGTCGCGGCGGAAAGGCGTGATGATGTCGTCTTTGCAAACGACGGACAGGCGCGTTTGGCCGATGAGAATCGGAGCGCCGTCGGAGGCTCGCAGGAGCACTTGGCCGCTTTGGTTGGGCCCGCGATGATGGAGCAACTTCGCCGCGTTCTCGCTGACGAGGTCAGGGGAGCCGCCGAAGATGCCACACATGAATCGCTCCAACGGTGTTCGCGAACCAGCGCGAACGAAACAAGGGTACCAACGGAACCGAGACCGAAACGCAGAAGTGCGTCGGGTTTCGGTAGATAGCGCGACTTCGGCGGCTTCGTCAACGGCGTTCCGAACAGTGGCGCCTGCACTGGCAAAACCTGCGGCAAATCCCGGCGGAACGTCTGTTCTTGGACAATCTGCGGGACACGGACAAGCCACCGATCCTTGATGCCACACCCTCCGCGAGAGCTCAGGACGACATAGATGAGGTCGTCATCTAGAACCGAACTCATCCGCCTTCTGGGCGGACGATTCGCGTTCACCATCGGGTGACTCGGCCCGATCTAGAGCCGTCGGCCGTGTTTTTTTTGGGGGGCGGAACGATGGATTCGGATTCCGGTCTCTGCTTCAAGCGAAGCGCCAGAGCCTCTGGCGAAGCGGACGCGGATGGGCCTTTCGGAGTTGGTCGCGATGTTTGCGTGCGCGACTCGCTCATGTCCATCCGCGAAAGCGCCGTCTGGTCCTCCCTCTGTCGGGGCTGCCGCTGGGTGAAGTCGGAAGCATTCTCAGCTACGAGAGCACGCGCCTATCGCGCAACTGCAGCGACTGGTATCCGCTGCTGGATCTATGCGCGATGAATCAGTGCCTGATCGGCGATCGCGATGGAGTGTATGACCCCGCAACGTCCAACGGCAGACTCCTAATATGAGGCGACCCGTCAAGGTTCCTGAAGCGGTGTCTGCTTCGTTTTTTTGCATGCGCGGTCCTCAAGGAGCGGGGCTGTGCGGAAAAAATCGACGGTCACTTTTTACGCGGATCAGGTCGGGCCTGTCACCAGGAGTCGGTCGAGGTTTCTCCGGTGTTGCCATCGCACAGCCCCGCTCTCTGAGGGCCACTATGCCTGCCGCGCTCTGCGCAGCTACGTCTGCTTTGTCGCGAGAGGTCGGGGGCTTCTCATTCCTTTTTCTTAGTTAGCCTGCCTTTCTGGGCCTACTCATACGGCAACCTCCATGGATGCGCGCCGTCGAAGTCCTCGTTGGCTGTCGGGATTTGGAACGACGCGCGGCGCTGAAGCCTGGAGGCTTCAGATCATGCCACGCCGCCTCGACCAGAATGTGGCGCAGATGGCCGTTGCCGGTCTTGGTGATGCCGCCGCGACTCTGCCCGCGCGGTCCGCCGGAGCTGTGTTCGCTGGGCACAGCTCCGGCGTAGCTGAACAGCTGCCCGGCCTTGCGGAAGCGCAACATCTCAAGCGTCCGAGCCTGCGCAGCGACGGGAAGTTGCAACGACTTCAGCCAGCGGACGTACTCCGCACAATACGCTTCACAGCCATCACTCGGAGAAAGTCCTTCTCGCAGTGGGAACTTGCTCAGCCGATTGCGGGCGCGACGCTGATCCTGTTTGGCATCCTGGCGACCGCGCAGCAGATCCCGCAGCCCTTATCACGCTGGTCTTCCGCTTGTTTCTGGAGCTGCGCCGCGCGAACAAGGTCGCTCGGCACATGCAAGCGCACGGACTCCTGCTTCCTACACGCTGGGCGGGCGAGCAGCAGCTACGGTTTCCGACTCCGACGAACCTGGCTCTGACTAGCGTCGCGGGTCAGGGGATGCCTGCCGCATAGGAGCGTCGAGCATAGTCCGTGGTTCCGTCGCCAAGCCTCGCTCTTGTGGGCCTGCTTCCTTTTTCCTCATTCCGTTTTTAATTCCGATTCCTTTTTCTATTTTCGCTTCAGGCTCTTTGCGCTTGGCCGTTCGAGCAGGACTGCTGCAT
>JAEUJZ010000072.1 GCA_016794505.1 Myxococcales bacterium
TACCTGATGCGCCGCTGGGCCGGCGGCATCGACAACAGCGTCGCCTCCCTCAAAAAAGGCGACGACAAAGTCAGCCAAGGCATCGACGAGATGGCGGCAGGAACTCCGTTGCACGCGACGACTCCAGCGCGCGAAGCGGAATCGGTCGGGCAGAGGATCCTATCCACTGCGCGGAATGCGACGCGCGAGGATGCCAAGCACGCGGCGAAGGGAGTGCTGGACGCAGCGGCAGCCTGGCTGAAGAAGCCGTGGCCGCAGAAGCTGGGCGATGCGGCGGAGAGCGTCGGGGATGCGATGGCTTCACCGACAACGTATGTACCGGCGGCTGGCATCTTGCGGACTGGCGGCAAGCTTGCTGATGCGGTCGAGCATACGGCGGATGCCGCAGGGGCAGTCGGCAAGCGTGGAGCGAAGGCGGCGGCAAAGCGAAGTGGCAAGGCCGCGACCGTGGAAGTAGCTGAGCACACCGACGAGGCGGCGGCGTCTGGATTCGCTCATGCGGCAGAGGCGAAGGCCGGTAGGAAGGCCGCGACCGAAGCTGGAGTGGTGGCTGAAGCGGGCGCGTCTCCGCTGCCTGTGCCCTCGCAGGAGCATGGCCGTCTGTACAAGCGACCCAGCGGTGCGACGACCCCGGCGCAGCGAGCAGCGGTCCAAGGGAAGCCTTGCGTCGACTGCGGCAGCGTGACACCAAAGCAAGTTGCAGATCACAAGCAGCCCCTAGTAAAAGAGCACTATGAGACGGGACACATCGACACGTCGCGGATGCGAAGCCTGGACGCGGTACAGCCGCAATGTCCGACGTGCTCGGGTCGTCAAGGGGCAGAGCTGAGTCGCTACTCACGCGAGCAGGCTCGCCTACGAAAGAGAGACTAGCGATGGACGCGGCAGACGAGACACGGCGACAGGAAGAAATTTGCAAACGCTATGGCGTTGCCCGCGTCCCCGCGCCTGCGCATCTCAAGGTTGGCATCGCTCGCAATGTGCGCGATGGCGAACTGCCACTCAACGGCCTTCGACATCGCCCGACCAGCGACACGACGGGCTGGTACATCTGGGCGGGTGGGGAGCCGAGTGACGACCCCGATTTCTTTGCCCCACTACACGTCGAGCATCTGGCCTCATGGTGTCCAGAAGCCCTGCGCTTTCTGGGGCTGCCGCCAGGTTGGCGCTTTCTGGCCGCCGACGGCTACGAAGATGTCTGGGAAGATCCGAAGCTGCTGGACACGTAGCGTCGCCGACGCGCGCGACCGGCTTTGCGGCACGCATCGTTCAGCGATGAGGACGGGCCACAATCAAGCTACGGCCAGCTTCGCCACATCATCCCAGAGCGGGCCGGCGGCGATACAGCGCAGCAGCAGCAGCAAGTGACACGAGCGCGAGCACTGCGAAGTACCGATGATGCGGCCAGCGGTCCCAGCCGAGCGCAAGCAGTGCGGCGAGTCCATTGCCGACGGCGCTGCTTGCGAACCACAGCCCGACGGCGCGTGCGGCTTTGTCGCGCGGCGCAAGCCGAGTCACCAGCGACATGCCGAGTGGGGCGAGCAGGATCTCCGCGATGGAGAGAAGTAGGTAGCAGCCGATGAGCCAGGCGCTGCTGACTCGGCTGCTGTCGCTTCCGAGCAAGCTGGCTGTGGTCATCACGGCAAAGGCAGCGGTCGTTGCGACGTAGCCCCAGATCAGTAGGCTTGCCATCGGCACACGATGCTCTTGTTGCCGTCCATGCAGGTGCAAGAACACCGGGAGCAGCACGATGACCATCCAGCCGTGTAGCGCCGCGAAGTGGCCGGGGCCAAGGTGCATGGATCGGGAGGACAGCGTGATGTGCTGCTGCGTGTTCGTGGTCGCGAACACGGCGAGCGAGCTGCCGGCCTGCTGCGTCGTGAGCCAAAAGACAACAGCAACCGAACAGATCAACCACACGGCGGCCATGTTGCTGTGTGGCTGCGCGGTTGGCTGAGCTGCGCCCGTTGCATCGGGCTCGCTGCCATCGAGTTGCAGGCGGGACAGGCCGAGCCCGAGCAGGATCGCACTCAACCACGAAGCGACGGCGGAGCCGCAGAATAGCGTCGCCCAGCCTCGCGTTGCATGGGCCCACTCTCCGAACAGGGCACCGGCTGCGTAGCCAAGATTCGCGGCCAGATAGTGCCAAAGGAAACCGCGCTCCCGAGCATGCTCATCGTTGCCAGTAGCGTGAGCGATGAGCACATGCAAGCCGGGGCGAAACACGCTGTGGCCGAGCACCATCAGACCCAGCGCAGGCCAGAACAGCGACGACAAATTGATAGCGAGCAAGACATACGACAAGGCGAGGAGCAGAGCCCCGAGCATCGTGGATGCGCGCGCGCCGAGCCTGCGATCCGCGAGCCATCCTCCGGGCAGTCCGGCGAGATACGACAGTGCCTGCAAGATGGCGACGACCATCAGTGCTGTCGGCACGGACATCGCATGCCGTTCCTGCGCATACGGAACGAACAGCGGCAGCATCGCCAAGAAGGCGAAACGCTCGCATCCCTGCACTGCGCAAAGCAGGGCCAGTGGCCAAGAACGTCGACGAGAAATAGACCAAGGACCAAGACGAGAAGGCATTGAAGGCTCCAAGCGCAGTTGCGTTTATGAAGCCCCGCGAATACTGTGCGCCGCAGTTCCGCGGGGTGATGCCCTCACCACGGGGACTTGGCCTCCGGCGTCTGATCCACGTCGGAGGCCGTTTCGTTCCTGCGCTACTCGCTGTGAGTCGTCACAGCACGAGCAGCGCGTTGGTAGTACCTGTCGAAGCGACCTTCCAGAAGCTGCTGCACCTGCGCTGGCCACCAATGCGCGCGGCCTTTCGGCGTCACGTAGCCGGCATCGCCGAGCACCTTCGCCAGCGTCGGGAATCCCGGACGTTCAAACGGCGCATCCGGATCTGCTGCTTCGTGCTCGCGGCGCATGCGTTCGAGCATCGCTTCCAGAAATCGGCGAGGCGATAGCACCTTCGTTTGGCGACAGCGGCCAAACAGCTTGCGCACGCTGCGCTCGGTGAAGCGACGGCCCTTCATCGGCAGGAAGCCCAGCTCGTTGAGGATCGATGCGACCTGCGCGTGCGTGTGGCCGCGCGCACGCAGCTCCAGCATTCGGTCCTTCACGTCTTCGTCGGTGTGTGAGCGGGCGTTGACCGCCCGGCTCTGAATTTGGCTCAGCCGGAGGCGCAGGTTGTAGATGGTGTGCTTGGTCCAGCGCTGTCCTTGCCGCGGCCTGATGCCCGCGGCATTCAGACGATTCGCCATCTCGCTGACGCCGATGCCGGCAGCGGCCCACTCGCTAAACTGCGCGATGACCGTTTGCTCTGCATCGTCATCGACCAGCACCTTCATGCGCGGGTTGTCGGGAGCGCGCATCGCACGCTTGCCATAGGGCACCTTGCCGAAGTGGTAGCCGCTGCGACGGATGTGCTGAATCGCTTCACGCGTGCGCTCTCCGACGGCCTCGCGCTCCATCTGCGCGAATACCAGCAGGATGCTGATCAGCGCGCGACCCAGAGCAGAGTCGAGCCGAATCGCCTCGCGAATCGCGACCAGCTCCTTCGCCCCATCGCGAAAGTACGTCTCATAGATCTCGCAGAAGTGACGAATCGACCTGCTGAGCCTATCGAACTTGACGACAACAAGAACGTCCGCGTCACGTCGCAGTCTGCTCAGGGCATCGGCGAGCCCCGGCCGCTGCGACTTCCCTCCCGATAGAACGTCCTGATGAATCGCGAGCAGCCGCAACCCATGCAGCTCGCAGTACTGCCGAATCGCCCCCTGCTGCGCCTCCAGCGAGACTCCCTCACTCGCCTGCATGTCGGTCGAGACGCGCACGTAACCGATCGCCGTGCGGACCGATTCACTGCGATCCCCCGCCAAGATTCCGTTCCGCGCTGCCGCTCCCTGTCGCTGCCTCTCCGCTGCCATGACCCTTCCCTCCGCTGTGCGTGATGTGTGCTGGTAGCGGAGAGACTTAATTGGGTCAGGTGAACCTGTCCAGCGTTTTTTTCGCTGCGACGGGGAGAGATTAATTCAGCGGGCTTTTTGGGCGGATGGTGCGGCAGAAATCAGGTGGGGGAGAACACGGGGATGGCGGGCGCGGTGGGAACGTGGGAGGAGATGGTGGGATGCGGCGTGTGGGGGCCAGGACATTGCGATGGTGTGGGGTGGACATTACTGCGGCAGATGACTGGCCATTCTGTGTCGTGCGCCGGGTGCGTGCAGGTCAGGCTGCCAAGCCATTCTCGCTGGCGGAGACCAGCCTGCAGGCAACCGCGGCCCATTGGCAGTACGGCGTCAGCGCCCAGGATGCGATGGCAGAGTTGCAGCTGCGCGGTGCAGTGCGAGCGGCAAGCGCACCGATTGTAGCGCCCGTGCATGCCTGAGCGACGCTGGACATGCACCAGGTCCTCAGTAATGCCCAGCGGGTAAAGCGATGAGCCTCTTTTTCAATGCAGTCCTCCCGCTGGCTTCCCCAGCAACGACGGCGCATTCCCCTGTCGTCTAAATGCCGTACTCAAAGACGGTTCCTCGGAGGCAGCTGACCTCGGTATACTTCCGGCCGATCCATGTCGCAGCGCCTGTACACCCGCGTCGCCGTTGTGCAGCTTGCCTACCATCCCGCCATCGTGCTGTCGGGGCGGTCGCCGCTGGAAGATCCGCTTTTCTCTCTGGGTGCAGAGGACGCGCTGCGTATCGAAGACGAGTTGCCGCCGCAGCTAGTTGAGCGCTTCGTTGCGCTGCGTGAGCGGATCCGGACCACGTACCTGGCGAATCTACGTCGGAAGCTCGTCGCCATCCTGCAGCAGTGTCAGACCTGGGGCGCGAAGCTCGTGGTGCTGCCTGAGTATTCCGTACCGTGGCAGCTCTTGCCCGACGTGGTGACGGCCGGTGGCCAGATGGTTGTGGTGGCTGGAACGCACACCGTTGAGCGGGACGCGCGCAAGAGCGGCATCTATCAGCAGCTTGGTGTCGAACCGCCCCCCTTGCTGAGCGCCGTCTGTCCCGTGTTGTACCGCGGGCGAGCGCTGGCGATGCAGCCCAAGCTGAACCCGGCCAAGCCTGAGGATGGCCAGATGCGTTCCGGCAACGCCTGGGCCCCCATCACGCTGCCAGACGGACTGCCGGGCCCCATGGGCACGCTGGTCTGCCTGGACTTCCTGTACCGCGAGAGCGAAGCGCACCAGCGGCTGGTGCTGCCGCATCTCAATTCTTGCCGATTTATAGCCGTGCCAAGCCTGACGCCGACGCACACCATCGGTGAGTTTTCGACCAAGGCCTGGGAAGAAGCCCGTCGCTACGGTCGCCCAGTCCTGTACTGCGACACCGCTGGGCTCACAGACAAAGAAGGCGGCGGGACCTCGATTTTCGTCGACGAAGGCCATCCCAGCGATCTGCGCAGCTTCCCAGAGCGTGTGGGATACCTAGAACGCGGAGAGGAAGGGGTCATCGTCGCGGATGTGGACCTGGGCTATGTGCGAGTCGGTGATTCGACCCGCTACGACTGGCAGCGTCCGGTGCGTCCGTTCGCTGCGGCGAGCCTGGTGTATGGCTTCCATCCTGCCGATGCCAAGTATCAGGCTTGGCTTGGGGACTCGGCTGGGCTGCTGAGCAGCCGCGATGATGATGATGCAGTCGAGCAGCTCTCTGCGCGGGTGCATGTCAGCGAGACCACGCTATTGGACGCAGCAGCCATCGGTGGCACCACTCGCGAGCGACGACTACGCCAGCTAGTGCACGGCCACAAGCGTCTGCAGACCGTCGAGCACTTCCACGAGCGACTGCGCGAGGTGTGCCTGCCGGCGGATGTTCTGCCGCTTGCGGTTCTGCGCGGCGCGATGGCCAGCGCGGTGTCTGATGTCCTGTTCGACTGGCAACGCCAGGTGCGTGGCCCACGCATGGTGGAACTATGCGAGAGGCTGCGAAAGGCTGGCGAAAGCGCGTTCAAGGCCAGGGCCGAGCGTACCGAGGCGGCGAATCAGGCCATCGGGCAGGCGCGCGAGACAGTCATCGCCGCGGAGCTGAAGCCGCCCGAGGCCCCACCTGCGCCACCGCCACCCGTGCGTGCCGTCATGCCAGCCGGGGTCGATCCCGCTCAGCTTGGGGTTCGACAGGCCGCCGGCTGGACCGTGCGCTTTGCGGCGACAGCCGATGTCATCCAGCAAGAGCATCTCCATGAAGAACACTTGGAAGAGCATCTTCGAGCGGCAGCCGCTCGCTCGTCCGAGAGCGGAGAGCAGAAGCCGCCGTCGCGCAGACGCGGCAAGGAAGGCTCCCCCAGCCCGCGAAGGCCCGTTTACGCCGGCCCCGCATTCGATATCCCGCGCGATCTGCTTCTGCTGGCGCGAGCCGAAGGATTCGGACCCTGCGCGGCCGTATCGTTCGAGAAGCCCAATTCGATGGATCCCATCATCGGCCGCATGGGAGTCGTTGTCGCCCATGACAGTGGCTGGGAGCTATGGTTCGACGGGCATGATGCTCTGTGGAACGATGACCGTTCTCTCTACGCCAAGGCACTCGATGAGCTAGGGCTGACTCCTTTGACGCTGGTGCCAGTTAGCCCGGCGGAGCGAGACCAACGCACGGGCGCACTGGTCACTCCGTTTCGCACGCACATCGATTCCCTTCGTCGTCACCGCGACTTTCAGCTGCGCGAGGTCGGAGGGCGCTTCGTTGACCTTATCGTCCAGGCTGGCGAGCAGACGCAGAGCGGCCTTTCGGCTCTTGATGACTGGCTAGCCGGCAGCGAACAGACTGCCCTGGTGCTGGGTGAGTTCGGCTCGGGAAAGTCGACACTGCTTGCCGAGTGGTGCGTGCGATTGACCGAGCGGCTGAATGGCCCCCTGCCCATCCTGGTGAACCTGGCGACCGCGCCCGCGACACACGACGGACTCGACATGCTGCTGGCGGCCTTCGGGGGAGCACACGACAGCGATGCCGCGATCTCGCAGCGCGCCGCGCTGGAGCTGCTGATCCGCCACCGCCTGCTCCTTCCGTGCTTCGATGGTTTCGACGAGATGGCGACGCGATTCGGCGATCCGAACCCGGCGGGGCGGCTGGCATCGCTGCTGCGGGTTGCAGCCAGCGGCGGACGAGTGGTCATTACGTCCCGCGATCACTACTTCAGTAGTCAGTCGGATCTGATGCGAACCACTGCTGCGACGCTGCGCGAGACGCTGGGGACATCGGCGGGACATCGCGTCCTGCAGGTGCGCCCGCTGACCACGCCACAGGTCAGCGAGCTGATTGGCAACACCCTCGGCAGTGAGCAGCAGAC
The DNA here is from genome assembly GCA_016794505.1 of Myxococcales bacterium. GTDB lineage: Bacteria > Myxococcota_A > Polyangia > Palsa-1104 > JAEUJZ01 > JAEUJZ01. The sequence goes on from JAEUJZ010000072.1 coordinate 7,282, forward strand.
GCAGAGCGCACTGAAGCGCATCGCCAGCACCTATGACCTGACCGACTTGGTACAGCGACCCCTGCTGCTTTCGATGGTCATCCAGTCGCTGGATCGCATCGCAGCAGGTGCCCGCGTGGCCCCGGCCGATGTTTACGAAGCCTATGTCCAGAAGTGGCTAGAGCAGACGCGCGAGGACGACCACTCGCTTCCACGCGAGGAAAAGGTTCGCTTCGCCGAGGCGCTGGCCGAGCAGCTCTGGCGCTCAGGTCAGCCATCGTGTTCGTGGGAAGATCTGCGCGAGTCGGTGCGCAGCCGCATCGGTGGAATCCGCCTGCCAGAGTACGTCCCAGACGCGGCGGCATTCCTGGATGTGCAGGGCGGCGCCTTCTTTGTGCATGAGGGCGACAGTCGCTACCGCTTCGCGCACAAGTCGTTCTTGGAGTTCTTCCTGGCGCGGGCCTTGGTGCGCACCCTGCCGACTCACCCAGAAGAAGCGCTTGCGACCCGCCCCCTGACCGCCGAGGTTGCAAGCTTCGTCGGCGAGCTACTGAAGCGAGAGGGTGACCCCCGCGAGGCATCCACTGGGTGGGGTCTATTGGTCGGGCGCGAGCTTCTGGACCGCGGGCGGGACACACGCAGCGGCGAGCGAGCCCGCGTGAATGCTCTGCGACTGCTCATCGGCCTTGGGCGCTGGTCAGGCGACCCCGCGGGATGGATTCCCGAAGGCGCAGACTTGCGCGGGCTGCGCCTGTGGGGGATGGACCTGTGCCGCACCAGCCTTCGCGGGGTCCGATTGGCTGGCAGCGATCTGTCCGGCTCCGATCTGACCGAGGCAGATTTGACTGGCGCGGACTTGAGCCAGGCCCGGCTCGTGGGGGCCAATCTGACGCAGACCCGGCTGGATGGTGTGCAAGCGGCTCAGGCAGATCTGTCGTTGGTGGCGGCAGACCGCTGCTCGCTGCAGGCTGCTTCCCTGCAAAACGCCAACCTGACGCAGTCCGTTTGGACTCACTGCGTGTGGACTGACGCCCGTCTTGACGGAGCAGAGCTGACACGAACGGGTATCTGGCCGGCGAACGATGGCATGCTGCCCGGCTACGTTACATTACTCGCCATTCCGGCCACGAGCCTTGTTCTTGATACGCAGTATTGTTTCGATGTTCCTTTTGCTGTGGTCTGGAGTCCCAATGGCCGCTGGCTAGCCATTGGCTCTAAGGGGGGGCAGATTTCGCTTTGGGATGCCGCGGCTGGTTTTTGCTGGATTAACTGGCGGGGACATCGCGAGCACCTATCAGCGGTGTCCTGGAGTCGGGATGGACGCAAGCTGGCAACAGGGGCTGGTGACGGCACTGCGAAGCTGTGGGACACCAGAACAGGGGAACTGTTGACTACACTCGCTGGCCATAAGGCATCCGTCCTTTGGGTATCCTGGAGCCCCAACGGGCGCACATTGGCGACGGGCTCCTATGACCGAACAGTCAGGCTTTGGGATGTCGCAACTGCTGAGCTTCTACACACGCTGACCGGCCATGCCAGTTGGGTCTACTCAGTCTCATGGAGTCCAGATGGGAGGACTCTAGCGACAGGATCTAACGATCGTGGTGTAAGGCTGTGGGATGCCGCGACGGGAAAGGTGTTGCACACGCTCGTTGGTCATAAGGACTCGGTCAGGTCAGTGGAATGGAGTCCAGATGGGAGGGTGTTGGCAACAGGGGGGGACGACCAAGTAGTACGACTCTGGGACCCTATCACTGGAGCGCAGCGGCACGTTCTATCCGGCCACGAAAGTGGGATCACCGCGGTGGCGTGGAGCCCGGATGGGATGATGTTGGCGACGGGCTCCCATGACTGCACAGTGAAATTATGGGATGCAGCCAGTTTCGAGCCGCGTCACACGCTTGCTGGCCATGACAGTTGGGTCCTCTCTGTTTCGTGGAATCCAGATGGGAACACGCTCGCGACGGGAGGTAACGACTGCAGAGCGATAATATGGGAGGTTAGCACCGGAGAACCGCTGCGTATTCTCAATGGCAGGAAGAACAGGGTTCAGTCGGTATCGTGGAGTCCAGATGGTCGGACTCTGGCGGCAGGGGCCATGGACCAAGTGGTGCGGCTGTGGGATGCGAAGGCAGGAGAACCGCTGCGCACACTGAATGGCCACAAACACTGGGTTTTCTCGACATCGTGGCATCCTGATGGTCGGAGGCTGGCAACGGGGTCAGCTGACCATACTGTGCGCCTATGGGACGCAACAACAGGGGAACTGCCTGGCACTCTGACGGTGCATAAAAGCATAGTCCGCGCTGTGTCGTGGAGTCCAGATGGCCGGACGCTGGCTTCCGGTGACGACGACGGCATCGTGATACTGAGCGGCCCCGACCGGAGGACGCTGCTACGCTCGCTCAAAGGCCATGCGAAACTCATCTTTTCGGTAGCCTGGAGTCCGGACGGCGGCAGACTCGCCACAAGTTCCTATGAGAGGACCGCACGGTTGTGGGATGCCGAGGCGCAGGAACCGCTACACGCGCTCACCGGCCACGAAAGCTGGATCCGGTCAGTATCGTGGAGTCCGGATGGTAACACGTTGGCGACGGGCTCGTACGATTGCACGGTGAAGCTATGGGATCCGCAAACTGGTAAGCCGCTGCACACGCTCGCGGGCGATTGTGGCTTGGTTGAATCGGTGTCATGGAGTCCAGATGGCAAACTGCTAGCAGCGGGGGATAGTGATGGAATGGTCACGTTGTGGGATGCAAGCGAGGGCAAACCCCTCCGCGTTCTGATTGCACACAATGCCTGGGTCCAGTCTGTGTCGTGGAGTCCGGATGGCAGCAAGCTGGCCACTGGGGCCGATGACGGTACAGTGAGGCTCTGGGCTCAGGAGGGACTGCCGCTCGTGACGCTGTGGGCAGAGGGAGAAACGCAGATAGCACTCTTGCCTGTCGGGTACTTCCGCGCGTGGGGAAACATCGACGGCGCGCTGACTCTGAAGCTAAGGAGTCCGGCGACGCCAAACGCGGCTTACCAAATGCCTCTAGCCGGTCTACGCCCGTTCTTTGAGCGGCCCGACTGCGTCGCTGCCGCCCTAACGAGCCCCCCTCCCTCCATTGAACACCGAGACGCAGAACTACTCGCCGCTGGGTTCACTGGCGGGACCCCGTGGGACGGCCAGCGCAGGATTGTCCCGGCCCTACAACAATCGTCCGGCACCGCTGGACTCGCGGCGAGCATTCGATCGCTTCACAACCCCTTCCGCCCCGGCCCAGCGCAAGACGGTGTGCAGGATCTACCGGGCCGCAAGGACGTGCTCGCAGAGCTAGACGCTCTGATCGAAAGTCGCAGTCCGGCGATTCTGATTGGCCCCCGTCGCTCGGGGAAGACGTCGATCTTGCGCTTGCTTAATAGGCAGCTCGCTGGGCAGCGAAAGACGCGGCTGATCACGCTAGAGGGCAAGCAGATCAAGACCGGCGATGACCTGGCTGCGACGCTGGCCGATGCGCTGGGGCTGCCTGCGCCGCCGCGCCGGTCGAAGAAGAATCGCCGAGAGCACGTGGCCAGCCAGTTCGCAGAGCTGCGCCGACAGCCGCTGCTGCTATTCGATGAGGTCATCCATCTGAAGGAGGGAGATGCCACGCTATTCCCGTGGCTGCGGGCACTGGGGCAGGATCTGGCATCCATTGTGTATGCCGGGTCGCCATACGACTGGGTGCAGGTGGTGCAGCACGCTGCCTCTGTCGCGCCTGGCAGCTCGTTTGGGAATGATGTCACGCCCATCTCTCTGGGGCCCATGGCGGAAGACGACGCGCTGCGCTTCCTGAGCAAGACATCGCAGGGGCAAATTCCCGAGAACGCGGCTCGCTGGGTTATTGCCGACTGCGGAGCCTGGCCGTTCTATCTACAGGTTATGGGACATGCGTTGTTCGAAGCCGCTCGCTCAGGAAAGCGCAAGCCGCTGATCGATCGCTCCGCCTTCCGCGACCTGTACGAACAGCGCGTGCTGGCTGACCGCTCCGCGCCATTCACGGGCCGCTGGCAAGAGCTACCGGCACAGGTCCGCTCGCTGCTGCTATTGCCAGAGCACCACGGCCAGCGCCCTGTCTATCTGCAGCAGCCCCCGGCGCTGCGCAGCCTGCTGGTCGACACCGGCCTCTGCTCGCCGCAGGGGATCTGGCTCGTCGATCGCCCGTTCTTTGACTGGATTCGCATCAACGCCCCTCGCTTGTCAGCGGAATAGTGGAGTCGAGGAATCATGCCGAAGCAGTTCCAGGTCAACCGTGCTTACGAGCCAAAGCTGGATGTCCGCGGCGAGGACTCGACCCTCTGCGACGCGATTACAAAAGAGCCTCCGGGGGGCAAGGTCTGGTTGCTGGTCGCCCCGCGTCGCGGCCGCAAGACCTGGACGCTGCGCGGTCTTGTCCGCCAGCTGGGCCCCAGTCGAGCAACATGGCTGGATCTGCACGGGGAAGACGGCATCCACAACGTCCCCGAGAAAACCAAGAAGCGGGGCTACTACTATCTGCTCGACGAGCCGCACGCCATCCTGAAGAAGCCCAACTTGGGCCAGATGCTCGTCGAGCGCTGTGCGGCCCTACATGATCAGGGCGCGCGCGCGGTGCTGGCGGTGACGCCGGCAGAGTGTCAGCTACTGCTGACCTACGGAAAAGCGACGGGCTTTGTGTCCGAAAAAGCAATCCTCGGCATCCCTCTGCTGAATAGCGATGAGGCGAACCAACTGGCAAGCCGCCTACCAGCCGCGCAGGCAATGCTGGGGCGGCTGCCGCCAGCGTGGCGAAACAACGCGTTCCGGCTTGAGCTTCTGTTCGATCAGCTAGAGCGCCAGCCAGTTGGATCGCCGACCAGCTCGCCGCATAGCCTGATCCGTGCGGCCTTGGATGCCTGCCGTGTCGGCACCGTGAACTACCTGCACCATGCTTTTTTCGAGGGACTGTCGCCCGAACAGCAGACCTTGGTACGCCATGTGGTGCGGGGCGAGCCAGTTAGCCAGAAAGATGCATTCCTGCTCATGGAGGCTGGCATCATCGGCCATGACTCCGACACACGGCGTTTCTTCATCGGCGACCCAATTCTAGCGGCTGAGTTCTCGCCGCTGCGCATCCATCACATCTCAGATGTTCACGTCGGTCCCAAGTCGGCGCAGAGCATTGACGGCAAGGACGGTGGAAAGATCGCGATTGCGGCTGACATCGGCAACGTGCGCGACAGCTACGTGCAGCATCTGGCACAGCTTCGCGCCGAAGGCAACGCGCCGCACTTGGTCGTGATCTCGGGTGACTTGACGGAGTATGCGACAGATGAGCAGCTCACTGAGGCCAAGGCCTGGGTCGAGAAGCTCCGTGAGCAACTCGCTGCGCATCCGCTGCTCGATGACTCCGCCCACCGGGTCTTGCTGGTTGGCGGAAATCACGACGTCAACTGGGAACTGACTCTGGGGAGCGATCCGCAGTCTCGGCACCGTCCGTTCGCGACCGCCTTCGCCGACTTCCCGCGACCCGCGTTGGAAGATCCCCCTGAGTCTCGCTCGCTCGCGACGGTGTACTACCCTGACTTCGAGCTAGAGTTCCTGCTGCTTGGCTCCGCCGAGCTTGGCGGCCAGATCGACCAAGCGCACGAGCGACATCTGCTTCTGCTTGAGCTTGCGGCGCTCGCCGATCCAAAGACTGAGGAGGAGCGCAAGCGCGCGCTGAAGCTGGAACTGCAGGCTGCTCGCGATGATCCCGGGCTAGTGCATGAACAAGATCTGCGACGGGCCAACGCGCACTCCTTCCGCGGCAAGGTACGCATTGCAGTCCTTCACCATCCCGTGTCTGCGCTGCCGACCATCACCGAGATCGCGCGGTATGCGGGGCTCCTAAACGCTGGGGCGGTGAAGGATCTGCTGCTGCGGCTCAACTTCAGCTTGGTGCTGCACGGCCACACCCACTCGGCATGGTTCGGCATTGAGCGCTGGCCCGGTCTGCACCAGGACCGCCCACTCCACATCGCCTCTGCCCCATCGCTCAGCAGTCGCGAGGTCTCCGAAAACCACGGCTACAACACCATCGAGATCAACCGCGACTTCGACGAAAACGGCCACCGGGTCTTCGACCTCTCAGTCCGCCGCATCTCCCGCAAGGGCCAGCTCAACTGGGAAGAGTCAGCGAAGATGCCCCCCGTCGAGATCAAGGGCGGCCACTAGCTGACGCAACAGACGCCCTCCGCGTGACTGCGTCTGTCGATTCGGTCCTGGTGAACGCTCTTTCCCCGCCTTTGGATATTTGGCGGGGCGACCCAGCGGTCCGGTGTGCGCGTCACATCGCGAATGAATACACTGCCGCCGCTCTGCTGCAAAAGCCCGATCAAACGTTCTCCCGACAGCTCACCAACGCGCATAGGGGGTACGCAGCTTCGGTCAAATGTCACCTCTTGGCCCCCTTACAGGGGCGCGATACTATCCTCGGTGACGCGACCGATGGGATCGACATTGTTGCTAGCGCGGGCCGTCAAGACCAGCGAGCTGAAGCATCCGCTCAACCACGCTCTGGGGATAGCAATAGTCGGGTGTTGCCCCGCCCCCCCACTCCCTCCGGTGGTCGATTTTTCCGGCAAGCTGGGTGATGCCATCGCTGAGCAGCGCCATCAGCGGTGTGCAGAGCCGTCTGCAGGTTGCTTGATGTAGACCGCCTGGGAAGGGAGGCGGTG
>JAEUJZ010000087.1 GCA_016794505.1 Myxococcales bacterium
GGACGTGAACGGGGTTTAAGCCTGTACCCACAGCGGCGCACTTCGGCGCACGCGGAAAGGGACAGGCGAGATGAGTGGGTACAGTTCGCGCGGTAATGTCGTTTCTCAGCAGTTGACGAGTGCCAGGCTGGCCGTGGGGTATGTTCGGGTCAGCACTGACATGCAGGCGAATGATGGCTTATCGCTTGATGCGCAACGGCACGCGATTGAGTCATATTGCGCATCGCAGGGTCAGCGGCTGGTCAAGATTTATCACGATATTGAGTCTGGGGGAAAAGCGGATCGCGCGGGACTGGCGAATGCGCTGGCGACTAATGCCGATGTAGTCGTTGTGCTCAAGTTTGATCGTATCAGCCGGTCGATCAAGCACTTCTGCGAGATGTATGAAGAGCACTTCGCCGACGGGAAGAAGGAGCTGGTGGCGATTCGAGAGTCCATCCGGCTCGACTCGGCGCTGGGGCGGGCGCTGGTCAGCATCCTGCTCGTCTTCGCGCAGATGGAGCGTGAAGCCACGGGCGAGCGAACGCGCGAGGCCATCGCTCATATCCGTCGCCAAGGGTATCACTTTGGCAAGGTGCCGTATGGGTACAAGGCAATTCCTGCACCGCAGAATCCACGTTATCGAATTTTGGTCGAAGATCCGGCGGAGCAAAATGCCCTGGCCAAAGTGAAAGAGCTGGTCGAAGCGGGCTGCGGGCTGATCGAGATCGCGGAAATGTTGAATGCGGCGACGATTGATCCGCCACAAGGGGATCATTGGACCAAGAGCCTTGTCTATAATCTGAAACTTCGCAAAGGCTGGCATCGCTGCAAGCCTGTCAATGAACGCAATCACTCAGATGAAGAAGTCAAGCGGCGGATGCGCGAGCTGCGTGATCGCGGGACAACCTATCGCAGTATCGCCAACATTCTGAACGAAGAGGGCTATCTGCCTTATAAGGGCAAGAAGTTCTCAGAGTCGAGCGTGTGCCGGCTGCTCGGCAACGTGAAAGAGAACCGGCTACTGACACCGCGGGCGTTCTGCGAGTCGATTATCCGTCGCGCCGAGGGGACGCGGCCCAGCTATCCGGTGCTGGCCAAGCTGCTGTCCGAGGGCGGCTTCGTGACGCCGCGCGGCAACACGCACTGGTGGCCGGCACAGGTCCAGCAGCTACTGAACGGCAGCTACGACCAGCACTATCGCCGCCGCTCGCCGACCAGCCCGAACAACTGCGGTCGGTAGCGCAAAAGCAAAGCGGCCCCCGTCGTGGATTAGACGCCGGAGGCCAAGTTCCCCGTAGGCGGTCTACACCCCGTGGAACTGCGGCGCACAGTATTCGCGGGGCTTCATAAACGCAACTGCGCTTGGAGCCTTCTATGTCATCTCGTACTGGTTCATCCTCTGTTCCTCGTCGCTGGTCCCGGCCTCTGGCCTTGCTCTGTCTGGTGCAGATCTGCGAGCGGTTCGCCTTTCTGGCGATGCTGCCGATGTTCGTGCTGTACGCGCACGATCGACTCGCGATGTCGGCACCGACCGCGCTGATGGTGCTCGCCGTCGTGCAAGCGCTGTCCTATCTGGGCGGACTTCCCGGTGGGTGGCTCGCCGACCGCGGGCTTGGTGTGCGGCTGGCGACGACGCTGGGAGCGTTGCTGCTGGCCGTGGCCTATGCGGCGCTTGCGCTCGATCGTGCGTGGCTGTTCTGGCCGGCGCTGGCTCTGATGGTCGTTGGGCACAGCCTGTTTCGCCCCGGCCTGCATGTGCTGATCGCTCGCGCCACAGGCAGCGACGAGCGAGCGCGGGAGCGCGGCTTTCTGTGGCATTACCTCGCCGCGAACCTGGGTTATGCGGCGGGCGCGCTGTTTGGCGAGTGGGCTCGTGCGGCGCGGGGCTGGAGCGTTCTGTTTGGCGGAGCAGCGGTAGCCTCGCTGGTTGGTGCCAGCTTGTTGCCGCTGGGCAAGCAATGGCTGCGTGGCCATCACGAAGGTGCGGAGGAGATGGGCAAGACTTCGGGCACCGATCCAAGGCGCGGCAACATGGGGGCGGTCTGGATGCTCTGCTTGGTCGCCGTGGTCTTCTGGCTGACGGCACAGCAGGCGGGCAGCTCGCTCAGCGTGTTTGCCGCGATGAACACGACGCAGCAAATCACGCTGCTGTGGCGCACGATGCAGCTTGGCCCAGGTCACTTCGCCGCGCTGCACGGCCTGATGGTCATCGCCATGCTGCTAGTGTTCCTGTACCTGCACGGTCGGAAACCGGCGCGCACTGGATCGACGATGAACACATTGCTCTGGGGCTATGTCGCGACCGCTGGGGCATTCGCGCTGATGGCAGCGGCGAGTTTGCGGGGCGGTGATGCGGGCCGGGTCAGCGGCGCATGGTTGCTCGGCTGCTACGTGTTGTTGTCTCTGGCCGAGATCCTTCTGGCGCCGCTCGGTGTGTCGCTGGTCACGCGACTCGCGCCGCAGCACAAGGCCACGCAGGCAGTCGGGCTGTGGTTCGCTGGCAGTGCGGTAGGCAATGGGCTGGCTGCTCTCCTCGGCCTGTGCTGGGACCGCTGGCAGCATCACCGTTACTTCGCCGCGCTCGCAGTGCTCTCGCTTGCCGCTGGCGCTGGGCTGCTGTCTCGACGACGGCACCTTGACTGGCTCACCGCGCTCAATACGAGCGCATCCTTGCAACCTGTTGTTGAGAAAAGGACGCAGAGCATGAATCCGACATCGAGCCCCGGCCTCGCCCCCAGCACCAAGCCGCCCGCCGTATCGACTGCTGATCAACCCGCAAGCTGGAGTGGCATGCTCCTGGTGGCGTTGCCGATCCTGCTGCCGGGAGTGCTCATCATGATCCAGACACTGCCGCTGCCTGTGCGCGGAGCTAGCGCGATCGTAAGTGGCCTAGCGATCCTGCTCGGTGGCCCCTTCCTGCTGAGCCACGGGCTGATGCGATGGCCACGCCAGAAGAGGTCATCCGTCGAGAATACCGCAACACTTCCGCCGCAGCTTGCTTGAGTTCTCCGACGGCCCTCCTTGCTGTTGGCGGGTTCTACAACCTGCCTCCTACCAGCAAACCCGACCTGCTCTTATCGGAAAGGCGCTTTCTCGGCTCTTGAGTGGCTGATGACGGAACGGGATGACGCCGCGTTCGGCGGCTTCCCGGCTTGGTCGGTGCCCGACGCTGCGATGGCTGTCCTTCAGGCATACACAACCAAATAGACGCTTGGGTCCAGATTGGACTAGATTGCCCCAGTTTCTCATGCTGGAGGGCTTTGAAGTGGACGACTCACCCGCGATGACGGTCCGAGAGGTAGCGGGCTACCTGAACGTTGATGAAAAGACGGTCTATCGGCTGGCGAAGCGCGGTGAATTACCCGGGTTTAAGGTCGCCGGGACGTGGCGATTTAGGAAGGGCGACCTCGGTGGCTGGATTGATTGCCAGCTCGCAGCCACACCGGCCGCGGCACGGGGGAAGAGCAAGCGATGAAGCCGAGCGAGCTGAAGACAGGAACTATCGTTCGCGGCCCGATGCTGCCAGAGCCGATTGAAGTGTTAGTCGTGACGCTGCTCGGCGAGGTAGTGAAGATCACTGGAGCGGGGCAGAAGACCGGGCAGGTTCACCAGCGCGTGCTCCACGCCAAGCAGCTCGCGCTGCTCGAATCCACGCCTGACACCGAGCCCTTCGATGGCAACTCGCTCCACTTCAAGCTCGGTGTTGAGGCTGCGCGCCTTGGGCTCGCGTACGAGTACGATCCTTACTTCTCGCTGTCGATCGCGCGCGTCGATCCGCTGCCCCACCAGCTTGAGGCCGTCTACGACTACTTCCTCAAGCTCCCGCGCATCCGATTCCTGCTCGCCGACGACCCGGGTGCTGGCAAGACGATCATGGCGGGCTTGCTCCTCAAAGAGCTGAAGGTGCGCGGGCTCGTGAAGCGCACGCTAATCGTCGCGCCCGCAAACCTCACGTTCCAGTGGCAACGCGAGTTGAAAGACAAGTTCAGAGAGCAGTTCGACGTGATGCGCGGCGAGGTGCTACGCACCCAGTACGGCCAGAACCCCTGGCAAGAGCGCAATCAGGTCGTTACGTCGGTTTCATGGATCTCGCGCGTCGAGGATGCGAAAGAGAGCCTGCTGCGTTCGCAGTGGGATCTCGTCATCGTCGATGAGGCCCACAAGATGAGCGCCTACAGCGCCGACAAGAAGACGCTCGCCTTCCAGATCGGCGAGGCGCTGTCGCAGCGCACCGATCACTTCCTCTTGATGACGGCGACGCCGCACAAGGGCGACCCAGAGAACTTCCGCCTCTTCCTCAGCCTGCTCGACCGCGATGTCTACGGCGACGTGAAGAGCCTCGAGGAGGCGATGCGACGGCACGAGGCGCCGTTCTACCTGCGCCGCTTGAAGGAAGCACTCGTCGCGTTCCCCGACCCGGAGACCGGCGCGGTCAAGAAGCTGTTCACCAACCGCGACGTGCGCACCACGAAGTTCGAGCTCGATGGCGAGGAGTTCGACTTCTACGACGCGCTCACGCGGTACGTTGAGGACCAGTCGATCAAGGCCGCCGCCGCCGAGAACGTGCAGGCCAACATCCTCGGCTTCCAGATGGCGATGCTGCAGCGTCGCTTCGCATCGAGCATGTACGCGGTGCGTCGCAGCCTCGAGCGCATGCGCGACAAGCGCCGGAAGATTCTCGACGACCCGGAGAGCTACCGCCAGCAACAGATCGACCGGAAGCTGCCCGAGGACTTCGAGGACCTGCCCGAGGACGAGCAGGCGAAGATCATGCAGAACGCCGAGGAGACGGTCCTCGTCATCGATCCGATCTCGCTGCGGGATGAGATCCAGCGTCTCGACAAGCTCGTTGACCAGGCGCGCGCGCTAGAGAAGCGCGAGGTCGAGTCGAAGCTGAACAAGCTGAAGCAGGTTCTCAACGAGCAGCAGATCTTCAGCGACCCGCGGATGAAGCTCCTCGTGTTCACCGAGCACAAGGACACGCTCGACTACCTCGCAGGCGACGGCAAAGATGGGCGTCCTCTCGGCAAGCTCCGCGAGTGGGGGCTCGCTTGCACACAGATCCACGGCGGCTTGCCCATCGGCGACCGCGACACACCGAACACGCGCATCTATGCCGAGCGCGAGTTCCGCGAGGACGCGCAGGTGCTTGTCGCCACCGAGGCAGCGGGCGAAGGTATCAACCTCCAGTTCTGCTGGTTGATGATCAACTACGACATCCCGTGGAACCCGGTCCGCCTTGAGCAGCGTATGGGCCGCATCCATCGCTACGGCCAGCAGAAGGACTGCCTCATCTTCAACTTCGCAGCCGTCAACACGCGCGAGGGGCGCGTGCTCGAGAAGCTCCTCATGCGCCTCGCCGAGATCAAGGAGGAACTCGGCACCGACAAGGTGTTCGACGTCGTTGGCGAGATGCTGCCGTCGAATGCACTCGAGAAGATGTTCCGCGAGATGTACGCGAAACGGCTCGACGTCACCGACATCTCCGACCGCATCGTCAAGGACATCGACCCGGAGCGATTCAAGCGCATCACGGGCTCCACGCTCGAAGGCCTCGCGAAGAAGGAGCTGAACCTCTCAGCGCTGGTCGGCAAGTCTGTGGAGGCCAAAGAGCGGCGCCTCGTACCCGAGGTAGTCGAAGACTTCTTCGTCCACGCCGGGCCCGTCGCGGGCGTTCACCCCAGCCCAGTGCGCGGCAAGGACCACGTCTATAAGGTCGGCAAGGTTCCGAAAACGCTGAGCACCATCGGCGAGCGGCTCGAGCCCCGGTTCGGCAAGCTCGGGCGCGAGTACCAGCGCGTGGTCTTCGACAAGCGCCTCCTGGGCGACGACGCGACGCTTGAGTGGGTCACTCCCGGTCACCCGCTCTTCGAGGTAGTGCGCAGCGACGTCGCCGATCGCGTGGACGATGACCTGCGGCGCGGCGCGGTGCTTTGGGACCTGCACGCGAAGACGCCGTACCGGCTCGACGTGTTCTCTGCGTCCATCAAGGATGGTCGAGGCAACACGCTGCACAAGAAGCTCTTCGTCGTGCGCGCCGACGTCGATGGCACGCTATCCCTGCGCCAGCCAACGCTCTTCCTCGACCTCATCCCCTCAGAGCGAGGCACGGCGGCGCCCACGTTGTCGGGCCTACCCGAGCGCGATCTCGTTGAGGTTCACCTCGTCCAGCATGCGCTCAACCCGTTCCTCTCCGAGGTCGCTGAGCAACGCACGAAGGAAAACTCGGTCGTGCGCAAGCACATCGAGATCTCTCTCAACACGCTCATCGACAAGCAGCAGATCAAGCTCGGCGAGCAGATTGAGCGGCGCATCGAGGGCCAGGTCATCCCCGCTATCGAGGGGAACATCAAGCAGGCCGAGGACCATCTCGACGAGCTGAACGCGCGCCTCGAACGACGGCGGCAGGAGCTAGAGATGGAACGCCACTGCTCCATCGGCGATGTGCAGCACCTCGGGCGCGCGTGGGTGCTCCCGCACCCTGAGCAGAATGCGCCGAACATCAAGCCCATGGTAAGCGACCCAGAGATCGAGAAGATCGCAGTGCAGGTCGCCAGCGAGCACGAGCGCGCCCAAGGCTGGGCGGTCGAGAGCGTCGAGAACGAGAACCGAGGCTACGATCTGCTGTCGAAGAAGCCGCACCCGACCGAGCCCGGCGTGTTCGTGCAGGCGCGCTTCATCGAGGTGAAGGGCCGCGCGGGCACCGGTGAGGTCGCGCTCACCGCGAATGAATACCGAACCGCGCAGCGACTCGGCGAGGACTTCTGGCTCTACGTGGTCTTCGACTGCGCGACCACGCCAAAGCTCAACACCATTCGGAACCCGGCGAAGCTCGGATGGGAGCCCGTCGTGAAGGTCGAGCACTACCACGTGACGGCCAAGGCGATCCTGGAGGCCTCCCATGGCTGACCCAAGGAATACTCTTCAGAAGAAGTTCGAGCCGACTTACCGGTACGCGAACTTCGGCAACGTCCTCACTCACCTGCAAGTGCAAGGCTTTCGGCTTCACTCGGGTTCGAACCTCGAATTTCGTAGCCCGATCACCGCGTTCTGCGGACCGAATGGCACGGGGAAGACGACCCTCCTTCAGTTGGCCGCGTGCAGCTATCGGCGGGGAGACGAGGGGTTTCAGCTTCGTGATTTCTTCGCACTCGGTGCTCTCGACCCGACGCCGTTCAAAGCCGATGCGAAGCTGACTATCGGAACCTGGCAGACGGACGCCAAGGTACGCGAGATCACCCTCACTCGACGTACCAGCCGCTGGTCGGACTACCGCCGACGAGACGAACGCGAAGTGCTGTTTCTCGGTGCAGCCGAGTTCCCCCCGCGCGCCGAGGAACAAGGATTTGCGTTCCGGCAAGCCGGCCGTCTCGTGGTTGCTACGCGGACACCTTGTTCGTCGAACGTCACGACCGCCGTCGGCAAGGTGCTTGGCACTCACTACGACCGCATCGAGCGTGCAGATGTCTCGTTGAAGGCGCGCTCAGGGACCATCCTGGCGGCGGGGAGGGGCACACTCAGCTACTCCGAGAACCATATGGGGTTCGGAGAGTGCCGCGTTCACAATCTTATTGATAGGCTGGAAGCCCAGCCCCCGAAGTCGCTCATCCTTCTTGAGGAACCTGAGATCTCGCTGCACCAGTCCGCTCAGTTTCGATTTGGTGAATACCTCTTAGATCTCGCACTCAGGAATGGCCATCAGATCCTGCTCAGCACCCACAGCGAGCATCTGCTTCGTGCCTTGCCGCAGGCGTCACGCATTCTGATCGTGCGCGACAACAGCAGCGGAGTGCGAGTGCTTCCGGGGTTGGCTTCGGCGCAGGTGGCAAGTGTTCTAACCGATGGGCACGACAAGGCGTTGAGGGTGCTGGTTGAGGATGATGTGGCAGCGGCCATCCTCGCGGAGGCGCTGGCAAAGGCCGAGCCTGAACTGTTGAAGACCACCGCAATCGTGATTGGTGGTTATCGCGACGAGAAGGACCAGAGCGTCGGCGGTGGCAAGGACGCCATCACGGCGGCCATGAAGACGCTACGTGATTCGGGTCTTCGAATCGCTGCGGTGCTCGATGCTGATGCCAAGGAAGACTCCAAGAATTTCGTCTTCAAGCTGCCTGGGACGATGCCGCCCGAGAAGGAGGTCTTTGCCAATTCGGCCGTCAAGGCACACTGGGCATCCACCTACGGTATTGATGTCGACTCCTTCCTCGCTGAGCTCGTAGGTCTTGATCACCACGGCTGGTTCGACCGTTTGGCAGAACGCGTTACGCGGGACCGAGCGTTTCTCGTTGGTGAAGCGTGTCGTGCGTATGCCGCCAGCATCTCATTCGGCGCGCTCGTAGAACTCCTCAGAGAGGCGGCGTCAAAGAAATGAGCACGAGTGAAATGCATGGACCTCGTCGCCTGATCGAAGTCGATCTGCCGATTCGCAGGATCTCGGAGCACGCACGCCGCGAGAAGTCGATCCGCCACGGGCACATCTCGACGTTGCACATCTGGTGGGCGCGTCGCCCGCTGGCCGCGTGCCGAGCGGTTCTTTGCGCGGGCCTATGGCCTGATCCCGTCGACCAACTTTGCCCGGAGAGCTTCCGCGCGGCAGCGGCCACCGCGCTCGTGGCCCATCGTCGAGAGGTCGGAGGGCCTACCGAAGGACTGGATGACCACGAAGCGCTACGCTACGCCCTCCTCGACTTCATCGCGCAGTATGCCAACTGGGATCTTTCGGCGAACAAGACGTTCAACGCGACGGCCCGTCGAATCACCGAAGCGGCGCATCACGCGTTGGGGAGGAGTCCTAACTCGCGTCCAATGGTTCTGGACCCGTTTGCTGGCGGTGGCGCCATTCCGCTGGAGGCGCTGCGTGTGGGGGCCGACGTCTTTGCTTCGGACCTAAACCCCGTTGCGATCACACTCAACCGGGTCGCGTTGGAACTCATCCCGCGATACGGCGACCGACTTCGCGAAGAGGCGATGTCGCAGGCGCAGTTCATCCAGGCATCTGCGCGCGAGCAACTTGCAAAATTTTACCCACGCGACCCCGACGGTTCGACGCCGCTCGCCTATTTGTGGGCGCGAACCATCCAGTGCGAAGGGCCGGGTTGCGGCGCGCGCGTTCCCCTTGTGCGCTCGATGTGGCTCTCCAAGAAGGCGCAGAACAGGGTTGCGCTTGCGATGGAGCCGACGCGAGATCGCAAGGCCGTCTCTTTCCGTATCCTGCGAGGCAGAGAAGTCGTGGCAACGACAGCCGACAAGGGAACGGTCGCTCGCGGTTCGGCCCTTTGCCCGCTGTGCAACTTCACGACGAAGGTAGGCCGTGTGCGGGAGCAGCTCCGTGCGCACGACGGCGGTGCAGACACCGCGCAGCTTCTCGCTGTGGTTCTCGCACGGGCCGGCGCGTCGGGGCGCTTCTATCGCGAGGCGACGAACGAGGACCTCGCGACGACAGCTGCGGCGCACGAAGAGCTGCAGCAGCGGCTCAAGTCCGACCCGGGCGCGGTTCCCACCGAGCGCATCTCCACGAACGAGCTGCGTCGCGTCTCAGTTCCGCTCTACGGCATGACGACCTGGGGCAGCCTCTTCAGCTCGCGCCAAGCGCTCAGCCTCATCACACTCGCAGGTCTTGTTCGTGAGGTTCCGAAGCGCATTGGTCAAATCGATCCTGGCTTCGCAAAGGCGGTGCAGACGATTCTGGCGCTCGCTGTCGATCGGCAGGCCGACGCATCGTCCTCGCTCGGACGCTGGCACACGAGTGGCGAGAAGCACACCGCGACGTTTGGACGACAAGCGCTCGGGATGGTCTGGGACTTTTCAGAGGTGAACGTCCTATCTGAGGCGACCGGTGGCTTCGACGGAGCCTTGCAGTGGGTCGCCAAGGTTTGCGACGCCAACGCCAATGTGATTCCTCGAACAGGCGTGGTTGCGCAGGCATCGGCGACGCACCACCCGCTCCCGGACGACAGCGTCGATGCCGTGGTCACCGATCCGCCGTACTACGATGCGGTCCCCTACGCGCACCTGTCGGACTTCTTCTACGTGTGGATGCGCCGAATGCTGCGCGACGCGTATCCCGGTACCTTCGATGCCGACGAAGTACCGAAGGGTGACGAGGTAGTGGTCGACCGCAAGCACTCGGCGAGCACATCGAGGAAGGATGTTGCCTTCTATGAGAACGCCTTGCGGACTGCGTTTGGTGAAGCTCGTCGCATTCTTCGTCCGAATGGCATCGCAGTCGTGGTTTTCGCCAGCAAGACGACCGCAAGCTGGGAAGCGGTGCTGGCGGCTCTGATCGACGCCGGATTTGTCATCACAGGTTCTTGGCCGATCGACACTGAGATGGCCGCTAAGGTCGCCGCTATCGGTCAAGCAAGGCTTATGTCCTCGGTTCACCTTGCATGCCGCCCCCGAGAGAACGCGGACGGGTCGCTCGCGACGGGGACGGTGGGCGATTGGCGCTCCGTCCTTGGTGAGCTGCCGGGGAGAATCCACGAATGGCTGCCGCGCCTCGCAAGCGAAGGAGTCGTTGGCGCAGATGCCATTTTCGCTTGTTTGGGCCCTGCGCTCGAAATTTTCTCGCGCTACGCGCGCATCGAGAAGGTCTCAGGCGACGAGGTCAAGCTACGCGAATACCTCGAACATGTCTGGGCTGCCGTATCGCGCGAAGCCCTGACGATGATCTTCGATGGCGCAGAGACCGAAGGGCTTGAGTCCGACGCGCGCCTTACCGCAATGTGGCTGTGGACGCTAGCCGCTGCTGGCGGTGGCGAAGCCGACGAACTCGCAGGGGAAGGGGACGATGACACATCCGATGGCGGTGAGGACGATGAAGAGGGTGGTGGCAGTTTTGCCGCGGCAAGCGGCGGGTACGTCCTCGAGTTCGACGCCGCCCGGAAGATTGCGATGGGGCTCGGGGCGCGCTTGGAAGAGTTGCAGCAGGTCGTAGAGATTAAGGCGGACAAAGCTCGCCTCCTGAACGTCAGCGAGCGACTGAAGTACCTCTTCGGCCAAGCGGAGCCTGTCCTGACGGCAAAGAAGGCTGCCAAGAAGCAGCAGATGACGCTCTTCGGTGAGCTGGATCAGGCCGCCGAAGCCCAGGGCTGGGGTGAGGTCAGCGCGCCCAAGGCGGGCACGACGACGCTCGACCGTGTTCACCAAGCGATGCTGCTCTTCGGCTCGGGACGCGGCGAAGCGCTCAAGCGCTTCATCGTTGAAGAGGGCGTCGGCAAGCAGCCGCAGTTCTGGAAGCTCGCGCAGTCGCTCTCAGCGCTCTACCCGAGCGGCACCGATGAGAAGCGCTGGGTCGACGGTGTCCTGGCGCGCAAGAAAGGGCTCGGCTTCTAGTGATGATGGTTGCGACCGAGACATACCCGCGTCGGCTCATCGAGGTGGATCTCCCGATCGCCACGCTGTCCGAGCACGCGCGGGCTGGTCGGTCTGTTCACCACGGCCACATCACGGCGATCCACATCTGGTGGGCGCGCAAGCCGCTGCCCTCGTGTCGTGCGGCCACGCTTGCCGCGTCGCTCATCGACCCGCTCGACCCGACCTGCCCCGAAGCATTCAAGGCGAGCGCGCGTGACGTACTCGGCCAGCTCTACGGCACGAAGGTCGAGGGCGACGGAGAAGGCCTGCGGCGTGGGCTCCTGCGGCTCGTTTCGGACTTCGCCTCCTGGCAGGGCGCGGTCGACCCGGCGTTCCGTGACGCTGCGCGCACGCTGGCATCCGCGGCGCACTCCTCGCTCTTCGAGGGCGGGCCGACATTGCTTGCCGACCCGTTCTGCGGTGGCGGCTCGATTCCGCTGGAAGGCCTCCGGCTCGGAGCCACATCTTATGCGTCCGATCTAAACCCGGTGGCCACACTCATCAGCAAGGTCACGCTCGAGTACGTCCAGCGTTTCGGTGACAAGCTCTTTGCTGAGGTAGAGCGGTGGGGCGCGCGTATCACGGAGCAGGCGAAGGAGAAGCTGCAGCCGTTCTATCCCGCTACCGGTGGCCAGATGCCCGTTGCGTACATTTCGTTCCGGCGCATCCAGTGCGAGGGGCCGAAGTGCGGCGCGGACGTGGTGCTTACCAGCAAGTTCCACCTGTCGCGTCGGGGGGCGCGGTCTATCGGCTTGCGCCTTGGTGGCTGGGATGTCGCGACCCCTCGCTTCGAGGTGGCCGAGGGAGACTTGCGCTCCTTCCCCGATCCGACGGTCCGACGTGGCGCGGCCACATGCATGAAGTGCGGTTACACGATCCCGGTCGAGCGTGTGCGCGAGCAGCTCTCCGCACGCTCGGGTGGCGCACCCTCTGCGCTGATCGTCGCTGTTGCGCTGGGCGGTGTGTCAGGTGAGCGGTCTTTCCGTGCGCCGACTGACGAGGACCGTGCAGCCGTCGCCTCCGCCGCGAAGGCCGTCGCGAAGCTCGAACGCGAAGACCACGAGGGACTGTCGGCGCTGCCGAACGAGTCGCTGCCGCCCATCGGCACGTTGGGCTTCCGCGTGCAGCGCTACGGTATGGTGCGCTGGCGCGATCTCTTCACGCCGCGGCAGCTGCTGACCATCACGACGCTTGTGCGCCTCGTGCGCGATGTGATGCCCGAGGACCGTACGCCAAACGGTCTTGGTGTCGCCGTGCGCTCGTGCCTTGCGCTTGCCGTTGACCGGCTCTGCGACTACCAGAACACAGGCTGCTCTTGGAACCCAAGCGGCTCGGCGCTCCCGCACCTCTTCACGCGGCAGGCTCTGCCGATCATCTGGGACTACGGGGAGGCAAATCCACTCGCGTCGTCGTCGGGATCTTGGGCAGGCGCAGTCGAACATGTCCTGCGCGGTCTCCGCAACGCGCATGTGGACAACCACGGTGCTGACGTCGGCATGGCCTCGGCGAGCCATCACCCGCTGCCCACCGACTGTGCGCACATCCTCATCACCGACCCGCCGTACTACGACGCCATCCCGTACGCGGACCTCTCGGACTTCTTCTATGTCTGGTTGCGTCGCATGCTGGCGGCCGACCACCCGGAGCTGTTCAAGACCGCGCTCGTCCCTCGCGACAACGAAGCCATCGTCAACCCGGTTGCTGGCAAGGACCGCGACTACTACCGTCGCATCATGACGGCTGCGCTCGCCGAGGCGCGCCGCGTGACCAGGCCCGACGGCATCGGCGTCATCATCTTCGCGCACAAGTCGACGAGAGGCTGGGAAGACCTCCTCGCCGCGATGATCGACGCGGGCTGGATCATCACGGCGTCGTGGCCAATCGACACCGAGAACGCCTCGCGCCTCCGCGCGCGCAACTCGGCGGTGCTCGGCTCGTCCATCCATCTCGTCTGCCGCCCGCGCGAACACCGCGACGGGCGCCTCGTGACGGACACGGTCGGTGACTGGCGCGACATCCTCTCTGCGCTCCCGAAGCGCATCGCCGATTGGATGCCTCGGCTCGCGCGCGAAGGCATCGTCGGCGCCGACGCCATCTTCGCGTGCCTCGGGCCCGCGCTAGAGCTGTTCTCGCGCTTTGCCCGCGTCGAGAAGGTCTCGGGCACCATCGTGCCGCTTGAGGAATACCTGGAGCAGGTCTGGGCTGTCGTCTCGCGCGAAGCTCTCGCGATGATCTTCGACGAGGCCGAGACCAGCGGTCTCGAAGAGGACGCACGCATTACGGCGATGTGGTTGTGGACCCTCGCCGGCCCTGGCTCGGCGAGCTTGTCGGAGGGCACCGAAGACGAAGCCGCTACGGACGATGACTCCGAGAGCGAGGCCACGGTGGCCGGCTTCAGCCTAGAGTACGATGCGGCCCGCAAGATCGCGCAGGGCCTTGGCGCCCGCCTCGAAGCGCTGGAACACGTCGTCCATGTCAAGGGCGACACGGCGCGGCTCCTCTCCGTAGACGAGCGCACCAGATACCTATTTAGCAGCACCGACAATGCTCCCACGACCAAGCGCTCGGCGCAGAAGAAGCAGCTGTCGCTTTTCGCAGAGCTGGAACAGGCCGCGGAAGCCCAGGGCTGGGGCGACGCAGGAGCCCCGAGGGTGGGCGCCACCACGCTCGACCGCGTTCACCAGGCGATGCTCCTGTTCGCTTCCGGACGCGGCGAAGCCCTCAAGCGCTTCCTGGTGCAGGAAGGCGCGGGCCAGGGGCCGCTGTTCTGGAAGCTCGCCCAGTCGCTCTCGGCCCTCTATCCAATTGGCTCGGACGAGAAGCGCTGGGTGGACGGTGTGCTTGCGCGCAAGAAGGGGCTGGGGTTCGGATGAGTGCGCTCGCTGCCAAGTGGACGTCGCAGTTCTTCGCGACGCTCGGAGATGACCGGCTCGCCGCTGAGGGGCTGAAGGACGCCTCTGTGCGCTCCGATCTTGCACGATGGACGACGACCTTGACGGACGTGGTGGTGCGCTCGTTCGAGCAATTGGGCTGGTCGGCTGCGGGCAAGGGGCACCGGTGCACGGTGCTGCCCGTACAGCGCAGCGAGTACCTATCACAGGACGTAATGGCGTTTCAGGCGTCGCGCTCAGGCTGGCGCTTCCCCATCGCCGTGTGCGAACTGGAGAACTCGGCTGACGCGGATCTCGTCGCATACTCGCTCTGGAAGGTGCTCTGCGTCCGGTGCAGTCTGCGCGTCTTGTTCTGCTACCGCCCCAACTCGGAAGATGGACCAGCCTTCGTTGCGTCGTTGGCGAGGAGCGTGGTCGATGCAATGCCCATCCAGGAGCGCGTGGTACTCGCGGGCGAAACGCTGGTATTCGTCGGCTTGCGAAGCGACGCGAGCACGTTCCCCTACGGCTTCTTTCAAGCGTGGAAGCTGAACTCCAACACGGGTCGTTTCGAGCGCTTCGCGCGGCAGTGAAAGTGAGAAGAACATGGCCATGAAACCCTGGTACAAGATCGTCACTCCGCGCGAGGATCTGCGCGATGGCAAGCCGCTCGACGCGTCAGAGTTCGCTGTCCACCTCGACCACGTTCGCGACGGGCGCGCGCCGGCCGTGTACCAGAACCCGGCTGAGTTCTTCGAGCGTACCTTCCTCACGAAGAACCTTCGCGAGCTTTCTGCGCAGGTCGTCCGGCGCTTATCCAGCGTGAAGGTCGAGACGTCGGCCATCTTCAACCTCTCTACGCAGTTCGGCGGCGGTAAGACTCACTCGCTGACTTTGCTCTTCCATCTCGCTCAGAGCGGTGAGGCGGCGAAGCAGTGGAAGGGGGTGAGTGGCATCCTCCAGGACGCAGGCGTCGACAGCGTCCCGAAAGCATCGACAGCCATCTTCGTCGGCACTGAGTTCGACTCTCTCACGGGACGTGGCGGCAACGACGGCACCCCGCTGCGCAAGACGCCTTGGGGTGAGATCGCCTACCAGATCGGCGGAGACGAGGGCTTCAAGCTCATCGCCGAACACGAAAAAGAGATGACGGCGCCGGGGGGCGACGTCATCGAGCGCATGCTGCCCAAGGGCAAGCCGACGTTGATCCTCTTCGACGAGCTGATGAACTACGTGAACCGCAGCCGCAAGAGTGGGCTCGCGGCGCAACTCTACACGTTCCTGCACAACCTCTCCGAGGTCGCGCGCGCGCGCGACAACGTCGTCCTCGCGGTCTCCATCCCGGCCTCCGAGCTGGAGATGACGACCGAAGATCACCAGGACTTCGACCGCCTCAAGAAGCTCCTGGATCGTCTCGGCAAAGCCATCATTATGTCCGCCGAAGCCGAAACCTCGGAGATCATCCGGCGTCGCCTCTTCGAGTGGCACGGGCTCCCGAAAGACGCCATCGTGACCATCGAGGAGTACGAGCACTGGCTGCTCGCGAACAAGCAGCAGATCCCGAGCTGGTTCCCTGTCGAAAACGCGCGCGAGGCGCTAATGGCCTCGTACCCGTTTCACCCATCACTGCTCTCGGTGTTTGAGCGCAAGTGGCAAGGCCTCCCGCGCTTCCAGCAGACACGCGGTGTACTGCGCCTCCTCGCGCTGTGGGTCTCGAAGGCCTACAGCGAGGGATACAGGGGCGCGCACAAGGACCCGCTTATCTCGCTCGGGACCGCGCCGCTCGAAGACCCGCTGTTCCGCGCCGCGCTGTTCGAGCAGCTTGGCGAGGCGCGTCTGGAGCCCGCCGTCACGACGGACATCGCGGGAAAGGACCACGCACACGCCCTGCGCCTCGATACCGAGGCAACGCCCGCACTCAAGAAAGCGCGTCTACATCGCAAGGTCGCGACGACCATCCTTTTCGAGTCGAACGGCGGGCAGCAGCGCGGCGAAGCCACGCTTCCAGAGGTGCGCCTTGCGGTGGCTGAGCCCGAGCTCGACATCGGCAACGTTGAGCAGTGCCTCGAAGCGCTGACCGACAGTTGCTACTTCCTCGCGGCCGAGAAGAACCGATTCCGATTTAGCTTCCAGCCGAATCTCAACAAGCTGCTGGCGGATCGCCGCGCGAGCGTCAGCTCAGCCTCGATCGACGAGGTCGTGCGCAAGGAGATCCAGAAGGTCTTCGGGCAGGGAACGGGCATCGAGCGTGTCTATTTCCCGAAGAAGAGTGGCGACGTGCAGGATCGCCCGGTGCTGACGCTTGCCGTGCTCTCGCCGGACAACACCGCACAGGAGCCATCAACGAGAAACTTCATCGCGCAGATGACGACGGAGGACGGTTCGTCGTCGCGTACGTTCAAGAGTGCGCTCATCTGGGTGGTGCCGGAGGACGCAACCTCGCTTCTCGAGGAGGCCCGGAAGCTCCTTGCGTGGAAGGACATCGACGCAGACTCGGGTGAGCTCAAGCTCGACGAAACGCAGCAGCGGCAGCTCAACGAGAACACCAAGCGTGCTGAACGCGACCTGCGTGAGTCGGTTTGGCGAGCGTACAAGAACGTGTTTCTGCTCGGTGACGATAACTCAATGCGGAGGATCGACCTTGGGCTCGTTCACTCGAGCGCGGCGAACTCGCTCGTCGAGTTGATCCTGTCACGCCTCCGGCAGGAGGACATCGTCGTCGAGGGCGTGAGCCCGAGCTTCCTCACTCGCTATTGGCCGCCCGCGCTACCGGAGTGGAGCACCAAGTCGGTGCGCGACGCCTTTTATGCCTCGCCCAAGTTCCCAAGGCTCCTGAAACCCGATGCCGTTAGGGACACCATTTCGCGCGGCCTCGATGCTGGTACGGTGGCGTATGTCGGCAAGGCCAGCCATGGCCGGTACGAGCCATTCATCTACAAGCGCTCGCTTGGGTCTGGCGACATCGAGATCGCAGACGACGTGTACCTGATCAGCCGTGATCGCGCCGAGGAGTACATAGCTAGGCAGGCCGCCCCCACGCAGAGTCCTGGCGCGCGACAGCCGCCGACGACTTCCACTGGTCCAACCCAGACGGGAGGCTCTGGGGCAACCGGCGCGCTATCTGCACCGCTGGGCGAGATTCCGGAACCTCCGTCGCGCATGGAGATCGCAGGCTTTCGCTGGACCGGCGAGATCTCGCCACAGAAGTGGATGAACTTCTACACGAAGGTACTGTCGCGGTTCGCGACTGCCGGCGGCCTCAAGCTGACCGTCACGGTCGATGTCAATCCGCCTGCTGGCTCTTCGGTGTCGATGGTCGAAGAAACAAAGGTCGCCCTCCGCGAACTCGGCCTCCCCGAGGAGGTAAGCATAAGGCACGGAGGCAATAGATGACCCCGAGCGATTCACGTTGTTGCCTTCGGGCCTTCCTTCTGACCAGCACGCATGGCGCCTAGCTAGCTGCTACTTTCCATCCGTTAGCATGGTAACTAGCCGCACGACGATGGGCTGGCCCCCAATCGCTACATCAAGCATCTGGGCCGTCGCTTTGAGCGCCCTTGCGTAGGCATCCAGTGGACTACGATTCCGATCGTGCCTCCGAGCTCGCTCTAGGCTGGGGCCCCGGTCGGAGGGGTGGGCTCCGGCAATTCGTAGTGCGCCTACTGCGGCCATCTCGTCGCGCGCCCATTCCTGCAGTTTGCTGTCAGTCCGTACCATATTGCGAACGGCCGCCAATGATGGGGTCTTGTGAGGGGGAGGCCAATCGGCGTCACGAAGCATGCGTGCTTCCGCCGTATCGCCATGTCGTACCCACGCCTCAAAGATACCGTTTAGGCATGTGGCAGCTCCAATCGCCATGGCCTCGGACCATGTTGCAAGGCCTGCCAGTCGGAAGGCCAACGACTCAGACTGATTGACGATCGCATCGTAAAGCCACTCGCGTTCGAGAGCGATCTCCAACAGTGCATCACGGTCTCTGTATGCACGCTCCAGTACTGCGACGAATGGCTTTTCTTTGAGTAGACGACGCATCTGCGATACCGCATGAGCCGCCGTCGGTCGCTCAGTTGGCTTACGCCGCGTTAGTTGGTTGGCGATAGCGGCGACCGGCGAGTTTAGCGAGAAGTCGCTACCCGGCGGACCCTTGAGAATCTGTCCCAGGGCATAGAGGTCACTGGCAAACGTGGCTGGTGCTCCCTCGCGCAATTCCGGAGCCATGAACTCATGCTCAGCGACATGACTATGGCTAGCTCCATCGGACAGACAAGCCATTCCAAAGTCAATCAATACGGCATTCAAGGCCGAATCAACGACGACGTTGCGGGGATGAACGTCCCGGTGGACCACACCACGGGCTTGAAGTGCATCCAACGCAGCGCCAACCTGTGCTGCGACATAAAGTCGTGCGCCTTGGCTCGCTGTCTTCCAGTCCTCATAAAATGACTCACCCTCAATCCAATCATACACGACAATCCCGCGAGTCGGATCGTCGATATCAAAACCGGCCAGGCGAACTCTAGGAAGATAGCGATCGCCGTCTAGCCTAGTGCGAACGTCCCTCAGGACCTTAATAGCAGCACAGGTACGAACGAAACGCCGTCTCTCGAGGGTGCTATTGAGCTGACATACTCTCCATGCCTGCGGAGCCTGATCGGTTTCGACCACAAATACGTCGGCTTGCCCACCCTGCTTCTTCGGTACGGCTCGCGGGTTCCATGCAATGACATCCGCGGCAAGCCGCGCGAGTGCGATCTGGTCGAGATTGTGCTGAAAAGGTGTTTCCATCGTTCGCTTTTTCAGCAAGTGTTCAAGGAGCGGGCGCTTGAAGGTGCCATCAGGCCCAAGGATAGCCAGTCGCACGAGTTCATTGATGCCGTCCTGGACGCGTGCTTCTGTGGCCGCCGCCTGAACTCCGTAATCGGCGAGTTGCTGATCAAGCCATGCCAGGGCACGCGTTCGTCTTTCGATAGTATCTCCCTCAGCCCGTTGTGTCGCAGCAAGGGCCAACGCCACGGGGTAGGCATCGATGGGATCCCACTCATCTGTGTGGCTTAGCTCAGCAGCTACATAGTCCCAGAGCCCGATGGCCCCGTTCTCATCTCGCTCCATGAGACGTGCTGTGGCGGCATCGACGTCGCTGGAAACGATGAATGCGCGATTACTGGCTCTTGCAAAGCCGACGGCCTCTACCAGCAACTGCTTGAGCGTGTACAGGTTATTGGCGGTTTTGGCGAGCCGGTCCCGAGCCCGCGCTGTCGAATCGAGCAGGTCTGAAGACAGGCGTCTTATAAACGTGGCCAGTTCAGCTTCGCCGAATGATGTTCGTTCGGCGGCGACATTCATAAATGCCTGGCAGTTCGCTCCGAGGCGCCGCGGGAGTTGTAGCGTACCAGCCATGACGATGCATACACGGGCGAACTCAGCAGACTGAGTGGCCAGATCCCCTTCGAGCAGGTCCTTTAGGTGGGTGCCCCATCGCCCACCATCGCTTCGAGGAACCATGCTCTGTGCTTCGTCAATTAGCAGCAGCAGGTTCTTGTAGCCCTTTTGTGCTAGCTGCCTTCTCGCTTCACGGAACGTCTGACGGTCTGGGACTCCGTCTTCTGGAATCGGAAACTGTACATCGATATGCAACCTCTCCTTCAGCTCCACTCGAAGTTCGCGAAGGACGGTTGTGACGCTATTTCGGGGAGAGTCATTGCGGTTTAATGTGATCCTGAAGACCGCCGATTCGAGGTTCTCTGCGGCAACTTTCTCTAGATAGCGCAGCAATGTTGTCTTGCCGAATCGTCTAGGGGCTGATACATAGAATGATTTAGTGGCCTTTCGCACGTACTGTTCGATCGACTCATATCCGGGTTGTACGCCCAGCGGCGCCATCTTCATGGTCTCGAGGTCAGTTTGATCCTCCTGGGGGACCGAGATCATGGGAAGTCCATCGTGGAATCGATCAAACTTAAGGTTGCCTATCAAACGTTGATCACCTGCCAGTAGTTCAAGTGCGAACCGTAGTTCAGACCGCTCCCGTTTGAGCTTGTCGAGAAAAGCCCGGTATGCAACGACAGGAACCGCAATATCTAGATAATACATACCCCCTTTGGCCATATACCATGCATTGTATGCGACCTCAATTCGCATACAACGGTTCCCTGGCGAGCTGGGATCGTCAACTACGGTTACTGTTTCGGTGACGGCCTGGGCAGGCATCTTGTTGAGGTGCGGCGTACGAAGGTAGAGAATGGCGCTACTCTCAAGTGGTGCGTTCGCTTTGATCCGAATTGCGATAGTAAATTTTCCTACCTCTTGACCTTGTTCTGGCGAAACGATTGCCACAAGGCATGACCGTACGTGGCCGCTCTCATCTGTCATTGGATGGCCGAACTCGATCAGATTCACTGACGGTTTGTCAGCGCCCAGAATGCGAGGACGTTCTGGTATGTCAGATGGAAGTATCCGACGATTGCCTGTCTGTATATGAGCGAGGATTTGATCGAGAGCGGACCATGTCATAGACCGGGCAAAGTGATCGCGTTGGGACCGGGGGGGTGATCCGAATACAGGTGGGATCAAGTTAGTAATGGCCAGAGGGGTTTACCCCGATGGCCTGATAGCGGGCGAGCGGTGGGGGACGGCGCTAGTCAAGGGGCGCGTAGCGACGAGCTATGCTCGCTTGCCCTTGACTTGCGTTGGCCTCCACCGCACAGGGCTGCACGCATTAGCAGTATGAAGTGAGTCAGCGGATCACCTCACCCGGTCCCAACGCGATCACTGGGGCCGGTCCCTGACAGACCAGTCAGTAACCGAGCGGAATACAGAGTCAGGCAAGTTGGCAAATCGGCCAGAATCGGTGACCTCAAGCCAAATGTCAATTCCCATGACTGGCAGTTTCTCCCAGACCTGCTCGAGCACTTCCGGCTTTAGTTTCCTTCGTAATTCACTGACCCTTTCTGTCAGTACTCGAAGCTGTTCGATGGCAATGCTCTCGAGGAAGTCGTGCGCTGAAAGCGGCACCAGCAAGGTGCGCAAAGTGGTGCGGGCCTCATAGAGCTGCCAGGCAGCACAGAGGCGCTCCACCAAACGTTCACCCGTGGAAGGTTGCAAACTAGCGAACGAGTCTGGAAGGTTATCTGCGAATGTGGAATTCAACCATCCCAGCGCCTCTTCTGCTTCAGCGCTAGCCGCATCATCGGCAAGCAATGCATCTCGCTTTGTGCCCCGTGGCGCAAGCCAATCGGGGAGCAGGTTCCATTTAGGGCCAGCCATTGCTTCTAGGAGGAATAGTGTTCGATCAATGCTTGGCAACGACTTGCTTTCATTGGCAGGCGGTATCAACACAATGCCCAGACCTTTGGCCAGTTCATCGACACGGTCGACGCGAGTGATTAGATCATCAAGCTGCTCTGGTGAGGGCAGCGAATTGAGCCGTTCCTGAAGGATGCGTAGGTCTTCAGACAACGTTTGGCGCGTGGAGTGCAGCGCAGTTTGAGGATCACTGGAGCCAACGTACTCGCGGACCATCGTCGGCAGACGATCGAGGAGAGACGCCCTGCCTAGTTTCACAGGTGCCACATTCGGTTGCGGTACGACAGGTCGTGAGTCTTGAGATCCATCTGTCGCAGGTCGCCCCGTGCCCGTCGGAGCCTGGGTGTTCTGAGGCGATGCGAGCGCATGTGTGGGAACTTGGCCGGTTGACGCGTCGGGCGTGGTCGCTGAGAGCGCTGCATGTCCCGCAGTTGAACTGACGACGGCGGACATGCTTGACCTACCGTCCCTGGCGGTGGTTTGCAGCGGGGCAATCGTTGGCGCATCGGTTGTGACGGCGCCTTGTGCCTTGGCCAAGGCATGCGCAAGGGTACCAAACCCCTGAGCTGCGGGCCGCTGGCCAACTACCCCGAGAAACATGTGAATATGGGCGGTGGCAGTGATGCTAGACTGCTGATGGTTGGCCCATTCGGTTGCCAATTGCCAAGGCCCTGAGACTCTAGTGGCGTTGGGCGGTATGCGGTCGCCACGCGCAGGGCCGTTGAAAAGGCCGATAACAAACAGTGTGTCTGCGCGATACTTATCCTGCACGGCCATCGCCCGATACAAGCGGCCGTAAATGTGGAACACATCGCCGTCGGCTGCTGCGATCTCAAGCTCGTTGTTGTGCAGCAGGTCCGCGAGAACACACTCGCGCCAGTCCTGGCCATCGAACCCAACGTTCCGGGCGGAGGCTTGGAGTTTTTCTCCTCGGATTCTCAAGTAAAAGGGCATGGTCACGACCTGCTTGACTGTAGAGGTTCACGCCGCACTTGCGCATGTTGAACGTCATGCGCTCTTCGGCATGGCCGCATGCGGGGCCAACCGGCGGGCGTTTGGCAAGTAGAAGACAAGTGTAGTTTCAATCGTCCTTCGTAAGCCATCCTCACCTTCTCCCGAATGTCATCGCTGCGTTCTTCAGCATCGGTGAAGCGTTTGGTTTGCTGGATTTCAGCCTGACTGGCAGTGCGTGCAGCCCGGCCTACTCCAGCCCCAACATCGCCAGCGTCTCTTTGGGATTTGCGGGAACCTGTTACGGACGGCTGCGGGGCAAGACGACTGCACGACCCAGCGTCAGCCCGTCGCGAACGATGTGGGCGATGCGGTCTGATGAGCCGCCGCGCGTGCCCAACCGGCCGTCCCGGATCAGGCTAGCAAAGAGCGTGTTCGTCAGATGTCGGCCGATGCTGTCATGGCAGAGGATGGTTGCCCCCCCCGCGTCCCCCTCTTGCCATCAAGCAGAGTGGCTTCGACAAACTGGCGAGGCAGGTACATGCCGGGCAACAGTGCTTCCGACATCACCTAAAGCTGAATCCGCGGACAGAACTTGAAGAAGAAGCCATCACCGCAGAGCCGATAGCTGTCTTGACCGTCCCTTGGCTGCCACATGTCCGCCGTCTGATCGCGGAACCTCAGCGCGCAGCCCCCCCACTTGCAATGCCTCTGCCTCTCGGCTGCCAGCAGCCTCCATCCCGCCCCTACTCCACAACCGCCCCCGCATGCAGCTTGGCGTACAGCTTTGTGCGCGTGGCCAGCATGCGCAGCATGACGGTGGCTGCGTCTTGGATGTGGCCCTTCTGGAGCTGTTCTTCGGCGGCGCGGATCTTCATGCCGGTGTCGTCAACGACGGTGTGGGCGGCGTAGCGGCGGCCTAGCTCTTGGATACCGGCTTGAGCGCAGGCGACAGCGGCGGGGGCGTCCCCCGCGGCCAGGCGAGCTTCGCCGAGTGCCAGCCATGCGCGGGTGCCGGCGAGTTTGGTGTGCGGGGACTCTCCGGCGTCAGGAGCGGCGCTGCGGTGCAGCAGCACGGTCCCTTGCGCGGTGTGGCCGTTGTGGCTGCGCTCGACTTGGATGCGCAGCACGTCGGTGGGCTTCGGAGACGCAGCGGGCGGCGGTGCGGACTTGTCGGGGTTGTGGGCGGTCATCGGCGCACTCGGTGCAGGCGTTGGTGTCGCGGGTTTGCCGTCGGCCTGGCTGCATCCCAGGCAAGCTACGACGGGAATCAGACAGCTAGTGAGCTTGCGGCGGCGCATCGTGTTGGTTGGCCGGGGGCTTGGGGGGCGACGTATCGACCTTGTTCAGTTTCCCCTTCTTTCCGGCGTAGTAAAGCAGGTGATAGTGCTCGGACGTGGCTCGCGTCGCGGCCTCTGCTTTTTCGCGTAGGTTGCCCTTGCCGTTTGTGTACAGGTCGTCCCAGTACGCCTCGATCTCTTCGAACAGTGCATCCTTGCCGTCTTCGCCGCGCGCCTTGACCAGCTCGTCGAATTCCTTGGTGCGTGCCGAACCGAACAGCCCTTTGCCCGACTGCACGACGTTCATGCGCTGCTGTTCGTAGACATGCAGCGCCAGATCGCGACCGCTGAACGGCACGTCGCGATAGCCGCCCTCCTGCTTGCTGTACGGGTGCGTGTGGCCCATGGCCAGGACCGTCTGTTCGGGCTTCACGTCGTCGTAGTTGACTGCGAACGATCCCGAGTCGCCCGATGCGCCCGGCAGCCACTGCGTGCTGCCGTCGGAGTTGCGCACGTACAGCCCGCCCTGTTCCTGCGACCGACCGTGCGGCATCGAGTGACGCCACGCGCGCTGCATGCCTCGCCGTAGGTGCCTTGGCAGCGCGATCTCGGCGGGCGCGTCAGCGGTCGAGATGCTGGCACCGTTTTGCCCGTTGACCACTTGGTCAAAGCCGCTGACCGGCTTCTGCGCTGCGGGCTTCTTTTCTGCCGCATGCGCCCCTGCGGCGTCGGCCCAGTGCGACATCGCAGCCGCTCGCTCCGTCGCGACCGCCCCGTCCACGGGGCACATGGCCGGCTGCGGCGCAGAGATCGCCGGAGTCGCCGGAGTCTGGCAGCTCATCGCAGGGGGCTCCGCCGGCGCGGGATGCAGGGGGCTCAGCGGCCAAGGCAGAAACGGATTCGGCTTCTTCTGAAGCTCATGCTCGAACGCCATCGCGGGGCTCCGACAAAGAACACAGATCGAACCTGACTATCGTCGAGAATCATCGGATGGTTGCGTAGTTTTGTCCGAGCGGCACAAGCGAACTCATCCATGTGGTAGGTTTCCGCCTCTTTCCCCTCGTTGTGTTTCGCCGACCAGCCGTCGGCATTGTTCCGATTTTTTGCCGTACCCGGAGTTCGCGATGTCCACCGCCCCCGACTGTTTCCATCGAGTGTTCTTGGTTTTCTTGCTCGCTGTGCTGCATGCCGTGCCCGCCGCCGCCGCGGAGCCGCGCGTCATGCCTCAGCCTGCTCTGCTGCCGCACTACAGCCCGCTGTGTGACAGCAATCTCGTCGGCTGTCTCGACATCGACGACTTCGGAGCGCACGCCTACGCGCACCTGATGGTCCTACCGAAGACGGACCAGCGCGATGCCGCGGCCGTCTTTCCCTATGGCGTCACGTTGGGCCTCTTCGGTCGCTTCGCGGGCGGTGTCGCGACAGACTTCAGCTTCTGGCAGGAGGGCGGAGCGCTGATTCACCAGCACGGCCCGCTGCGCTTGAACCTGACCGCGCTGCTGTGGCCACTGCTGCCGCTGAGCCAAGCGCCACAGATGGAGCGTGACGACGATGGAGCGACGCACTATCGCCCCGCCCATCACCTGCGCATCGGCCTGCACTACGAACAGCAAGTGCGCGTTGGCCCCTTCAGCGGCGCGAACTCGCTGGGTCTGCTGACCGATCTTTCTGCGCTACGCATGGTGGCCTCGCGAACCTTCGGCCCCATCGAGATCACGACCAGTCTGGGCGCGCTGTATGACTGGCGCGGAGGGTTCGCAACCGGCGAAGCAGCGGCCCAGCTTGGGATCTACCTGCCCTTCTTTCGCGCGCTGAAACTTTACGGCGAAGCCTTGGGGCGAGGCTGGCCGACGTATGTGAAGACGAGTGACGACGGCATCACTCCGGTCCTCACTGCGCTGTTGTCATCGGATGGTGTGAACACGATTCAAAAGCAATCGGTGCTTGGGCTGGGCCTAAGTTTTCGGCCACAAGCCCGTGTGGACTTCGGGGTATCGGTGCAGTTTGGGATGGGAGGTCTCGCGCCATCCGCTGTGCTGGTCCGGGCGATCGTACTGAGTGTCGGCAAGACCTATCAAGGTCGTGCAGCGACGCCGATCGCAGAGATTGCAGCCGATGTGACCGTCGAGTTCGCGCGATGGATCAAGGATCAGCTCGCGGCGATCGATCCGTACCTCAAGCAGGACTGCGTTCTGTACGACGACGAGCACAAGCCAGTGATGTCGCTTGGCGCCCTCGCCCCCGATGGAAAGTCGTGCATCTATGACGGGCTCAGCGTACCGATTGGGCCGCACTTCTTTTGGAACAAGGCACACACGCGGCTCTGCAACGATGAGGCACTGACCGACTGCTTTCTGCACCGCACCAGCGCGCGTGCAGGGTGGCTGCCTATGCATCCGCTGCTTGTGCAGAACGACTGCTTCGCGTACTGGCAGGGCTCGCCTTGGATGCGCGTAGGAACGCCGACCCCTGACGGTCAAGGCTGCGAAAACCGAGGGCACGTGATCCCCATCGGCCACGAGCTGAAGCAGGATCGCCACCACGATTCCTATTACTGCTACGACGAGCTAGACAAGGCTCACAACCAGACACAGAAGAAGTGGTGCTTGGAGCGCCCCGACAAGCCGCAGTCCACGAGCGACTACCTGATGCGTCGCTGGGCCGGCGGTATCGACAACAGCGTTGCGGCACTGAAGAAGGGCGACGACAAAGTCCGGCAGGGCATCGACGAGATGGCGGCAGGTATGCCGCTGCGCGCGACGACTCCCGTGCGCGAGGCGGAATCGGTCGGACAGAAGATTCTTTCGACCGCGCGGAACGCAACGCGCGAGGATGCTAAGCATGCTGCGCAGGGAGTGCTCGATGCCGCGGCTGCATGGCTCAAGAAGCCTTGGCCGCAGAAGCTAGGCGACGCGGTCGAGAGCGTCGGGGACGCGATGGCGTCGCCGACAACGTATGTGCCTGCGGCTGGCATCCTGCGGACCGGAGGCAAGCTCGCTGAAGCGGTCGAGCACACCACCGATGCGGCAGTTATTGGCAAGCAAGGCGCGAAGGCTGCAGCCAAGCGCACAAGCAAGGCCGCTGCCGACGAAGTGGCCGAGCACACCGACGAAGCTGCAGCGCGAAGGCTGCTTCGAGAAACGCGCGAGGCCGGCGCCACACATCGGCTCAGTCAGAGTGATGCGTCCACGCCAGCAAAGCCTCCGCACGGAAACCGTGCTGATGATCGTCCAGCAACGCGATATCAAAAACTCGACAAGGATCGTAATCTCCTCAAACACGGAGTTACCAAGCACGAGAACCCGACGAAGAGGTATTCGAAAAAGGAGATCGCAGGGGGCAGGGTGGAACCGATCGAGCGAGGTCCTCGGCGGGAAATGCTCAGGAAAGAACGTGAGCTCGTAGAAACGAATCCAGGTCCCGAGAACCGGGAGCCATGGGCAGGCAAGAGGCGGGCTCCTCAAAGCGAAGGACATGATGAGTGACAACCCGACGATCACGGTAGGCGTCCAGACAGGTGATGTGCCCTCGGGGCGGGCGACGGACCCGCACATCGTGGTGATGCGAGACTTGCTTCAGACTCATTGCCGAGGGCCGTACAGCGCTGAGGTGGACGAGTTTTCGCTCGTGGTCCGGGTAGACGGCGATATCTGGCACTGGGAGCAAGAAGGCTGTGACCGGATGCGACGCAGCAAGAAGGATCGCTACATCACCATCGACATCTATGTCCCGCGGCAGCGCTGGCAGGGGGTGAGTGCTGACGAGATTCGGCGCTACTTGGCCGCGTGTGTTGAGGATGCATTCGGGCGCATGATCGCGAAGCTGAAGAAAGACAAGGTCGCGGTGGATGGCGATGCACTGCTGCGGGACTTTGCTGTGGTCAAAGCGGCGTATCTTGATCCGCAGCCGGTCGCGGCTTCGGGCTGAGCATGCCAAGGCTGGATGGCGCCTGCTCTCGCATCGTTGGAGCTGCGGCGTATTCGCAACGGTTGAACGGGTTCGCCAGAGTACTCAGCGCTCGCAGATGGCTCGCTCTCTGAGACCCTTATGAAGCCCTGTTGCGATCGAATGAAGGAAGAGCTGGAACGGACCTGTGCGCATGGTCACGCGCCGAGCGAGTGTCCAGATGTGCTCATCGCGTACGTCGCCAAGGTTGACGAGTTTGGCATCCGCGTTCACGACGGTGCCTCATCGATGGTGAGGATCTCATTCTGTCGGTGGTGTGGGGCTCGCCTACCCGAGTCCAAGCGAGAGCGCTGGTTCGAGGAGCTAGAGAGCCGCGGCATCGACCCGCACGAGCACGAGGTGCCGACGAAGTTTCGCAGCGATGCCTGGTACCCGCAGACTCAGCCAAAGAACTGACGACATGATCCCCAAGACGTTCAACGAAGATCCGAATCTGGGTGTCATCACGACGGCGTCCGTGCTGGCTGGCCGACCCATCCTCATGGTTTCCCATGACGAGGACGATGGTGGCTGGCAGTTTTTGTGCGGCTCGACAGACGACCCGGCGGATGGGCGCATTGTTCACTTGCAGCACATCCTGTCGATCGACCCCAGCTTGGGTGACATCGCGGATCTTCCGATCGGTTGGGTGGCCCTTCGTCAAGCGCCGTCAGGGCCGTGGGTTCGCGAGCCGCAGTGAACGGCAATTCTTGGCGGACATCCATGACGTCCGCAGGCGACCGAGCTGAAGAAGCGATGCGCTGTGCCCAAGCGTGTGAGCGCGCTGACGATCTAGCGCGGCCTGCTCCTCGCGGAGCGCAGTCACTACTTGTCGGTGGGGCCAACACGCTGTCAGCCCGCCGTGACGACAACATACCGTTCCCGTGACGCGCGAACGCGAACGCTTCGGACTGCGGAGCTTATCGCGAGGTCGCGTTCGCAGCCTGCTCTGCTGCCACGAGCGTGCTGCACCTGATGCCAGCTGTGCGGCCAGCTGTGAAGCCAGTTCTGGAGCGCTCTCCGCAGCCATTTCCGGAGCTCAATCGCAGCCATTCTCGAACTTGCTAGCGGTCAAAAAAGGAGGACCAAGTTCGCCGCATCTCATCTTTTTCTCGACGGTGCATTTCTTGCAAGTCTTCCGTCGAGCATGGCAGCGCAAATGGCAGCGCAAATGGCAGCGGGTAGCGCTGCGAAGGCAGCCCCGCAGCCGGCATCGCATAGAGCATTGGCTGCGGCAGCGGGACAGGCTGCGGCGTGCGTGATGCGTGATGCGTGCCTGCTAGCGTTCGCGTTCGGCGTATCGATCGCGGCGATTCAGCTCGTCTGTGCTTGAGCCCTGCCGCACATCGAGCAAGTCAGTCACGCCTGCTGGCAGCCACACCGGGTCGATGTGTGCCGTTCGCCGAAGGCTGTGTAGCGTCACGACAGCGTCACGCAAATGCCGCGCGTCACGCTGGGTTTATCGCAGCTGTGTCCACGAAGCAGCGATCGGTCTGCGTTGCCACAGTCACGTGCCGCGGAGCCTATGTCAGCGGTCGTGGGATCGCGTGACACACCGGCTGATCTGAGATGCGAGCGTTGGCGGGCGTTGGCCCAGCGTTGGAATTTCGTGAGAGCGACCGCGGCGCGACCGTTGGCGCACCCACGCTCGTGACCGTTGGCGCACCAACGCCTGCGACCGTTGGCGCACCCACGCTTGCAGCCAGCGGTCACCACCGCGATTCCGCTGTGAGCTCGCGACGTTCGGGCGCAGAGCGCGTTGTCCGCGACCGTTGGCGCACCCACGCTCGTGACCATTGGCGCACCCATGCTCGCGACCGTTGGCGCACCCACGCTTCACGAGCGGATCGTACGAGGGAAGACAAGCTCTCAAGCAACGGCCGTTCCGACGGACAAACGCGATGCCAACGGGGAAGCAACGAAAGAACCACGGATCTGTTACGGCCCCGACTGAATGCGGCGCCGACACTTACCAGTGTCATGCACAGCACAGCAACCTGGCCGCGGAGATCATCGGTCTCGTGTGCTGCCTGGCACTGCTGACGCTCGGCGAGATCTTGATCGCACCGCTGTGCCTGTCGCTTCTCGCGCGGCTGGCTCCGCCTCAGCACCTCACGGTCTGCATGGGCGCGTGGTATCTCGCGCTCGCCGTCGGAGCATGGCTGGCTGGCGAGGTAGGTGCGCTTTGGCTGCGCTGGCCACCGCTGCATGTGCTCCTGCTCCTCGCACTGCTACCACTCTGCGGCGCGTTCATTTTTGCGTTGCTGCTGCGTACGGATCGCAAGCTGCGATAATTCGTCACGCTCGAACGGGTTCGCCAGAGTGGCCAGGTGGATGGCCGCCGCGATGCTTCAGCTTGCCTGTCCTTGCACCTTCGCCGCGTTGCTCTCTCCGGCTCCTCCCTTCGCCTGCTCAGCCTTCAGCACCTGCAGCCCTTCGCGCGTCCAGATGCCGTGCTGCATCAGGACGACCAAGCGTGCATCGCTGAAGAGCTCGCGGATGTGTCGGCGTACCTTCGATGGGAGATCAGAATGGGGCTGCGGAGGCTCCGGCTGTCCTTGATGCAGGGCCATGACGCGCGCCAGGACATACTCGGCGTAGGCACGGCGCGGTGCGTTGTTGAGCACCGATATGATGCGCTCAGCGTCGGAGAAGGTCAGCGATACGAACGGCGCGGGCAGTCGAGCCATCGCGGCCGGCCCCTGTGCGTGGTAGTGCAGCCACGCGGTGTACAGCTTGATAGCTGCGGGCGCCAAGCGCGCGTCGTGGACCACACTGCGGATCTGAGCGCGAACCTCTTCGCGCAGATGGAACTCAGGGCTGGGCGGCGGCGACTGCGCACGAACGCGAGCATGCATGCAGTCGATCTCGTGCTGAAGCGCCGCGCACTGCTCGGTGTGAAGCACGATGCGGATCAGAGACCTGAGCTCTTGCGGAGACAGCGGCGGCGAGCACTCAGGAATAATCGAAGTCTCGTCGAAGCTGGCCCTCTGCGGAGTGGGATTGACCGCAGTGGACTCGTTGGGAAGCGAGAGGTCAATCGCTGCATGTTGTTCGGCAGGCTCGATGGTGGACGAAGCCGACACATCTTCAGTCTGTTTGGTCTGCGCATCAGCCGCTGGGGACACGGGCTCGGGTGCTGTCGGTGCAGCCGGTGCAGCCGATGCAGCCGATGCAGCCGATGCAGCCGATGCTGCGGATGTCGGTGTTTCGAGTTCCGACACTGAAGGTTCGGTGGAAGCAGATGCTGCGGGAGTGCTGCCTGCTGTGCCAACGGCATCCTGGCGAAGCGTGGCGTCCTTGTCATGCATCGGCGCTGATGAAGCAGGAGTCTCTGGCGAAGTAGGGTCGAGCGTGGAGGCGACAAGCCCTGGCTCCACGACTTCAGCGCTAGGGTTACTTGGGGCTGGTGCGTTGGCTGCTGGCCCTGATTCTCGTCGCTGCCGTCCGATGCGTGATGACCGTGGCCGCTTCGCATCGGGCGCCAGTTGCTGCGCGTCAGGTGGCCCCAAGAAAAAGTGTAGAGCGGGAAGGTAGCGACTCGCATCGGGAGGCAGCCGTGCTCCGCTCGCATCTACCCACAGTAAGCGATACCGCCGACCGCTGCGCAGCCGCAGATCATCCGGCAGTTCAAACGGGTACAGACGCCAGTAGGGCAATGCTCCGGGCCCGCTGGAATCTGGCACGATGCGTGGCGACTCGTGCGCATCCCCCACCGGCAGGACCAAGCGATAGCCGACTGCACCCGCTGGCGCCTGCGAGAGCACCTGCTCATCGAACGCCACACGAGATCGTTCACGAGCGCAGCGGGCGTACTGTGAGACATTCCGCTTTGGCCCTCGCCCATCCCAGCGCCGATCTTCGGCCGTGGATTTCTGCCCCATGCTGCTGCGAGTGGTCGCAGTCTCCTCGCCACGCGATGGCGTTCGAGCCGATCGCTTGCGTGCGCGATACGCCTTCGCTCGACAGGCCGCATCACAGTATTTCCTGACCGACGGACGACTCGCCAAGAACGTCTTGTCGCACTGCTGACACTGCATACCCAGTTTTCGCGATCGCTGGTGTGATGGTTTCCCGTCGTGATGTAACGGTGCAGGATGACTCTGGTTTCTGCGAGCGGATAGCGTGCAGGCTGCTGCCGTTTTCGTTTGCCGTGACGCATCGGTGATGATTGAGGATCGCAGATGGCGGTGTCACTACAGGCGCCGCCTACGAATCTGCGAGCCACCCCGCGAGTGACCCTGTATCTGACTCTGTAATCCATCGTCCGAGAGCCAACCCAGCCGTGAGCCAAAGGCACACTGCGTTCGCGTTTTCATCCCCGTGGCCACGCCGCGCAACAAATGAGTCATGGCTCCCCGCGGCTGACTAGCATGCTTCGGTGCCCCGCTGGCTGCGTCGTGCGATGACGCGATCGCCTACGTTCACGCGCAGCGAACGCCAACG
This sequence comes from Myxococcales bacterium, assembly GCA_016794505.1. Taxonomy (GTDB): domain Bacteria; phylum Myxococcota_A; class Polyangia; order Palsa-1104; family JAEUJZ01; genus JAEUJZ01. The sequence continues at coordinate 32,132 of JAEUJZ010000087.1, forward strand.
CGAACGCAAGACTGCATCACGCAGGGCGCAGCCAGTGCCAACGCCACGGCCAATACAATCTGCGATGCCGGCTGCACAGCCGCTTGAAGATCTGCCTTCGCTGCTTCCTGTAGCCATCGCAGCGCACTTAGCGGAGCCATTAGCGGAGCTGTCCTCACCAGGGTCTTTGCAAGAAATACACCGTCAGAAAGAGGGGGGCCTGGTCCAAACTTGAGCGACCTTTTGCGACCTGCTGCAAATTCGAGACTAGCTCCGCTTGAGCTCCGGAAGTGACCGCGGGAACAGCTCCGGAAGTGTCTGCGGGAACAGCTCCAAAACCGCCTTCGCAACCAGCCGCGCAACGAGCATCAGCCACAGCACGCGAGTGGCCACAGGGCCGGCAACGAAAGCGACCTCGCGATGGTCTGCGAAGCCAGAAGTGTTCGGGCTCGCGTTTGCCGCTGTGCGTCACGGAAACAGCGTGTCCGCGTCACCTCTGCGTTGCAGGATTGGCGCCTGCTGCTGTCGATTCCGCCGGCAGGCCGCTGGCCCTGGTCCGGCGCTGATGAGCGCTGCCCGATCCGCCGCACTCAGCTCCAAGCTGTCCCCCGACCCGAAATTCCGAAGGCCAGCCAGCGGGCACTGGCGTCCCATTTCGATGATACCTATCGGCTCGTTTGCGTTCGCACGCCGTGACGCAGACCAATGCACTGAAGTCAGGAACAAGCCGGCCTTCAGCTGCACAGCATCCGGACCGTAGCCGCACAGCATCCGGACCGTAGCCAGACACCAGCCGCGCAACAGCCGTACAGCAGCCGTTCATAATTCGATCGATGGGGCCATGCCAACATCCTGGATCTCTTGAACTCCGCGATCCGGCTCGCTTCCGGATATGGCGCGGATACGGCGCGGATACGGCGCGGATACGGTGCGGATGCTGCACGGATGCTGCACGGATGCTGCGCGGATACGATGCGGCTGCGGTTCGGATGTGGTCTGGTTGTCGTGCTGCCTTGGGCTGATAGCGTTCGCGTTGTGCCGTTCGCGTCGTTACGCGTGCTCGCTTCGTGACGCTGGATCCGCAGCGCTTGCTGCGGTTGGGTCGCCGCGACCACGACTTTGAGCTGATGATTCTCACCAAGGTCGCAGTGGAGAATCATTTGATGGTCCATAGTCAGCCCGAGCGCCCGCAGCGAGCGACCTGGATGCCACGATCCGAAGCGAACTGAGTGGTACGAGCGATCGAACGGACGGCGTGGAGCCAGTCGGCTCCCTGCCTCATGGCTCTGCTGCATAGCGCGTCATGGCACCGCGCCAGCCAGCGGCATGGCTGCGCCTTTGGTTTGCGACACCGGGCTACGTGGAGCTTTCTGCGAAGCGGCCTGCGCCGGCTGCATTCACCCCGGCACAGCACTTCTTGTACTTCTTGCCGGATCCGCAGGGGCATGGATCGTTGCGGCCGACGCTGGCCAGTGGTGCGGCGAGCGATGGATCGGAATCGGCGACTAGCCGACTGCCCAGCGACTTCATCCACGCATCGCGGCGAGCGAGTCGCTGCCGATATCGCGGGTGGCGCTGGCGAAATGCCGACCACAGTCGATCGAGCTGATCCTTTCCGCCCGTGCTGGGCGCGAACTGCAGGCCGCCGGACTGATGCACGGTCAGGTGTCCGGCGTCTGTCGCGTCGCCGGGCTGGCACTGCTCAAAGCCAACGATGACTTCCCCGCACGTACACTTGGGGGTGGGGCAGTACGATTCATGTGCTTCGAACAGCTTCCCATCCAAGCGATACAGATCGCGCCGCGCACCGCCGAGCGAACCATATTCCACCATGTCTCCGCGAGACCACCCTGCAAGGACGATCTTCTTCGCGGCGACCGCGCGCGTCGCACGATCCTCCTTGCCTCGGCTGTGATCGTAGAAGCGCCCGATGGCGTCCAGAACTTCGCCGTCCAACCGATCAAGGACGGCGCGCACGTGCGGGTGCGAGGTCACATCGAGCGGGGTCTGCGAGCCCACCAAGAACGCGTCCACGGAGTCGATATTCAGCAGGAAGACGTCGAGGCCCATCGTCGGGGAGCCGACGCGCGTGAAGTCCGCGCCTGCGTGCCATGCTTTGTGAACGTCAGACCCTCGTTCGAGTAATGCGGCGCGTCCATCGCTTGTGGTCAGGATCATGGCCAGCCGACAGTCGCAGTCCTCCATCCGACAGGGGTGAGCCCAGATCCAAATCTGCGTGGTACCGGCCAGTTCAAGCAGGCCGTCCTGCGTGCTGATCTCCGCTTGCTTCTTCATCGCTGCTGGTTCCTCGTGCAAAGCGGCGAGTCTACTCTGCTGGATCACGAAGTGGCGGCGACAAGTGGCTGGTGCGCCTTCGAGCAAGCGCTGTGATAGGGCGCGCATGACCTTCGCGCGCCCTCTGCGGAAACCTACAGCGATGCGGATGACGATGGGCCGGCAGCAGCGATACCGGAAGAACTGTCACTACCGGCGCCAAGTGATCGCGCTCAGCGGTCCGATTCGTATTCACGTCGCTTCGCGAGTTCGCCAGAGTGCCGCGCCATCATGCGCCGATGCAGATCGATCAGCGTTGGTGAGAGACGCTCCTGCCAGCCGTGCCCTCATGCGATCGGACGAGTGGCGTAGCGAACGCTGCTGTTGGCCTTGGAGAAGGGGTACGGCAGCGTTTCAAACAGCTGTTCAGGTGGGGCCAATGCGCACAGTTGCGGTGGGGAGAGGGGGCGGGTTCACAGAGCGAACCGAAGGATAATAAATGAATCCATCTGGCAGGCGTACATCATCTTAGTGTATTTTCGGAAAATAGATCATCATTTTTGTCATGATAAATATAGCCGATAGAAATTTCATTGATAGGGAAATCAATTGCATTCTAACCTGAGCGCAACGAATATAGTCTTATTGCTAACTTTAAGACGCCGTATTGGCTTGTTTTCTTTCTTTCCTCAGACGTTACTTGCCATAGCAGGCCGTCGACACTTGCATCATCGGTAGAAAATAGCGGGCTGGGCACATTTCCGCTCCAGACTGTAGGTATATATAGCTCTGGATTGTCTGGCCCTCCCCCGCTTCCCGTTTCAGGAGAATAGTCACATCTTCCGAAGAATCTCATCTGATAGATAGCCAACAAGGCGCACTGCACAGATTTATTGGCTAACCAAATGCCGTCTTTGCTCTCTTTTATAAAGCCATCCCCTTTTGCTATATATCTTACTTTTTCTTGGTTTTCCGGATGAAAAGAATCGACAATAAGACCATTCCTGGAGTCAATGTCGTGCGCAGCTAACGCATACAATGCACCAATAAGCTCATCTTTGCGGATAAAGATTGGCACGGCGCTAAGCACAATTGACAAATCAAAGGTGTCGTGACCATATATCTTAGTGCAAGCTTTGACAACATTTCTTCGCGGTGTTCGCATATGCCCAGCCGAAAAACAATCAGTCAGAAAATGACATGCGAATGCACAATAAACCAAAGATTGGTGATAGAGTTCTTGCGCCGCTGCTAAATCTCGTGTATTGAATGAGTCTTTCGCTACTGATAACGCCTTTGCCATTTCTTTCCTGAATCTCTTTAGCGCTCCAAGATCATTGTTGAAATGATCGTAATTGCTTAGCAATAGTCGAAAATACCGCCGAACGGCATCCATTTCTGGCGTAAAATGTTTGGGCTCCCGAAGCAGCTTCTCTATTTCCAGCGCGTGCTTGACTACCCACATGTTTGCATTAAGTTCCCTGTTGGACGTGTAGTACAGATCCTCTGATGATTCGTAATGGTCTGCCGCCAGTCCAACCAATGCACCAAATGGTATCGCAACTGTCTCGCTGCTTTTGCTTAGATTAATGTAAAACGGAAATCGACTCTCGTTATTTTTTAGTAGCTTCCAGTGAGGGCTTGCGCTATCTAGGTTCTCATAGATTTGCCGAATGAAACTCCCATTACCATCCGTTACTGTTGCTTGAATAAAATGCTCGTCAAAGTTACCGGCATAAAGCGCGCGAGGTGGATGAAAGACTGGTAACTGAAAATCGAATTCATACATGGTTCCTGATGTATACTTATCACTCATTGACGCATCCCACGCCTTTCTTTACTTTTCCCAGATACGCTCGTCCATCCGCTCCGGTATTGACTGGATGGCGTGATCCAGAGCTGTCGGTATAATCAAAATTGAAATTTTGAACCGGAATTCCATGGACAGTGATCTTGAACTCGATCCAATCAGAATCCTCCTCTTCTGGGCGATGGATCTGTTTCCCAGATCCAAGCGCTAAATCTCCAACGATGACATTGCTGCTGCCCTCAATAGATCGGCCAACCCCGCCACAGTGTCTGACTAAGTCACCCAGTCGGTGGGCGGGGCGCCCGTTTATCAGTACGGATTGACTGCCCGTCTTCGCATTCCACTTGTTTGGCCCACAGCAAGCTGCGTGGATGCCCGCGTCGCCTACCCGTACCGAGGGCAGACCATTGGTCAGAACATTTGGGGAGCCTTGGATCGCTGGCCCCACGGCAGGGTGTGGGCATGCCGGGCAGCCGTGAGCGTCGGCTGGCACCATGGACGCATCTCCGACTCGTGCTTGGGGGGGCATGAGGGTCGGCACCAATAAGTCGAGTTTGCTTAGTATATCAACTTGCTTTGTCGCCGTGGCAGATTCTTGTGCTGTGGGTGTAGTCCCTGCCCGCGCCCTTCGCGATGGCCGATGCACCAAGTCCTCGGTATAGACACGCGGTGAACCCGCAGGGTACGATGCGTTAAGGACCGGATTCCCCTCTGACATCAAGGTCGGGCATAGGTATGCGACAGACGGAGACAACCACCTTGACTCAAGCGCGACGACGCCTGGAGTGCGGGTGTCGGCTCGCTGCGCAGTTCTCCATCGTTGATCGGGCATGCTCCTCGTCTTGGTCGCCCTTGCTGTCACTGCAACTCCGTGGCGACAGACCGGCGCTTCCGAGGGGGCTTCCCCGATGACAGCCCGCGTCCCACCTGAGCTACGCGCCAGCGACGACTGGATCGGCCAGATCATCGGAAACTACCGGCTGGTTCGACTGCTCGGCGAAGGTGGGATGGGGATGGTGTTTGAGGCGTACAACGAGGCCGCTGGCGGGCGGGCAGCGGTCAAGATCCTGCGGCCCGAAGTCTCGATGCGGCCCGAAGTCGCCGGGCGCTTTTTTAACGAGGCGCGGGCGGCAAATGCCATCCAGCATCCAGGTATCGTCCGTATCTTTGACTGTGGGCATACCGTCGAGCGCGCAGCATTTCTGACGATGGAGTTCTTGGAGGGGAAGTCTCTCCGCTCGCTACTTGATGGCATTGGGCAGCTTGGGTCTGCCGATGTCGTTCGACTTGGGCGACAAATGGCATCGGCGCTGTCCGCTGCGCACCGCAAGAACATCGTCCACCGCGATTTGAAGCCGGACAACTTGATGCTGGTGGCTGATCCAGACATCCCCGGCGGTGAACGCGTGAAGATTCTGGACTTCGGTATCGCCAAGCTGGCGGAGGGGCTCAGCGGTGCAGCATCGGTCACCGATAGCAACTTGGTGATGGGAACACCGGCCTATATGGCACCGGAGCAGTGCAAGGGCGCAAAGCTGGTGACCGACCGCTCCGATGTCTATTCGCTAGGCGTGATCTTCTACCAGATGCTTGCGGGGCGTCCGCCGTTCATCGCGGATGCAGCCGGTGCGCTCTTGATCATGCAGGTGACCGAGACTGTGCCACCGCTGGCGCAGTTTGCGCCGGATGCACATCCAGCGCTGTCGAATCTCATTGCGGCGATGCTTGCGAAGGAACCAACGGTTCGGCCAGCGATGGAAACCGTGCAGGCCGAGCTGCAGCGCATTGAGTCGTCGCTTCTGTACGGGACCGACGCGGCGGCGGGCTCCGGGCCGAGTCATGTTCCAACCCTCCCGCTTACGAAGCCACCTCGGGAACTCCTGCTGGAAATGGCGCGGGCCATGGCCGAGGAGCCCGGACCGGCTCAGGCGGAAGCGGATCCCAGCAAGCTGCATAGCAGTACCGTTACGGGGGCGGCCAGTGAAGCGAAGCGACGCACCGTGCCGCAGCGAAAACGGCTGATGGTCCTCGCTGCTGGCATCGGGGCGGTGACCCTGGCTGGCATTGCCGTAATCGGCTGGCGGATGCGACCCGTGCCAGTCTCTGTGCCAAGCGAACGACCGGCATCCATCCGTGGCGCATTGGAGCGCTCGGCCTCGGACGACTCTTCATCAAGCAGCGCGAGGAATGCGGCAACTCACGAGGTCACCAAGCCTGCCGAGAGCCCGGGACGGGCAACGACCGCCGAGGAGAGTCCCCCAAAGAACAAGCCAAGCACAGCGCCATCCGCGTATCAGATTGCACAGAAGTACTTCAGAGCACACCAATACGCGGAAGCGGTGAAGGCAGCCGAGAAATGCAACCGCCAGCAACTTCCATGCGTGGCGTTGCAGGCGAAGGCCGCTTGTCATACGCATGACCGCACTATGGTCAAAGACATCGTCGAACATATCAACTCAGGCGGATCGCCGAAGGCAAATATTATTGTCAATGAAATAAATTCTGAATGCATTCAAGATAACCTAACCTCCGCAGAGTCGCTTATTGAAGCAAAAAGCTATGCTAAGGCGCAGTCTCTTGCTGTCAGTGGACGGATCTTATTCCCAGAGCGAGCCTGGCTCATCATTGGACAATCGGCTTGTGGGTTGCATGACAAGCCTGGGGCGCGGCAAGCACTATCACACCTAGACACGTCAAATGCACGCGCTGACAAATTGAAGACTTTTTGTCAGGGCTTAGGTGTCTCACTCCAGTAGGCCATGATCGGCGAATTCATTGGCAACTATAGGCTTGTCCGACTCCTCGGCGAAGGGGGTATGGGCATGGTCTATGAGGCCATCCATGAGGGTGTTGGGGGACGCGCGGCGATCAAAGTCCTTCGTCCTGAGATCGCCAGCCAAAAAGAGATTACCGCTCGTTTTTTCAATGAAGCTCGCGCTGCAAATTCGATATCGCATCCCGGCATCATTCATATCTTTGATAGTGGATATACAACAAACGGAATCGCCTACCTGACGATGGAATTTCTGGAAGGCGAGTCGCTGAAGAGCCGCATTGAACGAGTTCGGGTCTTGACGGTATTAGAGACCTTGCGGGTCGGACATCAGGTCGCGTCAGCACTTGCTGCCGCTCACCGGAAGCAGGTCATACATCGAGACCTGAAACCAGATAACCTGATGCTGGTGAAAGACCCAGATGTTCCTGGTGGGGAACGGGTCAAGATTCTCGACTTCGGTATCGCCAAAATTGTCGAGACACTGAGCAGTCAGCCAGTTCGCACTCGCAGCGATATGCTGATGGGCACGCCGACCTATATGGCCCCAGAGCAGTGCCAGGGGGCGAAGAGCGTCACGGACAGGTCTGACGTGTATTCGATGGGAGTGATGCTCTATCAGCTGCTCGCTGGCAGTCCCCCGTTTGTTTCAGAGCGCGTCGTCGGCCTCCTCGCCTTGCATGTCAGCGAGGAGCCGCCCCCTCTGCTTCAGCGTCTGCCACAGCTTGATCCCAACGTGGCGGTTCTCGTTCACTCCATGCTGCGAAAGCCGCCGGATGAACGTCCCAGCATGGAAGAGGTCTTCCGCAGCATTCTGAGGTTGCTCAACTCCATCGCGAACTCGCCGACGCAGCCGCCACGACCCAGCTCGCCGTCCCTCTCTGGGAATGTTGCCGTACCTTCGCTTCTCGATAGGTCAGCTGTCGCGTCCTCCGCATTACCGCCGGCAGAGCGGCAAACGGTCCAGGGAAGGCAGGCAGTCACCACACCGACTATCAGGGCGGAGCAGCCGCCTGCGGCTCAAGCGAGCCGGACGGATGCCACAGCCAGCGGAGATCAGCGTCCGACGCAGCCCCTGTCCCTGATCAACGTGCAGCACTTCGCACAGCGAGCTGAGGCTCCACCAGTGACGGCTGGGACTACTGAATCATCCCAGGCGATGGCAACCGGCATCTCTGACGAACCCCCAGCTGCGTCGAAGCTGGTTCGGTTGGAACCCCTGCGAACTGCAGTCAGCGAGGCCCCAACAGCTCAGCGGCAAGCGATTACGCCGGACATGCTGCCACGCCCTGCTCATGCAGAAGGTGCCGCGCAACAGCAAAACACTCTACTTGCGACCACTAACCCGCAAAACCAGACCCTCGCAGTCCACAACAGCAACAAGCGAACAGTGGCTGGTGGGCCAGCAAACAAGCAAACCCTCGTCGGATTCAATTCGGCTTTCTATTGGCGACGTCTGCTCCATCGAAATCGGCGGCGACTTCCGGCCGTCGCGCTGTTGGTTGCTGCAATCCTGATGGTCATATGGTGGTTGCTCAACCGGGCGCCCCCAGGGCGGGTCACGAGCGCTGCTGATACCGCCGGCAACCCTGCCCGAATATCGACTGGCGTCGAACGCAGTTCAGGAAGCGGTTTACCAACAGATACACCCTACGGCCAGCAGGCCGGTTCCCGCACGGCGGAACACTCGACCCAGGAACCCAGCGAACCAACTCTGGGTATGCCGCTCTCGCAGTCGCCTGGGACTCCCGATTTGGCCCCTGGGCAGGACGGCCCAGGCTCAGTTTCGCCTCCCAAGCCCCCGCCTCTTGATCCATTAATCGAGAAAGCGTACCGAGCATGGAAAAAGGCTCGTTACGAGGAAGCCATCAAGTTATCCACTGAATGCACAGACGCAAAGCCCGAGTACTATCAGTGCTGGTGGGTACTCGGATTGTCTGCTTGTAATATCCCCCGGTATGAGCTAATTGAGAAGGCTGTTAATCATCTTCAGCTAAGATCGATCAACAGGGAGAATCTTGCTCAGGAGGTGGTGGCTGAGTGCAGGGCGCTCGGTCTCCAGAGAAATCGAGACGGGACATTCAGTCGACCACCGCTACAGTCTGAAATTCTGGTGATGATCAAGAAGGCGAATGATTATTTCCAGCAACAACGATATGCGGAAGCGATGGCCATCGCAGAAGATTATGCGAATTATGAGCCACTATCTTTATGGGCAATCGTCGGGAAATGCGCCTGTGCCCTCAAGATTCCAGAACGAGCAGAACAGGCGATGGAGCGCTACCAGGACGGCTCTATGCGCAACCAAGTGATCGCATTCTGCCGACAGAATGGCTTTGATTACGATTATCGACTGGGGAGACTAAAGAGGCGTTAGCTTCGTGTTGCAATAGTCCCCAGTCGCCACTTGTCAGGGGCAGTGAGCTCTGATCTATTAGCGTCATTGTCCGGGGGGGGGGCGCGACATGGCGATGAGACAGAAGCAGACTCAGCACTTTTTGTGACGCACAGTCAGCTGCCGCAGTCACTTGGGCATCTGTTCTATGTGGTGATGGAACGGGAGCTTCGGCAGGCTGGATTCGATGTGTTCGTCAAGGCGCACAGGACCCTAACATTCTGCGCGGTGCTACTGGCATTCTGTGTCAATCCGCCATTGCACCCTAGTGTCACGCAATAGCGATGTGCTATGTCGACATGCAAAATAGATTTGATGCTTCATTGCGCCACGAAGCCAAATCGAGGTCGAGACCTTGCTGATGCATGCTGCACAGTTGATGAGGGAATGGCCCTCAAATTCGGGTAGCAGGACCAGACTCCACCAAACCGCCTGGAACTGCGCGTGGGCGGCAGCTCGTCAGGAGCGTCCGCGGAAAAGGCGGGCATTGAGCCCATCAGGTGACACCGGGGGGCAGTGGGTAGCGGTAGCACAGTTAATCCGCCGCCAGACCCATCTTGGTGCGGCATCTGTGGTCTTTGTCAGTGTTTCATGGGTCATCGGGCAGTTCGTCTGGTAAGTACACTGCGCGGTAGTCAGCATGCCCGGCTAGTAGCATATTGCAGCTGTCACTGCCCGACAGAGCCAGCAGAGCTAATGGCGATGGCGTTGCGCTAACATTCCAACTCTCAATCCCAGCAGAGTTCATGTGCCAGTTCAAAACTTTGCCAGAATACATCGCAATCCAGACGTCATTCTGCGCTCCCATCCAAACAGCGTTAAATCCATTGACGTAATTCATGTCCTTGTCCAAAGCGCCAAAATCGATGCTATTATCACGCGTTTTAGGTTGTCTTGCGGTCCACTCTTTTCCATTCCATTCTAGTATTTCTGCGGTATCTGTTACCGACCAAACGTGTTCTGCGCCGACTCCAGATATGTTCGTCAGATAGCCTGGATGCTCAATGCCATCGCGGTTCACCTCCACAAATTTTCCGCCTTCGTATTTCATTAACAATTGATATGCTGGGCAATTTTTCTCGAGGCAATACACGTATCCACCCACCAACCAGACATCTGATGGGCTGCTTCCCCCCAATTTGCGTAATACGGCAATTCGATTGGATGTTAGTTCAACCTTCCGAGAACAATCCCATAAACTTCCATCCAAGCAGCTAACGGTGCCATTATTCCCCACTACCCAAGGCTTGCACACATCAGCGGTCCCTCGAACTCCTATAGTTTGCTTGGTGCCCCAGACGCCATACAAATCATTGGAATATGTGCAAGTATTTTTCCTGGAAATATCATTCCAGCGAACACCATCCCAATAGAGGATCGTCCCACGATCTCCGACCGCCCACACGTGGGTCTGGTCGCTGCCCCAGACCGCATTGATGAAGATATTTTGGGCTGCTAATCCACTAGGCAGCATCTCATCCGGAACCAACTCCCATCGACCGTGTGTATAATGAGATAGTCTTGGTCGCAGTGGCCTCTCTGGGGCATAGACAACATCTGCCCCGACCGCCCAACCTTCGTCTCCGGATTCCGATAACCACACACCACGCCAGGCGATATCACGTTGTTCATACTGAGGGTCCGCACAGAAACCAGTTTGGGAGGAGCATCGATAAGGTTCCTGAAAGTAATCTATAGTAACGTCAATCTGCTCTACCAAAGCGTTAGCCGTCCAGTGAGTGGACGAATATCCGGATCCAATGACAAGTCCGTTAACATCAATCGCACGAACACTTAGACGCGCCTCTGCAAAGTCCGGAATTTCTAATTGGTTGAACATTCTGATTTTTGAGATTGACGGTGATACGCGGAACGAGTCTGCTTTAAGATTATTTACCTGTGCGCAAACAGAGTAATGGTCAACTGAGTCTTTCCTGTTGTCGCTAATGCTCAAAATCAATGATTTGCCACTGCACCCCATCAGAATAAGGCATTGAGCACATAATAGCGCAACATAACCTAGACTAGTCATCAGAGTCCTGCCCATGAATGTCTCCAATTAATACGTAAGTGTCTTTTCCAAACAGCCAAGACACGGGTGCAGCCCCGCGATGAGGCCAACCGTTACTCCGACCACAGTGACCACACCGAGACCGCCAACAAGCCCCCAAAGCAGTCCCTGTCTTGAACTCCTTGGCATAGGCGGCGCTGGAGGAGGAACATGCAGGTCGAACGGTGGACCCATCTGTTGGTCATTGAGGGATGGCGATCGGTCAGTAACACGTCTCCCCAGGACTAGGTTCGGTGGGGGGCTGGGCCATGCAATAGGTCTTTGCTCCACATGGTGCTCTTTCAGCGCTTGAGCAAGAACCTGCGCTGTCACTCGATCTACTATGTCCGAGCCACGCATATTCCCATCGGGTGCCTGCTTCGCGGCACTCCTTAGTGCAGCAATCAAATAGTGCGAAAAAATGCTGCTTTCCAATTCGCGGCTCTCTCTCGCAGTTTGGTCTTTTGCTGCTGACGCAAAAATCATCCGACTACGTCCGGGTAACGTTGGGAAATATTGCGACGGAATGGTTGCGCCGGCATGGCAGACATCCAAGAATATGAACATGTTTCTTGAATCGACTTGTTCATGTAAATGCCGTATGAATTCATCGATCGATATCAGCGAATTGACCGAATCATCAATACTCCCATCATGGGGGATTAGCTGCAAATTATTGTTTCCAGATAATACGGCATGCCCCGATATATAAACATAGACTGTGCCGCTATTTTGTGCATTCCTTCCTAGCCACGATATTCCTCCATTGATATTTTCCCGGCGTGCATCATCGTCAATCATCAGCTTAATATTTTCAGAGTCGAATCTCCCGCCTTCTGGACTAGCTAAAAAATCACGAAATGCAATGGCATCTTTTGCGGCATATTCAATTTTTACTTCACGTTCTTGTGGATGGACATATTTCGTTATTCCGATAATCAATGCCCAATCAGTTGATTTGGCTGCAGATGTCTGAGAGGAGACTAATCCTATGATCATCATGACGATTAAGTGAACGATTGCTTTCATGCTTATTGATGGTATTGCTAAGTTATCTATGGTTTATTGGTAACTGGATTTGCGATATATAGGCCAATGAATAGCGCAGGTAGGAACGAGAACAGAGTCCCCCAGTAGCCGATCATATCAAGTGCTGCTTCTATGGTTCCTCCGTACCAGCACCTTACTAATGACAGCACGTTCAGTGCATTCCATAGCACAGAGGAGAACAACGCTATCCAAAATGCGGTTCCGACCTGTTGCTCCTGTTCAGGATTGCTTGATATTTTTCTGGAATTGTAATAGAATGCCGTTAATATTGCGATATATGTCGAGTATGATGAATAAACTTGAAACAGACCGCTTTTTAAATTATTAGGGTCATTGGTTGTCCCGGAACCTGCTTGAATGCGATTTTTGTGGTACAGTGCAAGTATTAGCACGATACAGAAAGCAAAACAAAACAAATACAACCACAGAAACATCATTCTAAATAATGACCCTGATTTTGTATTCATGGCGAAGCTCCCATGCGTGCTGTCTTAATCAATATGTGTAATATCTGATAACAGGTCCAGGGATTTGACTGCATGTACATCATCATTATTAAGGTTGCGTTTTGCTTCCTCACTAAGAAGCTGATACTTTATTCTGCTTGCGACGTCGACATTAAGACACACTGGGTGATGTTTCTTGGACTGGGGTCTCTGTCTTGAGTTTAACGGTGAACTGCTGGCAGCGCTTCTAAAGCAATTCTTTTCTGATATTTGTGTCACTGTAATCATGAAAGAGATCCACTGTGTCGCAACTCCCTCCCCCTTTGGGGGCAGAAGGACTGAAGACTCCGAGAGGTGCGTAATGAAATATACTGTATTATTCCGCGAGTAGTCATACAATGAGAACCGAAATTTGTCTTGCAACCTGTTCCTTAATGCCCCGAGATAGATTGTTAGCGAGTCAGCCATTGTGTTTCGTTGCTGATGGCTCCTGTATTCCTCACGTCGAGGGAATAGGTCGTCCTCCCCTTTCACTCCCGTAACTTCTATTGTGATATCCTTCGATGCCGCTGAATAATCTGTAAGAAGGCTATATGTTGTTGTGAACCGTGGTTTCAGCACCGCAGTCCCCTGCGCATCGACCGGTCCAACTCCTGAAAGGTAGGCGGGGGGACCACCGGTCTGCCAGCTTAGGGAAACAGCTTCGCCCGCCTGAACAGACGTGGATGAAGCCGACAGACGTAGGTCATGAAAGCCGATGCGGTCGACAGCAATAGACGAGTCAGCACAGGCGGCGCAGGCAAGCACCATGCCCTCACAAACCAGTTTGGCAAGTAACTTGATCATTGTGGCATCTTTATTGTAGCAGCCCTTGGTCGGTCATGTGCAATCTCGATCAGGCGTGGGCCTGCTGATAGTCATATAAATTGACATAGAGACCGCTCGGTCTCACTGGCTGCGTGGTCGGGATTTCCTACCGCGTCTGAGTGGTCTTGGCCAAGGCTGTGCTGTGTCCGACGGCACCTCGGGCGGGCGGGCGTTTGTGTCTCAGTGTGTCGCACAATGCTCCCCCGTCGGTGATGCAGCCAACGTGCAATGAAGCCGTCCGCGCGGATGGTTACTCGCAAACTGGCCGATCGCAGTTCGACAAAGCGTACTTAATCGTACACTTAATCGACGTGCCCATGGCTTCCCCGGCCCTGGGTAATTAAGTCGCCAGCGACGGAGGTTATTTTCTTGTTGACGGGGACGTGAACGGGGTTTAAGCCTGTACCCACAGCGGCGCACTTCGGCGCACGCGGAAAGGGACAGGCGAGATGAGTGGGTACAGTTCGCGCGGTAATGTCGTTTCTCAGCAGTTGACGAGTGCCAGGCTGGCCGTGGGGTA